>VGHQ01000024.1 GCA_016868195.1 Betaproteobacteria bacterium | reverse complement strand
ATTTCAAGCAATGGAAATTCAATTGGATGTCCTTGATGCTCGTTCACTAAAGCTTTAATTTCCCCTGTTTGATGAGAGGGGCGTGTAATTACAATACCTGTTTGATGGAGTTCTTTTTTGCTCATATCGCAAGACTTGCTAAAATTTTATCTGCACCTTGATCAAGAAGTTGCTTAGCGAGTTTTTCGCCAAGCTTTTCAGCGTCTTTAATGGAGCCTTCAACTTTATCTTTGACCATTTCTTTTCCATCAATAGAAGCTACAAAGCCTTGTAGTTTAAGTAATTTATTTTCAATAATGGCATGTGCACCCAAAGGCACAGTGCAACTACCTCCTAAAGTTCGACTCATTTCTCTTTCAGCTAAAACACACTGAGCCGTCTCATAATGATGAAGTGGCTTTAATAGCTCAACAAGATCAGCTCGTACTTTTAATATTTCAATAGCAAGCGCTCCTTGCCCCACTGCAGGAATTGAATTTTCTGGGGACATATATTGTCGGATGCGCGTTTTTAATTTGAGTCGAATGAGTCCAGCCGCTGCCAAAATAATTCCTTGATATTGTTTTTTATCAAGTTTTCTTAGTCGGGTTTGCAAATTACCTCGTAAGGGCTCAATAACCAGCTCAGGAAACCGACGTTGTAGTTGACTTTGTCGGCGAAGACTTGAGGTGCCTACAACACTCCCAGGAGGGAGCATCTCGAGCGCTCCAAAGTCATTAGAAATAAACGCATCTCTTGCATCTTCTCGCTTTCCAATTGCGGCAATCATGAATTCATCACTTAAATGCATGGGTAAATCTTTGAGAGAATGCACAGCAATATCAGCTTCTTTATTTTGTAATGCGACTTCAAGCTCTTTAATAAAAAGACCTTTACCACCAACTTTAGAGAGTGATTTATTAAGTGTTTTATCACCTTGAGTTGTTATACCAAGAATACTCACTTCTAATCTCGGATATAAAGATAAAAGTTGTGACTTAATATGTTCGGCTTGCCAAATCGCAAGCTCACTTTCGCGTGTCGCGATGGTTATGTGTTTAGGCTGGGTCATAGTTGAAATTAAAACGAATAAGTCATTTTATCATAAGCTAGGCCATTGAAAATTTAGAAAATCATAAGCTTTAGCTTATACTTTCACCTATGGCTAAAAAAGAGACAAAAAAAGCGAATTGGTCAGGCAGATTTAATGAGCCTGTGACAGAACTCGTTAAAAGATTTACAGCATCGATTAACTTCGACCAGAAATTAAGTCTTTACGATATTGAAGGATCCATGGCACACGCTGAAATGTTATCTGCACAAAAAATTATCACACAAAAAGATTTAAAAGCGATTCAAGATGGCTTACAGAACATTCAAAAAGAAATCTTAACGGGCACCTTTAAATGGTCAGTCGATTTAGAGGATGTACATTTAAATATTGAAAAAAGATTAACGGATAAAATTGGTGTGGCCGGTAAAAAATTACATACAGGCAGGTCAAGAAATGATCAGGTCGCCACTGATTTGAGGCTATGGTTAAGAGCGATTACAGTTGAAACGATCCAAAAAATTAGAACGCTTCAGTTGTCCGTTGTTCAGTTAGCAGATAAACATCAAAAAACAATCATGCCTGGCTTCACACATCTTCAAGTGGCCCAGCCTGTCACATTCGGCCATCATTTGATGGCTTACTATGAAATGTTGCA
>VGHQ01000023.1 GCA_016868195.1 Betaproteobacteria bacterium | reverse complement strand
ATATGCGAGAACCTTTTGGGGTTAGTTCCTATCAAATAATCTTAAATCTGTTTACGAGTTTTGGTTATTTTGAAGACTTAAAAGATAATATCAAGGTCATAAATAATATCGCTACTGCCCTCATGCCTGAGGGTAAAGTTATCATTGATTACTTTAATTCAAATTATTTAAAGCAGCATTTAGCACAGCAGGAAACAAAAAAGACTAATGGAGTTCAATTTTTTATAAAAAAAATGATACAAGATAACTTTGTTTACAAGCATATTCGATTTATAGATAAAGGAAAGGAATACATATATGCAGAGCGGGTGATGCTTATCGCACTTGACCAAATTGAAAGTTGGTTAAAAAATAGGGGCTTACAATTAGTACAAGTTTTTGGTAATTATCAACTTGATACGTATTGTACCAATACTTCACCACGCATGATTATAATAGCTGAAAAAAATTAAAATTATCTAGCGAGACCTATATGAATATTAGTCAAATACCCGTAACCATACTAACAGGTTTTTTAGGTAGTGGTAAAACAACCCTTCTAAATTACTTGCTTCAAAATAGACGGGATAAAAAAATTGCAGTTATTGAAAATGAATTTGCAAATTATGCATTTGACTCTCAACTTATTGATAAAAGAGTAGCAGTATTGAACTCGATCAGTAGTGGGTGTATTTGCTGCTCACAAAGCAGTGAACTTTTAGAAACATTAAAGAAATTAGTCGACACAAAACCAGCATTTAATCATTTAATTATCGAGGCTACTGGCATAGCCGATCCCTCTCAAATTAACCTTGCATTATTTAATGACGATTTTTTCGTTGATTATTATATTGATGCAGTAATCTGCTTGGTGGATGTCATGCACATTGAACAATTCTTATTAAATACTGATGAGGCAGCAAGACAAATAGGCTATGCTGATGTATTAGTTCTTACCAAAACCGATTCTGTAAGCAAAGAGAAAACTAGTGCTGTTCTAACAAAATTGAAACAAATGAACCCCATCGCGTCCATTTATATCTCTGCCCATGGGTTTATAGCTGATATAGATATATTAAATACAAAAGCGTTTTTGTCTACTAGCGTAGAAAAAAAGATTCGTAATGTTAAGGTTCCTGCGCAGGAGAAAGATGATGCACAACATCGAATAAAATCTATGTGCTTTGATTTCGCAGTATCATTTGATTTTTTTGCTCTCAATGCAATGTTGGGCTACATAGCGGATATTTTGGGTAAAAATCTCTTTCGTATCAAAGGCTTTATTTATGTACAGGACTTTCCAGAGCGTATGATCATTCAATCCGTAGCTCAAACTCGCGTCTTTCAGAAAGGGCCTAAATGGGATAAGGATGAGCAACCGCTAACAAAACTTGTATTTATTGGTAAAGAGCTTAATCGAGATTTTATACTCAGACTTTTGGAAAGATGCCTTTCAAATATACAAGAACGAAGTTTAGTTTAATCTCCTACTGTTTAACAAAGCCTCTTAAAATTTTATGTACTCTTTAAAAATTTTTTCTTGCCCACCGCTTTTATCAATTTTTTATAATTTGCCTCAAAAAAATTTGTAAATTGCTACCCAAGTTTTAGTAGAAATTGGGCTTTAAGTAATTTTATCTATAATTAGATCATGATCTACTATAATCCAAAGGATTGGTTTTACACCCTTTTTCGCTTCCATAAATCAGATACCTTTCGAAAGCTTTTTCCGATGATGCTTATCATTGGAATTTATGCAGGAGGAATTGCTTGGCTAGAACTTAGTTATTGGCGACTATCTGATAAAAATAGTATTCGTAATTTAACAATCCTTCATACATTATTAGGTTTTGCAATTTCTATGTTACTAGTCTTTAGGACTAACACTGCATATGAACGGTGGTGGGAGGGACGGAAACTTTGGGGGAGCTTAGTAAATAACACGCGTAACCTTGCAATGAAATTGAATCAATTAATCCCAGCAGAGCTCTCAGATGATAGACGTATATTCCGTGAATTAATACCTGCCTTTGCCCTTGCCTTACATAACCATTTAAGGCGGATATCGACCCAGACCGAGCTATTTGAATCATATGCTCGAAACCCAGAAT
>VGHQ01000022.1 GCA_016868195.1 Betaproteobacteria bacterium | reverse complement strand
TAAGAGAGCTCTCACCTTTGTGGGAAATGTTTAAAGATGGCATTGATATTAGTAAAGTTGAGTGGGCTGCCCACTAGTTTTTTTTAAGGACATATATGGCATACAGCGATAAAGTTTTAGATCACTATGAAAACCCAAGAAATGTGGGATCCCTCGATAAGAATGATCCACACGTCGGTACCGGTATGGTGGGCGCCCCAGCATGTGGTGACGTGATGAAATTACAAATTAAAGTGACTGATGATGGTGTGATTGAAGATGCAAAGTTCAAAACCTACGGCTGTGGTTCTGCGATTGCTTCGAGCTCACTCGTGACCGAATGGTTAAAAGGTAAAACATTAGACCAAGCATCTGAAATTAAAAACTCAGCGATTGCAGAAGAGTTAGCATTACCCCCTGTTAAAATACACTGCTCAGTCTTAGCGGAAGATGCAATTAAATCAGCCATTGCTGATCTCAAGAGTAAACAAGGTAAATAAACTTAACATGGCTATTTCTTTGACACCTAAAGCTGCAAAACGCGTCGAAAAATATCTCAAAAATCGAGGTAAGGGCGTGGGACTTCGACTAGGCGTTAAAACAACGGGCTGCTCCGGCATGGCTTACACATTAGAGTTTGTGGATGATGTCCAGTCTGAAGATCAAGTATTTGAAAGTCATGGCATCAAAATCATGGTGGATCCAAAAAGTCTTGTGTATATCAACGGAACCGAACTCGATTTTGCTAAAGAAGGTTTAAATGAAGGGTTTAAATTTAATAATCCTAACGTCAAGGCAGAATGTGGCTGCGGTGAGAGCTTTACAGTGTGAGTCAAAATTTTTTCACGCTCCTCAAAATTCCAGAAGCATTTGTTATTGATGTAGAAAGACTTGATCAGCACTACCAAGACATTCAAAAAGAAATTCATCCAGATCGCTTCGCATCATTTGATAATGAAACTAAATTAGAGTCCATCAAAAAAACAGCTCAAGTGAATGACGCTTATCAAACTTTAAAGTCGCCTATTCGACGCGCAGAATATATGCTTCAACTTCATGGTGTGAATATCCATGATGAAAAATATACGGCTGTGCCTCAAGATTTTTTAATGCAGCAAATGGAATGGCGTGAAGAACTCGAAACACACAAGCAAAATAAATTAGCCCTTGAAAAATTAGCTACTGAGATTCAAAAAAATAAAAATGATATGCTAAATCAACTTCCAGCCTTCTTTGATCATAAAGATCATCTTAACGATGCCATTAAAATCACGCGTGAACTTAATTTCATTGAAAAAATTGAACAGCATATCCATGATGCATTAATCGAGATTATTTAAACTATGGCGCTTCTTCAAATCGCAGAGCCTGGCCAAAGTACTCTTCCTCATCAACATAAACTTGCAGTAGGTATTGATTTAGGGACAACAAACTCTCTAGTAGCTACTGTTCAGAGTGGATTACCTACCATCTTAAAAGATGCCAATGGAAACTCCCTCATACCCTCGATCGTCTATTACGGACAAAATAATATTAAAGTGGGCCATGAGGCATTGCCCTATTTATCCACCGATGCAAAGAATACAGTTGTATCAGTAAAACGTTTTATGGGTCATACTAAATCTGATATTCAATATCGAGACTCGCTGCCCTACACTTTTGACGATCATAGCGATGACATACAAATTAAAACTGAGCAAGGCTTAAAGCATCCGATTGAAATCTCATCCGATATCTTAAAAAAATTAAAAGGTCTTGCTGAAGTTTCTTTATGCGGAGAGATTACGGGTGTAGTAATTACAGTCCCTGCTTATTTTGATGATGCACAACGCCAAGCCACAAAAGATGCTGCCAAATTAGCTGGTCTAAATGTCTTAAGGCTCATCAATGAACCGACAGCCGCCGCTGTTGCCTATGGTCTCGATCAAAAGAAAGAAGGCACTTTCGTCATATATGATTTAGGTGGTGGCACTTTTGATATTTCAATCCTAAAGCTTCATAAAGGTATATTTGAAGTCTTAGCTACAAATGGTCACCCACATCTAGGCGGTGATGATTTTGATCAAGCGATAGTAGAACTTATCAAACGTGAAAATAAAATCACTCAACTTAGTCATGAAGATAAACGCGCACTTATTACGCACGCTAAATGCTTAAAAGAAAAACTGACGAATGATTTGTCTGCAAAAACGGTGATCAAACTCTCAGATGGCCAAGAGATTAGTTTTTTACTGAATAGAGATACATTTTTTAAATTAACATATGATCTAGTACAAAAAACAATTCAGCCTATCAAGCGCGCATTAAATGATGCTCAATTATCCATCGAATCTATTGACGGTATTGTGATGGTGGGTGGTGCGACACGCATGATGCATATTCAATCAGAAATTAAAAATTTCTTTAAGAAAGATTTACTTAATGATCTTAATCCAGATGAGGTTGTGGCACTAGGTGCTGCAAGACAGGCGCATGCACTTGCTGGAAATAAATCAGATCAAGACCTACTTCTTCTTGATGTCACACCCTTATCTCTTGGAGTAGAAACAATGGGTGGTTTAGTAGAAAAAATTATTCATAGAAACTCTACGATTCCGATCGCAAAAGCACAAGAATTTACAACCTATAAAGATGGGCAGACTGCCATGTCGATTCATGTACTGCAAGGTGAGCGTGAACGAGTATCAGATTGTAGATCGCTTGCGAACTTTACCTTAACTGACATTCCGCCCATGGTCGCAGGGGCCGCCAAAATTCGTGTGACCTTCCAGATTGATGCTGATGGATTACTTTCAGTAGCAGCAAAAGAATTATCTACTAATAAAGAAACAAGCATTACCGTCAAGCCTTCTTATGGCTTATCTGAAGATCAAATTTCAAATATGCTTAAACAATCTTTTGA
>VGHQ01000021.1 GCA_016868195.1 Betaproteobacteria bacterium | reverse complement strand
CCTGACGGCAAAGCAAAACCTCTTGCTACTTCGATGAGTATAATTGATGTGGCTGTTGCCTGCCTGTTCGGTTTACTGCCATTTATTTCATTATGGTGTTATTTCGCAGATTCAAAAGCAATATGGACATTGCTGTTATATATTACCTTGCCTACTTTACTGGCTTGGCTTTGGTGGCGGGCTAAAATTAAACGTTGGCTAAATGGATACACTGGAGATTGTCTAGGAGCCACGCAGCAGATTACAGAACTGACTGCTTATCTGGGTATGCTGACATTTTTTAAGCACTGGGCCATTAGTTAAAGGCTGGATTTGTCGGTGAACCTTTACTTGATACGCCACACTTCGCTCTCGGTGCCTGAAGGTATATGTTATGGGCAGAGTGACGTTGATATCTCGACAAGTTTTTATGCAGAGCTGGCGCAGCTCAAAGCTAAACTGCAATATTTAAGTGTTGATGCAGTTTACGCTAGCCCTTTACAGCGCTGCAGAAAGCTGGCTTATGCATTGGATATTGCTGCGGTTAAGTTGGATGAGCGCTTACAAGAACTGCATTTCGGCGATTGGGAGATGCTGGCCTGGGATGCGATTCCGCGGGATAAGTTTGATATTTGGGCACAGGATTTTGCTAATTTAAGCCCACCCAATGGTGAGAGCTTCTCAACATTATATCATCGAGTCACTGAATTCATCGAAGAAGTGAGTAGCCACTTAAAAGGTAAAAATATTGTCATCGTGACGCATGGCGGTGTAATCAGAGCTGTGTTGGCAAATGTACTCAACATGCCACTTAAAAACTTATTTCAAATTGTGGTGGATTTTGGCAGCGTAACGCAAGTTTCTTTTTTAGATACGGTACCTAAAGTGCATTATGTGAATCGGTAAGTCTGTAAAATGAAAGTAGATAAAAAAGACAAGTCGACACTATATACATTTATTAGAGTTTAATGACATGGGTCATCTTGTATAAATTAAAATTGAATTTAGTTTATGTATATTATTGTTTGATTGAACATTCCAAAACGCCTACAACCTCCTCGCCAAGATATACCATCATCGCCCCATTGTCTCTATTTAAAGAGTAAGCGTATTTATCATTCCAAAAACGCATATTTTTCTCATCAATAGTGACTTTGGTTTGGGGAATTTTATTGACTGTAACAATTTGCTTTGCCTCATCAAATTGAATCGACAAAGCGCCGCCATCAATTGCATTACAAAAACTAGTTTGCATTTCAGCATGAAGACAAAATGAAATGAGAAGTGAAAACAGTAAAAGTAAAAAATTCATTGCTCATCTCTCTTGAGGTTTATTGATTGTGTCATTTGCAGTTCCACCTGAATCTAAATAGATAAAGAGAATAAAAAACCAGAGATTTTGACAATCTAATATCTTTAATTAAAGAGATTTAAATTTTTTAAAATTACTGAAAATTTTATTTTTTATAATGATGTTTTGTGTTAACCAAAAAAAACCTATATAGATAAAAGCTGATATGAAATATTGGGGTAAATACTCCCACCCATGTAATAAGCTCTCTCCTAAAGATGGACTCCCAAATCTTCCGGAAAAAAGATAATAAGTTTGTGTAGAAATTAAAAAAGCCATAACTACAGCAACTGATACATAAGGAATAAAAATTGATAATTTCTGTAAATATTTTTGTTTATTTAAAAAATATCCGCATACCCAAAGGCTAGCATAAGCCGGGATTAGTCCCCAGTAACCTTTTGTTAGACAAAACCCTAGTTTTGGATCCAAAGCTGCTACACCAAAATCTATAAATAATGCTAATAAAAAAAGAGTAATAAAAAACCTAGTGCTTTTTAGGTATATTCCGCCAATTAGAAAAAGGGCAAGGCTTGCGTCAGGCAAGGCATATAAAGTTGTTACATGATTTCCTCGCGTTAAAACCATCAAAAATGATACGACTAAAGTTAAAAAAAACTCTTTTGAGTCAGGCCTAGGCAATTTAAAAGTCATAATTTTCCTTAAATTTATTGTGGTTCATATCGTAAAGAGATAAAAAAACTTTGACTCGGTGTTTGATATCGAAAACCATCATTATTTGGATTTCCATCATAAGCGAAAGTGTAATTTTTATCTAAAAAGTTATCTATGCGCGCATTCATTTTTAGATCTTTATTAATTTGATATTCAGCAAATAAATTTGTTCTTATATAGCCAGGTATATTATAAAGATTCTCAGCGTCATTATATCTATTTCCCGATCCGATAGCTTCAAAACCTAAATTCCAATTTTGAACATAATAATTTATACCCACTGTACCAAAAAAATTGCTTCTTCTTGGTAAATATTTATTAGCACTTTCGTTCATTGGGGATTGAACCGTGAAACTACTTTTGACTAGAAAATGATTAATAAATTGACTACCTGATATTGTCGCGCCATATATTTCAGCAATATTGATATTATAGGGTTTAAAGCCAGTTGTAGAATCTGAAATTATAAAATCTGTTATTTTATTTTTAAAAGCAACGAGAGAAAAAACATTTGATTCAAATTGATATTTAAGATTTGCTTCAATATTTTTAGATTTTTCTGGTTGTAAATCAGGATTAGCAGAACTTCCTGCATATAGATAATTAAATGTTGGCGATCTAAAGGCAGTTCCAATTGAGGAGGCTATTGACCAATTAGAATCAATTGCATATGAATAGCCTAAATTTCCCGTTGTAGCATCTCGATAGGCGCTATTAAAGTCTTTCCTGACGTTAGCTTGAAAATTATGGCTCGCTTGGCTCAAGTTATAACCGATCATATATGCATCATTTTGCCGATCTTTTTTTGAGTAACTCGTATCTGTGACATTAATTTTCTGATCAAGTTTATCGTACAATAAAATGAGTGACCCTACAGGCAAAGTTAAATCATTTTGCCAAGTGATTTGATTTTGAATCGTTCGATAAACATTATCAACCTCTCTTGTAGCGCCCGAAATATACCTTTGTTTTTCGACATAATCATCGACTCCTCGCCCCACTCTTAAACTAGATTTCCAATAACTAGTAAGCTGACTATTTAATATTCCACTGAAGCTTTCTTGATCTTGCGTATTTTTCCAATCGATAGTTGGATCAAAATTCGCATAGCGATTGTCATATTTATTTTTACCCTGACTTAAAAAGTATTGAAAGCTTAAATTATGGTTTTCATTAATTTTATGACTTAGAGAGGCAGAAATACTTTTATTTTTGTAGCCATCTTTATCCAAATTATAGATATTTGCTGGCGAATTTGCGTTAGGTTCGAAAGCAGAAAATCCTGTCGAGTTTTGACTTGATAGGTTAATAGCATAAGAGGTTATGTCGTCACCCCCTCTTATACCTCCCTGAACTATTGAAGTATTGTATTTGCCGTAACCATAAGAAAAATAAGGTTTAAAACCATTTAAGCCTTTTTTTGTAAAGATTTGAATGACACCGCCAATAGCATCTTGACCATA
>VGHQ01000020.1 GCA_016868195.1 Betaproteobacteria bacterium | reverse complement strand
ATTTCAAGTGACGTATATAAACATCTCACGCTGGAGGGGTCAATCAAGTCCAGAAATCACATAGGCGGCACGTCCTATGATCAAGTTAAAAAAGCGATTGAAAAAGCTAAAAAATCTTTAAATAAATAAATTAAAGATTTTATTGAGTTGACCAGCTGCCGCCTAAAGATTTAAATAGTTCCACGCTCGCCATAAGTCTCAATTGTCTTTTTTGAATATATCCAATCGATGCATCGTTATATACGCGCTGAGCATCAAGATATTCTAGATAGCTTGAATAACCAGCTTTGTAGCGATTTGATGCAATATCCATTGCTTTCTTTGCTGCGTCTTGCGTATGTTTTAAATCATTTTCCTGTTCAGTATATTCTTTTAAAGAAACGATGGCATTATTCACTTCTTTAAAAGCATTTTGTATAGAAGACTCATAATAGCGAAGCGCCTGTTTTTGTTTGGCTGTCGCTTGAGAAACTTTTGTTTGCGCTCTTCCCGAATCAAAAATGGGTAGTGTTAATCCCAAACCGATTCCCCATATATCTGAACCAGTTTTATCGATGTTTTTTAATTCAGCACTTTCTCTCCCGAAATTTGCTGTAAGAACAATATTTGGGAAAAGAGCCGCTTTAGCAACCCCAATATTTGCATTAGCTGCAATCATTATTTGTTCAGCTTCTTTAATATCTGGCCGTGATTCTAAAAGTGACGAGGGCATATTAGCCGGAGGTATAGGGGGTGTAATTAGAGCATTTAATTTATTTTCTGGAATATTTAAATTCATCTCGCCCGATAAAAGAATAAGCTGATTCGCAACGATTTCGCGTTGACGCATAAGATCGCTAAGTTGAGCTGAAAGATTATTTAAAGCTGCTTCTGCTTGATGAAGATCGAGCGCTGATATAAGCCCGCTCTCCAAACGCCTTTTGGTTAGTTCTAAATTTTCTTTGCGAGATACCACATTATCTTTTAAAGCTAGTATTTGTGAATCAATACTCCGTAATAATAAGTAATTACTTGCAAGCGTGCTTTGTAAACTCAGCACCACAGTATCTTTTGAATATTGAGATGCAATATATTCTGCGCGCGCTGATTCTTTTGTTCGACGCAATCTTCCCCAAAAGTCTAGCTCAAATGATGTGCCTAATTGAATATTAAAATTTTTACGAAAAGGCTGTACAAAACTTGGAGGAATAATACCAGTTTCTGTTGCTTTGCTGCGATTTCCCTGAGACGTTAAATCTACAGAAGGTATTAGAGCCGCTCCTACTTGTTTTAAATATGCATCAGCCTCTTCTAATCGTGCAATGGCTGCATTTATATCTACATTCTTATTTAATGCTTTATCCATGAGGTCATCAAGTGCCGGGTCTTGATAAAGCTTCCACCAATTATTTAAATCTGTGGCTATATTTTCCTTATTAACTTCTTGATGATAGGTATTAGGTAAATTAATCTCTGGGCGTTTGTAATCTGGACCAACCAATGCGCAACTGATTAAATTTGAAAAAATAAAAAGTAAAAAAAGACGAAGTATCATTCTTTATTTTTTCTCTTCATCAATATGGCCATGATGACGAATATGACCACCACTAAGCCATACAAAGAAGAGCGGAATAAAAATAGTAGCTATTAAGGTCACCAAAATCATGCCACCAAATACACCAGTGCCCATAGATTGTCGTGCGGCTGCACCCGCCCCTGTGGCAAAGACAAGAGGTACAATACCAAAAACGAATGCCATAGATGTCATCACAATAGGCCTGAATCGAAGACGAGCAGCTTCAACAGCAGCTTCCATCAGAGGCATACCCTCTTCCATTTTTTGGCTTGCGAATTCAACAATTAAAATTGCATTTTTAGCAGCAAGACCAATTAAAGTAATTAAGCCAATCTGAAAATAAATATCATTAGGCATGCCGCGAATCATGATGGCAATGAAAGCCCCAGTGATTGCAAATGGTACCGCCATTATCACTGCAAGGGGTAATGCCCATGTTTCAAATTGTGCAGCTAAAATCAAGAACACCATAATAATAGCGAAACCAAATGCAAAGAGTGCTGCATTGCCTGCACGTTTTTCCTGATAAGCTTGTCCTATCCAAGCCATTTGATAGCCATCAGGTAAACTCTCTTGCGCAATTTTTTCAACGAGTTTAATTGCGTCACCTGAGCTTACACCAAAGGCGCCGCTAGCAAGCACCTTTGCCGACAGAAGGCCGTTAAAACGTTCAAGTTGTTCAGCACCAACAACACTATTTACTGTACTGATTGCTGAGAGGGGAATCATAGTACCCATATTTGAGCGAACATAGATTTTACCAAGATCATCAGGCTTCATTCGATAAGGTGCATCAGCTTGAAGTTGAACACGATAAGTCCTACCTGATTTATTAAAGTCATTGACATAAAGTGACCCTATAGTGCTTTGCAGTGTGTCATAAATACTTGAGATAGGAATACCTAAACTCAAGGCTTTAGCTTCGTCTACTTCGATAAAGATTTGTGGTACAGATGGCCTAAAAAAAGTATTAATACCTGTAAGGCGAGGTTCTTTATTAAGTGCTTCAACAAATAAATTTACTGCTGCAAATAAACGTAATATATTTGTATCGCTGCGGCTTTGGATATAGATTTCCATGCTGCCAGAAGTACCTAATCCACGAATGGACGGGGGATTAAATGCAATGGCAAGGCCATCAGGCTGCATCATACCAATACCAAAAATTTTTTTGACAATATCACTTGCAGAGCTTTTTCGCTCTGCCCAATCTTTTAATCTTACAAACATAGTGGCTGAGTTTGATTTGTTACCCCCACCAATAAGATCATAACCATTCACTGCGAATTGGAAGGTACTTGCTGGGTCTTTAGCAATTGCAGATCTAACAGCCTCCGTTGTTTTAGAGGTGCGACTGATAGTAGCTCCGTCAGGAAGCCTAACTGCAGTAATTACATATCCTTGATCCTCAGAGGGTATGAAGCTTGAAGGTGTAAATTCAAAAAGGAAAATTGATACGATGATAATACCACCAAAAAAAATACCACCTATAAGACGATGGTGAAGTGTGCCATTAACAATCTGAATATAAAATTGAGTTAAACGATTAAATCCTTTATTGAAGTGATCTAAAAATTTAGAATGAATATTGTTTGGATTTAAAATAATCGCACATAATGCAGGAGTGAGGGTAAGTGCTACAATACCGGATATTACCACAGCAATAGCTACTGTCACTGCAAACTGACGATAAAGCTCTCCTGCGATACCACCCATAAATGCAACTGGTACAAAGACGGCACACAACACCAATACAATTGCAATTACTGCAGCAGACACTTGTTTCATAGATTTAATGGCAGCTTTAATTGGAGAAAGTTTTTCCTCCGACATCAAACGCTCAATATTTTCTAAAACGACAATGGCATCATCGACGACAATACCAATAGATAAGACCATAGCAAAAAGTGTCAGTATGTTTATGGAGAAACCAAAAAGATATAAGCCTGCAAAGGTACCGATAAGCGATATTGGTACTGCAATGATAGGAATTAAAGTGGCACGCCAATCTTGTAAAAATAAAAATACGACAAGCACCACAAGAAGCATTGCTTCACCCAAGGTTTTGAATACTTCTTTCATAGATGCTTTTACAAAATTACTTGTGTCATAAGGAATTTCAAAAT
>VGHQ01000019.1 GCA_016868195.1 Betaproteobacteria bacterium | reverse complement strand
TGCCATAATGCTCTGGCTCGCGCTCGCCCAGGAGGTTTAGGTTGGGCCCATGCAAAACTAAGATTGATTTTGTTGACATGCGTTTTTTTCTTAAGGCTATGGGAATTAATTTTGCCGAAAATAACGTTTTTTGTCTACAAATTAGACGAAATTAAAGAAATTTAAATGCTTTTAGAGGGTTTCAATAAAGGTTTGAGTATAGCATCTAATTGGTCTTGATGAATACGACCAGGAATGGTTTTTTGAATGATCCCTTGCGCATCTATGATTACAGTATAAGGCAAAATACCTTCATTGTTTCCTAAATTTTTACCCAGAACCACTCCTTTATCCTCATCTACAAGAATAGGGTATGTTACTTTTGTGCTTTTAAGATAAGACCTCACGGCCTTTTCTTCATCAATTGCAATCCCTACTACCACAACGTTTTTAGGTTGATTCTCAACATAGATGTTAGATAATTCAGGCATTTCTTCGCGACATGGCTCGCACCAAGTTGCCCAAAAATTAAGCACAATGATTTTATGCTGAAATTGTTTGAGGTTTTGAGGCTTGCCATAAGGATCATTTATGACCGATGCAAATAGAGGGGCAGACGAGAGATTGTTTTTTTCTGCAGGCTTTAAAAAAATGCGAGAAAAGGAAAATCCTAAAAAAATAATGGTAACCACATAGATGGTCACATGAAGTTTAGTTTTATTGATTTTCATGTTGGAGCGTTTTGAGGTGATCTAGCATTTGTGATGGATTCTTAAAGCCTACAATTCTAAAATTACGTAATTCCTTATGTTGTTTATCGAAAAATAATATGGCTGGCGGACCATAAAGATTGAAATTTTTTAAAAAAGCTTTATGTTCTGTATTATTTTGAGTGACATCAACCTGAAGCAAGCTATATTCTTTGAGGCGTTCTTTGACCTTTGAGTTATTGAAAGTAAGTTTTTCGTATTCTTTACAAGATACACACCAATCTGCATAAAAATCTAGCATGATTATTTTGTTGTCGCGCTGATTTAGTTCTCTAGATAAATCATCAAGACTTTGAATTTGTTTAAATGGTAAAACAGAGACGTGATTAGACTTCGTGGCAATAGAAATATTTTCATTAGCAGATAAATCTATTTTTTGAAGTGTTAGCCCAAAAAGTAAGACGGAAGCGATGAGTGTCACAAAAGCCAGCAGATGCACCCAAGATATAGATTTATATTTGAAGCGACGAACTGCAAAAAATAAATAAATAGAGAGTGCAAGCAATAAAGCGCTGTAAGCAATCTGATCGATATTCTCAGGGAACAATGGGCTCATAATAAATAGGCCCATGGCAATTAAGATAAAGCCAATTAGCTCTTTAACAATAATCATCCAGTGGCCTCGTTTAGGTAGCCATTGATCAGAAAAGATGCCAATAAGAAGGAGCGGGATACTCATGCCAATAGAAAGTGTAAATAAAGCTAAGCCACCCAAGACAAAATCTCTTGATTGATTGATATAGATGATTGCTCCTGCCAGAGGTGGCGCAATGCAGGGACTTAATACAAGAGATGAAATCATTCCGATAATAAATACATTAAGATACTTACCCCCTTCTACGCGAAGGATAGATGTCACAATAAAATTTTCAATGAAGTGAGGTAATTTAAGCGCATATAGATCAAACATAGAGAGTGCTAAAAGAATAAAAACAACCCCGAGAACAACCATCAGCAAAGGGCTCTGAATGCTTGACGTAATTAAATTTCCTGACAATCCTGCAAAAATACCTATGAAGGTATAAGTAAAAGAAACGCCACCCACATAACTAAAAGACAGAAAAAAATCCTTTAAGCGTGTTTGATGAGAGGGGCGTTTATGTGAAGCAAAAATAATGCTTGATAAAATCGGAATCATGGGAAGAACGCAAGGTGTTAATGAAAGTAAAAGTCCTGCAATAAAAAATCCTAACAAAATAAGACCAATGTGTTGTGACTGCAATAAAAATTGCATCGTATCAACTTCAGAATTCGAGCTGATCGCGTTTAGGTTTTGAGTTTGAATACTGTCGTAATTAAATTCTTTTGTAATGGGCGCATAGCAAAGGCCTTTTGAACTGCACCCTTGATATGTCAGGCTAATTTTTTTTGGTGGATGATTTGGATCGTGTGGAATTGAGGCGTTTAAGGTGCCATGGTAAATTTCTGTTTTTCCAAAATGAGGGTCAGTTTTAATTTCGCCCGCTGGCAAAAGCATTTGATTTTGAGGAGTATGATCAAATTCAACTTTCAATTTGTTGCGATAAAGATAATAGTCTTTCGCAATAAAAAAAGCTGCCTCGATAGATTGCGAATTTTTTTTGATTGTTAATTGAAAAGCTTTGTCAGGCTGTAGAAAAGTATTTTTATCATTTAAAAACAAAGATTCGTTGGCATTTGCGATATTGATATATAAACTGATAAAAAATAAACAAAATAAAACTGTTATTTTTTTTGAAAAAGAAAAAATACAGCTAAACATGAATAATGACCTTAAATGTATGAGAAGTTAGTTTATTTGAGTTAAATCATTACAAAAACGTTCCTTAAGTATGGTTCAATCAAGCTCTTAAGCACAACAATCATTTATTAAATATAATTCAATTAAATTAATAGAATAACCTAATGCGAATACTTTTTACTATTCTTTTATTATCTTTTCCAATCATAGAGATATGGGGGATCTTTAAACTAAGCGCTCTTTATGGGCGGTGGTTTTTTCTTTATATGATTTTAGTCACTTACCTTGGTTGGAGATTAATCAAAGAAGAAAAACAATTAGTTTTTGCAAAGCTACTGGGCACAATGAGTCAAGGGGGTAACCCAATTAAAGCCATGATTGGAAGTGCACGTAATTTTTTTGCAGGCATCTTATTTATTATTCCAGGCGTGATTACAGATTTTTTTGCAATTATATTCCTCTTAATACCTATTAAAGATAAAGCTTCTCAAAATACTAATCCAGAAAATGAAGATGTTATAGAAGGTGAATATCGTCGAGATGATGAGCTTTTAAAATAATGAGTTACACCATAAAACTTTTACCCAGTGGACATACCTTTCAAGCTAAGGGAAGCCAAACAATTATAGAGGCAGCAATTGATGCGGGCGTTCATTTACCCTATGGTTGTCGAAATGGGGCATGTGGCGCATGCAAAGGTAAAGTTGTGGACGGGAAAGTACATTTAGAAGACTATCAATCAGCCATTATCTCAGAAGAAGAGATTAAAAATGGTATGACATTGTTTTGTCGAGCAATGCCAATAGAAAATTTAACTATTGAGATTAAAGAATTGGGAAGTTCTAATAACATTAAGCCTAAAATATTTCCAGTGCGTGTTGAGGCTCTAGAGAAACTTACATCTGATGTCATGTTAATGAAATTAAAACTCCCAAGCACTGACAAACTACAATTTGTAGCAGGACAATATTTAGAGGTTTTACTTAAAGATGGAAAGCGTCGAGCATTTTCGATTGCAAGTCCGTCATATGAATCCTCTTTACTCGAGATACATCTTAGATTAATTCCAGGTGGGAAATTTACAGAATATGTATTTCAAGAAATGAAAGAAAAATCTATTTTGCGCGTGGAGGGCCCCTTTGGAAATTTCTTCTTACGCGAAAATTCTTTAAAGCCTATTATTTTTGTAGCAGGTGGAACGGGCTTTGCACCCATCAAAGGCATGATTGAAGAATCTATTCAAAAAGGCATGAAACGACCTATTAAACTTTATCGTGGCGCAAGAATATTAGAAGATTTATATATGGATACGTTATGCAAAAAATGGGCCCGCAAATTTTCACACATCCAATACATACCTGTTTTATCTGAGTCGCTCGCAGAAGATAAATGGCAAGGACGTGAAGGCCTGGTTCATGAGGCTGTATTGAAAGACTTTATAAGTTTGAATGATTATCAAATGTATTGTTGTGGATCTCCGCAGATGGTAGAAGTTGCACATAAGGCATTCACTGCACAAGGACTTCCAGAAAATGAATTTTATTCAGATGCTTTTACATTTGCAGCGCCTATAAAAAAATAGAAAACAAATAGAAACAAAAAAGCGCTTAAAGGACCCTTTTCTTTGAAATACTAAGAACTAGTTACCTTGTAGTTTTTGCAAAAAATTAATGATCAATTGTTTCTAAAAGTTTTTTCATCATAGATTGATCAGAAGGCTCATCTGACGAAAAAGTCATAAAAGATTCTCTTTCAAGCACACTCACCATTCTTGGATGATTTACAATAAAAAGAACATCTTTTAAAAAAGTCATTTCTTTCAAACGGCTTAAACGAACAAATTCTTTGCATGCTTCAGAGCTTGTAATTAGCACTGCTGAAATATGAATTTTTTCGGAAAAAGCCTTAAGTAAATCTAAATTGCTCTGAGGAAATGTACGTGTATAACATTCCGCATAAGTAACTTCAGCGCCACGAGATTTTAATGTTTCTGCTAAAGTTTCTCGACCGCCCTCACCTCTAAAAATTACAATTTTTTTATTTTTAACATCATTCATTTCCTTTGTAGCAAGTAAACCTTCACTATCAAAGCTTTCATTTGGGATGAGTACGTTATTTACATCAAATAATTTCAATGCTTTTTGAGTAGATGGCCCAATAGCTGCAAATTGGGTTAACTTAGGCAATGTGTGAAATGCCTGTTTTACAACTGGCATACCAAATTGAACTGCATTTGAGCTAATAAAAATAGCCCAATTATAATTATCTAATTTCAAAACAATATTTTGAAAAATTTCATTTTGGCTTTTTGACTTGATTTCAAGCAATGGAAATTCAATTGGATGTCCTTGATGCTCGTTCACTAAAGCTTTAATTTCCCCTGTTTGATGAGAGGGGCGTGTAATTACAATACCTGTTTGATGGAGTTCTTTTTTGCTCATAT
>VGHQ01000018.1 GCA_016868195.1 Betaproteobacteria bacterium | reverse complement strand
TTTACTTTATCTCCTCCAAACAGTTGCAAATACCCGTGCGCAATTTGACTACGACAACTATTGCCAGTGCATAGCACTAGAATTTTAACTTTCATTGACTCTTAATGAGAGATTTTATGATATTTTTAAAAAGGAGAAAAAGAAATACAATTATACCTACAAATAATTCTTTACGATATTTCGTAACTAAATGAAATATTTTTTGCTTCATGCAGGAATTAAGATTAGATATTCACTAATCTTCATTTCAAATATAAGTTAAATTTGAAAGTTTTATACGCTTATTTTTCCTATATTTTTTGTTTATATTAGGTTAATCCATTGATTAGAATACGAATAAATTATTTTCAGCTACTCTTTTATTTTGAATATGATAAAAATTGCATACGCTCCAAACTATGTTCATCCGCTTCCTCAGGGTCACAGATTTCCTATGCTTAAATATGAGCTAATACCTGCTCAGTTACTGCATGAAGGGACCTGTAGTGAAATAAATTTCTTTAGTCCAAGTTTTTGTCAAGACGAGGTTATTTTATACACACATGAAAAATCGTATTATAATAAATTGGTACTTCAGAAATTAAGTCTCTCTGAACAACGCAAGATTGGTTTTTTACAATCACCTGAACTAGTACAGCGCGAGCTAACCATAACGCAGGGTACTATAGATATTGCATTAAATGCGTTCAAAAATGGTGTGGCATTAAATATAGCGGGTGGCACCCATCATTCCTTTTCAGCCAGAGGAGAGGGGTTTTGTTTATTGAATGATATAGCAGTTGCTTCTAATTATTTACTAAAAAATGGGCTTTGTAATAAAATATTAGTTATTGATTTAGATGTGCATCAAGGTAATGGAACAGCTAAAATTATGGAAACAGAGCCAAGAGTTTTCACCTTCAGCATTCATGGGGCAAATAATTACCCATTTCATAAAGAGAAATCAGATTTAGATATCGGATTAAAAGATGGTGCAAATGACGACGCCTATTTATCTATTCTGTATGAAATATTACCTCCATTGCTAGATACGGTGAAACCTGATATTGCTTTCTTTTTGGCAGGTGTTGATATTTTAGGTACTGATAAATTTGGCAGATTGAATGTTAGTATGGAGGGTTGTAAGCAAAGAGATTCTTTTGTTCTCACCACTTTAAAAAATTGGAATATTCCAGTTGCCGTAACGTTGGGCGGGGGGTACTCTCCTGACATAAAAACTATAGTTGAGGCACATTGTAACACCTTTAGGTTAGCTTTTGATCTATTTAGCTAAACAAAATATTTTTATTTTGTTACTAATTTTGTTAAAAGTCTTTATGTTGTCAAAGCAGGAAATAAATATTGTCTGGCTGAAAAGAGACTTACGTACACAAGATCATTTGCCCCTGCATCTTGCGGAACAAAGCAATCTCCCATACCTCATAATTTTCATTTTTGAACCATTAATGATAGATTATGACGATACAAGCCTACGGCATCTGCAATTCCAGTATCATTCGATCTTACAGATGAATAAAAAATTAGTATCTGTAAATAAAGTAGTTAAAGTCTTGCAAACTGATATAATCACAGCATTGGTCTCGATACAGTCACAATTTATAATAAAGACTATTTTTAGTTTCCAAGAGTCAGGAATAAAATTGACTTATGACCGAGACCTATTCGTTAGGAAATTTT
This sequence comes from Betaproteobacteria bacterium, assembly GCA_016868195.1. GTDB lineage: Bacteria > Pseudomonadota > Gammaproteobacteria > Burkholderiales > Methylophilaceae > Methylopumilus. The sequence continues at coordinate 5,047 of VGHQ01000018.1, read as the reverse complement.
GTAATTTAAATCATATTGTATGGAATGAATCACCTCGCGATGGAATTATTCGAGGACTAAAAAATCGCATTGGTTGGGATAAGCAGTGGTTTATTACGATGCAAAGCCCTATTATTGTGAATCGTTTCAAAAATCAGGATGACCTGAAATTTACAAACTTATACCCCCTACATGATTCTTTACAGACATCTTTGGCTACTTTTCCAAAATCATTTCAGCCAGCCGGAGAGGAAAATGCATTCAACTACCTCACTTCGTTTATAAATGAGCGAAGCGCTTACTATAATAAACATATAAGTAAACCAAGTGAAAGTAGAAAAAGCTGTGGTAGAATTTCACCTTTTTTGAGCTGGGGTAATATTTCGGTTAAGCAAGCATATCAATTACTCACAAATGCATCGTATAATTCTATTAATAAACGATCTTTTACAAGTATTTTATCACGTTTAAAATGGCGTTGTCACTTCATACAAAAATTTGAGGTTGATTATACCTATGAAAATAAATGTATAAATGCAGGGTATGAGCTTCTAGAACACATGTCAAATGAAGAGTACATCAGTGCTTGGAAAGAAGCGAGAACCGGCTTCCCATTAGTAGATGCTTGTATGAAATGTTTACAAGAGACGGGATGGATTAATTTTAGGATGCGTGCAATGTTGGTAAGTTTTTTTTGTCATCATTTATATCAAGATTGGAGGGCAGCGACTCATTTTTTAGCAAAATTATTTTTAGATTACGAACCTGGTATACATTTTACTCAATTCCAAATGCAAGCTGGTACAACAGGCATAAATACTTTAAGGATATATAATCCTATAAAACAGAGTTTAGATCATGATCCAGATGGTTCCTTTATAAAAAAATGGTTACCAATTTTACAGCCGCTACCAAAGGAGTTGATACATGAGCCCTTCAAGATGAGTTTAATGGAGCAATCGATGTACGGTGTATTTATAGGCAAGAATTATCCCTGTCCGATTGTTGATTTAAATTTTACTGGACAAAGAGCAAGAAAAAATATTTGGGGGCATAGAACTAATAATTTAGTAAGACAAGAGTCAAAAAGAATTCTAGGTACTCACTGTAGGTAAGTCTAATTTATAAGTACACAAAACTTTAAATGGTATGGCTATAATGAAGTCTGAAAAGATTTCTGAGCGTTTATAATTATTTAATTTTAAAATAATTTTAGCTTTTATCGATTTATTGATGAACAATGGATGTTTAGTGTTGTTTTAATTTTATGAAAAATGTTTTTCTGAAAGCAAACTGGGAAAATTTGGTCATGGTTAATCATGAGGTAAACCCTTCCATTTTAATACCTTATTTGCCACATGGGGTGGAATTAGATTTTTTTAATAATAAAACCTATATAAGCCTTGTCGGTTTCATGTTTACCAAAACACATTTATTTGGGATGCCTATCCCTTTTTTTGGTTCATTTGAAGAAATAAATCTTCGTTTCTATGTCAAACGAGTTGATAATGGCAGACTTAAAAAGGGTGTTGTCTTTATAAACGAAACAGTACCATTTAAGATTGTAGCATTTTTAGCTAATCGCCTTTATGGCGAACATTATACAGCTATTCCTACAAAAAGTTGTCTAGATTTATCCGATCATAAAATTGTTAATTACGAGTGGAATTTTAAGGGTAGGTGGAATTCCATTAGAGTTAAAACTGATAAAAAGAAATTAAGTATAGAGCCATTTAGTTTTGAAGAGTATATTTTTGAGCGTTATTTTGGTTATACAAAATTGTCATCTTTTACTACGCAAGAGTATGCTATCCACCACCCCCAGTGGTTTACAAATAAACTTTTAGCTGCATCAATCGATTGTGATTATGGAATGATGTATGGTGATGCTTTCTCTTGTTTGAATAATCAACCAACAAGTTCTATTATGATGGCGGAAGGTTCACCGGTAAGCGTAAGTTGGAAACGAGTTAATTTTTAGAAAAACTTTTAGACTACGCATAATCTTCGAGTCCTTCGTCTTCTTTTCCTAAATTATTCAAATTGATCATGCTTCCCATCATATCATTAAACTCAATTTTACCGTCGATCATTTTTTTGCTTATGATCGAATGAGCTGCAAGACCATGTAAAACGAATTCCATTAATAGTGCAGTTTCATTTTTATTTGATTTTGGAAAATATTTTTTTATTAGTGTGTATAGTCCATCAACCTTATAAAGCTCAGTGATTTTTACTTCGTCTGGCATATCAAAAAATAGATTTAGCTGATTGCCCGCATCAAACCACTTTTCAATGGAGCTGTATGGATTTTCAGGTTGTTTCTCCCCTTCTTCTTGTTGTGAGGATATTTTTTTAGAGCGGTATTTCTTTTTTATTTTTTCTGGACTTGGAAAATAGTCGCTAAATATGCTGCGAATTGATTTATTTAATAAGTTTAGTGCCACTTCGAGGGGTCCTTCCTGTTCTCCCTCGTACACAAGCTCTATTTTTCCCGTGATTGCTGGTATGATACCTGACAAATCACTGATCCAGACCTGTGTATGGGCATGATTATGAATGATAGCACGGCGCTCTGCGCTACTTACTGCTGATTCATACGCAGTGATTGTTAGGCGGGCGCTCACCCCACTTTTTTTATCAACATATTCATTTGTACGAGCTTCAAAAGCAATTTGTTCAATTAATCTTTTAATTAACAAGCTAATATTTACTTTATCCTTCTGAATTTGTAGAATATTTGCCTCTTGCTCGGTTATTGCTAGAGATGTTTCAATAGTTTTTGGATAATGTGTTAATATTTGGCTTTCAATACGATCTTTTAATGGCGTTACAATACTTCCTCTGTTGGTATAGTCTTCAGGGTTTGCAGTAAAAACAAATAGTACATCTAATGGCATGCGAAGTTTAAAGCCTCTAATTTGTATGTCCCCCTCTTGTAAAATATTGAAGAGGGATACTTGAATCCTTGCTTGCAAATCAGGGAGTTCGTTGATCACGAAAATACACCGGTTACTTCTTGGAATGATGCCATAATGGATCACTTTTTCATCAGAAAAACTCAGTTTAAGGGTGGCAGCCTTTATTGGGTCAATATCACCAATTAAATCGGATACACTTACATCTGGGGTAGCTAACTTTTCACCATAACGCTCACTTTTATGTACCCAATTAATTGGCGTATCATCACCATACTGGGAGACGAGGTCTACTGCAAACCGGCTTAGTGGTTTAAATGGGTCATCATTTATTTCGCTTCCAGCAACTATGGGAATATAATTGTCAAGTAAATCTATCATTTGTCGGGCCATCCGTGTTTTTGCTTGGCCGCGCAAACCCAAAAATAAAATATTGTGTCTGCTGAGTAGTGCACGTTGTACATCTGGTATTACACTGCTCTCATACCCCAGAATTCCTTTGAATACATTTTCTTTATTTTGGATGTGGTAGATTAAATTATCACGTACTTCATCTTTAATCGATTTTGGTCTGTAGCCTGATTTTTTCAGTTCACCCAGTGTGACAATTTTTTTAATATCTATTTCTGTTTTCATATTCAATAGAGTATTTTTCTTTTACCGCTTTCAAAGTCATTAAATATAAAGGTGCCTAAGTTATCCAACGAAGCAAAATAGGCCTTACCTTTATTCATTTCAGTGAATTCTTCTACAAATTTTTGAAGATACGGATCTGATGCAATCATAAATGTAGTAATTGAAATCTTCAATTTCTTACATTGTGATGCAAGATTAATGCAACGATTGACTACTTTCCTATCTAATCCAAAACTATTTTTGTAATAACGGCCGCCTATTTTTAGGCATGTGGGTTTCCCGTCTGTTATCATAAAAATCTGCTTATTTACTATTTTTCGCTTGCGTAGAATATCCATAGCTAACTCCAAGCCAGCAACCGTATTAGTGTGATAAGGTCCTACTTGTAAATAAGGCAGGTCTTTCATCTCTACTTGCCACGCATCATTTCCGAATACAACTATATCAATGGTATCTTTTGGATATTTCTTAGTGATAAGTTCGCATAGGGCCATTGCTACCTTCTTTGCAGGTGTGATTCGATCTTCCCCATACAAGATCATGGAATGCGAAATATCAATCATCAAGACGGTAGACGTCTGTGTTTTAAAATCTGTTTCTTGTACAACTAAATCATCTTCCTGAATTGAAAAAGAATCTAATCCTCGATTGATTTGTGCATTTTTTATACTTTCTGTGAAGTTTATTTGTTCTAGCAAGTCGCCAAACTGATAAGCACGAATTTCTGCGTTAGTCTCACCGGTGGTGCCTGCTTTAGTTATGCTGTGGCTGCCCTGTTTACCCCTTTTTAGTTTCCCGAAAATTTGTTCGAGACTTTTTTGGCGAATGGCTTGTTCAGTTTTTGGAGTAATTGTAAATTGGCCATCCTGAGGATTTTCTTTTAAGTATCCGTTTTGTTTAAGGTCTTCAATAAAATCTCCGATTCCGTAGTCATCATCAGTTAATTTATTCGAACGGTCTAATTGATTGAGCCAGTCCAGCGCTTCAGTCGCATCCCCATTGGTATACGCCAACAATTGGGTAAAAATATCTACTAATTGCTCAAATTTTGATTTTAAATTGTCTGTTGGGTTAAATTGGATGAAACGGTGACCTATCATAACGATAAATCTAACAAACATAGGAAATAAAAGTTCGAAGCGAATCTCTTGGTTTTACCTTTCTTTTACGTTGTCGAGCATGAACTCATTCATAGATACCCGAATTGGTTAATACCTGAATGGTGTTATGGTTGTTGACATAAATAACGCACAAGTGATTGCCTAAATAATAAACATCACTCCATCAATTTTGATTCTCTTTTGAAAACTCTAATATATCAGCAGGCTGGCAATCTAATACTTTACAAATTGCTTCCAATGTACTAAACCGTATTGCTTTTGCTTTACCTGTTTTAAGTATTGATAGATTTGATAGAGTTAATCCAACTTTCTCAGATAATTCATTTAATGACATCTTGCGCTTTGCCATCATCACATCAAGATTTACAATTATTGGCATAATTTATACAGTTA
>VGHQ01000017.1 GCA_016868195.1 Betaproteobacteria bacterium | reverse complement strand
TTTTCACCTGAAATCCGATGCATTAAACCTTTTTTTAGTAACCAATTAAGATTTCGATAAAGTGTGACGCGATCAAAATTTTGCGGTAGTTGTTTTAATATATCCTGGTGAGAAAGTGGCTGATGGTGACTTAAAAGCACATCGACAATAATTAATCTAGAAGATGTAGCTCTTAACTTTTTTTGTGCAAATAGACTTTGTGAATTTTTCATTATTAAAAAAATAATACCACTACCCTGGGGGTTTTAAATAGGAATTTTTATAAGTAGCTATGATGAAATGCTTTGCATTTTGTCCAAATTTTTACGAATTTCTTTTAATAAACATTTCAATCAATATACTTTTTAAAAATTCTTACAATCAAGCCTTTATTGTATTCATGAAATTACTTAGTTTATGTTAAGTGAATTTTTCCTATGATGTATCAATCGTAAGAGTACAATACATTAACAAAGTTAAAAGACTTGTTAAATGAATTAATAAACCAGACATTATTAATTTTTTAAAATAACTTAAGGAAAAATATTATGTGGACAACTCCATCAGCTACTGAAATGCGTTTTGGCTTTGAAGTCACAATGTATGTAATGAACAAGTAATTGTTTTGTACAAATGAAAAAACTAAAAAGCCTGGTTCATACCAGGCTTTTTTATATGTTATCTACCATTACTGATAGTGTTTAATAATTTGAGAAAGAGTAATGAAATATAAATATAAAACTGAAGCATTTTATTGGCTTGTGCATGAAACCGCAACAGGCTATGCGCAATGTTTTGCTAAAGACGCGTATAACGACAAGATGGGTGTTATTACGCGCGAAAGCATTCACTTTTCAGAGCAAGTACTTCTAGAAACTGATTCTAGGTTTTTTAAGAAATGAGCAGCATGCAATTTAAATCCGTTACTTACACTGGCCTGCAGCCTGGCTTACGATTGATTGTATTAGGGGCGGTACATGGCAACGAAACCTGCGGCACGCAAGCTATTAAACAAATGATGCAAGAGTTTGAAACTGACCAACGTAGCATAGTACGTGGTAGCGTAACTTTTGTCCCTATCGCCAACCCCCTTGCGTATGCTAAAAAGCAACGTATGGGCGACCGTAATTTGAACCGCAATCTAGACCCTAATCCTAAGCCGCAGGATTTTGAAGACCATGTCGCCAATTGGCTGTGCCCCTTATTATCGGAGCATGATGTGCTACTAGATTTGCACTCCTTTCATACCCCTGGGAAGCCTTTTGCCTTAGTCGGCCCGCCCAATAATGCAGGGACGCTAGAGCCATTTACGTTCGCTGCCCAAGAAGAAGCGCTTGCCTTAAGATTGGGTGTGCATATATTTGTAGACGGCTGGCTAGATACATACTCTCGTGGTGTGGCTAATCGTATTGCCAATAAAAATACTTACCCTGAACATTCAAAGCTACAAAATTTAGATGTGAAATACGGTATTGGTACGACTGAGTACATGCGCGCACAAGACGGCTGGGGTATTACGCTAGAGTGCGGTCAGCACGATGATCCTAATGCGCCACAAGTGGCTTATCAGGCAATTTCAAACACACTGGCGCATTTAGGCTTAGTGGATGCACCCCAACCACAAAAAACGAGTGACTATCAAAATCTGCGAATCGTTGAAGTCATCGACAAAATCAATGCTAATGATCAATTTACCAAAGCATGGAAAAGCTTTGATACGTTAAAAGCGGGTGATGTGATTGGTGTACGTCAAAATGGTGAGCAAATGATAGCTGAATTTGATGCGATTATTTTATTTCCTAACCCAGCGGCTTTAGCTGGTAATGAATGGTTCTATCTTGCTAAATTAGTGCATAGATTTAAGAGTGATGAAGGATAAGACATGGTTAAAAATGCTAAGCAATTACCTCCATTACAATACTTCATCATGGGGATCTATATTATCGATCAAGCCCAACTAAAAGCATTGTGCCAGTATTACGTTTGAATTTTAATGATCAACAAAACACCAGCTATTACATCGATCCAAACACAAGCAATATCGCTTCCAGTGTAGATGATAAAAGTCGCCTCTACCGCTGGTTATTTCACGCCTTGCACCGTTTAGATATACCACCATTATCTCAATATGAACTGCCGAGGCAAGTGGTGATATGGATGCTATCAGCACTTGGAACTATATTGAGTCTTGCCGGCATTATTATTGGTTGTCACCATATCAAACAAACACATTTGGTTAAAAACTAAGCAATTTACATCTACATCTTAACTGCTGATTTAGTCTTAAAACTGTGTTATCAGAAGCAACAATCTTTAAAATAAATGTATATTTTGCAACACGGTTGCATTTATAAGATTTTCACCCTATATTATGTGGGTAGCCAAACATTCATCAGATATCCCGCACCAAATGACTTTATTGCAGATAATTCTTGCCACCCTCATCGGCGGCATATTTTCAGTTTTTCTTGCCGCCACCGTTGCACTGACTATTTTGGCAAAGTTTGCCAATCGTATGGTGGCGTTTGCTGTAGGTGTATTGTTAGGTTTTGCTTTAACAGATTTACTCCCAGAAGCAGTACATCTTGGCCTAAACATCCCCGAGCTTGGTTGGGTGCTGGTCTCTGGAATCATGGGGTTTTTTCTACTAGAAAAATTAGCTTTATGGCGCCATGACCATGCGACCACATTGGGGCATACACAAGATAAACCCATAGTTGCCATGATTGTGGTAGGTGACTCCATGCACAACTTTGTCGATGGGGTGTTATTAGCCGCTGCTTTTTTAACCGACTGGAAGTTAGGCTGGGCAACGGCAATTGCCGTTACTGCGCATGAAATACCTCAAGAAATTTCAGACTTTATGGTGTTATTAGATGCGGGCGTCAAAAAAGGCAGGACCTTATTTTTGAATGTCATTTCTGGTGCGGCCATGACCCTTGGCGGTATCGTAGGTTGGTTAAGTTTAAGTAATGCGCAAGTGGCGATTCCTTATGTGCTTACCATGGCAGCAGCCAGTTTTATCTATATCGCTGTGGCTGATTTAGTCCCCGAATTGCATCACCATCGAACGCCAAGAGATATGTTTTTTCAACTGAGTTTAATGGCATTAGGGCTGGGTGTGGTCACAGTTGCTAAAGCCATATAACATTTAGGAGCTTAATATGACAACACAAACCATGATTCCCGTAACTATATTAACTGGATTTTTAGGTGCAGGTAAAACTACCTTGCTTAATAGAATCTTAAGTGAACATCACGGCCAGCGTATTGCTGTGATTGAGAATGAGTTTGGTGAAGCAGGGGTAGATGGAGAATTGTTGATTCAAGGTGAAGAGCAAATTGTTGAAATGAACAATGGTTGTATTTGTTGCACTGTACGAGGTGATTTAGTGCGTATTCTTGGGGATTTGTCGCAACGCAATCAGGCAGGTGAGTTACGTTTTGATCGTGTAATTATTGAAACAACAGGCTTAGCGGACCCAGCCCCCGTGGCACAAACATTTTTTGTAGAAGATGATATTAGAGAGCGTTATAACCTCGATGCAATTATTACTGTGGTTGACGCAGTGCATGCGATGCAGCAATTGGATGAACACCACGAAGCGCTTGAACAAGTTGGTTTTGCCGATAGGATCTTGCTCTCCAAAACAGATTTAGTTACATCAGAAAAAGTACAAGAAATCACCACAAGAGTACGCCAAGTGAACCCGCGAGCACCCATTAAACACGTTCATTTTGGCAAAACAGACATCAACGATATTTTGGATATTGCTGGTTTTTCACTTGAGGAAATTCTAAAAATTGAACCAGACTTTTTAGTTGATGTTAGCCATGAGCACGACGATGATGTTTCTTCATTTGTGTTCCGATCTGAGCGCCCATTCCGCATGGAAAAACTAAAGATATTTCTAGGTGGCATGTTAGAAATATATGGCACACAACTCTTGCGTTACAAAGGCATATTGCACGTAGCAGACGATGACAACCGCTGGGCTTTTCAGGGTGTACACATGCTCATGGGTGGTGAGCAAGGTAGCAAGTGGAAAACAAATGAAAAGCGCGAATCAGTAATGGTATTTATTGGTAAAAACCTGCCCAAAGATGACTTCGAAAATGGCTTGAAATTATGCTTGGCATGATAAAAGTGAGCTTATAAATAATGGCTGGCGTGACTAGATTAAAAGGGGGCGGGTATATGACCCCCAACATGGCGTCAATGGCGAAGTGCTCGATATATATTTCTGTGATGGTTTGATTGTAGCGCCTCCGAGTGCAGGCACCATCGTCAACGAAATTGACGTGACAGGATTGGTGGTGATGGCTGGCGCGATTGATATCCATAGCCATATTGCAGGTGGTAATGTCAACACAGCACGCCTGATTACGCCAGAACTTCGTGGGCAACATCTATTCAACATGCCGGCGCCTAAAGTTGGCAAATGGTCTACGCGAGACACCGGGAGGCGCTATGCCAAAATGGGCTACGGTCATTGAACCCGCTGTGTTGCCTTCCAATGCCATACATGCCCATCTTGAGTTAGCGGATATCCCTATCATAGACACAGCTGGTCTTGCTGTGTTGGGCAGTGACGATTTCCTATTACGTTTACTTCGTAATCAACGTGGGCAATCGGCGGTAGACGACTATGTGGCTTGGACATTACATGCGACGCGTTGCTTAGGCTTAAAAGTCATTAATACTGGCGGTGCTAGCGCATTTAAGTTTAATGCACGTAGCCTGCATTTGGACGAAGAAATCCCTTTTTATGGCATTAGTTCACGCGCTATTCTGAATGCCTTGCAACGAGCCGTTTGTCGGTTAGGGGTGCCTCATCCCCTGCATGTTCATTGTAGTAATTTGGGCTTACCAGGTAATGTTAAAACAACCTTAGATACGATTAAAGCGGCCGATGGCTTGCCTATGCATCTCACCCACATTCAGTTTAATAGCTATAGTGATGAAGGCGCGCGTAGCGTATGTTCTGGCGCTGCTAGGGTCGCCGAAGCCATTAACGAGAATCCTCATATCACGGCCGATGTGGGTCAGGTGTTATTTGGTCAAACAGTCACTATTTCAGGCGATGTGATGCGGCAGTTTAATGCACGTAGCGTCGCTAGCCCCAAACGCTCTGTGATTGCCGATATTGAATGTGAAGGCGGCGGAGGCGTACTGCCGTAAAAATACCAAGCAAAAAATTTCGTGAATACCTTGCATTCCTGGAAATGTTCCTGCCCTATTTGTTCAACAAAAATTCATTACTAACGGTTACCGAGTTAAATTATATTGGGCAATATAGACAGCTATGCCTGCAAAATAGCCTATCAAAGCTAACCAGCTAATCTTTTTAACATACCAAAAAAATGGAATTTTTTCTAAACCCATAGCAGCAACTCCTGCAGCCGAACCAATAATAAGTATTGATCCGCCTGTACCTGCACAATAAGCCATAAATTCCCATAAGAAACTATCAGCTGGATACTGTGTTAAGTCGTACATCCCCATTGAAGCTGCGACAAGGGGGACATTATCAACAACAGCACTCAATAAGCCTAATAAGGTCACAATATAGTCCTGACGACCCACTGTTTTATCTAAAAACTCAGAGAATGAATGAAGGATCTGGCTATGTTCGAGTGTAGCGACAGTTAATAAAATCCCAATAAAAAAGACAATCGATGTCATATCAATACGATGTAAAGCATGCGCTAGAGTAAATTGCTGTTTGTGAGTATCGTCCTTCTTGTAATGAATCAAATCCCCTACCAACCAAAGAATGCCTAATCCAAAAAGGATACCCATAAAGGGTGGTAAATGCGTCACTGTTTTAAATACAGGGACTAAAATCAAAATACCTAGGCCAAGATAGAACATCGTATTACGCTCAAAATCGGATGTCAGCATAACTGATGAGCTATATGTTTTAGTTTGCGTTGAAATAAGCTTGCCCTTCATTGAATGACTTACAAATAATAAGGGCGCAATAAGGTTAGCCAATGACGCTAAGAATAATCCCTTAATAATCGCTAGTGTTGTCACTTGCCCACCAATCCACAACATAGTGGTTGTAACATCCCCAATGGGTGACCAGGCACCTCCTGCATTAGCTGAAATCACCACAATCGCTGCAAATAAAAGTCTATCTTCATGTTTTTGTAATAATTTCCTGGTGAGTGAAATCATCACGATAGTGGCTGTTAAATTATCTAATACGGCACTTAAGAAAAAAGATAAAAATCCTACAATCCAAAGCAAAGATATCAATTTTTTCGTTTTGATACGAGATGTAATAACTTCAAAGCCATTATGCGCGTCAATCACCTCAACTATCGTCATAGCACCAATTAAGAAAAAAACAATTTCAGCTGTAGAAGCTATTGATTCGGATAATTGGTGACCTACAAGTGAATGATCACTTGTTGCTAATGCATATATGGTCCATAACAATCCTGCACCGAGCAATGCAGTGGCTGATTTATTAATTTTTAAGGAATGTTCAAGCGTAATTGAAGCATATGTAATGACGAAGATAATAATGAGTGCGCTAATCATAATTTTTTGTTTTGCTAATTTATTTTTATAATAGATTCTAACATTTTAAATGTCTAAATTTACGTATCGCTAATAAGCAAAACTTTTCATAATTAATGATTTAAAACCAGCTTCCAAATGGATATAACTTCCATGGGGTAATGATCAACTTCAGAAAGTAACACTTTTCCATCTAGTTTAGCTTCAAGCCCCAATTGATGTTGGAGCGATCTATATAAGCGATATGCATCAATGAGTTTTTTTGCTATTTCATCTTCTATTAAATTTTTCTGACTAAAAAGATTAAGTAGTCCAATATTGCCTATATTTTCAGTGAGTTCTTTATATGTAGCACTAAAAGCCAATACAAAATATTGCACAATAAATTCAATATCAATAATGCCACCGCGATCTTGTTTTAAATCAAAATGCTGATGATCGACTTTATGTTTTGCGAGCATTTTTTCACGCATATCTACGATATCTTTCTTTAACTGATTTATATCCCTTGGAGCATTTAAAATATCCAATCGAATCTTTTCAAATTGAACGCCTATTGCCTTATCTCCTGCACAAAATCTAGCGCGTGTAATCGCTTGATGTTCCCAAGTCCAAGCTCTTTTTAATTGGTAATCTCTAAAAGTATCAATTGAACTCACTAAAAGCCCACTGGCACCATCAGGTCTTAATGCGAGATCAATTTCATAAAGCACACCTGAAGATGTATAGGTATTAAGCCAACTATTAATGCGCTGTGCAAATCTTGCATATTTTTCGGTCATACCATCTCGCTCATCATCATAGATAAATACAACATCTAAATCTGACGTATAACTCATTTCTTTACCGCCAAATTTTCCATAAGCAATTACTACAAACCTAGGCAAGTCAATTTGCTCTGAATACATATGACTCCAAACTAAATCTAATGTTTCTTCAATCAACAAATCAGCAAGTTCAGTTAAATAATCAGAAAGATTTTCAACGGATACATCTCCTATTACCTCGAGCGCTGCTAATTTAAAAATCGTGGCATGCTTAATATTCCGCATCACATTCATTTGTTGCTCAATATCATCTTGAGCTTCCATTAAATCTTTTTGAAGTTTCGCTTTTATTTCAGCAAAATCTGGTTTTGTATAAAAATGATTAATATCAAGAAGCTCATCAATTAAAATCGGATGCTGAACAAGGTATTGAGAAAGCCAAGGGCCTGCTTCAGACAATTTAATAAGTATCTTTAGTGCACTGGGATTTTCTGTCAGCATCGCAAGATAACTTGCACGTCGACATATACTCTCTAAAACTGAAATTATTCTTATCAATGTTACATGAGATGCTGCCGTCAAAGAGACTTCGTTTATAATTAAAGGCATCAATAAATCAAATCGTTGTCGACTGGATTCAGGTAAATGAAGATAACGGGAACTATGCTTAAGTCCATCAAGCACTTGATAAGCATCACCAGGTAATTTATATCCTAAGCTCTCGAGAAACTTATGAGCATCTTCTAACTTCAAAGTACTACTCCAGAGCGCTTTAGCTATATTTAATTCGGGTGAATCCTCATTTTTAATTGCTTCTTTAAAAACCTCATCAAAATAGAACTCTACATTTACTCTATGGATTTCAAGTTCTCGATAAAACAAATTCCAATCATCATATTGCATCGATTTTGCGACTCTTAATTTGCTTTCATCAGACTTTGGAAGCTCTTGTGTTTGCACGTCTTCCATATACTGAAGTCTGTGCTCAAGATTTCTTAAGAATCGATAGGCTTCAGTTAATGATTTTACAGCTTCAGTAGATAGTAAATTTTTAGTTTCTAGAAGTTTTAATGTCGGCAAAAGTGATTTTAGTTTTAAGGCTTTGTCCTGACCACCTCTAATTAATTGATAGACCTGCGCGATAAACTCAACTTTACGAATACCGCCACGACCAATTTTTATATTCTCCTGAATGCCTCTTTTATTGACATCATTTTGGATTTGACTCTTTAAGTCGCGCATAGAGTTTAATGCGCCGTAATCCAAATATCTACGATAGACAAAGGGGTCAATAATTTTATTGAGCTCTATTTGAGGTCCCACGATAACACGGCCTTTTACCCAAGCATATCTTTCCCATTCTCGTCCGTATTTTTGATAGTAGTCCTCTAGCAGCTGATAACTGCATGTTATTTGACCCTCAGAGCCGAAAGGTCTTAATTGCATATCTACACGAAATACAAATCCATCTTCTGTGATGTCATTGAGACTCGATATGATTTTTTTTCCAAGCTTAATAAAAAAGCTTTGATTGCTTATAGATTCTTTACCTTCAGTTTCACCTTCTTCGGGATATGTAAAAATAAGATCAATATCAGATGAAACATTAAGCTCTTCTCCGCCTAATTTACCCATACCCACAATACTTAATTGTTGCTCTTCACCATTTAATCCCATAGGCGAGCCATGAATGGTCTTGAGGTAATTAAAATGAAATTGATGTGCGTGAATGAGCGTTATTTCGGCAAGCGCAGTAATTGATACTAAAACCTCATCTAAATCACCAAGCTTATTGAGATCACGAAGAATGATATTAGCAACAACGTATTGACGTAATTTACGAAGCGATTGATTTAAGCTTGCTTCATCTAAAATTTGACGGCTATTCAGCCAAGATTCCATCTCTTGACGACTAAAGGGATGATTTATGTGTTCAATTGATTTTTGCGCAAAATCCTGATCAGCCTCAAATAATCTTTTGATAAAAGGGGAACAATAAAAAGTATAAGCAAGATTCTTACCTAACAATTGACTCGTTAATGAATTGTGCTGTATTTGCATGCGTATATGGAGATAGTAAATTTCTATAGTTTAGAAACTACCATAAAAAACACATTGCAGGATTAATTGAATAGCTTGGTAATTATTACTTTAGACTTCAATCAATTATATTTATTTAAGTATATAAACAATATGATGATTGTCAGGGGTGATTGATTCTAACTTAACCCATTCTTTATTCTCTTTATACCAAAGCTGTATATTAATTTTAGGCGCTAAAAGCTGATATGAGTCAGCTTCAAAATTTTCATTTTTAACTTTGATAGACTTTTTACCCAAATATTTAATCGATACTTCTGGATATTCCCCTGTTTGAACGTTTAAAAGTTTTTTTTGCTTTAGCATGAGAGGGTTCCAATAGCTAAAGGTCATCGGGCAATCAGCAACAAATGCTTGTTTAGTAGGCTCTATTAATCTAAAAGTATTAGCATCTGTTTTGCCTAATACTTTGTAATTATCCCCCCCGTCTTGCGTTGAAGACTCAACAGTATACAAACAGTCTTTATTCCATAGCTCTTGGGATATATGTTTATACTTATAGACTGGCACAGATAAAACTGTGACTTTAAATTGAGCATTGCTGGTGAGTTGATTTAAATCGTTGTCTTCTTTGAGCTGAAAAGTATGCTCTCCAATTAATTTATCATCCATAAAGACATCAAAATTCCACTCTTTTGCAAAAGATACGCTTGGAGTAAGGAGTAGACAGAGAATTAAATTTTTATAAGTATAAGATTTCATAAAAAATTAACATGCGCCATCCCAAAATTTTTCAATCGATTGAGTATCATTATTTTTTCCAGGGAAATTCTGGAAATACATATCAATGAGATAAGGAAGCGTCACAGTAAGTTTTGAACATGTGCCTTTACTTCGCAACTGACCTTCATAAATTTTATCAAGTTCAGTACTTTTTAATTTGGGTTGAGCTATGTCAATACGAATATATCGCGTAAATAAAGTGTATTTGTTAGTGCGAGTCTGATAACCTCGATAGCCATACATAGGCATACCGGGATACATACCCCAATAGTTTAAAGAATACCCAGTATATCCAATCATACCAAAATCAGGAATAGTATAGGTTTCTGTTATTTCCTGACCATTGTCGTCTCCATAATCAAAGAATAGAAGTAGCTCAGGTTTTGAAGAGTGGTCTACGACGGTAAAGCCTAGTTTTTCGATACGTTCTTTTAGGATAGTCGAATAATTCTTAAATTCTAAAGAGCCCTTCTGGGATTGACGCCAAGGTACAATAGCAATCGTGTGTGGTTTAAAATCTGTGGGAAGTTCATGAAAAACAGTGAGCTCAGCCTTGAGAACTGGCTGTTTTTGCGAGACATGTTGGCATCCCGCGACGCTGAACAAGACTATAAAAGAAATGATAGTAAAGATTAATTTCACTTTTAAAAGACTAAATATCTCTAAATTTGTTCATTTATTGATTTTAAAAAAATTTTAAGGCTTGAATTCTAAATCTGAACTTTCGGAGGCCTGCCAAATTTCCTTAGCTGCATCTAGGTTAATAGCCATAATAAAAAAACCCACGAGTAGATCAGGCCATAACGAGTACCAAATAAAACTGATTAAACCAGCAAAAATAATGGCTATATTAGCCAAGGCATCATTTCGCGCAGAAAGATAGGCGGCTCGGGGTAAACCACCTTGGTAATTTCTAAATTGCATTAAAATACATACGCAACTTACATTTACTACTAAAGCCCCAAACCCTGTTATAGAGAGTATGGAGGGATCTGGAACCGATGGGACGTAAAATTTTCTCCATGCTGTGTATAAAAAAGCAAAAGCTGGAATCATTACAATGATCGCTAAGACCTTACCAAGTCTTGCTTTATTTGTTGATGTCCAATGTAATGCAAGAAAGATAAGTAAATTTATCGAGGCATCTTCTAAAAAATCAACACTATCTGCAAAAAGAGAAGTCGCCTCAATATGACGCGCAATTA
>VGHQ01000016.1 GCA_016868195.1 Betaproteobacteria bacterium | reverse complement strand
CCGATACACTCGCCTTCGCTTTTAAACCTTTCAAATAAGCACTTAAATACTCAGCAGATAATGCTTCTGAGTAATCTGATGCAAATGCTTGTTTATTTTCTTCATTGCTATCATTTGGAAATGATACCTTGTTAACTTTAACAATTACGTATCCATTATTGCCATCTATAAACCCGCTATAACTAGGAAGCTTATCGGTAGGCATTTTATATGCATGATTAACGACAGCATCACTTAAGCCTTTAGTATTTTTTCGATCAACTAATGTTGCTGGCTGCCAATCGATCTTACGTGAAGCGTCAGTGAGAGACTTTAAGGCTACCTCTCCTTCGCTAGCAACCATTTTCTTTGCAGATTCAAATTTTAAATAATCTTCAATATTTTTTTTAACATCAGCAAATGGCTTTGTAGATTGTGCTTTGTAATCTACAACGCGAGCAGAAATTAAGTTATTTGGCGTTACTTCAATTGCTTCAGTATTTCGATGGTCTTTAATAGATTCTTTTGAATATAAAGCATTCATCAATGCTTCGTTTTTGAAAAATTTATCTGTATCATTACGACTAATCCAATCAGTTTTTTGAATGGGTAAGTTAAATCTTTTTGATACTACCTCGAGACTAGAAGATTGCTCATAAACTTTATTACTAAATTCTTCAGCAAGTGCTGCGAATTTTTCTTGTCCTTTTTGATAGATTAATTCAGCTTTAATTTGTGGTCTCAAAGCATCAAAGCCGCCACCTTCACCAATAATCTTGGTAAGTTTGATAATATGATATCCAAAATCGGATTCAACAATATTACTAATCTCATTAACTTTCATTGAAAAAACTGCATCATCAAAAGGTTTAACCATCATGCCTCGACCAAAAGATCCCAAATCACCGCCTTTTTTAGCAGATTCTGGATCTTGAGAGTATTTTGATGCTAACTCTTCAAATTGTTTAGGATTTTTTCGAATCTGATTCAAAATATCTTCAGCTTTCGCTTTTGCTTTTGCTTTTTCTGCTGGTGGAGCATTTTTAGATGTCGCAATTAAAATATGGCTTGCCTCTCTTTGTTGTTGATTTTGATATTTATCAGCATTTGCTTTATAAAATGACTTTATCTCATCTTCTGTCACGTTAATAGTTGGCAGTATATTTGCTAGGGAAAATACAACAAACTCAGCCTTTACTTGTTCTGGCGCTAAAAATTTAGATTTATTTTGATCGTAAAAAGCTTGTATATCTTTTTCAGCGATATTTGACTTCGTCATATATTCTTTAGTTTTAAATTCAGCGATACTTATTTCTCTTTGTTGTGATGTTGCTCTTAGAGTTTCTGCTAAGTTATTGGGTGGAATGAATATAAGTTTCTGAAGTCCATCACGCACTTGCTGGATCAGCAAATCATTTCTAATGCTTTCTTCAAATTTTTTAGGAGTGAGCTGATTGTTTTGCAATACTTTATCGTAAACCTCTTGAGAAAATTTTCCATCTTTCTGAAATTCAGGCATACCGATTATATATTGGCTTAACTGTTGGTCAGTAATTCTAAATTGAGATTTTTTAATATCATTATTAAGTAGTTGTTTTGTGATAAGGCCATCGATTACTGACTCTTTAAATTCAAATGAATCGAACATGGCGGGATCAACTTTTTTACCCTCGCTCATTATACGATTACGGACTTTTTCAATTGCGCGATTGTATTCTGGCAAAGCAATTTTATAGCCATTAACTTTTGCAATACTTAGGTTATTGCCAGCTTGATTTAAATAAGAGTCGATGCCAAACAATGCAAAAGGAATAAGGATGAGCGCTAAAATAATTTGTGCAGCTTTAGTTTGAGCGTAACTTCTAAATTTTTCTAACATGGAATTTATCCTAATATCATTTTAGCTGTTTGATAAAAAATTCGACCAAAAAGTTCTTACTGAGTGAATAAAAAGGCGAATCTTTGGATTCGCCTTAATAATGTTGGCGGAGTGGACGGGACTCGAACCCGCGACCCCCGGCGTGACAGGCCGGTATTCTAACCAACTGAACTACCACTCCAAAACTTATTACTAAAATTGGTGGGTGCTGACGGGGTCGAACCGCCGACATTCGCCTTGTAAGGGCGACGCTCTACCAACTGAGCTAAGCACCCATGCACACTCATTAGTAAGGCCGCTATTTTACAACATAGTCCCAACCAACGCTAGGTTTAAGCTAATGTGTGATGTTTTTTGTAATATTAGGAATTTTTTTATGCGGTACAGGCACGGATTTTTGATCCTTTGCAGCTGCACTTTTAGGTATTTTAATCAAAGTTAGCTCTAAAACTTCATCAATCCAACGAACAGGATGAATTTCTAAGGTATTTTTAACTTCGTCAGAAATTTCAGTTAAATCTTTGACATTTTGCTCTGGAATCAGGACGGTTTTAATACCCCCTCTATGAGCTGCAAGAAGCTTTTCTTTCAGTCCGCCAATCGGCAAAACTTCACCTCTTAGGGTTATTTCACCTGTCATAGCAACATCTGCTCTCACTGAAATATTAGTTAAGGCAGAAACAATGGCGGAGGTAATGCCTATACCCGCACTTGGGCCATCTTTCGGTGTAGCACCTTCGGGTAAGTGGATATGAATATCGTTTTTTTCATAGAAATTCTCAGGGATACCTAACTTCTTAGCTCGACTTCTTACAACACTCATCGCGGCATGAATAGACTCCTGCATGACATCACCTAATTTCCCTGTAATAATCGTTTTTCCTTTACCCGGCAAAACCACAGCTTCAATCGTCAATAATTCACCCCCAACTTGAGTCCAAGCAAGTCCCGTGACTTGACCTATTTGGTTTTTCTTTGAAGCAAGTCCAATGTCGTAGACTTTAACGCCTAAATAAGCCTCTAAATTCTTACTATTCACAATGACTTTTTTGAGAGATTTTTTGCTCAATAACTCCTTAACTGCCTTTCGACATATTTTAGAGATTTCTTGTTCTAATTTTCTAACGCCCGCTTCTCTCGAATAATATTGAATAATTTCTCTTACAACTTTAGAGGTAATGCTAATTTCAGATTTTTTTAAACCATGCATTTTTAGTTGCTTAGGTAATAAGTAATGCATTGCAATGTTAAGCTTTTCTGCCTCTGTATAACCCGATAGACGAATGATCTCCATTCGATCCAAAAGTGGTTCAGGAATATTCATTGAGTTAGCTGTTGCGACAAACATCACATTAGATAAATCATATTCAACTTCTACATAATGATCTGTAAAAGTATGATTTTGTTCTGGGTCTAAAACCTCTAAAAGTGCTGAAGCTGGATCACCTCTATAGTCTTGGCCCATTTTATCCACTTCATCTAGCAAAAATAACGGGTTGGTCACTCCTACTTTACTCATACTTTGTAAAATTTTACCTGGCATAGAACCAATATAAGTTCTTCGATGTCCGCGAATTTCAGATTCATCTCGCACCCCACCCAGAGCCATACGAATAAACTTGCGGTTCACAGCCTTTGCAATACTTTGGCCTAATGAAGTTTTGCCAACGCCTGGAGCCCCCACCAAACATAAAATAGGTGCTTTTAATTTATCCACTCTTTGTTGAACAGCCAAATACTCAATAATACGTTCCTTGACCTTTTCAAGGCCGTAATGGTCTTCATCTAAAATCTTCTCCGCAAGGGATAATTCACGACTGATTTTAGTTTTTTTCTGCCATGGCAGACCAATTAATGTGTCAATATAATTTCTCACTACTGAGGCTTCTGCAGACATGGGCGACATCATTTTTAATTTTTTAAATTCAGATGTGGATTTATCAAGAGCTTCTTTTGACATACCTGCTTCTTGAATTCGTTTTTCAAGTTCATCTAAATCTGCACCTTCATCCTGTTCACCCAGCTCTTTCTGGATAGCTTTAACTTGTTCGTTCAGGTAATACTCTCTTTGACTTTTTTCCATTTGTCGCTTAACACGGCCGCGAATTCTTTTTTCTACCTGAAGAATATCAATTTCAGATTCCATGATCTTTAAAAGATGATCTAAGCGATTTTTAATTTTTAATGTTTCTAAAATTGTTTGTTTCTCTTCAAGCTTTAAAGCAAGATGCGCTGCAATCATATCTGCTAACCTGCCAGGATCTGTAATAGCAGCAAGAGATGTTAAAATCTCTGGAGGAATTTTTTTATTTAATTTAACGTATTGATCAAACTGTGAAAATACAGTTCTCATTAATGCTAACGATTCCTTATCTTTAGGTTCAGGAATGTTTAATTCTTCGAAGCGTGCAGCAAAACAAGCTTCCTGATCAATCACTTCTCTAATTTTTACGCGACTTAAACCTTCAACTAAAACTTTCACAGTGCCATCTGGTAATTTCAGCATCTGAAGAATAGATGCTACAGTTCCATATTCGTAAAGGTCTTTAGCATCTGGCTCATCTTTACTTGCAGACTTTTGTGCCACTAAGATTATTTTCTTATCTTTGTCAGATGCTATTTCAAGTGCTTTTACAGATTTTGTTCGGCCGACAAAAAGAGGAATCACAAGATGAGGATAAACAACAACATCCCTGAGCGGAAGTAGCGGCATGAAATCTTGTTGTGAATTTATAATTTTAATTTCTTGAGCCATTAGTTGCTTTCATAAGCGTTAATTAAATATGGATATTGTGTCAGTTTATAATATTTCAAGGTCTTACTGACCAATAGTGAAACTTATTTTTTTCCTGAAACTTGTTTCTTTTCTGAAAATAAAAGTATAGGTTTATTTGATTGTTCAATCACGCCATCATCAATGACAACTTTTTCAAGATTTTGAATAGAGGGTAATTCATACATTGTGTCTAATAAGACATGTTCCATAATAGAACGAAGCCCTCGAGCGCCTGTCTTTCTCTCAAGCGCTTTTTTCGCAATCAGTCTTAAAGCTGAAGGTCTAAGTTCTAAAGATACATCTTCCATAGCAAAAAGTTTAATATACTGTTTAGTGAGGGCATTTTTTGGTTCAGTCAGAATTTGAACTAGGGCATCCTCACTCAAAGATTCAAGCGTTGCAACTACAGGAAGCCTTCCTATAAACTCAGGAATTAAACCAAATTTAATCAAATCTTCTGGCTCAACATCTTTAATAACATCCCCTATGACTTTAGCATCTGCCTTACTATTTAATTGAGCCCCAAAACCAATACCGCCTTTTTCAGATCTTTGTTTAATAATTTTCTCAAGGCCATCGAAAGCACCACCACAAATAAATAAAATATTTGTTGTATCAAGCTGAACAAATTCTTGATTTGGATGTTTGCGTCCACCCTGAGGCGGAACTGAAGCCACAGTACCTTCAATTAGTTTTAAAAGTGCTTGCTGAACGCCTTCACCTGATACATCTCTTGTAATTGAGGGGTTTTCAGATTTTCTAGAAATTTTGTCAACTTCATCAATATATACAATGCCCCTTTGGGCTTTCTCAATATCGTAATCACATTTTTGCAGTAATTTTTGCATAATGTTTTCAACATCTTCACCAACATAACCCGCTTCAGTAAGTGTTGTAGCATCCGCCATCACAAAAGGAACATCAAGTAATTTTGCAAGCGTTTGTGCTAGTAGAGTTTTTCCAGAGCCTGTAGGTCCTATTAGCAGAATATTACTTTTTGAAATTTCAACATCTTTATGTTCAATATCTAACTCAGAATTGCTATCCCTAAGTCTTTTATAGTGATTATAAACAGCAACAGCTAAACTTTTCTTAGCGCTTGTTTGACCAATAACATGTTCATCGAGTTGATCGCAAATTTCTTTCGGCGAAGGAAGTTGATCATGATCTTTAACCTCTTTTGATGCACCTTTGACTTCTTCTTTAATAATGTCATTACATAAATCAACGCATTCATCGCATATAAATACCGAAGGACCTGCAATTAGTTTTTTTACTTCATGTT
Source organism: Betaproteobacteria bacterium (assembly GCA_016868195.1). Lineage (GTDB taxonomy): Bacteria > Pseudomonadota > Gammaproteobacteria > Burkholderiales > Methylophilaceae > Methylopumilus. The sequence continues at coordinate 5,598 of VGHQ01000016.1, read as the reverse complement.
GACTTTTGCCACAAAAGGAGCAATAAAGTAATTTTTCGTTATCGCTTTTCGTTGCCATAATATAGTTTTAAACTACTTGTGATCTCTTTGAAATTACTTGGTCGACCATACCATAATCAACTGATTGCTCAGCGCTCAGGAAGTTATCTCTATCAGTATCGGCTGCAATTTTTTTAAGTGTTTGACCAGTGTGATCTGCTAGAATTTGATTTAGTTTTTCTTTCAAAAATAAAATTTCTTTTGCATGAATTTCTATATCAGACGCCTGTCCTTGAAATCCGCCTAATGGCTGATGAATCATGACTCTTGAATTAGGCAAACAAAAACGTTTTCCTTTTTCTCCAGCAGCAAGCAATAATGCCCCCATACTGGCTGCCTGCCCTATACATAAGGTACTTACATCAGGCTTGATGAATTGCATTGTGTCATAAATTGCCATTCCTGCAGTAACTGAACCACCTGGAGAATTAATATATAAGGAAATATCTTTGTCAGGATTATCAGCTTCTAGAAAAAGTAATTGTGCAATAATTACATTTGCTGTCATATCATCGACAGGCCCAACCAGAAAGATCACACGCTCTCTTAAAAGTCGAGAATATATATCATATGCGCGCTCGCCTCGACCGCTTTGCTCAATAACCATTGGCACATAACCTAAATTATTTGGTGGTGTGTAGGCCATAATTATGTCTTAGCTGATCCAGTCATAAGCTCATCAAACGTTGTTTTTTTATTTTGTACTTTGCATTGATTCATAAACCAATCAACCACATTAGTTTCTGTTGCAAGTGCTGTTGGCTCTTCAAGTCTAGATGGCTCTGCGTAAAACCACTTCACTGCCTCATCGGTATCATCAAAATTAAGAGCAAATTCGTTCACCATAGCCTTGATTTGGTCAGGTGTTGCTCTTAAATTATTTTTATCAACAATCTCAGCTAATATTAATCTAAGTTTGCAGGTTTTTTTAGCTTGCTCTTCAAACATTGACGGCTCTAATTTGAATTGTTTTAAATCAGCTCCACGTTGTTTTAAATTTGCATAAGTTGACTGAGCCATACGATTAATTTCAACATTTATAAGCGCTTTAGGCAAATCTGCTTGACAGCTATCTAACAAATGACTAAAGACTTGCTCTTTTAATTTTATTTTTATTCTCTTATCTAATTCTTGCTCTAAGCTTTGTTTGATTTCCTCTCGCATTTTATTCACATCACCGTCTGCTACTCCGAGAGATTGTGCAAATTGGGCATTCACTTCTGGCAGTTTAGGTTTTGCAATTACAATAAATTTCACGTTGTATTGAACTTTTTTTCCTGCTAATTCTTTAGGGCTATGTGTTTCCGGATAGTTCACTTCGAATGTTTTAGACTCACCTTCTTTACCACCAACTAGATGATCGTCAAAAATAGCAATTCGAGAATTATCGCCTAAGATAATTTGAATAGGTTTGTCACCTGTGGTTTCAACCTGTTTATTGTTGATAAAAGAGGTAAGGGTTAGAGTGAGTCGATCACCCTTAGCGGCGGCCTCTTTCGTTTCAATAAATTGTGCTCGCTGTTTGAGTAAAACATCAATTGTTTTGTTAACATCTTGGTCAGTAATTTGAGCCACAGGCTTTTCAACAGAGGCAGCTTTAAAATCAGACAAAGTAACTTCAGGGAAAACTTCAAATGTCGCTGTATACTCAAAATCATCGTGAACTTGATTCAGTGGTTTATGTTGAATATTCGGCATGCCAGCAACACGTAACTTATTTTCCTGAATAGCTTGGCCAAAAGAAGTTTCAATCGCCTCAGCAAATACTTCCTCTTTTATTTGAGGGCCATATTGTTGTTCAATCATTTTTAGCGGTGCTTTGCCTGGTCTAAACCCAGGAACCTTTGCTGTTCGCGTTAAACGTTGAAAACGACTAGACATCTCTTTTTGAAGAGGTTCAATAGGCACTTTAACCGTAATACGTCTTTCTAAGTTACTTAATGTTTCCAATGCTGTAGCCATACTTAAAATTCCCTAAAATTTGGATCGATGGTGCGAAAGGAGAGACTCGAACTCTCACGCCCTGCGGCGCTGGAACCTAAATCCAGTGCGTCTACCAATTCCGCCACTCTCGCAATGATTAAAAAAGTTATATATAACAAAAATTTAGCCCTATTTTATAACAAGTTAGTCTTTATCGAAAAGAAATAATTCAATGAATCAATGAAATACAGTGATATTTTGATTTAAGATGTCGTAACTTCTTTCAAACTGTTTAAATCCGACTTTTACGACATAAATTGAAAATCAAAGCATCTAAATTACAGTTTTTTAATTCGTTGCTTTTGGCAGGTTTAGTAGCCCTATTTCTCAGCAATTGTAGCTTTAAAACCTACGAAACTAAGCCTCTAAACAATGAGAAAATGATAGATCAAATTATCGAGAAAGATCCAGAATCTCCCTCATTTAGGTCTTTTTTGAATAGTCAAGGCATAAATGATGATCACTTACCTATCAAAGAATGGGGTTTAAAAGAACTAACCCTATGCGCGCTCTTTTTTAACCCCAAAATCGAAATTGCCAAAAAAGAATGGGATATAGCAAAAATTCAAGAAGTAGTTTCCCCAATTAAAGCACCGTCTTCCTTAGGAGTTGAAACTGGCAGACAAACTACAGGCACATTCGACGAATCAAAAAATGCGATTGGTTTGAATATAACTACCTTATTTGAGACAGCTGATAAAGCAAAGATTCGACAAGAAAAAGCTATCAATCAGTCATTAGTCAAGAGACTTGAGCTTAGAAAGCTTGCATGGGATATTAAATCAGATCTAACTTTTAATTTTATTCGCTATCAGCAACATCTCCTTAATCTCCAAATTTTAAGGAATGAAATTAAGTTTCAAAGTGAAATTTTAAATATGGTAAGAAAAAGAAAATCACAAGGATTAACCTCTTCGGTCGATAGTAATTTTAATCAAATTGAACTTAATAAAAATATTCAAAAATTAAATGAAGAGCAGTATCAATTCAATGAAACAAAATCGAAGTTAGCGTCAATCATTGGTCTTTCTCCAGAAAAAATAAATACAATAAGAATAGCGACAATAAATCTTGACGAACAAATACAAAGTTTTAATACAATACTTGATGAAGAAAATAAGCAACAAGATATTATTAGCCTTGGTTTATTTAATCGTATTGACTTACGAATTGCTCTCGCAAAATATGCAGTTTCAGAATCACAATTAAAGTTAAATATCGCAAATCAATACCCTGATATTAGGTTTTCACCAGGGTATATGTTTGATTATGGATTAGGTCGATGGCTACTTGGCATCACGTCAATAATCCCAACAATTGAAAAAAATAAATATTTAGTTGAAGAAGCTAAAAATCTAAGAGATATTGAAGGATTACAAATAGAAAAAATGCAGACTTCTATTGTGAATGAAATATCAAAATTACGTGATAATTATTCAATTGCTAAAAACATGGTTAGAAAAGATGTTGAAGATTTCTCCTCTGCGGCTGAATATGAAAAATCAATTGAAAGTAAGTTTCGTCAAGGTGAAATAGACCGTATAGAATTAACGCAACAAAAATTAGTAACCATGCAATATAAACGAAGATTTTACACAAATAAAATTGCTTTATTAAAACTAGCGTTTGATTTTGAATCCCTTTTGCAAGTCCCACTTGGTAATGCTAAAAAAATATGAAGAATAAATTAAGTGCACTTCTTATCGTTCAAGTATTACTCATCCTAATTTTATTGTGGTTATTAATATACTTTGGGCGCGATGAATTTAATGATACTAAGATAGCTAATAATACTTCGAAAATCTCGCAATCATTATTAGAGTCAAACAATGGAATTAATTTTATAACTCTCAGTTCCGAAATACAAAAAAATAGTGGAATCAAAACCCTAGCAGTTCAAAGCTCTATTTACAAAAAAAATCTCACTAATTATGCAACAGTTCTAAACATTGATATTTTGATTGAACAAAGAAATAGATTCAATGAAATTAAAAATCAAATAAACATTTTAACGAATGAGTTAGATAGAGATAAAAAGAATTATGAGAGATTTAAATTACTTAATGATGATAATAAAAATGTTTCAGATAAAGCATTACAGGAAGTGAGAGTTACCTTTGAAAATACAAAAATAAAACTTCATGCCACTCAAGAACTTGTGAGTGGTATAAAACAAAATATCAGAGCTCAATGGGGTGAAACAATCCTATCTATGATAGATAAAGGTATAAATAAGGAATTATTTGAATTTCTCCTTGAAGATAAGGCAAGAATTGTAAAAGTCACTTTAGCTGAAAATACAAGCAATGAGCCGCCTAAAAATATTAGTCTTGCCTTAATTGATAATCTTGAGGAAAAATTTTTAGCCAATTACCTTGCAGAAGCCCCTAGTCTTGATAAGTCTTTAAAAGGGAAAACGTACTTCTATATTGTATTTAACAACAAATTGAGAATTGATTCCAAAGTCATTGCAAATTTAGTTCAGGAAAATTTAACTTCAGACTCAGAAAGATATTTAGCAATTCCAAAAGAGGCTGTTATCTGGAATGCAGGTCAAGCTTGGGTTTATTTAAGAACTGGTGAAAATAAATTTGTTCGAAAAGTTATTGAAACTGATAATGAAAGTCCAAATGGTTGGATTATTAAAGAAGAACACATCAAGGAAAAAGATTTGATTGTAATTAAGGGTGCTCAGCTTTTACTCTCGGAAGAATTTAAGTATCAGATCAAAAATGAAAATGATGATTAAATCATTATGATGTCATCGATTGTCAAATTTTCAATAAGATATACTGGGGTCATTATTGGACTTGCAGTGATTGCAATCATATTTGGACTCTATCAGATCACAAGAAGCCCCCTAAATGTTTTTCCTGAGTTCTCACCAAACCAAGTCATTATTCAAACCGAATCTCCTGGTCTATCATCTGATCTCGTTGAGTCACTCGTCACTCTTCCTATTGAAAAAAACTTAGGGGGCACAATTGGTATTGAAACAATACGATCCCAATCCATACCTGGTTTATCTGTCATTACCATCATTTTTAATGAGCACACAGATATTTTTAGAAATAGGCAAGTCATCTCAGAAAGACTTACCTCTATTACAAGTATAATGCCGCCAGGTATTTCTCCAAAGATTACACCTTTAACCTCTGCGGCATCTTCAGTTTTAGGCATTGGTATTACATCTAAAACAAAATCCTTAGCAGAAATAAGAACGGTTGTTGATCGCCTTATTATTCCGCATCTTTTATCAATTCCTGGTGTTGCCGATGTAAATGTCTTTGGTGGAAAAATTAAACAGTATCAAATTGAAATTCAACCTGAAAAATTAATTCAATCTAATATTTCAATTGAACAAATTATTACTGCTGCTAGTAAATCGTCCGGTGTTAGAGGCGCTGGTTTTATTGAGAATAACAATCAAAGAATTATTATTAATACTGAAGGTCAATCAAAATCTCTAGCAGATATTGGCAAGACATCGCTCATTAATAATAAAAATCAAATTATCTATCTTAAAGATTTAGCTGAAATTACAGAGGGATCACTCCCCACTATAAGCGCTGCATC
>VGHQ01000015.1 GCA_016868195.1 Betaproteobacteria bacterium | reverse complement strand
CGAGATCGCGTCATCCACTCGACGGCCTTTAGGCGACTCGAATATAAGACGCAAGTGTTCGTGAATCACGAGGGTGATTTATTTAGAACGCGTCTCACGCACAGTTTAGAGGTCGCGCAAATCGCAAGAAGTATTGCGAGAACGCTAAATCTACACGAAGACTTAGCGGAGGCTATTGCCCTAGCGCATGATTTAGGTCACACCCCTTTTGGTCACGCAGGGCAGGATGCTTTAAATCGTTGCATGAAAGATTATGGTGGGTTCGAGCACAACCTTCAGTCACTTCGCGTCGTGGATGTTTTGGAGCAAAGGTATGCCGAATTTGATGGGCTCAATCTGACCTTTGAGACAAGAGAAGGTATTTTGAAACACTGCTCGATTAAAAATGCGGAAAAGTTAGGCGATGTGGGGCTTAGATTTTTAGATAAAACAGAAACGACACTCGAGGGACAGATTGCTAACTTTGCGGATGAGATTGCCTATAACAATCACGACATTGATGACGGCATTCGTTCAGGTCTTCTAACGATCGATCAACTCATGGAGGTTTCTCTATTTAAAGAATCCGCCTTGAAAGTCAAAACCTTTTATCCTGATTTATCCCCAAAGCGGTTCGTTCATGAAACGATCCGTCGCATGATCCATAGCTTGGTGGATGATTTATGTCGAACCAGCCTCTCCTATATAAAGGTATCCAAACCAAAAACTGTGGATGAGGTGAGACTTCATGGTCCGATGATTGACTTTTCAGCCGAGATGGCAGAAAAACAGCTTCAATTAAAACAGTTCTTAAGGAGGTCTTTATACCTCCATCCCAAGGTGACCGAGATGACGGACAAGGCTGTAGCGACCGTTGAGGGCTTATTTAAGGTGTATATGGATGACTTAAATCTCATACCTATAGACTTTCAATCGATCGGAAAAGAAAAAAAACCACGCATCATTGCGGACTACATCGCTGGCATGACGGATCGTTACGCGATTCGTGAATTTGAAAAGTTATTATAAATCAGTAACTTAAAATAATTTTGTTGCAAATTTACAACAAACTAACAGAAATGTCGCAAAAAACACTAAAAATACTTGCGAATCACTAATTCCAAGGCCCATAATTCACTTAACCTTCTTGATGAAGCTTTTATTCATTGGGAAAGTTCGCGAACTTTCTCATCAAGCAATTGATGAGGTTTTAAAAACAATAGGAGAAATATATGAACAAGAATATTAAATTAGCAGTGGCGGGTGCTGTTTTAGCACTTTCAGCTTCTACAGCTAATGCAGGTATCATTATCCCAGCAGGTGAGTGGACAATTGATATCAACGGTAACGTGAATGCATTCGGAAATTATGTAAAGGTCAAAGGCCCTGCTCAAGCTACTGGTAATGGTGCAATCGCAAGAGGTGTGGCTCAGAGTGGTCATGATAACGCTGTAGGTATTAACACAGGTCTTCTACCTGGATGGTTAGGTTTCACAGGTAAGACACGTCAGAATGATTTAGATGTAGAATTTACCATCAGTATGCAACCTGGTGTGTCAAATAACACCGCTACTGGTGATGGACTTATAGGTGGTGAGTACAACGCATTTGGTAATCGTCAAACTTATGTGTCCTTTGGTGACAAGTCATGGGGTTCAATTAAACTTGGTAAAGATTTAGGTATATTCGCTTCTGATGCGATTCTTAATGATATGACACTTTTAGGTGTGGGTGCTATGGCTGACGGATCTCTCGGTGGCTTGACTTCCAACAGTATCTACAATACAACAGTGGGTGGTATTGGTACTGGTTATATCTACGCAGCATGGAAAGGTCAAATTGCTTACACGACACCAAACTTTAATGGTTTCCAAGCGACTGTAGCTCTTACTAACCCTAATCAATTGCCACAAGCTAGTACACAGAACAGTATTTTCAATTCTAGCAGTGGCGATGATCCATTAACCAGAACTGACATTCAGCAAGAGCGATTTGGTCTTGAAGCTAAGGCATCTTACTCATTTGCTGGCGATGTATTATCTGGTAAAGTCTGGGTTTCAGGTGTGAATTATGACGTAAATACCTCTAGAACAAGTGGCCAAAATCACACAGTGACTGCAGGTGATATTGGTGTTAACGTGAATGGTGGTAACTTTGGAGTAACAGGTTACTACTACAAAGGCGAAGGCGCTGGTACAACCTTCTTAGGAAATGCGGGTTGGGATAGTTCTACCAACGCAAAACGTGATTCTGATGGTGGCTATCTTCAAGCAACCTATAAGCTTCCAACAGCAACTAAAATTGGTGTAGCTTATGGTGTGTCAAATCTTGATGCATTGCCTGCCGATACTACTTTGGTTGACAAAAATGAACGTTGGACTATTGGTGCTTATCACCCACTTACTAAGCATCTAAACTTAGTGGCTGAGTTCAATGATATAGAATCAAGAACTCATAATGGTGTAAAATCAGATCAAAAACAAGGTTCACTTGGTGCGATTCTATTCTTCTAAGATTAATTTCTTAGTCGGATAAACTTAAAAACGGCATCTTCGGATGCCGTTTTTTTTACTTAGAGGAAAAATAATTGAAAAAAATTAGCGTGTTACTTGTAATGATCTTAACTCTCTCCTGTCAATCTTTAATGAATCCGCAAGAACAGCCAGTCAATTTGATTGATCGTAAAAATAATATCTATATGACCACATGCAGCGGATTGGCTGAAACCATAGGCTCCTGCTATCAAAAAGCTCAAAATACCTGTGACAAGGGCTATAGTGCTCTGGAGGAAAAAATTGATAGTTCAGGCGTGCATCGTATGATTAGATTCCAGTGTAAGGATTAATAACCATCCTAAAGTGAGAGCCATTTAGTGAATGGCTATTCGCCAATAATTTTAACAAGCACTCTTTTTTTTCGTCGTCCATCAAACTCACCGTAAAAGATTTGCTCCCAAGGACCAAAATCAAGTTTTCCTGAGGTGACAGCAACTACCACCTCACGACCCATGACCTGCCTCTTAATATGCGCATCGGCATTGTCCTCACCGGTATCGTTATGACGGTAACTACTCACAGGCTCATGAGGAGCAATGGCTTCTAGCCAGCGCTTGTAATCATGATGCAATCCCGACTCGTCATCATTAATAAACACACTCGCGGTAATGTGCATCGCATTGACTAGTACTAAGCCCTCTTTAATTCCGCTCTCTGCTAGACACTCTCTCACGTCTGGCGTGATATTTGTAAAGTGCATTCTTGAGGGAGCGTTAAACCACAGTTCTTTGCGGTAGCTTTTCATATCAAGATATCCTTATAAATATTATTCACCATCAAAATTTAGCTCAACACGATTTCCCGCAGGGTCCCTTAAAAAAATTTGATGGGCTGTCATGCCTGGAATCGGTTTTTCATCAAAGGGAATATCGAGTGATTGAAGCCTTTTTAAAACGCCTTGATAATTAGCTGTTTTAAATGCGATGTGATCGAAGGATGATTTTTGAAGGGAGCGTCCATCACCTTCCTTAGGGGTTATTAGATGCAGCACATCTTTGTCGCCTATATATAACCAAAAGCCAAAGCGATCAAATGCTGGTCTAAAGCCCTCAGTTAAACCTATGACGTCACAATAAAAATCTTTTAACTGAATCACCAAATCTTTTTCTGCAACAAGCTGAATATGATTGATAGATAAAATCATGTCGCAATTTTTTTAGGTAGTGGGTTGTGGGGTGCGAAGACGAATATGGAGCTCACGTAATTGTTTTTCATCAACCACATTCGGTGCGTTGGTGAGAAGACATTGAGCACGCTGTGTTTTTGGGAACGCGATCACATCGCGAATCGACTCAGCGCCAGCTAGTAATGTGACCAATCTATCAAGACCAAAGGCTAGACCGCCATGCGGAGGTGCGCCATATTGAAGAGCATCAAGAAGGAATCCAAATTTTTCTTTGGCCTCATCTTTTGAAATTTTTAACGCATCAAACACTTTGGACTGTACTTTTTCTTCATGAATACGAATGGAGCCACCCCCTACTTCCCAGCCATTGATCACCATATCGTAGGCTTTAGATAAACATTTGCCTGGGTCAGTGGCTAACAAATCTTCATGACCTTCTTTAGGCGCTGTGAATGGATGATGGATAGCAACCCAACGGTCAGTTTCTTCATCATATTCAAACATTGGAAAATCTACCACCCACAAAGGTGCCCAGAGTCTGCCATCCACATGATTTTTTTCGTGACCAATTTTAAGCCTCAATGCACCCAAGGCTTCATTGACAATTTTTTCTTTATCGGCACCAAAGAAAATAATGTCGCCATTTGCGGCACCTGTTTTTTCAATGATCGCTTTTAATGCGTTCACATGAATATTTTTAACAATGGGGCTTTGAAGACCTGTTTCGTTTAATTCATTGACGTCGTTAATCTTGATATAAGCCAAACCTTTAGCGCCATAGATTTTGACAAATTCAGTATAGGCATCAATTTCAGAGCGTGTGATTGCAGATCCGTTTGGCACTCTTAATGCCGCGACACGACCACCTTTCATTGTGGCCGCACCTGAAAAAACTTTAAAGTCGACATCTTTCATCACATCAGTCAACTCAGTCATTTCTAGAGTCACACGCATATCAGGTTTATCTGAGCCATATGTATACATCGCTTCAAGGTACGTCATACGCTGGAATGGTGATGGCAAATCAACGGATGCGACTTTCTTATACATTTCACGAATCATTTTTTCGACCATGGTCATAATGTCTTCTTCATTCATAAATGAAGTTTCAATATCGACCTGTGTAAATTCAGGCTGGCGATCTGCTCTCAGATCTTCATCGCGAAAACATTTAGTGATTTGGAAGTAACGATCAAATCCTGACACCATCAATAATTGTTTAAATAATTGAGGGGACTGAGGGAGCGCAAAAAATTCACCTGCATGCACACGTGATGGTACAAGATAATCTCGCGCACCTTCAGGCGTACTTCGAGTTAACATCGGTGTTTCAATCTCCATAAATCCATTTTCATCTAAAAAGTCACGTAAGACTTTTGCCACACGATAGCGAAGACGTAAATTATTTTGCATCATCGGACGACGAAGATCCATAAAGCGATATTCAAGACGAATCATTTCTGAAATGGAGTCATCATCAAGCATGAACGGTGGGGTAAGTGACGGGTTTAAAATTGCAATGGTGGACGCCAACATTTCAACTTCACCTGTAGGAATATTTAAATTGACTGTTCCCTCTGGGCGAGCCCTGACTTTACATACCACCTTTAAAACGAATTCATTACGAATCGATTCAGCGATCGCAAATGTTTCTTTGGTGTCAGGGTCAATCACAATTTGCGCAATACCTTCACGATCACGAAGATCAATAAAAATCACGCCGCCATGATCGCGACGACGATGTGCCCAGCCACATAAAGTGACCGTCTCCCCTATATGTTTTTTATTTAAATCACCACAGTAATGCGTTCGCATCATTTTTGATATTCTCTTTATATAAATTAATTTTTTTTGATTTTTTTACGGGGGGGCACCACACCCATGGAAATCACATACTTCAACGCTTGATCGACACTGATATCCAATTCCACCATATCCTTTTTAGCTACCATCAGAAAGTAACCTGAGGTGGGATTAGGGGTTGTGGGTACATAAACACTTGAGTACTTACCCTTTAGATGTTTTGCAATCTCTGGACTGGGCTCTCCTGTTAAAAATGCAATTGTATAAGTATCACGATCAGGATAACGAATGAGTACCGCTTTATTAAACGCGCGGCCCGATTCTGAAAATAATGTGTCAGAGACTTGCTTGATACTTGAATAAATAGAATTCACAAACGGAAGTCTTGAGAGTATCACTTCCCATAGCTTTAAGAATTGACGGCCAAATAAGTTAGAGGCCAAGAGTCCTATACCCAGAATAACGGCTAGTGTTAAAACAACACCCAATCCTGGGATATCAAATCCAAATAGATTTCTAGGTTGATAATCATAGGGAAGCCAAATCAGTGTTTGGTCTAAAAAATGGATCAGAGAGGTAATCACCCATAGCGTAATCGCAAGAGGGACAAGCACAAGTAAGCCAGTTAAAAAATAGCGTTTAAACATAATATAAAGTTAACTCGAAGTTGAAGATGCGCTCGCATCTTTTTTGGTTTCAGTTTTAGTATCACTTTTGGCACCATCTTTAGATTTGTTCTTAAAGTCTGTGACATACCATCCAGAGCCTGTAAGTTGAAAGCTGGGGGCTGAGACTTGTTTTTTAAAAGTCTCCTTATGGCACTCAGGACATTCAGTCAAAATGGAATCTGAAATTTTACGGAGTAACTCTTTTGAGTATCCACAAGCTTCACATTTGAAATCAAAAATGGGCATGAATTAAAAAACGATATGTTAAATTAAAAAGGGATATCGTCTTCAAAGTCGTCAAAGTTAGTGGCTGCGGCTTGTGGTGCACCTCCTGTTCTTTGGGGAGCTTGATTAAATTCATCATGACCTTGTGATTGAGATTGATTTTGTGCGTTTGATGAACCGCTTGAGGATCCGCCACCGCTATCTCGACCGCCTAACATTTGCATGCTCTCTGCAATAATTTCAGTGGTGTAACGATCCTGGCCTTCTTTGGTTTGCCATTTGCGTGTTTGCAGTCTACCTTCAATAAATACAGGACGCCCTTTTTTTAAATATTCGCCTGCGATCTCGGCTAACTTTCGATACATCACAATGTTATGCCATTCGGTACGCTCTTGTTTCTTACCGTTTTTATCTTTCCAGTTATCAGTGGTAGCAATACTAAAATTACATACAGCATCCCCGTTAGGCATAAATCTCACCTCAGGATCTTTACCTAGGTTGCCCATTAAAATGACTTTATTGACTGACGCCATGTTTCCCTCCTAGTAACTGAATAATCGATGCTTCATGAATCGTTTCGTGTTTGTTGACTTTTAGCATCACCCGGCCTTCTTCAAGCAAGATCATGACGTCACGCACACCTTTTATTTTTTGTAATTTAAGCTCTATCAAAGCTAATTGTTTAGGGTTTTTGAGTAATGATTTATTTTGAATCATAAACATCAACGTTTTAATTGCGGGCGGGGCTTTCATCGATAATGCAAAACTTGCCCATAACGTCATCAACATGGCACAAAACGAAAACACTGAAAAACTGCCACCTAAATCTGCTAAAAAACCACCTAATAAACCACCAAAAAAGACACCTAGTGATTGACAGGTATTATACACCCCAATCGCTGTCCCTTTAGCGCTTGGCGGGGCAATTTTACTAATCAAACTGGGTAAGCTTGCTTCTAAAACATTGAAGGCTACAAAGTAGACAAATAAAGATGCGATGAGGCCCCAAAAAACATGGATCAAAACACCAAACATGAGTTGGGCGATAAGCATTAAAAAAATAGAGCCAATGAATATGAGTTTTGATTTATTAAATTTTTCACTCAAGATGATGATAGGTACCATAAAAATAAATGAAGTAAGAAGCACAGGTAAATAGACTTTCCAATGTTGGTTGACATCTAACCCCCCTGAAGTTGCAAGCGCTATAGGCACCACGATAAACATCGCCATTTGAGCCGCATGGAGGGCAAATATCCCAAAATTTAAACGCGAGAGCTGGGTATTTTTAAGGATTGATTTAAAGGATGGCTGAGATGCTTTTAATGTTTCGGAAGTCTTTAGCGTCAAAGGTGTGGGCACCACAAAGCGCACCACTAAAATAGCAAGTAGAGATAAAAGGCCTGTCAGCATAAAAATACCAGGCACACCTATAAGTCGATTCAGAATAGGAGCGCCCATTAAAGACAAGGCAAAAGTGATGCCAATCGTGGCTCCAATCATCGCCATCGCTTTGGTGCGATGTTCATCTCGAGTTAAATCAGCCACAAGCGCGGTGATAGCGGCTGATATAGCGCCTGCGCCTTGAATGGCACGGCCTAGAATAATGATGTGAATATCGTCCGAATAACCAGACACAAAAGAACCTAAAGCAAATAAAAGGAGGCCAATGTAAATGATATTTTTGCGCCCATAGCGGTCAGATAACATACCGAAAGGTAATTGAAAGAGTGCTTGCGTTAAACCATAAGCACCCAGTGCTAAGCCGACAAGAAAGGCTGAAGGACTGCCGGGTAAGCCTTCGGCATAGATCGCAAAAATGGGCAAGATTAAAAACATGCCTAACATTCTTAAGCCATAGATCGATGCCAAACTTAAACTGGATCGAATCTCGAGCCAGGTCATGCCTTGTTCTATCTTCATAAACTTGAATTAGATATTTCTTATTTTTGAATAATTTCGTATATTAACAGGTTACCTTTTAAAACCTTAAAGCACCATGGATACGATTAAGATTCGCGGGGCCAGAACCCATAATTTAAAAAATATTTCACTCGATTTACCCCGCAATAAATTGATTGTCATTACAGGCTTATCGGGCTCCGGCAAATCATCTTTAGCTTTTGATACCCTCTATGCTGAAGGTCAACGTCGTTATGTTGAATCCTTATCCGCTTATGCACGACAATTCTTAGAGCGGATGAATAAACCTGATGTCGATTTGATTGAAGGTTTATCGCCTGCGATTTCTATTGAACAAAAATCAACCTCTCATAATCCGCGGTCCACCGTGGGTACCGTCACTGAAATTCATGACTACTTAAGGCTGTTATATGCAAGAGCGGGTGAGCCTGAATGCCCGACGCACGCCCATACTTTGCAATCGCAAACGGTATCGGAGATGGTGGATACCTTATTAGCATTGCCCAAAGATACAAAGATTATGTTGTTAGCCCCTATTGTGAATAGCCGCAAAGGTGAACAACAAGATTTATTTGAAGATTTAAAAGCACAAGGCTTTATTCGTTTACGCATCGACGGTGAGATTTATGAGATTGATGCACTACCCAAACTTACTAAAACTAAAAAACATCAAGTCGATGTCGTCGTGGATCGCATTAAAATTAATCCAGATATTAAGCAGCGCATCACGGAGTCAACCGAAACCGCATTAAAGCTTGCGGATGGCAAAATGATTGCAGTGGAGATGGATACGAATAAATCACATCTTTTTTCCGCGAAATTTGCATGTCCTTTATGTGACTATTCGCTAGAAGAATTAGAGCCACGCATCTTCTCATTTAATAATCCGATGGGAGCTTGTCCTGAATGTGATGGGATTGGCAATATCAATTTTTTTGATCCTAAGCGTGTGGTGGCTTTTCCACATTTGTCTCTTGCATCAGGTGCCATCAAAGGCTGGGATAAACGGAATCAATTTTATTTTCAACTTTTACAATCTTTAAGTGAGCATTACACATTTGATCTAGAAACCGCTTTTGAAGCGTTGCCTGAAAAAATTCAACATGTGATCTTAAATGGTAGTGGATCGGAGCATATTAATTTTTCTTATATCAATGAACGTGGCCAGATCATCAAAAAGATGCATAGCTTTGAAGGCATCTTAAATAATCTAAAACGTCGTTATCATGAAACAGATTCAGGCACAGTCCGAGATGAACTTGCAAAGTATTTGAATATGCAACCTTGCCCATCCTGTGAAGGATCACGTTTAAGGATTGAAGCGAGACATGTCAAAGTAGGTAAAAAAAATATCCATGACATATGTAACACCCCTTTAAAAGAGACGGTACATTTTTTTGAGTCCTTAAAACTAAAGGGGGCCAAAAAAACCATCGCTGAAAAAATCATTTTTGAAATTACCAGTCGTTTAAAATTTTTAGTGAATGTCGGTTTGGATTATTTATCCCTATCTCGTTCTGCCGAAACCTTATCGGGAGGTGAAGCGCAGCGTATTCGGTTAGCTTCACAAATTGGCAGTGGTTTGACTGGAGTCATGTATGTGCTAGATGAGCCTTCGATTGGTTTACATCAACGTGATAACGATCGCTTACTTGAAACTTTAAAGAGATTACGTGATTTAGGTAATACTGTGATTGTCGTAGAACACGATCAAGAGGCTATTCTTGCGGCCGACCATGTGGTTGATTTTGGCCCAGGAGCCGGTGAACATGGTGGGTATGTCGTTGCTGAAGGCACACCTAGGATGATTGCAAAACACGCTCAATCTCTCACAGGGCAATATATTAGCGGCCGTAAAGAAATTAAATATAAAAATAAGCGCGTATTACCACGTCATTTGAAATGGCTGGAGTTAAAAGGGGCTAAAGGAAATAATTTAAAAAATGTGCAATTAAAATTACCGATCGGACTTCTCACATGTATTACGGGTGTCTCAGGAAGTGGTAAATCATCGCTCATCAATGACACACTTTATCGTGCAGTCGCTCATCATTTATATGGAAGCCATACCGAACCTGCAGAACATGCCTCGATTAAAGGCTTAGATTTTTTTGATAAGGTGGTGGATGTGGATCAAAGTCCTATTGGACGTACACCGAGGTCAAATCCTGCAACATACACAGGACTTTTTACGCCCACAAGAGAACTCTTTGCACAATTGAATGAGAGCCGAAATCGAGGTTACGGCCCCGGGCGGTTTTCATTTAACGTCAAAGGAGGTCGATGTGAAGCATGTGAAGGAGATGGTGTGATCAAAGTTGAAATGCACTTCTTACCTGATGTCTATGTCCCTTGTGATATTTGCCAAGGTAAACGCTATAACCGCGAAACCTTAGAGATTCAATTTAAAGGAAAAAATATTCATGACGTCTTATCCATGACCGTTGAACAAGCGCATCAATTTTTTAATGCGATTCCTGCCGTTGAAAAAAAATTACGCACTTTGATTGAAGTAGGCTTAGGGTATATCACCTTAGGTCAAAATGCGACGACCCTTTCAGGGGGTGAAGCTCAACGCGTCAAATTAGCGTTAGAACTTTCAAAGAGAGATACAGGAAGAACACTTTATATCTTGGATGAACCGACAACTGGACTTCATTTTGCTGATATTCAATTATTGCTTGACGTCATTCACAAGCTTCGTGATGCAGGCAACACGATTGTGATTATCGAACATAATTTAGATGTGATTAAAACAGCAGACTGGATTATTGATTTAGGGCCTGAAGGGGGCGATGGGGGTGGTGAAATTATTGCAGAAGGCACCCCTGAAGAAGTCGCCAATAACAAGAAGAGTTATACAGGGAAATATTTAAAACCTTATTTGAAATAAGTGAAGACCATTAAATTTAAGGTACTTGCACTGCATTCATGCGAGACAAAATAATTCCGCTTCGCTCGATCAATCCTGATGAATCTTGGTGTCTTTCGTAATATTGAGGATTGGGAATCATTGATGCCAATTTGGCCGACTGAAAACTATTAAGCTCTTTTGCGTGCGCTGAAAAGTACCGTTGGGATGCCGCTTCAATACCATAGACATTATTCCCCCACTCAATCACATTTAAATAAATCTCTAAAATCCTTTGTTTACTTAAAATCGTTTCCAGCATGAGCGTAATCATGGTTTCCTCTATCTTTCGCCACGGTGTTCTTTGGTTAGATAAAAATAAATTTTTAGCGAGTTGCTGGCTAATGGTAGAGCCCCCTGCGACAATTTTTTTACGTCGCTTATTTTTTTCATAGGCTTTTTCAATGCCCTCCCAATCAAACCCTTCGTGATCAATAAATTTAGCGTCTTCGGCTGCAATCACAGCTTGTTTAATATGCATAGAGATCTGATTGTAATTGACCCATTGATGACGAAGCGTTGCTTTCTCGTCTTTTTCTAGCAGATGTTCTAGTCTTGTTTCCATAAAAGCACTGTCGCTCGGATTGACTACAGTCCATAAAAAAATATGTAACAAAATCCAAAGCTGATAGAAAAAAAATAAAAGAAATAGGACGGATACAATTTTTCCTTGTAATGACCGATGATGCCAGAATAGATTTTTTAATCCTTGACGCAATTAATTTTTTCTTAAAAAATCAATCACAGATTTTGTTTGGGGTTTGATGTGGTGCCAAATATAAAACGCTTCAGCCGCTTGTTCCACAAGCATCCCTAATCCATCTGATGTTTGAGCGTGTTGGGATTTTGCTTGTTTGATGAATGCTGTTTCTTTGCCATACATCATGTCATAGGCTAAACACTTCTCATGAAAGACTTTGTTGTCCAAACCAAGATCAGCTTCATTTAAACTGGCAGAAGTGGCATTGATGATCACATCAAAATATTGCTGTGGTAGTTTTGAGATTTCGACGACGTTCAAATCGACATTTAAATGTTTCGCATACGCATTCATTTTATTTTTAATCGTGTTTGATTTTTCAATCGTACGATTGGTGAGTGTGAGTTCTAATGGTTTTTTTTCTAGTATTGAATACAACACACCTTCAGCCGCACCGCCCGCACCAATGAGTAAAATTTTTTTATCTTTTAAATCTATAAGAAGATTTTGTTCGAGATCTCGAACTAATCCGATGCCATCGGTATTGTGTCCAATGATTTCTTTATCTTTAAATTCGAGTGTGTTCACTGCTTCAGCGATTGTCGCGTGTTGAGAATGTTTATGCGCTAACTGATAAGCTTCTTTTTTAAATGGTAGCGTGACATTAGCACCGCTTAGTTTTTGTGAAATGAGTGTTTGTGATGTTTGTTGAAATCCATCGAGTGGCGATAGCACCGCTTGGTAATCCATCAGAAGCCCTGCATCTTTTGCAAAGATGGCATGGATTCGAGGGGATAGGCTGTGATGAATCGGATTACCAATTACAGCAAAATGTTTTTTAACTTCAGTCATGGTGCGGTTATCACATCGATTGGATGAAGGTTTTGAGTATAAGTGTTTTTTAAAAAACTGCCATCCACGACAATTATGCACTATTTAAGTGCTTAAATAGCAAAAATGCATTTTTATGGTGCAATTTTTTAAGAATACCTTTTAAAGTGCGTATAATATCAAAGCTTTAGCACATTATTCGATTGGCACAATTTATGCTTAATATTAATATGTTGAAATGCATGAATAAACTTTAAATCAAATCAAAAATGTCGCTTTTAGGAGAATGAAATGGCAATCGCTGATGTAATGAAAAAGGTTAAAGATAACAACGTTAAATTCGTGGACTTTAGATTCACGGATACGCGAGGCAAAGAACAGCACGTCAGCGTGCCTGTCT
>VGHQ01000014.1 GCA_016868195.1 Betaproteobacteria bacterium | reverse complement strand
GCTCAGCCAAGAGCGCTTCCTCAGTGTTGAGCGCTTCTATTTCTTCTCTCAGTTTATCCAATGTCGCTACTTGAGATTTAAATTGTGCAATTAATTGATCAGAGGCAATGGCAGTCTTGTGATTAGAGAGAGCCTTTAAATCAGCCAGGTTTTTAGTGACGAGTGGCAAGATTTTAAATAGCCGCTCCTTTTGCTGATCACTCTCGAGACGCTCTTCCAAGGCGGCGATAATTTTTGGGAGTTTCTTTTCCGCTTCAAAAAAAATATCTAGAAAGTGTTTGTCGCCAGTCAGTAAAAAATCTCTTACCCCAGTGGAAGCCTCTAGGAGTTGAGTATGAACAGTTTGAATATCGCGCTGATTTTGCAATGCACGTTTAAGTTGATTTTCGAGCTTGGTAGATTCTAGCTCGCGCATGAAGAGCGAAGTTAAAGAAGCCAGTAATATCGCTAAGGGCAGCGCAATCACAATGACACCCTTAAAGCCTAATGGCAAATTTTGCCAAGACTTTTCAAGCCAGCGCATCGGTGGATTCTTTTTTATTTTATTCTTTACAATTCGAATGGCCATCTTAAAAATTTGGTCTATGGATACACATGTTGTAAGAATTCTAAAGTTTAAGATTTATAACCTAACTCAACAGCTTTGACAGCTGCCTGGGTTCTATCTTTGACACCAAGCTTATTGAGTATTCGTTCCACATGAATTTTTACAGTCCCAGATGAAATACTCAGTTTATGGCCTAATTCTTTATTACTCAATCCAGCTGGCAAAAGCGCAAAAATCTCTCGCTCCCTTGGCGTGAGTGATTCCAGAATGGATTGATCTGATTCACTTCGAGCTATTCCTTGATGTTGGGAAATTGCAAGAGCAATGATGCCAGAGATAGTATGGAGGGAGGCTCTTTCCATATCACTGAGGGTAAGTTTTTTTCCTGAAAATCCAATCACGCCTTTAGCATGCTGTCCAATCGCAATAGGAATAAGGCATTCATGGTGCAGCGAATCCAGATGTGTCCATAATTGCGTATTTTTGTTTTCATAGAGCGCAAACTGCACTGGATTTTTTAGCATTTGCGCCAAAATACCCATCATGGGAATTCTGGCCCCATTGGGGAGTGTTTGCCCAATTTGAGTATAGATAATGAGTTTGCCCATATTTTCTATGGCAAGCAAGGCATGTTGCGCTGAGACAAGGTTACATAAGGAGTGAAGCAAACTGGATGCGGTATTGACATTCCATCCGCGCATGAATAATTGTTGGCCAAACTCTAGATAAAGGCGTAAATGCGATTCATTTGACTCTGTCTCTTTAAGGCTTTGTCTGAATGCACGAGCACTCGAAAGTTGAGTGGGGTTTTTTTTGATTTCATTAGACATATGCCAATCAGTATACACCGTTCTACCTATTTAGGTAGATTTTTCCTTGTACAGGGCCACGCATAATGCATTCCATGAACAAAAGCATTAAAACGAACTAAAAATTAAAATTAACGAGGAGATTATGATGAAAACTTTAAATATGACAGCAATTATTTCTGCAGCAGTTTTGTTAGGCACTAGTTCTGCGCATGCAGGAGACGCTATGAATAAAAATGCTTTTAACCATCACTTTATTGCGAAACGCCCTTATCAGCAAATAGTAGTCAATAACTCAGAAAAGAAAGATCAAGCGTGGGAGGGTGCAACATTGATTACTAACCCAGAAAGTATTGATGAGGCTAACCTCAATCAACAAAGCAAATTACGCTTGAATATGTTAAGTAAACGCCCTTATTAAAAATTAAAATCAATTCACAAAAGGAGAATATTATGAAAACTAAAAATCTAATCGCAGTATTATCAGCTGGAATGTTATTAGCAGTAGCTAACGTTTATGCAGATGAAAATAAAGATGTTAAATACAATATCAATCATCAAAATCTTTCAAAACGACCATATAGTCAGGCACCTATTGAGTCTAAGAAAGATAATTTTGAGGGTGCAACATTAATCAACGAGCAAGTGGCGGAAGATACAAAGCATAAGCCCATGCGTCTTCATATGCTTGGTAGACAACCTTATAACGTGAAAAATTCGGACTAATAAAACTTTTATATATAGATAGCTTCTTGATCCTTCCGATCTTTCGATCGGAAGGATTTTTTTTGTATTAACGTTGAGTTTAAGTAATACCCTGGCGTACTATTAATAAGAGGCCTTTAAAAAAATGATAGAAGCACTCCATTGGATTATTTAAAAGCACAAAATTACGGTTTAGACTTGAATCAGTCGCTGAAATATTTACAAAAATTAAACACGAGATAGTTGATGACTAAATTTTTATTTTACATTCTATTCTTTTTAAAAACTTTTTTAATCATTGATAGTGTGCATAGTGCAGAAACGATTCAGCATAAGCTCATCGATGAACTTCATCAGGACTGGCACATAACATCTCTCATAAACGAAGAGACAAATGCAAATAAAAATCAGTATCGATTAGTTGCATCTCCTGATGGTATTGGAGTACTCAATAAAAATAATGATCTCATGTCAATATTCGTCAATCATGAGATTTCAAGTGATCAGGGAATTATCCGATCCCACGGTAGTAAGGGTGCTTTCGTTTCGGAATGGACACTTGACATAAGATCTAAAAAAATTACCTCAGGCAATGATCTTATTAAAAACGTTAAATTATGGGATCGTGACAAAAGTATATTTAAAGTAATCAATAGCACTCCCATTCATAAATTATGTTCAGGCGATCTTCCAAGTCAGTCAGCTTTTTTTGATGCAAAAACAATGAAAGGATTTAAAGGGAGATTTTTTTTAAGTGGTGAAGAAGATCGAAACGGAGGAAGAGCATTTGCGCACATTGTTTCAGGTCCTGAGAAAGGAACGTCCTATGAGCTTCCCTATCTGGGTAAATCCTCTTGGGAGAATTTGTTAGCACACCCTAAGAGTGGTGTGAAAACAATCGTCATGGGTATGGATGACAACAAGGATGGCCAAGTATATCTCTACATAGGAGAAAAAAAATCAAAAGGTAATCCAGTGGAGAGAGCCGGTCTTATGTATGGCGCCCTCTATGGGATTAAAGTAATTGGTGATCGATTTAATTTAGTTGAACTAGGTGATGTATCTCAAATGTCGGGTAGCGAGATAGAGCAGTTAGGAATTGAAAAAAATATTACGCAGTTTAAAAGACCTGAAGATGGAGCTTGGGATACGCTCAATAAAAATGTCTTCTACTTTGCCACCACAGACAAGATTGATGGTATGAGTCAAATTTTTCAACTCACTTTCGATGACATCCATAATCCTAGGCAAGGTGGCTCGATTCAATCTATTCTGAACGCCTCAGAAATTGGTGCACAGATGTTTGACAACATCACAGTGTCTGACAATGGAAAAATACTCATTAATGAGGATCCGGGTAATCATGAGCACCTCGCATCCATCTGGGAGCTTGATCCCCTTACAAAAAAAGCCACAAAACTTTTTTCAGTGAAGCCAGATTTTTTTCAAGACCAGAATCATCCTAATTTCTTGACGATGGATGAAGAGCACTCAGGTATTGTTGAAATTACAAAGCATGTAACACATGCACCTTGGTATAAAAAAAATGAGCGATATTTTCTAGGTACACTCCAAATCCACAAAAAAATAAATGATCCAGAGTTGATAGAGCCGGGAGAGCTTTATCTTATTTCAGGTCCAAAATAAGATAGTGTTAAATCCTTCAAGCATGTGATTAATAGCTCTCTAAAAAAGAAAGCAAAAGAAATGATTTATTTAATGAGTATTAAAAACCAAATCACAGCGGCATTGATGAGAGTAAAAAAGACAGCCGCACTTCCAATATCTTTAGCGCGCTTTGCAAGTTTATGACGCTTGAATGAAATACGGTCTACCGTTGCCTCAATCGATGAGTTAATAAGCTCGACAATAATAATGAGTAGGATGCTACTAATCATAAGCCCTTGTTCGATAGCGCTCTCACCGAAATAGATTGCAAGCGGGATAAGAATCACACTTAGAATAACTTCTTGCCTAAATGCGTCCTCATGCTTAAATGCTGCGAATGTTCCAGAAATAGAATAGCCAAAAGCGTTGATGAGCCTTCGAAGGCCAGTCTTACCTTTATACGGATTTTTCATAAAGTATATGAATAAAGATTAAAAAATTAGGCCTTGCTTATTACTTTTTTTTCTTCTTCTTCTTCTTAGTGAGGTCTTGATAAAGTCTATTCAACGATACTGCCCATATAGCAAATACATTCAATGCATTCGGATCCAAATTTGAGAGATTAAAGTATACAGCTAAGCCCCAAAGTATTCCAATCAGTGCATTTATATTTTGTTCTTTATTCACGGAAGACAACTCCTTTTAATATTTCTTAGGGATAAAGTTTTAATATGATTTAACATTAAAACTATTTAATTCGAGAGTAATTTTTTCGCCATTCTTCAAGCGCTGCAATTGAATCTTTATAGAAGTCTTGAACTTTGTCATCATATTTAATTGACCAAGGCAGATCGATCTCATCAGGAGACCATGAAGAGTATTGATGTACATCATCCATTTTTTTTAGTTGAATATGATAGTTAGGCATGGTTAGACTTCCTCTTAAAATGGAATGATTAATATACTCCGATAATTATAGTTGTTGAAAAATTAAAAATAAAGAATTAAGGTTTCTGTAACAAATTTGTCATAATTTTTTGTAAGAATTTTGTGTGATTAAAATTCTAATTGCTACGGACTCGTTTGATCAGGTGAATGGTGTCTCAACGACCTATAGGAATATTGTCAAGACTTCACCCCTAAAAACTGTAGTGATCCATCCTGGCTTGTTTCGCTGGACAAGCTTTAAGATTTATCCCGAGGTGCAAATTTGTACGCAGCCTTTTCAGGCTTACAAAAAAATTAAGAGTATCCAGCCTACACATATACATATTGGAACGGAGGGCCCAATTGGACTCGTGGCAAGGGTTTACTGTAAGCTTCATAGAATTCCTTATACGACGGCATACCATACCAAATTTCCTGAGTACCTATGGAAGCTAGCACGGATTCCTTGTAAGGTGACATATGGCTATTTAAAAATGTTTCATAGTGATAGTAAGGCTATTCTCACTCCATCACTCTCAGCCAAGCGCGAGCTTATGCGAAGGGGATTTAAACATGTCTATGTTTGGACGAGAGGGGTTGCAAACGAACTCATCAGCCACAAAAAAATTATTAAAAATAAACACCCTCGGGTCATTTATGTTGGACGCGTGAGTCGAGAAAAAAATCTAGAAGTACTTTGTGCATTACAAGATAAATTTGAGATTACGATAGTGGGTGAAGGACCACGCTTGAATGCTTACAGGAAAAAATATTCTAAAGTAAAATTTTTAGGCTATCTATTTGGTCGAGAGTTAGCCGATACTTATAGAGCACATGATGTATTTTGTTTTCCGAGTAAAACCGACACGTTCGGTATCGTCATGATTGAGGCCTTAATGAATGATTTACCGATTGCGGCTTATCCTGTGACAGGCCCAATCGATATCGTGGACTATGGAAAAACCGGATATCTTGGGGATGATTTAGAGTTAAATATTAGAGCGTGTTTAAAGCTTGACCGAAAAAAAATCAGCCTATTTATTAAGGACAGATGGTCATGGGATGCATGTGTCAGGATTCTTCATCAGCATCTACTGAGGAGTGACTGAATTTTTTTGGGGTATGATCTCAAAGAGTTTAACTACCTTCACTACATGACTTGCGCTCCTTGCAATTCTCTCAGCCTCGTTTGCCTCCTCTTCGTTTAAGATACCCATAAGATAGACGATCTTATTCTCAGTCACGACTTTCACAAAGAAGGGTGAGACTTTATTCTCACGAAAGAATCTAGCTTTTACGTTTGAGGTGATGAGTGTATCTTGAGCGCGAGACGCGATGGTTGCTACTGGGCTTATCGTTAATTCATTGGTAACTGTCTTCACGTTCGGAAGTGATTCAATGGATAAGCCAATTTGTTTTTTAATAGATTCATTGGGAGTCTGACCTAAAATTAGGACATGCCCGTTATAGCTCGTAACGTTGGTATGAATATCGCCCTCTATTTTTTGTATCAGGCTAAAAGCTTTGAATTCAATATTAGAGTCCTCAAGAATGATGCCATGAGTCCTTCGATCGGCGGTAGTATCAATTGCTACAGCACCGCCTCCTATAATAGAAGCAGCGCATCCGCCGAGAAGAAAAGTTCCTAAAATTAATAGAATAAGAGGATTGCGTCTCACACTAGAAAATGTTTAGCGTAACGTGGGTGGATATCTTTCAAGAAGAACATGGTTAAAAAGTCTGCAGTATTAAAGTCAGGATCCCAAGCAGGGTCACCGCAAACTTTAGCACCCACCCGTAAGTATCCTTTCAAGAGTGCTGGCGGTTCAACGTCAAGGTCCTGATCTAATTCATGAATAGGCAAAGGCAGTTTCGGGGTGACACGATACTCTGAGGGTGACAAGTGTGAGGCATTAATTTTTTTAGCAAGACTTGCCGCATAGTGTCCTCCGTCACCCATCGGTACGCTAGCGCAGCCAATCATCACTTCGTAATTATTTTTTTTCATATAGTCTGCAAGGCCGCTCCATAGGGCCATGATGACTCCGCCTGTTCTAAAATCTTTATGCACACAAGAGCGACCCACTTCCACCATCTTATCGGATAAATGCATGAGTCGATCAAGATGAAACTCAAGATCCGAATAATAAAACCCAGCCTCTCTAGCCTTGTGCGGGGGAAGGACTCGATAGGTGCCGATGACTTTAAGTGTTTCGGTATCTCGGATTAGTAGATGGTCACAGTATTGGTCAAGGATATCTTTATCTATTTTTTCGTAATTAGATGTTAAGTGGGCGCCCATCTCTTCTGCAAAAACTTTATATCTTAATTGTTGCGCCTCTCTAATCTCATTTTCGTCCTGTGCCCATGAAATTTGGATAGTATTTTTTTGATTTGTGCCTAAAGATTTTTGATCTTGTAAAGTTAGTTCGCTCATTAAGGATGGATCTAATATCAATTCGCTCATAAAAATTCCTTATATAAAGTTTAATAACACTCTAGAAGTGAAATATTTCATTTATGTGAAGATAGCTTTAATCTTTTATGACAATGAATGCTGATGCCAGTCGACAAGCTTTAACTTTCCTTTCTTAGTTTCTACGAGCGCTGTGAGACTCTCTACCCAGTCGCCATCGTTGTAGTAATCAATACCTTTAATTTTTTTAATGGCTGCTTTATGGATATGCCCACATATGACACCATCACATTTTTTTCTCTTAGCTTCAGCCGCCATCAGCTTTTCAAAATTCTCGACATACTTCACAACATTCTTAATTGAGTTCTTGATGTATGAAGAGAACGACCAGTAATGAAATCCGTATTTGTGTCTTAAGGTATTGGAGAAATGGTTAATTCTCAAGATGACGTAATTAAGGGTATCGCCGACAAATGAGAGCCATTTAGCGCATGAGATGATATTGTCAAAAAGGTCGCCATGGGTCACCCACAACCTTTTGCCATCCAATGTTGTATGGATAAGATCATTTTTGATTTCAATATCACCGAAGGTCATATTAATAAATTGGCGACCCAGTTCATCATGGTTACCTGGTATATAGATAACCTTTGAACCTTTTCTTGCTTTACGTAATAGCTTTTGAATCACATCATTATGTTTTTGTGGCCAGTACCAATGTTTTTTGAGCGCCCACCCATCAATGATATCGCCTACCAAGTAAATAGTTTCGGCAGTATTATGCTTAAGAAAATCGAGAAGGTATTCAGCCTTGCATTCAGCAGTACCTAGATGAACATCAGAAATCCAAATCGCACGATATCTTTTCATATGTGAGCATTAAATATGACAAGTATGAAAGTTTCGTGACAAAACAGTGTCACAAATATGACACAGAAGATCATTAACATGTGTGACATGAAAACCTTAAAGATACTTTTACACATATTATTGGTCATACCTCTATCGCTATTAATCCTTATCTCACCAAAGTTGCAACAAGAGAAAATTATTCAATTTTGGTGTAAAAAACTTCTGTCTATTTTTGAGATTAAGGTCGCTATAAAAGGAGAAGAAGTATTTCTCTTTAATCAAAAAAAATATCTACTCGTGTCTAACCATATTTCATGGCTCGATATCATTGTCATTCAATCCATTAAGCCATCTATTTTTGTAGCGAAATCAGATGTAGCTTCGTGGCCTCTTTTTGGCTGGGTAGCTCATATGACAGGAACAATATTTATTAAGCGCGATAAGGTGTCGGACATAAAAAAAGCTTTAAAGAAGATAAAGCGACGTTTAATCAAACGATCTGTGTGTATATTTCCAGAAGGTACTTCTACCAATGGTCGATATGTCTTACCCTTTAAAAGTAATTTATTTCAATCTTCGATTGATTCTAATAGAGCGATTCTCCCTATATGCTTGCTGTATAAAGATGATAGCGCTTATACAGACAAGGTTGCATTTGTCGGTGATATGTCGCTTGTCGATTCAATCATGAAGATTAAAAAAGAGAAACGTATTAAGGCTGTTGTCGATGTCTTGCAGCCTATCAAACCTCGAGGCAATAGAAAGGAACTCGCAAGCTATACGTATGAAATGATTCAAAAAAACTTATCTCAAAATTTGTCATAAAACTTTCATAATTTGATAATAACCTTATCGCAATATCTATTATGGATAAATGCTATGCTAAATAAACTCAAGTTGTACATGAATCAGCTGCATCATGTCGATAGTCATTTATGCATTACATTTAATAAAACCAGTCATAACATTTTCATCCGAAATTTCTTTAAGGGTATTAGTTGTTTAGGTGATGGTGTATTTTGGTATAGCCTCATGGTACTTATGTTATGTTTAGATCAGGCTCGCGCATTATTGCCTGTATGTCATATGGTAGCTACCGGATTGATTGGCACATTAATTTATAAGTGGCTCAAGGTTAGAACACTTCGTCCACGCCCATTCAATGTATACCAGCAAATTTCGTTAAGAAGCATACCCCTAGATCAATTTAGCTTTCCATCTGGACACACATTACACGCAGTCATATTCTCAATGGTAGCTATCCATTATTACCCTATGTTAGCGACTGCATTAATACCATTCACGATTTTAATTGGATTATCCAGACCCATTTTAGGACTTCATTACCCAAGTGATGTTTTAGTGGGTGGTTTAATAGGCATGCTTATTTCAATCATTTCTTTTTATATTATTTAAATGAATATACTTTTTATATCTGATGTTTTTTTTCCTCGTGTGAATGGGGTCTCTACATCCATACATACATTCGCACATGAGCTCAAAGCACTTGGTCATCAAGTGACTTTAATCGCACCCTCTTATGGCGATGACGATAAGCATGCAGACTGGATTATAAGAGTGCCTTCCCATAAGATTTATTTCGATCCTGAAGATCGCTTAATGAATTTTGGTAAATTGAAAGCATTATTACCATGGGTTGAAGAAGGACATTTTGATGTAATACATATTCATACACCATTTACAGCACATTACGTGGGTATTCATTTTGGAAAAAAATTAGATATACCCGTGGTTGAAACTTACCACACATTCTTTGAGGATTATTTACATCATTATTTACCTTTCATCCCACAATTTATTTCTAGAAAACTTGCAAGAACTATATCGAGAAGACAATGTAATGCAGTTGACGGCATTATCTCTCCATCAAAACCCATGTTGGATGTATTAAAAGCATATGGCATTAAGACATCTGCAGAAGTGGTGGCTACAGGTTTAGACGAGTCAAGTTTTGCCAAGGTCGATGGAGAGTCTTTTCGAATCAGTCATGACATTCCATTAGCACAACCAATGCTTTTATTTGTAGGCAGGGTCGCCCATGAAAAAAATATTGAGTTCTTACTTGAAATGCATGTGGAGTTAATTCAAAAGCATCCTGATGCATTATTGGTGATTACAGGTGAGGGTCCAGCAGAAGAATCTATTAAGGCATCGATCGCGAGATTAGGTTTGGTGAATAAAGCAAAAATGATTGGATACTTAGATCGCTGTCATGAGCTTATTGCTTGTTATAAGGCGGCTGATGTATTTGTCTTTGCATCTAAGAGCGAGACTCAAGGTTTAGTACTTTTAGAGGCTATGGCTCAAGGAACGCCTGTCGTTGCATTAGCAGAGCTTGGAACTAAATCAATACTTATCGAGGGCGAGGGAACGTTAATCGCAAAAGATGATATCTATGATTTTGCAGATAAAGTGAGCATGCTTTTATCTGACCCCTCAAAACGTGAAAGCATTGGAAAAAAGGGGAGACAATACGCAGGAGAGAAATGGGGTGCTGATGTCTTAGCTAAAAAAGTGGCTAAATTCTATAAGTATGTCATCACACAAAAAACATCACTCACAAGATATACTAATACTAGAATTGGTAGTGCCAAAAGCACAGTTTAGTAGAGCTCTATCTCATACTTCCATTCAATTTTTTTCCAGTCGGATGCTTCCTTGTTGAGTCCGAATTGAATGAATGGATTTTTTTCTAACCAAGCCTTAGAAATCCTTAATTTAAATCCTTTAGGATTTTGTTCGACCTCGATAAGAGGCTGCGCTGCATTTTCTCTTTTTCTAGAAACGACATGTGCCAGCCTTAAGCAAAATAACAAGTGCCAATCGATATAGCCAGGGCTGATAGGAAGTTTATTGAGTTTACCGTTATGTCCTAATACAAGCCCTGCAAGCCTAGCCTGATCAAGCCTTGAAAATCCTGGCAAATCAGCATGAGATATAATGTAAGCAGAATGTTTTTGGTAATCAGCGCGTGATACAGCTAAGCCAATTTCATGAAGGAATGATGCCCAAGTTAGAAGCTTGCGATTATTTTCTCTGTCTTCTTTTTTAAAGTTAGATAATTGATCTAAAAAAAAATCAGCCGTTTGACTTACCCGTTTAAATTGTACTTCGTCTACATTAAAACGTTTACCTAATTGCTCGATAAGACCATGTCTCGTATCGATATTTTCTAGTTTACCAATCGCATTAAAGAGTGTTTTAAGAATACCCTTTTTCTTATTATTGGCACTATGCTTAGATTGATTATAGAGATGATGAAGCGAGCCAAAAAGAAGGGCGGCTTCCGTAATTTCCATATGCTCAATGCCTAACTCTTCAAAGGCTGCGATCATAATAGCAAGGCCTCCGGGTAATACAGGCTTACGATCCGCTTTTAAACCTAATAAGCTTAATCGTTCGATATGTTTTGTTTCAAGTAAGTTTTTTTTAAGTAACTCTAAGCCATGACGTGTGATAATCCCGCCTGTTTCTTCAACAGGAAGAATGTGCGGTTCACCACTTAATCCATTGAGTGCAATAAGTTCTGCAATAGCTCTGGCTGTTCCTGAGGAGCCTATCGCTTGTTCCCAACCCATTTTCCGATAGAAAGATGCGATCGCTTTAATTTCTTTTAAAGCAGCATTCTGAGCAGCTTTGAAATTTTCTTCATCGATGATACCTTCCGAAAAAAATCTTTGGCTAAAAGAAACGCACCCTATAGGAAGCGACTCCAAAAGCTTGGGCTCATGGCCGTCACCGATTATGATTTCAGTCGAGCCGCCGCCAATGTCAAATACAAGCCTTTTGCCGACACACATGGGCGCGATATATGAGGCTCCAATGTAGATAAGCCTGGCCTCTTCATTACCTGAGATGACATCAATCGGAAAGCCTAAAAGCCTTTCCGCTTCATCGACAAATTTTTTAGCATTTCGAGCGACACGGAAGGTATTCGTGGCCACAGCAACGACTTGATTAGGGCTAAAGCTTCTCAATCGGTCGCCAAATCTTAAAATAGCTGCAAGTGCTTTCGTTGTTGACTCTTCACTTAATTCATTATCTTGATTAAGTCCTCCAGCAAGTCTGACGGTATCTCTTAAGGTGTCGATGGTTTGAAATTGAATACTGGTAGGCAGATGATTGACCTTTGCAATCATCATTCGAAAGCTGTTAGAGCCCAGGTCTATCGAAGCATATAAGCCACTCAGATTTTCGGGAGATTGGGCTGTTTTGCGAGAGGGTATCATCATAAAGGACGCTAATTTAAATCAAATTTGTGACATATCTATGACATATCTTACAAATGTCATATAAATGTCACATTCTGTAATCACAATGATAGTATGAATGTTGTGAAATCTAAACTTAATTTATTAAATCGTGAATTAGGCGCTCTTGAATTTAACCGACGTGTCCTTGCCCTAGCGCAAAATCTTAAAATACCTCTTTTAGAGCGCCTTAAGTACATCTGTATCGTTTCAAGTAATTTAGATGAATTCTTTGAGATTCGTATCGCAGTCCTTAAGGAGCAGTTAAGAAAAAATCTTAAAAGTAAGACACAAGATGGACTTATAGTAGGTGATGCGTATTTAAACATTGTGAAAGAGACACAAACGCTTGTTAGTCATAAATACAAAATATTTCAAAAAGATATTTTACCGAGACTTGAGAGGGAAGGAGTTCACCTTCATTTCGAGAGCGCATGGACGCCAAGTCAGCATCGTTGGGCAAAAACATATTTTGAAAAAGAACTTGTTCCACTCTTAACTCCAATTGTTTTAGATCCAGCCCACCCATTCCCTAAAGTCATCAATAAAAGCTTAAACTTTTTTGTAACATTAGAAGGCAAGGATGATTTTGGAAGGACGCCTAAGTTAGCTGTTGTTCAAGCACCTCGTTCTATACCGCGCGTCATTCAAATGCCGGCTCGTATTAGTCAAAAACCATACGGCATCGCGATCCTATCGACCTTTATGCAATCTTTCGTGCACGAACTTTTTCCCGGTATGAAAATTACAGGATGCTACCAATTTAGAGTGACAAGAAATTCAGATTTATTTGTATCGGATGATGACATCTCTGACTTAAAAGAATCATTAAAAGGTGAGTTGTCCACTAGACATTTAGGTGATGCAGTAAGACTTGAAATCTCCTCTGATATTCCAGATCACCTTCTTAAGTATTTAAGAAAATCTTGCGATTTGAATCCTGAAGATTGTTATCGCGTAGATGGGCCAGTTAACTTAATGCGCTTAATGCAAATAGCAGAGATTGTGAATAGACCCGACCTGAAATTTCCATCTCATATCCCTAAGTTACCTTTAATTAAGGGTTCTATCTTTGATGAACTTAAAACGCACGATGTGTTACTTCATCATCCTTATGAAAGCTTTGAGCCTGTTTTGAATTTGCTCAGAACTGCTTCAAAAGATCCTGATGTATTAGCGATTAAACAAACGATATATAGAACAGGCAATGTATCGCCTGTGATGGACGCTTTAATTGAAGCTGCTAAGAATGGCAAAGAAGTCACTGTGATTGTGGAGCTCTTAGCACGCTTTGATGAAGAAACAAATATTTCATGGGCAGCTAAATTAGAAGAGGTCGGTGCGCATGTTGTTTATGGTGTGGTAAAACATAAATGTCACGCCAAGATGATCATGATTGTAAGAAAAGAGTTATTGCCAGCAAAAGGCAAAAGAAAACCGGAGCACACTTTAAAACGTTATGTGCATTTAGGGACAGGAAACTATCATCCCAGAACAGCCAAGCTATATACCGATTTTGGGTTGATGACTTCAAACCCATCCATTTGTGACGATGTTCATAAGATTTTTATGCAGCTCACAGGAACAAGTCGTTTAATCAAACTGAAATCATTATGGCACTCGCCCTTTACTATGTTTGATCAAATTGTGAAGCATATTCAAGCTGAAGCCAAGGCAGCAAAGTTAGGTAAGCCTGCAAGAATTGTGGCGAAAGTGAATGCGCTCCTAGAGCCTGATGTGATTAATGAACTCTACAAAGCCTCGCAAGCAGGTGTCAAAATTGATTTAATTGTAAGAGGGGTGTGCGCACTTAAGCCTAAAGTTAAAGGCCTCTCCGAAAACATTCGAGTAAGATCTATTGTTGGACAATTTCTAGAACACCATCGTATTTTTTATTTTTATGCAAACGGTAAGGAAAATGTTTATTTATCCTCTGCAGACTGGATGGATAGAAACTTATTTAGAAGAATTGAAGTGGCATTTCCTATTCTAGAGCCCGAATTAAAACAAAAAGTTATTAATGAAGGCTTAAATGAATTACTCAAAGATATTTCTAGCTGGAATATGAATTCAGATGGCCTGTATAAACAATCAGCATCTGCATCAAATAATAAATTATCAGG
>VGHQ01000013.1 GCA_016868195.1 Betaproteobacteria bacterium | reverse complement strand
CGCTCTAAAGAAGAAGCCAATGATTATCGCTATTTCCCGGATCCCGATCTCTTACCATTAGAAATTTCTGATGAAAAAATTAGAGAGATTAAAGAAAGCATGACTGAATTACCTCATCTTATGAAGGCGAGATTAGAACGTGATTATCAATTGTCATCCTATGACGCGTCCGGTATTACAAGTGACAAACATGTGGCTGATTATTTTTTTGCTACCTTAAAAGAGGGTGCTGAGCCTAAACAAATTGCAAATTGGATCTTAGGCCAATTATTTTCTAAACTGAATGAGCATAACTTATCGATTGAACGTTCACCTATAAAACCTCAAGTCTTGAGTTTACTTTTAAAACGTATTCAAGATGGCACCATTTCAAATAATGGCGCTAAACAACTTTTTGAAAAGTTATGGACGAATGCAGATTTAGAAATTGATGCATTAATTGAATCTGAAGGATTAAAACAAGTCTCAGACTGCGGTCTTATTGAAACGATGATTGATGAAGTTTTAAAGAACAACCAGGCCATGGTAGATGAATATCGATCAGGAAAAGAAAAAGCATTTAATGCGCTTATCGGTCAAATTATGAAAGCCTCTAAAGGCAAAGCTAATCCAGGTCAGGTCAACGAACTCCTTCGTAAAAAATTAAGCTAAGTTTTAATTCCATATTCTTTTTGATAGGTACGCATCGCGTCCATATGGGATGCGTAAGTTGCATTCGATTCAATATAATGCATAATTTCTTTTAAAGAAGTGAGATGGCATACAGGCAAATGATGTGTGGCTTTAATTTCTTCAACAGCCGAGAGTGCTCCGCTCCCTTTTTCTTCTCGATCAATAGAAATTACAATGCCTGAAGGTTTAGCGCCTTCTTCTAAAATAAGACTCACGGACTCATTCACAGAAGTGCCTGCAGAGATCACATCATCCACAATAAGTACCCGTCCTTTTAACGGCGTTCCAATAATGACACCACCTTCACCGTGATCCTTTTTTTCTTTGCGATTGAATGCAAAAGGCACGTTACGACCTCGGCTCGCAAAAGCAATGACAATGGAGGTGACTAAAGGAATGCCCTTATAAGCGGGACCATAAAGCATATCAAAGGGAATGTTTGAAGCTTCAATGGATTTGGCATAAAACATGCCGAGCTTCAATAGACTCTCACCGTCATTAAAAAGACCTGTATTAAAAAAGTAAGGACTTAAGCGACCGGCTTTCGTTTTAAATTGACCAAACTGTAAAACCTGTTTTTTTAGGGCAAATTCGATAAACTCTTGACTTGAATGATCCATAGATAAATCGATAGAGATGAATGATGAGAATTATAACGCTAAACATGAATGGAATTCGATCCGCTTCGAATAAAGGCGTTTTTTCATGGCTTGCTTCACAAGAAGCTGATTTTATTTGTGTACAAGAAGTTAAAGCACATGAGAGTGATTTAACGCATGATATGAAAGCGTATGGTGACTATAAGAGCTATTTTAGTTTTGCAGAAAAAAAAGGTTACAGCGGCGTTGGTATTTACACCAAAAGACAACCTAAAAAAATTATTCGTGAAATAGGTCTTCCACTTTTTGATGCTGAGGGTCGCTATCTCGAACTTATGTATGACAATTTAAGCGTCGTTTCAATTTATCTACCATCAGGCTCAAGTGGTGAAGAGCGACAAGCATTTAAATTTGAAGTCTTGGATTATTTATTACCTTATTTAAAAAAACGTAGGTTAGAAAATTTGCCGATGATTCTTTGTGGAGATATCAATATTGCGCATAAGGAAATTGATTTAAAAAATTATAAAGGGAACAAAAAAAATTCAGGTTTTTTGCCCGAAGAGCGTCAATGGATGACAGATTTATTTGAAAGTGTCGGTTGGGTTGATACCTACCGTATGCTTTATCCTGATACGACAGATATTTCTTATACTTGGTGGAGTAATCGAGGTGAAGCTTACGCTAAGAATGTGGGATGGCGTCTTGATTATCAAATTGCGCATCCTTCTCTAAAAGATCAGATTCTAGAAGCCTCTATTTACAAAGATGAAAAGTTTAGCGATCACGCACCACTTATTATTGACTATAAGCTTTAATTTTTAATCGGTGCAATTTTGTATAGTAAAGCCATGCCAGGGATTGCAAGAAAGAAACACAATATAAAAAAATGTTCCCAGCCAAAAATATTTTGTAGATAACCTGTCGATGCATTGACAAGTGTGCGAGGCATGGCTGCCAAACTTGTGAATAATGCAAACTGTGTTGCAGTATAAAGTGGATGCGTCGTTTTGGCAATGAAAGCTACAAAGGCCGTTGTACCCAAACCTACACCAAAAGCTTCAAAGCCTACGACAAGAGCTAGCCATTCAGGGCTATAGCCTATGTGAGCGAGCCAAGCAAAGCCTAAAATACTGATCATTTGAAGAAAACCAAAAAGCCATAATGCGCGATGAATTCCTAATTTCATCATCCATACACCACCTAAGAGACCACCCATCACACTTGGCCATAGACCAGCATTTTTTGCGATTAAACCAATCTCAGTTTTACTAAATCCTAAATCTAAATAAAAAGGTGTCGCTAAAGCGGTTGCCATGCTATCGCCTAATTTATAAAAGAAAATAAAAAGAAGAATAGCGAAAGCACTTTTTAAACCATGTCGACCTATAAATTCTTGGAAGGGCAAAAGGAGTGAAGTGGTTAAATCCTGCTTTTTTATTTTGACTACTTTGGGCTCTTTCATGAGAAGTGTTAAAAGAAGCCCGGGCAACATAAAGAGACTCGTGATGATGAATACTGTTTGCCAGTCGAAATGATCTGCCAAGATCAATGATAGAGAGCCGGGAATCAAACTCGCAATTTTATATGCATTCACATGAATGGCATTGCCCAACCCTAATTCTTTGTCGAGCAAGAGTTCGCGTCGATACGCATCAATGACCACATCCTGACTCGCGCTTAAAAAAGCAATCAACGATGCAATGAAAACAACAATGGTGAGATCAGTTTCAGGATTATAAAAACCTAATAAGGGAATACTTATTAAAAGTAAACATTGAAAAAATAACAGCCATCCACGACGCCGACCCATCACCCATGTAAATCGATCAAAGAAAGGTGCCCAAAGAAACTTCCATGTATAGGGAAGTTGAATAAGTGCAAATAATCCAATCGCTTTCAGATCTAACTGATGCGATCTTAACCATGCTGGCAATAAACTGATTAATATATAAAGCGGAAGGCCTGAGCTAAATCCGGTAAAAATGCACACCAACATTTTTTTGGAAAAGATGCCTTGCCAGAATCGATTCCGAAGTTGCATCAAGAATTATTTTGAAACGAGACGATACATGGCTAAAGCACCCATGAGATTCGGCATCACATGAATGGGTTTACCCTGGGTCAGAATAAGACGCTCTTTCACACCAATTTTATTTTTAACACAAAACTCATCAAAGTCTTTAATGGTGCATAAGTGAATATTGGGTGTGTTATACCACTCATAAGGTAGCGTTTTAGAAACAGGCATTTGGCCTCTCATCAGTTGAATACGATGTCGCCAATAACCAAAGTTTGGAAACGTGACAATGGCTTCTTTACCGACTCTTAGCATTTCATGCACAATTTTTTCGGTGTTATGCATGGCTTGCAACGTTTGAGATAAAACGACCATATCAAATGATTGTGATTCAAAACCAGAGAGTCCTGATTCCAAGTCCATTTGAATCACATTTAAACCTTGTTTTAAAGTGTTAAGCCAATGTGCGTCATCTTTCTCGATACCATAACCTTTGACTTCTAAAGAGCCTTCTAAGAATTTTAAAAGTGATCCATCCTCACAACCTAAGTCGAGGACTTTGGCACCAAAGGGAATCCAATTGGCAATGACCGCAAAGTCTTGTCTAAATTGTGCGCTCATAATTGATTCGCAATCTTCTTAAAGTATGCTGTGAGTATCCCGTGATAATGAGGATCAGACATGAGGAAGGCATCATGCCCATGCTGCGCTGTGACTTCAGCATAGCTTACAGTCAATTCATTATCTAAAAGTGCTTTCACAATCTCTTTGGAGCGTTGAGGAGAAAATCGCCAATCACTTGTAAATGAAACCACTAAAAATTCAGATTCGATTTTTTTAAATGCTTTAGATAAATTGTCTTGATAATCTTTTGCAGGATCAAAATAGTCTAATGCACGTGTCATTCTTAAATAGGTATTCGCATCAAACTCTTCAGCAAATTTATCACCTTGATGATGTAAATAAGATTCCATTTCAAAATTCACATCGAAAGAATATTCAATATTTTTATTTTTAAGTTTACGACCAAATTTCATACCCATGGCATCATCCGATAGATAAGTAATGTGACCTAACATCCTGGCAATACGAAGCCCACGTTTTGGTTTCTTTTTAAAACGATAATAATCCCCATTATAAAAATCAGGATCCGTGATAATAGCTTGTCTTGCGACTTCATTAAAAGCAACATTTTGTGCCGTAAGATTGGATGCTGCTGCAATGACAACAGCATGACGCACACGTTTCGGATATGACAATGTCCATTGAATGGCTTGCATCCCTCCTAAGCTTCCACCAATGACAGCGGCTAAACTATCAATGCCTAATTGATCCATGAGCGCTGCTTGTGCATTGACCCAATCTTCCACAGTGACAATCGGAAAATCAGAACCCCATGGTTTTTTCGTTTTAGGGTTGATACTTTTAGATCCACTACTGCCGTGACAGCCACCTAGATTATTCACACCAATGACAAAGAAGCGATTGGTATCGAGTGGTCGTCCTGGGCCAATGAGGTTATCCCACCAACCCGGGTACTTGTCATCTTTTTTATAACGGCCTGCAACATGATGGTTACCTGAAAGCGCGTGACAGACAAGTACTGCATTATTTTTTTTTGCATTTAATGTGCCGTAAGTTTCATACGCGAGTTCATAGCTCGGTAATTTTTTACCGCTCGTTAATTGAAGTGGTTTTGTAAATTGGGCAAGCTTTGCTTTGACAAGACCGACTGAATTTTTTTCACTCATGCTGACGATTATACTATTGAATATTGCCCGAAAGTGACACGACGAATACCATGAATATCTTTAGCATGTTCAATATGCTGATAGCCATTTTTTTGAAATAAATCTTTGACGATTTCAGCTTGATTGTAACCATGCTCGATAAAAAGCCATGCATCTTCATTCAAGTGATTTTTTGCGTTTTCAATAATATGCTGTATCGCGTTCATACCCGTGGGTCCTGAGATAAGAGCATCAATGGGCTCATGTTCTAAGCCTTTTAATAAATGCGGATCATTTTCCTTTAAATAGGGCGGATTACTTACGATAAGATCAAATTTTGTTTTGGCTAAAGCACTAAACCAATCACTTTTTTGAATGGTGACATTAGATACTTCATGAAACGCTTGATTAACTTTTGTATTTTTTAGAGCAGCTTCCGATTGGTCAATGAGCGTCACTTTTGAAAGCGGTCTTTCAAGCGCTAATGTGATGCCAATAATCCCTGTGCCACATCCTAGATCGAGGATATGAAATGTATCGCGTGCGTTTATTTTTGAGATTACTTTTTCAATGAGTATTTCAGTATCGGCTCTTGGAATAAGAACATTCTGATTGACTTTGAATGTTCTTCCATAAAAAGACCATTCACCTAAAACGTATGGCAGCGGTATGCCAGCAATTCTTTTTTCTGTGATACTTTTAATATGCAATTGATCTTCTTCATTAAGCTGTCGATCATTTTCTTGAATGATGTCTTTTTGGCTGATCTTTAAGACATGTTCCAAAATAAAGCGCGCTTCAAGTCTTGCTTCATCTAATGAATAAGCAATATGTTGATGAAGTGTACTTTCAGTATCTTTTAATGCGTTACGAAGCGTCGCCACATTTTAATCCTCTGCAAAACCTGCAAGAAGATCAGCTTGATGCTCATTCGATAGTGCATTAATGAGTTCTTCCATATCGCCATCCGTAATGGCTTCTATTTTATAAAGGGTTAAATTAATGCGATGATCCGTAATACGACCTTGAGGATAGTTATATGTGCGAATGCGTTCACTGCGATCGCCACTACCAATGAGAGATCTGCGATCGGATGCTAATTTAGATTGTTGTTCACGAATTTGTGCATCGCGAATACGCGCGGCTAAAACACTCATGGCTTGTGCTTTATTCCGATGTTGTGATCTATCATCCTGACATTCCACTACAATCCCTGTGGGCAAATGTGTAATGCGGACGGCGGAATCTGTCTTATTAATGTGTTGTCCCCCTGCACCGGATGCACGGTAGGTATCTAATCTAATTTCAGCGGGATTAATAATCACATCACTAATCTCATCGGCTTCAGGCAATACTGCGACTGTACAAGCAGAGGTATGAATGCGACCTTGCGTTTCTGTATCAGGCACACGTTGCACACGATGGCCGCCTGATTCAAATTTTAATTTTGAATAAGCACCATGCCCAATAATTTTCATAATAATTTCTTTGTAGCCACCGACTTCAGATTCACTGGATGATACAATTTCCATTTTCCAACTCTGACGTTCCGTATATCTTGAATACATTCTAAATAAATCGCCTGCAAATAAAGCCGATTCATCTCCACCCGTGCCTGCACGAATTTCTAAGAAAATATTTTTTTCATCATTGGGATCTTTGGGTAGCAATAATTTTTGTAAACTATCTTCAATGGTGATTAGTTTTAATTTACATTGCTCAATTTCTTCTTGCGCAAATTCTTTCATCTCTGGATCGGAAAGCATGGATTGCGCTTCATTTAAATTAACTTCATTTTTTTTATAAGCTAAATATTCATCCACAATAGGTGTGATATCTGAATGCTCTTTCGTAATCTTGCGATATTGATCCATATCATTCGTGATGGATTCAGAACTTAATAAACTATTGAGTTCTTGTATGCGCTCACTTAATGCCGCTAATTTTTTTTGTATAGAAGGTTTCATGGCATTTAATCTTTAAGTGGGTAAATTTTCTTTAATGTTTTAGTTAAAAGTTCGTGTTCTTCGCCATGCGCTTCATTGAGCGCTTGGCTTGGATGGTGAAGAAATTTATTGGCCAATGCTTTACTGAGTATTTCTAAAACCTCTTCGGGTTTCATACCTTGATTAAGAAGTTTTTGTGCTTTTTTAAGTTCGGTCATACGATAACTTTCAGCATGATCACGAAGTGCTTTAATGGTAGGGACGATGGTACGCGTTTTTAACCATTGTGCGAAATCTTTGACGTGTTCATCAATCAACTTCTCAGCTTCAATCGCTGCTGATTGACGATTGGTTAAACTCTCTTCAATGAGATGAGATAAGTCGTCCACTGTATAAAGATAAACATCATTGAGATCTCCCACCTCAGGTTCAATGTCTCGAGGGACGGCAAGGTCGACCATAAACATAGGGCGATTTCGTCTGGTCTTAAGTGCGCGTTCCACCATGCCTAAGCCTACAATCGGTAATTGGCTTGCGGTCGAGCTCACAATAATATCGAACTCATGAAGACGATCATAAAGTTCTGAAATAAGACAGGTATCACCTTTCATATGTTTAGCTAAAGCCAAACCGCGATCAAGTGACCGATTCGCGACGGTGATCGATTTAGGCTGTTTATTTTTAATATGTTCAGCGCAAAGCTCAATCATTTCGCCTGCACCAATAAAAAGCACTTGTGAAGTTTTTAAGTCCCCAAAAATACGCTCGGCAAGCTTGATCGAAGCTGCTGCCATCGAAATAGAGCTCATACCAATATCTGTTTTGGTTCTAACTTCCTTAGCCACAGAGAATGTTTTTTGAAAGAGTTTATTCAAAAGTACACCTAAAGTACCAGTATTTTCAGCGGTTTTAATGGCTTGCTTCATTTGCCCTAAAATTTGAGGCTCTCCTAAGACCATGCTGTCTAAACCTGAAGCGACGCGAAAAGCATGTTGAATCGCTTCTTGGTTTTCATAGACGTAAAGATGAGATTCAACTGTTTTTAATTTGATGCTGTGATATTTACAAAGCCAATCGATGACGATTTGTGGATCTCGGACTTTAGCGTAGATTTCGCTACGGTTGCAGGTGGATAAAATAGCAGCTTCACTGACTTTACGCCCCATAAGGTCAAGTAAGGCTTGGCTTAAATGATCAGGATCAAAAGCGACTTTTTCGCGAATCGCAATCGGGGCAGTGGTGTGGTTAATGCCTACGGTATAAAGCTGCATCTTGAATATTCTTAATCCGACGCTTTAGCTTCACGTCATTTAAGAGTTAAAATAGCTATTTTACAATATCTCACTCAACTTTCATTTGGGATCACTAGAAATATGGATAAAACATTTAGAATTGCGCCCAGTATTCTTTCGGCGAATTTCGCGAAACTCGGCCAAGAAATTAATGATGTGATTAAGTCAGGCACTGATATCGTTCACTTTGATGTGATGGATAATCATTACGTCCCTAATCTAACCATTGGTCCTTTAGTGTGCGAAGCAATTCGCCCTGTGACGGATGCCATCATTGATGTACATTTAATGGTGAAGCCTGTGGATCGGATTATTCCTGACTTTGCAAAAGCGGGTGCCAATATCATTACTTTCCATCCTGAAGGTTCAGAGCATATTGACCGTAGTCTTTCATTAGTGCGTGATTCAGGTTGTAAATCGGGTTTGGTATTTAATCCAGCTACCCCACTCGATTATCTTGATCATGTGATGGATAAAATTGACATGGTCTTACTCATGTCAGTAAATCCAGGATTTGGCGGTCAAAAATTTATTCCTGAAACGCTCAATAAACTAAAAATCGCACGCCAAAAAATCGATGCTTACTATGAAAAAACAGGCCGTCAAATTTGGTTAGAAGTGGACGGTGGTGTCAACGCTAATAATATTGCGGACATTGCAAAAGCAGGTGCCGATACTTTTGTGGCAGGCTCTGCTATTTTCGGCGCAGGTAAAGAGACCGATCCTAATCGTTACGACACCGTGGTGAAATCATTACGCGCATCACTTGCAACAGTTTAATTAAAAAAACGTTAAGAAGCATTTAGCTTCTTAACGTTTCTACCATGACTACCTTAATCACATCAGATCAATTTAACACTTATAAGAATGAAGGATTTAACTTCATTCCTTTGGTGAAATCTTTTGATGTTGGACATGAAACACCTTTATCCATTTATCAAAAGTTAGCCAACCTTCCTTTTTCTTATCTTTTAGAATCTGTGGAAGGCGGTGAACGCTTTGGTCGTTATTCGATTATTGGGTTGCCCTCTAAAAAAAGAATGGTGATTCGCGATAATGTGATCGAAGTGATTGATCAAAATAAAGTCATTCAAAAAGAAATCACACACAATCCACTCGATTTTATTCAGGATTATTTAACTCAATTTAAAGTGCCAGCTGATATTGAATTACCTCGATTCGCAGGGGGGTTAGCAGGTTACTTTGGCTATGAAACGATTCAATACATTGAATCTCGTTTAAAGCATAAAAAAACAAAAGATATTTTGGGGGTACCTGATATCTTACTCATTTTGTCCGATGAGCTCATTGTGGTTGACAATGTGGCGCGTAAAATTTTTATCGTGAGTTATGCGGATCCATCCATTCAGCATGCCTATGCATTAGGTATCGAAAGATTAGATAAACTTCACGATCAACTTTATCAATCGGTTGAAATTCAAAAATCTCAAACATCAAATCAAACCGAAGCGCATTCTGAGTTTGGTGAAGATGCTTTTAAGAAAGCCGTTGAAAAAGCGAAGTCTTATATTTTTGAAGGTGACATCATGCAAGTGGTGTTATCACAAAGAATGTCACAAACATTTGAAGCCTCTCCATTAGTACTTTATGAATCGCTTCGCACGTTAAACCC
The DNA here is from genome assembly GCA_016868195.1 of Betaproteobacteria bacterium. GTDB lineage: Bacteria > Pseudomonadota > Gammaproteobacteria > Burkholderiales > Methylophilaceae > Methylopumilus. Next base: position 8,548 of record VGHQ01000013.1, on the reverse strand, counting down.
ATCACCTTACATGTTTTATTATCATATGGATGATCATCATGTGGTGGGCGCATCCCCTGAAATTTTAGTGAGACTCGAGGATGAGACAGTCACGGTAAGACCTATTGCAGGCACCCGCCCTCGCGGTAAAACTAAAGATGAAGACTTGAAATTAGAAAGAGAATTACTCGCTGATCCTAAAGAATGCGCAGAGCACGTTCAACTGATGGACTTAGGCCGAAATGATATTGGACGGGTCTCTCAATCAGGCTCGGTCAGAGTGACAGACAATATGACGATCGAGCGATATTCGCATGTCATGCACATCGTATCGAATGTGGAGGGCGTATTAAAACCCAATATGCATGCGATGGATGTGTTGAAAGCAACTTTTCCAGCAGGTACTGTGAGCGGGGCACCTAAAGTCCGTGCGATGGAAATTATTCATGAATTAGAACCGAGTAAGCGCGGTATTTATGCAGGTGCAGTCGGTTATTTAGGTTTTGATGGAGATATGGATGTAGCGATCGCTATTCGAACAGGGGTGATTAAAAACAAAATGCTTTATGTACAAGCAGGTGCGGGTATTGTGGCAGACTCCATTCCGCATAATGAATGGATTGAAACACAAAATAAAGCAAAAGCAGTCTTACGTGCCGCAGAAATTGTGCAATCAGGAAAATAAATTATGTTACTCATGATTGATAACTACGATTCATTTACTTATAACCTTGTTCAGTATTTGGCTGAGCTTAAACAAGAAGTCGAGGTTTATCGTAATGACGAGATCACGATTGATGAGATCAAAAAAAAGAATCCTCAATATATTGTGTTATCTCCAGGCCCTTGCACACCCAATGAGGCAGGCGTTTCTCTGGAAGTTGTTAATACATTCAAAGGTGTGATCCCGATTCTGGGTGTTTGCCTAGGACATCAAACCATCGGCCAAGCTTTTGGTGGGAAAATTATTCATGCTAAAACATTGATGCATGGTAAAACTTCACACATCCATCACACTAATCAAGGTGTCTTTAAAGATTTAAAAAATCCATTTACAGCAACACGCTATCATTCACTCGTGATTGAGCGCGCAACATTGCCTGATTGTCTGGAAGTCACCGCATGGACGGATGATGAAGAAATTATGGGCGTTCGTCATAAGACATTGCCTGTTGAAGGGGTGCAATTTCATCCTGAATCAGTCCTCACCGAACATGGACATGATCTATTAAATAATTTCTTAAAAACTTATGGCTAACATAGATTCAAAAGAACTATCAGTCAAAGACTTCATGCAGTCTTTAATGTCAGGTGTGTTAAGTGAAGACATTATTGAATCTTATGTTTTAGCGCTCAATGAAAAAGGTATCACTGCAGACAATATTTTTGATGCAGCAACCGTCATGCGTCAATTTGCAAAACAAGTCGACATTCTTGATAAAACATATCTTGTGGATACATGTGGCACAGGCGGGGACGGTATACAAACGTTTAATGTGTCGACTTTAAGTGCCATTGTGGCTGCAAGTGCGGGCGTCAAAGTTGCTAAGCATGGTGGTCGCTCAGTCTCATCGAAGTGTGGCAGCGCTGATGTGTTAGAAGCTTTGGGTGTGAATGTGAATTTAGCCCCTGAAAAAGTAGCCTCACTTGTGAATGATATTGGTATTGCTTTTATGTTTGCACCCAACTTTCATCCAGCCATGCGATATGCCGCACCGGTCCGAAAAAAATTAGGTGTGAGAACCATTTTTAATGTTTTAGGGCCACTCGCTAATCCAGCTTCAGCGACGCATCAGGTATTAGGTGTCTATGAAGCACAGTTAACAGAAACGATGGCGGAAGTGCTATCACAACTCGGAAGCGAACATGTGATGGTCGTGCATGGTGAAGATGGTATGGATGAGATTTCAATTTCGAGCGGGACAAGAATTAGCGAACTTAAAAATAAATCGATCACAACCTATACTATTAAACCGACTGATTTTGGATTGAATATGGCAGACCTTAAAACGATTCAAGTCGACAATGTCGACGCATCCAAAGCCATGATGCTTGATGTATTAGAGGGCCACCCAGGACCTCATCGCGATATCACGCTCCTTAATGCAGGGGCTGCGATTTACGTAAGTGGCATCACAACCACTTTAAAAGATGGCACTGAAAAAGCGGCGTCAGTGATTGATCAAGGTTTAGCGCTTAAAAAACTAGACGCATTGAAAGTAGCATCCCATGGCTAATATTCTAGACACGATTATTGCGACTAAATTTGAAGAAATTAAAGTGTCGCAAAAAATTAAATCACTCGATCAACTTAAAGATGAAGTGAAAAATGTTCCTCAACCCAGAGGTTTTATAAAAGCCATTGAAACACAACTCTTAAAAAATAAAGCGGCTGTGATTGCTGAAATTAAAAAAGCGAGTCCATCTAAAGGTGTCATACGAGAAAATTTTAATCCGAAAGAGATTGCGATTTCATATGAAAAAGGTGGGGCGACTTGCTTATCTGTGCTCACCGACCAAAAATATTTTCAAGGTCATGCCAATTTTTTAAAAGAAGCAAAAGCTGCATGCAGCCTTCCCATACTGCGTAAAGATTTTATGGTGGATTCATATCAAATTTATGAGGCACGTGCGATGGGGGCTGATTGTATTCTTTTAATCGTCGCAGCGCTTCCTTTGAGCTTAATGCAAGAGCTGGAAGAAATTACATTTAACTTAGGCATGAATGTTTTAGTCGAAGTGCACAATCAAGAAGAGCTTGAATTAGCATTGGAATTAAAAACATCGCTACTAGGCATTAACAATCGCAATCTAAAAACATTTGATGTTTCTCTCACCACGACTTTTGATTTAATCAAAAATATAAGTTCTGACAAAATTATTGTGACTGAGTCAGGTATCTTCACATCGAATGATGTGAAGTTGATGCAAGATCATCATGTGAATACCTTTCTTATTGGGGAGGCTTTTATGCGAGAATCTGATCCAGGACAATCCTTAAAAACTTTATTTCAATTTTAAACATTATGGAAAATTCGAATAGACCCAGGCGCATGCGTAAAGATGAGTTCTCGCGTCGATTGATGCGAGAGCATCATTTGCGAACGGACGATCTCATTTATCCAGTGTTTGTCATGGAAGGTCACCAAAAAGAAGAAACGATTCCATCCATGCCAGGCATTAAACGTCAAAGTATGGATCTCATTCTAGAGACTGCAAAAGAATGTTTTAAATTAGGCATTCCGGCGATTGCATTATTTCCAGTGATTGATATGACATTAAAAACAGAAGATGCAAAGGAAGCCTATAACGCAGAAGGGCTTATTCCAAGAGTGGTAGCTTTACTCAAACAACATGTGCCCGATCTTGGTGTGATAACAGACGTAGCGCTCGACCCTTATACAAGCCATGGCCAAGATGGTTTGATGGATGGATCAGGATATGTCCTCAACGATGAAACAGTAGAAGTTTTAATCAAACAAGCTTTAAGTCACGCTAAAGCAGGGGCCGATATTGTGGCTCCCTCTGACATGATGGATGGGCGTATTGGCAAAATTCGCGAAGCTTTAGAAAAACAAGGATTTGTGCATACAAAAATTTTAGCGTACTCAGCAAAATATGCTTCATCATTTTATGGTCCATTTAGAGATGCGGTAGGTTCGGCTAAAAATTTAGGACAAAGCAATAAAAATAGTTATCAAATGGATCCAGCGAATACCGATGAAGCTTTGACTGAAGTTGAACTCGACATTAATGAAGGCGCTGACATGGTGATGGTAAAACCTGGCATGCCATACCTTGACATTGTCTATCGCGTGAAAACTGCTTTTGGAGTACCTACTTATGCGTATCAGGTGAGTGGGGAATATGCGATGCTTAAAGCTGCATCACAAAATGGTTGGTTAGATGAAAAAGCGGTGGTGATGGAGTCACTCCTCGCTTTTAAACGCGCAGGTGCTGATGGGATTTTAAGCTATTACGCCATGGAAGTGGCGCGCTGGCTTAAAGCTTAAGTAGCGCTTCCGTTTCTTCAATCGAGGCTTTTGATTTATTTATTTTTAAATCATCCACGTGATAAATTAAAAGTTCAATAGGTCCCATCGAACCTTCAAGGGTTAATACTGGAATCATTTTTTTATCTTGCATGGGGTCTTTAGTGCGCGATTTGCGATCGCGCGTTTCGTATACGATATTGTGATTTAGCAACAAAAATTCAACTTCTTTCATGGAGTCAGCATAGAGTTGAATATGAAGTGTCGGGTATCGGCCCGCTGTACCGTCTAATGCAGCACCGGTTAAATGTGGATTAAAAGCAATTAATTTTTTCATGAGGCTTAGCGCTTCAAGCCTTAATATTTTAAGACGCGCTTCATGCTCTTTATCAAAATAGATCGCTTGATGCTCTTTGATGGCGTCATTGATTTCATCATTTGAAGGTAGCGCATCCCCATCACTAAGTCCAAAAAACTTAGCGGCCTTACGTTTTGCAAATGCGTAATCGCTAATACCTTCTTCAGCCATCATTTGAGCAGCTTTATGTGCCACTTGGAATCGCAGGTGTTTACTTTGTCTTGCCATATGAAACACTTTTTTTTAAAAAATTAATTGAGGAGTTGGATCTCATTATGCGGTGGAAACTCTGAATAGAAATATTCATTCACACCTTCTTCATTCTCATTTGCTAGCGTACCTGTATCTGGTTTAATTTTTTGAATGATGACACCATCAGGCATGTTGTAATTTTGAACAGGTGAATCTTTTAATGCCGTTTGCATATATCTAATCCAAATAGGTAATGCAGCCTGAGAGCCAGTCTCATTCTTACCGAGCGTTTTAGGTTGGTCGAATCCAATCCATGCAATAGCCACTTGAGATGGTGTAAACCCAGCAAACCATGCGTCCACTTGATTATTGGTGGTTCCCGTTTTACCTGCGATATCTGAGCGACCTAATGCTTTAGCTTTTTGAGCTGTCCCCTTGTTGACCACGTCTTGTAGGAGTGTTGTCATAATAAATGCGTTTCTGGGGTCAATGATGCGAGAAGTTTCTTCATTTTGAAACATGGCATTCGTTTGATCGATGACTTTACCTTGACTATCGACCATCTTTTCAATGAGGTAAGGTTTTTTAAGGTAGCCACCATTAGCGAATACTCCATAAGCGGTGACCATTTCCAAGGGTGTGGCAGAACCCACACCTAAAGCCATCGATAAGTAAGCGGGGTGGTTGGCAGGATCAAAACCAAAACGCGTCGCATAGTCTTGCGCATAAGCAGGACCAATCGCTTTTAAAACGCGAATGGCGACCAAGTTTTTAGATTTAGCCAAACCATTTCTAAGTCTGATATGACCATCAAAATCTCCGTCATAGTTTTGTGGGTCCCAGTCCATCCCGCTCCCTGTTTCCAAAGCTGAGAAATGAAGCGGTGCATCATTGACGATCGTTGCAGGGGTAATCCCTTTTTCCAGTGCCGCAGAATAAATGAAAGGTTTAAAGGTGGAACCAGGCTGGCGCTTGGCTTGCGTGACGTGATTATATTTATTTCTATTAAAATCAAAACCACCGACGAGTGCTGTAATGGCACCTGTTTGTGGATCCATTGAGACTAGAGAAGCTTCGACTTTTGGGAGTTGTACCGCTTCCCATTGTTTATTTTTTTGAATGACACGAATCACAGCACCAGGGCTCACTTTTCTTTTTTTAGGATCTTTGTCGCTCAATGTTTTTTGAATGAGTGCCAAGTTATCCCCTTTAATGTCTATCATGTCACCTTTTTTAGTGAAGGCTTGCACGTATTTGGCATCAGCCTTTATAACGACTGCTGGAATAAATCCGTTATATTCCTCGAGGCCATCGAGTGTATCGACGATTTTCGTTTTTTGATCTTCAAATTTTTTACCCTCTAAGTCGATTATTTTTTCAGGGCCTCGATATTCATGACGACGATCGTAATCTAAGATGCCTCTTAATACGGCTTCATTAGCCGCCTCTTGGTTGGCTTTTTTAATGGTGGTGTAGACTTTGATACCGCTCGTATAGATATCCTCTTGATACTGATCGTAGAGTGTTTGTCTTACCATTTCAGAGGCATGATCAGCCATCAAGTCTCTGGATTGTCGTGACTCCTTGAAATGCATTGTTTGATTCATCGCTTCTTCAAAAGCTTTTTGATCAATAAATTCGTAACGCAACATATTTTTTAAGACTTCACGCTGGCGTTGAATCGCGCGTTTAGGATTATTAAATGGATTGTAATTCGACGGTGCTTTAGGAAGACCTGCTAGAAGAGCACATTCAGCTAAAGTGAGTTTTTCTAAGGGTTTGCCATAATAGACGAGAGCTGCTGCTCCAAAACCGTAAGCTCTTTGACCCAAATAAATTTGGTTAATATAGAGCTCTAAAATTTGATCCTTATTTAAATTCTTTTCAATCTTGTAAGAGAGAAAAACTTCGCTAATTTTTCGTCTTAACGTTTTATCCGAGGACAGAAAAAAATTACGTGCCACTTGCATCGTGATCGTACTTGCTCCCTCATGAGAGGCCCCTACTAAATTTTTGACAATGGCGCGGCCTACACCTACCGCATCTACACCCTTGTGTTGATAAAAGCGACGGTCTTCGATCGCTAAAATCGCGTTCTTCATTTTTTTAGGCACTTGTTGAATTTTAATGAAGGCGCGGCGCTCTTCCCCGAATTCAGCCATGAGGAAACCATCGGAGCTATAGACTCTTAAGGGTAATTTAGGGCGATATTCTGTGAGGCTTTCTAGCGAGGGTAATGAGGGAATGACAAGGGCTATGGTTAAAGCCACTAAGGCTCCGATCGCAGATAAGCTTATGAAAAACCACAACAAGAGGCGTTTAAAAAGAGTGGATTTTGCCATAAGCGAAGTGAGTGATGACTTTGATTTTTAATGAGCCTTATTATAAAAGGTGTTGAGGATTATTTGTAGGCAATTCGAGCCATGACCTTATTAATCCCTTAAAATAATGAGTATTCTTGAATATAAAGCTATTTCGTCATGGTAACGATGAATGACAATATTTTTTTTGTAGGACTCATGGGTGCTGGTAAAACGACCATAGGTAAATTGTTAGCCAAAAGACTCAAAAAAACTTTTTATGATACTGATCATGAAATTGAAAAAAAATTGGGCGTTAAAGTGGCGATCGTTTTTGAGCTCGAGGGTGAAGAAGGTTTCCGCAAAAGAGAAACGCAAATGATTGATGAGTTAACAAGTAAAAAAAATATCATCTTGGCCACGGGCGGGGGTGCTGTATTAAGTGAAGAAAATAGACGTATGTTGAAAGAAAGAGGTAAGGTCATTTATCTCAATGCTAAGCCACAGCATTTAGCGAAACGCATGGCGTTTGATAAAGATCGACCGCTTTTACAACAGGGCAATATGTTGGATACTTTAAATCATCTCTATCAAGAGAGACATCCTTTATATTTGGGAGTCTCATCATTTGTGGTGGATACAGGCCAACAAAAAACACAAACGATTATTCATAAAATTGAGGCGCTTCTAAGATAAGTTCATGCAAACACTTCATATTCAATTAGAGGAGCGATCTTATCCGATTTATATTGGAGAGGGATTGCTCACTCAAATCAAATTGATTGAGTCGCATCTCAAACAAAAACATGTGGCGATTGTGACCAATACCACGGTTGCCCCTTTGTATCTTGATCCTTTAATAGCTCTCTTAAAGCAACACGGCATTAAAGCATTTCCAATTATATTGCCTGATGGGGAAGCGTATAAAAATCAAGAGACGTTAAATCTTATCTACGATGCACTGTTAAAAGAAAAATGTGAACGCACCACCACACTTATTGCATTAGGTGGTGGTGTCATAGGCGACATGACAGGCTATGCTGCTGCGACTTATTTAAGGGGGGTACCTTTTATACAAATTCCCACCACACTTTTGTCACAAGTCGATTCGTCGGTCGGTGGTAAAACAGGGATCAATCATGCTCTAGGTAAAAACATGATCGGTGCTTTTTATCAGCCCCAGTGTGTGATCGCAGATATTGATACTTTAAAAACTTTACCTCAAAGAGAATTTTCTGCAGGGATGGCCGAGGTCATTAAATATGGACTCATTCGTGATGAAGCTTTTTTTGATTGGCTTGAAAAAAATATGGAAGGTTTAATAAAATTAAATCCATCATTTCTCATTGAAGCGATTAAACGCTCATGTCAAAACAAGGCGGCTATCGTCGAGATGGATGAACATGAGTCAGGTATTCGAGCGACCCTTAATCTCGGACATACTTTTGGGCACGCCATTGAAAATGCGATGGGCTATGGTGTTTGGCTTCATGGTGAGGCAGTCGCGACAGGTATCGTGATGGCAGCTTATTTATCCAAACTCATGGGCTGGTTAAAAGATCATGAATTTAATCGTATCGTTAAACTTTTAAAAGAAGCCAAGCTTCCCATTGATCCTCCAAAAATTTCTGAAGATCAATACATGAAACTTATGCGCATGGATAAAAAAGTTGTGGATGGCAAAATTAGATTGGTGCTTCAAAAAGGGATTGGCGATTCCGTCATCA
>VGHQ01000012.1 GCA_016868195.1 Betaproteobacteria bacterium | reverse complement strand
AAAAAAGCCACTCTTTTAGTGGCTTTTTTTATTTGACCAACTCTTAAGTAACATTCCATGAGTTATCCGCTGCTCTTCCAACTGAGCTAATCCCCCAGAAAAGAACATTTTACAGTATTTGTGGGCTTGCAAGAGGGTTTAGTTCAGTGAAAATCTCTTGGTAGGGATTAGGGGTGTGTAAGCAAAATACCCGGAAACCTCAGATTTAGGTGGTTAGGCATTCGTTGCAAAAAATAAAGCCACTCGAGAGTGGCTTCAATGAGTAATTATAAAGTTATAAATCAAAATTTAATATTATTTATCTTCGCTGTATTCAGATCCAGGATTAAAGCCACCATTGCCACCAATCAATAATGCATCTGTGGGATGGAACGGCTTAAAGTTAGGGTCTACGTCAACTGCATTTCCATATTCAGATCCAGGATTAAAGCCACCATTGCCACCAATCAATAATGCATCTGTGGGATGAAATGGTTTAAAGCCTAAATCCTCTTCGGCAAAAAGTGGAACGTTTAAAAAAGAAAGTAAAAAAACAAAAGCTAATATTTTTTTCATAATATCTACCTCAATAATTTTTCAAATTTAAAAACCTAAATTTCAAAAAATTAATTTTTTTGACTTTTAGAGAATAATCGTATTCCTGAATTTTAGAGATGTCAACAATATGTATGATTTCAGTAAGTTAGTTTGTTTTAGTCGGTTTAGGTGGCATGAATTTTGGTAGGGGTCTAAAAGGGGTGTATTTCAAGATTACTAAAATTTCTTATGCTAGGACATTTTTAGGAGTAATGTATTAAGCGAGGGAGCGAAGTTAATACATGTTTCATTGTACAAAAATTCAATTTATTAGTCTATTCTTAGCATCTATATCAATTGGAATAAATGCGGCTGAAACTATGATTGAAGAAAATCCTGCAGATATGTATTTGGGCACTTGTTATGCTTTGCAATATTTAAAGCTTCATTATTGCCCTACAACTAACACCACAAAAATGGCGACATGTATCACTAGCATTGTTGATGAGGTTGATGAGAAAAATAAAGATGAAGTGAAATTGAATTTTAAAACCCGTGCAAAATTAATCATGCCACACGTCATAAAGCATATTGATGAGTCATTTCCGAAATATTTAGCTAAAGTCAAAGGGGATCGAAACAAGACTTGTCTATATCACCAGCAAAATATGCAGAATTCTATGAAGAAGTACTTAGAAACATTCCGATCAAATCAAGTTGATTTCGCTCATACTAAGTAAAAATTAAAACTGACTATGAGCCTGTAAAAACTTTTAACGTAACATGTAAAAAATTAGAAGAGCTAAGTGCATTAAGAATAAAAGTATTTAATCTTGAGAATTTAATTTGATACTAGTTTTTGTCTCCAAAAAAGAGGTTTTTTGTCTGGATTAGTAAAGATATAAATAGCATCTTTTTTAAGACTTTCAATTGCTTCATCTTCAGAAATCTGTGAATCTTTTATTTTTTCTTGAATATTTTTTTTATTCTCAATAAGCCACGCAGGATTCTCTTCAAATCCATTATCTTCCATGCATGTGCGCATCACCATTGCTTTATCGCCAAGTATTTCATATTTTTGAAACTCAACTATAGCTTGTCGATTTGCTACTGATTTTTCTGCAATACCTAAACAGAAATTACCTTTATCTTCGAGCAAAGTTTTTTTGGGGGATGAGGTTAGATTTGAACTTGATAAATAAAAATTAAAAAATACATAAATCAGAAAAAAAAACATTACAAAAAGAATAAAAATTATGACTAGTTTCCTCATAGCATTACCCCTTATTCACTGTATTTAGAGCCTTAAATTTTTATTAAGAAAATATTTTACAGTATTTGGGGGTATTAAGGAGATCTTGGGGGGGGCTGCGATTTCGGAAGAATTGAATAAATGGGTGCTATAAAAGTGTCAAAATCGTAATTTAGAAGACATTAAATAATTTTTTGCTTGACAGAAGGGGCTTTAAAAATACATGCTGTTGTTAATGTTTAATTTTAAAGTAATATATTCATGAGTTTTAGAAAAAAAATCGCTCGCATCACGTTTTTACTGGCATTAATTTTGATCGCATGGTTAATTTTAGGTATATTAGGACTGGTCCCCTTATATTTCCATATACCTGGTGAGACAAGTTTTAGAGCTCACGCTTCAGTAACAGTTTTATTCCTGCTCTTTTCTTCATGGGCTTTTTGGAATGAAAAATAGTAAAAATCTTTATATAATTAGGAGAACTTATGCTTAAGATGTCTGATATATGTATTTTATTGTCTGTTTTTGTGGCCTTCACTACTACAGCTTATTTATGGTGGTCTGGTCAACAGCAAGAAGGATTATTTACAGCTACCTGGATCCCTTCTATTTTAACTTTTGCAATATACTTTAAAGTTATTTCGAGGAAGTAATAAAAATGAGTAATCCAATACTGTTTGGTACAGGCTTATTCTGTTTTTTTCTTGCAATTGTTGGTGTTGTTTTAACAGTTCAAGAATTTAAAAACATGGAATTAAAAGAAAAATTAAAAGACAAAAGTAAATAATACGCATTTGATTGAATTGGCTTTTCTAGAAAAGCATATTGCAGCCCTAGGATAGTAAGCGCAATAAAAACCCTCAAGATAATTGACTCTTGTTACTATGGCTTTTTCCAGTTTCCGTAAGATTTAAATCTTTCGGTAACTTCTCCCATTTCCTTATCAGTAAGAATGGTAGGGGAACCCATTTGAAGCGCATATGTGTACTGTTCACAAAGCCTTTCAACTTCATGACTGATATTTAATGCGTCTTCAATATCACGACCTATAACAATCATTCCATGATTAGCAAGTAAGCAAGCCTTTCGTTCATTCAATGCTATAAGGGCTTCATCTGAGAGTGCTTGAGTTCCAAAGAGCTCGTATTTGGTGCATCGAATTGAATTGCCCCCAGCTATAGCAATCATGTAATGAAAAGCAGGGATATCTTTTCTAAAAAGACTGAGCGTTGTAGCAAAGGTTGAGTGTGTATGAATCACGACATTCGCATCTTTTCGAGTCTTTAAAATATCATGATGAAAACGCCATTCACTTGAAGGTTCGCGTGGTGGTTTTTGGCTAGATTGTATCGTTCCCTTAAAATCCATAAATACCATATCATCAATAGACATTGCTTTAGGATTTAGTCCTGAAGGGGTGATATAGAATCCATCACGATCACGAATGCTGCAGTTTCCAGAAGATCCTTCATTTAAGCCTGACGCTTGAAGGTGTAATGTCAAATCAAGTAATTGTTGTTGAATGGTTTTCATAAATAAATAGATTTTAATTCTTGAGGAGTATAAACACCATCTTCCGTAATAATTTTAGTGACGTATTTATGAGGAGTAATATCAAATGCTGGATTAAAAGCGCGTGTACCTTTTGGCGCTATTTGAATATTGGTTAATTCATTTTTATTATTTAATCCTTGCATCATTAAAACTTCTTCTTCATGTCTTGACTCTATAGGGATATTAAAAAAGTTTTTTGAAGCATCTTGATCAATAGTTGACTTAGGCGCTGCCACATAAAATGGAATATTATTTTCAAAAGCGGCAACGGCTTTTAAATAGGTACCAATTTTATTGCAGACATCACCATGTATTGAAATGCGATCAGCACCTACAATCACAAAATCTACTTCACCTTTTTGCATTAAATGTCCACCAGCATTATCGCTAATTAAGGTATGAGGAATCTTATGTTGTCCTAATTCCCAAGCTGTTAAATGCGCACCTTGATTACGTGGTCTTGTTTCATCAACCCATACATGAAAATCAATTCCTTTGTTATATGCATAATAAAGAGGGCTTAAGGCTGTTCCATAATCAACGGTTGCAAGCCATCCTGCATTACAATGCGTTAATATTTGCAGTGTTTTTTTATTGAAATTATTTTCAATAAGTTGAAGTCCGTGTTTTCCAATGGATTGATTTGTTTTAATGTCTTCATCCAATATTTTTTGACATAAAGACCATGCTGATTCAAAACGTTTATCGGGAGGCAGATCCAGTAGCATTTCGTTCATACGATTAAGTGCCCATTGAAGATTAACAGCGGTAGGTCTTGACTGAAAAAGATGCGTTGATGCATCTTTCAATGAATCATCTGAAGGATTATTTTTCATGGCGAATGCAATACCAAATGCGGCTGTAACTCCTATTAGGGGTGCGCCTCGAACTTCCATGATTTTAATTGCATTGATAACTTCGTCGAGTGAATGAAGGGGTTTGATCGTGAAATGATGAGGCAACTTCGTTTGATCAATAATATGTATTATAGATTCAGTTGAATCAAGCCATATTGTCTGAAAATCTTGACCGTTAACCTTCATCACAATCCTTAATCACATAGAACTCAAGAGTTTGCTTATTTGCTAACTGAGCTAAACCCCTAGAAGTCCATATTTTACAGTACTTGTGCGGGTTGTAGATGGCAAACTAAGTCAAAACTGCAAAGGGTGAATAGTGGCGAACTTTAAAATAACTGAAACTTCAGTAATTAGATTTTGTAAATTTCATGATTTTGAGTGGTCTGAGTCATCAGATATCTAATCTAGTAAACTAATCATAAATGCCAGATATCATATTTCCTTCATAATTATCAGTCATTATCATAAAATTTGTGTGCATTCTATGTTTAAAAATTACATAAATTACCTAGTTTATATTTTGACTAGTCTCGTGCTTACTTATTCTCCGCTTGTCAAGGCTGTGGATGAAGATAGTCGCTTATGGCAAGCCTTTATTGCAGAAGGCAATATTACAAATGATGTGCGTTGGTATGCCGAGGTTCAGGCACGCTGGAAGGATGATGTAAAAAACTTCGACCAGGGTTTGTTACGTCCCGCTTTAAATTTCGCATTATCAGAAAAAGCCTCACTGTGGCTAGGGTATGCCTATGCTGACACTAAAGCGGCCAATGGGCATACTCATGAAGATCGTTGGTGGCAGCAGTTTCAATACGTATCAAAGTATAACGACATTACTTGGCTTACTCGTTCCAGGCTTGAGCAACGCCATTTGGATAGCGGCGACTCAGCATCATATCGCTTCAGACAACAGATACGTGCGAGTTTGCCGATCAATGGCAGAAATGACTTAAGTTATTTAGTTTGGGATGAAGTCTTCTGGAACGTTAATGATACGCAATGGGCAGGGTCTAACGGTTTTAATCAGAACCGTCTCTTTACTGGTTTGATGTGGAAATATACTGACTCATCAAGACTAGAAATTGGCTACTTGAATCAGTATATCAATGGAACAAATGGTAGGACTGATCAAATGAATCATGTACTTTCCAGTTTTGTGTTACTTGGTTTCTAGCTATCTTTAATTATGTTTTGAAGTCTATTAAATTATTTGAGTATAAAGATAGAAAAAGTGGTGAGTGAAAAAAGCTAAATTGGAGAAATGTTTATGGACTGTTCTTTCCAATAATTCTTATATATATCAGTTGGGTCATGTTCTAAATTTTGTTTTGTCGTGTTAAATCTTCTTCCGCCTCGTGGATCAGTGCCATTGCCTGCAATATAAAGCCAATTTCCATGATTACTATAAACATCATAGTCAATTAATTGGGATTCAAACCATTGAGCCCCTTTTCTCCAGTCACACTCTAAATCATAAATTAAGTAGCTTGCAACAATTTGTCTCATTCTGTTTGATAGGTATCCAGTCAAAAAAAGTTCTCTCATACCAGCATCGATTAATTGATTTCCTGTCCTACCATGTATCCAAGCTTCAAATTTAGATTCATTATGGTTTATGTGTGTTGGATTCTTATTTAATCCATTTTTTAAATAGAGACTTTTTCCATATTTAAAATGTAAGAATCTAAAGTAATCTCTCCATAGAAGTTCAAACCATATCCAATATGAGCTATCATTTGCACCAAATTGATCCTCAAACTCTTTTAATTTAAATGCTATATATTTTGCGGATATACAACCGATAGCAAGCCATGGAGAAAATTTTGTTGAAAAATCAATACCGGATAGTTTATTTCTTGTTTCTTTATAAGAATGAGGTAGTTTTTTAAGTAAATAATTTTCAAGGTGAGCCAGCGCAGTTTTTTCACCACCTAAGAATTGATTTTCTGTATATGGAAAAGATGATTTTTGATTCTTAATCTCTTTTGTAAAGTTAATATTTATATCACTTTCAAATTTTTTGTTTGGAAGAGGCGGAAGTTTTGAAGGCGAATGGACTAATGTTTTTATTTCAATATTCTTTACCTCAATTTGCTTTCTAAATTCTGTAAAAATATCTGGCATATTGTGAGGTTCAAATGGAAGTTCGGATGGATCAATCATTGAGGACTGCCAAAATGTCACAACAGGAATACCGAGGCTTCGAATTAATGCTTCATGCTCAAGCTCTTCAGGAGCTATAATTTTTTCGAAAAAAATATTTGTAGCACCGATTGCATCTGCTATTTTTTTTATCTGATCACACATATTACCTTGAACTTCGATAAGGTCTGAGTTCATCAATTTAAGACTAGCGCTTAATTGATTTAATGCCTGTCTTAAAAAAGTTTGTCTATGTATGCCAACCCTTTTAACGCTTTTATAAATCAAATCATTATTCGGATGGCAAAATAAAGGTAATAACATATCGCTTTCACTTGCAGCCTTTAGAAAGGCTGGATTATCTTTTAAACGTAAATCATTTCTAAAACAGTAAATAGTAATATTAGGCATTTATTTTTTTTAAATTATATTTTCTTAAAATTTTTCCACTTAAATATATTTAATCTCAATAGAAATAATATGAAAATAATGGAAGCATAAATGAGCGGCTCAGTGATATCTTTTTTAACGAGCCACGCAAAGTGAAGCACACCCAGAATAGCTATTAGATAAATAAGACGATGTAATCTTTTCCAATTGGATTTGAGTTTTCTCTTCATTTCGTCTGATGAAGTAATTGCTAAGGGTAATAATAAAAGCCACCCTGAAAAACCAACGAGGACATAGCGATGCTTAATAATGTCATCTTTTATATCAATCCAGGCAAAATGATAATCGAGCCCAATATAGCAAAGAAGGTGAACTGTTACATAAAAAAAAGTAAAAAGTCCTAACATTCTTCTATATAAAATCCATTGATTCATATGGGTGATTTTTCTTAAAGGTGTCATGCCTAGTGTTAGACACAAAAAAATAAGCGACCACTTCCCAAAATGACGCTCAATAAATTCGATTGGATTAGCGCCAAGATTATTGAGGAATATAGCAAGGCTAAGAGATAAAACTGGCCAAAGGCTTACGACAAAAATTAAACGTTTAATATATATTTGATTTATTTTCAAAAGGCTTAAAAATTCTTGTTGAGATCCATCCCTTGATATAAGTGAGCAACTTCCTCATGATAGCCATTAAACATCTGCGTTTTTAGTCGAGGTGATAATAAACTTTCACCAACTCTTCTTTCAGTAGTTTGTGACCAACGAAGGTGATCAACCTTAGGATTCACGTTTGAATAAAAACCATATTCTTTTGGGTTTGCTTTCATCCATGAAGATATCGGCATTTTTTCTACTAATCTAATTTTCGTAATTGCTTTAATACTCTTAAATCCATATTTCCATGGCACAACTAATCTGATAGGCGCACCATTTTGTTTTGGTAAAACTTTTCCATATAAACCTACTGCTAATATCGTCAATGGATGCATTGCTTCATCTAATCTCAATCCCTCGGTATAGGGCCAATCGAGTATATCAATTTTTTGGCCAATCATTTCATTTGGTCGTTTTAAGGAGACAAACTCTACATACTTTGCATTTCCATTTAGTGACACTTTTTTAAGTAATGCATGCAATGGAATACCTACCCAAGGGATGACCATCGACCAACCTTCAACGCATCGAAGCCGATAAATATGCTCCTCTAAAGGCATTTCTTTTATAAGTTCATCGAAATCTAATTTGAGTGGTTTTTTCACAGAACCTTCAATAGAGATTGACCAAGGGTCGATATTTAATTTTTCTGCATACTCATAAGGATCGGATTTTGAAGAACCGAATTCATAATAATTATTATAACTTGTGATGTCTTTAAGTGAGGTTAGCTTTTCTTTTTCTCCTTCTTTGGCTTGAGCAAAAGAAGGAAGTGTATAAAGTGCTGCAAAACTTTTATTTGTAAATGCAGAGAGGGCTGTTGAACCTAAAATTAAACCTAATTTTTTTATAAAATTTCGACGATCATTATAAATGTGCTCAGGGGTAATTTCTGATGATGCAATTTTTTTAAGTTTCATTAAAATTAATTTAATTTAGTTTTTGTTAATAGTCTAGTTTAAAATAGCAAGTTTGAGTAAAAATAGATCAAAGAATTTTACTTGGTAATTATTCGAGAAGGAGCTCAAGTTTTGGAAGATAAAAGATGCTGTGGAAGTGGGGTCTGTATTATTAATGCTCAGGGTATTTGTTGGTGTGGTCAAAAGTGGGATGGTGAAAAAATGATTTCTTCAAAGCCAGATGACAGCAAAAAAATAGAATTAGAGAAAAAACGGCTATCAAAAAATTAATCATTGAAATGATCAAACTAATTAGTTATTGTAGCAAGGTTGAAATAGGCCTAAGTTCCAATAAAACCTTTAATCTAGAAATTTTTCATTGAACTCATTAGATTTATTTAACTCTTCAGTAATATCATGATTCAAAGAGTCACTCATCATAAAGCTGAAAGTTTTTCTGATTACTTTGCCTTGGCTTGTACTAAATTCCTTCGTTTTTTTGCAGATACTTTCTTTGCTGGACGATACGGACATAGAGCTGTGGTTTTAGAAACCGTGGCAGGTGTTCCAGGAATGGTAGGCGGTACTTTACAACACCTTAAATCCTTAAGGCGAATGAAAAATGACGGTGGTTGGATCAGGTTACTGCTCGATGAGGCTGAAAATGAGCGTATGCATTTAATGACCTTTATTGAAATCGCTAAACCAAATGCTTTTGAAAGGTTTTTGATCATTCTGGCACAAGGTGTCTTTTATAATTTATTCTTTTTGCTTTATTTGATTTCATCAAAGACAGCCCATCGCTTAGTTGGTTATTTTGAAGAGGAAGCAGTTTTCAGCTATACAGAATATTTGCATGGCGTCTACATGGGTAAATATGAAAATATTCCAGCACCTCAAATAGCTATTGATTATTGGCATTTAAAAAAGAACGCACGATTAAGTGATGTTATTTTGGCTGTGCGAAAAGATGAAATGAATCATAGGGATGTAAATCACTATTTTTCAAATCAACTTAACTAATTCTTGGAACTAATAAATTTACATCGAATCTTATACGTGTTAACCATAAGTTAATAATTTTAAGAACCCAAAAGGTGTAAATATGATTGATACAGAAGATAAAAATAAAAATCGAAAAGTTAAAGATTTAGCCACAGAAGCAGCTATTAAAGCTTTAACACCTCCTGAACAATTCCCCTGTAAAGCTGAAGATAAAGCATGCACTAAAAGATGGCTTGAATCACAGTCTGATTGTGCTTGATTAAAATGGCTAATGAAACAATATATTTGGCAGGTGGTTGCTATTGGGGTTTAGAAAATCTTTTAAGTGAAATACCGGGCGTTGTTGATACAACCGTAGGTTTCTCCGGCGGGCACGTCAGAAATGTGTGTTATCGGGAAGTCGCAACCGGCACAACAGGGCATGCAGAGACAGTAAAAGTCGTTTTTGATTCTGATATTTTAAGTTTTAAGGACTTACTTTTATTCTTTTTTAAAATGCATGATCCCACAACGCTTAATCAACAAGGCAATGATTTAGGCACTCAATACCGATCAGCTATTTTCGCAACCAATAATGAACAAATCATGATGGCCGAAGATTTAATTAAAAAGATCGATGCGTCAGGTGCGCTCTCAAGAAAAATTACAACAGAGGTAAATACATTCAGCTCATTTTTCCCCGCTGAAGACAATCACCAAAAATACTTAAAGAAATACCCTGATGGTTATTCATGCCATTTTTTGCGAGACATAAATTGGGCTCTTTAAGATATTAAGACTAAGAATCAACAAGTTAGAGATTTTTTGGTTATTCCCATATTTACTATATGGTTAATGATAATCATGATTAAAAATCAATAGATAAAAAATATAGATAACAACTCAAAGTTTAGAGTGTAAACTTTCTTGTAAGATAATTTTATTATCTAAACTTTGCTTGTTAAAGTTTTTTTCAATCAACAGGAGGTTCTTATGTTTCAAGGTTTTTTTAAATCCCTAAGAAATAAGTGCTTATTAGGATTGTCTTTATTAGGCTTATCAACATCAGTTTTTGCTACATCAGGTCAAGTTCTTCAATCAAGCGATTTTGTTGGTATTACCTTTTGGCTAATCTCAATGGCATTAGTTGCTTCAACTGCTTTCTTCTTCCTCGAAAGAGATCGTGTAGCAGGTAAGTGGAAAACTTCGCTCACTGTGTCCGGACTCGTTACATTAGTAGCGGCTGTTCACTATTTCTATATGCGTGACGTGTGGGTCGCAACTGGATCAACACCAACAGTTTATAGATATATTGATTGGCTCATTACAGTGCCACTATTAATGATTGAGTTTTATTTGATCTTATCCGCAATTACCAAAGTATCAACAGGTGTTTTTTGGAGACTCCTAATAGGTACATTAGTAATGCTCGTGGGCGGTTATGTTGGCGAAGCCGGTTATGCTGACGTTACGACAGCATTTATCGTGGGTATGGCGGGATGGTTCTATATCCTCTACGAAATCTTTGCTGGTGAAGCAGGTAAAATTAGTGCAAATAAGGCTCCCGCAACTGTGCAGAAAGCTTTTAACACGATGAGATTAATTGTAACCATTGGATGGGCAATTTATCCATTAGGCTACTATTTCGGATATTTAACTGGCGCTGATCCTGCAAGCAGCATGGCATCATTAAACATTATCTATAACTTAGCCGATGTTTTAAATAAAATTGCTTTCGGTGTAATTATTTGGTCTGTCGCTGTTTCAGAATCTAAGTAAGTATGTAATCTTTTAGAAAAACTGTGTGGCTTAGGCTGCACAGTTTTTTTATTTTTAGCCTTTAAATTTAAATATCAAAAGTTCAAAGAAATAAAATCGATATACCCATACGATGAATAATATTGAATTTAATTTAGTTTATAATGCAATCTCATTTGCGATTGCTGCTTTTGGAGCCTCAACTATTTTTTTTCTATTGCAAAGATCGCAAGTATCTCCTGCATATAAAACTGCTTTAACACTCTCAAGTCTTGTTTGTTTAATCACAACGTATCACTACCTAAGGATCTTCGAAAGCTTTAATAATGCATACTTATTGAAAGACGGTTTAGTGATAGAAAGTGGTATGCAATTTAACAATGCATATCGATATGTAGACTGGTTACTAACAGTCCCTCTTTTGCTTCTAGAATTTGTTTTAATTTTAAGATTGCCTCATAACGAGACGTACAAAAAAGGATTTGCTTTAGTTGTAGCATCAGCCCTAATGGTTTTATTAGGCTATCCTGGCGAAACGCTTACTATGGGATTTGCTAAGATTATTTGGTGGATTTTAGGCATGATTCCATTTTTATACATACTCTACGAAATGCTTTATGGTTTAGGTATGTCAATCAAAGCCCAACCTACAATTGTTCAGCCGTTATTCAAGAAAACGAGATTACTTATTATTTTGACGTGGTCATTTTACCCTTTAGTTTATATTCTTCCCTTGCTAGGTTTTTCTGCATTTGTAAGTATCCAGGTGGGATATACCTTCGTAGATATTATTGCAAAATCTGTTTTTGGTATTCTGATATATATTATCGCGCAAAGAAAATCTGAAATTGGCGCCTAGTTAAGCTTCTTATCTATATAAGCTAAATTTCTATATGCTTTCTTTTAAATAAATTAATGATGTATTCAGACGAAAGCGACTCCATAAGTATTATAAAAAAACATCTAGCGATGTCTTTTGATGTTGATGAAAAAAACTTATCTCAGTGGTTAAATTGGCATGGCAGATCAGAGGGAAAATTAATTAGATCATATTTAGCTTTATCATCCGGTGAAGCGTTAGGGATTTCTAAACACACGGCAATTATTTGGGCTGTTGTTTGTGAGTTAATTCATAGCGCATCTCTACTTCACGATGATATTTGCGATAGTGATGAAATAAGAAGAGGTAAGGTAAGTGTTTGGAAGAATTTTGGAATTCCAGCTGCAATATGCACAGGCGATTATTTAATTGCTGAGTCGTTTCGAAAAATCACTGAAATTGAGCAGGGTTGGCATCAGAATATTTTACTAAGCTTGCTTTCAGGAACTGTTAAGGAAATCGTATTCGGTCAATCGGGAGACGTCAATACGAATTTTTTAAGTTTAAGTTGGGAAGAATATACAAAACTTGCAACAGCTAAAACATCACCACTTATTTGTTTACCTATTATGGGTATGTTCAAATGTGCAGAGCTAGAAGAGCCGTATTATATGCACTTAAGAAAATTAACAGACGAAATGGGGCTTGCCTACCAAATAGTGAATGACTTAGAAAATATTTTAATCAACCAACATAACGAAATTCCAACAGATATTAAATTTGAAAGAGTGAATGCACTTATTGTTTTACTTAAGGAAAAGTCCTCCGAAAAAGAAATAAATTTCCTTAAGAAAAATAAGAGCGAGTTAAAGCAATATCTTTTATCATCAAATATTGTAGATGATTTAATTTTTAAAATTGAGAATATTCTACAGGGCATTAAAAATTCTCTACATCTTATGCCAGTTGTCATCAGACCTATTATTTCTTCTTTAAGTGAAGAAATTGAAAAAAGATCCCATCAATTCTCACATGCAAACTAAAAAAATTATTGTCATTGGAAGTGGTTTCGGCGGTATTGCAGCTGCTTTGAGAATGCGAGCAAAGGGGTATGAAGTTGATTTACATGAAAAGCTTGATCAACTTGGCGGAAGAGCAAGACAATTCAATCAAAATGGGTTTATTCATGATGCGGGCCCTACAGTTATAACAGCGCCTTATTTATTTAGAGAGTTATTTGAAATTTTTGGTGAAGAAATTGATGATTTTATTAATTTCATACCTTTAGATCCATGGTATCGCTTTAGATTTCATGATGGATCATTTTTTAACTATGGTCCAAATCAAGATGAATTATTAGAGCAAATCAAAGCTTTTGAGCCTAAAGATGTGAATGGGTACCTTAAAATGCTTAAGCATGCTGAGAAAATTTTTGAATTAGGCTACCTTAAGCTTGCTGACCAACCTTTTCATAAACTAAGTAGTTTGATTCGGTATACCCCCGATATTATTAAATTAAAAGGCTATCAATCTGTTTATCAGTTTGTTTCAACTTATTTAAAGCATCCAAACTTAAGACAAGCATTTTCAATTCAACCCTTACTCGTGGGTGGTAATCCTTTTAATACAACCTCTATATATGCATTGATTCATGCACTAGAAAAAAAATGGGGAGTATTTTTTGCTAAAGGTGGCACCGGGGAAATAGTCTCTCAATTAAAAATGCTTATGAAGCGCAAAGGGATTAATATTTTTTTAAATAGTGAGATTAATAAGATTGTGACTTCACAGCAAAAAGTTGAGGGTATTGAAGATTCAAAAGGAGATTTTTATAAAGCTGACTATTTAATTACAAATGCAGATCCCATATATACAAATAATCATTTAATAGACAATAAGAAAATCTCACTCCATAACAAATTTATTAATAAAACAGCAAAATATTCAATGGGCTTATTTGTGCTTTTCTTTGGAACAAAAGTTAAGTATGAAAATATTGCTCATCATACGATATGGATGGGACCAAGATACAAAGAGCTATTAAGTGATATTTTTGACCTTCACAAATTGGCTGACGATTTTTCTATCTATCTTCATAGACCCACAGCAACTGATACTAATTTTGCACCTATCGGTTGTGATAGTTTTTATGCCCTCATTCCAGTTCCGAACTTGAAAGGGAATATAGTTTGGGAGGATGAAGCGCCTGCATTCATTAAATCAATTATCAAAGCATTAGAACAAACAATGATGCCAAAACTTACTGAAACTATTTGCGAATCATTTTATATGACTCCAGAAAACTTTCTTCAAGATTACAATACACCTTTCGGCTCTGGTTTCTCTATGGCGCCTCTATTTAGACAATCCGCTTGGTTTAGGACTCACAATAAAGATGATTTATATCAGAATCTTTTTTATGTGGGTGCAGGTACTCACCCGGGTGCTGGTGTTCCCGGTGTTTTGAACTCTGCCAAAGTTATTGATAAGCTTATTCCTCTTCATGAAAAATAATTTACTCATGCGTAAGCATGGTAAGACTTTTTATTGGGCTTCCTTTTTCCTTGATAAGCCAAACATGCAAGCCATTTATTCAATTTATAGTTTCTGCCGAAGAATCGATGATATGGTAGATGAAGCTAAAACTACCCACATAGCAAAAAAAAGACTTTTGATATTTACGAAAGCATGGAAGAAGAGCAGATCACATCCTGTTATTAATTTGTTGAGCGATATTCCAAAAGAAAACTGGCCTAACCAAAAACTTGTTAAAAATTTCTTAAATGGACAAATTTCAGATATTAAATTCTCCACCTTTAAATCAGAAAAATCTCTAATTGTTTATTGTTATCAAGTTGCTGGTACTGTCGGTTTAATGGTCTGTGATGTTTTTGGGGTAAAAGATAAAAAAATGCGATATTTTGCAATTGATTTAGGAATTGCGATGCAGTTAGTCAATATTTCGAGAGATATTTATGAGGATAGTCTTCGAAACAGAGTTTATTTGCCAGAAAGTCTCATTGGGAAATATAGAGCTAAAGAAATTGCTAATCCAAACAAGGAGATCGCTAGAAAAG
The DNA here is from genome assembly GCA_016868195.1 of Betaproteobacteria bacterium. Taxonomy (GTDB): domain Bacteria; phylum Pseudomonadota; class Gammaproteobacteria; order Burkholderiales; family Methylophilaceae; genus Methylopumilus. The sequence goes on along the minus strand of VGHQ01000012.1, from coordinate 10,333 downwards.
TAGATAAAGCTCGAAAGAAAATGATTCAATTAGCGAACATCTATTTTGAAAGCGCTAGTCGAGCTATTGACCATTTACCCAAAGGCGCATCACTTGCAGTGAAATTAGCTTCTGCTTTATACCAGCAAATTGGATACCAGCTAATGAAAGCTCATTATGAGCGTAAAGAAAAAAGGTGTTATGTTAGTAATTTTTCTAAGTTTATGATTACATTAGGTATTATTACAAAATACTTGACCTCATTTAAGCAAGATATGAAGCTTCATAATAAAAATCTTCATAAATTTATTCATAATCTACCCGACGCACATTTTTGATGTATGAAACAGAAATTTGATATTGGTATTATTGGCGCTGGTCTATCTGGATTAACTCTAGCAAATTCACTCCTTAATAAAAAAATTAATAATTTTATTTTGTTAGAGAAAAATCGTACTTTAGAAAATGATAAAACCTATAGTTTTTGGTCGGGACCAGGTCTCTTTGATATTAAAAAAAAATTAAATATTAAAATTAAAAAAGAATGGTCTCAGCTAGAAATTAAGGTAAAAGGTGAATCACATATTATTGATTTAGGCGATTATCGGTATGCATGCTATGAATCTCAATCAGTTCTCGAGGAGCTTTATAAAAGATTAGTTAGAAAAGGTATTAAAGTTGAGCGGGGATGCTTAATTAAGCAGATTAAAAAAATTAATGATGAGTGGGAAATTAATTTAAATAATAAAAAAATATTACTAAAAAATGTGGCAGATAGTAGACCATATAATAAGCATGACGATAAGTATCCTTCATTAAAACAAGTATTTATTGGTTCTGAGATTGTTTCAAACACAAAAATATTTAATGAAAATATTGTCACATTAATGGATTTTTTTGAATCTGAAAAAAATGTCATTTTTACCTATATTCTTCCTTTCTCAAAAACTAGGGCATTAGTGGAGACTACTTTTTTTTCTCGAGAAATAAACTTCAAAGAAGTAGATAAGCTACACAAAAAAAATCTAAAGAAGTTTAATATTAAAGAGATATTAAGGACAGAAAAGGCTGTTTTACCGATGTCGCCATATTCTGAAGTGAGAGCAGATGATCAATACTTCAAAATTGGTAATTTTGGAGGAGCTTCTAGACCTGCCACTGGATATGCTTTTACCCGAATTGCATTGTGGGCAAATCAAATAGATGTAAAAAATCAATTTTCATACAAAATGATAAATCACAAAAAAAGATATCTTACTAATTGGCTAGATAAAATTTTTCTATCAGTCTTAAGATCAAATCCAAAAGAAGCACCTAAAATATTCCGAATTTTTTTTACAAAGGTGCCTATTGCTTCAGTCATAAGATTCTTATCTGATCAAGCAAGGCTCATTGATTATTTAGCTATTATTTTGAAATTGCCTAAAATAATTATGCTTAAGGGTTTACTTAATTTATATGTTAAATAAGATAAGAGTTCATCAAGCTATATATGTGATTTTAGGACTTTTTTTGATGCTTTTTAATCATCAGAATGTTTTTTTTAAAATTTCTGATATCAATTCATCTTTAGTTATCATTTTTGTAATCATTATGTCTCTTGGTGTTTCACACGGCGCTTCTGACTCCATTGTTATATGGAATGCTTACTCAAACATTAAAACAAGAGCGATAGCTTTTTTAGTTTATATATCCCTAGTTTTTTTAGGCTTGTTTGTGTGGTTCCAAAGCCCTGTTCTTGGATTGGTTTCCTTAATTTTAATGTCTATTATTCATTTTGGAGAGAGCGATCTTACATATCTAAAAAAAGTTTCTCAAATGATGAAAGTATCATGGGGCTTTGCTATGACATTACTGCCAGTCATTTTTTTTGAGAATGATGTTAAAAAAATTTTTGATGTATTAGTGAATTTTGAAATTAACCCGAATGTATTCCTTGCTTTGAAAATACTTACACTTTTTTTTAGCTTTAGTTTTCTATTTCTTGTTTATACAAGTAATGTCATTACAAGAAAAGATAAGATTTTTCTTTTTTTAGAGTTTCTAATAACTCTTATTCTAGCTAGCTTTTTGCAACCGCTTTTTTGGTTTGCTTTTTATTTCTGTTTTTTGCATGGCATTAGAGCCTTGATTAACATCGGAATTAATTCCTTGCGAGATCTTTTATTTTTAATTATTTTTACCTTACCAGTTACTCTTTTTGCTTACTTTGTACTTTTTGAGAATTTACGGATCGAATATTTAAATATTATTTTTTCTATTTTAATGGCCCTTACAATATCCCATATGTTTTGGCCAGCAATTAATCGTTTTCTGTCAAATTTACTTGGCGAGCATAAATAGTTCTAACATATCAACTTCTGCGTATGGTTAAGAATCTAGAGGTTGTCATTAAAGTTTAATAGGGCATATCAAATACCCTATTTTGGTATCTATTAATTAAACACAATCTCCCATTGCAGATGAATATCGATGCCAGCAGTCTTTATCATTTTGTTTGCATACAAAAATATTTTCATCTGTGTTTTTTAACACTTTTGTTTTTTGTATACCGGTCTTTTTTCTTTGACTGTTAGATGTTTTAATTTCTTTTTTTGATTTCATTTTTAACCCCTCATTAATAGTTTTATGTATCAACTTTATGCTTTTTATTTTGATAAATCCAATGAATTGTTTTTAAGTATGTGATAAGTATTATAAATCAATATGGAGTAGTAAAAGTTAAGTCAAGACGTCATGATGACATTCATAGAGCCTAGAGAAGGATTGAGCTAAAACATTCACAATTCTATAAAATAAGATCATGAAAAAAATATTAAGTATTTTTATATTGAGCATTCTCTTTTCTTGCCAAACAATTCCCTCTTCAGATTTGCCTCCGTCGAGTTTAGGAGTTAATCCTCAATTACCTGAGCCAAGCGTATCGATTATCCCTACAGTGAATATTGCAAAGGCATCAAAATGGCCAGAAAATATGACACCTATTGTTCATGATAATTTTGCGATAAATCTTTATTCAAGAGATCTCATACATCCTCGTTGGCTATATGTTTTACCTAATGGAGATGTCCTTGTTGCGCAAAGTAATAAGCAAGCCCCTAAAAAAGGACAAGGATTAAAAGATCTTATAGCGGGATTCATCATGAAACGCGCTGGAGCTGGTAATGATAGTCCAGACAAAATTTCACTACTTCGTGATAAAAATGATGATGGGGTTGCTGAGCTAGCTAATGATTTTTTAACCCGATTACATTCACCTTTTGGTATGGCATTGATTGGCAATGATTTATATGTAGCCAATACTGATGCTATTTTGCGCTTTCATTATGAGTTAGGCGATTTAAGTATTGATACTCAAAAATATCCACCAGAAAAAATTACAGATTTGCCAGAAGGAGAGATTAACGCACATTGGACGAAAAATATTATTGCATCATCGGATGGCACCAAGCTTTATGTCACAGTCGGATCTAATAGCAATATTGGTGAGCATGGACTAGATCAAGAAAATGATAGAGCCTCAATCATAGAAGTCGATCTTAAAACAAAGCAAAAACGAGTTTACGCTTCAGGCTTAAGAAATCCTAACGGCCTTGCATGGCATCCCACTTCAGGTGAATTATGGACAGTAGTAAATGAAAGGGATGCATTAGGTAATGATTTGGTGCCTGATTATTTAACTTCTGTTCATGATGGCGATTTTTTTGGATGGCCTTATGTGTATTATAAAAACCATAAAGATCCTCGTGTGAGAGAACCTATGCCAAGCAATCTAAATCCTCGTTCACCTGATTATGCACTAGGCGCCCATGTCGCAGCATTAGGTTTAGTTTTCTCAGACACATCACAATTTAGTTCACCTTACAATAATGGCGTATTCATAAGTGAGCATGGCTCATGGAACAGAAAACCACGAAGTGGTTATAAAGTCGTGTATGTCTCTTTTAAGGATAATGAACCTCAAGGTCTACCAATCGATATTGTCACAAATTTTGTGGTTGGAGATGAAGCATATGGAAGACCTGTAGGATTAGCGATTGACAAAAAAGGCAATTTACTTATTGCTGACGATGTTGGAAATCGTGTTTGGCGAGTTACTGCAAAACGCTGAATTTTTAATTTTGATAATTTCTGCAACCATCAGCAGTCGCAATGCTAATGGATAACTATTTCAACACTCTTTGTGATTTTTTTAAAAGAAATTTATGCATGGAATTTTGATAAATCACCGGGTTTTCTCAGCATTTTATCTACCTCTCCCAAATGTAGCTCTTCTTGATAAATCATCTCTCTCGCATACTCTTCAAGCATTATTGATTCATTTGTTACGATACTTAAGAGATTTTTATATGCATTAAGGGTATTTAATTCATGAGCAAGTGATTCTCGCAAAATATCACCAATATCATGATTATGTGTTTCTAGAAGAGGACCTATTGCAAGTGAGGGATGCCCACCTAAATGTGTAATGAGTTCTCCCACTTTATCGGCATGTGCTAAAGCCTCTGAAGCCTGAGTTCTCAGCCAAGATACGATGGGTATACGATTATATCCATAGACCATTAATGCGTAATGCGTATATCTTACCACGCCAGCCAATTCAAATTCTAAAATGGTATTTAAGGCCTTATTAATTTCGTTTGTTTTTTTTTCATCCATACTTAAGACTCCCTTTGTAAAAAGTACTATGCAATATTTTGATCAATTTTTTAAAATCTAAATATTCTACAGGATTTGATGGGATTAAGGCATGCATGGTTATGAGATTTTATAAATTGTTGAATTTATATCTGAACTCTAGTGGCCAGTGATGCTATTTATCAAATTCCCCAGGGAAAAGTTCTTTTTAAAAAAACTCCACCAGCTCATGAAAAAAACAATATCTTTAACGTCATAAATTTTTCTAAATATAAATTTAGATATTTTAAAAATCGATCCTTGCACCAATTTGAAATAAAGCTGGCATACCAGTGATGATCCCTCGTGTTCTATCAACTATATATTCCTTATCAAAAATATTTTTTCCAACAGCGAATAATGATGTTTTGTATTGTGGTATTTTATAGTTAAGAGCAGTATTAAATATTGTATAACTATTAATTTCGCCGTTTTGTCCTAAATTATCAACATCTTTAGTTTCTGCAAAGTCTGCAAATTGCTCTCCCACATGAACTAACTCTAAAATCCCATCCCAATTATGATTTCTAAATCCTAACCCAGCTGTAATTGTCTCTTTGGGAGCATAGGGTTGTCTTTTTCCCTCCATGCTATTTGCAACGATTGAATTATTATCAACTCTTCTAAATGGAGTTTCTTGTTTTGCAACAGGTAGCCAAGTAATGGCAGCTTTAGAGTAAAACCCATTGTCAAAGTCATATTTACCTAATATTTCAAGCCCAGCAAATAATGCTTTACCCTGTGCTAGTGCTGGTAAGTTTGATGCTACTGAACCTACAGCTATTAAATTACTAAAGTCGTTGTAAAATGCAGTTGTTTCAATATAAGTTTTAGAGCTTGGTTTTGCCCTTAATCCAATTTCATGATTAATAGAATTTTCCTTATTGACGTCAACTACTCCACCAGTGTTTGTAATTAAATCTTCTGTTCTGGGCGGCGCAAATCCTTTATGGACACCTGCGAAATACGTGATCTGCTCATTCGGACTGTAGCCAGCAGAGATTCCTGGCACCCAAGCATGTAAAATATTCTTTCCACTAGCTCCATTCAGCCTATTTAATCTCTCATTTTCAATATGCTCATATCTCACTGCTGGTGTGATGTTAAATTGTCCAAAATCAAATCTATTACTTACAAATCCTGAAATTGCATTAGTTTCTCGATAGTTGTTTTCGACCAAGGTGCCCTCTCTGGCTCTTGGTGTGGATCCATTTATTTGTCTTCTATCTTGTTGCTCACGATGAATACGTATACTTAATTCAAGTAAGCCCAAGTCATGGATCATGCTTAATCTGGGTTCAACACCATACGTTTCATAAGTTCTAAGTCGACCCTGATTTCCAAGACAATCATCACTGTTGATTCTCTCTCCCGCTATACGAGCGGATCCTACACTACTACAACCATCTCCTGCGGCAATATTCCCAGCTGCTGAATTACTTTGTTGGCGCCACCAATCTCGATCAAAATAGCTATAGTAAATATTAGTTAATAAGATTAAGTTTTGATTCACCTGCCAGTCATGTGTCAAAGAGGCGCCATATCTTTTAGTGACAAAAGTATCATTTTTGAAAGGATTATATTGGCCTCCAAAATTTTCATATTCAAGTTTAGTAAGTCCACTATAGCTTACTTGAGAGTCTTCACTGAAATAATTTGTACGAAATGTTAATGCTTGTTTTTCAGTTAAGTTACGAACAATCTTGAAATTCAAATCATCAACATTGTGATTTGTATTATCTCTGGCCCCATCACCTTTCTTAAAGGTATAGTCAAACAATATTCCACTGCCGCCCATATTTATCTTGGTATTGAGATAGTCTCTATTGCCCCCGGTATAACTTATAAAACCACCAAATTTTTCTGGCGGGGGAGGTGTAATGTGATTAATTACACCCCCGATTGTTTGTGGACCATATTTTATTTGTCCCGCACCTTTAAGGACTTCAATGGAAGAAAATCGATCAATAGTTGGATAATAATAACTAGTGTTATCTCCATATGGTGCATAAGCAAGTGGAATCCCATCCTCTAATAGCGTTACCTTGGTTGACCGAGTCGGGTTTAGTCCTCTTATACTGATATTAGGCCTCATACCAAAACCCTCTTCGTCCCTGACCACTAAACCTGGTAGTTTTCTTAAAGCCTCGTTAGTTGTCATTACATGATTATCATTCAACTCCTCTTGTTCAATTTTATTAAATGAACTCGGTAATTTAAATTGATAATTTTTAGAACCTAAAATACTAGATTCCCCCATCACGTCAATGGTGTTCAGTTCAATGACATTTAATCTCGCTGTATTAATGGTGGTATTTGAAAAGGCTTCATTAGTATTTATTGAAATTATTTGAGGGATATTAGGAATTGGTATATTTTTTTTTATAGAAGCATTCTTTTTTTTCTTAAGATTTGTCTTAGCTAAATTCTCTTTAGCAATTTCCATCGCATAGCGCTCATTTTTTTTATAATAATTTAATTTTTCTGTTGTATTAGCAAAAGAAATATTTGGCAGCATGCTTCCTATCAATAGATAAATAATTGTTTTATATATATATTTAGATTGATAGAAGGTTTTCATATCTTAATGATAATCATTCTCATTTAAAAAATCAAGAAAATTGATTTATGTATTTACACTAAAAGTATCTAACCTAAGCTATGAGAGAGGTGGTTCTATAAGAAATAAAAGAAGAAAAACTTTCACTTTTTTAATTAAAATGATTTCAATTTTATGAAAACCACTCTTCTTAAATCAAATGACATTGATATAACTAAAGCATCACAACTGCTTTCTGATGGTAAATTGGTTGCTATTCCAACGGAAACTGTTTATGGGTTGGCTGCGGATGCGACAAATATATCCGCGATAAATAAGATTTTTGAAGTTAAAAAAAGACCTCAATCGCACCCTTTAATCTTACATCTTAAAAGCATCGAGCAAATAAATGATTGGGCCACTGACATTCCAAGTGATGTCCATATTTTAGCAAAACATTTTTGGCCTGGACCCATATCACTTTTATTAAAAAAACACTCTGGTGCACCGACTGAAATTACTGGAGGGTCAGACAAGATTTGTATTCGAATTCCTGACCATCCTGTGACACTCTCTCTTCTCACAATTTTTAATAAGGGAATTGTCGCGCCATCTGCAAATTTATTTGGCCGTGTAAGTCCAACGTCAGCTAAACATGTCTTGGATGATCTTGATGGAAAAATCTCAGCTATTCTTGATGGCGGTCAATGCAAAGTGGGTCTTGAATCCACCATTATTGATTTAACACAAACCCAACCGAGGATCGTCCGACCAGGAGGTTTGCCTATCGATGATATTGAAAAAGTCTTAAATAAAAAAATACTGACTCATTTAAATTTTGAAGAGAAAATTCCAGGCAATGTATTAAATCATTATCAGCCCCGAGCATCAGTTCATGCATATGAGAAATCACACATAGAACAATTAATTAACGACATATTAAAAAATAAATCTATCTTATTACATTTAAGTGATGTGGATAACAAGAGTATTGATACTCGTCAAATGCCGAAAGATGCCTATCAATATGGCCAAGTTTTTTACTCGACATTAAGACTTATGGACGATAAAAAATATGAAAAAATATATATTGAATTACCCCCTGAAACCCTTGAATGGCATACAATCCATGACAGAATCAAGAAGGCCTCTTTTAAGTTATAAATTAGTTATTGAGAAGGTAGAGCATTAAGCCAAAGTATAAAAAAGCAAAAAAAGCAACAATCCAAAATACCTTAAGCATATTGGTATTAATGTCTGAAAGTTTTTGATGAATTTTTTCTAGCAATTTTTCTTCTGCATTTTTTTTAGTCATAATTAATTTCCCAGAATTTATTTAGTTTACTTTATAAATTAAGAAAAGGATTTCATTTATTAATTGCTATATTTTGATATCATCATATTCAAAATGCTTTCGGCAGACTCTTTATTATTTATAGGTTCATAGCCACCCTCTAAGACAAACATCACACGATTCATAGAATATTTTTTTGCAAGTGACAATAAAATATCAGTGGCTTTACTGTAACCAATATTTGAGTAAGATAATTGTCCAAGTAAATCATTGTCATGCGCATCCAATCCGGCAGAGACTAAAATAAAATCTGGTTTAAACTGATCCATCGCAGGTATTAATTGTTCAGTTAAACCGGCAATAAATTCCTTATCGCCCGCACCTTTGGGTAAATCAATATTTAATGTAAAACCATATCCATCCCCAACACCTCGCTCACTTGGGCGTCCCGTGCCAGGATAAAAAGGATGTTGATGAATACTAAAATAGAATACCGAGTTATCACTATAAAAAATATCTTGCGTGCCATTACCGTGATGAACGTCAAAATCCACAATTAAGACACGATTTACCCCATATTTTTTTTGTAAATACTTTGCTGCAATAGCTATATTATTAAATATACAGAATCCCATACCTTTGTCTCTTAAAGCATGATGTCCAGGGGGTCTTGAGAATGCAAATGCTTGGGATACATGCCCTTGCATGATTTGATCAATACCTTCAATCATTGCACCAACAGATTTTCTTGCAACTTGATACGATTTTTCAGAAATAACTGTATCGCCTGTCGAGAGTGTAGCGATAGTTTTATTTAGTCTTTCTGATTCTCGCTTTACAAGATTAATATATGTTTCTGAATGGACAAGATTGATTATATCTATGGGTGCATAATCAAAAGAGGGCCATATCAAATGTGCTTTAAATCGATACTCTTTTTTAAGAAAATTAATGGTATGAGAAATGCGATTTGGATTTTCAGGATGATTTAGTCCAGTATTATGAAGCAGAAATTCATCATCATAAAGAACAGCAATCTTAAATGAATTTTTTTTTGATTCTGCCAATATTTCTTGGGGCTGAAAAAATGCAACCATAATTAAAAAATAATAAAAATATTTCATTTAAAGAGATGCATTATTATGTTAAGTTTATTATATTCTTTAAAAGTTATTATATAAATTTACTGCTCATGAAAATAAACACACTCTTTTTTGTCGGCTTATTTGCTTTAGGGTTTTCAACTTGTATTTTTCCATATCAGAATAATGACGCTCTGTCCCTTGAACCCTCTGTTGATTTTTTAAATCTTAAAGATGGTGATCAGGTCTCCAATCCTTTCAAGGTAATCTTTACAGCAAATGGTATCCGAACGGAGCCTGCTGGACAATTTAAAGAGGACTCAGGACATCATCATTTGTTAATTAATCAGCCATATATAGAAAAAGGTGTTACGATTCCTGCGGATTCAAATCATATCCACTTTGGAAAAGCACAGACAGAAACAGAGCTCAATCTTAATGCTGGTATTTATACGCTGACGCTTCAATTTGCGGATGGATATCATCGTTCGTATGGAAAGGCTTTAAGTAAGACTATTCAGATTGAAGTTAAGTAGAGCCCAATATATCCGTGCAGAGTAATAAAGAAGCGCTTTTAAAAAAATCTGTTCTACTGGTATCTTTTGCAAATCTTAGTTATTTTTTTGTTGAATTTGTAATTGCGCGTCATATTGAGGCGACTTCTCTTTTTGCAGATAGTGTTGATTTTTTAGAAGATGCCTCGATAAATTTACTTATCTTTCTTGCATTACATTGGACATCAACAAATAAAGCAAGACTTGG
>VGHQ01000011.1 GCA_016868195.1 Betaproteobacteria bacterium | reverse complement strand
CCTTCATAAGATGAGGTAATTCAGTCATGCTTTCTTTAATCTCTCTAATTTTTTCATCAGAAATTTCTAATGGTAAGAGATCGGGATCCGGGAAATAGCGATAATCATTGGCTTCTTCTTTAGAGCGCATCGCTTTTGTTTCCCCTGTTTCAGGGTTGAAGAGGACAGTCGCCTGTTGAATAGTTTTACCTTCTTCTAACATCTCAATTTGCCATTGCGTTTCGAAATGAATAGCTTGCTCGATAAATTTAAATGAATTTAAATTTTTAATTTCGCGACGTGTGCCTAATTTATCTGTGCCCGCACGTTTGACTGAAACGTTAATATCACAACGAAAACTACCCTCTTGCATATTGCCATCACAAATGCCAATCCACTGCACAAGCTCATGTAATTTTTTTGCATAAGCGACTGCTTCAGCTGCTGAAGTCATATCAGGTTCAGACACAATTTCTAAAAGTGGTGTACCTGCACGATTTAAATCGATGCCTGTGCCATTTTGAACCGCACCGTGTGATGATTTTCCAGCGTCTTCTTCTAAATGCGCACGCGTAATTCGCACCGTCTTTTTAATGTCGCCTACTTCAATTTCAAGCGATCCTTTGCCAACCACCGGTAATTCATATTGGCTAATTTGATAGCCTTTAGGTAAATCAGGATAAAAATAATTTTTTCTTGCAAAAATAGATCTTGGCGCTATCTCGGCATTTGTAGCTAATCCAAATTTAATAGCGCATTGTACAGCTTCATAATTTAAAACAGGAAGTGTGCCTGGAAGTGCAATGGATAATATACAAGCTTGGGTATTGGGTTCTGCGCCAAACGCAGTTGATGCACCTGAAAAAATTTTAGTTTTAGTTTGAAGTTGCACATGTGTTTCAATACCAATCACAACATCCCAGCTCATGAAAGCGCTCCTTCTGGAATAGCTTTATGCCAATCAGTCACCTTTTGGAATTGATGTGCCACATTCAACATGCGTGCTTCATCAAAATAATTGCCAATGATTTGTATGCCTACCGGAAGTTTGTTCACAAAGCCTGCTGGAATACTCATGCCTGGCAAACCTGCAAGATTAGTCGCAATGGTATAAATATCTTGTAAATACATCGTGACTGGATCATCAGTTTTTTCATTGGCTTTAAAAGCGGTCGATGGCGCAGTTGGTCCCATGATGACATCACATGATTGAAACGCTTTTTTAAAGTCTTCAGAAATCAAATGTCGTATTTGTTGTGCTTTTAAATAATATGCATCGTAATACCCTGCACTCAATACATAAGTACCGATTAAAATACGTCGTTTCACTTCTTCCCCGAATCCTTCTTGACGGGTCTTGCAATACATATCTATCAAATCATCGTATTGACTTGTGCGATGTCCATAACGCATACCGTCGTATCGTGACAAATTGCTGGAGGCTTCAGCAGGCGCTAAAACATAATAGACAGGAATTGATAAATTGGTATTAGGTAAACTCACATCCACAATAATGGCTCCCAATTTTTTATATTGATCAATCGCGGATTCAATCACTTTTGCAACATTGCTATCGAGACCTTCTGCAAAGTATTCTTTAGGCAATCCAATTTTTAAACCTTCGATCGGTTGATCGATATTTTTTATATAGTCTTCTTTTTTATGATCAATTGATGTGGAATCTTTGGGATCAAAGCCTGCCATCACATTCATCATCATGGCGCAATCTTCCGATGATTTTGCCATAGGGCCTGCTTGATCTAGACTTGATGCAAAGGCAATCATGCCATAACGAGAGACTAAACCATACGTAGGTTTTAAACCTGTCAGCCCACATAAAGAAGCAGGCTGCCTAATAGAGCCTCCGGTATCCGTGGCTGTGGCACCTGGACACATGCGAGCTGCAATTGCTGCTGCACTTCCACCTGAACTTCCGCCTGGTACCCGTGTGAGGTCCCAAGGATTTTTAACACCGCCAAAATAAGATGTTTCATTCGATGAACCCATCGCGAATTCATCCATATTGGTTTTACCTAAATTGACAGCGCCTACCTCATTAAATTTTTTCACAACGGTTGCATCATAAGGTGCTACAAAGTTATAAAGCATTTTAGAACCACAAGTGGTCAACCAGTCTTCTGCACAAAAAATATCTTTTTGCGCAATAGGAACACCTGTCAATACATCGCCCTCGCCTTTTTGAATCAATTGGTCTGCAAGCTTAGCCTGTGCTAAAGAGCGATTTTCATCCACCGTAATAAAAGCATTAATTTCGGGGTTCTTTTTTTTGATGTGTTGAAGATAGTCGGTGGTAATTTCAACGCTTGATGTTTTTTTTTCCCTCAAAAGACTTGAGAGTTCTTTGATGCTCCAGTCTTCCATGATTATTCAATCACCTGAGGCACAATATATAATCCATCACTCACTTCGGGTGCGATTTTTTGTAATTTTTCTCTTTGATTTATTTCTGTGACCACATCATCACGAAGTCTTTGTGTGACTGATTGTGCATGGAACATAGGGGAAATATTCGTAGTATCCACCTTTTTCATGTCTTCTATCAGATTTAATATACCGGATAATTTTTTAAGCGTTGCATCCGCTTCTTCTTCTGTAATTTTGATGCGTGCTAAAAGAGCAATTTTTTTGATTTCGTCATGCGTAATCGACATACAAATAGAATTCCTGTTTTTCTAAAGAAAAGCTGTTAATTTATTGATCAATATCATGTATTATACCCTGATTCTATTGACCTTTCTTGGATTCGAATCGCCACTTTTTTTTAAAAAATTCTAACGATAATCATGCTTAAAAAATTATTTAGTTTTGGTAAATTTATGACTCATGATATTGCCATTGATTTAGGTACTGCCAACACGCTTATATATATTCGTGGTCAAGGCATTGTCTTAAATGAGCCTTCTGTGGTGGCTATTCGTCATGAGGATGGTCCTAATGGACCATACAGCAGAAAAGCACTTCTTGCTGTCGGTATTGAAGCTAAAACGATGTTAGGTCGTTCTCCACAGAACATTCAAGCCATTCGCCCTATGAAAGATGGTGTGATTGCCGACTTCAATATTACCGAAGACATGATTAAGTTTTTTATTGCAAAAGTACACAACACAAGATGGTTTGTGCCAAGTCCGCGCATTATTATTTGTGTGCCTTATGGTGCAACGCAAGTAGAGCGAAGAGCGATTCGAGAGTCTGCTGAAAGAGCGGGCGCTAAAGAAGTGTTTCTTATTGAAGAACCCATGGCGGCGGCGATTGGTGCAGGCCTTCCAATTACCGAAGCGACAGGATCGATGGTCATTGATGTAGGTGGCGGCACTACCGAAGTGGGCGTGATGTCATTAGGTGGTATTGTGTACGCTAAATCCGAACGTGTCGGTGGCGACAAAATTGATCAAGCCATTATCGATTACTTAAGACGTAATTACGGCACATTGATTTCTGATCCGACGGCCGAAATAATTAAGAAAAAAATTGGTACCGCATTCCCAATGTCTGAAATTTTAGAGCTCGAAGTGACGGGTCGAAATCTTGCAGAAGGACTTCCTCGTCGACTCAAAATTAACAGTAATGAAATTTTAGAAGCACTTCAAGAACCTTTAAATTCCATTGTCAGCGCTGTGAAATCAGCGCTCGAACAAACCCCACCTGAATTAGGTGCTGATATTGCTGATAGCGGTATGGTATTAACCGGCGGAGGTGCGCTTTTAAGAAATCTCGACCGTTTACTTATGGAAGAAACAGGCATACCTGTGGTCACGGCAGATGACCCTCTAACTTGCGTTGCAAGAGGCTGCGGTAAAGTGCTCGAATCACTCGATCAATTCTCGACCGTATTTGCCCACGAATAATTTTTTTGTTTTTCTAATTCATTAATAGTTAAAGCTTAATGATTAAATCTCATCACCGTTCATCTAAGCTTTTCAATAAAGGCTCTTCACTTTTATCTAAATTATTACTTCTCACCTTCATATCAATCATATTTATGGGTGTCGATTTTCGTTTTCATTATTTAAAAGAGATTAGACAATTCACCAATGTATTTACCAAACCTCTTCACGCAGTCTTAAATTTACCAAACGATATATACAATGTTGCCACACAATACTTTTCTAATCAGTCTCATTTAATTCTTGAAAATGAAACACTGAAGCTTGATATAGATCGATTAAAAGCTGATCTTCAGCGTTTAGATTTTATAGACCAAGAAAATGATCAATTAAGAAATTTACTCGAGGTTAGAAATACACACAAATTTAAAACAGAAGCAGTCAGCATTATTTATTCACGCTTTGATCCTTTCAATCAAAAAATTATTATTGACGGCGGTCAAAATAAAGACTTCCAACCTGGTCAACCAGTCATTGATGCGTTGGGCCTGGTAGGACAAATCAGCAGTGTTTTCCCAGAAACAAGTGAAGTCACCCTCATCATTGATAAAAAAATGTCAGTGCCTATTCAAATCCAAAGAAATGGTTTAAGAGCCATTACGAATGGTAATGGCCAAAATGAAACCATCTCACTCTCGTATTTACCGAATAGTGTCGATGTGGTGAAAGGGGATATTTTAAAAACATCAGGTATTGATACGATTTATCCTGAAGGCATTGTGGTTGCGGAAGTATTAGAAATTAACCATGATCCGAAATTACCTTTTGCAAAAATTATTTGTAAACCACTCTCAGCCATTCGTAATCACAGCCATGTGCTTGTAGTCACGCCTATTAATAAAATTGCCAATAACCTAGCACCTATAAAAAATGATCAGAAAAAATAAATCACTAATTTTTTCTTTAATTGTCGCCGCGATGATGAACCTTATTCATATTAATATTTTTAATACTGATTTAATGCCTGATTTTATTTTACTAGTACTTATCTTTTGGTTCTTTAAAAACCCAAATGCTATATCCATTTCCTTATTTTGGTATGTAGGTCTTGTAACGGATATTTTTATGGGAGACCTTTTGGGTCAATATGCATTGACATATGCGTCTTGTTATTTCATTAGTCAATATTTCATGAATAAAATCATGCTTAACAACAAATATCAGCAATTATTTTATATTTTCTTTATATTTTTAAGCGCTCAAATCATTATGCTGCTGATAAATGTGATGCACGATCTTCATTACCCAGGAGCGAATTATTTCCTTCAAAGTATATCTGCCGCACTCATATGGTATCTATTCACTCAGTTTAAATTTTTTAAATTAGATCACTAAAAACTGACGCCTAATCTTTAAGATGTCTTTCATAAAAAATAATCAAAATATCTATAAATCTCGCTACTTTTTTAAGCAAAGATTGGCACTTCTTACAGGTTTAGTGTTCATTGCTTTTTTAGTGATCATTGGGCGTTTTTTTTACCTACAAATTTTTAAATATGATTTTTACAAAGGCTTATCTGAAAATAATCGTATCGCTGTCATTCCCAATGCACCCAATCGGGGCCTTATACTCGATCGTAACGGTATCATCTTGGCAGATAATTATTTTGTATATAGCTTAGAAGTCATACCTTCAAAAGTGGCTAATCTTAATAAAACGATTGATAATCTAAAACCTGTTGTCGAATTAAGTGTTAGCGATCTAAAACAATTTAGAAAAATTTTAAAAGAGAGTTCTTCTTTAGATAGTATTCCTATCAAAACTCACTTATCCGAAATTGAAGCCGCGAGATTTGCTGCCAATAAATTGCGATTTGAAGGTGTTGAAATTAAGTCTAGATTATTTAGACGCTATCCCAAAGGTTCATTTGCCTCACATCTTATTGGCCATATCAATCGTATCAATGAAGAAGACAAAGAGACGATAAAAAAATTAGGTTGGCAACAGAACTACAAAGGCACGGATTCTATTGGCAAATTAGGCATTGAAAAATACTACGAAGCAAGGCTTCATGGCACAACTGGATTTCAAGAAGTTGAAATTGATGCTAATGGTAATGCAGTCCGTATTTTAAATAATACGCCCTCCATCGAAGGGGATGCGATTACATTATCTATCGATGCGAATTTACAAGACATTGCGGAAAATGCTTTCAATAAATATCGGGGTGCTCTTATAGCGCTTAATCCAAAAAATGGGGAGGTCCTTGCTTTTGTCAGTCGCCCTAATTTCGATCCCAATCATTTTGTAGGTGGCATTGATGTTGATGAATGGAAACTACTGAACGAGTCATTAGATAAACCTATGCTTAATCGCGCTATCAATGGTTTATACCCACCAGGATCAACCATTAAACCTTTTGTAGCATTGGCAGCCTTGGAAAACGATATTCGTAAACCACCTTTTAATATTAAAGACCCTGGTTTTTTTACACTTCCAAACTCAGGCCATACTTATAAAGACTGGAAGCCATTTGGGCATGGTACTGTCGATATTGTCATGGCGATTACGATTTCATGCGATACATTCTTTTATGGGCTTGGTATTGAGTTAGGCATTAATAAATTATCTCAATTTTTATCTCAATTTGGTTTTGGAAAAGCGACCCATATTGATATGTTTGGAGAGAATGCTGGATTACTTCCTTCACCCGAATGGAAGCAAAAAAGGTTTAAAAAACCTTGGTATTTAGGTGAAACTGTCATTACAAGTATTGGTCAGGGTTACACACTTGTCACACCTGTGCAATTAGCTCAAGCGGTCGCAACACTCGCCAATGGCGGACTCACTATTCAACCAAGACTTATTCAATCAATTAAAAATAGTCAGACGGGTAAAATGGAAGTGTTTAAAAATAAAACGATTCAAACATTACATTTTAACCCTGAACACTTAGCACTCGTCAAAGAGGGTATGATCAATGTGACTGAGCCTGGAGGCACGGCTGCAAGCGTCGGTGCTGGGGCGCCATATAAAATTGCCGCAAAAACAGGAACGGCTCAAGTGGTGGAGATGAAAGCCAATCAAAAATATAATCCTGATCGTATGAATGAAAGGCATCGTGACCATGCGCTTTTTATTGCCTACGCACCTGCAGAAGACCCTACTATTGCCATTGCTTTAATTGTTGAAAATGGCGGCCATGGCGGATCTACAGCAGGCCCCATCGCAAGAAAATTAATGGATTATTATTTGCTTAAAAAAGTAACTTCAAATAAAGAAGATATTAAAGTCAGTCCTCTTGAATCCGAATATCACGATTAAAATAAGATCACGATGCTAGAACGTTTCACTTCCAGATTACAAAAAAATATTGATTCTATTTTGATGATCTTTATTAGCTCGGCTTTAGTCGTCGGTCTTTTTACGCTCTATAGCGCCTCCGGGCAAAATATTATTTTAGTATTGAATCAGCTGCTTTATATTGGTCTTGGATTTATACTGCTTTGGATCACGGCAAGCATTCATCCTAAATATTATGAAAAATTTGCCATGCCCATTTATGTAATAGGATTGTTATTACTCTTTGCTGTCATGTTTGTGGGTCAAACGAGTCATGGCGCTAAACGCTGGTTAAATTTGGGCATTTTTAAAATGCAGCCTTCGGAAATTATGCGTATCGCAGTGCCTATCGCTATGGCTTGGTATCTCTCTAAGCGAGAAAATAAACGACATGCGATTGACTATTTCATTGCTTCTCTTTTTTTTATTTTGCCAGTCATCCTTATCATCAATCAGCCTGATTTAGGCACAGGGTTATTAATTTCTGCCTCAGGTTTATATATTCTCTTTTTGGCGGGCTTAAATTGGAAATTCATTGTGGGGGGTGCTATCGGTCTTTTTTTTCTCGTGCCTATCATTTGGACCCATTTATATGACTACCAAAAAAATAGGCTGCTCATTTTATTAGATCCAAGCCAAGATCCTTTAGGATCTGGATATCACAGCATTCAATCGTCAATTGCCATGGGGTCAGGGGGCCTTATTGGTAAGGGTTGGCTGAATGGAACACAAGGCCAACTTGATTTTTTACCTGAACGAACAACCGATTTTATTTTTGCAGTTTTTAGTGAAGAATTTGGTCTATTAGGCAATCTTCTTCTCTTAGGTCTTTATGCATTTATTATTGGTCGAAGTCTCATGATTGCTTCTCAAGCAAAAAATACATTTACGAGGCTTCTGGCTGCTAATATTGGGCTTACTTTCTTTACTTATATTTTCATTAATATCGCGATGGTCAGTGGCATCATGCCTGTGGTGGGTGTGCCTTTACCACTCATTAGTTTTGGTGGAACATCAATGACGATTATTTTAATTAGCTTTGGTATATTAATGAGTGTGCATTCACATAAAGAACTTGTGGGATCATCTTAATGATAAAAATTTTTCCGGTCCTGATACTTATTTCTATACTGACAGGTTGTGCGAGCGCTCCTTCTTTTAAAAAAGAGACAGTGGCTGTGCCTTCAAAAAAAGGTGGTGGCTATTACCTCGATGATGGGCCAGGTGATAACCCACCTGAAAATATTGACGCCATTCCAGATGCAATACCTAAAGTTGAACCTTTTTATGCGCGCGCAAATCAGCCTTATATGGCACTTGATAATAAATACACTCCTATGACTTCCTTCTACCCTTACAAAGAAAAAGGTGTCGCCTCTTGGTATGGCAAACGTTATCACGGTAAAAAAACATCTGTGGGGGAAATCTATGATATGTATGGCATGACAGGTGCTCACACCATACTGCCCATCCCTTGTTATGTCCGAGTTACCAATACTGAAAACGGTAAAAGTGTGATTGTGAGAATTAATGATCGAGGTCCATTTAAAAAAGATCGCGTCATTGATTTATCATTTGCTGCAGCTTATAAGTTAAGACTCTCTGATAAAGGAAGTGGTCCTGTAGAAGTGGAACTTATTGATCCGAGACAATTTATCGCCCTCAAAAAAATACCTGATGCCATGACTGAAAAAATACAAGAAAAAGATGTACATGCTTCTCAAATGAAGTCATCCGAAGGGTTAATCAGCGCTGAGCCGCTTTATATTCAAGCCGGTGCTTTTAAAAATGAAAAAAATGCGGATCTTTTATTAAAACAGCTCGCAGAGATGGGTTTAGAAAATACACCGCCATTTAAAAAACAATTTTCTGAGGATTTATTTCATGTGATGATTGGTCCTTTCAATTCGAAAGATGAGGCAAATAACATTGCTGATATAATTAAATCAAAAATAAAAATTAGTATTTTTGTGATTGCTAAAGAAAACAATTAAGTGTCATATCAAAATACATCAGCCGAAACCCTCATTCAATTTCCATGTCACTTCCCTATTAAAGTCATGGGAGAAGTTCATGATCAATTTACATCCACTGTGATTGAAATCATCACGCAAAAAAATGAAAAATTTGATCCAAGCACCATCGAGATGAAAGGTAGTAGTGAAGGTCGCTATATCAGTTTGACTTGCTTTGTTTATGTCAAAAGTAAACCTGAGTTAGATGATATCTATCGATCACTTTCATCACATCCCATGATCAAAGTCGTTCTATAATTTTATGGTTATCCGCGTCAAATATCTTGGGCTCACGCCTTATGAATCCACATGGCATGAGATGAAAAATTTTACTTCCAAAAGAAATAAATTGACGCAAGATGAAATATGGATTACTGAACATGAAGCTATCTATACAGTAGGTTTAAACCGTAAAGATTTTAAAGCGCCTTTAAGGGATGATATTCCAGTCCTTCATGTGGATCGCGGCGGAAAAATCACCTATCACGGCCAGGGCCAGCTTATTATTTATACACTGATTGACCTTGGCCGCTATCATCTCACCATTAGATCTTTTGTGACATTGATTGAAAAAAGCATCATTAATTTTTTATCCCGTCGCGACATCAAAGCCAGTGCTAAAATAGAAGCTCCTGGGGTATATATTGAAAATAAAAAAATTGCATCTCTAGGATTACGCATCAAAAACCATGCTTCATATCATGGCTTAAGCTTAAACATTGATATGGATTTATCTCCTTTTGAAGCGATTGATCCTTGTGGTTATAAAAATTTACAAATGACACAATTAAAAACATTTATCAATGATGTATCGATTAAAAATATCGGCCGAGAAATTGCGAATGATATTAAACATCAATTATTAAATTTAAAGTCATGAAACCTTACACCTCAAAACCGATAGGCATTAAAGAAACTGATTTTGAGAAGACTTCTAAAATTCCTATCAAAATTATTAAAGCACCTATTAAAGCAAAACCGCATTGGATTAAAATGCAGCTACCTCAAAGCCAGCGGTTCAACGAAATTAAATCCATTTTAAGAAAAAATAATCTTCATAGCGTATGTGAGGAGGCAAGCTGTCCTAATATCGGTGAATGCTTTAGTCAGGGCACTGCGACATTTATGATCCTCGGCGACCTTTGTACAAGACGATGTCCATTCTGTGATGTAGGCCATGGCAGACCCTTACCACCCGATACAGAAGAACCAAAAAAATTAGCGCAAACTATTCGAGAACTTAATTTGAAGTATGTCGTGATTACAAGTGTCGATCGTGATGATTTACGTGATGGTGGTGCGCAGCATTTTGTCGATTGTATTAAAGAAATCCGCAGCATTTCGCCTCATACTAAAATTGAAATTTTAGTGCCTGATTTTAGAGGTCGCCTTAATAAAGCCCTCGACATCTTAAGCTTGATGCCCCCTGATGTGTTTAATCATAATCTTGAAACCATTCCAAGACTTTATAAAAAAGCACGTCCAGGATCGGACTATCAACATTCGCTTAATTTACTGCTTTATTTCAAATTAAAATTTCCAAACATACCAACCAAATCAGGTCTCATGTTAGGACTCGGTGAAACTAATCCTGAAATTGTAGAAGTCATGAAGGACTTAAGAGCACATCAAGTTGAAATGCTCACGCTTGGACAATACTTACAGCCCAGCGTTCATCATCTTCCTGTAGATCGTTATGTAGATCCAAAAGAATTTGATACTTTAAAAGAAGAAGCGATCCATATGTCATTTTCATCAGTTGCAAGTGCACCTATGGTGAGGAGTAGCTACCATGCAGATCTTCAAGCTCATGAGGCACAGAACTAAATGGTTCCTCATTTAAAAACTGCACTCACAGGCCCGCTTCTTTCGTTAGAAAAACATCTCATTCATGAAATGGCAAACATTGAACATTGGTTTAGAACACAATGGCTGGAGTATGCAGCGCCTTTTTATGCGTCCGTTGATTTAAGGAATGCAGGATTTAAGTTAGCCCCTGTCGACACCAATCTTTTTCCAGGGGGATTTAATAATTTAAATCCAGATTTTTTATCGCTTTCTGTTCAGGCTGCGATGGTAGCGGTTGAGAAAGTGTGTCCTGAGGCACATCGCCTTCTCATCATCCCTGAAAATCATACGCGAAATATCTATTACTTAAAAAATTTGTTTGAGTTAAAAAATATATTAAGAAAATCGGGTTTAGATGTGCGTATCGGTAGTCTAGATGAAGCTATTGTGGAACCTATAAGCATTTCTGTTGAAGATAATAAATCTTTACTTATTGAACCTCTCAAACGCATTAAAAATAGATTAGTGCTTGAAAATAAAACGCTCGGTAATTTTGATGCGTGCGCCATATTATTAAATAATGATTTGTCTGCTGGCATTCCTGAAATTTTAAAAAATCTTGAACAAAATTTAATCCCGCCTCTTCATGCAGGCTGGGCAACACGCAAAAAATCTCAGCACTTTAAAGCTTATGATGATGTCGTGAAATCATTTGCTGACTTTATTAAAGTAGACCCTTGGCTCATCAATCCTTATTTTGATCATGCGAGTCAAATTGACTTTCATGCAAGACAAGGTGAAGATGAGCTTGCGGAAAAAGTAGATCAAATCTTAACGAAGATTCGATTGAAATATAAGGAATACAAAATCAAACATGAGCCTTTTGTGATTGTGAAAGCAGATGCTGGCACTTATGGTATGGGTATCATGACAGTTAAAGATGGCGATGAATTAAGAAATTTAAATAGAAAATCACGCAATAAAATGTCTGTGGTCAAAGAAGGTCTTGAAGTATCAGAGGTGATTATTCAAGAAGGTGTCTATTCTGAAGAATGTATTAATGAAGCAGTCGCCGAGCCTGTAGTTTACATGATAGATCATTTTGTAATTGGTGGTTTTTACCGTGTACATACCACGCGAGGTAAAGATGAAAACCTTAATGCGCCTGGTATGCATTTTGTGCCTCTAGCTTTTGAAACTTCTTGTTCTACCCCTGAAATCGATGAATCTCCACTTTCAACACCTAATCGATTCTATGCTTATGGTGTCATTGCAAGATTAGCATTGCTTGCAGCGTCTATTGAACTTGAAACACATGACCCGATCAATCAATAAATGATACCTATACTTTTTATTATCGATCCACCTCAATCACTTCAATTAAAGAAGGATTCAACCCTAGCTTTAATGAAAGAAGCGGTTAAACAAAATCATGAAGTATTTTTTTGTTTGCAGCATGATCTATATATTGATGCCAACCAATTATTTTGTAGAGCATATCGTTTTGAATTAGATATTTTCCCTAAGCATGCAAAAACCTATGAAACACATCCCATTTCATTTTTTCATGCGCTCTTTATGAGGAAAGATCCGCCGGTCGATCAAGCTTATCTTTATACCACTTATTTGTTAGATATTGCTGAAAAATCAAATGTGAAGGTATTCAATAAACCTTCTTCCATTAGAAGCTGGAATGAAAAAATATCGATACTTCAATTCGATACACTCATTCCCAAAACATTAGTGACCGCTAATCCAGAGATCGTGAAGCAATTTTTTAAAGATCATGGCGATATCATTTTAAAACCGCTTGATGGTATGGGCGGAAAAAATATTTTTCGTGTCAGTGAATTTGAAAAAAATCTTAATGTTATTTTAGAAATTATGACCAATCATGGACATCAAATGATCATGGCACAACAATATATTCCTGAAATTAAATGGGGTGATAAACGAATTGTCATTATCGAAGGCAACCCTTTTCCTTATGCATTAGCTCGCATTCCTAAGGAAGGTGAAACGCGCGGCAATTTAGCCTCAGGTGGCCAGGGAGTTGCACAAGCGCTTTCAAAAAGAGATATGGAGATAGCCACGATTGTAGGTAAAAAACTATTAAATGAAGGTCTTCATTTCGTTGGGATCGATGTGATTGGAGATTATCTCACAGAAATTAATGTCACAAGTCCTACTGGCATCGTTGAACTTTTTGAACAAACAAAACAAAACCCTGCAGAACTTATTATCAATGCACTTCATTAAGTTTTTCATTATTGTTATTACCTTAAGTTTTCTTCAATCTTGTTCTCAAACATCTTTATACCAATCTAAGCATTATGTATTTGGCACCATTGTAGATATTTCTATTTATGGGGAGAGTGATGAAAAAGCGGAGGAAGCGACACAAGCCGTGCTTAAGGAATTTACAAGGCTCCATCACTCGCTTCATGCATGGAAAAAAAGTGATCTGACTGATCTTAATGAATCGATAGCAAAAAATAAACCCTATAGAAATGCCTCAGCAGAACTGATTGAAATTATAAAAGAGGTTAAGCGCTTGGAAGATGCTTCTCATCATCTATTCAATCCAGCGATAGGGGAAATCATCGATTACTGGGGATTTCATCAGGATGAATTTAATCCGATACATCCTGATCCATCTAAAATTAATATCCTTGTTAAAAGATATCCATCTTTAGATCAAATCCGTATTTTAGGATCCACAATTAGTAGTACTAATCCTCACGTTAAAATTGATCTTGGTGGATATGCAAAAGGATATGCACTAGATCGAGCAAGTAAAATTCTTCGTGATCATCATATTAAAAATGCACTCATCAATATTGGTGGCAATATTATTGCGATCGGCCAAAATGGAGATAGGCCGTGGCGTGTGGGTATACAGGATCCTAGAGGCTCACAAGCGATTGCTAAACTTGACTTACCTGATGGATGGGCGATAGGTACATCAGGCGATTACCAACGCTATTTTATGATTGATGGCGTTCGTTATTGTCATCTCATCGATCCTTTCACAGGATTTCCAGTGCAAGGTGTTTATTCTGTGACAGTCCTTATAGAGCCCGCTCAAAATGCAGGCGCTTTATCTGACGTATTATCTAAACCACTTTTTATTGCAAAAAGAGAAGATCGACGAGCTATTGCAGAAAAACTTAATATTCGTCATTACCTCATCATTGAAGATAACGTTATATCCGTGACTCAAACCATGGCAGATATAATCCAATTTTTAGATGTCCACACTCAGAAAAAAAATCGTCTTGAAATTACGCACTAAATTTTTTGTAGGCGACAGTCTTATTATTTTAATAAGTCTTATCTTTATTGTATTTGCTTTTAAAGCTTTTTGGCATTTTGAAACTGGCAGTGTGGTGCAGGTGAATTTCCAAGGAAACACTTATGGAAACTTTAGTCTATTTCAAGATAAAAAAATTAGTCTTATAGGAAAAGAGGGTGAAAGTATTATTGAAATTAAAGAAGGGCGCGCTCGTTTTAAATCTGCACCATGTAAAAATCAATATTGCGTGCAGCAAGGCTGGATTCACTTCACAGGACAAATGCTGATTTGTATTCCCAACGAAGTCAGCATTGAAATATTAGGCAAATCGAAAGCTTATGACTCGCTCAACTATTAAAATTAAAACGACTTTACTTGACCATCAAATTGCGCAATTAAGTGCAATTGCTATAGGCCTTAGCCTTATGGAATCAGTATTGCCATCCCCTATGCCGGGTGTAAAGCCAGGCATTGCTAACATCATCACACTATATGCCATATATCAGTTTAATTTTAAAACAGCGATGTGGGTAAGCGTCTTAAGAGTTTTTGCAACAAGTCTCATACTGGGGCAATTTCTAAGCCCCGCATTTATGTTGAGTTTAATCGGGTCAATGCTAAGCCTCTTAACTTTATATTTTGTCATTAAATTACCATCTAAATTTTTTAGCCCCATAGGTCTTTCAGTCCTCTCTTCTTTTGCACATATTACAGGCCAACTTATTCTTGTTCGTATATGGCTCATTCCACATGCCAGTATCTATTATTTAATTCCTATTTATAGTTTAGCCGCCCTTTTATTTGGATTCATTAATGGATGGATTACATACCGTTTACTTAAGCACCACAATTCCATATAACACATCAAGATAATGCTAAAATATCTCAAATTAAAAAAGGTATAAGCATCATGAAAAAATATGTATGTATTTATATAAGCGCTTTCTTACTTTTAAACCTTGTAGGTTGTGGCACTAAAGGCCCTTTATATATCCCTGAACAAAAATATCCACAAAACACTCCACCTACTGAGACAAAATAAATAATGGCTCAAACGTCATTCATTCATGCCAAGCAAGGTATTCTCTTTGCAGAAGATGTTTCACTTGAAACGATTGCAAATCAATTTGGCACGCCTACTTACATTTATTCAAAGAATACGCTGATTCAAACTTTTGAGTCCTTTAAAAAAGGGCTTCTTAAAATCAATCATTTAATATGTTTTGCAGTCAAAGCTAACTCTAATATTGCCATTCTCAATCTTTTTGCAAGTCTAGGTGCTGGATTTGATATTGTGTCAGGCGGTGAACTTGAGCGTGTCTTATATGCTGGTGGTGATCCACAAAAAATTGTGTTTTCAGGTGTGGGTAAAACAGTATCTGAAATTGAGGCAGCTTTAAAAGCAAATATTTTATGTTTTAATGTGGAATCTCGAAGCGAGCTCATTCGCATTGAAGGAGTGGCAAGCAAAATAAATACTAAAGCCCCTATCTCGATTCGAGTGAATCCAGATGTCGATGCAAAAACGCATCCCTATATTTCAACAGGATTAAAAGACAATAAATTTGGTGTCGATTTTAATCAAGCGCTAGCGCTCTATCTTGAAGCAAAAGACATGAGCTGTATTGAGATCAAAGGTATCAATTGTCATATTGGTTCACAAATTACGGAATTGAAGCCTTTTGTGGATGCATTAGATCGTGTTTTATCACTCGTAGATCAACTCAAAAAAAATAATATTCATTTAAGTCATGTTGATATTGGTGGTGGTATTGGTATTTGTTATCAAGATGAATCACCCCCAGATTTTGAAATCTACACCAAAGAAATCTTAAATAAAATTCAAAATCTTGATGTCAAAATTATTTTTGAGCCTGGTCGTGCACTTGTAGGCAATGCTGGCGTTCTTTTATCTAAGGTCGAATATTTAAAACAAAATGATGTGAAACACTTTGCCGTTATTGATGCTGCGATGAATGATCTGATGCGTCCTACTCTATATGATGCTTATCATGAAATTAAAATAGTGCGTGAACATGATACGAAACTTCAATCTTTCGATGTTGTAGGTCCTGTATGTGAGAGTGGTGACTTTATTGCAAAAAATCGATCATTAAAATTAAAAGAACATGATCTCATTTGTATTATGTCAGCCGGTGCTTATGGTATGAGTATGAGTTCAAATTACAACTCTCGTGGACGCGCTGCCGAAGTGATGGTGGATCGCGATAATATTTTTGAAATTCGAACACGTGAAAAATCGAGCGATCTATTTAAACTCGAAAAGAAAATTCCGCTTTAATCAAAAATAACAGTTTTATTTGCGTAAATGAGAATGCGATTCTCAATATGCCAACGCACGGCTTTAGATAAAACGATACGTTCTAGATCTCTCCCTTTTTGAATAAGATCTTCAACTTGATCACGATGGGAGATACGATCAATATCTTGCTCAATTATAGGGCCTTCATCTAAAACTCCAGTCACATAGTGACTTGTAGCCCCAATCAACTTCACACCTCGCTCGAAAGCCCGATGATAAGGTCTTGCGCCAATAAAGGCAGGCAAAAAGGAATGGTGAATATTAATGACGCGCTGAGGGTAACGCTTCACAAAATCCTCACTTAAAATTTGCATGTAACGAGCGAGGACAATGAAATCGACTTGATACTTATCAAATAATACAAATTGCTTTTCTTCGGCTTCTTTCTTTCTATCTTTTTCAACAGGGATGTGAAAAAAAGGAATACCATAAAATTCAGCGAGTTTTTGTGTGTCTAGATGATTACTGATAATGAGTGGTATATCACATTGAAGCTCATTATTTTTATAGCGATGAAGTAAATCGGCTAAACAATGATCATATTGCGACACCATAATCGCCATACGAGGCTTGTCTCTAGAAAGCTTTAATTCCCATGTCATTTTATAAGTTTTAGCAATACTCTCAAATGCTTTCGCAAAAGAAGCTTCATCTAATGAAAAATCTTTTAAGTCCCATTCGACACGCATAAGAAAGAGACTATTTTCAGCATCTTGGTGTTGATCAGCATGCAAAATATTTGCATTATGTTGATATAAAAAATCTGCGATAGCAGCTACAATACCTTTGGTATCAGGGCATGTAATTAATAAAGTCGCTGTATTTTTCATAAGATTAAATATCCATCTTGAATAAAACGAATTATATACGGACAATCAGGAATAAAATAATAAGTCGTCACTATCAAAAGCCCTCAAATACAAACTATGGCAGATAAAATTAACATCCTTTTAGCTAATCCCCGTGGCTTTTGTGCAGGCGTCGATCGCGCAATTCAAATTGTCGAAGAAGCATTGGCTCAATTTGGAAAACCAATTTATGTGCGGCACGAAGTAGTTCATAACCAATACGTCATCAACGATTTAAAAACAAAAGGTGCCA
Organism: Betaproteobacteria bacterium; assembly: GCA_016868195.1. Lineage (GTDB taxonomy): Bacteria > Pseudomonadota > Gammaproteobacteria > Burkholderiales > Methylophilaceae > Methylopumilus. Next base: position 9,705 of record VGHQ01000011.1, on the reverse strand, counting down.
TTTTTATTGAAGATCTTAATGACGTGCCTCAAGGTGCCCATGTCATTTTTAGTGCGCATGGTATTTCAAAGGCTATTCGGGAGGAAGCTAAATCTCGCGAACTCATTCCGATCGACGCCACTTGTCCATTGGTGACTAAAGTTCACGTCGAAGTGAATAAAATGCTTAGTCAAGGCATGGATATTATTATGATTGGGCATCAAGGCCATCCAGAAGTTGAGGGGACTATGGGTCAAATTGAAGAACATCACACCCATCGTAAAATGTATCTCATCGAAACGATTGAAGATGTGAAACATTTAATCATCGATCATCCAGAGAAGATCGCCTATGTCACGCAAACTACACTATCTACTGATGATACAAAAACAATCATTGAGGCATTAAAAACAAAATATCCGAATATCCAAGGTCCTAAAAGTGATGATATTTGTTATGCCACACAAAATAGACAAGATGCAGTCAAAGTCATGAGCGGGCAATGCGATCTCATTATCATTGTCGGCTCTCAAAATAGTTCGAATTCAAATCGTCTTAAGGAGTTAGCCTCAAGAGAGGGCATTGAAACTTATATGATTGATCATGAAGGTGCACTTCAATCCTCTTGGCTACTCAATAAAAAAAATATTGGTATTTCAGCAGGAGCCTCAGCACCTGAGATTAGCGTTAAAAATATTGTAAATAAAATTGAATCGCTTATAAAGGCGAATATCATTGAGCTTCCAGGTGTTGAAGAAAGTATTGTTTTTAGATTGCCTAAGATTTAAATATGGTATTTAAAAAACCTGTTTCCTCTCTTGTATTAATTTATACGGAAGATTTTAAAGTGCTACTTATGGAGCGTGCGGATAAGAAAGGCTTCTGGCAATCTGTCACAGGTAGTCTAGAAGAAAATGAAACGCCAAGAGATGCTGCGATAAGAGAAGTATTTGAAGAAACGGGTATTGATTCAACGCAATATCAACTTGAAGACTGGGAACTTTCCCACGTATACGAAATTTATGCACACTGGCGATATCGTTATGCACCTGATATTACTCACAATACAGAACATATTTTTGCTCTTAAAGTGCCGGCTTCGATACCTATTCAATTATCAGTAGATGAACATATCCAATATCTTTGGGTAGATTGGCGTGATGCCATGGATAAGGTTTTTTCTTGGACCAATGTAGAGGCTATTAAAAAATTAGCCGAAATTCACCAGCTAAAACTGTAAAATAGAAGTTCTATGCAAGTTGCTCAAATTAAATTTAATGCGTTTGAATCTATCAGTGATGAAGATTGTCAACAAAGAATTATTGCGGCCAAAAATAAGCTCGGTAAAAATTTAGTTATTTTAGGTCATCACTATCAACATGAATCTGTTTATCGACACGCAGATTATACGGGTGACTCACTTAAACTTTCTAGGGTCGTAGAGTCGCTTGACGCCAAGTACATTGTATTTTTAGGTGTGCACTTTATGGCTGAAGTCGCAAATATTCTATCAAGGCCTGATCAAATTACAATTCTTCCAGATTTAGCCGCAGGATGCTCAATGGCCGATATGGCTAATTTAAGCAAGGTGGAAAGAAGTTATAGAGAGCTTTCAAAAGTACTTTCATTTGATGAAGTCATTACCCCCGTCACTTATATTAATTCTGCAGCAGACCTTAAAGCTTTTTGTGGTGAGCATGGTGGCATAGTCTGTACCTCAACGAATGCAACAAAAATTATTGAATGGTCATTTAAGCAGCGTGAAAAAGTTTTATTTTTCCCCGACCAAAATTTAGGTCGTTGGAGTGGTCACAAAATGGGCATTCCTTTAGATGAAATGCCTGTATGGGATCCTGACCTTCCTCTGGGAGGCCTCACTGAAACACAAATTAAAAAAGCGAAGATCTTTTTATGGAAAGGTCATTGCGCAGTCCATCAAATGTTTCGTCTTCAAAATATTGAACGCTTTAGAGAAGAACATCCCGATGGTAAAGTGATTTCTCATCCCGAATGCCCTTTTGAAGTCTGCTCTCATTCAGATTATGTAGGCTCCACCGAATATATTTTAAAAACAATCACCGATGCCCCTCAAGGGACTACATGGCTTGTGGGTACTGAGCTTAATTTAGTGAATCGTCTTGCCAATCAAATGAAGTCTGAAGGTAAGCTTGTACAATTTATGTCGCATGTGATTTGTGAATGCTCAACGATGGCGCGTATCGACCCTCAACATCTTGCATGGTGCCTCGAAAATATTATCCATGAAAAACCTGTCAATATCATTAGAGTGCCTGATGATGAAGCAAAACTAGCTAAACTCACCCTTGATCGCATGCTTCAGGTGTCATAAATCATGTCATGTGCAATTTGTGATGGTAGCGAAGGAGAAATTATCTGGAGTGATAACACACTTCGCGTAGTTCTTTTAGATCATATAGATTACAAGGGTTATTGTTGTGTTGAATTGATTAGTCATCAAAAAGAAATGACCGATATAGATGAAGCGCTTCAATTTAACATTATGCGCTGTGTATTTAAAGTTGAAGTGATTTTAAGAAGAATTTTTAACCCTGATAAAATTAACTTGGCAAGCTTAAGTAATAAAACACCGCACATTCACTGGCATATCATTCCTCGCTTTAAAGAAGATGCACATTTTCCAAATTCACATTGGGGAGAAAAACTAAGGCAAGGTTTACGTCAGACTTTATCAGCACAAGAAAAAAAAGAGCTGATTACACTACTTAATCAATCTTTAAGCTAATAAACGCGTAACAATTTTTCCACGTTGAATATGGCTTTCGATAATTTCATCGATATCTTGTTCATCTATAAAGTTATACCAAGTGGCTTCTGGATAAATGACTAACAAGGGTCCTTCACCGCAACGATCAAAGCATCCTGCGCGATTGATTCTTGCTTTAAATTCACCATTTAAATTAAGTGATTTAATTTTTGACTTCATATACATAAACATCGTTTCACTTCCTTTATCGGCACAGCAAGCCTCGCCATCATCGCGCTGATTTAAACAAAAGAAAATATGATGTTTGTAATAATTCATTTATTGGGATGACAAGTGCTCGTCTTTAGTAAAAGTCCAGGTTCTTGTAATGCTTAGTATATCTACTTCTTTTCTAATATCTTCAGGAAAGGGCGCGTAAGGCGCACCTAATTCCACAATTCTTTTAGCGGCTTCATCTAGTATCTTAAATCCTGAGCTCTGATTAATTTCAATATTATCTATTCGTCCATCAGGCTTGAGCGATACGGTCATTCTCAATTGACCTGAAAATTTCTTTTCACGCGCTTCCTCAGGGTAATTCATATTACCTAAAGTTTCCACTTTTTGTCTCCATGCTTCTGCATAAAGCGCATATTTATATTCTTTGGTGCGTGCACCAATATATTTTCGTCTGGGTTGTTTTTCAAAATTAGAAAGTTGATTAGATAAGGCAGCATCTGATGCACTTATTTCACTGGCACTCGCCAAAATATCTTCTTTGCTAATTGATTTATTAATGATGCTTGATTCTTTAGGTTGTTGAACCGGTTTTGGCTCATTTAAAATTGGCGCTTCTTTTTTTACAGTTTTTTCTTTTGAAGAGCTTGAGGCTTTTCCAGTTGCAGTCTGATCATTACGATTATTCAGTTGAAATGTATTCTTATTTTCAGTGATGATAGGTAGTGGTGACTTTTTATGGACATCTTTTTCTATATTGCCACCTTTATTGGAGTTACTTTGTGCTAAAACTTCGGCATCCTCTTGCTGATTGTCTTTAGAGTTTGTTAAGACTACTTCAATCTCTGAAAACTTATTTTGAAGTGGTTTTAAAGGCTTAAAGTGTATGAGCTGTATAGCCAAAAAATGTAGAGCAAAAGATAAAAGAATAGAAAGCTTAAGAATATTATCCTTATATAAAATCTCATCTCTCGGCATAACCTAAACTATTCCATTTAATAAGGTTTGATGAATCCCATTAAAGCTCCCATTACTCATGACAAGAATATGATCACCTGATTTTGCGTCTTTTAAAATAGCTTCAACAAAATTTTTCATATCGAAGCCTATAAATGATTTGTTTTTAATTGGCGTTAATGCTTCCTCGGCACTCCATGTTAATTTTTCACCATAGCAAAATACTTGATCTGCATCTTTTAAGCTCTCGGGAAGCGCACTCTTCATCGTACCTAATTTCATCGTATTAGATCTTGGTTCTAAAACTGCAATAATTCTTGCTTGACCAACTTTTGCACGCAGGCCTGCAAGAGTTGTGGATATGGCTGCTGGATGATGCGCAAAATCATCGTAAATTGTGATGCCGTTTTTTTCACCAATACATTCCATTCTACGTTTTACATTTTTGAATGTTTGTAATGCTTCTAATGCATTTTCTAACGTGACACCGACATGATGAGATGCTGCAATCGCAGCCAATGCATTCATACGATTATGATGACCTAGAAGATCCCAAGATAAAGTACCCACCAATCTATCCTGATTTAAGACTTCAAATGATTGATCATGATTGACTTTACCAATCGACAAGCCTTTTTGACTTCCAATATAAAATTTTTCTGACCAACAGCCTCTTTCAATCACTCTTTTTAAACTTTCCTCTTCATCATTAATGATGATACGTCCAATAGCAGGGACCATACGAACCATATGATGAAATTGAGTTTCAATCGCGTGAAGATCTGGAAATATATCTGCATGATCATATTCAAGATTATTTAATATAGCAGTCTTGGGGTGGTAATGAACAAACTTAGATCGCTTATCAAAGAAAGCTGTGTCATATTCATCTGCTTCGATCACAAAAAAAGGTGAGGCTTCATTCGATTTATTTTTCTGTGGCAAACGCGCTGAGCCATTAAAATTAAGTGGTACACCACCAATCAAAAAACCAGGCGCATAGCCATTAAATTCTAAAATCCAAGCAAGCATGGATGTTGTCGTTGTTTTGCCATGCGTACCAGCAACCGCGAGCACCCATTTATTTTTTAAAATTGCTTCATAAAGCCATTGGGGTCCTGAAATGTAAGGCAGGCCTTGATTCATAATCTCTTCTATTAAAGGATTGCCGCGGGATACTACATTGCCAATCACATAAAGGTCAGGCTTTAATTCAGTTTGTTTTTTATCAAATCCCTCGATGAGTTCAATACCAATGCTTTCTAGCTGAGGACTCATTGGCGGATAGACGTTAGTATCACAACCGGTGACTTTAAAACCGGAAGCCTTGGCAAGGGAAGCTATACCTCCCATAAATGTTCCGCAAATACCTAGGATATGAATATGCATGTTTGTACTTTTATAAATTAGGTGCTAACCATTTTTTTAAAAATTCGATTGAGACATCTCGACGCTTAGCCATATCTTTTAATTGATCATCTCCAATTTTATCGACACTGAAATAATCTGCTTCTGGATGTGCAAAATAAAAACCTGATACTGATGCAGCAGGCGTCATCGCAAATGAATCGGTAAGATGCATGTCGATTTCATCGAGTTTTAATAAAGTAAAAATATCTTTTTTAACGGTGTGATCAGGGCATGCAGGATATCCCGGTGCCGGTCGAATGCCTTGATAATCTTCTTTAATAAGTGATTCTTTATTGAGATTTTCATTTGCTACATAACCCCATAAATCTTTTCTGACGCGCTCATGCATATATTCAGCAAATGCTTCAGCTAAACGATCAGCTAGCGCTTTAAACATGATGCCACTGTAGTCATCATTTTTATTTTTAAATGTTTCTTCATATTTTTCCATGCCTAATCCACTCGTCACGGCAAACATACCAATGTAATCTTTAATATTTGATGACTTAGGCGCAATAAAATCAGATAAACACTGATTAGGTTTTTGCACATTATCCACTTTAGGTTTTTCAGATTGCTGTCTTAAGCCATAGTAAGTAAATAAAGTTTTTTCACGCGATTCATTTTCATAGATTTCAATATCATCCCCCACACTATTCGCTGGATAAAATGCGACGACACCATTAGCTACAAGCGCTCGGTTATTGATGAGTTTTGTAAGCATAGTTTCCGCTTCATTAAAAACTTGTGAAGCACTCTGACCCACAATAGGATCATTCAGTATGGCAGGATAAAACCCAACTAAATCCCATGTTTGGAAGAATGGGCTCCAATCAATATAGGGAGCAATTAAATTTAAATCGATATTTTTAAATACGCGTTTACCAATAAATTTTGGGGGTTTCGGTGTATATGCTTTATCAAATTGAAGTTTTAATTTATTCAGTCTTGCTTCTTCAAGTGGTAATAATTTGATACCTTTTTTTTTGGCATGTTGATCACGTGCCCGTGCGTAATCTTTTTCAATATCACTGATGTACTGATCTTTTTGTTCAGGCGTTAAAAGTGATTGCATGACAGCTACCGATCTTGATGCATCTGGGATATAAATCACTGGACCATCATAATGCGGTGCAATTTTAACGGCTGTATGCGCGCGCGAGGTCGTTGCACCACCAATGAGGAGCGGTGTTTTTAATCCTCTAAAGTGAGGGTCGCGCTGCATCTCTTTTGCCACATGCGTCATTTCTTCTAATGACGGTGTGATGAGCCCAGACAAGCCAATAATATCCACATTTTCTTTTTTTGCCATCTCTAAAATTTCTGAGCAAGGCACCATGACGCCCATATTAATGACTTCAAAGTTATTACATTGCAAGACCACTGATACAATATTTTTACCGATATCATGCACATCCCCTTTGACGGTCGCGATGAGCATTTTACCTTTAGGTTTTGAAACAATCCCCGTTCTTTTTTCTTCTAATTTTTTTTCTTCTTCAATGAAAGGGACTAAGTGCGCAACGGCCTGTTTCATGACGCGCGCTGATTTTACGACTTGCGGTAAAAACATTTTGCCTTGTGCAAATAAATCGCCAACTACATTCATGCCATCCATCAAAGGACCCTCAATCACATGAATCGGTCGTCCATTTTTTTGCATTGCTTCTAATCGGGCCTCTTCAGTATCTTCTACAATAAAATCTGTGATGCCATGTACTAATGCATATTCAAGTCTTTTATTCACTCGAATTGGCTCAGTGTCTGTACCCCGCCAATTTAATGTTTGAACTTCTTTTTTACTTCCTTTGAGTGTCCCGGCAATTTCAATCATTCTTTCTGTAGCATCCGGTCTTCGATTTAGCACAACATCTTCAACGCGCTCTTTAAGTTCTGGATCAAGGTCATCATAAACACCCATCATGCCTGCGTTGACAATCCCCATCGACAATCCAGCTTTGATCGCATGATATAAAAAGACCGTATGAATTGCTTCGCGCGCTGCATCATTACCTCTAAAACTAAAACTCACATTGGATACACCACCGGAAATTTTTGCATGAGGTAGATTCTCCTTAATCCATCTTGTAGCATTAATAAAATCGACGGCGTAATTATTGTGCTCTTCAATACCTGTGGCGATCGCAAAAATATTCGGGTCAAAAATAATATCTTCGGGTGGGAAATTAATTTTTGAAATTAATAAATCGTAGGCGCGTTTACAAATCTCTGTTTTTCTTTGGAATGTGTCTGCTTGTCCTTTTTCATCAAAAGCCATCACGATGACTGCTGCACCATATCGCCTGCATAATTTAGCTTGACGAATAAATTCAGCCTCACCTTCTTTCAATGAAATTGAATTTACAATCGCTTTTCCTTGTACACATTGAAGACCTACTTCAATCACATCCCATTTCGATGAATCAATCATGATAGGAATACGAGCAATATCTGGTTCTGATGCCACTAAATTTAGGAAATGCTTCATCGCTTTTTGCGCATCAAGCATACCTTCATCCATATTGATATCAATAATTTGTGCACCATTCTCGACTTGTTGACGCGCGACTAATAAAGCTTCATCATATTTTTCGTTAATGATTAGATTTGCAAATGCTTTTGAGCCTGTGACATTAGTTCTCTCACCGACATTCACAAACAATGAATCATCTTTAATTAAAAATGATTCGAGGCCTGAGAGTCTTGTCACTGTTTCAACGTTTGGAATATCTCGAGGTTTAATGTTTTTTATTTCATTTGCAATCGCTTTTATGTGCTCAGGCGTGGTACCACAACAGCCACCTGCAATATTCACAAAACCACTTGTCGCGAATTCTTTAATTAAGGATGAAGTATCTTTCGGCTTCTCATCAAAGCCGGTATCTGACATTGGATTAGGTAGTCCGGCATTGGGATAAATACAAACATAGGTATCTGCAATATTGGATAATTCTTCTGCATAAGGCCGCATCAGTGCTGCACCTAATGCGCAATTAAGGCCAATGGTCATCGGTTTTGCATGGCGGACTGAATTCCAAAAGGCTGCGACTGTTTGACCAGATAAAATACGGCCCGATGCATCAGTGACGGTACCTGACAACATGATGGGAAGGCTCATTTTATTTTCTTCGAAATAGGTTTCAATCGCAAAAAGAGCTGCCTTACAATTTAAGGTATCAAAAATTGTTTCAACGAGAAGGATATCCACACCACCTTCAACCAATGCTTTCACTTGATTGAAATAGCTATTTTTTAATGCTTCAAATGTAATATTTCGTGCTGCTGGATCATTCACATCTGGCGAAATTGAGGCAGTTTTAGGTGTAGGTCCAATCGCACCTGCTACAAATCTGGGTTTGTCTTTCGCTGAAAATTTATCGACCGCTTGGCGCGCTAATTTAGCAGATGCTACGTTCATTTCATAAGCCAAATCTGACATCGCATAATCTTCTTGTGCAATTTCGGTCGCACCAAAAGTGTTCGTTTCAATAATGTCAGAACCTGCTTCTAAGTATGCTTCATGAATGCTTTGAATAATATGAGGTTGAGTAAGGCTTAATAGCTCGTTATTGCCTTTGAGAAAAAGTTCACGCTTACCCTCTGGCCCAGAAAATTTTGCAAAACGGCCCTCACTGCCTCCACGATAATCTTCTTCCGTGAGTTTATGTTGTTGAATCATCGTGCCCATCGCACCATCCAACAATAGGATACGTTCAGCCAAAAGCTTTCTTAAAATTTTTTCTTGAGCAGTCATGAAATCCTATGGCATTGAGTTTTTAAACATGCATTGGGCAATTTTTTTAGTTTAAAGTGCAATAAAAAACTAACAAGCTATTATTTTTTACGCGCTTCAATCTCAGATAGTTTCTTTTCTAGCTCTTCTAATTTTTGACGGGTGCGTTTTAATACTTCTGTTTGAACATCAAATTCTTCGCGGGTGACAAGCTCCATTTTAGTGAACATGCCTTTTAAAAGTGCATCGATATTCTTTTCAAGATCAGGGAGCGGTGAATCCTTCACTATCTCCCTGATTTTATTAGACATTTCTTTTAATTTTTCGTTATTTAACATGATCATTTTCCCTATGAATCAAGAGTTTATCAGATTTAAACGCACATCTTAAGTCCATTTGAAACACAGAACGTTTGTATGTCTATTTTTAAGACATTGATTTTAAATGAATTAATAGGTTGGCACACTAATTGCTTATATTCATATGTGAACATTCATTAATACAGAGTCACATTATTTTCAGGAAGTTTTACCTTAAAAGGAGAATTAAACATGGTTAAATCACTCATTTCACTCGCAGTGTTGGGAACACTGGCTACGCCAGTAGTTTACGCTGCAGAAGAAGCCAAGACAGAGATGAAAGAAGAATCCAATTGGTCGTTGAC
>VGHQ01000010.1 GCA_016868195.1 Betaproteobacteria bacterium | reverse complement strand
GCGGTTTAATGCTGCAATATAAGCATTCACTTTCATGTAATGACGCGCGACATGAAGTTCATGATCCGCTAATTTATTCTTTAAATAAATCATACGCTCAGTGGCATCTTTGCTATAGCGCGTTTCAGGAAAGAGCGAGAGCAAGTCTTTGAATGCAAGGAAGGATTGCCTAAGTATTTTAGGATCACGATCGCTAATATCCTGAAGTGTTACCTTTTCGATCAATCCTCGTTGTTTAAAGTAAGCCACCCCTTTTAGGTAGTAAGCGTAATCAAGATTAGGATGATTAGGATGTATTTTAATAAAGCGCTCAACGGTAGACACACATTGGGCTGCGTCTTCTTGCTTATAGAAAGCATAAGCCATATCAAGTTGTGCTTGAGCTCCAAATTTACTATTGGGATAACGCGATTCTAATTTTTTTAAATATTCAACTGCCTTTTTATAGTCACTACTTGTCATCCGTTCCGAAGCTTTTTCATAAATACGTTCAGCTGATAAACCTTTTGTATCATCGAGTTCCGTTGGGGGTCCAAAAATGGCACAAGACTCCAGAAAAAGCATCATAATAACGACTGTCAGAATACGCATACAAACCTTTAACTTTAAAAATACACGAAGAATTATAGCATTATGAGTCATGATGAAAGATTATTGGTCATCCCTGAAAGTCATGCTGGCTTAAGGGTGGATGTCGCTTTGCAACAACTCTTGCCTGAATTTTCACGTTCAAAATTACAAGCGTGGATCAAGGATGAGTTTGTATTTGTCAATCAATTACCTGTGTCTTCAAAACATAAGGTTTATGCAGGGGATGAAATCAAAATCATCGTCCAACAAAATCCAGAGCATCATGCATTTTTACCTGAGGCAATTCCACTCGATATTATTTTTGAAGATGAGGCGTTACTTGTGATTAATAAACCTGCAGGCATGGTGGTTCACCCTGCACTAGGTAATTGGTCAGGCACACTGCTTAATGCACTCCTTCATCATATCCCTGATATCGCACATATGCCTCGTTGTGGCATTGTGCATCGCTTAGACAAGGAAACGAGTGGGCTTTTGGTTGTGGCTAAAACCTTAAGCGCGCAAACATATTTAGTACAACAACTTCAAGCAAGAACAGTGAAAAGAGAATATCGCGCGATTGTCTGGGGGCAGCTATGGAAAAATGGGGTAGTCAATCAACCGATCGGAAGGCATCCTTCCATTCGCACACGTATGGCGATTCATTTATCAGGCAAGCCTGCGATTACCCATTATGAAATTTTAGAACGATTTGGTGTGCATACTTATTTAAGATGCAATCTTGAAACAGGCCGTACGCATCAAATTCGAGTTCATATGCAATATTTAAAAGCACCTATTGTGGGTGACCCTGTCTATGGTTTAAAAAGCATTATGCCAATTAAATCGATGAGTGATGCACTGCGTCAACATATATTAGGCTTTCATCGTCAAGCGCTTCATGCGATTCGATTAGGACTCATGCATCCATTAAGTGGTGAAGCGATGGAGTGGTCTATCGATCTACCAGAGGATATGAAAAACCTACTTGAGATGATTAGGTTAGAACAGTCAGACGTTTTGGATTCATTAGATGATTTGGGTTTTGAAGAATATCTAGATGAGTCAAGTGACGATATGGATGACGATATTTTGGAGGATGATGAGTAATTTTTTTATTCCTGAATGGCCAGTACCTTCCCATATTAAATCCATGCAAACCCTAAGGTTAGGTGGAAAAAGTCAAGGCAAATTTAGCAGTTTTAATATAGCCACACACGTGAATGACGATATCAATGCTGTCGATTTTAATCGGGGATTATTAAATCAATATTTACCTAGTAAACCATATTGGCTAAATCAAACACATAGTAGTGATGTGGTCGAGTTACCATCACCTCTATTAAATGCCGATGCGAGCTTCACAAAAGATAAAAATATTGTATGTGCAGTGCAAACAGCAGACTGCTTACCTTTGTTAATTACAAATAACGATGGCACAATAGTCGCGGCCATTCATGCAGGCTGGCGAGGTCTTTTAAATGGCGTGATTGAAAATACACTACATAAAATGAATCTTCCAGCGCATGAAATACTGATATGGTTAGGCCCTGCCATCAGTCAAAATCATTTTGAGGTAGGCAGTGAAGTGAAAGATAGTTTTTGTGAAAAACATGATGAGGCTGAAAAAGCTTTTAAGTCAGTATCTAATCAAAAATGGTTAGCTGATATTTATAGACTCGCTAAAATTCGTCTTCATGCATACGGTGTTAGTCAAATTTACGGTGCGAGTGTGACTGAAGACTATTGCACATTCGCTCATCATAAGGATTATTTTTCCTATCGACGAGATGGTGAAACCGGTCGTATGGCTTCCCTCATTTGGATTGCATCATAAAGACATCCAATTATTTCAAGTTTCGATATAATGCTTACATTTTAGATTTCAATTTAATTTCATGCATACACTTCTTTGGATTTTATCTTCCTGCTTTATAGGTGGCTTACTAAGTGTGATCACAGCAGCGCTTGTGACACTTCATTCGAGAATACACTTTATCTCACATTTAGTGAGTTACGCCGTAGGGGCGATGTTAGGTGCTGTCTTTTTAGAAATATTGCCGCAGGCCTTTAAACTCACAAATTATATTCAAACGACAACCTTTGTTGTTTTATTTGGCATTCTTTTATTCTTTGTGCTTGAAAAATTACTTTTGTGGCGTCACTGTCATGGCGATTATTGTGAAGTGCATGATTTGCATCCGGATGACCATAATTCTAAAAGCCACCAGCATGCGCATGACGAAGGACGAAGTGGCAGCATGATCATGGTGGGAGATTTGTTTCATAATTTTGTGGACGGTATTTTAATCGGTTCAGCGTTTATGGTGAGCACGAGTGTTGGCATTGTCACAGCTTTGGCTATTATTGCGCACGAGATTCCTCAAGAGGTGGGTAATTTTTTAATTCTGCTCCATTCAGGTTATAAGAAAAAAGAGGCTTTTATCTTTAACTTGCTCGCAAGTTTTTCTACTGTACTAGGTGGACTCCTAGCTTATTTTATTCTGGAATCCATGATGGATTGGGTGCCCTTTATTTTAGCGCTCGCAGCTTCCAGTATGATTTATGTATCCATTGCGGATTTAATTCCAGGACTTCATAAGAAAACAGAATTACGTTCCACTATATTTCAAGTCATCTTAATTGCATTAGGTATTGCATCGGTTGCTATGACTAAATGGATCGTTGAGGGTTAATGGCGTCTTCCATCCCTAAAGTAGGTTTTGTATCCTTAGGTTGTCCTAAAGCAGGTTCTGATTCAGAGCGTATTTTGACACAACTTCGTGCCGAAGGTTATGACATTGCAAAGTCATACCAAGATGCAGATTTAGTGGTGGTCAATACTTGTGGTTTTATTGATTCAGCGGTCAAAGAATCCATGGATGCGATTGGGGAAGCCGTTAAAAAGAATGGCAAAGTGATTGTGACAGGTTGTTTAGGTGCCAAAAAAGAAATCATTGAAGAAGAATATCCAAATTTACTTGCGATTACAGGGCCGCATGCATTAAACGAAGTCATGACGGCTGTGCATACGCACTTAGAAAAACCACATGATCCTTTTAGTGATTTGGTGCCTCCACAAGGTGTGCGTCTAACCCCGAAGCATTATGCTTATTTGAAAATTTCAGAAGGCTGTAATCATCGATGTTCATTTTGTATTATTCCTTCCATGCGAGGTGATCTCGTCAGTCGTTCAATTGATGATGTGATGAGCGAGGCTGAAACTTTGGTGAATAGCGGTGTATCTGAAATTTTAGTGATTTCACAAGATACAAGTGCATATGGTGTGGATGTGAAATATCGAAGTGGCTTTTGGCATGGACGCCCAATTAAAACCAAGCTTTATGATTTAGCAGAGGCTTTGGGATCATTAGGTGTATGGATCAGAATGCATTATGTCTATCCTTATCCTCATGTCGATGACATCATTCCTTTGATGTCTGAAGGATTGATTTTGCCTTACCTTGATGTACCTTTTCAACATGCAAGTCCACGTATTTTAAAATTAATGAAACGACCTGCAAGTTCTGAAAATAATCTTTTGCGTATCAACAAATGGAGAGAAATCTGTCCGGATATCACGATACGAAGTACTTTTATCGTAGGTTTTCCAGGTGAGACGGATGCTGAATTTGAAGCGCTTTTAGATTTTTTAGAACATGCTCAATTAGATCGAGTAGGTTGTTTCAAATACTCGCCTGTGGATGGTGCGAGTGCTAATCTTTTAGAAGGTCAGGTTCCGGAAGAAATGAAAGAAGAGCGATTACAAAGATTTATGGAAACACAAGCACGTATCAGCCACAAAAAACTTGCAAATAAAGTCGGGCAAACACTTACTGTTTTAGTAGATGATCACCAAGGGGACGTTGCGATTGCGAGATCTATGGCAGATGCACCTGATATTGATGGCAAAGTTTATTTGCGAGATGGCAAGCTTTTAAAGCCAGGTGATTTTGTCGATGTTAAAATTGAATCTTATGATCAACATGATTTATTTGCAGGCCCTAATCTTTAAGAAAAAATATCTATGACCGTTGTGACACGTTTTGCGCCAAGCCCCACAGGTTATCTTCATATTGGAGGTGCGAGAACTGCATTATTTTCTTGGGCCTATGCTAAAAAAAATCATGGTCAATTTATTTTACGTATTGAAGATACCGATCTAGAAAGATCTACTCCTGAAGCGGTGAAAGCTATTATGGATGGCATGACTTGGCTTCATCTTGATTATGATGATGGTCCAATCTATCAAACACATCGTACAGCAGTTTATAAAAAATATATTGATCAGTTAGTGAAAGATGATAAAGCTTATCTTTGTTATTCATCTAAAGAAGAATTAGAAATACTTCGTGAAACACAAATGAAAGCAGGCTTGAAACCCAAATATGATGGTAAATGGCGTCCTGAACCTGGAAAAAATTTACCCACCATTCCTCAAGATATAAAACCTGTTGTTCGTTTTAAGAATCCAACATCGGGCAATGTCTCTTGGCGTGATTTAGTGAAAGGTGAGATCACGATTGCCAATGAAGAGCTTGATGATTTGATTATTGCAAGATCCGATGGTACACCCACATATAACTTTTGTGTGGTTATTGATGATTGGGAAATGAAAGTGACCCATGTGATTCGAGGTGATGACCATATTAATAATACGCCACGTCAGATTAATCTTTTAAAAGCTTTGAACGCAAATGTCCCAGCTTATGCTCATTTGTCGATGATTCTAGGAGATGATGGCCAAAAATTATCTAAAAGACATGGGGCTGTGAGTGTGATGCAATATTTTGATCAAGGATACTTGCCTGAAGCCATCCTTAATTATTTAGCGCGCCTTGGATGGAGCCACGGTGACGATGAAATTTTTAGTACGACTGACTTTTGTCAATGGTTTGATTTTGACCATATTACTTCTTCATCGGCACAATTCAATACCGAAAAATTAGATTGGTTGAATAGCCATTACATTAAAACATTACCGCTCGATCGTATAAGCGTTGCGATCGAATCTTATTTAAAAGCGCTTATTAAGACGCCTATTGATGCTGATCTTTTAAAGAAATCGATTGAAATTCACCGTGAACGAGCAAATCATCTCACCACGCTTGCTAAAGATATCGCTTACGTATTTGAGTACCAAAAGCCGAATCCAGAAGATTTTGCAAAACATATTAATGACGAAGCATTAAGCCTTATAAAAATTTTTCAAGCGGCTTTAATTGAGATTGATTGGACGAAAGAAGCCATTCATAATGCTATGAATGAAGTCGTGACATCACATGCGGTTAAATTTCCAAAACTTGCGATGCCACTCCGGGTCGTTTTGACAGGCATTGCACAATCTCCAAGCATTGATGCAGTGATGGCTATATTAGGGCGGGATGAAACTTTGAAGCGTTTAAATCTTTACTTATAACTTTATTTGGAATTGACTATGGATAAAAAGAGCACACACTTACAAGATGATTTTTTAAATCAGCTCAGAAAAGAACATGTGTCCGTCTCTATTTACTTAATGAATGGTATTAAATTACAAGGTAATATTGAATCATTTGATCAGTACGCTATTCTCCTCAAGAACACAGTCAGCCAATTAGTTTACAAACATGCTATTTCAACGATTGTGCCTATGCGCAATGTCAATATCGAGCCTCCAGTAGATGTCGATTAATGTTTGAACGCCCGAATGAAGGTAAGTCCGCTTGTGTCATCAGTATTAATTTTGGTGATGTCGATTTCGAAGAGAGTGTCGAAGAAATAAAAGAGTTAGTTTTAAGCGCTGATATGAAAATTGTCAGTACGGTCAATATTAAAAAATCAGCGCCTGACCCTAAATATTTTTTAGGTTCAGGAAAGGCTGAAGAAGTGAAATTCATCATCCAAGAATCAAAGGCAGATACGGTGATTTTTAATCACAATTTAAGCCCCTCACAAGAACGTAATTTAGAAAAATACTTTAGTGCGCTCATTTTAGATCGCACTGCACTTATCTTATTTATTTTCGCAAAGCGTGCAAAAAGTCATGAGGGTAAACTCCAAGTGGAGTTGGCACAACTTGATCACTTATCTGCTCGGTTAATTAAAGGCTGGAGCCATTTAGAGAGACAAAAGGGTGGTATTGGTGTGAGAGGTGGCCCTGGTGAAAAGCAATTAGAACTTGATCGCCGAATGTTGAGGCTTCGAATAAAGCAGTTAAAAGAAAAACTCGATAAATTAAAACGACAACGCACCATGCAGCGAAAAAAACGAAGTCGTCCGAGTGTGCTTAATATTTCAATCGTAGGTTATACGAACGCAGGCAAATCGACACTCTTTAATCAACTCACGCGTGCCGATACATTAGCCATGAATCAACTTTTTGCAACACTTGATACAACTTCAAGAAAGCTCTTTATAGGAGAGGGGGTGGAATGTGTCGTATCCGATACCGTCGGTTTTATAAAGTCACTTCCTACGACCTTAATTGAAGCTTTTAAATCAACGCTAGAAGAATCAAGAGAAGCCGACTTATTACTTCATGTCGTCAATATGGCTAACCCCAATCATCATGAGCAAATCATCGCAGTCCATAAGATTTTAGAGGAAATTAAAGCCTCCTCTATACCTCAGATTCTTGTTTTAAATCAAATTGATAGGCTTGATATAAAGGCAAATCATGAAAGGGATGAATATGGTAGAATTTCATCTATTCAGTTATCTGCAAAGACAGGCGAGGGGATTGAACTTTTAAAAGAAGCCATCCTCGAAGTTTATGAAGTAAGCCAAATAACAAATACCGATAAATTTAAAGAAACCTCGTTAAACAATACTTAGTTAGTAGACATAATATGGCAAAAAATTCCGAACAAAATAATAACCAAGATCAAGGACCTCCTGATTTAGATGAGCTCCTGAATGACTTGGGTAAAAAAATAGGCCGACTTTTTGGCAGAAAAGAAAGTGCCCAAAAAAATTCTAAGCCGAATAATGAAGGCTCACAATCCAAAACCCCTCAAGATCAATTACCGGTGACAACGATTGTGCTTATTGTTGCCTTAATTTGGGCTGCCACTGGATTCTATATTGTCGATCAGGGCTCTCGCGGCGTAGTGCTTCGATTTGGAAAGAATACAGAAGTCACAATGCCAGGGCCGCGATGGCACATTCCTTTTCCTGTTGAGTCAGTGGAAGTCGTTAATCTAGAACAAGTGCGAACGCTTGAAGTGGGTTATCGCTCGTCCGGTAATAGTGTTGCAAGATCTAAAGAGCTGAGAGAATCATTGATGCTGACCGATGATGAGAATATTATTGATCTACAATTCGCCGTGCAATATAACCTCAAATCAGCTGAAAATTTTCTATTCAATAACCGCTCCGCAGATGCCTCAGTGAGGGGAGCTGCTGAAAGTGCAATTCGCGAAATCGTGGGCAAAAGCAAAATGGATTTTGCTTTGTATGAAGGTCGTGAAGAGATTGCTGTAAAAGCTAAAAAATTAATGCAAGAAATATTGGATCGCTATGACACAGGCATAAATGTAACGAGTGTGACCATGCAAAATGCGCAACCACCTGAACAGGTACAAGCTTCATTTGATGATGCAGTGAAGGCAAAACAAGATTTAGAGCGTCAAAAAAACGAAGGCCAAGCCTATGCTAACGATATTATTCCAAAAGCGAAGGGTGCAGCATCAAGATTAACGTCTGAAGCACAGGGTTATCGCGTGAAAGTAGAAAGTGAAGCTAAAGGTAATGCGAGTCGTTTTGAACAAATATTGACGCAATATAATCGCGCACCTGAAGTGATGCGAGACCGTATCTACATAGAAGCTCAGGAGCAAATATTATCGAATATTTCTAAGGTGATTGTGGATCAAAAAAATTCAAATAGTCTTTTTTACCTACCCTTAGATAAATTGATTCAGCAAACGTCACCAGGTTCTAAAGAAAATATATCGTCCACAATCAATGTCTCACCTCAGGTGGATATGAATCAAACATCTCTTCAAAATCTTGAAAGATCGAGAGATGCATTTAAATCGAGAGAGCGTGAACTAAGGTAATCATTATGAAAAAAATAACATATTTAGCAGTTGGCTTTTTAATCGCAATAATGATGCTTGCGGCATCGACCTTTACAGTAGATCAGAGAGAGCATGCCATTGTATTTAGGTTAGGCGAAATTGTGTCAATCAAGAAAGAACCCGGACTTTATTTCAAGACACCTCTCATTGAAAATGTTCGTTTTTTTGATAATCGTATTTTGACGCTCAATGTTCAGGAAGCTGATCGTTTTATTACGAGTGAAAAGAAAAATGTTTTAGTGGATTCATTTATCAAATGGAAAATCATTGATCCTGCGAAATATTATGTGTCAGTTAAAGGCGATGAGATTCAAGCCGAAAGAAGAATTTCACAAACAGTGAATGATGGATTGCGCGCTGAGTTTGGTAAAAGAACAATTCATGATGTGGTTTCAGGAGAGCGAACTGAGATTATGCAAATTTTAACTGAACGCGCGGATCGTGATTTGCGCTCTCTTGGTATTCAAATATTAGATGTACGTTTAAGGCGCGTTGACCTTCCAAAAGAAGTGAGCGAATCAGTGTATCAACGTATGGATGCAGAACGTAAATCAGTCGCTAATGAATTACGTTCTCAAGGCTTTGCAGCTTCAGAAAAAATTCGTGCGGACGCTGAAAAACAGCGCGATATTATTGTTGCTGAAGCTTATAAAGAAGCTCAAAAATTAAAAGGTGATGGGGACGCAAAGGCTGCAGAAATATATGCTAATGCCTATGGCAAGAACCCCGAGTTTTATGCTTTTTACCGCAGCATAGAGGCTTATAAAAATAGCTTTAAAGATAAAAGTGACGTGATGGTCCTTGAGCCAACCTCTGACTTTTTAAAATACTTTCGAAGCTCAAAGAAGAAAAAAGAATAAAAGATGAAAAATTGGCTTTTTTCATCTTTAGGATTGATGTTAGTCATAGAAGGTCTTATGCCTTTCCTTTTTCCTCAAGGCTGGCGTGATACTTTTAAAAAACTCATTACAATGAAAAGTGGCCAGATCCGTTTTATGGGCCTGGTGTCTTTTTTATTAGGATTAATTTTTATATTCTTAGGTCGTTAATCGATGAATCAATGGACACTTCCCGATTATGTTGAAGACATGCTCCCTGATGAAGCTGTCTATCTCGAGTCTTTAAGACGTTCTATTCTTGATCTCTATCAAGCGCATGGTTATTTCTATGTGATTCCCCCTATGTTGGAATACATTGAATCTTTAAATAGTAACGGTCAGGATATGGATCTTGATACATTTAAGGTTGTGGATCAATTATCAGGTAGACTCATGGGGGTTCGTGCTGATATCACCCCTCAAGTGGCTCGCATCGATGCGCATCTTATTCAAAATGACGAAGTGACAAGACTGTCCTACGCAGGTTCAGTTTTAAGAACAAAGCCTGCAAGCTTTCTTCAATCAAGAGAACCTTTCCAGATCGGAGCTGAGCTCTATGGATTTAAAGGTATTGATGCTGATCTTGAAATTCAAACATTATTAATTAAGACACTTAATACGATTGGTATCAAACATGCCGTATTTGATTTTAATCATCTTGATATTTTTACCACTTTAATTGCTTCATTGGATATGAAGCGCGATCAACTCGATCGTTTATATCAGGCTATGCAGAAAAAAGACAAATCAGAAGTGGTTGATTTGACAAAATCAATGGATAAAAAAAATCGAGATGCATTGATTGCATTAGTTAATCTTTATGGTGATGCGAATATCTTAAAAGAAGCCGAGAAAGTTTTGCCACAAGATCATACGATTAAAAATGCACTACAGTTTCTAAAACAAATTGATAGTGCCCTAAAAAATAATGCAATTAAAATTTCATATGATTTGAGTGATATTCGTGGTTATCAATATCATAATGGTTTGGTATTTTCAGTCTATGCAGACAATTGCTCCTCACCAATTGCACTCGGCGGTCGCTACGACAATATTGGTGCCCCTTTTGGTCGTAATCGTCCTGCAACAGGGTTCACCATGGATTTAAAAAATATTGTCACTTTATTCCCTAATGGAAAAAAAGCGAAAGCTATTTTAGCGCCTCACAATAATGATCCTGAAATACAAAAAGCGATTGAGTCTTTACGTCAAAAAGGTGAAATTGTTGCGATCGATTTATTTGGAAATATGAAAGCAGTCGAAAATAATTGCGATCGCATATTGATTCAAGACGCTTCTCATGCGTGGAAAGTGAAAACGGTTTAATTAAAGATGGCAAAAAATTTAGTAGTTATTGGCACGCAATGGGGCGATGAAGGTAAAGGTAAAATTGTTGATTGGTTAACTGATCATGCTGAAGGGGTGGTTCGTTTTCAAGGTGGACACAATGCTGGACATACTTTAGTCATTGGCCAAGGCTCAAACCAAAAGGAATATAAATTAAATTTAGTACCCTCAGGTATCATTCACAATAATGTCGATTGTTTCATTGGTAATGGTGTTGTCCTCGATATTGAACATTTGCTTCATGAAATTAAAACACTCGAAAAAGATGGTATTGAGGTCAGTAATCGTCTTTTTGTAAGTCCAGGCTGCCCGTTGATTTTAAAACACCATGTTGCACTCGACCAAGCTAGGGAAACGATGCGTGAATCGAAAATCGGCACAACGGGCAAGGGTATTGGCCCTTCGTACGAAGACAAAGTCGCGCGTCGTTCACTCCGCGTCTATGACTTACTTAATCCAGACTCATTTAAAAAGAAACTCATCGAGGTCATGGATTACCATAATTTTGTCTTGCAGCATTATTTGAAAAAAGATCCGATTGATGTCAATGAACAATTCGATCTTTCAATGACGCATGCGGAGAAAATTAAACCATATCTTGCCGATATATCACAAAAACTTTATGAGGCGAACGCCAAAAATAAAAATCTATTATTTGAAGGTGCGCAAGGCTCACTTTTAGATATTGATCATGGTACTTATCCTTATGTGACTTCATCAAATTGTGTTTCAGGCCAAGCAGCAGCAGGCGCTGGTGTGGGTCCTCATATGTTGCATTATATTTTAGGCATAACAAAAGCATATACCACGCGTGTGGGTGGCGGCCCTTTTCCAAGTGAACTCGATATTGAAACTGAAAATACACCTGGATATCAAATGTCAACGAAGGGTAAAGAAATTGGCACAGTCACTAAACGTAAAAGACGTTGTGGCTGGTTTGATGCTACGGCATTAAAACGCTCCGCCATGATTAATAGTCTGACAGGTTTATGCATTACAAAGGTAGATGTATTAGATGGCATAAAAAAAATTGGGATATGCGTAGGCTACGAACTAGATGGTAAAAAAATTGATCTACTGCCGTTGGGTGCCGATCAAGTGGCGCGTTGTAAGCCAATCCTGATTGAAGTCGATGGTTGGAATGAAAATACATTTGGAATTAAATCATGGGATGCCTTACCTAAAAATGCACAGCATTACCTCAAAACATTAGAAAAATTATGTGAAGTGCCAATTCATGTTCTATCCACAGGCCCTGAGCGTGATGAAACGATTGTTCTTAAACATCCCTTCGATTAATACCTGATGGCAGATCCTCAAGTTCAGCATGTCAGCACGATTATTTCTGCAAAATGGATCTGTCCTGTTAGGCCGCATAACATAACACTAGAAGATCATTCGATCGTTATTGATAAGGATCGAATCATTGATATTATTGAGACAAAAAAAGTTGCTTCACTTTATCAAACTCAAGAGCACTTTCAGTTTCACCATCATATTGTGACTCCCGGTCTTATCAATGCGCATACACATGCTGCAATGAATTTATTTAGAGGTTTTGCAGATGATCAACCACTTCATACATGGCTTAACGAATCTATTTGGCCGCATGAAAAAAAATGGGTCACCCCTGATTTTGTATATGACGGCACATTAATTGCATGCGCTGAAATGTTAAAGAGTGGTGTAACGACATTCAATGAAATGTATTTTTATCCTGAAGCAGCATCGCGCGCAATTAAACAAAGCGGTATGAGAGCGAACATTGGGCTTTTTGTGATGGATTATCCATCGAATTACGCGAATGATGGGGACGATTACTTGATGAAAGGGCTTGAGGCTCGAGATGGCTGGCGAGATGAAGCATTAATTACTTCAAGCTTAGCACCGCATGCACCATATTCAGTTTCAGATAAAACGCTTTCTCAAGTATTAACCTATGCCAATCAGCTTAATCTCACTATGCATATGCATGTGCATGAAACTGAAGATGAGATTCAAGAAAGTTTAAAACAATACCAATTAAGGCCTATTGAAAGACTAAATCGTCTTGGCATTTTGAGCCCACAATTTATGGCGGTTCATTCTATTTATTTGAACGAAGAAGACTTAACCATACTCTCAAAAGAATCTGCATCAGTCATTCATTGCCCAGTTTCAAATTTAAAATTAGGGAGTGGTATGGCTGATATAAGCACATTACAAAAACATGGCATGAATATATGTATAGGCACCGATGGTAGTGCGAGTAACAATAAGCAAGATTTATTGCATGATATGCAATTAGCGTCTTTACTTGCTAAAGGGCTCACAAAAAATCCTGCAACACTTAATGCTAAAACATCTTTAGAGATGATGACCATTAATGCTGCAAAAGCATTAGGCTTAGACGATCGCATCGGATCTATCGAAAAAGGTAAATGTGCCGATTTGACTATATTTAATATGGACCATATATCAACATTGCCCATGTATGATCCGATGAGCCATTTAATTTATGCAGCATCACGGGAAGAAGTCAGTCATGTTTGGGTAAATGGCATATTGCAATATGAAGAAGGGCACTTCGCATCCATGGATATTCAAGCATGTAAGGATATAGCGCTAAGATGGCAACTCAAGATAAAACAAAACATATAAACGTTTCACAAGAAGAAGTCGATAAATTTAATGAGCTCGCTCATAAATGGTGGGATGAGGGAAGTGAATTTAAACCACTTCATCAGATCAACCCACTTCGTCTTAATTTTATTCACGAAAAAGTGAATTTAAAAAACAAAAAAGTACTCGATGTTGGCTGTGGTGGAGGCATTTTGTCCGAGTCCATGGCAAAACTGGGCGCGGATGTGACGGGTATTGATATGGGTGAAAAAGTGATTAACATTGCAAAGCTTCACGCACTTCAATCTAAACTCGATATTGATTATCAATGTACCTCATTGGAAGTCTTAGCTTCACAAGATGGCCCTTTATTTGATGTCATTACATGTATGGAGATGCTAGAGCATGTGCCAGAACCATCAAACATTGTGTCTTTATGCGCAAAAATTTTAAAACCGGGCGGCACACTTTTTATGTCAACGATTAACCGCAATATTAAGGCCTACTTATTTGCTGTGATTGGTGCTGAATATATTCTGAAGTTATTGCCACGTGGCACACACGATTATGAAAAATTTATTAAACCTTCTGAGTTGATTGGTTGGTGCAGACAAGAAAATTTAAATATTAAAACACTAACAGGTATGACTTATAACCCCATCACAGATATCTACAAATTAGGTGATGATGTATCAGTCAATTACCTGATTGAAGTCACCAAAGACTCACAATGAAAGCAGTTCTTTTCGACCTAGATGGCACTTTGATTGATAGTGCACCGCAACTTATAGGAGCCCTTAATCAATTAAGACTAAAATATAATTTACCCCCCATTCCTTTTTTAAAAGCTCGTCCCTTTGCTTCTCACGGCGCCGCTGGACTTCTTAAAGCTGGATTTGATATCGATAAAAATGATCCTTTATTTGATTCTCGTATTGGAGAATTTTTAGACATTTATAAAGAAATATTCAATCAAGATGTGCAATGCATGGATGGTGTAGAAGCATTAATTCAAGATTTAACCCGTAAAAAAATCCCTTGGGGTATCGTGACTAATAAATCAAGTAAATTTTCAGTACCGATTGTAATGGCTCATCCTCTTTTGAAACTTGCGCAATGTCTTATTTCGGGTGATGACGTAAATACGCCAAAACCCTCTCCTGAAGGTCTTATGAAAGCTGTATCGATACTTTCTATTCAACCATCTGAAGTGATTTATTTAGGAGATGATAGACGAGATATCAAAGCAGCCAATGATGCTGGCATGATAAGTATGATTGCACGTTATGGATATTTAGAAGTAGGCGATGATGGTAAAAATTGGAATGCTCACCATATCATTGATAAGCCCATAGATCTTTTAAATTATCTTTAGTCTTTAATCGTTTTTCTTTCAATCATAGCTTGAGCGAGTGTGCCACTATCGACATATTCAATCTCTCCACCCATAGGTAAACCTCTTGCAATACGACTTAATTTAATACCACGAGATTTAAGAAGTTCAGTGACGTAATGAGCTGTAGCATCACCACTCACTGTAAAATTATTAGCTAAAATGACTTCTTTGACGATACCTGCATCCAGTCGTTTCAAAAGCCTATCCAAATGAATATCTTTAGGACCAATACCATCCAAAGGTGAAAGTTTACCCATTAATATAAAATACATACCGTTATAAGAATGTGTTTGTTCTAGCATCATAAGATCACTTGGCATTTCAATGACACAAAGAAGAGTAGGGTCTCGTTCTTCGGATGAGCAAAGTGAGCAGATTACTTCCTCAGAAAAATTATTGCAATGTGAGCAATGCCCTATAAGTTCGATAGCATTGACAATTGAACTTGCAAGTTGAGATGCACGTTTTCTGTCATGTTGTAAGAGATGGTAAGCCATACGTAAAGCTGATTTAGGACCGATACCAGGTAAGCACCTTAAGGCGTCGACGAGCTGTTCAAGAGCTTCTGTATTTTTCATCTAATCGAATTAGAAGGGTAATTTCATACCGGGTGGGAGCATATTGCCCATTTTGGCATTTGTTGTTTGTTCAATTTTTTGTAATGCATCTTTAAAAGCCACGATTAAAAGATCTTCTAGCATCTCGTGATCACTCATGACAGAGGGATCAATAGAGATTTTTTTAATTTGATGCTTGCAAGAGATAGCGATTTTAACAAGTCCGTTACTCGCTAAACCCTCGACATCAATCTGCCCAAGTTCATCTTGGGCTTTCTGCATATTAGCTTGCATCATTTGAGCTTGCTTCATTAAATTGCCCATACCACCTTTCATCATATGAGGACTCCTTATAAAGATTGATTAGGTTTAATGCTCGATGGAATAATTTCAGCATTAAATTCTGTAAGTAATGATTGTACGAACTGATCTTGTAACATAGCTTCTTCCGTGTCTTTCATGAGTGTTAAGTGTTCTTCTTGTTTTTGTTTAAGTGGTGAATTATTGGCACCTTTTTGTAAGATGACAAGTTTGATACGCTGATTAAAATGCTCAGATAAACTTAACTCCAATTTCTTTTGGTAAGTTTCATTAAGGAGATGTTTATGCTCATCTGCAATAGATAAAATCATCTCATTATCTTTAAAGCTGACAAGCTCTGATTGTTGTGCCAGGGCTTTCACTAAGCCCAATTTCAATTGATCTGCAAGCTCACGCCAGTTTCCGTGGAATGATAATGTCTTTTTTATTGCTTTATCTTTAATTTCATCTATAACATCAATTTTTTTTTTAATCTCAAACACATCAGAAGAGGTTTCATCAGGCTTTGAAATCACTTCTGGCTTGGCTACATGAGTTGGAATTTCTGTTTTTGCAGGCTCTATCGGTTTAGAAGTAATAACATCCTGAGGTACAAAAGAAAGCATTCTTAAAAGTGTCATGGTAAATCCCGCAAACTCTTCAGGTGCTAAATAAAGATCTCGTCGACCTAATATAGCAATTTGATATAAAAGCTGTAATTGTTCTGCGCTTATTTTTTTTGTTAATGCGATCACTAGATCGCGATCAAGATATGAAGCTTCTAAACTATCTGGGATAGCTTGAGCCACGCTGATAGTTTGAGTGAGGTTAGCAAGATCAAGAAGTGCTGCATCAAATGAAAGATTTCTTTCATTCATTTGTTTTGCAATCTCGATCGCTTTAAGGCCGTCTTGCTCTATGACTGCATGCATTAAATTGAATAAGTAGGATTGGTCAATAGCGCCTAGCATTCTCTTGATCGTAGCTTCTTCGATAGTGCCGCCACAATAAGCAATCCCTTGATCGAGAATTGATAATGCATCACGCATACTTCCATTGGCTGCTTTTGCGATGAGATAAATCGCATTTATTTCATAATTAATGGACTCTTCTTTTAATATTTTTTCTAGATATTCTGAAATAGAAAAAGAAGGCATTTGTTTTAAATTAAATTGCAAGCATCTCGATAAAACAGTGACAGGGACTTTTTGTGGGTCAGTCGTTGCTAAAATAAATTTGACGTGTTCTGGCGGCTCTTCTAATGTTTTCAACATCGCATTAAATGCACTTTTTGAAAGCATATGCACTTCATCGATGATGTAAATCTTAAATTGCCCTTGGGTAGGTGCATATTGTGCGTTATCTAAAAGATCTCGCATATTATCTACTTGGGTATTGGATGCAGCATCCACTTCAATTAAATCTACGTAGCGTCCTTGATCTATTTCAGTACAAGCTTTACAAATACCGCAAGGCGATGAACTGATGCCTTTATCGCAATTAAGAGATTTTGCAAGAATACGCGCTAATGAGGTTTTACCCACACCACGCGTGCCTGTAAAAAGATAAGCATGATGAAGTCTTTTTTGATCAAGTGCATTTTTGAGAGCTTGGACGACATGTGCTTGACCCACGAGCGTATCAAATGAACGAGGGCGATATTTGCGAGCAAGAACTTGATAACTCATGAATAATGTTTAACCAATCCAAGTTAATAAAGAGGCGAGCCAGACCCCCGGCACTTGTTTCTTTAGTTGTGGCTGCTTACTTCCGCACCTGACCAGGTTGGCTAAATTACAATGCGGGGAGGCCCGCCAGTGATTATTTTAACCTAAGGGAACATCTTTTACCCGCACTGTTTCACGGGATGTTGACTTAAATAAGCCCATTCTTCATCACTATATAAGCGTGACCGAATAATAAAACGCATACCTGTTCCATTTTCGAGAGAAAATTGTCCGCCATTGCCAGGAATGGCATCAAGGGTTAAATGTGTATGTTCCCAATACGAGAATTGACTAGCGCCCATATAAAAATGGACACCATGCGTAATACCCACCTCCACGTCAGAGCCACCCAAATAAAATTCACCTTTGGGGTAACACATAGGCGCACTTCCATCACAACAACCGCCTGATTGATGAAATATGATTTCACCATATTTTTCTTTTAAAGAATCAATCAGCTTGTTTGCGGCTTCTGTTGTATCTATGCGTGTAAAAGTTTTTTCCATAAAAAAGAAAGGCAAGACTTAAAGCCTTGCCTTTAGTTTTAGTTAAATTGAATCTTAAAAGAAACCAAGTTTATTTTCACTATAGCTCACTAAAAGATTCTTTGTTTGTTGGTAATGATCAAGCATCATCTTATGTGTTTCGCGACCGATACCTGATTGTTTATAACCACCAAATGCTGCATGAGCAGGATAAGCATGGTAGCAATTAGTCCATACACGTCCTGCTTGAATGCCTTTGCCCATCCTAAATGCGCGATTGCCGTTACGAGACCATACACCTGAGCCTAAGCCATAAAGCGTATCGTTTGCGATTTCAAGTGCTTCATCTTCATCTTTAAATGTTGTTACTGAAACGACAGGTCCAAAAATTTCCTCTTGGAAAATACGCATTTTGTTATGGCCTTTGAATACAGTAGGCTCAATGTAATAACCATCTGCTAACTCACCACTTAATTTTTTGCGGTTTCCACCAATGAGGACTTGAGCACCCTCTTCTTGACCAATTTTCATATAAGACATAATTTTTTCAACTTGCTCACTTGATGCCTGAGCGCCGATCATGGTTGTCATATCAAGGGGATTGTCTTGTTTGATTGCTGCAACACGTTTAAGTGCACGTTCCATAAATTTATCGTATATAGATTCTTGGATCAGTGCGCGTGAAGGGCAAGTACATACTTCGCCTTGGTTAAGTGCAAATAATGTGAAGCCTTCAAGAGCTTTATCAAAGAAGTTGTCATCTTTATCCATCACATCTTCAAAGAAAATGTTAG
Source organism: Betaproteobacteria bacterium (assembly GCA_016868195.1). Taxonomy (GTDB): domain Bacteria; phylum Pseudomonadota; class Gammaproteobacteria; order Burkholderiales; family Methylophilaceae; genus Methylopumilus. The sequence goes on along the minus strand of VGHQ01000010.1, from coordinate 16,356 downwards.
GTGATTTACCCCCAAGCTCCAATGTGACAGGAATAAGATTTTGTGAGGCATATTGCATGATTAAGCGACCTGTTGATGTTTCACCGGTAAATGCAATTTTTGCAATACGAGGTGAACTTGCAAGTGGCTTACCAGCTTCTAATCCGAAACCATTTACAATATTTAATACGCCAGGTGGAAGGAGATGACCCACAAGCTCAACAACGACTAGCAATGACACAGGTGTTTGTTCTGCAGGTTTTAACACAACGCAATTTCCAGCAGCAATTGCAGGTGCTAATTTCCATGCTGCCATAAGAATAGGAAAGTTCCATGGAATGATTTGTCCAACAACACCAAGGGGCTCATGGAAGTGATAAGCCATAGTGTCGTGATCAATTTCACCGATGCTACCTTCTTGTGCTCTGACGCAGCTTGCAAAATATCTAAAGTGATCAATCGCTAAAGGAATATCAGCATATGTGGTTTCACGAAGCGGCTTGCCATTATCAATCGTTTCCACGATCGCAATCGTTGAAAGATTTTTTTCCATAATGTCAGCCATTTGCATGAGGAGATTAGCGCGCTCAGTAGGGCTCTTTTTAGCCCAGCCATCTTTCGCTGCGTGCGCTGCATCTAATGCAAGATTTATGTCTTTTTCATTTGATCTTGCAACTTCGCAGAATACTTTACCTGTAACAGGCGAAATATTTTCAAAATATTTACCATCCACTGGAGGCACAAATTTTCCACCAATGTAATTGTCATATTTGGCCTTGAAAGGATGTTTCACCCCAAGATTATTCAATGTTTCTAAGCCCATAAATTACCCCTAAGTTGATAATTAATTAATAAAATATATTATATATATTAATAAGTTATGAAATTATTAAAACGGATATACAGCAATAGATGTATGGTAAATAAATTCAATAGATCAACCTTAATACGAGTATCAACTTTAATCAAGTGAGAAAAGATGATTCTTAATGTAACTGACCCTTAAGTTATAATTTCGTCTCTTTTGGAAGGGTGGATGAGTGGTTTAAGTCGCACGCCTGGAAAGCGTGTTTAGGTGAATAACCTAACGCGGGTTCGAATCCCGCCCCTTCCGCCATAATCTACTGATTTATCTTTTAAAGATGAATGTATTGGCTTTATACTAGAGCTTCTCACCCATTTAATTTTTTTAAGCCCGTTTACATACAATGATTGATGATTACAGAAAAGAAGCTGCTGATCGTTTAAAAGAGGGTCTGCCGCCTCTTCCTCTGACGGCTAAGCAAACCGCAGAACTCATAACATTACTTAAATCACCTCATATTAAAGATACCGAAGCGTTGATGGAATTATTTTGTCATCGCGCCCCATCAGGTGTGGATCAAGCTGCATATATAAAAGCTGCTTACCTCACAGATATTGCTAAGGGCATTGAAAAATCTTCAATCATTTCACCTAAATATGCGATTGAATTATTAGGAACGATGGTCGGTGGCTATAACGTTCAATCACTTATATCACTTCTAGATTCAGATCTTGCTGATGAAGTCGTTAAAGTTCTATCTCATATTATTTTAATTTTTGATGCATTTCATGATGTAAGTGAAAAAGTAAAGTCAGGTAATAAAGCCGCAATGAGATTAATGGAGTCATGGGCAAATGGTGATTGGTTTTTAAAAAAACCAGCATTACCAAAAGAAATTAAAGCATTAGTTTTTAAAGTGGATGGCGAAACAAATACTGATGATTTGTCGCCAGCGCAAGAAGCTTGGTCAAGATCAGATATTCCATTGCATGCAAAAGCCATGTTAACTAATAAAATGCCGAATGGTATTCAAACGATTCAAGAATTAAAATTAAAGCAATTACCCATTGCTTATGTAGGTGATGTTGTCGGCACCGGTTCATCAAGAAAGTCAGCCATTAATTCTGTCCAATGGCACATGGGAAATGATATTCCTTATATTCCAAACAAAAGAACAGGTGGAATTATATTGGGTAGTAAAATTGCACCCATATTTTTTAATACAGCAGAAGACTCAGGTGCACTTCCCATTGAATGTGATGTCAGTCAAATGAAAACTGGCGATGAAATTATTATTAGACCGTTTGAGGGTAGTATTTTAAATAGCAAAAATGAATTGATTGCTTCATTCAATTTAACTCCATTTACGCTTGCGGACGAATATCGTGCAGGTGGAAGAATACCCCTTATTATTGGTCGTGGACTCACATCTAAGGCCAGAGAGTTTTTAGAATTACCTCGTAGTACTTTATTCTTAACTCCTGCTCCAGCGGCTTCTTCTAAAAAAGGATTTACGCTTGCACAGAAAATGGTAGGACGTGCCTGTGGATTACCCGATGGTGTTGGTGTAAGGCCTGGAACATATTGCGAACCTAAAGTCACATCAGTGGGTTCTCAAGATACAACGGGTGCTATGACAAGAGATGAACTAAAAGAATTGGCTTGTCTCGGATTTAATGCTGATTTAGTGATGCAAAGTTTTTGCCACACAGCAGCTTATCCAAAGCCAGTAGATCTTAAATTGCAACATGAATTGCCTGAGTTTATGTCAAGTCGAGGCGGTGTAATATTAAGGCCCGGGGATGGCATTATTCACTCTTGGCTCAATCGTCTTTTACTTCCAGATACCGTGGGAACAGGCGGTGATTCACATACGCGCTTTCCTATTGGTATTTCATTTCCAGCAGGCTCTGGACTCGTAGCCTTTGCTTCAGCTATAGGCGCTATGCCTATTGATATGCCGGAGTCTGTTTTAGTGAGATTTAAGGGCAGGATGCAGCCTGGTATCACATTAAGAGATCTTGTGAATGCAATACCTTATGTAGCGATTAAAAATGGAGACCTTACAGTAGCAAAACAAAATAAAAAAAATATTTTTAATGGTCGCATTTTAGAAATTGAAGGGTTGCCTGATCTAAAAATTGAACAAGCATTTGAATTTGCTGATGCATCGGCTGAAAGATCTGCAAATGGATGTACGGTAAAGCTTAACAAAGAACCGATCATTGAATATATCAAATCTAATATTGCACTTATTAAAAATTTAGTTGATAACAATTATGAAGATAAAAGAACATTATTGCGTCGCATGAAAGCCATGGAGGATTGGTTAAATAATCCAGCATTATTAGAAGCTGATCATGATGCAGAGTACGCAAGTATCATTGAAATTAATCTTGATGAAATTAAAGAACCATTAATTGCATGTCCAAATGATCCAGATAACATTAAGACCTTGTCTGAGATTGCAGGTAATAAAATTAATGAGGTGTTCATTGGCAGTTGTATGACTAATATTGGACATTATCGAGCAGCAGCTAAAGTGCTTGAAGATACAGATAAAATCCCAACACGATTATGGATCGTACCTCCCACTCGAATGGATGAAACAGAGCTTAAGAAAGAGGGCGTCTATTCAGTTTTTAATAAAGTGGGCGCTAGGACAGAAGTCCCTGGATGTTCTCTTTGTATGGGTAATCAAGCCAGAGTTGAAGATGCAGCCCATGTTTTTTCTACAAGTACTCGAAATTTTGATAATCGTATGGGCAAAGATGCTCAAGTTTATTTGGGCTCTGCAGAGCTCGCAGCAGTTTGCGCAACTTTAGGAAAGATTCCAACGCTTACTGAATATCTTGCAATTGGTAATCAAAAACTTTCAAAAGATTTAGATTCAATTTATCGATATTTAAATTTTGATCAAATCTCAGAATATAAGCCCAAAAAAATTATTGAAATTAATGAAATTTAAAAGACAGTGACTTTAATCAAAAAAGGAGATTTTATTCAAAGCATCACTGATGCTCTTCAATTTATTTCTTATTACCACTCAGAGGATTTTATCTCTTCGATGCGCGAGGCGTATAAAAAAGAACAATCTATTCCTGCCAAAGATGCAATATTTCAAATTTTAACAAGCTCCAAAATGAGCGCATTGGGGCAAAGACCTCTATGTCAGGATACAGGTATTGTCATTGCTTTTATAGAAATAGGGATGGATGTGACATGGTTATCTGATCTCTCAATTGAAGAAATGGTGAATGAGGGTGTGAAGGGTGCTTATACAAATAAAGACAATCCACTTCGACCATCAATGGTGTCTGATCCTGCAGGTCAGAGACAAAATACAAAAGACAATACACCTGCCATTACACATGTAAAAATAATTAAAGGTGACAAAGTGAGTGTATCTATTAGTGCCAAGGGTGGGGGGTCAGAAAATAAAGCACAATTTACGACACTGAATCCTTCCGATAGCATTGTAGATTGGGTTCTTAAAGTCATTCCAGAAATGGGTGCTGGCTGGTGTCCTCCAGGTGTCATTGGTATCGGTATTGGTGGGTCATCTGAAAAAGCAATGTTAATGGCTAAGGAGTCATTAATGTTACCAATCGACATCCATGCGCTTCTTGAGCGAGGAGCAAAAAATAAAAAAGAAGAGCTACGAATTGAGCTCTATAACAAAATTAATCAACTTGGTGTAGGCGCTCAAGGGTTTGGTGGGTTAACAACAGTGCTTGATGTCAAAATTATGGACTATCCTTGCCATGCAGCGTCTCTGCCTGTTGCGCTTATTCCTAATTGTGCAGCAACACGACATGCCCATTTTATTTTGGATGGGAGTGGCCCAGCATATTTTAAAATACCAAATCTAGATGCATGGCCCTCAGATACGTGGTCTCCCCAAAAAGATGCTAAAAGAGTTAATCTTAATTCGATAAATAAAGAATTAATTAAAGACTGGAAAGTGGGAGATTTGCTTTTATTATCTGGAAAATTAATTACCGCAAGAGATAGTGCTCATAAAAAAATTGCTAATCTTTTAAAAAGAGGAGAAACTTTACCTACGGAAATTAATTTTAAAGATAAGTTTATTTATTATGTAGGTCCGGTAAATGCAGTTCATAACGAAGTAATTGGCCCTGCTGGACCCACAACCGCCAACCGGATGGATCAATTCTTGGAAATGACGCTTGGTAAACTAGGGATTCTGGGAACGATCGGAAAGGCGGAGCGTGGAGAAGAAGCAATTAAGATCATTAAAAAATATGAATCTGTTTATTTAAGCGCAGTTGGTGGCGCAGCTTATCTGGTTTCCAAGGCTATTACTTCATCCAAAATTATTGCTTTTCCTGAACTTGGCATGGAGGCTATGTATGAATTTGAAGTCAATGATATGCCAGTGATGGTTTCTACTGATGCACAAGGACATTCAATTTATTCTGAATCTCAGGCCCGATGGAAAAACAAATCTATACCCATCAGCTCTTTTTGAATAAATTTTAGTCAAGTATTTGGCAAAAAGAGCCTTCTATACCCTGCGATGTTATGTCATCTCGTTGAAGATTGATATCAGAATCATTTTTAATTTGCTTATCAAGTTCTAGTAAAAGTTTATTATAGAGTTTCTTGATAGGTATTTCATACAAAATATTAACTCTCCCAATTAGTTCATCTTCTACTTTTATTTTCTTGATGGGCTTCCCATCTTGATTGTAGATTTTAGCTGTGAGCGTGCCGTAAAAAGTTGTCATTAATGGATTATAAAATACGTAGGGATCAACAGAGACCACTAGATTTCCGTAGTTACCTTTTTCGCATAAAGCACTATTGGGAAGCGCTGTTGAGGCTGCTTTTTTTAAAAGTGAGCCCTGTTCAGCCCAATATCCCCTATATTGGTAATTATTTAAATGAATTGGATGCTTATCAAACCTATCATTAATGTGCAACAAATAATCGTAATTCGTATTGGCTTTAACTTCAGATGTAAAGTATTGCGAGACCAAAGCAAAGAAAATTGAAAAAATCACTAAAATTTTTAACATTATTAAGGTATAGTTATAATAAGAATTAAATAGATATTTATTTATGAGATTAGTTTCATGAAAGTTTTTTTATTTTTATTTTTTTGGATGTTACCAGCCATGACTTATGCCGCCTGTTCCTCTTTATATAATCATCAGTTTGATACGCTGCAGGGTGACAAAATTAATTTATGTGATTATCAATCAAAGCCTATTTTGGCGGTGAATACCGCAAGTAAGTGTGGATTTACTCCACAATTTAATGCGCTCGAAGCGCTTTATAAGAAATATCAGGATAAAGGTTTATTAGTGATTGGCTTTCCTTCAAATGACTTTAATCAAGAATTAAGTACTGATAAAGAAGTGCGGGATTTCTGTAAGTTAACATACGCAGTTGATTTTCCCATGACAACTAAATCAAGTGTTACCGGCAAGAATGCGAATCCCTTTTATCAAGAGTTGATTAAAACGTCAGGTCAAATGCCTAAGTGGAATTTTTTTAAATATTTAATACTACCTCAAGGAAAAAAAGTATACGCATTTACAAGTGATGTCACACCTGACTCACCAGCAATTTTAGACAAAATTAAAACAGAATTAAATTAATATTTATTGAGTATTAGGCTGACGAATTTTTTGTAAGATAATTGCCGAGAGCTCTTCAACGGAACGTGCAGTTGAGTCGACCCAAGGAATTCCGACTCTTTTCATAAGATTTTCACTTTCTGTAATTTCTTTCCTGCAGTTTTCAATTGATGCGTAAGCACTATTTGGTCGTCTTTGGCTTCGAAGGCTTCTTAAGCGATCTGCTTGTATGGTTAATCCGAAAATTTTATCAATATATCCTTCTAGAATAGTTGGCAGAGCTTTTCTTTCAAAATCTTCCGGCGTTAATGGATAGTTAGCAGCTTTAATACCAAATTGCATCGCAAGATAAATACTTGTTGGTGTTTTTCCTGATCGAGATACACCCACCAAAATCACATCTGCTTGATTTAGTCCGTTGTGCGTCATCCCGTCATCATGGCCTAATGCAAAATTAATCGCTTCCATTCTATCTGAATAATTAGTACCCGATATACTATGAGCAACACCGGGACGTGTAAGAGGCTTTTCTTTTAATTCAACACCTAGCGGATCAATGAATGAATCAAAAAGATCAATGTAATAAGCATCAACCTCTTTAAGTTCTGCACGAAGTTTCGGATTACCAATGGACATAATAACAATTGGTCTTATGTTATTTTCCATTTTTGCATTCACAATACGTTTTTGGGCATCATCCACTTTTGTATCGGAATCGGTAAATGGAATTCTGATTTGGGTAAATTGCGTATCTGGGAAGTGAGCTAAAAGTTGGCCTAATGCACCAGCAGTAATACCTGTTCCATCAGAGATAAAGAACGCTGTTCTTTTTTGTTGTGCCATTATTTTTGGCTAATACGCTTCCAAGTATTAACTACAGTATCAGGATTAAGTGACATTGATGAAATACCTCCTTTCACTAACCATTCAGCAAAGTCAGGGTGATCTGATGGGCCTTGCCCACAAATGCCAATATATTTTTTTGTTTTCTTGGCTGCAGTAATTGCCATTTCTATAAGTGCTTTCACAGCATCATTTCTTTCATCAAAATTATCTGCCAAAATGCCTGAGTCACGATCAGTACCCAGCGTAAGTTGTGTTAAATCATTTGATCCAATCGAAAATCCATCGAAGTAATCAAGAAATGCTTCAGCTAAGATTGCATTTGATGGCACTTCACACATCATAATCAAGCGAAGTCCATAGTCGCCACGTTTAAGCCCGTTAGCCGCCATAATGGTTGTCACTTCTTTTGCTTCGTCTAGGGTTCTAACAAATGGAATCATAATTTCTACATTCGTTAAACCAAAAGTTTCTCTTACTTTTTTCATGGCTTGGCATTCCATGACAAAACATTCTTTAAAGTCTTCTGACATGTAGCGCGCTGCACCTCTAAATCCAATCATTGGATTTTCTTCATCAGGTTCGTAGATGTCTCCACCAACTAACTTTTTATATTCATTAGATTTAAAATCAGAAGTTCTTACAATGACTGGTTTTGGGTAAAATGCTGCCGCAATGGTTGCAACGCCCTCAGCCACTTTCTCAATATAAAATTGTTTGGGGTTAGGATAACCACGTGCGCGATGTGTAATTTGTTTTTGTATATCTTGTGGCATCGCTGAATAATTTAATATGGCTTTCGGATGAATGCCGATCATATTATTGATGACAAATTCGAGACGCGCTAAGCCTACACCATCATTTGGAATTTGTGCAAACGTAAATGCCATATCAGGGTTACCAACGTTCATCATGATTTTTACCGGCGGTGTCGGAAGGACAGTTTCTTTTTCCGTATTAACTTCGTATTCAAGTGCACCATGAAAAACAAGACCAGTTTCACCCTCTGAACAACAAACAGTTACCATATCTCCATCTTGTAAAAGTGTAGTGGCATTCACACTACCTACAATCGCAGGAATACCAAGTTCTCGCGCAATGATGGCAGCATGACATGTTCGACCACCGCGGTTCGTAACAAGTGCTGATGCTCTTTTCATCACTGGTTCCCAGTTAGGGTCAGTCATGTCTGCAACCAAGACATCACCAGGTTGAACCGCATGCATTTCGGAAGGATCTTTTACAATACGAACTGGACCGACACCAATTTTTTGGGTCACTGCGCGTCCAGCTACAATCGCTTTACCACTTCCTTTTAATTTAAAAATTTCAACTGCATTATTTGATTGCGATTTAACAGTCTCAGGCCTTGCTTGGAGAATATAAATTTTTCCGTCTAAACCATTTTTACCCCATTCAATATCCATAGGACATCCATAGTGTGATTCAATAGTTTCAGCATATTGAGCAAGTTCTAAAATGTCTTCATCGTTGAGGCTAAATGAATCGCTTTCTTTGGGACTAACATCAATGGTGTGTGTGCTTTTTCCAGCTTGTGTAGCATCACTAAAGACCATTTTAATTTTTTTGGATCCAATCGATCTTCTAACGATCGCAGGCTTTCCTTCTTTTAAAAGAGGCTTAAAAACATAGAATTCATCTGGGTTCACAGCGCCTTGAACCACCGTCTCACCTAAGCCATAAGAGGCAGTGATAAATACCACATCTTTAAATCCTGATTCAGTGTCGATCGTAAACATCACACCGGAACAGCCAATGTCACTTCTTACCATTTGTTGAACACCTGCTGAAATCGCAACATCAGCGTGTACAAAACCCTTGTGCACGCGATAAGAAATAGCGCGGTCGTTATAAAGCGATGCGAATACTTCTTTGATTGCATGCTTAATATTTTCAATGCCATGAATATTTAAAAAGCTTTCTTGCTGACCTGCAAAAGAAGCATCAGGTAAGTCTTCTGCAGTAGCAGAAGATCTAACCGCAAAAGTAGTGCCCTCAGCAGAGTTCTTTGTGAGTCGCGTGTAATTTTCCTCAATAGCTTTTTCTAAAGAAGAAGGGAAGGGGGTATCAGTAATCCATTGTCTAATTTTTTTACCGCTGACAGCTAGGGCATCCGTAACATCTGTATTTAATGTTTTTAGTTCATCAGCAATTTTATCGTCAAGTTTATTGTGAGCTAAAAATTCTCTAAATGCCAATGCTGTCGTTGCAAAGCCCCTAGGGACTCTGACACCTTTTGCATTAAGCTGTGAAATCATTTCACCTAATGACGCATTCTTTCCTCCCACAGAACCAACATCTGTATTTCGAAGATTTTCTAATGGAATAATATGTGATGACATAAAGGCCTTTAGGTTAATAACTTGAAGAATTTAAGAATTCAATCTTTAGTAATGGGTTTCACGACAAAGATGGTTAAAAATCTTTAAAATGAGATGCCATAAAAAGACGTCATTTTGCCAAATTAACCTCTTATTGTCATCTAAATCCTTAGCCTAAAGATTTAGTGAAATGGGTTGAGAGTGATGTAATTTCCTAATGAGACACAAAAAAGAAATGAGATTAAATAATATGCTCATAATTGTAGCTAAAATGTATCTAAAATTAATTAAAATCTGTTAAGTACAGATAATTACAAATTTTACTTATTATTATTTAAGTATATTTGAAAGATGTGTTGAAATTACACCTAAAAATTTTTATCCATAAAACATATGTTGAATCTGCTAGATTACGTGCCAATTCATATATAATTTTAGATCGGGTTTCAAAGACATCATTTTTTGGAGATTTACAGCAATGGCAACCTTATTAGAACAACTAAAAGGCATGACAACAATAGTTGCAGATACAGGTGACGTGGAAGCAATAAAAACAGTAAAGCCTGTTGACGCAACAACAAATCCATCCTTACTTTTGAAAGCAAGTACCCTTCCTCAATGCGAGCCCATGATTAAAGAAGCGATTACTTATGCAAAATCGAAAAGTAGCAACAAATCGCATCAAATTGAGGATGCAGCTGACAAGTTGGCTGTGCTTGTGGGTCTGGAAATTCTAAAACATATCCCTGGTCGTATTTCAACTGAAGTGGATGCTCGCTTGTCTTTCAATATTGATGCGATGGTTAAAAAAGGACGTAAATTAATTGCTCTTTATGAAGAAGCGGGCGTTCAAAAAGATCGCGTGCTTATTAAATTAGCTTCAACATGGGAAGGCATTAAAGCAGGTGAAATTTTAGAAAAAGAAAATATTAACTGTAACTTAACGCTTCTTTTTGGTTTTGGCCAAGCCCGTGCTTGCGCTGAAGCAGGAGTATTCCTTATTTCGCCATTCGTAGGTCGTATCCTTGATTGGTATAAAGCTAAAACAGGGAATACCTACTCATCTGATGAAGATCCTGGCGTGTTATCTGTGCGCAAGATTTATGCTTACTACAAAGAACATGGATACAAAACAGTTGTGATGGGCGCCTCATTTAGAAATATTGGAGAAATTACAGCCTTAGCAGGTTGTGATCGTCTAACGATCGCTCCAAATCTTCTTCAAGAACTTGAAGCAACCCAAGGTGACTTACCGCGCGTTCTTAAAGATGGTGGGGCTACAAAAGCAGCCCCTGCTAAGATGACTGAGGATGAATTCCGTTTCTCATTGAATGAAGATGCGATGGCAACTGAAAAACTTGCAGAGGGTATTCGAGGTTTCGTAGTCGATCAAAACAAACTCGAAACAGCGCTTAACGAGAAGCTATAAATCTTTTCTTGTCACAAAACTGATAAGAAATGATTATTAAATCACGAGGCTAAGGATTGACATAAGACCAATAGCTCTATACTATTAAAGGTCTGCTTCATGAAGTTCAAACTTCTTTTTAGCAACGAACAACTTTAGAAAACTTGTAATAAATACGGAGAAAAAACCATGGCTTTAACACAAATGGCATTAGATTCATTAGATTTTGACGCAACAGTTGCATTAGCAACGAAAGTTGCTCCGCACGTGGACATTCTTGAAATTGGCACACCATGCATTAAGCATAATGGTATTAAGCTTCTTGAAACATTAAAAAATAAATTTCCTAAGAACAAGATTCTTGTTGATTTGAAGACCATGGATGCTGGAGAGTACGAGGCAGAACCTTTTTATAAAGCTGGCGCTGATATTTGTACAGTGCTCGGTGCCTCCGGAATTGCCACAATCAAGGGCGTTGTTGCTGCTGCAAAAAAATATGGCAAAGAAGTTCAGGTGGATATGATTAATGTTCCAAATAAAGAAGCATTAGCAAAAGAGTGTGTTGCTGCTGGTGCACATATCATTGGTGTCCATACTGGTCTCGATGCTCAAGCTGCTGGCCACACACCATTTGCTGACTTAGCTGCAATTGCTGCACTTAAAACAGGTGCTAAGATTTCAGTGGCTGGTGGTGTTAAAGCTGCTACTACTAAGCAAGTTAAAGATGCTGGCGCATCAATTATTGTGGCTGGTGCTGCAATTTACGGTGCTCCTGATCCAGCGGCGGCTGCTGCAGAAATCACAAAAATTGCTCATGGATAATTGTTAAGAAACAATTATTAATGAACTGAATTAAATCCCGACTTAGTAATGAGTCGGGATTTTTTTTATAGTTTTTTATTTTTAAATAAAAGGGTTAAATATGCATCAAAAATTATTATTAGATAAAATCTCAAGCGTTTTATCAGTGACCGAACAAAGCAATGCACCTAAACTTCTTAAGCTTGTTGATGAGGCAGGCCGTATTTTCGTTGGTGGTGCTGGACGATCAGGACTTGTTTCACGTTTTTTTGCAATGCGTCTCGTGCATAGCGGCTATCAAGTGAATATGGTGGGTGAAATTGTGACGCCAGCTATTAAATCTGGAGATTTATTTTTAGTGATTTCAGGTTCGGGCGGCACAAAAACACTTCTACCACTTCTCGAAACAGCCAAATCAAAAGGTGCAAAAATTGTTGTAATCTCCATGAAAAATAAATCACCTATGTCTGACATGGCTGATTTAACTATTCAAATTGGTAATGATGATTCTTTCGGCCTCACTAAAGGTATGCCTATGGGTACCACATTCGAATTATCTACTTTAATCTATTTAGAAGCAGTGATTTCGGAATTGATTCATGCTAAAGGATTAACAGAAGAGGGTATGCGAGCTATTCACGCAAATCTTGAGTAAGGTCAATAAATTAGAGCTCGAAAATGCTGTTAAATAAATAGTCATTCATAGCTTTAGTTAATAATTAAGGGCGCTTTAAGCGCCCTTAATTATTTAATCAGCTTATAATTTACATTTATAAGCTTAGGTATCAACACCTTTTGAATAATACACACCTCATTCCCTTGCCATACGTGCCAGATAGCTCTATTTATTTTGAGGCTATTGCTAATGACCCATGGTCTTTCTATTTGGATAGTGGAATCCAAAATGGCTTAGATGAAAATATTTCTGAGAAATCTAGATACGACATTATAGTAAGCCAACCATTTATTAAAATAATTGCAGATGACTTTAGCGTTAGTATTGAGGAAAATAATCTCAAAAAAATTACAAAAGGTAACCCTTTTGATATTTTAGAAGAAATTCTTTCAGGTTTTGATATTCAAGAAACATCCTTGCCATTCACAGGCGGAGCTTTAGGATATTTTTCGTATGAATTAGGTCAGTCAATCTTTCAGAATAAAAAAGAACACATTGGCATACCTTTGATGATGGTCGGCATTTATGACTGGGCTTTGATTGTAGACCATCAAGACAAAAAAGCGTATCTTGTATCCCACCTTGTAAATAAAGATACAAAAGATTATTTAACTAGACTTAGCATAAAAATAAAAAGCGTAAAACCAAATAATCAATCTTTTAAAATTAATTCAACAATTAGATCGCTATTAAATTTTGAAGCGTATGATTTTATTGTTAATAAAATTTTATCTTTCATTAAAGAAGGGGATGTTTATCAAATAAATATCTCTAATAAATATATTGTCTCTTGTGAAGGTGACAGTTGGGTTGGATATAAGAAATTAAGAGAGATTAATCGCGCTCCTTTTATGGCTTATATTCACTTTGATGATTTTGATATTTTATGTGGATCACCAGAAAGATTTATTCAATCTCACAATAGACACATAGAAACGAGACCAATCAAAGGAACTGAGCCAAGAGATAGCAACCCTCAAAAAGATAGGGAAAATGCTGAAAAATTACTTACAAGTGAAAAAGATCGGGCAGAAAATCTAATGATTGTCGATTTACTTCGCAACGATTTAAGTAAAAATTGTATTCCAGGAAGTATTAAGGTGAAAGCACTTTGCGAACTCAAGTCATATAGTAATGTTCATCACCTAGAAAGTGTTATTGAAGGAACGTTAAAACCTAATTCGACATTAACAAAATTACTTAAAGACTCTTTTCCAGGCGGATCAATTACTGGTACACCCAAAATTAGATCCATGGAGATTATCGGCGACTTAGAACCACATAGACGAGATGTCTACTGTGGCTCAATTGGATATATTGGTTTCAATCATAATATGGATACTAACATTGCAATTAGAACCATAATCAGAAAAGATAATACGCTTCATTTTTATTCAGGCGGCGGTATCGTTGCTCAGTCAAAGGCCAAAAATGAATTTGATGAGATTGCATTTAAAGCGTCTAACATTCGGAAATGGATTAACTTCTTTAAAAAAGATTAAATTAATCTCTTTTTACAAATTTGCCAAAATGTAACATGATACTGGGTAATATTAATAAGTTTAAAATGGTCGATGTTACAAGTCCTCCAACAATGATGGTAGCCATAGGCCCTTCAATTTCCTTTCCGGGTTGGCCACTTCCTAATGCTAGAGGAAGTAAGCCCAAAGCGGTCACAATAGCTGTCATTAAAATTGAGGGCAATCTCTCCGAGGCCCCTTTAATACAAGTCTCTAGATTCCAATGGTAACCTTCAATTTCGATAAGATGTTGATAGTGTGAGATTAGCATAATAGAATTTCTTAAAGTAATTCCGAAAAGTGTTACGAATCCTACAAGCGAACCAATAGAAATCCACCCTGCATTAAAAGTAACAGCAAAAACACCCCCGATAAGTGCAAAAGGGAGATTAAAAAGTGTAAGCAATAGATTTCTTAAGTTGCCAAAAGCTACATAAAGCATTAGCAAGATACCTGCACCTGCAATAATTGAATGAACAATTAACTCTTCTTGTGATTTGGCATTTGCCTCGGCCGCCCCTGTAATTTCAAAATAATTTCCTTGATTTAATTTAAGTGCATTTAGTTTATTTTTTAGATCACTATTAAAATCATTAATATCTCGCTCATCAATATCAGCTGTAATGGCCTGAATACGTTTACCTCCTTGATGAAGAATTTTAGATCTCCCATTTTCTTGCGCGATATAGGCGACTTGACCCAGTTGAACTATTCTTCCATCAGCTCCCATAATTGGGAGCTTTTGAATGTCTGTAATATCATCACGAAAATTTTTATTTAAAATGACAGAAATATTGACTTTAAAATTTCCTTCGTAAACTAGGGCTACTGGAAGACCTTCAAAAGCAGTTCGAATAACATTCAATAAATCAGTTTTTTGGATACCCCATTGACTGAGTTTCTCAGATAATAAATGTATAGTAATTTGTGGAGTGCCTGCAGGCGAGACAATATTAATATTTTTAACACCTTTAATAGATGCGAGTGCTGAAGATATTTTTTGAGTATCTTGATCGATACTATCAAGATTGGTCCCAAAAATATTGATTACTACGGAGGAGTAGTATCCTGAAATTGTCTCTTCGATACGTTCAGTTAAAAAAGTGTTGATCGCAAAATTTAAGCCCACATAATTATTATTTTGGGTTAAATTTTCAATTTTCTTTAAAATTCGATTTTGGGTTGGACCATCTGACTCCTTCAGTTCTATTTCAAATTCACTATAGTGAGTTCCAAAAGTATCAGCACCCATGGGCGACCTACCTACCCATTGTGCAACAGACTTTACTCCTGGAATATTTCGAATTTTTAAACTAATTTCATCACCTACGCGAAGCATTTCTCTTTCTGAAGTTCCAGGAAGAGATGTCATATGCATAATAAAATGTCCCTCATGAAGGGGGGGAATAAATTGTGTTTTAAATAATGGAATAAGTGAAAATCCAATTAAGATAAAAGTAAAGGTGAATAATGTAATGGCAGTCGATTTTTTTTCAATTAAATATAAAAGTTTAATGTATTTATTTTTTATGAAGGTCATTATTGGAGATTCGGACGATTTGAAATTTAATTTACCAAGAAGTAGATAAGATAATGCTGGTGTTACAGTTAATGCGACTATAAGTGAAGCTAAGATTGAAAAAATATAAGCTATACCCAAAGGCCCAAAAAGCTTTCCTGCTACACCATTTAATGTGAGTAAGGGAAGAAAAACGGTAACTACGATCATTGTGGCATATACAACGGAACTTCTTACTTCCATAGATGCGTCGTAAACAACTTTGACAATAGACTCAGGATTTTTTAATTTATTGTTTTCTTTTAGTCGCCTAAAAATATTTTCAGAATCAATTATGGCATCATCAACAACTTCTCCCAAAGCAATGGCAAGGCCACTTAAAACCATAATATTTAGTCCCAGATTAAAATAGCTTAATACTATAATTGCTGTAAGCAGAGAAAGAGGAATAGCAGTTACCGAAATAAAGGCTGTTCTAAAATTAAAAAGAAATAAAAATAACACTACAATGACAAGTAATGAACCAATTAATATATCAAATCGTACGCCTTTAATTGAGACATCAATAAAATTTGCAGGTCTAAATAGTTCAGGGTTAATTTTGATTTCTTGTTGAAGAAGTGTTTGATTCAGGTCTTTTAACGCTGATTCAATAAGTTGTGTCAGTTTGTATGTATTCGAACCTAATTGACCTTGAACTGATAAATAAACTCCTTCGACACCATTTATTGATGCAGCGCTTATAGTGGGGAGTGATCCCTCTGTAATTTCAGCTAAATCTTTAAGATAGATAATTTGATTTTTATTATTAATGAGCGATGTCTTGCCAATATCTGCTAGAGATTTTGATTGACCTT
>VGHQ01000009.1 GCA_016868195.1 Betaproteobacteria bacterium | reverse complement strand
GTCAAAATCGAGGCAGCCATTCCAAATAAATTACTCAAACGTGCAGTGGAGGCCATTCAAAAATCAGCGCTCACTGGCAAAATCGGTGACGGTAAAATTTTTGTGATGGAACTCGAGGAAGTTTATCGTATAAGAACTGGTGAAACTGGGGAGGACGCTCTTTAATCAGAGGATCAAATTATGAAAAAATTATTATTTACATTATCTCTTATGTGCATGCTTTGCGTGAGCCTATTCAATATCAATATAGGATTTGCAACTGAGCATCTAGATTCAATCAGTGCTTTATCTGCAACCGATACCATTATGCTTGCAGAAGCGTCTTCAGATGCAACAACAGCTGCCCCAGCCGAAGCTGCAGAGCCTGCGCCTACATTAAGCGAGGGTAATTCAGCTTTCATGATTATTGCGACTGTGCTTGTCATCATGATGTCGATTCCCGGTTTGGCATTATTTTATGGCGGTCTTGTGCGATCTAAAAATATGCTATCGATTTTGATGCAAGTGTTTGTGACATTTTCATTAATCTCCATTATCTGGGTTGCTTTTGGTTATTCACTTGCTTTCTCAGACGGCGGTACTTATAACGACTATATTGGGGGTTTTAGCAAAATTTTCTTAAAAGGTATTGGATCAGACACACTCTCTGGAACGATTCCAGAATTTGTTTTCACAACTTTCCAATTAACTTTTGCAACCCTCACTCCAGCATTGATCGTCGGCGCATTTGCAGAACGTATTAAATTTTCATCATTGCTCGTGTTTATGGCGTTATGGGTCACGGCAGTCTACCTTCCGATTGCCCACATGGTTTGGGGTGGTGGTGTACTTGCAACCTTAGGAGCAAAAGACTTTGCAGGTGGAACAGTCGTTCACATTAACGCAGGTATTGCGGCACTCGTAGGCGCTATTGTCATTGGCAAAAGAATTGGCTACGGAAAAGAAGCAATGCCGCCTCATAATTTAGTCATGACCATGATCGGAGCTTCATTGCTCTGGGTGGGTTGGTTTGGCTTTAATGTGGGTAGTGAGCTTGCAGCTGATGGTACAGCAGGTTTAGTTTTAATTAATACGCAAATTGCGACCGCAGCGGCAGTCCTTGGATGGATATTTATTGAATGGTTAACGCGAGGTAAACCCTCCATGCTCGGCGGTGCATCAGGGGCTGTGGCAGGACTGGTAGCAATTACCCCTGCATGTGCTTTTGTGGGTCCGATGGGCGCCATTGCACTTGGTTTTATTGCAAGTATTCTCTGCTTCTACGCGGTCACAGGACTTAAAAATGCATTAGGCTATGACGACTCGCTTGACGTATTTGGTGTTCACGGCGTAGGTGGTATTGTAGGTGCAATCGGTACAGGTATTTTTATGTCACCTGATTTAGGCGGGGTTGGATTTGCTGAAGGTGTGACAATATCAGACCAAGTCTATATTCAGGCGATAGCCGTCGGCGTGACTATTCTTTGGTCAGGCATTGTAAGTTATGTACTTTTTAAAGTGATCGAAGCAACGATGGGATTACGTGTGAAGGCTGACGCTGAAAGAGAAGGTTTAGATACATCAAGCCATGGTGAGACAGCGTATCATAACTAATATATCCTGAAGTAGTGACTACTCTCGGGCGCTTTTTAAGCGCCCTTTTTTTATGCATGAAATGAATATGCTTAAAGTTATAATAAGGCTCATGTTTAAAAAATTTTCTTTTTTCAATCGCGCATTTCTGAAGAATGCTTTATCACTCATCTTAAGCCACAAGCTTTTTTTCAATGACGGACACATTCCTCCGAAGAATCATAAAATTCCCAATCATTTTTTTGGGTTAAGCCTCACCATCGAAGATTTAATTGAGGATCCCTTAGGTGTCGTTGAGATGTGTCGCCAGCATAAAATTCAAGATGTCACGCTGCTTATTCCATCAAATCGTATCGGTGAATTTAGTCCTACCTTTATGGATGATTTAATGGGGCACGATATTAAATTTAATCTGAAATTAGTGCTCGTCGATCAAGAAGATATTTATCTTCAATGGCGAGAGCTTTTAGATCTCACATTACTGGGCTATCAAAAACATATTGCATCGATTGAAATTGAGATGACAAGTTTTAGTCAAGAAGCGCTTCACGCATTTTTAAACATCTGGGCTACGACTTTTAACATGGCAAGACTTAAAAAAATTAAAGTGGCAGGGCCTTCTATTCCCTCATTTAGCCCGTTCTTTAACGATATGGTATTCAAGCTTTTAAAAGACAAATATCAGCTCCCTGACATTCATACGATTAATTTAACGAATGAAATGGATAAGGAGCCTGAACTCATTTATTCGAATTTCTTAATTCCCAAATTAGGTAAATTTTTTAAATTCAATCTCATTAAAAAATTAGCACTTATCCAAAGAATCGCTGAAAGCTTTAATATCAAAACTATTTATGGTGCCATTGAGTTAAAACGTCATGAGATTACGTCATATACTCTTCGCGCAATTTCTTTGCTCATTGCTTGTGGGCGCCTGACTAAACTTTATCTACCTTATCGAAATGCTGAAGGGGTTTTGTTTCTGGTTGATCGTATGGAAGGCATGACTTATATGGGCGCTTTATTTAACGATATGCTCTTTGAAATCCATCACTTTAAAAATGATAAAGAGCAAATGCACGCCATTTGGGCACGAGATGATAAAACATTAAATCCAGAGAATTTTTACCATATTGAGGATATCTATGCCGCAAAAATCTATGGCAGCCATGGAGATATAATCGATCTCACGCAATTTAAAATTACAGATACCCCTATCTACCTTGTGTGGCGATCTATGGATCCCATTATCTTTATTGATACGCCCAAAGTCTTGGATTTTAATGCCACTAATATCATGGTTCTATCATGAAAATCATGAGGTCTAATTCATCACTTGTTCCGTGTGTAAAGCGTGTGGCCGTAATATAGTGCTCTCAATGCATCTTTGAATGCAGTCGATTAACTTTTTTAAGGAGAAATACTATGTGGACAACTCCAGCAGCTACAGAAATGCGTTTTGGCTTTGAAGTAACTATGTACGTAATGAACAAGTAATTGTTTGTTATTTAAAGTTACTTAAAAAAGGAAGCTTTCAAAGCTTCCTTTTTTATTTAGAAGCTTCCTCAATGGGATTTCGTTTCATCACAAATTCTTGGGTGGCTTTTGGGAATACATAATCCCTAGGCAAAAGAGTCCAGATCTTACCTTGTTGCTTCATAGATCCTGCTTTACGTCCTGCCTCAACGCCTCTTCCCCAATAAAAATCAGCACGCACACCACCTCGAATAGCACCTCCTGTATCTTGAGCTACCATCAGTCGTTCGAGTGGCTCATTCGTACTAGGTTGTGTCGTCGATAAGAAAATAGGAGCACCTAAAGGAACAAATTTTGGATCAATCGCGACACTCCGCTCAGCTTCAATCGATACACCTAAGGCGCCAATCGGACCTGGTAAATCATTAGGCAGTTTTCTAAAGAAGACATAGCTCGCATTCATATTTAAAAACTCTCGTAACTTAGTAATATTTTTTCGAGCCCAGTTTTTAATGCCTTCCATGGAGGCTTCAGTCATAGTGATCTCTTTCTTTTGAACCAGAGTGGAACCAATTGCTTTGAACGGATAACCATTTTGATCGGCATATCCAATTTGCATGGCCTCTCCATTATCCAACTGAATAATGCCCGATCCTTGAATCTCTAAAAAGAAAGCTTCGACTGGATCTTCGACCCATACAATTTCATTGCCTGCCAAAGGTGAGCCTTGTCCATCAATCTCAGCCCTTGATAAATAAGGTATTAATTTATTTCCCGCTAATTTACCGCGTAAGCGTTTTGATTTTAATTCTGGATAGACTTCACTTAAATCGACCGTGATCAAATCTTTAGGTGTTGTATAAAGTGGGACTTTGTAATGTGATGTTTTAACTTTGCTACCCTTCAAGATGGGTTGGTAGTATCCGGTAATCGTGCCAGTATCTGAGCCATCCATATTAGTAGCGCTATAGAGATTAAAATATTTTTTAAAATAATTTTTAATATTTTCATCACTCGGGTCTTTAATATCCTCTGCGAGATCGCAGACTTTTTTCCAAGTATCTTTTTGTTTCAAAACAGAGCAACTTCTAAGCCATGCTGTCCAAGTAAGGAGTACATTATCACTTTCAAATGAGGATTCAATCGCACTCCAATCTGATTTTTTTAAAAGGCCATAATCTGGGATTTTTGCGAGATCTTCTTTTTCAGTTTTAATTTTTGGACAATCACAATTTGATTTTGCATTCGATGTTTTATCCGCCTTTTGTGCCACCTCTGCACATGAGACAAGGAATAAAGTAAGTAACAATAAAATAAAACGTTTCATTCAGTGAAGCGTCCTTGGCATCGATAAAATAAACAAAGGAATTTCTGCATCGAATGATGTCCCATCTTCAGTGACCATCTGATAAGTGCCATGCATCGAACCTACAGGGGTATTGATTTCAGTACCACTTGTATACGTATAAGATTCATGTGGTTGAATAAGCGGTTGTTCACCGACCACACCTAAACCCTTTACTTCGAAAGATTCTTCATTCGCATCAGTAATAATCCAATGACGACTCACAAGCTGAGCAGGTATCAAGCCATCATTACTGATCGTCACTGTGTAACTAAAAAAATAACGATTATGTTCGACACTTGATTTTTCATCTATAAATTGAGTTTCCACACTGATACGAATCGCATGTAATTTTGTGGATCCCATAAAGTTAGGAAATCATACCTTGTGTGGGAGAGCTCGGTGATGCTGAATATAATTTTTTAGCCATGCGTCCAGCTAAAAATGCTTCACGTCCTGCTTCAATGGCTTTTTTCATGGCGCTCGCCATCATGATTGGATCATGAGCACTTGCAATCGCCGTATTCATAAGCACACCTTCGCAACCTAACTCCATGGCGATCGCAGCATCAGATGCGGTGCCGACACCTGCATCCACGAGCACAGGAACTTTCGCATGCTCAATAATAATTTGTAAATTCCATGGATTTAAAATCCCCATTCCTGAACCAATAAGAGAGGCTAAGGGCATAATGGCACAGCAGCCAATATTTTCTAGTTCTCTCGCCACAATCGGATCATCTGATGTATACACCATCACATCAAATCCTTCTTTAATTAAAACTTCAGCAGCTTTTAAAGTTTCTATCACATTAGGATAAAGTGTTTTAGGGTCACCCAATACTTCTAATTTCACGAGCTTATGGCCATCTAATAATTCACGCGCTAAACGAAGTGTACGCACCGCATCATCGACTGAATAACATCCTGCTGTATTAGGCAAATAAGTAAAACGACTAGGCGGCACAAAATCAAGAAGCGAGGGTTCTCCCTCATTTTGACCAATGTTAGTGCGGCGAATCGCCACTGTAATAATTTCAGCACCACTCGCATCAATTGCGAGTCTTGTTTGTTCAAAGTCTTTATATTTACCAGTACCGACTAACAACCTTGATTGGTAGAGTTTTCCTGCAATAAGAAGTTGATCTTTGTTTTGTGTCATCTAACCACCACCTACCGCACCCACAATTTCTAATTGGTCACCATCTTGGAGTGTGATGTTTTGAAATTCAGATTTTGAAATAATCATGCCGTTTTTTTCTATGGCAATGCGTTTACCTAAGAGATTAAGTTTTATAACTAAACCTTCGACTGTCATCGTACTGTCATCAAAAGATTTTATATTACCGTTGATTCTAAGTTGCATAGTTGTAAATTTTTTTAATGAATTTTGAATTTTTATTTAAATTAAACGTCTTAATTATGTGAAACACAATTTCACAAAATGTTTGTTTAATCCCAAAAGGAAACTTTATATGCAAAATTATAATACAGATTCAACGAAGCCTTTGCCAAAAGGCAACAGTGAGACAGGTGAGGCTCTCCCTCCGGAATATCAAGAGACTCCAATTCAATTGAGCGAATCAGAAAAAGAAAGTATTCGTCGCAGACGTTGGCTTGAATCAATCTCAGATTGCGTTTAAGTAAGCTTGCGCTGAAACAGCTTGAGCGCGAGTTCGTAACCCAAAAACGCCAACTCGGGATCGTAACGCTCACCCTCATCACGCATAAAAGCATGCTGGCCATTAAACTCATGCCACGTGAATGTGAGTTTTGCATCAAGCATTTTTTCATACACCGTTTTACGACCTGCATCTGGGATATGGTTATCCTGCTTACCCCAAATCATAAGAAGCTCACCTTTGATCTCTTGTAAGCGCTCCATCGAATGTTGATTGGGTTTATTTGGAATGACAGTAGTATGTAAATCTGTCGCATAAAAACAAGCAGTTGCTTCAATTTCTGGCTGGAGGGCCGCTCTAAAAGCTAAATGTCCACCAATACAAAATCCCATTGCACCCATATGACCTGAAAACCATGGTTGCTTTTTGACCCAAGCAATCATGGCTTGATTATCTGTGTCATAACCTTCCACATCTTTTGCTGACTTATCTGCGTTGCCTTTATCACGCCCTGCATCGTCGTAAGCTAATACGGTGCCAATCGGATTTAACTCATGAAATACCTCAGGCACCAAAACAGTGAATCCATGACCGGCGATAATTTTAGCTGCGCGCTCAATAGGTCCTGTTTGCTGAAAAATTTCTGAGTAAAAAAGAATTGCGGGTGTTTTTTTAGGTGTTACGGGCTTATGCACATAGGTGCGCATAATGCCTGTAGGGGTATTTAAATCAACGAATTCTGACTGAATTAACATGATTTATCCTAGTGAATAAGGGATTTATATAAAGACGGAAGCCCTTATTTTACTTGATTCAAAGCGAGTTAAAAGTGAAATTTAGTATTCTGAACTACGGCCTGTGGAGTAATTTAAAGGGGCATCATTTTGCCATTCGCCACAATCGATACATTGATGATCTTCCATAGTGGGACAATATTGCAAATGAGTGGAATGACATTTAAAGCAAGCCATGTCTTTATGATGACGATCATGAATTTCTGAAGATACTTTAGTACTTCCTAAACCATACTTATTATCCATAAGACCCTCCCTTAAAAAATCAAATGGGTTGAAGCTTTAATGTACGCTTCGTTTTGAGGAAGCGCAAGACGCTATTTTAATTTTTGTAGACGACATTTTTGATAGGCTAAAACATCGCCTTCTTTAATATAAGTTTCTGGGTCATTGATTTCTAATGTTGTACTCTCATTGTTATAGGTATTCTTTAAAGTCTCTACTTGTTTCAAGCCAAATTCACGATTTGGCAAAATAAGCCACATCTCTTTACCCCCTTCAAGCGACTTCACATAAAACTTTTTATTTTTTTCACACTGATAGAGGAAAGCATCTTTGGGTGCAGTCGATTGTTCACGATACTCGCCATTCAACATCGGTATACTCACTTCAGGGATTTTCATGCTGCCACAACTCGAAATGAAAAATAGCATACTTAGCAGTATCAATTTTTTAAGACTTTGCTTCATTGCGCTTCTTTCAATAAGGATTCATCTAATTGACTTAACAATGTTTCAATGGCCTGAGCTTGATTTGCATCATGATTGAGTTTTGCTAACTTTAACAAATAAAGCTGCGCTTGTGCGTGACGTGGATTTTTTTTAACGACCTCGTTCAAAACTTTTTGAGCTGTCTCATAATCTTTTAATTCAAAACGCGCAATCGCATCGGAAAAAAGTGCCTCACTCGATTGCGGCTCACTCTTAACCCAAAGTGCTGCGATTTCTTTTAAACGATCCCACTGAGCTTCACGCATCGCGTCATAGGCTTGCATAAAATAAGGTCGTTTTTCAAAAGGCGCATCCCAAAATGGCAATTCAGTTTGGGCGGTCAACTGTATCTCTTTTCCTTGGCTCAATAAATGCTTGATCCACTCGACAGGAATACTGTAGAAGTAAGCATAACGACCAGGGCTTTTAAAAGTAGTGAGTCCGATGAGGCGGCCCTCATCATCAAATAGCCCACCACCCGATGCCCCCATCGCAAATCCCGCAGAGGACTGAATAATATTTTCATTATCTAATGCATACAATGCTTTGATCTGCCCAAAGGAAATGATGGGCTTCACAGCATTACCACCAAAACTTTTGGAAAAGACTGATTGTTCATAGTTGAGTTTTTTTGTATCGCCCAAAGTAATCGGTTTCACATCTAAAAATTTAAATTGAAGAATACATAAGTCATGACGCCAGTCTGCTTTCATGCTAATGGGGGAAAATGCTTCTCCTAATTTACCAATTTGAACGCCCCGTGCATTTGCCACGACATGACAATTGGTCGCGACTTGATTATCAGCTACGACAATACCTGAGCCCACACCATGATTACCTTTTGAATCGATGACATGAACTTTCACGACAGAAGGTGATACGGCAAAAGTTGCCTCATCCGAGGGCGTTGCAAAAACAATCTGAGAAAATAAAATGAAAAGAAAAGTTAATAATCTACACATGACTGACAGGACCTTTAAATGAATGTCATGCATAGATAAGGAACTAAGGGGCTTAGTTCCTTAAAGATAAATTGTTAGCCACATTTACTATCGCCACAACTTAAACATGTAAGACATCCATCCATCATAATGACTGCTTTAGTTTGGCATTTGCTACAAAGTTGTGAGCCTTTTGGATATCCTGTGCTGTCCATTTCTTCAGCATGTTTTTCCATGTATTCCGCACGTTTTTCTTCCATCAATTTTTTTTGATGTTCGTCAGGCAATGCTTTTTTAAGCATACCGATATCGATTAAATGTTGCTCAACCACTTCACCGATTTCAGCCACTAAACTGGGTACATACTTGCCCCCTTTTTTAAAGTAGCCGCCATTAGGGTCAAATACACTATGAAGTTCTTCCACTAAGAATGTCACGTCACCACCTTTTCTGAATACTGCGGACATGACGCGCGTCAAACCTACGATCCATTGGAAGTGATCCATATTTTTTGAATTAATAAAAATCTCAAACGGGCGACGGTGCTCTTGAGGTGTGCCTTCGTTCATGATGATGTCATTGATCGTGATATAAAGTGCATGCTCAGTGACAGGTGTTTTTACTTTATAAGTAGAACCTGTAATTTTTTCAGGGCGGCCTAAGGGTTCACCTAATTGCACAATGTTTTGATTTTCTTTTTGAGTTAAAGCATTCACTTTATCTTCTTCAGAAAGAACGCTGTAACCTACGATCTTTTTTTCAATTTTAATTGCCATCATTTTCCTTAAATGTCTTTTATTAGAACTTACCGTAATAACCTTCTTTGAGGGCGTCATAAAGATTAGCTGCTGAATGGGTTTCACCATCATATTCAATTTCTTCGTTACCCTTCACTTCAACTTGAGAGCCATCATCTAAAGTAAATTTATATGTCGTGTTCTCTAAATCTTTTTCTGTGACCAACACACCTTGGAAAGCCTCTGGATTAAATCTAAATGTCGTACAACCCTTAAGACCTTTGTCGTATGCATATAAATAAATATTTTTAAAATCTTCGTAATCGTAATCCGTTGGTACATTGATCGTTTTAGAAATTGAACTATCAATCCACTTTTGTGAAGCCGCTTGAATGTCTACGTGTGCTTTCGCTTGAATTGTTGAAGAATCTAAAAAGTAATCCGGTAATTTTTCATCTTCATTTTCTGAAAATGGCATCGCTTTTGGATTAATTAATTCACGATAGGCTAGTAATTCATACGAATACACATCTACTTTTTCTTTTGATTTCTTACCTTCACGAATCACGTTACGGCTGTAGTGATGTGCAAAAGAAGGCTCAACCCCATTACTTGCATTATTCGCAAGGGATAATGAAATTGTACCTGTCGGTGCAATGGAACTATGGTGTGTAAAACGTACGCCTTTTTTTGCAATCTTATTACGTAAGCCTTCAGGGAATTGCTGCATGTAACGGCTATATTTACCGAGCAGAACTTTACCTTTCACTTTAGCGCCTACTTTAATACCGTCAGCTGCCATCTCAGGACGTTTTGCTAACATATCAGCGGTCACCACAAATTCTTCTTCCATGATCGGTGCTGCACCTTTTTCTTCCGCTAAATCAATGCCTGTTTCCCAACCCACCTCAGCTAGAATGCGACTTACTTCTTCAGTGAATTTAAGTGAATCTTCATCACCGTATTTCATCTTAAGCATCGTGAGGGAAGAACCTAAACCTAAGTAACCCATGCCGTGACGGCGCTTACGTATAATTTCTTTACGTTGCTCTTCGAGCGGTAAGCCATTAATTTCAACCACGTTATCTAAGATACGCGTAAAGATTGCGATCACTTCTTTATATTCAGCCCAATCGAAAAAAGCTTCGTCAGTGAAAGGTTTCTTCACAAATTTGGTGAGGTTCACAGAACCTAATAAACAAGCACCGTAAGGAGGTAGTGGTTGCTCACCACAAGGGTTAGTTGCACGAATGTTTTCGCAGAACCAATTATTATTCATTTCATTTACACGATCGATCAAAATAAAACCGGGCTCAGCAAAATCGTAAGTCGATGACATGATGATGTCCCACAAACGTCTTGCTTTAATCGTTTTGTAAACTCGGCAGGCGACTTTACCTGCATCAATGCCTTCAGTTTTAGTGAGATATTTACCTTTCACAGGCCACTCTCTCCAAACCACTTGGCTTTCATCATTCACATTTAAACCATCAACAATCGATTCTTTTTCAGTGACAGGGAATGCTACTTTCCAATCGCTGTCAGCTTTGACTGCTTCCATAAATTCTTTAGTGATTAAGCATGAAAGATTGAATTGACGGAGTCGACCGTTTTCACGTTTCGCTTTAATAAAGTCAGTCACATCCGGGTGTGCAATATCAAACGTCGCCATTTGTGCGCCACGACGACCGCCCGCTGATGATACGGTGAAACACATCTTGTCGTAGATATCCATAAACGAAAGTGGGCCACTTGTATAAGCACCCGCACCTGCGACAAAAGCACCTTTAGGTCTTAATGTCGAGAATTCATAACCAATACCACAACCTGCTTTTAAAGTAAGTCCTGCTTCATGCACTTTATCTAAAATGCCAGACATACTATCTTCCACAATGCCTGATACCGTACAGTTAATCGTGGAAGTGGCTGGCTTATGTTCTAGGGCACCTGCATTAGAAGTAATACGACCTGCTGGAATAGCACCGCGTCTTAATGCCCATAGGAATTTTTCATACCATTCTTCTCTTTTAGCTGGAATTTCAACGTCTGCTAAAGCTCTCGCCACACGTATAAAGGAATCATCGATATCTTTATCAACGTGCTCGCCCTGTTTTGACTTCAAACGATACTTTTTGTCCCAGATATCGAGTGAAACATCTTGAATCGGTATTTCGTGGTTTTGATGGTCACTTAATGCGGACTTTGGACGAACAGCTTTGAGCATGGATTTCCCCTGAATTATTCTTTTTTATAAGTTTTATTACTAATTTGACTGCTAGATGGTATTTTTGCTTAAAACCACAAGATATAGTGGTTTTGTGAACATATTATCCATGGTCTAGTAGTCCGTCAATTGAAATATATGCACAAATTTAGAGCAAAAGTTAACCCCTATTTTTCGAGGTTAATTTTTAAAACTTAAGCAAGACCTTTCTTGAAAAATAAATTAAACACAAGTTCATCAAGATGGTTTATGCGAAAATATCCCCATGATTCGCTTTTTCTATAGTCTTTTAGTCTATTTTCTTCTCCCGTTCACCGTAATTAAGCTGATTTATAGGAGTTTTAAGCAGCCTGACTACTTAAAACATTGGAGTGAGCGCTATGGTTTTTATAGCACTTCTACAAAAAAAATCTGGGGAAAACGAAAAACATTCTGGATTCATGCAGTTTCTGTAGGTGAAACCAAAGCAGCGATCCCATTCATCAAACTTTTTTTAAAAAAATATCCGCACTATCATTTACTTATGACGCATGGGACTCCCACAGGTCGTGCGACATCCATCGACATTCAAAATGTTCGCGTCACACGCATCTATCTTCCTTTTGATACAGTAGATGCCACGCAAAGATTTTTAAATACATTTAAACCTGAATTAGGTTTCTTAATTGAAACAGAACTTTGGTTTAATTTAATTCATCAAGCACATAAAAAATCTATTCCACTTTATTTAGTCAATGCACGCTTATCTGAAAAATCATTTCAACTTTATAAAAAAATTTCGCTACTTATCAAACCATCCTTACAAGAATTAAAAGGTGTATTAGCACAAACCACCAATGATGCAAAGCGCTTTGGATCTCTTGGTGCAAAAGTTGTTGAAGTGATAGGTAATTTAAAATTTGATGTTGAACCACCCCGTGATACAAATATAAAAAGTGCAGCACTTAAAAAACATTTGCGCTTAAAAAATCAATCCGTACTTTTGATTGCAAGTTCAAGACAAGATGAAGAAGAAATGATTTTACAAAGTTTATTAAAACTTCAAATCAAAAATCTCGTCACGATTTTTGTACCTCGTCATCCGCAACGTTTTAAGGAGGTTGAATGGATGTTAAAAAAATATCGTGTTTCTTTTATCAAACGAAGTGATACAAAAATAACTGCAAAACCTTATCAATTTATTTTAGGTGACTCTATGGGTGAGATATATAGCTATTACAGCTTAGCGAATATCGCACTGATGGGTGGCACAATACTTCCTTATGGCGGACAGAATCTTATTGAGTCGATGGCGATGAAAGTGCCTGTGATTTTAGGTCTCCATACATATAACTTTCATGATATATCGAATGAAGCGATTCGATTAGGTGCGGGCATTAGAATTCAAACATTAGATCAATTAGAAAAAGTATTACCTGAGATGCTTAAATCATCTTCTCAATTAAAAATGAAAAAAGCTTGTGATGACATGATAAAAAAATATCAAGGCGCGACATTAAAGATTTTAAATAAAATTATATCTAGGATTTGATAAGTTTGACTATCGCTTTAAAGTGATCGCCTTCAGCGACTCGCAACCACTCAAATACGACTGATTCTGTATTTGTAATCACCACACCTTCGGATCTTAATCGATGAATCGCATTTTGATGATTTAAATTCGATCTTGAAAGTATCGCATCTTCCACCACAAAAACTTCTTTACCTGAAGATTTCAAAGCCAAAGCAGTTTGTAAAATACAAATGTGTGTTTCTAAACCACATAAAATAATTTGGGGTCTTGATTTAACTAAATGACTTTTAAAGTGAGGTGCATCAAGGCATGAGAATGCTTTTTTCTCAATCGGTGAGTTAGGTAGCAACGATTTTAATTTCTTCACTGTGGGGCCTAAGCCTTTAGGATATTGCTCAGTATAAAGACAAGGCACATCTAAAATTTTTGCAGCTTGAATAAGAATGCTTGATGCATCGATGACTTTTTTCATTTCACTTTTAGGCATGACATCTACAAGCTTGTCTTGGATATCAATGAAGACGACCTGACTTAAGAGTTGATCATTGATCATAATCACTAAAACACAAATGTATTTTCATGTTTCACTCGCAAGGGAGGCACTACCGTTTCAAATAAAATTTCTTCTTCAAAATCTTTGTTGCTTGTTTTTGTAATTAATGTTGCATGCATCGAAGGAGCTTCACCTAAAATAGCTAATAATCTTCCATTTATATTTAATTGATGTCGAATAGTTTCTGGCAATTGAGGTAAAGAGCCTGCAAAAAGAATGGCATCATAAGGTTGATTTTTTACCCAGCCTAATGAGCCGTCCCCTGTCACAAATGTAATATTGTTAATTTTTAATTTTTGACAATTTTGTTTAGCGAGTTTTGTAAAATAAGGATTGATATCAATCGATACCACGGTTTTAACTAAACTTGCCGTAAGTGCTGTGAGGTAACCACTACCAGAACCCACAACTAATACATGGTCTTTTTTTTGAAGCGATAAAGACTGAATGAGTCTTGCTTCTAATTTTGGTGCCAACATAAGCACGCCATCATGCAGAGGAATTTCAGTATCTGCAAAAGCGACACCTTGGTATGCAGTCGGTACAAATTTTTCGCGTGGTACCTGATGAAGGAGATTAAGCACTTCGGGGTCTAAGACTTCCCAAGTCCGAATTTGCTGCTCAATCATATTAAAACGATGTTGTTCGATGGTATTCATTGTCATCTTCACATTATAACCAAAGAAAAGTTCACCGTTTTGATTGTCATTAAATATAAATCTAACTTGCATTTCATGGGGGTTTCGCGTAATTTTATGGAGTGCTAGGGGTCCATCTTTAAGGTGGTGAGAAAAACCCTTTGAACCTGATGCGGGTAATACCGCCGTAGGGAATGCAGTCCTCTAAAAGACTCCTTACGGTATGACAAAAAAATTTAAGGAGTAACTCATGAACGCGACCGATAAACAATTACAAAAAAATATCGATCAATTTTTAAACGAAACAGCTTCGCTCGATCCTGAAGCGCTCAAACCTTTTGCAAAATCAAAAAAAGTCTATGTGACAGGTTCGCGTCCGGATTTAAAAGTACCCTTTAGAGAAATCTCTTTATCTGATACACCATCATCTTTTGGTGCGGAAAAAAATCCACCGGTGATGGTCTATGACACCTCAGGTCCTTATACCGACCCTAACTATCAAATTGATATTCGTAACGGACTTGGATCATTACGATCCAAATGGATTGAAGAAAGAAATGATACCGAATTTTTAGGCGGTCCAACTTCCCTTTACGGGCACGAGCGTAAAACAAATCCTGAACTCACTAAAATGCGTTTTAATTTATTAAGACAACCACGACGAGCTAAAGCAGGTAAAAATGTTTCACAGATGCATTATGCAAAACAAGGCATTGTGACGCCTGAGATGGAATACATTGCTATTCGTGAAAATCAAAGACGTGAAGGCATGTCCACATTTATACAAACACAACATCCAGGTCATGACTTTAATGCAGCAATTCCTAAACTCATCACGCCAGAATTCGTGAGAGATGAAGTGGCACGTGGTCGCGCGATTATTCCTGCCAACATTAATCATCCTGAAACAGAGCCGATGATTATTGGCCGAAATTTCTTAGTCAAAATTAATGCTAACATCGGTAATTCAGCATTAGGTTCTAGCATCAGTGAAGAAGTAGAAAAAATGGTGTGGGGTACACGCTGGGGTGCAGATACAGTCATGGATTTATCTACAGGTAAAAACATTCATGAGACACGCGAATGGATTATTCGTAATAGTCCGGTGCCCATTGGTACTGTACCTATTTATCAAGCACTCGAAAAAGTGGATGGTAAAGCGGAAGATCTCACTTGGGAAATTTTTAAAGACACACTGATTGAACAAGCAGAACAAGGTGTAGATTATTTTACGATTCATGCAGGTGTCAGATTAAGTTATATCCCAATGACTGCAAAACGTATGACCGGTATTGTGAGTCGCGGTGGATCAATTATGGCGAAATGGTGCCTAGCACATCATCAAGAATCTTTCCTCTACACACACTTCGAAGAAATTTGCGAAATTATGAAAGCTTATGATGTCAGTTTCAGTCTAGGTGATGGTTTAAGGCCGGGTTCAATCTATGATGCGAATGACGAAGCTCAATTTGCAGAACTCAAAACATTAGGTGAACTCACACAAATCGCATGGAAGCATGAGGTGCAATGTATGATCGAAGGTCCAGGTCATGTGCCGATGCATCTTATTAAAGAAAACATGGATCTTCAGCTTGAGCATTGTGGCGAAGCTCCCTTCTACACATTAGGACCTCTCACCACAGATATTGCGCCAGGTTATGATCACATCACATCAGGTATCGGTGCTGCCATGATTGGTTGGTATGGTTGTGCGATGTTATGTTACGTCACGCCTAAAGAACATCTCGGCTTACCTGATAAAGAAGATGTGAGAGTCGGTATCATCACTTACAAGATTGCAGCGCACGCTGCCGATCTTGCTAAAGGTCATCCAGGCGCACAAATTCGTGACAACGCACTATCCAAAGCACGTTTTGAATTCCGCTGGGAAGACCAATTTAATTTAGGTTTGGATCCTGAAAAAGCAAAAGAATTCCACGATGAAACCTTGCCACAGGAAGGCGCTAAACAAGCACATTTCTGTTCAATGTGCGGTCCTCATTTCTGCTCTATGAAAATTACTCAAGATGTCAGAGACTATGCAGCATCCAAAGGTATGAAGGAAGATGAAGCTTTGAAAAAAGGCATGGAAGAAAAATCAATTGAGTTCATTAAAAAGGGTGTTGAAATCTATCAAAAAACATAAATGGATCTCTTACTTTATTTTTCGAGTTTCATTTTAGGGCTTATCGAGGGAGCCACCGAATTTTTACCTGTGAGTTCTACAGGTCATTTAATTATTGCAGCTGAACTTTTAAAATTTAACCAAACGTCTGCAAATGTTTTTGAGATCTTTATTCAATTAGGGTCGATACTGGCAATTGTCGTCGAATATCGTAAAACACTTTTCAAAGTTGTAAGTAATGCGCTTCATGATCAAACTTCACAAAACTTTGTCTTACGTCTCTTCATTGCATTTTTGCCGGCAGCGATTCTAGGTCTTTTATTTCATAAAGCCATTAAGGCTTATTTATTTTCACCAATTTATGTATCGCTCGCTCTCATCTTAGGTGGTGTTGTCATGATAGCGATTGAAAAACATCCCTCAAGAGCCAATACAAAAGATACAAATGATATCAGCATGATGCAAGCTTTTAAAATTGGTTGTGCGCAATGTTTATCTTTGATTCCTGGGATATCAAGAGCGGCAGCAACCATCATGGGTGGTATGCTAACAGGGCTAAATCGCAAGACAGCCACTGAATTTTCTTTTTATTTAGCTATTCCTGTTATAGCAGCAGCATCCGTATTTGATTTACTCAAAAATTTACAAGATTTAACCATGCAAGATTTACCTATTTTTGCGATTGGTTTTGTTACTGCATTTTTAAGTGCTTATGCTGTCATTAAACTTTTTATTCGTTTTGTAGCCACACACACCTTTATTGTTTTTGCTTGGTATCGCATTATTTTAGGTATCCTCGTTTTTATTTATTTTAGTGGGTGATTATGTCTAACCACCAAGCGCTCATTCAAAAACTTCACAGCATAGCTAAAAAGGCAGAACGTCAATCTGTCAACATTCAAGAAGGTTTATCAATTCTCAATCATTTTGGATTTTCATTGATCAGTTTTTTATTAGCGCTACCTTTCATGCAGCCCTTTCCAGTGGCCCCAATCAGCGTATTAGGCGGGGTTACTTTTGCTGCCTTTGGCTGGCAAATTTTAAAGGGGTATACCATTCCTCATTTACCACAAAAAGTAAACGAGATTGTTCTAAGTGCTGACAATTGGCGACGTATTACAAATGGTGCCATTAAAATTATTCAATGGACTGAAAAATTTACGAAACCTCGCTTAGCTTTATTAATTCGTGGTTCACTAGGTATCCAAATTGAAGCGTTCATTCTCATTCTCTCAGGCGTACTCATGGCAGTGCCCTTTGGTATCCTCCCTTTAAATAATTTCTTCCCGGGCCTTGCCATTGTATTTTGTGCATTAGGCCAACTCCATAAAGATGGATTCTTTATTTTGATCGCATTCTTCTGGATTCTTTTTACCATTCTTTATTTTGCTGCATTTTTTATAGGTCTCTATCTTCTAGGGCTAGAAGGTATCCATAATTTTAGCCACTGGCTTCATCAACTCGTGTCATGAAATCATTGGCTGACCTTTTAATTGCTTGGCATGCCAAGTCAGGTCGGCATCATTTACCTTGGCAGCAATCCAAAGACCCTTACTCAGTTTGGGTTTCCGAAATCATGTTGCAACAAACTCAAGTTACAACCGTCATTGATTATTACCATCGCTTCATGAAAAAATTTCCGACGATTAAAGCACTAGCATATGCTGATGAAGAAGAAGTCATGAAGCTATGGAGTGGTTTAGGTTATTACCGACGAGCACGATTTTTACATGAAGGTGCACAAATGATTATGGAAGAGATGGGCGGTAATTTTCCATCTGAATTTGACATGATGTTGAAGATACCTGGTATTGGACGTTCAACTGCAGGTGCTATTGCTGCATTCTCATTTAATCAAAAGAAGGCGATTCTTGATGGCAATGTAAAGCGCGTCTTAAGTCGTTATTTTTTAATTAAGGAGTGGAGTGGCTTACCTAAAACAGAAAAAAAATTATGGAATTACGCAGAGTCAGTTCTTCCAAATAAGAATATCGATACTTATACACAAGCGCTTATGGATTTAGGGGCGACCTTGTGTAACAAAACCCCTAAATGCACTCTTTGTCCTCTAAAGAAAACATGCCTCGCATTTCAAGAAAATAAAGTTCATCTCATACCTGCTCCTCGGCCTCAAAAAAAGATACCTACACAATCCACTCATATGGTGATTATCAAACATCATGATGAAATTTTACTTGTTAAACGTCCTCAAGGTGGGATATGGGGAGGGCTTTGGTCACTCCCTCAGTTTGACAATACATCGACCACATCTAAAGCATGGGTTAAAAAATACTTTGAATTAGAAACGAATATGCTAGAAGAAAATTTAAAAGTTTCAACGACATTTACGCACTTCAAACTTGATATTACTTATAGCATCCTTGAAGCCAAATCACAGCGATCAAAAGTTCCACACACTTGGCTATCGCTCAATCATATTGAAGGAGCTGCGATTCCTGCCATCATTAACAAAATACTTTTAAAAATTTAACTTCATATCTCGATGCGGAATCTCCGCATCTAAATAAATATCGCTCGTGACTTCAAATCCAAATTTTTTATAAAAATCAATCGTATGACATTGTGCACTGATATAAATCGCATAGAGTTGATTAAGCTTGGCTAATGTCATAGCTGTTTCTATTAATTTACTTCCAATGCCCTCTCCACGATATTCTTTCAAGACAGCCATACGTCCTAATTGCATACAATTTTGAATCACAAAAGCTCTTGCACATCCAATAGCCTTTTTATCTTTAAATGCCAAGAAATGAATTGCATCTTTATCCATGCCATCCCACTCTAATTGTGAGATCACTTTTTGTTCCTCAATAAATACTTTTTCACGAATCATGGTGAGCAACTCATACTCATCTATCCATTTTACAATTTCAATGTTCAATTTATTTTCCATAAGTGAAACGCTTGCATCTTACTGCTGTTAGAGGCATGATGTACTTTCTTTATATTTACTTTTAAGGATTATATGAATAAATTTTTACCTGCTATTGCGCGTGTATTTCTTGCACAAATTTTTCTTGTATCCATTCTCATTTCACTTAACGGTATTATGAACACACCGGATGGTTATATTGCTTATCAAAACGGATTAATGAGTCACGGTCTTCCAGGTATTTTTGCACCGATCTCAGTTATTGTTCAACTCCTAGGTGGTTTAACTCTTTTTATAGGCTTTAAAACAAGATTAACTGCACTTGTGTTGACTATTTATACACTCATCAACGCATTATCTTATTTATATACCTTTACTATTGTGCCATCTCCTGTGAATCTCATCCCACTGCAACAAGCACTTCAATATTTAGCAATTACAGGTGGCTTGATTATTTTGGTGCAAAATCCAGTGACAACATTTGCACTTGATAACGTATCTCAAACAAAAAAAAATAAATAAATATGGTGGGTATTAAAAAAGCGGCGAATGGCTACTTTTTTAATGTCCTAATACAAATATTTTTATTAGTCATGGTTATCATTAAAATAAAGTTATTTGATATACTCAATATTTTAGAACGCGCTAAAATAAAGATACAGTTTTATGAAATTTTAGGAGCATAAAATGGCAATTGAATCGACCAAATATACAAAGACTGCGATCATCCTTCACTGGCTCATAGGTCTCGGCATTATTTTTATGTTCTTATTTGGCTGGTATATGGTTGATTTACCGAAAGATGCCCCTAAAGCTATGAGTTTTGATTTATTTGATTTAGGAATTTATACGTGGCGATTGAATGAGGAGGTCTCTCCTCGCGCCTTTTACTTTAATCTTCATAAATCCGTAGGTATCACAATCTTAGGCCTTATCATATTTAGAATTTTTTGGAGGCTGACACATCCAGCACCGGCCCTTATTAAAACAATGAAAGCTTGGGAGAAAAAATTAGCGCATACCACACATCATGCTCTATACCTTATGATGGTTTTAATACCTGCGTCAGGTGCAGCGATGGCGATCTACAGCAAGTACGGTATTAAGTGGTTTGGTATCCCATTAGCAGAGGGTTTGGGAAATGATACTATCAGAGATATCTTTAAAAATGCTCATATAAATATTGGTATTATTCTCCTAGTCTTTTTGGGACTTCATATTCTTGGTGCGCTTAAACATACATTCGTGAATAAAGATGGTACTTTAAAACGTATGATGCTGAAGTAAACTTCTTAAAGTTTGTATTATTAGTAAATAATTCAATCATTTTTTTTAAAACATGAATTATACCTTCATCCTTTGGATCAATTTTCGACAGAATTACCGTAACTCTCAAAAAAATAAATGACATAACACCCTTCACAGCGCTTAACTCATGACTGACACACCTATCGCTAATGAACTCCTATTGTCATACAAGCTAGCTCGCTATCATGTCTATGGATCACCGAGCTTTATTTTAAGGATAGGCTACTTCAGTCCTGAACTTCATGATATATATAAAACTTCTCCCAAGAAGATAGCTGCATTCATCACAGCTTTCAACCCCGCAAGTATTGAACTCTCAAATCAAAAAAATAAAGAACGCAATCAACAGCTCGAGGAAAAAATTAAAACGCTCCATCTTTGTTACCTTCATGGCGAAGGAAAATGCGATGAAAATGAAAGATCAGGCGAAGAGAGTTTTTTAGTTTTTGAGATTGATCAAACAGAAGCGATTCGATTAGGAAAGGAATTTGGCCAAAATGCGATTGTCTGGATTCCTGAAAACTGCACTCCAGAATTACTACTTCTCAGATAAATATTTATTGATACCTTAAAGCATCGATCGGATTAAGCTTTGCAGCTTTACTTGCGGGATAATACCCAAAAAATACACCTACACTGGCTGCGACTGAAAATGCTAATACGATAGATTGTATCGAAATAATAATTTCAGCGCCCACGATTTTCTTCACGATTAATGCGCCCCCTAATCCTAACACCACACCGATCACACATCCCACGATAGAAATCACGCAAGCTTCTAAAAGAAACTGTAGAAGAATATCTTGCTCTCGAGCACCAATTGCCATGCGAATGCCAATCTCACGAGTTCTCTCTGTCACGGATACGAGCATAATATTCATAATACCTATACCACCAACTAAGAGTGAAATAGACGCGATGGCGCCCAAAAGAATCGACATAGTTTTAGTTGTTTCACTTGCGGTCTTCGCCATAGCAGTTAAGTTTCTCACTGAAAAATCATTATCTAGATCTTCACGGATATTATGACGCTGCCTCAAGAGGTCAGTAATTGTGTCTTCAACTAAGCCCATATATTTCTCTGATTTTGTTTGCGCCATAATCATTCGAACACTCCCCGGAATTTGATTACCCAATAACTTTCTTTGGGCAGTCGAAATGGGAACAATTATCACATCGTCCTGGTCTCGCCCATCAAAGCTTTGCCCCTTATTTTCAAGTAAACCAACTACTGTGAAAGGATTTTTTTGTACACGAATCGTTTGGCCAACAGGATCAACTTCAGCAAATAAATTTTCGGCAACTGTTTTACCAATTAATGCAACACGACTTGCAGATCTAATATCATCATCACTAAATATTTCACCTTTTTCTGTATACCATTTACGAATTAAAAAATAAGAAGGGGTAGTACCAATAATAGAGGTATTCCAATTATTTCCTCCGAAAATTACTTGAGCGTTACCGGTGCTGATAGGGGCAATCATTTCGATATCTTCTAAATCTTTAATTGCATTCGCATCTCCTATACTAAGTGCTGATGAATTTCCGGAGCTGCTCCTTGATCCTTGGGTACTTGAGAAACCTGATAGAATTACAATTAAATTAGTCCCCATAGAGTCAATAGATCTTTTAATAGATTGCTGCGCACCCTCACCAATTGCCATCATAAGAACGACAGCCCCGACTCCGATTACCATACCTAACATGGTAAGAAAAGTTCGTAGGCGATTAGCGCCCATCGAATGCCAAGCTTCACTTAACATCGAAAAGAGCATTACTTTGTCACCTTAGATTTTTTAGTCTTATGATCTTCTAAAATCTTACCATCTAAAAAACGTATCTGTCTTGATGCATGGTCTGCAATATCGTTTTCATGGGTGACAAGAATAATCGTATTGCCAATCTGATTCAGTTCATCAAAGATTTTCATAATTTCATCACTCGTTTTGCTATCAAGATTACCTGTAGGCTCGTCTGCTAGGATGATTTTAGGCTGATTCACAAGTGCACGAGCAATCGCTACACGTTGTTGTTCCCCACCAGAGATTTGATTTGGTCTTGATTTAAAGTATTGTCCTAGCCCCATTCTCTCTAAAATTTTTTTTGCAACTTTAATTCTTAAATCTTTTTGATCTCTGGCATACACTAAAGGCAATGCCACGTTATCAACAAGCGAAGATCTCGCCAATAAATTAAAGCCTTGAAATACAAAACCAATCGTTTTATTTCTGAGTGTTGCAAGTTCATTATTATCCAATTGGTTCACATCATGGCTATCGAGAAAATAAGAGCCAGTAGTCGGTCGATCAAGACAACCTAAGATATTCATGAATGTCGATTTGCCCGATCCTGAGGGTCCCATGATCGCAACATACTCGCCCTCGTCAATCGCGAGATTGATGTTTTTTAAAACGGGAAAACTACCAGCTGTAGTTTGATAATCTTTATAAAGTCCCTTAATTTTTATTACGGGTTGCGCCATCATTAAAATATGCGAGGTGGTCGATTTGGCCCTTGAGCTCCTGCACGCGGTTTCTGATCTCCCTCAAGATCTCCGGTAATTATAAGATCATTTTCTTTAATCTCTGAACTTATAACTTCAGTCAATTTTCCATTGGTAATACCTGTATTGACTGTAATCAAGAGGGGTTTATTGTCTCGAAGCGTATAAATTTTTCCTGATCCATAACCTTCCTTCTTTGTTCTGTCTCCATTTGGAAAGGTCTCATTTTTTTTAGCTATAAGATTAAAATTTTCATTTTTTGGCTTATATCTCAACGCAGCATTGGGAACTAAAAGGACTTTTTCATGGCGCGCATAATTAATGGTCACGAAAGCAGTCATCCCTGGAAGTAATAATTGGTCTTGATTTTCTACTAAAATTACAATGTTATAAGTAACCACATTTGCTGTATTGACTGGATTTAAACGAATTTGTTTGACTACACCTACAAAATTATTATTAGGATATGCGTCTACCGTAAATTTTACTGATTGCCCGACTTGAATTTTTGCAATATCAGCTTCTGCAAAGCTTGTATCGATTTCCATTTTAGATAGATTTTCTGCAATTTTAAATAAAATGGGCGTTTGAAGGCTTGCAACCACAGTTTGCCCAACATCGACCACACGATCAAGGACTATGCCTGATACTGGGGATTTAATAATGGAAAATCGATAATTGGTTTGATCAAGATTTAATTTAGCCTTGGCAGAGATTAAAAGTGCCTCCGATGAT
Organism: Betaproteobacteria bacterium; assembly: GCA_016868195.1. Classification (GTDB taxonomy): domain Bacteria; phylum Pseudomonadota; class Gammaproteobacteria; order Burkholderiales; family Methylophilaceae; genus Methylopumilus. The sequence continues at coordinate 13,957 of VGHQ01000009.1, read as the reverse complement.
TTTAAGGCTTGCACTGCTTGATCGAGATCTTGTTTAGAAACATATTCTTTTTCAAATAATGTGCGCATTCTTGCCTCATTGGCCTTTGCCAACTCGACGGATGCTTCGTAATTTTGGACATTGCCTTTTGACTGTTCAATTTGAGCTTTAAATAAATTATCCTCTAGCTCTAAAAGTATTTGGCCTTCTTTCACTTGATCATTAAAATCTGCATAGATATTTTTTACAAGGCCTGAGACTTGGGTACCCACATTCACGATGGCAACTGGATTGATCGTGCCATTGGCTGTCACATTTTGTTCAATATCTCCTAATGTCACTCTTTCTAGTCGATATAAATCTTCGGGCTTCTTTTTATTGGACAACTTATAAACATAAGTTGCTCCAAAGATAAATGCTAGAATTAAGGCAATATTAATCAAATGATAAAAAATTCTTTTCATAATCTAATTTCGCTTTGCCTCAGGTAATTTTTGGATCATTGCATTATCAAGGACACCTATAGATTGAGCAAGCGTTGTGCGTGCAATATTCCAATTTAAAATAGACTGAATTTTTTGTTGATTAGCACTTGCAAGTGCACTTTGAGCATTTAGTGTATCAATAATATTTCCAACGCCTTCTTTATAACGGCCAAAGGCTACGCGAGACGACTCTTCAGCACTAGTCAATAATATGCGTGAAGCCTTGATCGCTTCATTGGCTGTTTTAAGATTTTGATAAGCGGTCCATACATCGAGAGAAACTTGGAGTCTCAATTGATCTCGTTTAGAGGCTTTAAGTTCCGCAGTTGCTTCTGCGGATCGAATCAGATAAGTTGGTTTATAGCCTTCAAAAAAAGGGATGGTCACCGATATACCAACTTGTGAAGCGTTTATATCCCTAAGAAAAATTGTCTCACTATCATACTGATTGGAGGCTTCAATTCTCACTTTAGGTTTTGCCTCTGCTTTTGCTGATTCAATTTTAGCTAGGGAGGCCTTTAACTCTGACTCCGTCGCAATTAAGTCAGGCCTCTGGATTATGGCCTGTTCTATCAATGCTTGGATATCCTGATCAATAAATTCGGGCAAGACAGCCATGTCATTATCAATAATTTCAATAGGTGTTCCAGGTGAGACCCCCATGATAGTGGCTAAATTTCCATAAGCAATTCGAAGCAACCCTTCATTCGTGAGTCGAGTCAAAGTGGCATTAGCAAATGAAGTGTTAACTTGAAGTTTATCCGCAGGGGTGGCAATACCTGCTATATATTTGGCTTCTGCTGCTTTAAAACTTTCCTCAAAAAGTCTTTCTGACTCAATGGATGCTTTTAAAATTGCTTTATTTGCATGGACTTGATAAAAGGCATTCACTGCATTGAGTAATACCCTCTGAACGATGGCATCTTGGGTGGCGCTTGCTGCTTTTAAAAGTTGATTAGCGCTCTCTAAGTTAGCATCTCGACCGCCAAAATCATATAAAAGATAAGATGCTACGATTTGATTTTGGGTATTTCTAAAATTATTTTGTCTAACTTGGCCCTCTCTGGTTTGACTGCGAATCTGATTTTCTGTGAAAGCCACTGTATCTCTTAGCGAAGGGAAGAATAAAGATCGAGCTACCCCTACCTCCGCTGCCTGAATTTTTGCATTGGCATAAACCTCCTTTGTATTTGGATTATGACAAAGAGCTGCTTCGGTCACTTCAATCAAAGACAAAGGTCTGTTGTAAGCCTTGGTTTGGCATGGGTCCAAAATAGTAGGATCAATGTAGCCTTTCGGTATTTGCTGAATTTGTTCTGGATCTTTATCAGAATAAAAAATTGAGTCGGCAGCGTAACTTAAGGTGAATAAATTAAAAACAATAAAGATAAAAATTCTAATCAACATGTGAAAATTTTAGCATGCTGCGAAATCAAATCTTATGAAAGATGAGGAAATAAGGTTAAAATTTAATAAGTTATCTACTGTCATTTTTAGTTAATAATTGCTTTTCTAAAAACATTCGTATCTTTAATGACGTATAATTTTCAGATGCGTAACCTATTTTTATTGATTTTCTTAGGGCTTTTTTCAAATAGCGTTTGGTGTGCTCCTAAATATACATTGCAAGATCTAATTGATATTGCAAAAAGAGAAAATCCTATCTTAGATGTTTTAAAAGCTAAGGAAGATGTTGCGAGATCAAATGTAATCACAGCTGAATCTTATCTTAATCCATCAATTACAATCGGTTCAGGTCCCTCTCGTTTTAGGGCACCAAATTCCAATACAAATCAACGCCGTAATTTTGATGTAAATTTATCGCAACCTCTAGAATTTCCGAATGTACGAAGCGCAAAGAAAGCCGTAGCTGAGTCGCGAGTCAATTATGCATCATCAGTCACTGAGGCCACCCTGATTAATTTATCCTTACAGATTAAAAAAGCTTTTTATGATGTCCTTCAAAATGAAGCTATTTTAAAAATTGCGGAGGGGGATCGAGATGCTTTAAAAAATATTCAAGAAAAAGTCGCTTTAAGAGTTGAAGTAGGTGAAGCACCCCGATATGAAGTCATTAAGGCAGACACTGAATTAGTCGCAGCGCAAAGAGATGCAGATGCCGCGAGACTTAGAATCTATGAAAGTAAACTCTATTTAAGAGGCCTGGTGAGTAAGTCCTTAACTGATGCTTTTGATTTAACAGGCACCCTCCCATCGAGTGATATCAATTTAAATGCAGATACCTTAAAAAATGAAATCATAAAAAGCCCTAGGTTAAAACAAATTAAAGCTTCTGCAGATATTGCCGAAAATCAATTGCGTTTAGAGGAAAAGCTGATTAATCCCGGAATCACCCTTAGCGCTGGGGTTGACCAAGATCCTGATATCGCCAATTATCGTTTTGGTGTTAGTATCCCTATTCCGATTTGGAATCAAAGACAAGGGCAAATTGGAGAGGCTGCTGCTGGTTATCGTGAACTTCAAGCGCAGTATACCGATCAGGAATTAGCGCTGAAGCGTGACATTGAATCAGCTTTTCAGCGTTATCTCATCGCGCAACAACAGGTCAAAACATTCGAGTCAGGTCTGCTATCACAAGCCGAATCTGTTTTAAAAGTGGCTGAGTCTGCTTATCGATATGGCGAACGGGGTATTCTTGAATACCTTGACGCGCAGAGAACTTTTCGACTGGTGAGAAAAGATTATCTTACATCAAAATATGATTACATCGTCGCGATCTTAGAAATTGAGCAGTTACTCGGTATGGATATTCTGGAGAATAAAATTTAAATGAAAAAAAGTTTCACACACCTATGCTTACTATTACTTTCACTCAGTCTTTTAGTTGCCTGCACAAAACTTGGGGAGAAAGATAAAGAAAAAAAACTAGATCCCCTCGAGATCGTCATTACCCCTGATATCCTAAAGCAAATAAAAACTGAAGTCATAGGTTATCAAGAGATCAGCGAAACACTTATGATCCCAGGACGTTTAGAAACTCAAAATCGAAGACTCGCCAAGATTGGCTCTCCTATCACTGGCAGAGTGACCGATTTATACGTAAGCCTTGGCGACGTTGTGAAAAAAGGCCAAGTACTTGCTCGTGTAAATAGTATTGAACTCACCCAAACACAGCTGACTTTGATCAAATCCACACAACTTATTGGATTAAAAACTAAGGCAGTCGAGCGCGCTAAATTATTATTCGAAGCCGATGTCATCAGTAAGGCTGAAATGCTCCGTATTGAAAACGAATTGGAAGCAGTCGAGGCAGATTTTAGAGCCAGTCGTGACCAACTTTTAGTGCTTGGTATGAGTGAAAAAGCGGTTAAAAAAATAATTACTTCGGGGCAAATAAATTCCTTTGGGGACATCACCAGTCAATTTGATGGCATTATTATTTCTCGAGCCATAAATGTAGGCCAAATTGTTGACACGCATGATAATTTATTTCATATCGCAGATCTTTCTAAGTTATGGGCTGTAGCCAATATTCCAGAACAACAAGCATCCTTTATTCAAAAGGATGAATTAGTCACGATTGAAATTCCTGCGCTAGATAATAAACAGATAGAAGCCAAAATTATTTTTGAGGACAGCATTGTGGATCCTCAAACGCGAACCGTCATGGTGCGCGCTGAATTAGATAACTTTAATTTAATATTTAAACCTGACATGCTGACATCGATGTTTATTCGTTCAAAGAAAATATCCAAACTTGCTATTCCTATTTCATCTGTAGTGAGAGAAAACGATCGAAAGTATGTCTTTGTCCAAAATACACCTAAAACCTTTAGATTAAGAGAAGTTGAACTTGGTATGAGAGATGGAAACCTGATGAGTGTAACAAACGGCCTTTCTGAAGGTGAGACTTTAGTCACAGACGGTGCTTTTCATCTTAACAGCGAACGTAAGAAAAAAGAGCTTGAATAAGGATGATTGAAAAAATAATTCGAGGTTCACTCCAAGAAAGACTCGTTGTTTTAGTCTTTGCCATTGCGCTTTTGTTTGCTGGTTTTTTTGGCGTTAAAAAACTCACTATCGACGCCTTTCCTGATGTCACAAATATTCAAGTCCAAATTGCAACTCCTGCCCCTGGAAAATCACCAGAAGAAATAGAGCGCTTTATCACTATTCCGATTGAAATTGCCATGACAGGTTTGCCTGGTCTCACTGACATGCGTTCACTTAACAAAAATTCACTGTCTCTCATCACACTTGTATTTACCGATAACACAAGCGTCTACTTCGCAAGACAATTGGTCATGGAAAGACTTTTGGAGGTTAATGAAAAAATGCCTGATGGTATTGCTCCAGTGCTAGGTCCAGTATCTACAGGGTTAGGAGAAATTTTTCAATACACACTTGAAAAGCCAAGTGACGAAAATAAAAAAATTTCTGAGGAAGAGTTAACCGAAAGAAGAACTCTGCAAGATTGGGTAGTCAGGCCTTTTTTAAGAAGCGTGCCTGGCGTAGCTGAAATTAATTCATATGGAGGCTTCGTTAAACAATATCAAGCACTCGTTGATCCTGATCGACTTAACCATTACGGGATAAAACTCCATGAAGTCTATACCGCCTTAGCTAAAAATAACACTAATACTGGCGCTGGCGTCCTTCCGCAATTTGATGAACAATTTTTGATCCGTGGTGTAGGTCTCATTAAAAACTTAGATGACATTCGCTCCATCGTTTTAAAAGAGCGTAATGGTATTCCTGTTTATATGAAAGATGTGGCTGAAGTCAGACTTGGCCATGAAGTTCGTGTGGGATCACTTGTTAAAAACGGGGACACAGAATCAGTTGGGGCTATTGTCATGATGCTACGTGGAGGCAATGCTAAAGAGGTTGTGACACGCGTTAAAACGAAAGTCAATGAAATTAATGAAAAAAAATTATTACCAGGTGGTCTTCAAATTAAATCTTTTTATGATCGCAGTGTTTTAGTCGACTCCGCTTTATTGACCGTTGTTAAAGTTTTAATTGAGGGTGTGATTTTAGTGATCGGCATTCTTTTCGTTTTCTTAGGCGATGTGCGATCAAGTTTAATCGTCGTGATGACATTAGTCCTTACGCCACTTGTAACATTTATTGCGATGAATTATTTTGGCATATCCGCTAATCTCATGTCATTGGGTGGCTTAACGATCGCTATTGGTCTTATGGTCGATGGTGCTGTTGTGGTGGTTGAGAATACCTTTCATAGACTGGGACACAGTAAATCTGACAGTAGAATACACACAATTTTAGAAGCAGCTACTGAAGTCGGTACACCTGTTTTTTTTGGTGTAGGTATTATCATTTTAGTATTTCTACCACTTATGACGTTGACAGGCATGGAAGGTAAAATGTTTAGTCCCCTTGCCATCACCATAGCCATAGCACTTCTTATCTCATTGATACTTTCGTTTACCTTAACGCCAGTCCTTTGCTCTTACTTTTTAAAAGGCGGTAGTAGTGAGGATACAAAAATTATCAAGCTCATTAAAGCGCCATATGAAAAACTCCTAAATCTTTGTTTAAATAATGAGAAAAAAACAATTTTAATTGCGACAGCAGTATTTATTTTTTCTATTATCGTTCTACCCTTCTTAGGCACATCTTTTATTCCAGAAATGAAAGAGGGAACGCTTGTTGCTAACATGACACGTATGCCGAATATTTCAATAGATGAATCTATTGAAATGGAAAAAAAAGCAACCAAAGCAATCACTGAAGTGCCAGGTGTTTTAAGTGTGGTCTCAAATATTGGTCGTGGTGAAAGCCCTGCGGATCCTCAATCACAAAATGAATCTCAAGCGGTAATTAGTCTAAAAGATAAAGATACTTGGCCTGATGGTTGGACTCAAGAGACGATCGCTCAAGAAATTAATAATAAATTAAAATCCTTGCTTGGTGTCCAAACTGTGATGATGCAGCCAATTTCTGCAAGGGTAGCAGAATTGTCAACAGGTGTTCGCGCAGATGTTGCAATCAAAATTTTCGGGGAGGATATCAAACTTTTAAAAATAAAAGCAGATGAGGTTGCCCGATTAGCGAGAGGTATCAAGGGAGCTACTGACATTAAAATTGAAAAAGTATTGGGTCAAGTGTATCTAAATATTAATCTAGATCGGCAAGCAATTGCCCGCTATGGATTCAATGCATCTGATATTAATGAGTTAATCGAAACTGCAATTGGTGGAAAAATTTCAACACGTATCTTTGAGGGACAAAGGAGTTTCTCTGCAGCGGTTCGATTTCCCGAAGATCAGCGTAATGATGTAGAAACAATAAGTAATACCATGCTGATATCGCCTAATGGATCAAAAATTGCTTTGAAAGACTTGGCTAGCATTGAAATTAAAGATGGTCCAGCTCAAATCAGTCGTGAATCTGCGAAACGAAGAATTGTTATTGCAATGAATTTGAAAGGTCGAGATCTTGGTGGATTTGTTGCAGAATTACAAACAAAACTCGATGCTCAAATCAAGCTACCAGAAGGCTATTATTTTGTTTACGGGGGTCAATTTGAAAATATGCAACGTGCATTAAATCATCTGGCTATCATTGTACCCGTCACGATTCTTGCTATCTTTTTCTTGCTCTTTATACTATTCAATTCCATTCGCGATGCCACTTTGATTATTACGGTTCTTCCTTTTGCGACAATTGGCGGTGTATTGGGTTTAGCGGTCACAGGCGAATATCTCTCCGTCCCTGCTTCTGTTGGTTTTATTGCGCTATGCGGTATTGCCGTTCTCAATGGGGTAGTCTTAATCACTTATATTAAACAATTAAAATCAGAAGGTATGTCGCAATTCGATGCTATTCGAGAGGGTTGTAAACAACGCTTAAGGCCTGTCCTGATGACAGCAACAGTCGCTCTTCTTGCCTTGGTACCATTCTTATTTGCCACTGGTCCCGGTTCTGAAGTGCAAAAACCTCTTGCGATTGTAGTGATTGGTGGTCTCATTACCTCAACGGTTTTAACTTTACTTGTGTTACCAACCCTTTACAAAAAGTTTGCAGAGGCCCCGATTGAAGCAAAAATAATAGGATAAAATATTATGAAAGAAATTAAAGCCGTCATTCCACCTCATCGATTACCAAAAATTCGCTCAGCAATGAGAAATCTTAAAAATTTTCCTGGCATGACTGTCATTAAAGTGGACGGTTGTGGGCACGACTTAAAAAAAATTACAGATGATTTGAGAGAAGAACTCAGCGACTACACGCCTAAAATATTCATTCAAATGATTACGCCTGATAATTTAGTAGAGGGTATATTACAAATTATCGTGGAGAGTGCACATACTGGGCATCAAGGAGATGGTTTAGTTTGGGTCACGCCCATTGAACGTATGATTCGCCTCTCAGAAAAAATTATTGTCGAAAAGGGTTAGTTTTTTATAGAATTGAACTTAAGATCTTAAATACTCATCTTAAGAATGAGCTATAGGAGAGATATATTATGAAGATGCTATCGATGGCTTTTATGTTTTTAGCTTTAGGCTTTGCAAATGCTCATGAATTTTCAGATATGGCTACGGTGAAACGAGTCACTCCTCGTTACATTGAAATTAATCGTCCTATCTCTTCATGCCAAACTTCTACTGAAACTGCTCCCCCAAAAGAAAAAGGTATTGCTGGTGCGATTATTGGTGGTGTGGCAGGCGGTCTATTAGGCAGTCGTGTCGGTAAAGGTAATGGTAAAGTCGCTGCCGGTGCTGTAGGGGCAGCAGTAGGTGCTGTTGTGGGTGACCGTGTGCAAAATGCCGATAATAATGACACAAATAATGTTGAACGTTGTACGCAACGTGATAATTACCAAAGGGTTCAAGAGGGTTACATTACGACTTTTTCCTACAATGGTCACGAGTTCGAAGAAGAAACTCAAACTAAATATCGTGTTGGACAAAAAGTATCCGTTCAAGTGAATGCCATTATTGATCAAACTAACTAAGGAATTTTTTTAAGATGAAACGTATCTTTTATTTTCTTGTTACCAACCTTGCTATTATTTTTGTACTATCGATCACCATGCGATTACTTGGTCTCGAACCCTTCCTTAATGCGAATGGACTTAATCTTAGTAGTCTTTTAGTTTTTGCAGCGGCGATGGGCTTTGGAGGTGCTTTCATTTCGCTAGCCATTTCAAAGTGGTCAGCCAAACAAATGTCGGGTGCTGTCACCATCGACAATCCCAAAACACCTGATGAAATTTGGCTGATGGATATCGTCAAAAAACAATCTAGTACCGTGGGTATACAAATGCCAGAAGTAGCAATTTTCAATTCTCCTGTTGTGAATGCATTTGCAACAGGTATGAGTCGAGATAGTTCGCTCGTCGCAGTTTCCTCTGGCTTACTTGAAATGATGACGAAAGACGAAGCTGAAGCGGTGATTGGTCATGAAATATCGCATATTGCGAATGGCGATATGGTCACATTGACACTCATACAAGGGGTTGTGAATACGTTTGTCTTGTTCTTCTCACGCGTTATTGGCTATACAGTAGATAAAGTCATTTTTAAAACAAGACAAGGTACAGGTCCTGCATTTTTTATCACGATGATTATCTCGGAATTACTTTTGGGTGTTCTAGCCTCAATCATTGTCATGTGGTTTTCACGTCAACGCGAATATCGAGCTGATAGGGGCGGTGGTCAACTCGCAGGAAAACAAAAAATGATTGCAGCTCTCAAACGACTCAAGGCGCAATATGAATCTAGCGCTTTACCAAAATCAATCGCAGCACTAGGTATTTCAGGTGAACAAGGCATGGGCCTTAAGGAATTATTTTCGACTCATCCAAGTTTAGATGATCGTATTGCTAGACTTCAACAAAATCCAAATTAAATTTTATTTGACATGAAATTGCTGACTGTATTCACGCACAGTCGCAAGCATCACATCCACGTTTTCGGGTGGTGTATCTTCTGTAATACCATGGCCTAAATTAAAAATATGGCCAGTGCCCGCACCGTAACTATCTAATATACGTTTGACTTCTTTTTCAATCGCTTCAGGTTTAGATAACAAAATCGCAGGATCTAAATTGCCTTGAAGTGCTACTTTTTGACCCACTTTTTGGCGTGCGATTCCAATATCAGTTTGCCAATCAAGTCCTAATGCATCAGATCCTGCTATGACTTGATCTTCTAACCAAAGACCGCCGCCTTTTGTAAATATGATCGATGGAATTTTTTTGCTACTCATCATTTTTAAATTAGATAAAATCACTTTCATATAAGGCAATGAAAATTCTAAATAGCCTTGATGAGATAAAGCACCCCCCCATGAATCAAAAATCATAATGGTATCGACACCTGCTTCAATTTGCCGTTGTAAATATTGTGTTACAGCTTCTGTCGTTGTTTTTAAAATGTGATGAAGTAAATCAGGGCGGCTATACGCCATTTGTTTAATCGTTAAAAAGTCGGTGCCACCTTGGCCTTCGACCATATAAGTTGCCAACGTCCAAGGGCTTCCGGAAAATCCAATGAGAGGAACGCGTCCTTGTAATACACTTTTAATTTGTGAGACTGCATCGATTACATACTTCAAATCTTTTTCGATATCAGGTATTTTTAATTTCTGAATATCCGATTCATCACGTAATGGTCTTTCAAACTTCGGGCCTTCGCCGGCTGCAAAGTATAAACCTAATCCCATCGCATCAGGCACAGTCAAAATATCTGAAAATAAAATCGAAGCATCAAGAAGTGGATAACGATCAAGCGGTTGTAATGTGACTTCGGTCGCTAGATTTGGATTTTTACAAAGACTTAAAAAGTCGCCAGCTTTCTGCCGTGTGGCACGGTACTCCGGTAAATAGCGTCCTGCTTGACGCATCATCCATACAGGTGTGTAGGGTGTCGGTTTTCGATGCAGCGCTTTTAAGAAGTTATCGTTTTTGAGTTGTGTCATAGATAGTTTTAAAACTTAAAGAAGTTTTAAAAATTAACGAGGGAGGCTAGAGGTTCCCATCAAGAATTCATCGACTGCGCGAGCACACTGACGACCTTCTCGAATCGCCCATACTACGAGCGACTGACCGCGACGGATATCGCCTGCTGCAAAAATTTTTGCTTTCGATGTAATGTAAGCGTCCTTACCTTCGGTGGTAGCTTTGACATTACCACGTTGATCTTTATCTACACCAAAGAGATCGAGCATTTTTTGTTGTGGGCTCACAAAACCCATCGCGAGTAATACAAGATCGGCTTTCAATGTAAATTCTGAATTGGGCACTTCCATCATCTTGCCGTCTTTCCATTCAACACGCGCTGCAATGATTTCTTTCACCTTGCCATTTTCGCCTACAAAACTTTTTGTGGTGACGGACCAATCGCGCTCACAACCTTCTTCGTGAGAACTTGATGTGCGAAGTTTGAGGGGCCAATTAGGCCATACCAATTCTTTATTTTCTTTAGCTGGAGGTTGTGGCATCAATTCAAACTGCGTCACTGATGCCGCATGATGACGATTCGATGTGCCCACACAGTCAGACCCTGTATCACCACCACCAATCACGACCACATGCTTACCTGTAGCTAAAACTTGATTTTGTAATTTGTCACCTGCGACCACTTTATTTTGTTGTGGCAAGAAATCCATCGCAAACATGACCCCATGGAGTTCACGACCAGGAACTGGCAAATCACGAGGGTGTTCTGCACCACCAGCGAGAATCACAGCTTCAAAGTTACTTGTGAGCTCTTCAGATTTTACATTTTCACCTATGTTTTGATTGACTTTGAAAAGAACGCCTTCGGCTTCCATTTGTTTTACACGACGATCAATGTGTGACTTTTCCATTTTGAAATCTGGAATACCGTAACGCAAAAGACCGCCAATACGATCATTTTTTTCATAAACAGTAACAGAGTGCCCAACACGCGCTAATTGTTGAGCCGCGGCCAAGCCTGCTGGGCCAGAACCCACAATCGCAATTTTTTTGTTTGTTTTACTCGTTGGAACTAAAGGTTTTACCCAATTGTTTTCCCAAGCTTTATCGATAATCGCATGTTCAATGGATTTAATACCAACAGCATCATCATTTATATTGAGTGTACATGCTGCTTCACATGGTGCAGGACAGATACGACCTGTAAATTCTGGGAAGTTATTTGTGGAATGCAATACTTCAATCGCTTCTTCCCAATTTTGGTTATAAACCAAATCATTCCAGTCAGGAATAATGTTATTGATGGGGCAGCCTGATGTGCAGAATGGAATACCACAATCCATGCAACGTGCACCTTGTTTCTTAGCTTCATCGTCAGTGAGATGCAGTACAAACTCTTTGTAATTTTTTAAACGTTCTTGTGGTGGTATGTTTTGTTCGCTGATGCGATCAAATTCCATGAAGCCTGTGACTTTACCCATTATGCAGCTTCCTTTGTCAGTGACGCATGAAGTTCATTTAATGCGCGTTTATATTCGTTTGGCATGACTTTAATAAATTGTGTCCTTGCTTTATCCCAATTATCTAAAATATACTTCGCGCGTTCGCTATTCGTGTATTTAAAATGGTTTTCAATAAGTGTTTTTAAAGTTACTTCGTCCGGTTTATTTAAATGTTGAGGCACTTTAGCTTGTACTTCTATGGTTTCCACTTTTTCTAATGACACCATTGATGGATTGCAACGTTTATGAAATAAACCATCTTCGTCATACACATAAGCAACCCCACCTGACATACCTGCTGCAAAATTTTGTCCGGTGTTGCCCAGAACAACCACTGTACCACCTGTCATATATTCGCAACCATGGTTACCCACACCTTCAACGACTGCAGAGGCGCCTGAGTTTCTCACACAGAATCTTTCTCCTGCCACACCACTGAAATAACTTTCTCCTGTCGTAGCACCATACATCACAGTATTGCCTACTATAATATTTTCATGTGACTTCGCTTTAAACGCTTGAGGCGGTTTGATGACAACTCTGCCACCACATAACCCTTTAGCTACATAGTCATTACCTTCGCCAATAAGTTCCATGGAAATACCTTGCGCTAAAAATGCTGCAAAGCTTTGTCCAGCGGTTCCATTTAAAGTAATTTGAATCGTATCTTGCGGTAAACCCTCATGGCTAAAACGTTTTGCAATTTCGTGGGACAACATTGTACCTACTGTTCGATTTGTATTGACGATTGGCATGTTGATCGATACTTTTTCACGTTTCTCTAATGCAGGTTTTGCTTGCTTAATAAGTTCGTTATCAAGCGCATGTTCTAGGCCGTGCGATTGTTCTTCACTGTGCCGACGTGACACTTCTTTTTCGATCGCTGGTTGATAGAAAATTCTACTGAAATCAAGTCCATGAATTTTCCAGTGTTCAATACCTGCTTGTGTATCCAATAAATCGGCACGACCGATTAAATCATCAAATTTACAAATGCCCAAAGATGCCATCAATTCACGAACTTCTTCAGCAACGAAGAAGAAATAATTCACCACATGTTCAGGTTGCCCTGTAAAACGTTTGCGCAAATCTGGATCTTGCGTTGCAACACCCACTGGGCATGTATTCAAATGACACTTACGCATCATGATGCAACCCTCGACGACAAGGGGGGCTGTCGCAAAGCCGAATTCATCTGCACCAAGGAGCGCACCAATCACTACATCGCGTCCTGTTTTCATTTGTCCATCGACCTGCACAATGACACGTCCACGTAAACGATTTAAGACTAAAGTTTGTTGAGTTTCAGCTAAACCAATTTCCCAAGGTGTTCCTGCATGTTTAATCGATGAAATAGGCGAAGCACCTGTGCCACCGTCATGACCTGCGATCACAATGTGATCGGATTTAGCTTTTGCCACACCCGCAGCCACTGTTCCTACACCCGTTTCTGATACAAGTTTTACTGAGATACTTGCACTTGGATTTGCATTTTTTAAATCATGAATCAGTTGTGCTAAATCTTCGATCGAATAAATGTCATGATGTGGTGGTGGAGAAATAAGTCCCACACCTGGTACTGAGAAACGAAGTTTTGCAATATAAGGGCTTACCTTATGGCCAGGCAATTGACCACCTTCACCAGGTTTTGCACCTTGTGCCATCTTGATTTGAATTTGATCGGCTGAACTTAAATATTCTGCTGTCACACCAAAGCGACCGGACGCCACTTGTTTTATGCGTGAACGAAGTGAGTCACCTTTTTTAAGTTTAATATCACTTTCGATTAAATTAAGTCCGATGACGTTGGCAACCGTATTATCTTTGTCTAGCGGAAAGAAACGTTTCGCATCTTCACCACCTTCGCCCGTATTCGATTTGCCACCGATACGATTCATTGCTATCGCTAGTGTTGTATGTGCTTCGGTTGAAATAGATCCTAATGACATCGCACCTGTTGCAAAGCGTTTCACAATTTCTTTAGCGGGCTCAACTTCATCAATCGAAATCGCTTTGTCATTCGTTTTTAATTTAAATAATCCACGTAACGTCATTTGACGTTTCGTTTGATCATTAATTAAAGCGGCATATTCTTTATA
>VGHQ01000008.1 GCA_016868195.1 Betaproteobacteria bacterium | reverse complement strand
GTTTGTTTATCGACATAGGCATGACCCGATTGAATAAGCGATTCAGCCGCTTGATACATAAAGTCGAAATAGTTACTCGCAAAAAAAAGATGAGAAGTTTTATTTTGTTCCCATGAGAAACCTAACCATGACACATTGCTTTTAATACTATCGACATACTCTCGATTTTCTTTTTCAGGATTGGTGTCATCAAAACGTAAATGACAAATGCCATCGTAATCTTTGGCCAATCCAAAGTTTAAGAAAATACTCTTTGCGTGCCCTATATGAAGATAGCCATTAGGTTCAGGCGGAAAACGTGTTCTGATTTTGGCTTGATCCATCGGTGCTTTTGCATGATGTGAGGCGTCACCAGGGGTACCTGCCCATGTTTTACCTTCAAAACTTTTATTCGCTAAATCGCGCTCAATGATGCCGCGGATAAAGTTGGAAGGTGCTTGCGTTGTTGTTTTATGGTCTGACATATAAGAACAATATTCTACACTGAAATGATGGCTTCTCTAGCCCCAATCCATTGATCTTAAAGCTAAAAAAGATACGCTATGATAAGATCAACTTTTGATTTTTAATCTCATACTTAATGCAACATAACCTCGTCTTTAAAGTATTAGACGTTCTGTCTGATGGTAAATTTCACTCGGGTGAATCGATTGCTAAAACATTCGACATCTCCCGTGTCTCGATCTGGAATGCCATTAAAAAAGCAGAAGAGTTTGGGGTAGAGATTTATTCCGTTCGCGGCCGAGGTTATAAACTCATTCAACCTATTATGCTTCTAAAAAAACCTAGCATTGTGCAGGTGATGGGGGAAATTCATCATTGGTTTAATTTAGAAATTTTCGATGTGATAGATTCTACGAATAGTTATTTAATAGAAAAAGCCTCTTTAGGACATCCCCATGCATCGGTGGCTGCAACCCATATTCAAACGAAGGGCAGGGGCAGACGAGGTAGATCATGGCAATCAGCATTAGGCGAGAGTTTGACGTTTTCACTTCTTTGGCGATTTAACGGAGGAGCAGCTACTCTGTCTGGATTAAGTTTGACTGTGGGTGTTGCAATCATTCGAAGTCTTCATCGATTTGGTGTATTGAGCGCACAGTTAAAATGGCCGAATGATGTTTTAGTTCAAGATGGACCTCAATATAAAAAACTAGCTGGGATCCTGATTGAGCTTCAAGGCGATATGGAAGGACAGAGTACTGCGATCATTGGGATTGGTATTAATTTAAAACTATCTAAAAAAAGTTTAAATCAGATTGATCAGCCAGCGATTGATTTAAAAAGTGTGAGTGTTGATGATATTGATCCTAATGTATTATTGGGCCAGATTTTAAAAGATTTAGCGGATGTATTAGGTCAATTTAATATATCTAAGTTTGCATCTTTAAAAGAAGAGTGGATGAACTATCATGTATACCAACATCAAATTGTGACCTTATCACTCGGAGATGGAAGGTCTGTGACAGGTTTAGCACAAGGCGTCACTGATGATGGTGCGCTTATGATTGAAACCCCATCCAGTGGTATTGAAACATTCTCATCCGGTGACATTACATTAAGAAAAGCATAAATATGTTTCTACTGATTGATATAGGTAATACAAAAACAAAATGGGCACTTCGTGATCAAAAAAACATCTATCAAGAGGATTCTTTTTTAACAGAAGATATCGATCAAGATCATTTTATCTTTAGTGACAAGATTCAAAAAATATTCATTTCAAATGTGGCTAGTTTTGAAAAAGAAGCGATATTAAAAATTAAACTGAAAAAATTTTCATGCCCTATTGAATTTGTGAAGACACCAAAAAAATGGAAACATCTTTTGAATGGCTATGAAGATATTTCATCCCTTGGTGTTGATCGTTGGCTATCCGCATTGAGTGTATCTAGTAGCATAGAAAAAGCTACCGTAATTGTCTCGGTGGGCACTGCGGTGACAATTGATTATCTGAGCTTTGATCAAAAAGAACATCAATATATATTTGAAGGCGGTGTGATCCTCCCGGGACTTCATCTTACTAAAAATGCTTTATCTCAAAATACAGCACGTTTAAAAAATGATGATGGTGTATTTCAAGTACCAGCCATCAACACAGCCAATGCGATTCAATCTGGATTTATTTTAAATGTCCTAGGTAATCTTAAATCTTTCTTTGATATAGCTTGTTCAAAATCGAAAGATGTAAAGATTATCTTGAGTGGAGGGGATGCTGCCTATATCTATCAGCATTTAAGTGAAGATTTAAAAAGCCACACAACCATTAAAAAAGATTTAGTGCTCGATGGACTTTTTGTTCTAGCGAATACTTAAAAAAACGTTTTAGCGTTTTTTAATGTATAGATCGGTGATCGTACCTGCTTTAACTTCTGCTGCAAAGCAGACCGTTTCAGAGAGTGTAGGATGAGGATGAATGGTTAAACCAAGGTCATGAGCATCAGCACCCATTTCAATTGCCATTACTGTTTCAGAAATTAGTTCCCCTGCGTTGACACCGGTAATGCCTGCACCTATCAATCGATGCGTTTCTTTATCAAAAATAAGTTTGGTTGTACCTTCACTGCAATTATTGGATAGGGCACGACCACTTGCTGCCCATGGGAAACTTGCCTTTTCAATATCAATATTTTTTTGTTTTGCTTCTAATTCAGTGATACCTGCCCATGCGACTTCAGGATCGGTATATGCTACAGTTGGAATGGTGAGTGCCTGAAATTCAACTTTATGTCCCGCAATAACTTCCGCTGCCACTTTACCCTCGTGTGTTGCTTTGTGAGCTAGCATCGGTTGTCCTACGATATCCCCAATCGCAAAAATGTGTGATACATTCGTTCGCATTTGTTTATTGACCGGAATAAATCCTTGATCTGTGACCGTGACGCCTGCGAGTTCTGCTTTAATAGCTTTGCCATTTGGACGTCTGCCAATCGCAATGAGGACACGGTCATACATTTGAGATTCTGATTTACCTTCGCTTTCAAAAATGACATGGATGCCATCTTTTTTTGCTTCAATGGATGTGACTTTGGTATTGAGCATAATTTTTTCGAAGCGCTGCTCCATACGTTTTTGTAATGGACGAACCAGATCACGATCACATCCTTGGATGAGACCATCAGATAATTCAACGATACTGACTTGACTTCCCAGTGCGTCGTACACTGTACCCATTTCTAAACCAATGATGCCACCCCCCACAATGAGAAGACGTTTTGGAATATCTTTTAATTCTAATGCCCCCGTCGAATCCATAATCCGAGGATCATCTTTTACACCTGGGAATTTTGTGGATTGAGAACCAGCTGCAATAATGCAGTGTTCAAAACCTATCGTTTCAGTTTGACCATTCGCTTTAGTCACTTTGATTTGGTGCGGTGTTGTAAATTCACCGACACCTTGAATCACAGTCACCTGTCTTTGTTTTGCCATCGCAGATAAGCCTTGTGTCAATTTACCGACGACGTCATGCGCTTTCCAGTGACGAATTTTTTCTAAGTTAATATCGGGTTCACCAAAAGAGACACCATGCGAAGCTGTTTCTTCAGCTTCAGTGATCACTTTAGCGGTGTGTAATAGTGCCTTGGATGGAATGCAACCGACATTAAGACATACACCACCCAAGGTATCGTATCTCTCAATGAGAATCACTTTCTTACCTAAGTCAGCAGCTCGGAATGCAGCGGTATATCCACCAGGGCCTGAACCTAAAACCACGACTTCCGTTTCGTGTGTCGATACAGCATCCGATTTTTTTGTGACTGGTTGTGAAGTTATTTCAGGAGGCGATTCTTTTTTGATGTCCGCCTTTACTTCAGGCTTCATCTCATTTTGAGTTTCAGCCTTTTGAGATTTTGCATTAGATTCATTTAATTCAATGACAAGGATGTGAGAGCCTTGTTTTACTTTGTCGCCGACTTTTAAATTGATGCTTGTCACTTTACCTTCATGCGTGGATGGAATATCCATCGATGCTTTATCAGATTCAACCGTAATGAGTGAATCTTCTTTTTTTATACTGTCGCCAACTTTCACCATCACATCGATGACTTCAACGCTATCGAAGTTACCGATATCTGGTACCGTGATTTGAAAAGTATTGGTCATAGGAACTAGAGGAGAAGTCGTCTCACGTCAGATAACATCATGCGTAAGTGACTTGTAAAGCGTGCACCATCAGCACCATCAATCACACGGTGATCATATGAGAGTGAGAGTGGCAAGATAAGCCTTGCTTCAAATGTTTTTGTTTTGGGATCATAGATGGGTTCCATCGATGATCTTGATATTCCAAGAATCGCGACTTCAGGACAATTAATAATCGGCGTAAATTTTGTGCCACCAATACCTCCTAGACTTGAAATCGAAAAGCATCCACCTTGCATTTCATCGAGTTTAAGTTTACGTTCACGTGCTTTCGCAGAGAGTTCACCTAAGTCTTTTGCAATATCAAGCACATCTTTTTGGTGAACATCACGTACGACAGGTACTATTAAACCATCAGGGGTATCACATGCAAAACCGATGTTGTAATAACTCTTTAAAATGAGTTCATCACCGTTAGCGGAAAGTGATGCATTAAAGTTTGGATACGTTTTAAGTGCATTCACACATGCTTTCATAAGGAAAGCGAGAAGAGTGAGCTTGACACCTTTTTTCTCAGCATCTAATTGCATGGATTTTCTGAACGCTTCGAGATCGGTAATATCGGCTTGATCAAATTGCGTGACATGTGGTACCGTCACCCAATTGCGATGCAGATTCGCACCTGATAGTTTTTTAATTTTTGAAAGCGGTTTAGTTTCAATGTCACCATACTGACTAAAGTCAATGACAGGCATGGGCATCACGGTCGGTGCATTACCCATATTGTCGGTGCGAGGTCGTGCTAACTCACCTTTCACATAGCTTTGTACATCAGATTCAAGAATGCGATTTTTAGGGCCTGATCCTTGAACGAATGCCAAATTGACACCCAGCTCACGCGCAAATTTTCTGACCGAGGGACTTGCGTGCGATTTTTTATTGGGGGCTACGACAACACTGTCGCCTATCGGTGCAGGTGTTTGTTGTGGCTTAATTTTTTGAGGAGGCTCTGGTGCTGGACGTGTGGGTTCAGGAATGGAAGCTTTTGGTGTCTCTTCTTTTTTAACTTCTTTTATTTCTTCTTTTACTTCTGTTTTTTTGTTTGAATCCACAATATCAAGCATCAAAATAGGTGAGCCTTGTTTTATTTTGTCACCCACTTTTAAAAGAATCTCTTTCACCACACCATTACTTGGTGCTGGAATATCCATCGACGCTTTATCGGATTCGAGTGTGATCAATGGATCATCTTTTTTGATCGAGTCGCCGACCTTCGCAATGACTTCAATCACATCGACACTGTCGAAGTTACCTATATCGGGTACGAGTATTTTTTCAATGGCCATATTTACTGAGTCACCGGATTAGGTTTATTAGGATCAAGTTTAAATTTCTTAATCGCATCAGTCACGATAGATGATTTGATCTTACCTTCATCACTTAATGCTTTAAGTGTGGCGACCACGACATAATGACGATCAACTTCAAAGAACTGACGTAAATTTTCTCTTGAGTCAGAGCGTCCAAACCCATCGGTGCCTAGCGCTACAAATGTGTGTGGTAAAAAGACAGCGATTTGTTCTGCGAACGATTTCATATAATCGGTCGATGCAATGATAGGACCCTCTGCTTTTTTAAGAAGTTTTGTAATATGGGATTCTTTTTGGGGCTTATCAGGATTCATACGATTCCAACGATCTATCTCTAATGCATCCTTACGAAGCTCATTAAAGCTTGTGACACTCCACACATCGGCTGACACACCATAATCATTTTCTAAGATTTTTTGTGCTTCAATCACTTCACGAAGAATGACACCACTACCCATGAGTTGCACTTTCTCACCCTTGATTTTTGAAGTGGAGAATACATACATACCCTTGATGATGTTCGCCTCAACCCCTTTAGGCATTTCAGGGTGGCTATAATTTTCATTCATGAGGGTAATGTAATAGAACACATCTTCTTGATTCTCAATCATACGTTTTAAACCGTCTTGCATAATCACAGCAAGTTCGTATGAAAAAGTGGGATCATAAGAAACGCAATTAGGAATCATAGCGGCCATCAATTGACTATGACCATCTTCATGTTGTAAGCCCTCGCCATTCAATGTGGTGCGACCTGCAGTCGCCCCGAGTAAGAATCCGCGCGCGCGAGAATCACCCGCTGCCCATGCAAGATCTCCAATACGTTGGAAACCAAACATGGAGTAGAAAATATAAAACGGAATCATTTGAATGCCGTTGACGGTATAGGAAGTCGCTGCGGCTATCCAAGATGAAAATGAGCCCGCTTCATTAATACCTTCTTCTAGAATCTGACCGTCTCGTTGTTCTTTATAGAACATCACTTGATCTGAATCTTGCGGTTCATACAATTGACCGACGGAAGAGTAAATACCGAGTTGTCTAAACATACCCTCCATACCAAAGGTGCGCGCTTCATCGGGCACAATCGGTACAACATATTTACCGAGCTCTTTGTCACGTACAAGCGTAGAAAGAATTCTTACGAATGCCATCGTTGTTGAGATCTCGCGTTCTCCTGTTGCGGTTAACATATTTTCAAAAGTCGAGAGTGGTGGTGTTTTAAGGGCATTACCTTTACGTTTTCGTTGCGGTACAAAACCACCGAGCGCATCACGTCTTTCTATCATGTATTTAATTTCAGGTGAATCCGATGCTGGTTTATAGAAAGATAATTTTTCAACATCCTCATCTGAAATCGGCAAATCAAAACGATCACGGAAAGCTTTTAAAGAACTAATGTCCATGCTCTTTTGTTGGTGCGTAATATTTTGTCCCTCACCTGCATCGCCCATGCCATAACCTTTGACCGTTTTTGCCAAGACGACAGAAGGTTGGTCCTTGTGAGATGTCGCTGCGGCATAAGCTGCATATACCTTATGAGGATCATGTCCACCCCGATTTAAACGCCAAATATCTTGATCTGACATGGCAGTGACCATCTCTTTTAATTCTGGATATTTACCAAAGAAATGTTCGCGTGTGTAGGCGCCACCTTTCGCTTTAAAGTTTTGGTACTCACCATCTACGCATTCTTCCATACGCTTTTTGAGTAGGTCTGTTTTATCCATCGCGATTAAGGGATCCCAGTAAGAGCCCCAAATCACTTTAATCACATTCCAACCTGAACCTCTAAAATCAGATTCAAGTTCTTGAATAATCTTGCCGTTACCACGCACAGGACCATCGAGACGTTGTAAGTTACAGTTCACCACAAAAATGAGGTTATCAAGTTTCTCACGAGACGCTAATGAAATCGCACCCAATGATTCAGGCTCGTCCATCTCGCCATCACCACAGAACACCCATACTTTACGATCGGAAGTATCCGCAATACCACGATCGTGTAGGTATTTTAAGAATCGCGCTTGATAAATGCCCATGATAGGGCCTAAACCCATCGATACCGTGGGGAACTGCCAGAAATCAGGCATGAGCCACGGGTGAGGATAGCTCGATAATCCCTTGCCCCCTGTTTCCATGCGGAAATTAGAGAGCTGTTCTTCTGAGATACGACCCTCTAGATAAGCTCTTGCATACACACCAGGGGATGAGTGACCTTGGAAATAGACAAGGTCACCTTGGAATTTATCATTCGCCGCCCTAAAGAAATGATTAAACCCTACATCATATAAGGTGGCTGCCGATTGGAAGCTTGCAATATGACCCCCGACACCTGGTGATTTTTCATTCGCACGCAATACGGTCATGACTGCATTCCATCGAATGAGAGCCTTAATACGACGTTCCATATCAGGATTACCTGGATGGCGTTGCTGAAGATGCGTCGGTATAGTGTTCAGGTAAGCGGTGGTCGCGTTATATGGCAAATTAGCCCCAGATCGACGCGCTTGATCAATCATAGACTCAATCAAGAAGTGAGCACGTTCAATACCTTCCGTTTCAATGACGGCATTAAGAGCATCAAGCCACTCTTGCGTTTCTTGATTGTCGATATCAGGTATAGATGCCATGTTTTAATATAACTCCAGAATTTTTAATAAGGACGCTAACGGTATAATAGATGCTTTATTTACCTAGTGCCAAAGGGGGTTCTATATTTTGTGAGTGATAACGCGTTGAATGAACTCATATAGCTTCAAGTTTGGCGTTTTTAAGGCTTTGGGTCAAGTAAAAAAGTAAGTTAAAAGTGTAAATAAAAGTAATATTCTATTGATTTTATTGATATTTTTTAATAGCACGTTCATTGAAGGATTAAAAGCATATGGCGATTCAAATTGTACAAAAAAGAGGTTTAGCGACAGAAAAAAACATCAAAGGGAGTCATCATCTTGTTGTGTTGGATAGTGTAACCTTAAAAACTTTTCCTTTTCATAAAGAGCTTGAACTAAAACTTAAGCGAATAGATAAAAAAATGGAGAGTTTAGCTAAATCGCCTATTACGATGGAGATTCAGGGCGGACATTTTTTAAGTTTTGTCGTGTTAGATAAAAAAAAGAATACCTTTCAAAGGCACACTCTCATCCGAAAAGCACTACAACCTTTGCTTTCTGAAAATCCTCCAATGCTTACCATCGGAATATTTGGTAGGGAAGATTTAAAAGAACAAAATGCACGTGCTGCTATTTATGTGGCACTTATGAATAGTCAAACTTTACCTAGTCGAAAGAAAGAAAATCTTAAAAAAAATATCAAATCGATTAAATTATTTGGAGTTGAGATACAAGATAAATTTAGTGATGAAATCGCGATTGTCCGTGGTAATACTTTGACACGTGAACTTACGATGTTGCCCCCCAATGAGCTCACACCTTCGATATACCGCTCAAAAATTAAATCACTCGCAAAATCAAACGGCTGGAAATTAGAGGAGTTTGATATGAAAAAATTAAAAAAGATGGGTGCAGGTTCCTTTGTAGCCGTGGGCCAAGGTTCTGAACCGCAAGACGCAGCCATTGTGCACCTCACTTATAAACCTAAACAAATTAAAAAAACGATTGCTGTGATTGGTAAAGGCATTTGTTTTGACACAGGCGGACACAATCTAAAACCTGCACGCTATATGCATGGTATGCATGAGGATATGAATGGTTCAGCAGTCTCTCTTGGTATTTTATTAACTGCAACCCTTTTAAAATTGCCCATTCAAGTTGATTGTTGGTTAGCAATTGCACAAAACCATATTGGACCTAAAGCCTATAAACAAAATGATGTGGTGAAATCGCTTAACGGCACCACGATTGAGATTATGCATACTGATGCAGAAGGGCGTATGGTCTTAGCAGATACTTTAACACTAGCGTCTCGCTTGAAACCTGACATGATGATGGATTTTGCAACACTCACTGGCAGTATGGCAACAGCATTAGGTGACCGTTATAGTGGAGTGATATCGAATCGACCTGAGCTATCATGTTTAGCGGTACGTGCTGGAAGTGATGCAGGGGAGCGTGTTACTGCATTTCCATTTGATGAAGATTATGAAGAAGATTTGGAAAGCGGGATTGCCGATATCAAACAATGCACACTAGAGGGTGGTGCGGACCATATCCACGCTGCACGTTTTTTAAATCGATTTATTGAAAAAAATGTTCCTTGGTTACACACCGATCTCTCATCAAGCAATCGAAAGGCTGGCCTAGGTGCCGCAGTAAGCGAAGTCAATGGATTTGGAGTGAGTTTTGGAATTCATTTACTTAAAACTTTTTTAAAAAAATAAAATATACTTAACTAAATGAGTGGGAAAAAATACAATTAAGACATAAAACTAAAGTAAGAAATAAGGGTATGATCAATTGTATAATCAAGATTCTCCCCATAGTTCAACAGGATAGAACAAGACACTCCTAAGGTTTAGATCCCTGTTCGAGTCAGGGTGGGGAGGCATTTACATACATAAAGGTCCAATAATAACTCTGTATATTTATATTGTTTTCTCTGTGTATTCTGCTTTATTCCAATTGATTAAATAGTTGGCTTTCCAGTTATTCTGCTCAAATCCTCTCATACTTTTCCATTTATCTTTGTGAGCCCAGACTCTCCGAGCAGCGTCTCTCCAATCTATGTGCTGTATCGCCCATTCAAATATTAACATTTTATTTTTGAAATATTCAAAATTATAGTTGTCGTATTCAATATGTAACACTTCGAAAACTGTACCATTGGCAGCAACTGCATCAAGTGCAAAATCAAATCCCCATTTTTGTTTTGATCTGAGTAGATAATCAGCTAGAGGAAATTTATTCCTTAAACTTTTGAGTTGGTTTGAGGCTGCATTATCGTAGGCACATCGGCATAAAAACATAGAATGATCTAAAATAAGGTCAGTAATCTTATCATCGTCAAGCTCAAACCAAGGTTCTTGCCAGCAACGGTGATTTAAAATAGGATAATTAATAGGATGCCCCATAGCAGAATAAAATTTCTGCTCTGCTATATTGAGTTCAAATCCGTCCTTGTCGTAGAATTGAAAATCAGCTTCTATTAGGTTGTTAACTGGTCTAGAACAAACTGGATTTGACACCAATGTTATTTGATGTCTTGTGAACATTATTGCTGCTCTTACCTTGTTTTTTGTGATAAATAAACTACCGAGTACTTTACACTATAAATGTTGAAACTAAAATAATTTATTTTATAAAAACAAGACTTAAAATATAATTAATTTTTATTTATAAAAATAGTGTCATAAGCTCAACTCATGTCGAGGGTCCCAAGTAAGTAAAAATATGGAAGGTTAGCAAGTGTCAATGAAAAAATTTATTGTGGTGTTACTTTTTTATACTCCCTTTGTATCAGAAGCAATTTGTGTCATGCCCTCCACTTCAGTTGATAATCAATCAGAAGAAGCCTATAGACAATGTCTTGATAATGGAAACTTTATGGAGCGCATGAAAAATCAACAAGAACTATTGAAACCTCAGCAAGAAAAAATTAGAAGACAACAGGAAGAGACAAAACTTGAGCAAGAGCAAATGAGACAGGGTCAAGATCGAAGATACGGTTATTAATATTTAATTTTATCTATCTCATTCAACATCAGATCAATTAGGTATTATAAATTTGTAGTTTTTATCATAAAGCTATGACGTATTTCTTAATCATCAAGAGGGCAACACAAATATATGCAAAAGATACTGATGAAGAAAATCCTATTATTGTTGTTTTTCATAACTCATATAAGTTATGCGAGAGATTTTTCTCAGGCTGAGTTATCCATTGTCAATGTGACTTCACCTCAAATTAAAGGAGTGAGTGATAGAAGCGGTTTTTGGTTAGGATACTTTGGTTCAATCTTTGAAGAGAGTGTGACTAAAGAAAAACAGACAAATCAAGTCAAAAATAATATTGATATCGATTCACTTATTCAAAATTTTGCTCAAGGTTTGGAAAGTGAGTTTGCGACGCTTCATAAATTCAAATCGATTAAGGTCATTTCTAATCATAAAGATTTAAAAAATTACAAAGAATGGCTGAAAGATCAAAATATAACCTATCAATTTAACCCATCGGATACATCAGAATATATCTGTGAATTTGGAATTAAAGAATTTACAGTGAATAAACAATTTCTTACCGACGAAATTACAACGAGCATCGCAATTAGGATTTTTGATAAAAAAACAAACAAGATTATGGCTACTATTGAAGAAGATAGTTATGTATTGCCGCCTCCTATTGGAGATGATGCCCTTTTAGAAGAAACGAAAAAAATATTTGATGACGCAATCGCTGAATTAGTTAAAGTGATTACCAAAAATGTTGTTAAAAAAATTGATTTTTCAAAGTTATAAAGAATATATTTAAGTCATACACCTAATTTATTGATTTTATTTTTTAAAACATAGATACTTATAAAGTTCGCCACCAAGGCTATCTGGGAGAATTTCTTCCCATTCTTCATAAGCCTTGCGAAAGCGATGAGATCGTCCTAAACCCATTGCTTCCTCATAACCAATCTGTGCAACTAACCTTAACTGATTATATCCGCAATCCATTTCAATTTTTTGTTTGTAAGACAAATAACCAGATTCATCTATTGCATTATGATTTGTTAACAGCCAAAAACTCGCTAATTGATTTTTGTTTTTCACAGTTTCGGATTGAACAAAATGTTGGCTCGCATCAGACTCCCAAACTTTTATCCACGCGGCATGAGCTGATGAACTTGTTAAGCAAAGAATCACAAGTAAATAAAGTTTTTTCATAGAGGTCTTATTTCAATAAAGCTAAACAGTGATTCTTCACATCATGCGATTGAATACTATAACAATAGCTTTTCTGATTCTTGATTTGTGCTACACACATATGCTTTGAATCAGACTCACGAATGTTATAGCAGTATGAATCCTTTTTTTTTACAAGGGCAAGACAGAAATTTTTTTGATCCGTGTTTTTAATAGCATAACAATGTGAATCATTTGCTGCATGACTTGTCACTATCATAAAAAAACAAGAATAAAAGAAAAAAGTAAAATATTTCATAAGTTAGAATAACTATACCCTGTGTTTTAAAAAGAGCATGTATAAAGTTAAGAGTAAAATCAAAAATATTGAAGCCTTAACGCTGGATGAGGCCTTAAAATTGGCCAAAGAAATGAATCAGTTAGTCACTATTGAAGGCCATGGCATTGAAATTATAGGGCTATTTGGTGTGGATGCTGTGCTTGACGGAAAATGCCCCGATGGTTCAGCTTACACGTGGAAAAAGCGAAGACGTTAAAATAATTACATATAGGTAGATTTTATTATGCAAATCATAGAAGACTTTTTGGGATGGATATCAAAAATTAATTTGATAGATATTTCAATCATTATTTTTTACATTATTAATGCCGGCCTTATTGCTTTCTTAATTATTAAAGGCATTAAAACTTTAATGAAGTTATATAAAAAAGATAATCAATGACTTATAGTATTGGCGTGACTACAAATTTTTATGGGTTAACTCCCCCTATAAAAAATTAAGATGAACATTTGCTATTGAATAGAAGTCTCTCTAATATGATTGAATATATGATGAAAAAAATAAATCTAGAAGAAGTGCGAGTTTTTATTGAGGCGCAAACCATAGCGTCAAAAATTTATATTGGCTGTGATTCAGAAAGAATTAGAATTGGAAATGATTGGTATGCAGATTATGTGATGGCCATTGTGGTTCATATCAATGGAAATAATGGATGCAAAATTTTTGGTGAAGTAGTTCGAGAGAGGGACTATGACCAAAAACAAAATAAACCGCGCTATCGTTTAATGAATGAGGTGTATAAGGTATCGGACTTGTATCTTAAATTAGCAGATATATTAGAGGAAAGAACTGTTGAAGTTCATCTCGATATTAATCCAGATGAGATGTTTGGATCTAATTGTGTGATCCATGAGGCCATTGGTTATATTCGTGGCACATGTAATGTCATTCCCATGGTGAAACCCAATGCATTTGCAGCCTCTTATGCTGCAGGAAAATTTAAAACGCTTGAAAGCTTAAAGGTCGCTGTCTAGCGCTTCTTCTTGAGGTAATGTCTGGCGACTCATCATCAGCATTCTGGATGAAGGCGTTTCTAAACTCATACGACCTAATAAACCTTGCCGATAATCATTCAATAAAGTTGACGCGGCTCTTTCTAAATCGACCCCATGATTTTTGAGGGGGAACCCTTTTTTCTTGGCGATCCATTCTAAAAGTTCAATAGCATCCATTTTTAAATCTTCGAGTTTGTAGCGCGCTTTAATCAATGCTGGATATGCTTCGAGAATAATGTTGCCTAATTTTTCAGCGACCTCTTCTTCGTAATAGGCATTCTTACCTATATTGTTATTGGCAGCTAATAAATCACCATCCGAGGAGTAGCGAATTTTGGGCCACATCATGCCTGGGGTATCGACCAAAATCATGTGATCATTGATTTGATGACGCTGCTGTTGTTTAGTGATGGCAGGTTCATCACCTACTTTAGCAATGCGACGATTAAGAATTGCGTTCATGAGTGTGGATTTCCCAACGTTAGGCACACCCATAATCATCATACGAAGGGGTTTTATTGGATCGCCTCGGTGAGGTGCCAATGTTTGACAAATGTTAAGAATTTTTTTGGGCTCATTCGCTTTTTTGCATGAGATCGCTATCGCTTTTGTATGCGGCATCTTATTGAAATATTGAATCCATTGCTCGGTAATCTTTGGATCCGCTAAGTCAGATTTATTGAGTATCTTAAGATGGGCACGTTGACGCGCAGCACCAAGCTCTCTAATCATGGGATTTTGAGACGCACCAGGGATTCTGGCATCTAATACTTCGATGACCACATCGGTAAATTCCATGGTTTCGGCCGCTTTTTTTTGCGCTGCCACCATGTGTCCTGGGAACCACTGAATACTCATGATTGATCTTTCATTTAATCAGCATCATTTTACTCTGTCATAAGTCTTCACGCATACGTTAAACTGATGAGGTTATGGAAGATTTAAAAGACATCAAACCCCAACAATCCATTGAGCTGCTTAAAGCGCTTCATATTCTGACGCGCGATGGGCGAATGAATCAGGATTCAAGGCGGAAATTAAAACAAGTTTATCATCTCTACCAATTGATCGAGCCTTATTTAGAAAAAGCGCTAGCGATGAATCCTCACTTTACTTTAGTGGATCATGGCGCTGGGAAGTCTTATTTAGGCTTTATTTTGTATGATCTTTTTTTAAAAGAAAAAGGTGGTGAGCTTTATGCCATCGAGCATCGATCTGAGTTGATTGAGAAAGCGCTCCCATTAGCGAAAACTTTAAAATTTGATCGTATGCATTTTATTGCATCTGATATAAAAAATTCATTAGAAGATTCGAGCCTCCCCAATAAGGTAGACATAGTCACAGCGCTTCATGCATGTGATACGGCCACCGATGATGCTATTTTTTTTGGACTTAAAAAAGAGGCACAATATATGGTGCTCATTCCCTGTTGCCAAGCAGAAGTATCAAAAAGTTTAAGATCAGAAAAATCAGATCAATTAAAATATACATTATCCGAATTATGGCGACATCCCATTCATACGAGAGAGTTTGGAAGTCATCTCACGAATGTATTAAGATGCTTATTGTTGGAAGGTATGGGTTATAAAGTGACCGTCACTGAGTTAGTCGGTTGGGAACATTCCATGAAAAATGAGCTCATCTTGGCTGAAAATATTCATCAACCTAAAAAAATGGCATTAGATCGGTTAGAAGAAATTTTAAAAACATGTCATCTAGCATCTTTGAAGTCTAGATTTTTACCCATCATTTCATAAAGGAGAGCTGTATGCGTTTTATGGTAAGTTTTATTTTTTTGATGATCTCATCATTAGGGTTTGCTGCAAGCAAAAACCCGGCATTTTCAGGCCCTGATTTTACGGGTGTGTATCAATGTACTGGCAATGATACGCACGAAGGTGCATACAAAGGCAAAGTGACCATAAAATTAAAAAAAGAACATAGCCAGGCTCAGTATGGAAGCTATGATTTTCTACTTGAGGTACCTGGTTTTGGTAAGTATCCAGGCCATATGGCAGCCAATGGCTTAAATGCTGCGATATATTTTGCATTAGAAAATCAATCGACGCATGATTTTGGCACAGGCATTGCGCAGTTTACAAAAAATGCAAAAGGCCAATGGCAGTTTCATAAGTTTTATTATGAACCACAATTCAAAGGTGGCAATTCAGGATTTGAAGATTGCGTGAAGCAGTAATTTTTAAATTGTGAATGTAACATCAAATAAGCAAGATAAAAATTTAGCGATAGAAGCATCAAGACAGGCTCGATTCGTGAGCCTGTCATCCATAGAGTTTCCAGAAGTACTCCCCGTTTCACAAAGAATCAAAGAGATTCATGAGGCGATTCTAAAACATCAGGTTGTGATTCTCTGTGGTGAAACAGGTTCAGGTAAAACCACACAACTCCCTAAGATATGCTTGAAGCTGGGCCGTGGTATTAAAGGCCTCATTGGCCATACACAACCAAGACGCATCGCTGCAAGATCGGTGGCCTCTCGTATCGCATCAGAACTTAAAGTGCCCTTAGGTGATGTGGTAGGTTTTAAGATTCGATTTGCAGATAAAGTGTCTCCACAAACACTCATTAAAGTCATGACCGATGGTGTTCTCTTGGCAGAGACACAAACTGATCCTGATCTAAAACAATACGACACCATTATTATTGATGAGGCGCATGAGCGGAGTCTGAATATTGATTTTCTTTTAGGCTATTTAAAGCAACTCACCCTTAGACGCTCAGATTTAAAAATTATTATTACCAGTGCCACGATTGATGTGGAGAGTTTCTCAAAACACTTTAATGATGCACCTATTATTGAAGTATCAGGCCGCACATATCCTGTTGAAATTCGTTATCGACCTTTGGAAGTCAAAGATGAAGATGATCAAGAAGAAAAAATTGAAGAGGCCATTCTTGATGTTGTGAAAGATTTTTCAAAAGTAGGTGGCGATACACTGATTTTTTTACCCGGTGAGAGAGAAATTAGAGATGTGGCTGATTTCTTGAAAGCTAAATTGCCACCCCATTATGAAGTACTCCCTCTTTTTGCAAGACTCTCTTATGATGAACAACAAAAAATATTTAGAGGTTCGAACGGACGACGTATTATTTTGTCAACGAATGTTGCTGAGACATCCCTCACCGTCCCTGGTATTAAATATGTGATCGATCCTGGTATTGCGAGAGTGAATCGCTATAGCACCAGAAACAAAGTGGAACAATTACAGATTGAAAAGATTTCTCAAGCGTCAGCCAAACAGCGAAGTGGTCGATGCGGACGTGTCTCGGATGGTATTTGTGTGAGACTTTATTCCGAAGAGGATTTTAATGCGAGACCTTTATTCTTAGATCCTGAAATTTATCGATCATCATTAGCCTCTGTCATTTTAAAAATGGCATCACTTCATTTAGGCGATGTATCACAGTTCCCTTTTATACAGCCGCCCAGTCGCCGATTTATTCAGGATGGTTATTTGTTATTGCAAGAATTAGGTGCTGTGAATGACCACTATGAATTAACGCCGATCGGTCGAGATTTAGCGAAGCTCCCCATGGATCCTAGATTAGGTCGCATGCTCCTTCTGGCTAAAAAAGAAAATGCATTGTCTGAACTTCTTATTATTGTGAGCGCTTTAAGTATTCAAGATCCAAGGGAGCGACCCTTGGATAAAAAAGCCGAAAGCGAAGCGGCGCAAGTTAGATTCTTTGATGAAAAATCTGATTTTGTGTCTTACTTAAAACTCTGGACATTTTTTGATGAAGCAATTCAGAAGAGGACTTCACAAAATCAGTTAAGAAAATTATGTCATGCCCATTTCTTATCTTACTTAAGGATGCGTGAGTGGCGAGATCTCTATGAACAAATTCGAGAACTCTTATTAGAGATGCACTTTAAAATGAATGAGATACCAGCGAATTATATGCAGATTCATCGCTCTATATTATCTGGCCTTTTAGGTAATATTGGCACAAAAGCACTCGAGGATGATTCTTATGTGGGCGCTAGAAATATTCATTTTCATTTATCGCCTGGGTCTAATATTAAAAGAAGAAAATCCAAATGGGTCATGGCCGCAGAGCTTGTCGACACCACAAAACTATATGCGAGAACAGCAGCCGAAATTGATGTGACATGGATTGAATCTTTAAGTCACCATTTAGTGGAACATCATCATACCGATCCTTATTGGGACACTAAATTAGCGCGTGTGAATGCCCACGAAAGAATTTCACTTTATGGGCTCACGATTGTGCCAAAAAGGAATGTGCACTTTGGCCCCATCAATCCTGAAATTGCGCGCGAGATATTCATTAGGCAAGGTTTAGTCCAAGGGGGTTACGTCTCAAAAGGAATATTTTGGAAACATAACCAAGATTTAATCAGTGAGGTTGAACTTCTCGAACATAAAGCAAGACGTCTTGATGTATTAGTCAATGAAGAGGATCTTTTTCAGTTTTATGATACAAAAATCCCGCCAGGGATTATCAATGGTGATGGATTTGAGGATTGGCGTCGCGAGATTGAAGTCAAAGAGCCTAAGGCTTTGTTCCTCACCAAAGCACTCCTTATGAAAAGGGATGCGAATGAGATTACAGAAGTTCAATACCCCGAAACTCTAGATATAGATGGCGTCATGATCCCACTCAAATACCGTTTTGAGCCAGGCCATATGGACGACGGCGTGACAGCTATGATTTCTGAAATAGATTTTCATCAATTAGATTTAAATAGATTGCAGTGGTTGGTGCCTGGCATGATTCGTGAAAAATTGAATTGTATTTTTAAGTCACTCCCTAAACATATACGCATACAACTTTTGCCACTTGCAGATAGCGTGACAGAATTCTTAACGCAATACAAAACGTATCATCATTTATTTCAATCGATCAGTGATTTTATTTTAAAAAAAACGAAAGAGCCTTACATGATCGATCAAGATGAGATTGAAAGTCTACCTCGTCATTGTTTTATGAATATTGAAGTCATAAATCAAAAAAATGAGATCGTCATTCAAGGACGTGATTTAAATCTTCTAAAAAATTCAGTGAAGCCTCAGGTGCATGTTAAAAGGAATGAAAAGACAAATGGGATTGAGCGATTCAATTTAAAACGGTGGGATTTTGATGCGTTACCGAATACGCTCGATTTAAATGCACATCAAAAAGATTACAAAGGTTTTGTAGGGTTATCGGATGAAGATGAGTCGGTATCGATTCGTGTCTTTGTCTCAGAAGAAGAGATGAAACAATCACATCGTCAAGGGGTGTTGAGATTATTAAGTTTTGAATTAAAGCCTCAACTCAAGCAACTTGAAAAAGAATTAAATCAGCTGAAAGAAGCACAGATTTATCTAAGAGATATGATTGAACCTGATGAATTAAGAAGTGATGTGATTGAAATGGTTTTAGATTCAGCCCTAAGCCATGAGGAGGTTATGCCCCGAAATGCGAGCGATTTTTTATCGCTTGTAAAAAACATGAAACATGTGTTGCCGCAAACGATGAAGGCTATGTTAGATACCATTCATTTAAGTGCGACGTATTATCATCAGTTAAAAGAACTATTAAATAAACTTACCCCGATACAAAAAAGATCAGAATCCATTTTTATTAATCGCATGCATTTTTTAATACATAATGAATTTATTTTAACGACACCCTCCCATGTATTTTCCCATCTACCACGCTATTTAAAAGCACTGAAGATTCGTATTGAAAAATATGCTTCAAGAGTGGACAAAGATGCATTATTACAAAAAGATATTGACCGTATTCATCAATTGCTCGATGCGAGATTAAAGCCTTATACCTCTAAAAAAATGACTCCACCCAAAGCCTTAAAAGATTTTCAATGGCAGATTGAAGAGCTTCACGTGTCATTATTTGCGCAGGATTTAAAAACGGCATACCCTGTGTCCCTTAAACGATTAGAAAAAGCATTGGACGATATTCCTTATTACGTATGAGAGATTTATTTAAAAAAATATTTTTTGAAAAAGTGATGGATGATGACATCAGTATTGATGTCAGTGAATCTGAAGGTGTTCGTTCCCTTCATTTTGCATCTCACGCGATTCAAAGTTCGATGCGCATAAAAAAACCTTTTCATTTAGAGCTCACTTATACCAGGGCTATGATGATGTTTTTACTTTTTCATCCTCATCCAAAGAAGATTTTATTAATTGGTTTAGGTGGGGCATCGATTCCTAAATTTATTCATCGTTTTTTACCTGACATGAAATCGACTGTGGTGGAGATTCATAGAAAAGTGATAAGTGTCGCGCATCAAATGTTTCATTTGCCACCTAATGATAAGTCACTCAGAGTGATTCATGGCAACGGGATTCCTTATATGAAAGAGCATCCGCAGTCGACAGATATATTGATGATTGACGCTTTTGATCCTGAGGGTATTCCTCGAAACTTTAGAAGCCTTTCATTTTTTGATGTATGTAAATCCACTTTACGAGTCCACGGTATCTTTGTGATGAATATATGGGCGAGCGATCCCCATTATGATCTTTACATTGACCGCATGCGTCGTGTTTTTGATGATCTTATTTTAGTGATTCCTTCAGGCAAACCAGGCAACCAAATCGTATTAGGATTTCTTGATAGACCGTGTGAACTTGATGTGAAGACTCTAAGATTAAAAGCGAAATCACTTGAGAAAACATACGGACTTGAATTTTTAGCATTCTTTAATCAGCTTATGCTTCATAATCATCAACCATCGCATACACTTCAATTTGATCGTTAATTTTTTAAAAGGTATCAAGATTTGAATTATCAATTTTTCGCTACGTGCCCAAGAGGTTTGGAAGCCTTATTAGTTGATGAACTCTCTCACAATCAAGCCAATAAAATCATAGCAACCGATGGCGGTGTTTCTTTTGAAGGTAGCTTAGAGACTATGTATCGTGTGAATTTGCATTCGCGCATCGCCACGCGCGTTTTATCTCGTGTAGGTCAAGGTATATATATAACTGAAGAAGATATTTATAAAGCCACGTTTAAACTTCATTGGCCTTCATGGTTTAAAGTGAACCAAACCATTCGCGTCAAAGTGACTGGGGTCAAGTGCCCTTTAAAAAGTTTAGACTTTGTCACCCTTCGTATTAAAGATGCGGTATGTGATCGTTTTCGGGAAGAGGGAGATTCAAGACCATCCGTCAGTGTCAGAGATCCTGATATTCGTATTCATGCTTATCTCACACAAAATCAATATCAACTTTATTTAGATACTTCAGGCGCCCCCCTTTATCAAAGAGGTTTTCGCGATGTGAGTGTGATCGCCCCGTTACGAGAAAATTTAGCAGCAGGGATTATTATGCTATCCGGTTGGAAATCAGGCACACCCTTTTTAGATCCGATGTGTGGCAGTGGTACTTTTTTAATTGAAGCGGCCATGATGGCAGTGAACCAGTCGCCTGGATTGAAACGTCACTTTGGTTTTCAACATCTCAAATCATTTGATGAAACACTTTGGAAAAAAATTGAAAGAGAAGCCATAGATCAAATGAAGCCGATTGAATTTTTAGAAATCTACGGATCGGATATGGATTTAAGAGCGGTCAGGGTTGCACGTCATAATTTAAAAGTAGCAGGTTTAGAAGAAGTGGCAAAGGTGATGCAAAGTGATTTTATCAAACTCGAACCTCCTCGATCTGAAGGCGTGCTTGTGACGAATCCACCTTATGGTCAACGTATTGGGGAGGATGAAGATTTAAAAGAAGTCTATCCCATTTGGGCGAAGCATATGAAAGAATCCTTTGGTGGCTGGGATACTTATTTTTTAACCGCTGATCTTGAAATGCCTAAAGACATGCGATTGAAACCCTCAAAAAAAACCCCGTTATATAACGGGGCATTAGAGTGTCGCTTATTTGAAATTAAAATGGTGGCGGGTAGCAATAGAAAACCAAAACATTAAAGTACGTTTAAGGCGGCTTCGTAATTAGGTTCTTCGGTGATTTCTGATACGAGTTCACTATGAAGTACCACATTATTTTCATCGAGCACGATGACAGCGCGTGATGTTAATCCCGCTAAGCTTGTGTCTTCAATGGATACACCAAAATCAGTTGCAAATTTTTTCGTATTACGGAATGAAGATAGCGTTTGTACATTCTCAATTTTTTCAGCACCGCAAAAACGATTTTGTGCAAAAGGAAGATCCGCTGAGATACATAATACGACCGTGTTATTGAGTTTAGCTGCCGCTTCATTAAATTTTCTGACAGAAGTCGCACAGGTCGGTGTATCCACACTCGGGAAAATATTCAGCACTTTACGTTTACCTGCAAAATGACTTAAGCCCACATTAGCACGTGTTTTATCTGCAAGATTAAAGTCAGGCGCTTTTTGTCCTTTGCTTAAAAATTGACCACCTATATTGACTGGACCTCCTTTGAGTGTGACTGCCATGATGTATATCCCTTAAAAATTGAGTAATAGTTGACAATATACATGAGTTAATTTTTTATGGGTAGATCAAGCATTTTTTTGTGAGTAAGCGTAAATTTTTAAGTCATTCATCCTTTAAAATAGAGTCATGTCAGAAGCTCATCCCGTCTCATTTGTTCATTTAAGGTGTCATAGCG
The DNA here is from genome assembly GCA_016868195.1 of Betaproteobacteria bacterium. GTDB lineage: Bacteria > Pseudomonadota > Gammaproteobacteria > Burkholderiales > Methylophilaceae > Methylopumilus. The sequence continues at coordinate 18,405 of VGHQ01000008.1, read as the reverse complement.
AATACTCCATCACCGATGGCATTGTGCGCATTGATGACTATGTGGACAAGGCATTTGATGAAAACATGCCGGCATTAGCGCTCACGGATTTAAATAATGTGTTTGGTTTGGTGAAGTTTTACAAGAAGGCCCGCGAAAAAGGGATTAAGCCTCTTTTGGGCGCAGACCTTTGGATTGAAAATGAAATCAATCGTGATCAGCCTTATCGCATATTGGTGCTCTGCCAAAATGATAAAGGCTATCTTGCACTCTCCAAAATGCTCACACGCGCTTATTTAGAAAATCAATATCGCGGTCGAGCCGAAATCAAAAAATCTTGGTTACTTGAAAAGAACGAAGGTCTCATTATTCTCTCAGGCGGTGTCATGGGCGATGTCGGTCAAGCGATCCTCCAAGAACATACGGATATGGCCATCAATGCTATTAAAGATTGGGCAACCCACTTTAAAAATCGTTTCTATATGGAGATTCAGCGCATTGCTGAAGGAGATGATAAAAAAAATGAAACACATTTTATCAATCAATCTTTAAATCTAGCCCAAAGTTTAGAAATTCCTGTGGTCGCGACCCAACCGATTCAATTTATGGATCAAGATGATTATAGAGCCCATGAAGCGAGAACTTGTATCGCTGAGGGTTACATCATGGCGGATCACCGTCGACCTAAATTATTTTCACATGAACAGTATTTTAAAAATGAAAATGAAATGGCAGCTTTGTTTGCTGATATTCCAGAAGCGCTTCAAAATTCGGTCGAGATTGCAAAGCGTTGTAACTTTGAATTTACTTTAGGTAAAAATTACTTACCTGATTTCCCCACCCCCAACCAAGAAAAGCTCGAAGACTTTTTAATTTCTGAATCTAAAAAAGGATTAGAGGTTCGCTTAAAAGAACTTTTTCCAGTTGAATCAAAACGAAATGAAGTAAGAGAAGCGTATGAGGCACGTATACTTTTTGAAACGTCCATCATTAATCAAATGGGTTTTGCAGGGTATTTCTTAATTGTGGCTGACTTTATCAATTGGGCTAAAAATAATGGTGTGCCTGTCGGTCCTGGTCGAGGATCCGGTGCAGGGTCGTTAGTCGCCTATAGTTTAGGGATTACCGATCTTGATCCTATTCAATATCAACTTCTTTTTGAGCGTTTTTTAAATCCTGATCGTGTCTCGATGCCTGACTTTGATATCGACTTCTGCCAAGAGGGCCGAGATCGCGTGATTGATTACGTCAAACAAAAATATGGTGCAGGTTCAGTGTCGCAAATTGTGACCTTCGGGACGATGGCAGCGCGCGCGGTGATTCGTGATGTGGGGCGTGTACTTGATCTTCCATTTAATTTTGTCGATGGGATTGCAAAACTGATCCCGATGGAATTAGGGATCACGCTTCAAGATGCTTTGGACAAAGAACCGCAACTTCAGGATCGCTATAACAAAGAAGAGGAAGTCAAAGAACTCTTTGATCTTGCATTAAGACTCGAAGGTATTGTTCGAAATGTAGGTATGCATGCAGGGGGTGTGTTAATCGCTCCAGGAAAAATTTCAAACTTCACACCGATTTATTGCCAGGCCAATGGCGAGAGTTTAGTGAGCCAATTCGACAAGGATGATGTTGAGGCTTTAGGTTTAGTGAAGTTCGACTTTTTAGGATTACGCACACTCACTATTCTAGCGATGGCATTAAAGAACGCGAATGTGTTACGCGCGAATGCACAATTACCACCACTCGATTTAAATCATTTACCACTCGATGATAAAACAGTATTCCAACTTTTAAAAAACGCGAATACCACCGCTGTCTTCCAGCTTGAATCAAAAGGCATGAAAGATATGTTAAAGCAAGCCAAGCCCGATTGCTTTGAAGATATTGTGGCCCTCGTGGCGCTTTATCGTCCAGGCCCTATGGATTTGATTCCAGATTTCTGCAAACGTAAACATGGGCAACAACGGATTGTATATCCACATCCATCGACAGAATCTATTTTAAAAGAAACTTATGGTATCGCTGTTTATCAAGAGCAGGTGATGCAGATTGCACAAACAGTCGCAGGCTATTCATTGGGTGCTGCAGATTTATTACGACGTGCGATGGGTAAAAAGAAGCAAGAGGAAATGGATGCGCAGCGCGAAAGTTTTGTCGCAGGCGCTTTAAAAAATGGACTCAATGAAAGACAAGCGCGTGAACTTTTTGATTTATTAGAAAAATTCGCAGGCTATGGCTTTAATAAATCGCACGCTGCGGCATACGCGATGGTGGCATACCAAACCGCGTATTTAAAAACACATTACCCCGCAGCTTTCTTAGCAGCCTCCATGTCAGCTGATATGAATAACACGGATAACATTCAAATCTTTTTTGAAGACTGCAAACCGAATAACGTCACATTATTAGCGCCCGATATTAATCAAAGTGGTTTTGAATTTATTCCGATTAATACGAAAGAAGTTTTATATGGACTAGGTGCCATTAAGGGTACAGGATTGGCTGCGATCGAACTTATTTTAGCATCCCGTGAAAAATTAGGCCCCTTCAAAAACCTTTTTGATTTCTGTGCGAGGTTAGATTTAAGAAAAGTAAATCGTCGTGTGGTGGAGTCTCTTATTCGTGGTGGTGCATTTGATGGTATCGAGCCTAATCGAGCATCGTTACTCGCGAGTGTCAATTTAGCGATCACAGCGGCCGAGCAAGGGAAAGCCAATGTGGGACAAAATAGTTTATTTGGTGAAGAGCAAACACAAAGCATTGACATAGTCAAAGTAGAACCATGGACGCCCCAACAAAAATTACAAGAAGAAAAAGCAGCGCTTGGATTCTATTTTAGTGGCCACCCATTTACCTTCTTCGAAAAGCGTGTCAGACCTTTTATCAAAACGCAGATCAAAGAATTAAAACCGCAAGAACAACCTTACTTAATGGCAGGTGTGATTGTCGCGATTCGTATCCGCATGACAGCGCGTGGCAAGATGGCCATCGTCACCCTAGATGATGCGATTTCTCGAGTCGACGTTGTGGTGGGGAATGAACTTCTCACCCAATCACAAAGATGGGTTCAAGAAGATCAACTTTTAATCGTGGAAGGACGTGTGAGCCATGATGATTTCACAGGGGGAATTAGAGTCACCGCGCGAAAACTCTTTGATTTAGCGACTGCGAGAAACCAATTCGCCCATCACTTAAAGATTTCATGCAACGGACAATCGGATGCTAATAAATTAAGAGACATCTTAAAGCCTTATTGTGGGGCATCTCAAACTAACCTCAAACGCTGCCGCGTTAAAATTGACTACCATAACGAAAAGGGTCATGTGGAACTCCTCTTAGGTCAAGATTGGCAGGTAGATTTACATGATGAATTGATAGACGGTTTAACCCAATGGTTGAGCGAAGAAAACGTAAAAATCCTTTATAATTAATGCCCAGATTTTAAAAGTTTTAAATCTATGAAAATTAGTTATTTAGATTTTGAAAAGCCGATCTCAGAACTCGAGGCTCAAACCGAGAAACTTAAAGAGACGCACAACAAGAATAAGAATCTTGATATTTCAAAAGAGTTAACGCAACTCGAATCTAAGACTGAAAAGTTACTTCATGAGATCTATGATAACTTAAACGCTTGGCAAATTTCCCAAGTATCACGTCACCCACAAAGACCCTATACCCTTGATTATATTGAGAAACTTTTCACAGACTTTGAAGAATTGCATGGCGATCGTGCGTTTGCCGATGACCCAGCGATTGTTGGGGGTTTAGCCTCATTTGAAGGGATGCCTGTGATGGTGATTGGCCATCAAAAAGGGCGCGACGTTAAAGAAAGACAATTACGTAATTTTGGTATGCCAAAGCCTGAAGGCTATCGCAAAGCCTTACGTCTTTATCGATTAGCTGAAAAATTCAATGTGCCTGTCGTTACTTTCATTGATACCCCAGGTGCTTATCCAGGTATCAATGCCGAAGAGCGCGGCCAATCAGAAGCGATTGCACGTAATTTATATGCCATGTCTGAACTCAAAGTACCTATCATCGGCATTGTCATTGGTGAAGGCGGTTCAGGCGGCGCACTCGCATTAGGTGTCGTGGATCAACTGATCATGCTTCAATTTGCAACTTACTCCGTCATTTCTCCAGAGGGTTGTGCTTCTATTTTATGGAAGAGTGCGGATAAGGCATCGACGGCTGCAGAAACATTAGGTATTACAGCCACCCGTCTAAAAGAGTTAGGTTTAGTGGATACCATTCTTAATGAGCCCTTAGGTGGCGCACACCGTAATCCCAATCAACTCATGGAAACCGTCAGAAAATCCTTAAAAGAACACTTAACTAAACTTCAAAAGAAATCACTCAAACAACTCCTCGATGTAAGACACGAACGTTTACTTAGCTATGGTAAGTTTAAAGAAACCGCTAAGTAACAACGTAAAAGCCCCCACTTCAAAAAAGACTAAACAGCTATCCCTACTTCATTTAGTTGAGAAGGCTTTTTTAGATTTAAATCAATCTCATAAGAAAATTAAGTCGATGACTGTTGCCTTAAGTGGGGGTATCGATTCGGTTGTTCTTTTACATCTCTTATATCAACTTCAAAAGAAATATCACTTCACATTAAAAGCCTCTCATGTGCATCATGGACTAAGTAAAAACGCAGATAAGTGGGTGAAGTTTTGTGAGACATTATGTGCAAAATTGTCCGTTCCCTTAGATATTAATTACGTTAAATTACCTCAAAAAAAGTCCCTCGGTATTGAGGGGGAGGCAAGACAACTTCGTTATGAAAAACTCCTCCAAACTAAAACTGATTTAGTGGTTTTAGCGCATCATGAAGATGACCAAGCAGAAACATTTTTACTGCAATTGATGCGTGGAGCAGGGGTGAAAGGTTTGTCTTCTATGGCACATTTTGATGAACAGAGACACCTCTGGCGACCGCTTCTTAATACCTCAAGAAGTGACATTGAAAGTTATGCCAAACAACACAAATTAAAGTGGATTGAGGATGAAACTAACCAAAATGTCGACTTTGATCGAAACTTCATAAGGTTTAGAGTTTTACCTATACTAAAGAATAGGTTTAGCCATATTATAAAAGTGATTTCTAGGTCATCTTCACACTTAGCAGAAGCACAACATTTGCTAGATGATTTAGCGAAAATTGATTTAAAAAGTTGTTTAAAATCAGATCAATATAAACGTAAACTTCAAGTAAAAACTTTAAATAAATTGTCACTTTATAGAGCTAAAAATGTATTACGTTATTGGCTCGAATTGAATGATCAAATGATGCCATCGAAAGACCTGTTAGATGAACTTTTAAGACAAGTTTTAACGGCCAAAAAAGATGCAGAATTGAAGATCCAGATCTCAAAAGAATTTGAAATTCGTCGTTATCAAGATGCGATTTATATCGTTCCAAAAAATGAAAAAAACCAAAAAAATTATGAAATGATTTGGGCGGGTGAACCTGAAATTATTTTGCCTAATGGACAAAAATTAACATTCAAAAAAGTAAAAGGTAGGGGTATTAATTTAAAATTTTTGAGAGATCAAAAATTAAGAATTAGAAATCGACAAGGTGGTGAATTTTTTAAACCCGATTCAAAAAGACCCACTAAAAAAATTAAACAAATGCTCCAAGAATCAAATTTGCCTCCTTGGGAGAGGGAAAATTTACCTTTGATTTTTGTGGGTGACGAGTTAGCTGCTATGCCAAATTTTGGTGTCGATATTAAGTTTCAAACTAAGCCTAATGAAGTGGGGTTGGAACTCATTTTATAGGCTTATAAAAATCGTTGTTTTTTTGCAATAAAATTCGCTAATAATTGGCATTTTTGTAACACATTAACTTATTGATTTTTATTATATTTTTTACCTAAAATAGGGGGGCTTTCTTCGGGAAGTTTTCCTATGCATATTAAGCGCTTAAGATATTGAATTTCGTTAAAAACCTCACTAAAGTCATATCATCTTTAATATGCATGAATTTTAAACCTCATGAAGCTAAAAATATCTGCAATCGTGGCTTTAGCTCTCGCTAGTTCAACATCACTCGGTGCTGCTGAAAAATTAACCACAGGCACTATTAACGTTTATAGCACAACTCCGCTTCCGTCCATTGGCTTACCGCTTAATATTATTCCAGCGAATATTCAAATTTTTGACAGCAAAGATCTTCGCAATCAACCAGGTGTGACCTTTGCGGATCAGCTCATTAATAATGCGCAAGGTGTGACGTTCAGCGAAACGCAAGGTAATCCATGGCAGCCTGATGTCATGTTTCGAGGGTTTTCAGCATCTCCTTTAGCTGGCACACCTCAGGGTATGTCGGTTTATGTGGATGGCGTGAAAGTTAATGAAGCTTTTGGTGATACTGTCCATTGGGATCTTATCCCTAATTTTGCGATTCAAAATATGCAGGTTGTGCCTGGTTCGAATCCAGTCTATGGCATGAATACGCTTGGCGGTGCAATTGCAATCCAAACCAAAGATGGTCGAAATAATCGTGGAGTTGCTTTAGAAGCTGAGGGTGGTTCATGGGGCAGAAAAAGAGCGCTTGCGCAATTTGGCGGTGTTTCAAAAGATGGTTCTGTTGATTATTTCTTTGGCGCACAAAACATTGACGAAGACGGCTGGAGAAAATATTCACCGACTCACATCAATCAAACCTTCGGTAAGATCGGTTGGCAGAATGAGAGCTCAAAATTAGATTTGAGTTACATTGGCGCTTATAACAATATGATCGGAAATGGTTTAACACCGATTGACATGTTAGGAAGTGATCGCACGGGCGTTCATACAACACCTGACCAAACTAAGAATTACTTAAATCATTTCGCATTAAATGGAGCGCACTGGCTTAGTAAGGATGTGATGTTGAGTGGTAATACATACTACCGAACCTCAAATCGTAAAACACTTAATGGCGATGCGAATGATGACTTTAAAACTTACACCACGACAGGAGCTTCAACATCAAGCGGAGCCAAAGGTGGAGTTGATACGGCTGGCTTCTGTCGACCAAGAGGCTCAGATTCTCTTGGAGAGGCTTATGATGAAGAGGCTTGTGCACCAGGTATCTTGAATCGCTCAAGAATCAAACAACGGAATCTTGGATTTAATCTTCAGGCTGCCTTTAATCAGGACGTATGGGGTAAGAAAAATCAGCTCGTCACAGGGTTAGGTTATGATCTTGCACGAACAAAGCTGACTCAAACGGAACAAATTAGCGATGTAGATGATGGTACAGCCGGTGCATACAGCACTGGTCTTGGAGCAAGCGGTGGGACAAATATTGCGGGCGGCACATGGTTTGATTCGGCTAGACGTCCTATCAATCTGGACGATGATATTGAGACTGATGTATTATTAGGTGGCCGCTCAAGAACAGCGAGCCTTTTTGCAACGGATACCATATCGCTAAACGCTCAGTGGCATCTCACAGCGAGTGCTCGATATAACCATACCAATATCAAAAATCGTGATCATTTAAGAAGTGGCGATGATAGCCTCTCAGGAGATCATAACTTTAATCGAGTGAATCCATCTCTTGGCTTAACGTTCACACCGAATGACAACCTCAGTGTATTTGGTAGCTATAGCGAGTCCAATAGAGCGCCAACCTCCATCGAGTTAGGTTGTGCTAACCCTGCAAAACCTTGTAAATTACCTAATGCGATGGCATCTGATCCACCGTTGGATCAAGTGGTTGCCAAGACCTATGAGGGTGGATTTCGAGGCAAATTCACCGAGAGCTTAAAATGGAATGCTTCTATCTATCGCACGATGAATCATGATGATATTCATTTTATAAATTCAAGTACGAATTCAGGCGCACTTGGTTATTTTGATAATGTGGGTCGCACCAAACGTCAAGGTTTTGACTTAGGACTGAATGGTACGATCGATAAATTCTTCTTTAGAGCAGGCTATAGCTTTATCTCAGCCAAGTATGATTCTGACATTCAGTTGTTGAATGAAGTTAACTCAAGCGCTGATGATGATGTGGTTAATGTCCGTAAAGGAAATTATTTAGCAGGTATTCCAAAACATCAATTTAAACTTCGTGCGCAGTATGAGATTCTGCCTAAATGGTTAATTGGCAGTAACGTTGTTTATTTCTCAGACCAGTTCGTTCATGGCAATGAAAATAATGCTCATCAAGCTGATACCGAAAATTGTACAGAAGACGGTAATAGAAGTTGCCCAGGAAAATTAAGTGGCTACACAGTGGTCAATCTTGATACGCAGTATGATGCGGGACAAGGTTGGAAACTTTTTGCGAAAGCCGTCAATATCTTTGATAAAGAGTACTACTCTGGTGGTCGTTTAGCTGAGACCTATTTTTCTCCAACAGGTACTTGGGGTACTGATGACAGAGGAGTCACTGGTGTTGTTCCAGGTGCACCTCGTGCAGGCTGGATTGGTGTCCGTTATGAGTTCGGTGGTGCACCAGAAGCTAAGTAGTACTCGTGAAACAAAATAAAAAAGGCAGCTTATAGCTCCCTTTTTTTATAGCTGATATTTTTATTTCTTCATCATTCTTAAGAAGTAATAAAAGGTACCTAATAAAGGTATCCCAAAATTAGCCACAACAAACTTTTTCATGGAGTCATGTTTCAGAAGCGCAATATCATGAAGTTTTATAAGAAGTAGCATCCAAGAAAGAATCAGCATGAAGAGAATAATTAAAAAGAGGTAGCCATAATTATCCGTCTTCATGTGAATGATATAAAAGATGAATGAGGCGGCGATATTAAAATTCCAGAGGAGAAATAGATTGGTGACGCGATCTATTTCATCATCGAGATTGATAGCCTCTTTTGGTGGTGCTTGATTTAAAGCGCTAAGTTTAACCTTTTCATTTAAATCAAATCCACAGTGACCACAAAAGTTAGCAAAATTTCTTTTGATTCTATGTCCGCATTCGTAACAAATCATGATTTATTTCATTTTAAAATTTAAAGAAGCTATCCTAAATTGCCTTTCCTAAAAGAATCCATGAATTCATCCTTAAATAATTTGGGAAGTTTTCCTGATATGCTTTTATTAAATATACGACACAATAGACACTGAAATGAGAAGGAATCACCTTTGAGCTTAAAGCTTCGCCTTATTTTGATTATCAATGCAGTATTGCTTCTGATATTGGTACTCGGATCGATTTTAGCGATTGATATGGCCAAAAAAAATGTGCGGGCAGAGGTAGCCTCTTCTGAAAAACTCACCCTTTATTTATTTGAAATCGGTGTATTAAAGAACCCTAAGTATTATTCGATCGAGAGTGAGTATAAGCCGCTTAATTTGCAGAGTTTGGTAAATATGCGACACCTCAAGATTGAGTTTTATAATTTAGAGGGCAAATTGGTGGAGAGTAATATCTCAGAATCACGCACACAGACGATGGATCAAGCGCCATCTTGGTTCGTAAATTTTATGGAGCTTATTTCGGAGCCATGGCAACCGAAACGCTTACCTGTGGAGATATTAGGCCAAGCGAAGGGTGCGATTATTATTACGCCTGACCCTAGTTATGAGTTTGGGGAAATTTGGAATCAATTAACCGGAATTTTTTATTTAGCAGGAACCTTCTTTATCTTGACGAATATTTTGGTGGCCTGGATTGTGTTCAGAGCTTTAAGTCCTGTCGAATTTATTTTGAAGGCTTTAACTGAATTGGAATTAGGAAACCTAAAAGTCAAAATGCCACACTTAAAGACATCTGAATTATCTGCGATCAGTTCTAAATTTAATCGTATGGTGAAAACATTAAGACTTAGTATTGAACAAAATCATCGCCTCACACAAAAACTCATTCGTGTTCAAGAGGAAGAGAAAAAAAGTTTAGCACGCGATCTTCATGATGAATTTGGACAGTCCTTAACTGCGATTCATGCAGATGCAGCTGTTTTAAAAACACTCGCCAATAAAGAATATCCAAAAATTAAGCCATCAGCACATGCGATATCAGACTTATCGAAACACTTAATGAATCTTGTGGGTGGTATGCTAAATCGGCTAAAACTCGGTGTATTAAATGAATTAGGTTTAGAGACGGGCTTGATTGATTTAATCGATACGTGGAAATTAAGGCATCCTAAAATGAATCTTCAATATCAAGTCAATTTAAAAGGCTTACCTAAAACGAATGAAATCATTTCTATTACCACTTATCGCATCATTCAAGAGTGTTTAACCAATATTTCAAGGCATGCCAAAGCGAAACATGTAGAAATAGAAATTCAAATGATTAAAAAAAATGGTGCTTCTAAAATGATAGACATTCATGTGAAAGACGATGGTATCGGATTCTCTAAATCACATCGTGACGGCTTTGGCTTATCTGGCATGCGTGAGCGCATTCATGAAGTCAATGGCAACATTAAAATTATGAGTGAAGTGAATCAAGGTGTTTCACTTCATATTCAACTCCCATTAAAAAAGAATCCAAAAATAAATGAGTAAAAAAGTCACCATTGTTCTAATTGATGATCACGCAGTGGTGCGAGCAGGGGTGAGACGTCTTCTTGAGCAAGAAGCTTTATTTGAGGTGGTAGGGGAAGCCGAGAGTGGTGAAAAGGCCTACCAGTTATTTGGTGAACTCAAACCCGATGTGATGGTGATGGATTTATCGATGCCGGGTATGGGAGGTTTGGAAGCGATTAGACGAATATTAATGCGTCATGAGCGCGCTCGAATTTTGGTACTTACTATGCATGAGGATTTGTCATTTGCCAATCAGGTATTGAAGTTGGGTGCGAAGGGCTATCTCATTAAAAATACTTTAGGTGACGACTTAGTTAAATCCATTCAAACAGTGTCAAGAGGTGAAGTCTTTTTAAGTGATGAGATTGCCAAAAAGATGGCCATGCAATCGATATCAGGCGAACAAGATCCTATTCATGAACTCTCAGCGCGTGAATTTGAAATCTTTAGATTATTGGCCGAAGGGCTTGAGATTGATGCGATCGCAACCACACTTAATATAAGCTCTAAGACGGTATCTAATTACCAGACCATGATTAAACAAAAGTTAAATATTAATACACCGGTTGAACTCATCCGTTATGCGATTAAGGCAGGGGTTATTAAAAATTAGATTTTTTCGGGAAGAATTCTTAACTTTTCTTGGGAGTATTAGCCCGTTCAGTATTCATTCTTAATTGATAAAGTGGAGCTGTCTTAACTTTAGCCATAAAGCTTATTTTTAAGAGACAGCACTCGACTCCACGGGTGAAGGGTTTTTTTAAGGGATTCTTTTTTAGAGTCCCTTTTTTTATAGCTTAAGACAAATTAGGTACCTTTCCTCATGATATGATTTTACCTATGAAGATTGGAACCCCTTTATCGCCAAATGCCACACGTGTCATGCTTCTTGGCAGTGGTGAGCTCGGTAAAGAAGTGATCATTGCTTTGCAGCGTTTAGGTGTGGAAGTCATTGCAGTCGATCGCTATAAAGATGCACCTGGGCACCAGGTCGCTCATAGATCCTATGTCATCGATATGACGATCAGTGAAGCGCTTCTTAATCTCGTCAAATCAGAAAAACCACATTATATCGTCCCTGAAATTGAAGCGATTAATACTGACGTATTAGCGCAAATCGAAAAGAGCGGCGATGCGATTGTCATTCCTACTGTGAATGCGGTTCAGCTCACGATGAATCGTGAGGGCATTCGTGATCTAGCTGCTAACCAATTAAAACTTGCCACATCACCCTTTGCGTTTGCTAAAAGTTTAGAAGAATTACAACAAGCGATTGATGATGGGATTGGTTATCCATGTTTTGTGAAACCAACCATGTCATCATCCGGCAAAGGACAATCTCGTATTATAGATGCATCACAAGTGAAAGACGCATGGGATTATGCAGCCTCCGCAGGCCGCGTGAATAAGGGTGTCGTCATTGTGGAAGGACAGATTGATTTTGATTATGAAATTACATTACTCACAGTCCGTGCTAAAAACGAAAAGGGAGATATTGAAACATACTTCTGTGAGCCAATCGGGCATAAGCAAGTTGAGGGTGATTATGTGGAGAGTTGGCAACCACAGCCCATGCATGAAGTGGCATTAAAGAAAGCACATGACATCGCTAAAAAGATTACCGATGCATTAGGTGGATTAGGTTTATTTGGTGTGGAGCTCTTTGTCAAGGATGATCAAGTGTGGTTTTCAGAAGTAAGCCCAAGACCGCATGATACCGGTATGGTAACTTTAGTAAGTCAACGTCAAAATGAATTTGAGTTACACGCACGTGCGATTTTAAGTTTACCTGTAAATACAAGCTTATCAAGACCTTCTGCAAGCTCAGTCATTTATGGCCATCATGATGCGGATGGTATTCTTTTTGAAAATATCGATAAAGCATTAAGTGTTCCAGAGTCTGATCTAAGATTTTTTGGAAAGCCCACTTCATTTAAACGTCGTCGCATGGGTGTGGCCTTAGCTTCAGCAGACAATGTGAGTGAAGCAAGAAATAGAGCCCAAAAAGTTTCATCCCTCGTTAAAACTTCTGTTTAATTTTTTTTAATGTCTGAAGAAATAGCATCATCCCCACAATCGCTTTATGATTTATTAGGTGGCGAGCCTCATGCGACAAATCAAATTCGTGAAATTGTCGAAGCCTTTTACGATGTGATGGAGTCAGATGAGTCAGCGAAAACGATTCGTTTGATGCATCCTGAAGACTTAACCTCTTCCCGTGAAAAACTTTTTATGTTTTTAGTAGGCTGGACAGGCGGACCACAATTATATATTGAGCGCTATGGACATCCATTCTTAAGGCGTCGTCATTTACCCTTTAAAATAGGTGAGGAGGAGCGTGATCAGTGGATTTATTGTATGACGAAGGGCATGCTTAATCTAAAAATGGATGAGGATAAAATAAAAGCGCTTTTGAATGCGCTTTATCCAATTGCTGACTTCATGCGAAATCAGTAAATTATCTTAAACGCGTGCTTTACGTTTTGCGGCAGCTGGTTTTGAGTCCGATGCTCTAAACGTTCTAATCGTCGATGGTTTTTTAGAGAAAGTTTTGGGAGCTGATTCACGTTTAGTAGCTGGCGTTCGATCGGTAGTTTTTCTGTCACTTGGTTTTCTGTCATTTACTTTTCTATCACCGAATGATTTTTTTTCACCAAAAGACTTTCTATCACCAAATGTTTTTTTATCAGCATCTGATCTATTGAAGCTAGGTTTTTTATCAGAGGTTTTTCCAAACAATCTTTTTTCAATCGCTTTTTTCTCAAAAGGGCTTCGAGGTGTTCGAGGTTCGGCATCACGTCTGGGTAGGTCATTAAACCCAAATTCTTTTCTAGGAGATTTTTTATCACTAAATGATGATCGATTCCCAAATGATTTGCGATCACTTGGTTTTCTGTCACCAAATGATTTTTTCTCACCAAATGGTTTTCTATCTGAAAAAGATTTCCTATCATTGGAATGACGTTTACCTCCGCGCGATTTAGATTTTCTTTCTTCACCTAATTGATCGCACGATTGTAGTTTCGGTTCAAAACCTGCCATCGTCCTCGCTTCAATTTTATGTCCTGTATATTTTTCAATATCACGTAAGGCTTTGCCATCCATGGGGGCGACAAATGAAATCGCGATACCTTCTTTTTTGGCGCGACCTGTACGACCAATACGATGGACATAGTCTTCTGCAAATTTAGGAAGGTCATAATTGATGACGTGAGTGATGCCATCGACATCAATACCGCGCGCTGCAACGTCGGTTGCCACTAATACATTGATATCGTTATGTCTAAATTTAGTGAGTGTTCGGTTTCTAGCACCCTGTGTCATGTCCCCATGTAATGCACCTGTCTTATGACCAGCGTTATAAAGTTCATCCGCTAATAAATCAGCATGACGTTTGGTGGATGTGAAAATAATCGTTTGTTTCACAGCCGGTTGAATAAGTAAGTGTTCAAGGAGTTTATTTTTATGATTCAAGTTATCTACGAAATACATATGCTGCGTAATATTTTCGTGCTTATCTTTTGCGTGTGAGATCTCAATCGTTTTAGGATGGTGTAAAAGATCTTTGGCAATTTTACTTATTTGACCATCTAAGGTTGCTGAGAATAATAGGGTTTGATGTTTCGTATGAATCGCGGCACAGATTTTTTTCACATCAGGCATAAAGCCCATATCAAGCATGCGATCCGCTTCATCTAAAATGAGCATTTGCAAACGTGACAAATGAATACGACCACGCTCCATATGATCTAAAAGTCGACCAGGGGTGGCGATTAAAATATCTAAAGGTTGAGAGAGTAATTTATTCTGTAATGGGTAAGGCATGCCACCGACGATGCTTGTCGTTTTAGCTTTAATAAAGGTGCCGTACTTACGTGCCGCTTCATTGACTTGTGCTGCCAATTCTCGCGTGGGGGTGAGTACCAAAATACGCGGACCACGTTCTTTAATGGGATGTGGGGTCGCGAGTAGATTTAATGCGGGCAAAATAAAGGCCGCTGTTTTACCGGTACCAGTTTGTGCGGAGGCCATCAAATCATGACCTTCTAAGATCACAGGGATGGCTTTTTCTTGAATAGGGGTGGGGGTTTTATAACCTACACTACGTAATGCGCGTAAGATCTGTGGGTCGAGCTTTAATGAATCAAAAGACAATGTCGTACTCCTTAAAAAGGGTTAGGTGCATTTAATCTTTTAAAAAATTCAAAACTTCCAGTCACTAGATTTAAACGCTGGCTGTGTTACCTGATGTGAGTGCGCAGTATATCGATAAATCCATGAATATCAAAGCTTAATTTCCTCATAATATGCTAGAATTCGGCCTCAATTCAATTTAGGTCAACTTCCTTATATGTCACGCAATTTAAGAAACATTGCCATCATCGCCCACGTGGATCATGGCAAAACTACCCTCGTCGATAAACTTCTCCAACAATCAGGTACCTTCGCACAGCATCAGCAGGTCGCTGAGCGCGTGATGGACTCTAACGATATTGAAAAAGAGCGTGGCATTACCATCTTAGCTAAAAATACAGCCGTTAATTTTGAAGGCACACATATCAATATTGTGGATACGCCTGGACATGCCGACTTCGGTGGGGAAGTGGAACGCGTATTAGGTATGGTAGATGGTGTGGTGTTACTTGTGGACGCAGTGGAAGGTCCGATGCCGCAAACGCGTTTTGTTACAAAGAAAGCATTAGCGCTTGGTTTGAAACCGATTGTGGTGATTAATAAAGTGGATCGTCCAGGAGCACGTCCTGATTGGGTAATTAACCATACCTTCGATTTATTTGCGAATTTAGGTGCCACCGATGAGCAGTTAGATTTCCCGATTGTTTATGCGTCTGCATTGAACGGTTTTGCAACCCTTGATATGAACCAAAAATCAGACACGATGAAGCCTTTATTTGAGACCGTGTTAAAACATGTGAGTCCGCCAGAAGGTAGTCGCGACAACCCATTACAACTTCAAATTTCAGCACTCGATTATTCAACCTATACGGGCCGCTTAGGGGTAGGTAAAGTTAAAAACGGTGTCATCAAATCAGGCCAGCCAGTCGTTGTAATGCATGGCGACAAACAAGTGTCTCAAGGTCGTATCAATCAAGTCTTAGGCTTTAAAGGATTGGAACGAGTTCCAGTTGAAGAAGCGGAAGCAGGTGACATTGTCATTATTTCAGGGATAGAAGAAATTGGTATTGGTGTGACGATTGCCGACCCTAATAATCCGGTTGGTCTTCCTATTATGGAGGTCGATGAACCAACCCTCACCATGGACTTTATGGTGAATACGTCACCACTCGCAGGTACTGAAGGTAAGTTTGTCACCAGCCGACAAATTAGGGACCGCCTTACAAAAGAATTGTTAGTGAATGTGGCATTGCGTGTGGAAGACACTCAAGATGCGGACGTATTCCGTGTATCAGGTCGTGGTGAATTACATCTTACTATTCTTTTAGAAAATATGCGTCGTGAGGGCTTTGAATTAGCGGTCGGTAAACCTCGTGTGGTCTATCGTGAAATTGACGGTCAAAAGTGTGAGCCTTATGAAGTCTTAACGGTTGACTTAGAAGATGACTCACAAGGGGCTGTCATGGAAGAACTTGGACGCAGACGAGGCGAAGTGCAAAATATGGAATCCGATGGTAATGGTCGCACACGCTTAGAATATAAAATTCCAGCACGAGGATTGATTGGCTTTCAGGGTGAGTTTATGACGATGACAAAAGGTACAGGACTTATGGCACACGTGTTTGATGAATATGCACCTGTGAAAGCGGATATGCCAAGACGTCGTAACGGTGTATTGATTTCAGCTGAGCAAGGTGAAGCTGTGGCTTATGCGTTATGGAAACTTCAAGACCGTGGTCGCATGTATTCAAGTCCGGGTGATAAACTCTATGAAGGTATGGTGATAGGTATTCACTCGAGAGATAACGATTTGGTGGTGAACCCTATTAAAGGAAAGCAACTTACCAACGTCAGAGCTTCAGGCACAGACGAAGCAGTGCGTTTAGTTCCTCCCGTTCAATTGACACTCGAATCCGCAGTGGAATTTATTGAAGACGATGAATTGGTTGAAATTACACCTAAATCGATTCGCATTCGTAAACGCTATCTTTTAGAGCACGAAAGAAAAAGGGCCTCTAAAGAATAATCCGTTAGAATATTTCCTTATGAATAGACATATTAAAAAATATTTTTTTTATATATGGGGAAGATGTTTAGAAGTACTCGGTAAGCCCGATCAAGCGCTTCATTTTTATGCGGAAGTCATTCGCATACGCACTTTTTTTCTCGATGTTCAGCATCGATACCAGGATGTTTTTGAAAAAAGTTCGCATCCATGCACCCTCGAACTCCATGGGGGCGTGGGTGATTTTTTACAACACCTTCCTTTTCTATTAAAACATAAAGACGCCCATTATATTGTCGTCACGCATTTTCCTCGCGCAAAAGCCTTCTTTGAAAACTTAGGTATTCACATTCAGCACTATCATTTCTATCAATTGAGAGAAGAGCACCATCTCATTAAAGAAAACCTAAAAAAAAATAAAAACTCATACCCTGCGCCTAGGCAGATTTTTTTTGATGCGTTTCCATTTACACCCTCAAAAAACAAATTAGATCATGAGCGATCGATGCCGCTCATTGGTCTTCATATGACGCCAAGTGCGATGACGAGTAATCCTTTAAGTCGCGACTTTATCGACCAACTCATACATACATTACTTTCCTATCCAATCAAATTAGTGTTATTTGGTACCCAAGCTGAATTGAGTCATTTTGAATTTCAAGAAGATGACCGTATTTCTTTTGCTTCCCATGAAAATATCATTGAAAATTTAGCAGAGGTTCAATATTGTGATGTGATGATTGGCGCAGATAGTGTTTTTAAAACCATGTCCTCTATGGCAAACATACCGACCATTATTTTTTATGAGGATGTGAAGAGTCACTTTAGAGATCGCGTCTTTATTGATCCTTATGTTAAAAAAAATATTATGTTTCCCTATAAATATGCTTATCAATCATTAGAGGGCGAAAAAATAAAACCTGCGATTGATTTCATCATGACTATTCTTAAAGATCGATTAAAATTGATTTAAACGATATCGATCACTCATTTAAAAGAATCTGGAGTCATTAAAATTAAACAGGCATTGTTTTTAAAAACAAAAAATATTGGGGACTCCATTATCCTGACCTCAGCGATTTCTGCGCTGCCCAAAGACTTCCAGTATGTTGATGTGGTGTGCTTACCTGAAAGTGAGCCTATTTTTAAGATGCATCCGCGCGTACGACACGTGTTTGTGATTCCGCGTCATCTCAAAGGCCTTTCAAAAATCATGGCCTATATGAAGTTTTATAAAGCGATTGCTTCAGAGACTTACGATTTTTTAGCACACTTTTCGAATGACTGGCGGGGTGCATTCATTCAGCGTTTATTCCCAGCCAAATTAAGTGTGGCTAGAAAAACACATCGACGAGGTAAATTCTGGCATCAATCTTTCGATATATTGACTGAAAGTTTAGATGATGTGAGACCTATAGTAGAACAAGATGTCGATTTATTAAGAGCGAGCCATCTTTTTCACTCTCAAAAAGCTCCACCTTATCTGATTAAGCCATCATTCGCACACAAATCAAAAATCAAAACATGGTTGTCGAAACAATCTATTTCATCAAAACAAAAGCTTGTGGTGGTTCATGCACCCTCGCGTTGGAAATTTAAAGAGTTACCCATAGCGACTTGGGCTGATGTGATTGATGCATTAAAAAAAAATACATATGAAGTGATATTGTGTGGTTCAAAAGAAGATCTTTTAACCAATGAGGCTATTCATAATGCTTGCAGCATGAAGCCTAGGATAACCAAAAACTTTTCATTAGAAGACACCGCAGCCCTTTATAGTATGGCGCATCTTG
>VGHQ01000007.1 GCA_016868195.1 Betaproteobacteria bacterium | reverse complement strand
CAATTTCTTTAGCGGGCTCAACTTCATCAATCGAAATCGCTTTGTCATTCGTTTTTAATTTAAATAATCCACGTAACGTCATTTGACGTTTCGTTTGATCATTAATTAAAGCGGCATATTCTTTATACGTGTTGTATTGATTAGTGCGTGTCGCGTGTTGTAATTTTGCAATCGAATCTGGCGTCCACATGTGCTCTTCGCCACGGACTCTAAATGCATACTCACCACCTGCATCTAATGCATGTGCTAATACAGGATCGGATCCAAATGCAGATTGATGAATGCGCATCGTTTCTTCCGCAATTTCTTCAATGCCGATACCTTCAACCTTAGTAGCGGTGCCTTTGAAATAAGTATTTATAAGTTGGGAGTTAAGGCCTACTGCTTCAAAAATTTGTGCGCCACAATAAGACTGATAAGTCGAGATCCCCATCTTAGACATGACTTTATAAAGACCTTTGCTAATCGACTTAATAAAATTTTTATGGGCGAGGCTATGATCCGTTGATATGACGTTCATTGACTCATAGGCTAGCCATGGACAAATCGCTTCAGCCCCATAGCCACCGAGAAGTGCGAAGTGATGTACTTCTCGCGCAGAACCAGTATCTACTACCAACCCTGTATTAGTGCGCAAACCTTCACCCACTAAATATTGATGAGTAGCTGATGTGGCTAACAATGCTGGGATTGCCATACGATCTTTTGATTGGTTACGATCAGATAAGATGAGAATGTTGTAACCATCTTTCACTGCTTTGTGAGCGTCTTGGCGAAGTGTGTCAAGTGCTTTTTTCATGCCATAGGCGTCGTCTTTTTTAAGGCCCTTTACATCGTATGTAATATCGAGGACCAGTGATTTGTAGGCATCTTTTGTGAGTTTCGAAATATTTTTTAATTGGTCTAGATCATCCAACGTTAAAACGGGCTGACTTATCTCAAGACGCATCGTTGGTTTTGTTTCATCGACAGCTAATAAATTAGGTTTGGGTCCAATGAATGTCACAAGCGACATCACTAATTCTTCACGAATAGGATCGATGGGTGGATTAGTGACTTGCGCAAATAATTGTTTGAAATAGTTATAAATAAGTTTTGGTTTCTTTGAGAGTACAGGAAGTGCTGCATCATTACCCATCGAACCTGAATTCTCTTCACCATCCTCCACCATCGGTTGAAGAATAAATTTGATATCTTCTTGTGTGAAACCAAAACTTTGTTGTGTGTCGAGAAGTGTCGCTTTAAGTTCAGTCTTGCTATTTATTTTTGGAAAGTCACCTAAGAAATAGCGTGAACTATCAATCCACTGACGATAAGGTTTATGTATTGCGAGTTCTTTTTTTACTTCTTCATCGTCAATGATACGACCTGATTCAGTATCAATGAGAAGCATTTTGCCTGGTTGTAAACGCCACTTCTTTATAATTTTTTCTTGTGGAAATTGAAGTACACCCATTTCAGATGCCATCATCACCACACCATCATTCGTCATTAAATACCGTGCGGGACGTAATCCATTTCGATCTAATGTGGCACCAATCATACGACCATCGGTAAATGCCACTGCTGCTGGACCATCCCATGGTTCCATCAATGCAGCGTGATATTCATAGAATGCGCGGCGGTTTTCATCCATCATCGGGTTCCCTGACCATGCTTCAGGAATTAACATCATCATTGCATGTGGAAGACTATAGCCACCTGCTACTAACAACTCCAAACAATTATCAAAACATGCGGAGTCTGATTGGCCCTCGACAATGAGTGGCCATAATTTTTCTAGATCATCACCAAGTAGCGCAGATTGCATGCTTTCGTGTCGTGCATGCATCCAATTCACATTGCCTTGTACCGTATTAATTTCACCGTTGTGCGCAATCATTCTAAATGGATGCGCTAAATCCCATGCAGGGAATGTGTTCGTTGAGAAACGTTGATGGACAAGCGCTAATGCCGATGTCACACGCTCATCTTTTAAATCTGGGTAGTAAGTATCCACTTCATTTGCAAGCAGCATACCCTTATACACAATCGTGCGGCTTGAAAGAGATGGAATATAAAACTGCGCAGGATCATCGAGCCCTAATTTTTTAATGCTATGTTCAATACGTTTACGAATGACAAAAAGTTTTCGTTCGAAATGGTTTTGATCTTTAATTTCTTTGCCCTGGCTAATGATGACTTGTTTAATTTTTGGCTCTAACGCTTTCGCAGCCTCTGCGATATTTGCATTGTTAGTCGGTACATCTCGCCAAGCTAAAAATGTTTGACCTTCTTCCTTGATAACGTCGATGATGATCTTTTCACATTGATTTCGATGCTGAGTGGATTGTGGAAAAAAAATAAGGCCACATGCGTATTGCCCTATAGCAGGCAAATCAATCGATAGTTTTTTAGCTTCATCTCGAATGAGGCCGTCTGGCATTTGAATGAGGATGCCGGCACCATCACCTAATTTCGGGTCATAGCCTGTCGCGCCTCGATGCGTTAAGTTCGTCAGGATCTGAAGACCTTGCGCCACAATGGTGTGACTTTTTGTGCCATGAATGTTAGCCACAAAGCCGACGCCACAGGCGTCATGCTCATTTTTAGGGTTATAGAGACCTTGTTGCTCAGGTCTTTCGAATTGAGTCATAAACTACATTAAAAAGATTAAACGGAACCTTTAATCATAAAGCCTAACGCCTTGTAATTCAACAATTATTGAGCTTATTTAAGGACTTGAAAGACTTCTTTTGCGGCTTCAATCGTTTGATGAATGTCCACGTCTGTGTGGGCATTTGACACAAAACCTGCCTCAAATGCAGATGGGCCAAAGTAGAAACCGGAGGTAAGCATATGATGGAAGAATTGATTGAATTGCTCTTTATTACTTTTCATAATTTCATCAAAGCTTGTTGGAGCCTTTTCACTGAAATAAATACCGAACATACCGCCAACTGATTGCGCGCTGAATTTCACATGTAAGTCACGTGCAGCTTTTGTTAAGCCGTCCACGAGTGCCTTGGTTTTTTTGGTTAATGCCTCATAGAAATGTGGGGCTTGAATTAATTTCAAAGTAGCTAATCCTGCCGCCACTGCTACAGGGTTTCCAGACAATGTGCCTGCTTGATAGACAGGACCTAAAGGTGCTAAACATTGCATAATGTCGCGACGTCCGCCAAAGGCTCCCACGGGTAAACCGCCACCAATCACTTTACCTAGCGTCGTTAAATCAGGAGTGATGCCATAGAGCGCTTGAGCGCCACCTAAATGCACTCTGAAGCCTGTCATCACTTCATCAAAAATAAGCACAGCCCCATATTTAGTGCATAACTCACGAAGTGTTTTTAAGAATTCGATTGTAGGAATAATAAAATTCATATTACCAACCACGGGCTCAATAATGACAGCTGCAATGGTGTCACCTTTTTCTTTAAAGAGTGTTTTGAGTGCTTCTACATCGTTATAAGGAAGCGTCAATGTATACTTTGCCACATCCTCTGGAACGCCGGCGGAACTTGGTTCTCCAAAGGTTAAGAGCCCTGAACCTGCTTTCACTAATAACGCATCGGCGTGACCGTGATAACAACCTTCAAATTTAACGAGCGTGTCACGTTTCGTAAATCCACGTGAAACTCGAATCGCACTCATGGTAGCTTCTGTGCCTGAACTTACCAATCTCACTTGTTCAATACTAGGAACGAGCTTCACGAGAAGTTCCGCCATCTCGAGCTCGCGTTTTGTGGGTGCGCCAAATGACAAACTATCGAATGAGGCTTCTTGAACGGCTTTAAGCACTTGAGGGTGCGCGTGACCCAAAATCATCGGACCCCAGGAATTAATATAGTCAATATATTCACGGCCATCTTCATCCCATAACTTACTGCCTAAACCTTTTTTGAAAAAAATCGGCGTGCCACCTACAGACTTAAATGCGCGGACAGGGGAATTCACACCACCTGGAATGATTTTTTGTGAAAGTTCAAATAGCGTTTTATTCTGACTCATATCGATTTAATGAAACATCTTAGAGAATGTTTCTGCGGTTTCCTTAATGGTTTTAGCCTCAAAAAGACTATTAATGACAGCGATCGCGTCGATTCCCGTCTTAATCACATCATGAGCATTATTCATGGTGATGCCCCCAATTGCAACGATGGGGATTTGAATCTGAGATTTAGCCTCTCTTAAAAGTTCAAAACTGGCTCTCGGTGCATGGGGTTTTGTGAGGGTTTCGAACATCGCACCAAAAGCCACATAACTTGCACCCTCATTTTGAGCCTGTTTTGCACGGTTCAGTTGGTCATAACATGAGCCTCCAATGATGGCATCTTCGCCTAAAATGCGCCTAACATCTGCGATATTGTCGTCTTTTTCACCTAAATGAACACCATCTGCCTGCAAAACACGACACATGTCTACATCGTCATTGACAATACAAGGTATCTTATATTCACGACAAAGACGTAAAATAGCAGCACATTGATGCATTTTAGCTTCACGATTGTGGATTTTGCTGCGATATTGCACCATAAAAGCACCACCTTCAATGGCCAATTGAGTCTTTTGAATAAGGGTATTTAAGTCCGCTATATCGGGAGTGATGGCGTACAAACCTTTAATGATGAATGAATCGCGCATATTCCAATTCATCGTCATGGGCCCAAAAAAGTCGATCTGGAATAAATTGGCCCATGCCTGGCTTAAATCCGTGTTTTAAAGACTGCCAAGTAAAGCGTTGTCCTTCTTGAATCGCTTCTTCTAAGGTGGATCCTAATGCCATACAACCTGCAATCGCTGACGCTAAAGTGCAGCCTGAACCATGATAGCTTCCTGCCAATCTTTCCCAGTTGTAGCTCCTCACTTTGCCATGCTCGTTATATAAGGTGTTGATGACTTCGGTCGTTACTTCATGTGTGCCGGTAATTAAAGCCAATTGGCAACCCGTATTAAGAAGTCGCTCTGCACATTCATCTAAACTTGCTTCACCAAAGTCATCATGATCTCTAAATGCTAAACGTCTTGCTTCAATGCTATTCGGTGTAATAAGTGTTGCCTGAGATAACAACAAATCTGACATCGCATTAATCATTTCATTGGTCACCAATGCATCACCTCGGCCTGAGGCTAATACAGGATCAATGATGAGTGGAATAGTCGGATAATCCGCCACAATTTCTGCAATCATTGCAATCGTTTCTACATTGCCCAATAAACCGCATTTAAATGCAGCGACTTGCATATCTTCTAATAAGCTACGTGCTTGGTCATTCACCCAGTCCGCATCAAAAGCCATCATACTTTCAACACCTGAAGTATCTTGAACGGTAATCGCCGTTGTCACAGACAAAGGATGACAGCCTAAGCTAGCAAGGGTTAAAACGTCAGCCTGAAGTCCAGCACCGCCCGTCGGATCGGTTGCTGAAAATGTCATGACGCATGGAGGATTTTTTTTCATGATTTAATGTTTTTTAAAACGCATAATTTCAGTAGTATTATGAATTAATTAATAACTCAAAAGTTTAATCAACAAAATTATTTTTTAAGGAATAGTTCATGTTCAATATCAAGCCCAATCGCCGCGGTCTTATTCAATTGTTGTTCATCAGCCTTAGCATTGCCACGGTGATAAATGGCATTATATTTACATTCAACATCAATCAATCATTCACTCAACCCATTAAACCTGAATATCCTTTGTTGCCTTCATCTTGGATGATTGGTCTTATTTGGACAGTGCTGATTGGTTTTATGGCTTATACACAATGGCTGCTTATCAAGAAAACACGTGACCGTGCATTGCTTTCAATAGTGCCGATTTTATTTTTAAACTGTGTACTCTACCCTTTATACAGTCAAGGATTTACAAATGACTTCAATCAATTGATTGGAAATTTATTTACAATTGCTTTTGCAGCTTTCATCACCGGCAGAATTCGGAGCATCACAAAGCTTGGCTCTAATTTAATGTTGATGGTCACACTCTGGTCACTCTTTGCTACTTTTGCCACATCAAAATTAATTTAACCGTTGGAGCGGATGACGGGAATCGAACCCGCATGTTGAGCTTGGGAAGCTCACATTCTGCCATTGAATTACATCCGCTTTAAAAAATTAAATATTGTTTAAGCTAAAGTTAATTATAATTCTGACATAATCTCTATTAAGAAAGGCTTATTAAAATGCAATCTAAAAATATCTTAATGTTTCTAAGTGTGGTATTTATATCTGCTTGTAGTTCTATGACTTACACCACAAAACAAGAAACCACTGAAAAAAATAAGCCTTTAGTCACTGAAATTAAATGTATTCTTATCGATGCATGTAATGCAAAAGCAAAAGAGTTATGTGAGGATGGTTATAATGTAATTAGCACCTCGGAGTCTGTGCCTTATGTACTAAATAAAATGGAAGTATCTTGCAAAACTAAAGCGCCTCCAGTAGTTGAGAAAAAAGAAGAGACAAAAATAGATGATGCCATCCTTGAAATAGAAAAAGAAATGAAAGAAATGAGTGAGAAGAAATAAAATTCAAATTAAGTAGTGCCCGTTTATAAGGTCCAAGTCTCGATGTTATAATGAGGCCTTCTTAGATTATTTCATTCAAAAAAACCATGTTAAAAATTACTGCTATTTACGCTGCTACCCTTACCTTTGTATACGTTAAATTAACATTAAATGTCATTAACTTAAGGCGGCAAAATGAAGTGTCTTTAGGCGATGGCGGTCGAGACGATTTGCAACAAGCAATCCGTTCGCATGGTAATTTTGCAGAGTATGTGCCCTTAGGTCTTATCCTCTTAGGATGTCTAGAAGTAAACCATATTCACTGGACAATCGTTTTACTGTTAGGTGGCTTATTTACTGCGGGTCGACTTTATTATGCAAAAGCTTTTCTAGAGGCAACGCCTAATATAGAACTTAGGGTTCAGGGTATGAAGTACACGCTCTGGGGCTTGCAAGCACTTGCTGCGACAAATGTGATCACCCTGATCATTCAAAAAATTCTTTAATATATAAGCTTTTCTTTTATGAGTGCTTTCATGACTATAGATGCCGAAACTTTACATGACATAATCAAACAAGATGATTTACTTTTAATTGATGTAAGAAATGATGACGAAGTTGCAAAAGGCATTATCCAGGGGGCAAAACATATCCCCCTTGCTAACCTTCCTCAAGCATTTGATAAGCTTCCTAAAAAATCTAGTATTGTTTTTTATTGTCATAGCGGTATTCGTTCAGCGCACGCAGCATCTTATCTTGCCGAACATGATTATCACAATGTATATAACTTAGCAGGTGGTGTCATTGCTTGGGCTAATACTGGCTATACTTTTTCAGCACTCAAATAATATGCATTATGATCACGAAGTCGATGCAACAGGGCTTAAATGTCCGTTGCCTATTTTGCGATGTAAAAAAGGTTTAAATGAAATTCAATCTGATCAGGTTTTAAAAATTATCGCAACAGATCCTGGGAGTAAGAAAGATTTTGATGCATTTTGTCGCCAGACAGGGCACGAACTTTTGTCTCTTGAAGATGATGATGGCGTCATTACCTTCTTTATCAAAAAACGTCGTTTAAGCTAATTTTTTTAGCTGTGCTTCTAACTTTTCAAAAGTCTCTGTAAATTCTTCTAAACGTTTTTTTTCTTGAACGATTACTGCTTCAGGCGCTTTATCAATAAAGCTAGCATTTTCTAACTTTCCTTGAGCTTTCTGTATTTCAATTTGAATACGATTCAGTTCTTTTATAATTCTTTCTTTTTCTTCTGCTACGTCCACTTCAACTTTAAGCATTAACTTAAAATCTTTCACTAACATGACGGGTGCATCCATCGCTGGAAGTTCATCCACAATCTCGACGTTAGTTAATTTAGCGAGCGCTTTAAGATAAGCTGCATATAGCTCAAGTGATTTTTTATCGCCGGAAATAATAAGTGGAATTTTCTGTGCTGGAGAAATGTTCATTTCGCCGCGAAGTTTTCGGCATACATCAATCATCTCTTTTAAAATTGACATCCATTGAATACTTTCTTGATCTATTTTCTTGCTATCACTTTGAGGATATGCCTCCAGCATAATGGAAGGTCCCGACCTTCCATTCATAGGCCCTATTGTTTGCCAGATTTCTTCGGTAATGAAAGGCATCACTGGGTGTATTAATCTTAAGATAGTTTCAAGAACACGCAAAAGTGTTCTACGTGTCGCTCTTTGTTCAGCTTCATTGCCGATTTGCAATTGAACTTTAGCCACTTCAAGATACCAATCACAAAATTCATCCCATACAAATTGATAAAGCTCTTGGGATAACAAATCAAATCGATAATCTACAAATGCTTTTTCAATCGCCGCTTCTCTTTCTTGCAATAAGCTCACGATCCAACGATCAACTTTTGAAAATTCTAAATAGCCATCCGCACATTCGCCAAAATCATTTTCTTTGCCTTCGCAATTCATCAATACAAATCGCGTCGCATTCCATAATTTATTACAAAAGTTTCGATAGCCTTCACAGCGCTGAAGATCAAATTTAATATCACGTCCAGGACTCGCTAAACTGGCATAAGTAAAACGGAGAGCATCAGTGCCAAAAGCGGCTATGCCTTCTGGAAATTCTTTACGTGTTTTTTTAGTAATCGATTCGGCTTGCTTTGGATTCATAAGCCCCGTCGTTCTTTTTTCTATGAGCGCTTCTAATGAGATGCCGTCAATTAAATCAATAGGGTCCAAAACATTGCCTTTTGATTTACTCATCTTCTGGCCTTCTGCATCACGAATCAATCCGTGCACATACACATGCTTAAAGGGAATTTTTCCAGTGATATGTTTTGTCATCATCACCATCCGCGCTACCCAGAAAAAGATAATATCGAAACCTGTCACTAACACTGTGGAAGGCAAATAAAGATCGAGCGCTGGATTTGATACTTTCGGATAGTCAGGCGTCCAATCAAGCGTTGAAAAAGGCCAAAGTGCTGATGAATACCAGGTATCTAAAACATCTGGGTCACGTTTTAAATGCCCTTGGTAACCTTCTTTTAAAGCGAGCGCTTTAGCTTCTTCTTCATTATGCGCGACCCATACTTGGCCTTGTTCACCATACCAAGCTGGTATTTGATGGCCCCACCAAAGTTGTCTTGAAATGCACCAATCTTGAATATTGTTTAACCACTGGTTATAAGTATTCACCCAATTATCAGGAAAGAATTTAATCTCACCCGCTTTTACTACATCGAGAGCTTTTTCTGTAATACTTTTTCCATCATGGCCTTTTTTTGTCATGGCAACAAACCATTGATCTGTGAGCATCGGTTCGATCACTACATCTGTTCTATCGCCACGCGGAATTTTCAGTTTATGTTTTTCTGTTTTAACAAGAAAATTTTGCGTATCTAAATCCTCTACAATTTTTTTGCGCGCAGCAAATCGCTCTAAACCTTGATAAATTTTTGGTGCTGAGTCATTAATATATCCATCAAGTGTCAACACACTTATCATGGGAAGCTTATGACGCATGCCTACAGCATAATCATTAAAGTCATGAGCTGGCGTTACCTTCACAACACCTGTCCCAAATGTTTGATCTACATAATCATCTGCAATGATTGGAATTTGGCGATCACACAGAGGTAGCTTCACCATTTGACCAACTAATTTTTCATAGCGCGCATCCTCGGGATGAACCATAATCGCCACATCACCCAACATCGTTTCAGGTCTTGTGGTAGCAACCGTTAAGTGGCCCTCGCCGGATGCAAGTGGATATTGAATATGCCACAAGAATCCATCCTCTTCTTCTTGAACGACTTCTAAATCAGATACAGCTGTTTGTAATTGAATGTCCCAATTTACCAAACGTTTGCCTCGGTAGATAAGACCTTCTTTATATAAACTTACAAATGTTTCGGTGACTGTTTTTGATAAATCTTCGTCCATCGTGAAACGCTCGCGTGACCAGTCAAGTGAGGTACCCAGACGACGCATCTGTTGTGTGATTGTGCCACCTGAATAATCTTTCCATTCCCATACTTTTTCTAAAAACTTTTCTCGGCCTAGGTCATGTCTTGAAATACCTTCTTTATCAAGCTGTCTTTCAACTACGATTTGTGTGGCAATACCTGCATGATCAGTTCCAGGCTGCCATAGCGTATTGTCACCTTTCATGCGGTGATACCGCGTTAATGCATCCATAAGTGTTTGGTTAAATCCATGCCCCATATGCAACGTGCCTGTTACGTTGGGTGGCGGCAATAAAATACAAAATGAATGATTATTTTTTGTATCCAAACCTGCTTGATAAAATCCTTTTGATTCCCAAAAGTCATACCATCGACTTTCTATATCTTTGGGGCTAAAAGGTTTTAAGAGATTATTTTCCATGAATAAAACACATAGAGGATTTGTTAAAGATTCATTTTAACATAGGGATAAGTGATATCAGGCCTCATGGCAGATGTCTGCCATAAAAAATCACTTAGAGCATACGGGGCAGGAAGGATCTTTTTTAAGTTGAATATTTTTCCATTGCATCGATTTTACATCTAGCAATAGTAAGCGACCCTCTAAAGACTCACCGATGCCTAAAATAATTTTCATTACTTCAGCGGCCTGCGAAGTACCAATCATACCAACAGTAGGAGAAAAAACACCATTGTCAGCACAGCGTGTTTCATTGCGATCACCTGTATCAGGGAATAAACAATGATAACAAGGGCTCTTATCATGCCTCATATCAAAGACACTGATCTGACCCTCAAATCCTACAGCAGCACCTGAAACTAAAGGCTTTTTTAACTCCACTGCAATTCGATTAAGTGCATAACGTGTAGCAAAATTATCTGAGCCATCAATAATGACATCGACATCTTTTGCAATCACTTTCATGCTTGCTTCAGTTTGTTTATTTGTCACTGCAATCACTTCTATATCTGGATTAAGTAATTGAATAAATTGTTTTGCGGAAAAAGCTTTATTAATACCTACGGATTGTGTGTCATGAATGATTTGTCTTTGAAGGTTACTTAAATCAACATCATCAAAATCACATATCGTCATTTTTCCGATACCCGCAGCAGCACAATATATGGCAATAGGTGCACCTAAACCGCCTGCACCTACTATGAGAATATGACTGTGAAGAAGTTTTTCTTGTCCTTGGTACTCAATATCAGGCAATAAAATATGACGGCTATATCGGAGAAGTTGCTGATCGTCCATGAATGCGTTAAATATAAATTAAAGTTGAAATGACTATATCGTCAATTAACTATGGATTCAATGCATTTAAAAACTGGGGTGGCTGATGGGGCTCGAACCCACGACAACAGGAATCACAATCCTGGACTCTACCAACTGAGCTACAGCCACCAATGAACTATGAAATTGGCCTGCCCGACAGGAATCGAACCTGTAACCCCCAACTTAGAAGGTTGGTGCTCTATCCAGTTGAGCTACGGGCAGCTTAACAACACAAAGCGTGTTACAGAAAATCCTTTTTTCTATAGTAAGTAAGATGCTAAATCTGGTCGGGGTGGAGAGATTCGAACTCCCGACATCCTGCTCCCAAAGCAGGCGCGCTACCAGGCTACGCTACACCCCGAGGGCGAGAATATAGCCTAATTAAGGGTTTAGGTCAAATCAAAGGGGCGACTTGGGCCCAATGATTTCTTCTATTTACGCAGGTTTAGCGGCGTTTTTTATAGCCTGACTTACCCTTCTTACCTTTGCATGCATTGAGCTCGTCTTTGGTCAATGTCCCGTCATGATCTTTATCCATAACATCAAAATCTTCCTTGCAAACAGCTTTGGCTTCCTCACGATCAAGCGTTCCATCACCATCAACATCTGCCTCATCAAATGATTTTTTTGTATGCATCTTACAATGCTCGCCCGTACCATCATGGTCTGCAAAAACAGATGTATTGAATCCAAAAATTAATACCATTGAAACTAACCAAAAACTTTTTTTCATCATTTTTAACTACCTTAAAAAAATAATCTAAATTAATCATACTCTTCGACGACTCTTCTTACAAAAGATTCAGTCCTTATGAAACATAGTTAAAAGTCCAATATGTTAAAATGTTGTTTTTATATTCATAGATCAATCCATGTCAGCCAAGATAATTGATGGAAAAACAATTGCTGAAAATCTTCTTCAAGTTCTTAAACAAGAAATTGATGTGAGATTAAAAAAAGGCATTCGAAATCCCAGTTTAGCGGTCATTCTTTTGGGTTCTGATCCTGCATCATCTATCTATGTAAGGAATAAACGTTTGGCTTGTGAAAAAATTGGCGTGAAATCGATTGCTTATGATTTGCCTAATACAACCTCTGAAAAAGAACTTATCACACTTATTGAAACATTAAATAATGATGCCAATATTGATGGTATCTTAGTTCAGTCGCCCTTGCCTGATCACATCAATAATGATGTCATTTTTGAGACTATTTCGCCGCGTAAAGATGTGGATGGATTCCATCCCAGAAATATTGGTCTTTTAGCCGTAAGACAACCTCAATTAAGATCATGCACACCCTTCGGTGTGATGAA
Organism: Betaproteobacteria bacterium; assembly: GCA_016868195.1. GTDB lineage: Bacteria > Pseudomonadota > Gammaproteobacteria > Burkholderiales > Methylophilaceae > Methylopumilus. The sequence continues at coordinate 29,064 of VGHQ01000007.1, read as the reverse complement.
GCTTATCGAGGCCACTCAGCTCCCAACAAGAGGACTTGATGCAATCGTGGTCGGTGCGTCTAATCATGTCGGTCGGCCTATGGGTCTAGAACTTCTTTTAGCTGGCTGTACCGTAACAATATGTCATAGCCGTACTAAACTTCTTCAGCAGAAAATCGAATTAGCAGATATTGTTGTAGCAGCAGTGGGAATACCTGGGCTTATAAAAGGTAGCTGGATTAAGCCTGGTGCCATAGTAATTGATATTGGTATCAGTAGGCTTGATGACGGAAAAATAGTAGGAGATGTTGAGTTTGATATCGCTAAAACAAGAGCTGGTTTTATTACACCTGTTCCAGGAGGAGTGGGACCTATGACAGTAGCTACGTTAATGGAAAATACGCTTCTCGCACAAAAATTGTCTGCCCCATAAATAGTCAGAAAATATCTCAATTACATCTTGCTTTCATAGTCGATCAGTGTAAACTTTCGCGATTATTTTCATTTGTTTTTACTTTAGGATTAAAAAATGGCAGCTAAGAAAGTAGTGGTTAAAAAAGCAGCTCCTAAAAAGGTAGTGGCTAAGAAAGTGGTAGCTAAGAAAAAACCAGCAGCTAAAAAAGTAGTGGTTAAAAAAGCAGCTCCTAAAAAGGTAGTGGCTAAGAAAGTGGTAGCTAAGAAAAAACCAGCAGCTAAAAAAGTAGTGGTTAAAAAAGCAGCTCCTAAAAAGGTAGTGGCTAAGAAAGTGGTAGCTAAGAAAAAACCAGCAGCTAAAAAAGTAGTGGTTAAAAAAGCAGCTCCTAAAAAGGTAGTGGCTAAGAAAGTGGTAGCTAAGAAAAAACCAGCAGCTAAAAAAGTAGTGGCCAAGAAAGTAATGGCACAGAAAGTTGTTGCTAAGAAGCCTATACCTGCAAAAATTATTTCGCTTAAATCTAAAGTCATTGGCTCATCTCAAAAAGGTCTAAAACAATTTAGAGCTTATGAGGCTAAAAAAGGTGAAAGCTATATGAGCAAAAGCCAACTGAATCATTTTCGCACCATTCTTCACGAATGGAAAACAGAATTAAGTCAAGACATCGATCGCACGGTTCATACGATGCAAGATGAACTTACTTCATACGCAGATCCAAATGATCGCGCAAGCCAAGAATCTGATATGGCTCTAGAACTCAGGAACCGCGATCGTGAACGTAAGCTCATCAAAAAAATAGATGAGACTTTAAGAAATATCGAAAGCCAAGATTATGGTTATTGCACTGGCTGTGGTGAAGAAATTGGTTTGAAACGTTTAGAAGCGCGTCCAACAGCAACGCTTTGCATTGATTGTAAAACGCTTGATGAAATCCGTGAAAAACAAATGGCGGGCTAATCAATTAATTGAAATAAAAAAACCCGAAAGATCTCGGGTTTTTTGTTGTCTTACATCTCTTTAAAACAATTAGTCTTCTTTTTTGCTTTCAGATTTTTCTTCAGCAGATGGGGGTTCGATCAATGCTTTTGCACTTACACGAACACGGCCCTTATCATCTACTTCAATGACTTGCACTTTAACTTTCTGTCCTTCAGACAAGAAGTCAGTCACTGCATTGACACGTTGATGTGCAATTTGTGAAATATGAAGCAAGCCATCCTTACCAGGAAGCAGAGATACAATGGCACCAAAGTCTAACATTTTAATCACAGTACCTTCGTAGATTTGACCTACTTCAATTTCTGCTGTGATTTCTAAAATACGACGTTTAGCTTCTTCACCTTGTAAACCATCGACACTAGCAATCTTGATCGTACCGTCATCCTCAATATCGATCGTTGCACCTGTTTCTTCAGTTAAGGCTTTAATCACTGATCCACCTTTACCAATCACTTCACGAATTTTATCTGGATGAATTTTCACAGTAATAATTCTTGGTGCAAATGAAGATAACTCTTTTCGGCTACCTTTCATTTCTTTTTTCATGATCGCTAAAATATGTTCACGTCCCTCTTTAGCCTGGCTTAATGCCACTTGCATAATTTCAGTCGTGATACCTGTGATCTTAATGTCCATTTGAAGTGCTGTAATACCATCTTCGGTGCCCGCTACTTTAAAGTCCATATCACCTAAGTGATCTTCATCACCTAAGATATCTGTCAGAACAGCAACACGATTACCTTCTTTAATGAGACCCATCGCAATACCGGCAACGTGCGCTTTAATTGGAACGCCAGCGTCCATTAAAGCTAGACAGCCGCCACAGACTGATGCCATAGAACTTGAACCATTGGATTCTGTAATTTCAGAAACAATCCGCATTGTGTAACTAAAATCTTCTTTAGAAGGTAATACAGCAATCAATGCTCGCTTAGCGAGTCGACCGTGGCCAATTTCACGACGCTTAGGTGTACCTATACGTCCTGTTTCGCCAGTTGCATATGGAGGCATATTATAGTGAAGCATGAAGCGGTCTGAGAACTCACCTTGAAGTGCGTCAATTGATTGTTCATCACGGCCTGTGCCTAATGTTGCCACTACAAGCGCTTGCGTTTCACCACGCGTGAATAATGCTGAACCATGTGTTCTTGGAAGAACGCCCGTTCTAATTGCAATCGGTCTTACAGTACGAGTATCTCGACCATCAATACGTGGCTCACCATCTAAAATTTGTGTGCGCACTGTTTTTGCTTCTAAATTAAAAAATTCATTTTTAATTTTGTTTGCTTCGATCGTATCTGTATCTTCAGTAATCAATTCAGCGAATACTTTGTTTTTAATTTCTTCTAGTTTTGCAGAGCGATCGCCTTTTAATTTAATTTGAAATGCATCATGAACATCTTTCGCAGCTAAGTCATGAATCTTTTTAATGAGCGCTTTATCTGGCTCTGGAGCAACCCAATTCCAAGGCTCTTTACCTACTTCTTTAGCTAATTCATTAATCACTTTAATTACAGCTTGCATTTCTTTATGGCCATGAAGTACCGCACCTAACATCACGCTTTCAGGTAATTCTTTAGCTTCTGATTCCACCATCAATACCGCTGAATCTGTCGCCGCAACCACGAGGTCAAGTTCACTGTCTTTTAATTGTGAAGCTGTGGGATTAGTGATGTATTCTTCATTAATGTAACCTACACGCGCCGCGCCAATCGGTCCATAAAATGGAATACCTGAAATTGCGAGTGCCGCTGAAGCGCCAATGATTGCTGGAATATCAGAATCAATCTCGTTATCATATGAAACGACCATCGCCACGATTTGAATTTCGTTGTAAAAACTTTCTGGAAATAAAGGGCGTAATGGACGATCAATTAAACGTGAAGTAAGTGTCTCTTTTTCACTTGGACGTCCTTCTCTTTTAAAAAAACCCCCAGGAATTTTACCTGCCGCGTATGTTTTTTCTTGATAATCAACTGTAAGCGGGAAGAAATCTTGGCCTTCTTTAACATCGTGCTTGCCTACAACTGTCACTAGCACTGCTGTATCACCATAACTTACTAATACTGCACCATCTGCTTGTCTTGCTATTTCACCTGTTTCAAGTGTTAAGGTGTGCGCACCAAATTGAATACTTTTCTTAATTGCTTTAAACATAATTTACCCTTTTCTTTTTTCATCCGTTATTCACTTCTTAATAACGAATACATTAACTACGATTTAACATCCAATAAAAAAGCCGACGCATCTTCCTTTAAAGAAGGATTGCAATCGGCTTCAAAACTTACGAATCAATAAATCTCTTAAACTAATTAATTTAAATAGTTAAAAAATTATTTACGTAAACCAAGACGCTCAATCAATGATTGATAGCGACCTAAATTCTTACCTTTAAGGTAATCTAATAATTTTCTGCGTTGACTTACAAGTGCTAAAAGTCCACGACGTGAGTGGTGATCTTTTGCATTGGTTTTGAAATGTTCTGTTAAATAACCAATACGACTTGTGATAAGTGCAACTTGCACTTCTGGGGATCCTGTATCGTTCTTTGCCTGTTGATATTCACTTACAACTTTGGCTCTTTCTGCTGCTGTTGATGCCATTTAATCTTCTCTCCTCATTCAGAACCGCGTATTTTAATTGTATTCTTTTGATTTAACAATATGTTTTTTATAATATATTTGCGATTAAGCGCTTAGGAAAAAGGCGTCCTTTGAGGTCGGGCTGGCCTACGCCTACAAATTGACCTGTAGCACTATATAAGCGCAATTTTTTCTCATTTTTACAAATAAAATCAATACCTTGCCCTTTTTTAATCGCTTCTGTTTCGGCCACAGTTAATTCGACCGATAATAAATCTTCAAGTAAAGCATCGATAGGCATAAGTACTTTTTCTCGAGACGCCATAGACATACCTTCAAGTGCCTCCATCGAGAACGCATCTGATAATTGAAAATTACCCGTTTGAGTCCTTACTAAACCCTTTAAATGGGCACCACATCCCAATGTCTGCCCAATATCTTCTGCCAAAGTTCTAATGTAAGTACCTTTACTACAAAGAACTTCAATGGTGATGATGCTCTCTTCAATTTTTATAAGTTTGATGTCGTAAATTTTGATTTGTCGAGATTTCCGCTCAATTTCAATCCCCTCTCTTGCATACTCATAAAGAGGTTTTCCTTCAAATTTTAACGCAGAAAACATAGGTGGTAATTGTGTAATATCACCTATAAATTTTTTTAATATGTCTTTTAATTGGGCTTCATTTAATACAACTTCTTTTTCTGAAACCACTTCTCCTTCTTGGTCTCCTGTCGAAGTAGTTATACCTAATTGTATCGTTGCGATATAACTTTTATTAGCATCAAGAAGACGATGAGAGAATTTTGTAGCTTCGCCTAAACAAATAGGCAAAAGTCCTGAAGCCATTGGATCAAGGCTACCTGTGTGTCCTGCTTTTTTTGCATTAAACAGCCATTGAATTTTTTTTAACGCTTGATTTGAAGAAAACCCAAGCGGCTTATCGAGTAGAAAAACGCCATCAATCTCGCGCCTCAAAGACTTCTTTTGCATGGAAATAAATTACTGAGGAGGAAGTGCGTCTTTAATGAGTTGTGAAATTTTCATACCCTCATCAATGGACGTATCATAAACAAAATGAAGTTGCGGTATGCCGCGAGTTGCCATGCGCTTTGATAATTGCACACGCAGATATCCTCTGGAGCGCTCAAGGCCCTGCATGATCAAAGGATCATTAGTGGGGGATATAAAATATATTTTAGCGTGGAGTAAATCAGGGGTGACTTGTACTTCTGTAATCGTCAGCATTCCTACTGCAGGATCTTTAAGTTCTGACTGAATAAGCTCTGCGAGTTCTCGCTTAATTTGCTCTGAAATGCGATCACTTCTCGCATAAGATCGATTCACCATGGTTAAAGCTTACGCGCAACCTCAACCACTTCGAATACTTCGAGCATATCGCCCACTTCAATTTCATTAAAGTTTTGAATAGAGAGTCCGCACTCAAAATTATTTTTAACTTCTTTCACATCATCTTTAAAACGTTTCAATGAATCGAGTTCGCCAGAATGAATCACAATGTTATTTCTTAAGACGCGTACCATTGAGTTTCTTCGAATCACACCATCTTGAACGTAACAACCGGCGATCGAACCCACTTTAGAAATTTTGAATACTTCTCGAATTTCAACTATACCAATGACGCTTTCTTTTTGCTCAGGTGATAATAATCCACCAAGCGCTGCTTTCACTTGATCCATAACTTCATAAATAATGCTGTAATAGCGAACATCGACTTCAAGTGAGTCGATGAGTTTACGAGCACCTGCTTCTGCTCTTACATTAAAGGCAATCAAAATCGCTTTTGAGGCACTGGCTAAGTTCACATCAGATTCAGTGACGGCACCCACACCCATGTGAATCACATTGACTTTAACTTCATCGGTCGATAATTTTTGGAGTGATGTGGATAACGCTTCGTAAGAACCTTGCACATCGGATTTAATAATGAGTGGTAACACTTTGACGCTACCCTCAGCCATTTGATCAAATATATTTTCAAGTTTGGCAGCTTGTTGTGTTGCTAATTTCACATCTCTGAATTTACCTTGACGGAATAAAGCAATTTCTCGCGCTTTACGTTCATCATTTAATACCAAGACCTCTTCGCCTGCATTCGGCACATCTGCGAGACCTAATACTTCAACAGGAATCGAAGGTCCTGCTTCCTTAATTTCTTTACCTGTTTCATCGAGCATCGCACGGATACGACCAAAAGCTGATCCCGCTAATAATGTATCGCCCCGTTTTAATATACCTGATTGAATAAGAATAGTTGCCACAGGACCACGACCTTTATCCAAACGGCCTTCAATCACGATGCCTTTAGCTGGGGTATTTTTAGGCGCTTTGAGCTCTAATACTTCAGCTTGAAGAAGGACTGACTCAAGCAATTTATCAATACCTTGTCCTGATTTTGCAGAGACTTCCACGAACATGGTGTCACCACCAAAATCTTCAGGCACCACTTCTTGCGCAACAAGCTCCATCTTTACCCGCTCAGGGGCTGCTTCAGGCTTATCAATTTTATTAATTGCAACTACAAGCGGCACATTGCCTGCTTTTGCATGGTGAATCGCTTCAATGGTTTGTGGCATAACGCCATCATCTGCTGCCACTACCAAAATCACAATATCGGTAGCTTTTGCACCGCGAGCGCGCATGGCCGTAAAAGCTTCATGGCCTGGTGTGTCTAAAAAAGTCACCATACCACGAGGTGTTTCCACGTGATATGCACCAATATGTTGTGTAATACCGCCTGCTTCGCCAGAAGCCACGCGTGTTGTTCTAATGTAATCAAGGAGTGATGTTTTACCATGATCCACGTGACCCATGACAGTTACCACTGGAGGACGCATTTCTAAAATAGCCTCTAGTGTTGAGTCTTGATCAATCAGCGCTTCAGGATCGTTATCTAAAGCTGCAATCGCGTTGTGGCCCATTTCACCGACCACAATCATTCCAGTATCTTGATCAAGAATTTGATTGATTGTAACCATCATGCCCATATTCATGAGCACCTTAATCACTTCGGTAGCTTTCACTGACATCTTATGGGCTAAGTCAGCCACTGATATCGTTTCTGGTACGTGAATATCGCGAACGATCGGTTCGGTGGGCGCCACAAATGTGGACTCTTCATTCTCTTCGCGATGTTTTGATTTTAATTTAGGTGAACGCCATCCTGAAGCAGCGCTAGAATCACCACGGCCTTTCAGTGTACGTTTTTTAAATTCGCGATCAGACCAATCCTTCTCGCTCTTATCAATTTGTTTGTCTTTACCTTCGACTTTAACGCCAGCTTTAGAAGCAGGGCGATGCAATGTGCCCTCACTTAATTTAGCCGCTGGTGCTTCATTTACTTTTGCAACCGCTTCTTGTTTTTTTCTAACATCTTCAGCTTGCGCTGCAGCAAGGGCTGCATGACGCTTGGCTTCATCCTCCCTCATCGATAATTGATCTTCATCAAGCACATGATCTTTTGCTTGAGATTTCTCAACTGACTCAATAGGCTTAGGCGCTTCAATAGCTGTATCCACAGGCTGTCCATCTTCACGTCTTACCAGAACACGTTTTTTACGGACTTCAACTTGAATGGTACGAGCGCGTCCTGTGCTATCTGTTTTTTTAATCTCTTTGTTTTGCTTATGCGTTAAAGTGATTTTATTTTTTGGCGCTTGAGATTGACCATGTTCCTTACGAAGATATTCAAGCAATGCTGATTTATCTATTTCGGTTAATGAATCTTCTGCTGCTGATTTATTTACGCCAGCACTTTTGAGCTGTTCGATTAATAAATCAATAGGTAATCCTAATTCCTCAGCAAATTTAGTGACAGTTGATTGTCCCATTTAATACCTCATATTATTCATCGAAGGATGCACATGCCTTTAAACAAACCAAGGCGCTCTCGCAGTCATAATTAACTGTTTCGCACGCTCTTCATCCATTGAAGTCATTTCAACCAATTCATCTACAGCAAGATCTGCAAGATCTTCCATTTTTGAAATACCTTTAGATGCAAGGAGATTTGCCGTAGCGTCATCCATACCTTCCATCGTAAGTAAGTCTTCAGCTGCCTCTTCAACTTTTTCTTCTTTGGCAATTGCTTCAGTAAGAAGAGCAGCTCTTGCACGTGAACGAAGTTCATTCACTGTGTCTTCATCGAATGCTTCGATCTCAATCATTTCTTGTAATGGTACATAAGCAATTTCTTCTAATGTACTAAATCCTTCTTGTACAAGAATATCAGCCACATCTTCATCCACATCAAGTTTTGCCATGAATAATTGACTTGTACTTGCATATTCCTCTTCATTTTTCTTAGAAGATTCTTCTTCCGTCAGAATATTAATATTCCAACCTGTGAGTTCAGTTGCAAGACGAACGTTTTGTCCATTTCGACCAATCGCTTGCGCTAAATTTTCTTCATTCACGACAACATCCATGCTGTGTTTTTCTTCATCAACTACAATGCTTGAAACTTCAGCAGGTGCCATGGCATTAATCACAAACTGTGCTGGCTCCATAGACCATAAAACAATATCAACACGCTCCCCTGCAAGTTCGCCCGTCACTGCTTGAACTCTTGATCCACGCATACCGACACATGTGCCTACCGGATCAATTCTTTGATCGTTTGCTTTTACGGCAATTTTTGAACGCAAGCCTGGATCACGTGACGCAGATTTAATTTCTAGTAAACCTTCTTCAATTTCAGGTACTTCAAGCTCAAATAAACGAATAAGAAATTCAGGTACTGTTCTGGATAAAATCAATTGTGGTCCACGGTGACTTCTTTCAACGCTTGTAAGATAAGCTCTCACGCGGTCACCGATTCGTAAATTTTCTTTAGGGATCATTTGATCGCGCGGAAGCACTGCTTCAATACGGCCCACTTCAATAATGCCATTGCCGCGATCCATACGCTTAATCACACCTGTCACTAATTTTTCATCCCGGCCTAAAAAGTCTTCTAAAATTTGCTCTCTTTCAGCTTCGCGGACTTTTTGTAAGATCACTTGTTTTGCTGCTTGTGCGCCAATGCGACCAAATTCAATAGACTCCAAAGGTACTTCAATCGTATCATTTTCAGCTTTGCCTTCTGCACGAGGATCAGTCAGAGAGATCTGAGCATCTTCATTTTCAATAAGCGCATCATTCAAAATCGTCCAACGTCTAAAAGATTTATATTCGCCCGTATCGCGATTGATTTCGACGCGCACATCAATATCTTCTGTATTTTTTTTCTTTGTAGCAGAAGCCAAAGCTGATTCAAGAGCTTCAAAGACCACTTCTTTGTTCACATTTTTTTCATGGGCTAAAGCATCTACTAATAATAAAATCTCGCGACTCATTTCAATCTCCGCAAATCATTCTCTAACGTTTAAATTCTGGGCTCAATCGCGCTTTATCAATATTTGATAGAGCAAAACGATAAAGCTCACCCTCGCACATCAAAAGTACAGTATCTTTTTCCGTCCCATCAATAGTGCCTAAAAAATTTTTACGCACATCTAGAGGCATTCTTAACTTCACGGAAGCTCGCTCACCTTTAAAGCGTTCAAAATCAGCTAATTTCTTTAATACGCGATCCATACCAGGGGATGACACCTCAAGTCGGTCGTAATCTAAATCCTGCTCTACCTTAAATACGTGCCCTAGGTGGTTGCTTACTAAAGTGCAATCATCAATTGTCACAGAATCAAGCTTGTCAATATAAACACGTAAAAGCTTTCCTCGATTTGAAATTTCTAAATCGACCAACTCGTATCCGAGCTGTTGTACGGTTTTTTCAATTAATGTTTCAAGCTTTTCCATTTAAGGCTGATTTCCTAAAATTACCAAGTTGCAGAAACAAAAAATGGGCCTAAAGCCCATCATTATTTTCATACGGAATTATATCAATAAATTCAGATAATTGAAATCAAAACTTCATTAAAAATCAATGCGATCCATCACACTAAAGCACTTTAATCTTGGCAAATTTTCGTTTGCCTACTTGAGCTACAAATTCACTATTTTTAGAAATCATTTTTTTGCCATCTTCAAGGCGCTCACCGTCAATTTTAATGCCACCCCCCTCAATAAGACGCATACCTTCTGAAGTGCTGGCCACAAGAGCCGCCTCTTTAAGAATCTGTAAAATACCTATCGTATCAGTTTGAATAGCGATGTTTACCTCAGGCACATTTTCTGGAATACCCCCTTTAGCGCGAGTTTGAAAATTATCGAGCGCTTCGGTAGCAGCCTTTTTAGAATGAAAGCGCGCCACAATTTCTTGAGCAAAAGTAACTTTGATATCACGAGGGTTTTGACCTGCCTTTACGTTTGCTTTGCATTTTTGAATCTCATCCAAAGTTGCAAAAGAAAGTAACTCAATATATCGCCACATTAATTCATCTGAAATTGACATAATTTTTGCAAAAATTATCTCAGGTGCTTCATTAATCCCAATGTAATTACCTAGCGATTTAGACATTTTTTGCAGGCCATCTAAGCCTTCGAGAAGCGGCATCGTAATCACACATTGCGAAGATTGGCCTGATTGTTTTTGTAATTCGCGACCCATTAATAAATTAAATTTTTGATCAGTACCACCTAATTCCACATCTGCTTTTAATGCCACAGAGTCATAACCTTGAAGAAGGGGATATAAAAATTCATGAATAGCGATAGGCTGGTTTGCTTTATATCGTCTACTAAAATCATCACGCTCTAGCATTCTTGCGACTGTATGGCTTGCTGCTAACTTCAACATACCAGCAGCACCCAAATCGGTGAGCCATGTTGAATTAAAAACGACTTCGGTTTGATCACGTTTTAATATTTTAAAAACTTGCTCGGCATAACTCTCAGCATTTTTTTTAACTTCATCTTGAGACAAAGGGGGTCGTGTCGCACTTTTACCTGTAGGATCCCCAATCATCCCTGTGAAGTCGCCAATTAAAAATAAAACATGGTGGCCTAAATCCTGAAATTGTCTAAGTTTATTTAATAGAACGGTATGGCCTAAATGAAGATCGGGGGCCGTAGGATCGAAGCCAGCTTTTACTCTTAAAGGTTTTCCTTTTTTGAGTTTTTCAAGAAGTTCTTCTTCTATAAGAATTTCTTCAGCGCCTCTTTTAATGAGCGCTAATGCTTGATTGATTTCAGTAGCCACAAATATTCCCGAATGGTTTTATTGAAGTTTCATAATTGCCATCATTTTAGCCTAAATTATTTTACCAATATGGAAAATAGCGGAAATAAACCATTTACAATCTCACACATGAATGAATTATTTATAGGTCTTATGTCCGGCACCAGCCTTGATGGCATGGATGCAGTGCTCGTCAATTTTGGTGAAAAATCTCAAGACATCAAAATTATGGGTCATAGCTATGTTCCCTATGAGGATAAACTCAAAATGGCTTTATTAGAACTACATTCACCAAATACTAATGAGCTTGAAGAAAGTCTCGTCATAGCCAATATAGTGAGCAAAAAAGCCTATGAAGCAATTGAAACTTTGCTTAATAAAACAAATATCTTATCCAAAGATATCAGAGCCATTGGATTTCATGGGCAAACCATTCGTCATCAACCTCAAAAAGGCTTCACCTTGCAAATTGGAAATCCTGCACTTTTAGCTGAGCTTTCCAATATTGATGTAATTGCTGATTTTAGAAGTCGAGATGTTGCAGCAAGTGGACAAGGTGCTCCATTGGTACCCGCATTTCATCAAGAAATGTTTTCACATCCAACCACTTATCGTGCCATTCTTAATATTGGCGGAATTGCTAATATCACTCTATTAAATCCTAAAACTACTGTGACAGGTTTTGATACGGGCCCTGGTAATATTTTATTAGATCACTGGAGCAAGACGCATCGAAATCAAGCATTTGATGAGAATGGTGCGTGGGCTAAAGAGGGTAAAATTATTGAAATACTCCTTGGTGCTTTTTTTAAAGACACTTATTTTGAAAAAGCTGCACCCAAAAGTACCGGCCGTGATCACTTTAATGAAGTATGGCTTAATAAACACTTAGAAAAATCTTACTCAAAACAAGATATCCAGAGAACACTTTTGGAACTCACGGCATTAAGTATTGCAAAAGCAATAGATTCGCATGATACAAATATCACTGAAATATATTTATGTGGTGGTGGTGCGTTAAATAGTTTCTTGGTTGAACGATTAAAAACATTAATGCCAAAAATTAAAATTCAACCCACAGATCTGCTTGGTATACCTACACAATATGTTGAAGCCGCAGCATTCGCATGGCTTGCAAAACAAATGTTATTTTCAAAACCTGGTAACTTACCCGAAGTCACTGGGGCTAGAGGCTTGCGCATTTTAGGTGCACTCTATCCCGCATAAAGATAGCGCTAGCAAAAGTATCGTGAAAAGTTATAATTCATTTAATAATTAATTTTATTTTTCAAAAATGAAATCAACTAAAGTCACATTAAACTTTAATCAAGAATCAACATCCTTAGAATTGCCTTTGGTAAAAAGCACTATGGGTAACGACGCCATTGATATCCGACAATTAGGTGCTCATCAAATATTTAGTTATGACCCTGGTTTTATGTCGACTGCTTCTTGCAGCTCTGAAATTACTTTTATTGATGGAGAGAAAGGTCTTCTTCTTTACCGCGGCTACCCTATTGAGCAACTCGCAGAACAATATAATTTTTTAGATGTTGCTTACCTATTAATGCATGGTGAATTACCCAAGCCTCAAGAAAAAGAAACATTTTCAACAACCATTAATCGTCACACCATGCTGCACGATCAACTCAATAATATTTTCCGTGGATTTAGACGTGATGCTCATCCTATGGCAGTCATGGTAGGGGTTGTAGGCTCAATGTCTGCATTTTATTTTGATGCCATGGATGTGATGAATCCTGAACATCGCCAAATATCCGCGCATCAGCTATTAGCTAAAGTACCTACTATCGCGGCATGGAGTTATAAATATAGCTTAGGCCAACCTTTTATTTACCCTAAAAATGATTTGGGTTATGCAGAAAACTTTATGCATATGATGTTTGCAACACCATGTGAAGAATACAAACCTAATCCAGTACTTGCTAGAGCTTTTGATCGCATTTTAATTCTTCATGCAGATCATGAACAAAATGCATCCACTTCTACAGTAAGGCTTGCGGGCTCATCAGGTGCTAATCCTTTTGCATGTATTGCTGCAGGCATTGCATCTCTTTGGGGCCCAGCACACGGCGGCGCGAACGAAGCTACTTTAAAAATGCTCGAAGAAATTGGGGATGAAAGTAGAATTGGCGCATTCATTAAGCGCGCAAAAGATAGAGATGATTCTTTCCGTATGATGGGATTTGGCCATCGCATTTATCGCAATAAAGATCCTCGTGCAGAAATCATGCGTAAGACTTGCTATGAAGTCCTTGATGAACTTGGCTTGAGAGATGATCCTATTTTCAAACTTGCCATGAAATTAGAACAAATTGCACTTGAGGATGAATACTTCATTGAGAAAAAACTATACCCAAATGTAGATTTTTACTCTGGCATTGTGATGCGCGCTATGGGCATTCCTAATTCGATGTTTACTGCGGTGTTTGCGCTTGCGAGAATGTCAGGTTGGGTTGCTCAATGGAATGAAATGCTAGGTCAACCTGGAAGTAAAATTGGCCGACCACGCCAAGTTTACACAGGTAAACCTCGACGTGACGTCCCTAAAAATTAAATCCGTTTTAAGCTGAGAAAGAAGAACCGCAACCACAAGTTGTTTGTGCGTTTGGATTCTTAATGACAAATTGTGAGCCTTGAACGCTATCTTGATAATCAATTTCAGCGCCCATTAAATATTGCAGGCTCATGGGATCAATCAACAACGTGACAGAATCTTTTGTTACTTGCGTGTCGTCCTCGTTGATTGCTTCTTCAAATGTAAATCCATACTGAAAACCCGAACATCCGCCACCACTCACAAATACTCGAAGTTTGAGCTCTGGTTGACCTTCTTCTTCAATTAATTCCTTTACTTTCTTTACAGCATTATCTGTAAAAATAAGTGGGGTTGGCATTTCCATTTCTTTTGATTCAACGATTTGATTCATAATATTTACTCCTGATTATTTCTTTTTTTGTGACTGATAATCTTTAACAACTTCTTTAAGTCGTCCATACACTTTAGCACCTGAATGAATTTCTATCACCTTATATTCGATGTTACCCATAATTCTGGCATTCCCATGAAGCTCTATGTACTCGGCACATACAATATTACCATTCACATCTCCGCCAATAATGGCTGTATGGGCTGATATATTTCCTTTAATGAGACTTTTATTACCCATAATAAGAGTCCCTGCCGTACCTGGAAGTTCAGTGAGATTCCCATAAATAGCACCATCTACACGAATGCCACCTGAATAAGTCACATTGCCACGCACCGTAACATCTTTATCAACGAGTGTATCAATTGTGTGCGCTTTATTTTTTTTATTAAAAAACATGAAATATCCTTTATCGTTTCTTGCCTACAATTTTTTCGTAAAAAAGAATGTCTTCTTTTAGCTTGGCATTTTCTTCTTGGAGCTTAGTAATATCGCCTGATACTTTATCGCCTGAAATCGATTTCAATTGAAGCTCAATTTTTTGATGTAATAACTGGCCTTGTATTGATTGATTTTCAGCTTCCAGTGCTTGAATTTTTGAAATAAACCCAATCACTGAGCCACCGTTTAACTCCCAATAAGTAAACCCTGCGCCGCCTATAAATGAGAGTGCAGCGATTATCAAATAGGTATGCCAAGACGCACCTGCTTTAATGCGCATTCTCCGACGTGTTACGCCAAAATATTTTGTATAGGTTCGCTTAACTTTTCTCATAGAAACAACACTTTATGGCATCAAAGGCACAAGATCAAGTCCAGAAATCTCTTGAAAATCAAACATAAGATTCATATTTTGCACAGCCTGTCCTGCCGCACCTTTCACAAGATTATCGATGACAGATAACACAACAACCTTATGACTTCCATGCGGCTGATGGATACTGATGCGACATTGATTTGAGCCTCTTACAGATCTTGTTTCGGGATGAGCGCCTTTTGGCATGACATCCACAAAGGACTCATGCTTATATCTCGATTCAAAAAGTGCTTGTAAGTCTATATTTTTAGTCAGCGTTGCGTAAAGTGTTGCATGTATACCTCTAATCATAGGTGTTAAATGTGGCACAAAGGTTAAATGCACCGCCTGATTCGCAACGCCCGTAAGTCCTTGCGTGATTTCGGGTAAATGTCTATGCCCTTCAACACCGTATGCTTTAAAGTTATCAGACGCTTCCGCCATCAATGCATTCACTTCAGCTTTTCTGCCCGCACCTGACACGCCTGATTTAGCGTCTGCGATGAGATCATCAAGGTTAATCACACCAGATTCAATCAAAGGAATAAATCCCAATTGAATCGCTGTGGGATAACAACCCGGATTAGCTACAAGTGAAGCTTTTTTAATTTTTTCTCTATTAATTTCTGGCAAACCATAAACAGCATCTTTAAGTAGATCGCTACATGAATGCGACATTTTGTACCATTTTTCCCAGACGTGCGCGTCTTTTAGCCTAAAATCTGCTGCCAAATCAATCACTTTGACCCCAGCTTTAAGAAGTGCGGGCACTTCTTGCATGGCAATCCCATTAGGTGTTGCAAAAAACACGAGATCACAATTTACCAAATCAGCAGTCTTTGGATCTTCAAATTTAAGATCGATTAATCCTCTTAAATTCGGAAATAAGGTCGCGATGGATAGGCCAGCTTCTGCTCTGGAGGTCACAGTTTGAATAGTCACATGAGGATGTTTAACTAAAATTCTTAATAGCTCAACGCCGGTATAACCGGTCGCACCCACCACGCCTACTTTAATCTTTGAAAGATTACTCATCACATACGCACCTCTAATTTAAAAGAAGTCTTAACCCTTAAAACCCCATACTAACAAAATTTATTTAACTCTATATAACAAAAAAGCCGCTTGTAAGCGGCCTTTTTGCTCTTTGGAACTTGAAACAATTAACGTTTCGAGAATTGTTTACGTCTACGAGCTTTACGAAGACCCACTTTTTTACGCTCAACTTCGCGTGCATCACGTGTTACAAAGCCAGCTTGTGAAAGCGTACTCTTTAAATTTGTATCATAGTCAATAAGTGCGCGTGTAATACCATGACGCACTGCGCCTGCTTGACCAGACTCACCACCACCAATGACATTCACATGAATATCAAATGTATTTAACGTATTCGTTAAATCAAGTGGTTGGCGGAAAATCATACGAGAGGTATAACGTGTAAAATATTCATCTGCAGGTTTGTCGTTCACTGTAATCACACCTTTACCTGGCTTAATGAATACACGAGCTATCGAGCTTTTTCTGCGACCCGTTCCGTAATTGTATTTACCTATCATAGTATTTCCTTAACTATATGCTTAATGGTTGTGGTTGTTGTGCCACATGATCGTGAGTTGCGCCTGAATAGACTTTCATCTTTTTAATCATGGCATAACCCAAAGGTCCTTTTGGTAGCATTCCCTTCACTGCCTTTTCTAAAGCACGGCCAGGAAAACGGTCTTGCATGTTAGAGAAGTTCGTTGTTGAAATACCGCCTGGATAACCTGAGTGGCGATGGTAAACCTTATCATCACCTTTGTTACCCGTTACTTTAATCTTTTCCGCGTTGATCACTACAATGTAATCGCCTGTATCTACGTGCGGTGTATAAATGGCTTTATGTTTACCACGTAATCGATGTGCAATCGCACTTGCTAATCTACCCAACACTAAATCAGTTCCGTCTACAACGAACCAATCGCGTTTTACTTCGTGGGATTTTGCTGAAAATGTCTTCATTTCAATACCAACTTTAGCGCTATAAATTTAAAAAAAGAGATGAATTCTATGTCAAAACTGCCTGTTTTGTCAATTTTATTAATGATTTAGTTCGCATAGAGATAGTGAAAAAAAACACCTAAAAAGACAAGCCCACCCAGGTAATTATTGCTCAAAAATGCATCAAAACAAGCTTTTGGGTTGAGCGTCCTGATTTGACGATAAAGAACTCCAATAAAAATAAGACTCAACATCATAAATATATAAAAAGGCCAGCCAAAATTCTCTAGCTTTCCAATCCAAATCAAGCATCCCATCATACAGGTATAACAGAACATAATGGCTTCTTTCACGTAATTTCCAAACCAAATAGCCGAAGAGCGAATGCCAATTTTTAAATCATCATTTTTGTCTGTCACCGCATAAAGCGTATCGTAAGCAATCGCCCAAAATACATTCGCAAAAAATAAAAGCCATATCGTTAAAGTTAGGGAAATATCATTTGCAACAAAAGCGATGGGAATACCCATACCAAAACTTAAACCTAAATAGGCTTGAGGCATGATAAAAAATCTTTTAGTTAGGGGATAAGTGAGTGCTAAGAATAAAGCTATCAGAGAAAAATAAAATGATTGTTCATTTAAAAATAAAACACATGTCAATGCACCCAATAACAAAATAATCAGTAAAAAAAATGCATTCCTAACCGAGATAGATTGATTCGCTAAAGGGCGTAATTTTGTGCGTGTGACAAAAGAATCAAATTTGTGATCAAGGATATCATTCGCCACACAGCCAGCTGATCGCATTAAGATTGTACCTAAAACAAAAATGGTGAGATGCTGCTTACTCGGATGGCCATGGCTTGCTATGAGAAGTGCCCATAAGGTTGGCCACAATAACAAAAAAATGCCAATGGGTTTATCAAGACGCATAAGATGAAAGTAAGAACGCATCTTTAAAATTAAATCGGATTATTCGAGTTTGAATGAAATAGGCACAAGCACATTAAAATTTTTACCGCGCAAATTATCTGGTGGAGCCGGAAATGGCGAAGCTTTTTTTATCATTTCGAGCGCTTCGTTATCTAAAACTTCATAAGTACTGCTCTTTTTAATCTTGACACTAATCACTAAGCCTTTACTATCAATTTCAAGATCTGCAATAACAGTCCCTTGCCAACCTCTCATTTGAGCAATTTTTGGATATTGCTTATATTTTGCAATCGCATTTGCAAGCAAACTACTATAACTCTCTATAGACTGAGTCACTTGTTCTTGGGCTAAAACATTAGGAATTTTTGAAATAACCTCTGCGGGCTCAGGTGGTGCCACTTCTTTAGGCGCAGGTTGAGCAACTATTGTTGCATTTTTATCAATAATTGGTGTAATTTTTTTCTCTATTTTCTGAATAGGCTCCACTTTTTTTATTGGTTTAGGCTTTATAGGCTCTGGTGGTTCAATTTTTTCGATTGGCTGTTGAATTGGCAAACTTGAGATCGTAACACTCATCTCTTGAGGTATTAATATTAATAATGGTTTATCGAATTCGGGTAAACCTACCATCAAAATGATATGAATAGCGATTGAAACTCCAATAGCTTTTGGCAAATCGATATGAAAGGAAATATGTCTCGACAAAGTCACAATTATTGGAAAATACTTTGAAAAAAATAAAAAGGAAATTATAGCTTAAATGAGAATGATTATCATCATCAAGCTGATATGATCTTAGTTATTGTTTGAAAAGTTTTGGCAAAAAGGCTTCAGTTAAAGAAAGAATCTTTCCGTCTTTTCCGTCTTTTTCCCATTTCGATTTTCTAATCCATAAAATTTCTTCATGGATATAGCCAAGTGATTTTAAACGTCTATATAAAATATCATCTGAATCACATAATCGATACAAAAGTGAATGTCTAAAAATTTTGGGGTCTTTAAATAAAATATTTGCGAGCGATTGTTGACCAAGTTCTTTTAAACAACTCCAAGCACTATCAAGATCAATCATTTTTACTCGTGTCTGAGCAAATATCATAGGCTTATCAAAACTTTTGATAATTACTTCACGAATATAATCTGTTTCTTTTTCTGAGGCCAAACCTTCATAAATGACATCAACTTTGACATCGTTAAACTCTTTTTTTAATCGGTCTGTTAAAGAACCTTCTTCGGTTATCCACGAAAACTCATGTCCTTGAATTGCAGGTGATCTTAGCCATGACATGGTTATACTTTCACTCTTTGATTTGCATGGCTTAGCCAGCGTTTTAGATGAAGATGAGAAGCTTCAGGATAATCTTCCAATAATTGGTCCGCTATCGTTTTAGCTTCTTCTAATAATTTAAAATCACGATTGAGATTAGCAATGCGCAATATAGGTACCCCACTTTGTCTTACCCCTAAAAATTCTCCGGGGCCTCTTATGTTTAAATCTTCTTGAGCAATGATAAAACCATCAGTATTTTCAAAAATCACTTTGAGTCTTTGTCGTGCTAGCTCTGATAATTTTTTTTGAAACAATAAAATGCATGTACTTTTAAGTGAACCTCGCCCCACGCGACCACGTAATTGATGTAATTGTGAAAGTCCCATACGCTCTGCATTTTCAATCACCATCAAAGTCGCATTAGGCACATCAACACCTACTTCAATTACTGTGGTCGCCACTAATAATTGAATATCACCTTTCACAAAATCAGACATGATTTTTTGTTTTTCTAAGGATTTCATTCGTCCATGAACTAACCCTACCTTTAAGTCTTTAAAATGAGATTGCATATTTAGATAGGTTTCTTCAGCTGTTTGAAGTTGTAATACTTCACTTTCTTCAATTAAAGGGCATACCCAATAGACTTGAGCACCGGCATGACATACCTCATGCACTCTTTTTAAAATCTCGTCGCGTCGATCCTCTGAAAAAAGTTTTGTCACAATAGTTTCACGCCCTTTAGGCAATTCATCAATCACCGAAACATCAAGATCTGCAAAATAACTCATAGAAAGCGTCCTGGGAATGGGTGTTGCACTCATCATGAGCTGATGAGGCTCAATCACTTTATTTAATTCACCTTTTTTTCTTAAGGCTAATCTTTGTTCAACCCCAAATCGATGTTGTTCATCAATAATACTTAAACCTAATTTATTAAATACTACATGTTCTTGAAAAAGGGCATGGGTACCTACCACAATCTTTGCCTCACCCGATTGCGTCATCTCCAAGGAAATCTCTCGATCTTTTTTCGATTGACTACCTGTGAGCCATGCGACTTTTATTTCTAAAGGGCTCAACCATGCATAAAGTTTTCGGTAATGTTGTTCCGCTAAAATTTCCGTAGGCGCCATAAAAGCAACCTGACTTCCATTCTCAATCACTTGCAGAGCGGCGATTGTTGCTACTACTGTTTTACCACTGCCTACATCACCTTGTAATAATCTTTGCATAGGATAGTTTTTCTCAAGGTCATTTTTAATTTCTTGAATGACTTTTTTCTGCGCATTCGTTAAATCAAATTCAAGATAATCAATAAAAATATTCGTGAGTTTATTGGTGGCTTTAAACGGACTAGCGGTCAGTGCGCGTCTAATTAAATAATTAGATCTTAAAGATAATTGTTGCGCTAAAAATTCATCAAAGATGATTCTTTGGTATGACATGCTAGAGAATGCCTCATGTTTTGTAGCCTCTTTAAAATCTTTTGGGTGATGAATGCTTTTTAAACTCTCATAAAGATCTGGTAAGTGTAATTTTTCGTAAACCGACGGTAAAAATAAATCTTTTAAATAATTTTTTAAATCAAAGTGATGAAATACTTTATCAATTGCATCCTTGACTGTTTTTTGCCCCACGCCTGCAACCAATGAATAAATCGGCGTAAGTGTATCTGGCAATATATCGCCCTTTCTTGTTAATTTACATTGAGGATGAATCATCTCGAATGCGAATAAATTATGCCGAGCCTCCCCTAAAATACGAATGCGATTACCCACTTCAAACATCTTCATTTGACTTGGATAGAAATGTAAAAATCTAAGCTGCAAGCTACCAGATGTGTCTTTGACTTGTACGATAAGCATTTTTTTGGGCTTATAGACAATTTCTGCCCGAATAACTTCTGCTTCTATTTGAGAAAGTACGCCCATTTCAATATCACGAATGGGCGTCACAATTGTTTCGTCAATATAACGAATAGGTAAATGCATCACTAAACTAAATACATCTTCAAGGCCCAATTTTTTGAGCTTATTTAATACTGAAGGTATAAAAAGCTTAAGCTCGGCTAGAGAAGTCAGATTGAAATACTCTTAAATAAAAATAATTTAAAAAACAACAACGCCGTCAGCTTCGATAAGCGCATTTCGAGGAAGCGATGCAACACCTACCGCGGCTCTAGCTGGGTAAGGTTTTGTAAAGTATTCGCCCATGATGGTGTTGACCAAAGCAAAATGAGACAAATCAGTTAAGTAAATATTAATTTTAACGATGTCGCTTAGGTGAGCGCCAGATGCTTCAACGACTGATTTTAAATTTTTAAATACCTGACGAATTTGTGCTTCAATGCCATCAACTAATTGCATTGATTGAGGATCAAGTGCAATTTGACCAGACAAATAAATAGTATTGCCTGTTTTAACAGCCTGGGAATAAGCCCCTATCGCTTCTGGAGCGTTTTTAGTTTGAATAATTTCTTTTGTCATTTCTTCAATCTTTCTTTTGTAATAAATTACTTAAAAGGTTTTCATTTTGACACGACTGATTCTTGAAATATTAGTAATTTTTCTTAAGTTTCGCATCAGATCTGCCAAGTGAATTCGATTATGCACTTGCACAATAAAGTTCACATTTACAAAATGTCCGCCATCCGACTCTTCAACGTTCACATTATCAATATTTGAATCTGATTCTGCAATCACGGAAGAAATCTGAGCAAGCATCCCACGCTCATTTAATACCATAATTTGTAAATTGACCTTGAATAATCGATCTGGATTTGGATCCCATTCAACATCAAGCCATTTATCAGGATCAAGTTTAAATTTTCTAATCCCTAAACAATCATGAGTATGAACCACAAGGCCTTTATCTTTATTGATAAATCCTAAAATAGGGTCGCCTGGAATAGGGTGACAGCAACTTGCCAATTGAATCGCCATGCTCTCGGAGCCTTTAATGGTGATCACATCGAGTTGCTTATGTTTACCTTTTTCATGACTCATGCCATCCATAAAACTAATAAGTTGATGGGCCACCATGACACTCATACGTCTGCCCAAACCAATTTCCGCCAAAATATCTTCTTTATTTTTAACGCCATAATCTTTGATTAATTTTTTCCAATGAGGCTCTTTAATAGATGATGGGCTGATATGAAGCGCTTTGAGTGCTTGGTTAAGCATACCTTCGCCAAGCCTTGAAGATTCTTCTGATTCAATAGATTTTAAATATTGTCGAATATGTGATCTTGCTTTTCCAGTAATAACAAAATTTAACCATGCAGGATTAGGTTTAGCTAACGGTGCTGTGATAATTTCAATGTGATCGCCGTTATGCACTTCTGCACGAAGCGGAACGAGTTCTTGATTATATTTTGCTGCTACACAACAATTACCTACATCGCTATGCACTGCATAAGCAAAATCAACTGCTGTCGAGCCTTTAGGAAGCGCTAAAATTTTCCCTTTAGGCGTAAATACATAAACTTCATCTGGAAAAAGATCGACTTTTAAATGTTCTAAGAATTCGAGTGAATCCGAACTATCTGATTGAATCTCTAGAAGACGTTTTAACCATTGATGTGTTTGTTGTTGTAGTTCAGTGAGATGTGCATCTTTTGTTTTATAAAGCCAATGTGCTGCAACACCTGCCTCTGCAAGTTTATGCATTTTTTCACTGCGAATTTGTACCTCGATGGGTGTCCCAAAAGGTCCAAACAAACTTGTATGCAATGATTGGTATCCATTAGCTTTTGGAATCGCAATGTAATCTTTAAATTTACCTGGAAGAGGTTTATAAAGTGCATGTAATGCGCCTAATGCTGTGTAGGCGTCGTTTGCTTCTTTCACGATAATTCTGAATGCATAGATGTCATTGATCTGTGCAAATGACATACCCTTTTCACTCATCTTCTTATAAATACTATAAGTATTTTTTTCGCGGCCTGTCACTTCCGCTTCCATTTTCATCTCAGTGAGTTTTTGTTGAATAGCCGCCGTAATTTTTTCAACCACTTCACGACGATTTCCTCGAGAGGCTTTCATGGCCTTTTGAATCGCGCGATAGCGCATTGGATATAGATGTTTAAAACTTAATTCTTCAAGTTCTTGATAGATGGTATTTAAGCCCAATCGATTTGCAATGGGTGCATAAATATCATGCGTTTCTTGTGCAATACGTTTTTGTTTTTCAGGCCTGAGCACATCTAAGGTTTGCATATTATGAAGACGATCAGCGAGCTTCACTAAAATGACACGGACATCATTCGACATCGCCAATAACATTTTTCTGAAATTTTCGGCTTGCGCTTCTGTAGCATCTTGAAATTCAATTTTATCAAGCTTGGATAAACCGTCGACCAATACGGATACTTGTTTGCCAAACTTCTTTTCAATTTCTTTTGTTGTAACGGTTGTATCTTCAACGACATCATGAAGCAGTGCGGCAAGTATTGTCGGAGCGTCAAGATGAAGTCTGGCTAAGGTACATGCCACAGCCACTGGATGCATGATATAAGGCTCACCACTGCGTCGAGATTGGCCATGATGTGCTTCTTCGCTAAATCGATAGGCATCCCATATTTTATGGATGTCCTTGGTTTTTAAGTAGGTCTTAAGAAGGATTGTGAGTTCAGAGTCTTCGTTATCGACAGGCAGTAACGGGAACGGCGGTGTTTTTTGAGCATCCGCTTTATTAAAATGAGCGGTACTAGCCATGGTCTTTACTCTTTTGGGGGCATTAAGCCCTAATTTTTAGAATTAGTACGTTGTTTTTCTATTTAAGATATCAAGACCAACTTTACCTGCTGCAATTTCTCTTAGTGCTAATACCGTAGGTTTATCCCTTAGGCCATGGGTGCTCACTAATGCTTCAGCACCGTTGGCTAATTGTCTTGCGCGGTATGCGGCAGCTAATGTAAGTTTAAAGCGATTAGGAATCATCTCTAAACAATCGTCTACTGTAATTCGTGCCATGTTATTTCTCCAAATTTCAAGTCAATTTTTTAATTAAGTGGCTATGTCGTGTAAGCTGAATATGACACATTAATCGAGTGGATCGAATAATGGCCATAAGATCATGAAGAGCTTCTTCAAAGTCATCATTGATTGTAACATAATCAAACTCATCTACATGGCTCATCTCTTCTCGAGCAATCTTGAGTCTCTTCACAATCGTCTCATCACTATCATGTCCGCGGTTATTTAATCTTTCAGCCAATGTTTCAACAGAGGGTGGCAATACAAAAATTGAAACGGCCTCTTTAAACTGGGCTTTCAATGCTTGCGCACCTTGCCAATCAATTTCTAAAATCACGTCTTTCTTTTGATCAAGAATAGACTGGACTGATTTTTTACTCGTACCATACATACCGCCATGACATTCAGCAGATTCTAAAAATTCACCCTTTTTCTTCAAATCTAAAAAGGTGCTTTCATCGACAAAATAATAGTCCACACCATTCACTTCACCCGGACGGGGTTTTCGCGTGGTGTGAGATACCGAAGCCTGAAGATCTTTATCTTTATTTAATAGGGCTTTTACGAGTGTCGTCTTACCGGCACCGGAAGCTGCTGTAATGATAAATAAATGGGCTTGGCTCATATATATTCTTTAATCATTATTATTCAATATTCTGAATTTGTTCGCGCATTTGCTCAATCAAAACTTTTAAATCCACTGATATTTGTGAAGTTTTAGGTGAAATCGATTTTGAACCTAAAGTATTGGCTTCCCGATTCAGTTCTTGCATCATAAAGTCTAGTTTTTTACCAATTGCGCCATCTGTTTTAAGTAAGCGCCTTACTTCGTCGATATGGGATGTAATACGGTTAAGCTCTTCATCAATATCCATCTTTTGCATAAAAATAAGAAACTCTTGTTTTAGTCGATCATCATCAATTGCGATCAATGCATCCTTAAATTTATTTTCAATTTTAGTTTGATATTCTTTGATTAAAATGGGCAAGATTTCTTTAGCTTCATCTACAAGGATTTCAATATCTTTTAATTTATCCGATAAAATCTTTTGTAACTTTTCACCTTCGCGCGCTCTAGATGCCTGAATTTCGATCAGCGCTTCTTTAAGATTTTTTTTTAGATCTTGCTCAAGCAAGTTTATATTGACCGATTGGTCGTGCATGATTTCAGTTGTTTTTAAAA
Organism: Betaproteobacteria bacterium; assembly: GCA_016868195.1. GTDB lineage: Bacteria > Pseudomonadota > Gammaproteobacteria > Burkholderiales > Methylophilaceae > Methylopumilus. The sequence continues at coordinate 3,859 of VGHQ01000007.1, read as the reverse complement.
TATCGAGCGCACTAATCGGTTGAACATGAGGAAAATATTTTGCAATTTCATCCACTGAAGTTACGAGCTGTTTTAACTTAATGGTATCTACATTTTTAACATCAAGTGCATGCGTTTTAGATTTGAAACAAATTCTGCAATCTACTTTGCCTCTTTTAATTTCTGCGGATATCAGATCGCGAATCAAGGGCTCAAAAGACCTTAAGGATTCGTCTAATTTAACTTGGAGCTCTAAATATCGATTATTTAAAGACCGAAATTCAAGGAGCAAAATACCCTGTTCTGTATCTGCTTCTTTAAAAGAAAAACCGGTCATACTTAAAGCCATAAGGTATCCAATTCAATGTTTAAGCGTCATTTTATCAATCTATAGTTGCATTTGCGACTAAAACCTTTAAATGACAAGATATCAATCAATTAAAGCTAGCTTATAATGAGGACTTCTATTGAGGAATGATGATTATGAGATTAAATCAACGCGCTCACAACCAATTAAGACCCGTTGAAATTATTAGGCATTTCACAAAACATGCTGAAGGTTCTGTCTTAATTAAATTTGGTGATACCCATGTCTTATGCACTGCAAGTATCGATGAAAAAGTACCCTCTTTTTTAAAAGGCCAAAATCAAGGTTGGATTACAGCAGAATATGGGATGCTTCCAAGATCAACAGGATCGAGAATGGATCGGGAAGCTGCGCGAGGAAAACAATCAGGTCGCACTCAAGAAATTCAACGTCTTATTGGACGAAGCTTAAGAGCCATTATCGATTTAAAAAAACTTGGTGAACGCACCATTCAAATTGATTGTGATGTAATTCAAGCTGATGGTGGTACCCGCACTGCAAGTATCACAGGGGCTTATGTTGCAGTTCACGATGCAATTTCACATTTAATAAATCAAAAACTTATTTCCGAATCCCCATTGATTGATGCAGTAGCAGCTATTTCTGTGGGTCTCCATGAAGGAAAGACTTTATTAGATTTAGATTATTCCGAAGATTCAAATTGCGACACAGATATGAATATTGTCATGACAGGCTCAGGTGGTTTTGTGGAAATTCAAGGCACTGCTGAAGGCACGCCTTTTTCTCGCGAGATGATGGATCAAATGTCTGATCTTGCAGCAGAGGGCATTAAAGAACTTTTTCAATTACAAAAAAACGTTTTAAAGTAATTTCATGAAGAAACAAATCGTCATTGCAACAAGCAATGCCAAAAAACTCATCGAAATTCAGTCGATTTTAAATGATATGAATGTCCAGATACTTCCTCAATCACACTTTAAAATTGAAGCATGTGAAGAGCCTTTTCATACATTCGTTGAAAATGCACTTATTAAAGCAAGACATGCAAGCCGTTTATCAAAACTCCCTGCGATTGCAGATGATTCAGGTATTTGTGTCGATGCACTTGATGGTAAACCTGGTGTTTTATCCGCTCGATATGCAGGAGAGCCTTCATCGGATGAAAAAAATAATGAAAAACTTTTAAAAAGCCTAGAAAATGAATCAAATCGGAAAGCGCATTACATTTGTATCATTGTATTTGTAAAACATGAAATGGATCCGGAGCCCATCATTGTCGAGGGTATTTGGCATGGAGAAATTCTGAGAGCGCCAAGAGGTTCAGGTGGTTTTGGTTATGACCCTTTATTTTTAGATCATATGACTGAAAAAGCTGTGGCAGAATTACCTTCAGATATAAAAAATAGAATTAGTCATCGTGGACAAGCATTACATAAACTTAAATTAAAACTAAATCAGATTTATGGGTAAATCAAAAAACAAATGGCCTACTTGGGTGCGTGACGACAAAACAGTCGTTTCATGTACAGAAAAAATTAAGGTCATGAAAGAAAACTTTGATGAGTTAAAGCAACTTTCTCAAGATGCTATTGAAGATGGTCTTTTAATGGAAGTCTCAGAACAACAAATGAAAGAAGCACTTCATCAAATGGTTGATGATCTTATTAATCCTTATTTAAAAAATAAATAAATCATCTATGAGTCAAACTTCAAGACTCGCCTTCCCACCGCCATTATCGCTTTATATTCACATTCCTTGGTGTGTAAAAAAATGTCCCTATTGTGATTTCAATTCACATGAACATAAAGGAATACAAAGTTTTGCTGACATGGAATCTATGTATGTGGATACCCTCATTAAAGATCTTGAATACTCGCTGCCTAAAATTTGGGGTAGAAAAATTCATTCAATTTTTTTAGGGGGCGGAACGCCAAGTCTTTTTAGCGGAAAAGCTATACATAAAATTTTAAGTCAAGTACGCGCGCTCACACCCCTCTTATATGATGCTGAAATTACACTTGAGGCCAATCCAGGTACGATTGATACCAATCACTTTGGGGATTATAAAGATGCAGGTGTTACAAGAGTTTCGCTTGGGATTCAATCATTTAATGATGCGCATCTCAAATCATTAGGTCGCATTCATGATAGTGAAGATGCTAAAAAAGGCATTGAAATTGCGATGCATCATTTTGATAAGGTGAATTTAGATTTAATGTACGCATTACCTCATCAAACATTAAATGAAGCGATGGATGATGCTAAAACAGCAACCTCTTTCAATATACAGCATTTATCTTTTTATCATTTAACCATTGAACCAAATACTTTCTTTTTTAAGCACCCTCCACAATTACCACTAGATGATGAGAGTGCAGTGATGCAAGAAACTATTGAAATTATATTAAGTGAATATGGTTATGAGCATTATGAAATATCTGCTTTTGCAAAACCTAAATCACAATGCCAACATAATTTGAATTATTGGCAATTTGGAGATTACTTAGGTATAGGCGCAGGTGCTCATAGTAAACTTACATTTCATGACAAAATGACACGTGAATGTCGCTACAAAAATCCGAAGCAATATATGGAAAAAGTAAATTCACAAAATATGATTGAGTCAGAAACAATCATTCATGAAAATGATTTGGCTTTCGAATTTATGATGAATCATTTACGCCTAATTGATGGATTTACTATTCAAAGTTTTGAAGAAAAAACTGGATTAACTATTTCATCTATTGAAAAGGAACTTAAAACTGCGGCAGATAAAAAACTGATTAGCATCAATCAAGATATGGTTAAGCCAACAGTACTGGGTCAACAATTCTTAAATGACCTGCTGGGCATTTTTTTAAAGTAGAATGAAGGTATGAAATTTGCAAAAATAAATCACGAACTGACTGTCTCTGATCAAATCACGATCGAAGACTTAAAAGAAATTCATGCGCAAGGCTACAAAACTATATTTTGTAATCGGCCTGACCAAGAGTCTGAAGGCCAGTTAGCTTTTTCACTCATCGAAAAAGAAGCTCAAAATTTAGGTATTAAAGCAATTCATCAGCCAGTGATAGGTGGACAAATTTCAGATGTTGACATTGCACAATTTGACGCTTATTTTAAGGCAGCTCAAAAACCTATTTTTGCTTATTGTCGAACAGGCACCCGTTGTTCAACACTCTGGGCCCTCTCCCATGTAAGCACATTACCTATTGATGATATATTGAGCAAGGCCCAAAATGCAGGCTATGACTTATCTTCATTAAGAGATCGTCTCAACCAGCTTAAATAAGCATGAGCGTATCTAAACAGTATCTTAGTATTCATGATCACAGTCGGGAATTAAGTGGTCTTAAATATATTTATTCTGTTATATCAAGACGTGCCGGTGGATTATCTATTGGTATAAATCTGAATGTAAATAATGCTTGTAATTGGCAATGTATTTATTGTGAGATTCCAAATCTTACGCGTGGCTCACCTCCGCCCATTGAGTTAGACGTGCTTGAAAATGAATTACGTCTTTTTCTTCATGACATTATTCATGG
>VGHQ01000006.1 GCA_016868195.1 Betaproteobacteria bacterium | reverse complement strand
TCCATATTGCTTTTGAATCTGCGAAATAACACCATAATGAAATAAATGGCAGTAAACCGAACAGGCAGGCAACAGCCACATCAATTATACTCATCGAAGTAGCAAGAGGTTTTGCTTTGCCGTCAGGCTTCACATAACTAAGCGTGCTCATCATAAATACTGCAGTCATTCTACTCAGCGCATGTGCTATTACCAAGCCATAGACCAGATAAGTTTGAGGCAGAGAAATCAGCAGCTGAAACTTTACCAGCAAAGAAAAAAACAGCGCTACACCACCATAAGTACCTAAACGTGAATCTTGCATAATGAGAAGAATACGCGTTTTATCCCAACCTCCGCCTAAACCGTCTGCACTATCCGCTAAACCATCCTCGTGAAAAGCGCCGGTAAAGTATATGGTAGCGGCCATGCTGAACAAAACCGCAACCGCATCAGGTAATACATTAATACTAAGTTGATAAATAAAAGCGCCCAATAAACCTACCACAATGCCAATTAATGGAAAATATTTGGCGGACTGATTTAAGTCAGTTTCCTTAAAATCCGCAAAACTCGGCACATGAATGCGTGTAAAAAACTGCAATGCCAATAAAAAATTACGCCACTCTTTGCTGATAAACTTTAGCATTTCGTATTCATATCTTTGCTAGTGCTTACGCCTGCAATCTCAAAAGAAGCCATCTCATTTAAAAAATTTACTGCTGCTTGTAACAGAGGATAAGCCAGCACCGCACCAGTGCCCTCACCTAAACGTAAACCCACATCTAACACTGGCCTCGCCTGAAATTCTGCCAGCAGACGTCTATGACCAACCTCACCCGAACAATGTGCAAATACGCAATAATGAAGAATCTCCGGCTGTAAGCGCGCAGCCACCAAAAGGGCAGCAGTTGCAATAAAACCATCTATCAGCAGCACCGCACTATTCTGCGCGGTTGCCAACATCGCGCCTGTCATCATTGCGATTTCGAAACCACCAAATGTTGCTAATACTGCAAATGCATCCTGTTTGTTTAATGATGAATGGTGTTGCAAAGCCTGGGTCAGCACTGCAGTTTTATTAGCCAGCCCAGTATCATCCAAACCAGTGCCTCTCCCAACACAATGTGCAATGGGAATATCACACAATGCGCTCATCAAACAACTGGCAGCCGAGGTGTTACCTATACCCATTTCTCCAAAAGCCAAGACATTGCTGCCAGCTTCTATTTCTTGCTTGACCAAAGCTGCGCCTTTACTGAGCGCCTGCTCGCACTGTGCCGCAGTCATGGCGGGTTGGTATAAAAAATTTTGTGTCCCCATACCCACCTTGGCATGTACCAAATCTGCATGATCGTCAAAGGCGTACTTGACTCCGGCATCTACCACGCGCATTGCAAAGCCGTGCTGACGCGCAAACACATTAATGGCAGCGCCCCCACGGAGAAAATTCAACACCATCTGCGCAGTAACGATTTGCGGATATGAACTAACTCCAGCATCTACCACGCCGTGATCGCCTGCAAATACGAGCAGTGCGGGCCTTTTTAATTGGGGGGTTAATGAATTTTGAATCAAGCCAAGTTGCAAAACTAAAGGCTCCAATAAACCTAATGCTCCCAGAGGCTTGGTTTTAGTGTCAATTTTGTGAAGCAATGCAGATTTTAAAATCTGGGTTGGTGGGTAAATTACATAGTTCATAAACTCGATTTTACATGCTTATTTAAATGAATTTACTGTGATAAATTGTTGGATATTTTTATCAGAAATACTTTTAGTTTGCTATATTACTTTACTTGTAACACTAATCATATTCGCTAAACGCCTTAATAATGACCAGGTAACTCAGCCGGCAGCGCTACAAAATAAGCTCTTAAAAAAATCAAATTTTTTTCTTGCCAGTTACGAGATAGAAATAAAAAAATTTGTGTCACATTTAAATATCGAAATGATTTGCAGGTTAAAATCAATAATTTAACAGTTTATCTTTTGATGAAACTGCTTTTCGCATTCGTTTTAAAGCTTCTTCAAGATAAACCTTCGGTGTCGCAATATTGAGGCGAACATGATCCGGTTGATGAAACATAGACCCTGGTTGCATAGCCACTCCATTTTGCAAAAATAACTGACTAGGATTATCCTCTTTCAAATCTTGGCATGAATATCTTGAATAGCCTTCTTTAAGGTTGCTACATCTAGCTGATCGAAAGGTAATTGAATTAATGCTTCAATATTTTTTTTTAATCCTAACAATATTTTTTGAAATGCTTCACGTTTAATAGCATCAGTTCCTGTTACGCTCGCAGGATCTGGAAATCCCCAATGAGCTGTTGATGGATTACCAAGCCAAATAGGACAAGTTTCATTTGCGGCGTGATCACATACCGTAATAATAAAATCCATTTTAGGTGAATCGGGCAAACTATACTCATCCCAATTCTTAGATCGGAGTTTATCTTTTGGGTATCCCATTTCTATTGCTAGTTCAAAAGCAAAAGGATTGACTCGACCTAGTGCATTAGATCCTGCTGAATACCCAATAAATTTACCATGACTCAAAGTAGTGATCAGTGCTTCAGCCAAGATACTGCGCGCAGAATTGCCGGTGCAGAGAAATAATACATTGTAGTGCTTCATAAGAAAATTATAAGGGATGATAGGCGAAGAAAATGTGACACTTTCCTCTGAAGTTTAAATGTCATTTGAAAGGTTATTTGAAATTATGAATTTAAGTGCCTAAAGCTTTGAAGGTTGAAATAATAATTTTCAATTTACTGTATAAAACTGAGAAGTTTGATACGCAAGTAATAAATTGCCTAAATTCATTTATGAAGCCATGTCATTAAACTGTAATATATGTCATATAGCCTATTTTGATATGTGCCATAGAGCATATTAATATATTTTCAAACAACTTTAAGATCTGCGCAAACTTAAAACAACTTAAATAGTATAAAGTAATCAGAAGAATAGATGCCTTGTCGATGAAATATTGATAGAAATCATCTGCAAGTATTGATGAACGAGTGCATCACCAAGAAGAATCTGACATAAATTATTTGATGGTTGTTTTAGCAGAGTGCTTTACCAGAACGGATTAAAGTATTCTTTTTATAGACAGTTTACGGAGTAAAACAATGTTTAAAAACCTCAAACAGGATATACCAGCAAGCATTATTGTATTTTTTATCGCGTTGCCATTGTGTTTGGGTATTGCCCTAGCATCAGGTGCACCACTCTTCTCCGGTATTATTGCAGGTATTATTGGAGGCATTGTTGTTGGTTACGCGAGTGGATCAGCATTAGGTGTGAGCGGTCCGGCGGCAGGCTTAGCTGTGGTAGTATTTTCTGCATTGCAAACATTAGGAGGTAGTTGGGAGGCATTCTTAGTTGCAGTGATTATTGCAGGTGTTGTGCAAATGATACTCGGTTTTGCCAAAGCGGGTTTTATCGCCTATTTTTTTCCATCCTCAGTGATTAAAGGCATGCTAGCTGGCATAGGCTTAATTATCATAATGAAGCAAATTCCTCATGCAGTTGGATATGACGCCACTTTTGAAGGAGATGAAACACTGCCCTCAGTCATTCATGATAACGTTTGGCAAATCATTCTCTCTATTTACGAAAAGTTAACTCCAGGAGCTTTATTGATCGCTGGAATTTCAATGGCGATTCTTATTTTATGGGATGTTTATCTAACCAAAAAAAGTAGAGTTTTCCAAATTTTGCAAGGTCCAATGGTTGTAGTTGGTTTAGGTATTTTATTTTTTAATTTATTCAAAACAAATACTCTACCTTTTGCGCTTGATGCGGAACATTTAGTTCGACTTCCAGTCAGCAATAACTTATCTCAGTTCATTCAAAACTTTTATTTCCCTGATTTTTCAGTCCTAAGTAATCCAGATGTTTATAAAATTGGGATTGTCATGGCAATTATTGCGAGTGTTGAAACGCTACTTTGTGTTGAAGCTACAGATAAACTTGACCCATACAAGCGTGTGACACCGACCAATCGTGAATTGAAGGCACAAGGCTTAGGTAATATGATTTCTGGCTTTCTTGGAGGTTTGCCTATCACGCAAGTCATTGTCAGAAGTTCCGCCAACATCACATTTGGTGCACATTCTAAACTATCAGCTATCTTACATGGTTTATTTTTACTCGTTAGTGTAATTACGATTGCAAACTATTTAAATATGATCCCACTGGCAAGCTTGGCTACCATCCTGATCATGGTTGGTTACAAATTAGCTAAGGTGGAATTGTTTGTGAAATCTTTCAAACAAGGTTATGAACAATTTTTACCATTTATTGTGACTGTTATTGCCATTCTACTCTCAGACCTCTTAACAGGAATTATGATTGGTGTCGTCATTAGTCTTGCATTCACGCTTTACCACAGCTATAAAAATTCTCATTTTATGAACGAACAGTTAAGCGAGGCAAAAGGTGGTAAGTCAATTCACCATATCAAACTAGCACAACAAGTTTCATTTTTTAATAAAGCTAGCATTATTACACTATTAGAAAAAATGCCGGAAAATTGCAAAGTGATTATTGATGGAAGTGACTCAACATTTATAGATCGAGATGTGCTTGAAGTCATTTCTGACTTTAAATTACATGCAGGTTTTAAGAAAATTGAAGTGGAAACAGTAGGTATTAAATTATAAGGATAAATTATGTATAAGCATCCATTACTTAATCGAGACAAAATGACGCCAAAAGAGGCTTTAGATATCCTCATTGAGGGTAATCAACGGTTTATTGGAAATATTGCCTCGAATAAAGATTTGCAGCAATTAGTTCATTTAACAAAAGATAAACAGCATCCATTTGCAGCCGTGTTGAGTTGCAGTGATTCTAGAGCCCCTGTGGAAATGCTATTTGATCAAGCGCTTGGAGATATTTTTAGCGTTCGTTTAGCAGGCAATATTGCTTCTGACGAAGCAATTGGTAGTTTAGAATTTAGTACCAAATATTTAGGTAGTAAAATTATCGTCGTGCTTGGTCATAGTTCATGTGGCGCGGTTAAAGCTGCCTGTGATCATTTTGAAGAGGGCAATATTAGTCAAGTCATTAATATGATTACACCTGCTCTTGATCTTGAGAAGTCGGAATCCGGCCAACGAAATTCTGAAAATAAAGACTTTGTCTCAAAGATTGCAAAGCTTAACGTTGAAATGCAAATGAATGCTATTTTACGTGATAGCGAAATTTTACAAGGTATGATTGCTAAACATGAGATAGGTTTGATTGGCGGTATGTATGATTTGTCTTCAGGAAAAGTAGAGTTTTACAAAGATACAGCGCACTTGTAATTAATAGTTCAAAATGATTTAAAGATAAAAAGGGGCTTAACGCCCCTTTTTATCTTTAAATTTAGGCCGAACACTGTCTCTTAGGTCACCTTCAAGTCAAAAACTTTCACTAATACCCTTGGCATTTGATAATCATGAATGTCAATTTTTAGTTATTTACTTATAAGAAATAAGTATTAAATATTATTTGATAAAACTGCTATATTTCGCAACTTCTTTAGTATGAGAAAAAAAATCAAAATATGAGTCAGCAAAATTATAAAGTCATAGGTAAACAGTTACTGAAAAATTGCTCATACTGTAAGCGCGGATGAGTTTAATCCTATTAATCATTATTGATGAGGCTTAATTAAACCAAATTAAAAAACGAGAAATGATTTAAAGTGCCTTGTAACTTTATTAATTCAATTTTTCATATAACGTTATAAAAATTAAATAGTTCACATCACTATTTCAAATTTATATGGTGATCGCCAATTATTTAACTTAGGCAATAAACATGAATCTTATTAAACTAAAAAATAAATCCTTAGCTAGTCATCTTATGCTCGCTGGGCTTATTTTAAATTTTGACAACTCCTTCGTTCATGCCGAAGACATAGCCGTGGCCAAAGAAAGAAACACAGTTTCAGTAGCAAAAAAGATTCAATTACGTTTGGCGGAAATTGGGGAAGAGACTGGCGCTGCAGACAGAGCAGAAAATAGCTACTACGTTGAGAGAAAAAGTTACGGGACAGCAAAAGAAACGGATCCACCACGATACGTAAAACAGGCCAACAAAACATGGCTAAAGAATTACGAAAACTTTGCTGATAATGATTGGCTGGATTTGGGTCTGGAGCAACGCTCACGCTATGAATACCGAGATAACGACTTTAGACGAAATGATCAGCGGGATGATAAGCGCGGAAGCCAGACTTTAGACGAGCCTTTACTTTTAAGAACGCGTGCTTACATAGGCATTAAAAATATTTTAGACCCATTTAGATTTACATTAGAAATTCAAGATTCTCGTCAAAATCGTGGAGGGTATATTCATGAAGCCGAAACGCGAGATACAAATGATTTACATATTTTACAAGCTTATCTTGAACTCAATTTCAAAGAAACTTTTTTAGGTAAAGATCCATTAGGGAACGATAGGCCCATTTGGATAAGAGCTGGTCGCCATGCTTGGGAGGCAGGTGATCGCCGTTTGATTGCACGAAATGAATGGCGAAATACGACTAATAATTTTTATGGCTTCAGAGCCAATATTGGGGATAAGAAAAATGATTGGCAACTTGAGCTTCATGCAGTCAATCCAGTCCAGAGAGTTGCTGATGGTAATGATCAAACAGATAGATCTCAAGATTTTTATGGGGCAATTTTAAATTACCGTGGTTGGTCAGATATTGTGACTTTCGAGCCAAGTTATTTCTTGTTAAAACAAGATGGGGATAAAGTCACCTTGAATGCTACAACTGGCTTACCACAAACTTCTGCTAATAAAGTAGATAGAGAGATTCACACAGGGGTATTTCGCGCTTATGGTGTGATCCCAGCAACTCAATTTGACTTTGATGGATCCTATAACAAACAGTGGGGGAGGGTACAACGCGAACTCACTAGTGGTGCAAGTAATTACACCACGGTCGATCATGATGCCCATGCATATAATTTTGAAATAGGTTACAACGTAAAGCATCCCTGGAAACCCCGTGTGAGCACTTTTTATGGCATGGCCACTGGTGATAAAATACCTCAGGGTACCGATACAACGTCTATGGAGCGCTTTGAAAGGCTTTTTGGCTTTGCGCGTCCTTGGTCAAACGACGACTATATTCAGATGGAAAATATTCGTACCAATAAAGTCCGTCTTGAATTTGATCCCAAAATTAGTTTTTTAGACAATGTAAAAGTCGACACTGGATTTAGTTGGTACCGTCTAGATAGCGCCACTGATCGTTGGAATGCCGGGGGAGATGTAAGAGATGAGACAGGAGGAAGTGGTAGAGATTTAGGTAAAGAATACGATTTACGTGTCCGTTTCCCCATTAACCAATACACTTCTCTTAACCTAGGATATGCCTATTTTTGGGGAGGTAATTTTGTAACCTCGCCAGCAACATTCAGAGCTTCTAATTTGGGCACTCCAAATCGTAGTTCTGAATCAGAATTCTTCTATGCAGAATTAACGTTATTAGGTTTTTAATTGAATGTATATGTGAAAGAAAATAGAAATTTTAAGAACAATTATGTAGGCTAGCACACATCTAAGAAGTAGATTTAAGAAGATTTGAAAAGCAAGCGTCACTTGACTAGACGCTGATAGAACCCTGGATTAACCAATCTCTGTTAGGGGGAAGATAAAAAGGGCTATTTTTGCTATAATTCCGCTTCTTCACGGTTTTTGTTGTGAGGTTCTATATGGCCAGGTAACTCAGCCGGCAGCGCTACAAAATAAGCTCTTAAAAAAATCAAATTTTTTTCTTGCCAGTTACGAGATAGAAATAAAAAAATTTGTGTCACATTTAAATATCGAAATGATTTGCAGGTTAAAATCAATAATTTAACAGTTTATCTTTTGATGAAACTGCTTTTCGCATTCGTTTTAAAGCTTCTTCAAGATAAACCTTCGGTGTCGCAATATTGAGGCGAACATGATCCGGTTGATGAAACATAGACCCTGGTTGCATAGCCACTCCATTTTGCAAAAATAACTGACTAGGATTATCCTCTTTCAAATCTTGGCATGAAATCCATGCAAGGAAGCTGGCTTCCATAGTATACAAATGAAGTCTTGGCATCTTTGTTATAGCACTAGACAGCAACTCATAATTAGTTATTAGATACTCCATCATTGCTTGCCGCCAGGGCTCCCCATTTTTAAGAGCAGCTTTTGTCGCTATATAAGAAAATATCTGTGGGTCGGGAATGATAGTACCAAAATCCTTACTTGCTTTTTGCCTTAAAGCAATATTTTTACATACTAGCCAGGCTAATCCTGTCCCAGGAATATTGAAAGTTTTATTGATTGACATTAATGTAATAGTTCTATTAGCGGCATCTTCAGACACGGAGGCAATAGGGATGTGCTGTTTACCTGGATATACCATACCGCAATGAATCTCATCGGAGCAAATAATTAGATCTTTTTGCTCACAAATTCTTGCGATTTCAGAAATTTCGTCAAATTTATATACTGTGCCCCCAGGATTATGAGGATTACAAAAAAATAACATCTCACTATTAGATTTTGCATAGCTTAAAATCGACTCAGAGTTTAATGCTAATCGTTGATTATCTTGTGACAACGGTATTTCGGTATAGTCTCTTCCAGAGTTTTTTGCGGCATTCAAAATATGATGATACACAGGTTGTAAAGTCAGTATATGCGCTTTGGGATGCGTGACATTTATTGCTAGGGAGTAAAGGCTAGAAACTAGGCTTGGCACAAAAACAATCCAGTCGGATTCAATATGCCAATTGTAATGACTTGCTAAATAATCAACGATATCTTCTTTCAATCCCTCAGGGGCGTGAGTATAGCCAAAAATTTCATGATTCATACGATCTTTAAGGGCCCTAATAATACAAGGGGGCGAGGCAAAATCCATATCAGCAACCCATAAAGGAATTACATCTCGGTTATATTTATTCCAACGAACAGAGTCAGTATCAAAACGATTGATCGGTTTATCAAAATTAAAAGTTTGCATGAAAATGAGGGAGCTGAAAAAACTATAATCTACAATCTTAAAGCTTATAACGTCAAACTTATTATTTTTGCTATAATTTCGCTTCTTCACGGTTTTTGTCTTGAAGTTCCATATGGCCAGGTAGCTCAGTCGGTAGAGCAGCGGATTGAAAATCCGCGTGTCGGCAGTTCGATTCTGCCCCTGGCCACCATTCAAATATTAAGTACGATCTAATGTTAGTCGCTGATTTAAAAAAACCCGCTTAATGCGGGTTTTTTTATTTCTCTAAAAATACTCAGTTACTTTGAGATTGGTGAACTTTCTTATATCATGCCTACCTAAATAGAGCATGTGTATATAAAAATACTTTTAACTTCAACATAATCAAGAAGGAATCATAGATGGAAAACTCTGGCACTTTTAAAAACATCATCATTGCAATCTTAATCGCAGTAGCAGGTTATTTTTCGTATAGCGCTTATAACGCTGAAGATCAACTAAGTGCACAAACTGCAGAAATTAAAAATTTAAATGGTCAAATTACAACGCTTAACCAAAAAGTGACTGACTATGAAAAAGCTGACGCTCAAAAGAAAGCTATTTTGGCTGACTTAGAAGCAAAAGTATCAGCCCAAAGTAAGGATCTTGAAGATCTTAAGGCTCAACTTGCAAAATCTATGAAGCCTACAAAAGCAAAAGAAGCTCCAAAAGCTAAAAAAGTAAAATAACTTCGTTTTTCACACATAAGAGGCATTCATCTTATGTGTGATTTTCTTTTTTTAAGTCCCACAAAACGTTCGATAAAATTTATCTTCCTCTAAAGGTGGCTCACTAAATACCTTGGAGTCCTCGTAGGGTTTTTGAAGTGCTGCAATAAAATCATTTAAGAATCTGTAATCTTGATCTTCTACTGCGAGCGACAATGCTTTCTCCACCAAATAATTACGAGGAATGATGGCTGGATTATGTCTTAACATCATAAGCTTTGATGTCTCCTCACCTTCTTTTTGTTTTTGAATACGGTAAAGCCATTTTTTATACCAAGCTTTAAATAGTTCATCTTCAAAAATAGCGTCCTTCAAAATTGCATCTGACGAAAGATGTCTAAATGTGAGGGTATAGTCAGCTTTATTTTTTTGCATGTGAATTAGAAATTCATTGATTAAATCTATATCACTTGTATCCTCATTAAATAAACCTATTTTTTGTCGCATGCCTTGTAACCATGCTTTTTGAAATTGATCTGAAAAACTATTCACTGATTGAGACGCTAATTGAATAGATTTATCAGTATCTTGATCAATAAGTGGAAGGAGTGTCTCCGCAAATCTTGCAAGATTCCACTGTGCAATGGGTGCTTGATTGGCATACGCATAGCGACCCTGACGGTCAATCGAACTAAATACAGTTTCAGGGTGGTAGCGATCCATAAATGCACAAGGACCATAATCAATCGTTTCACCACTGATCGACATATTGTCTGTATTCATGACACCATGAATAAAACCCACATGCATCCATTGGCTTACGAGTGAAGCCTGTCTTTCCGTGACTCTATTTAAAAAAGCGAGATAGGGATTAGCTTCTTCTTTACATTCTAAAAAGTGTCGATCAATCGTGTAATCAGCGAGTATTTTTAATTGATTGACATCGTTTAATGTGGATGCGAATTGAAAAGTACCGACTCGAATATGACTTTTTGCAACTCTTGTGAGTATTGCGCCAGGTAATGCTTCTTCCCGCATGACAATGTCTCCGGTGGCTACCACTGCCAGACTTCTTGTCGTTGGGATATTTAACGCATGCATCGCTTCACTAATGATGTATTCACGAAGCATAGGACCTAATGCAGCACGGCCATCGCCACGTTTAGAATAAGGCGTTTGTCCTGAACCTTTAAATTGAATATCAAAACGTTCGCCATCTGGACTAATCTGTTCGCCTAATAGAACTGCTCTTCCATCACCCAATTGAGTGAAGTGTCCAAATTGATGCCCTGCATATGCTTGTGCTATAGGGTATGCTTTTTCAGGAATTTCATTGCCAGAAAAAATATTGGCCCAAGCTTCAAGACTCAAACTTTCTTTATCCAGTCCTAAAGATTTTAATAAAGACACATTGAGCAAAATCATTTTGGGATTGGATACTTTTATTGGGAGCTGCTCCACAAAAAAATCTTTAGGAAGCTTTATATAGGTTTGATCAAAATGCCAACCCACTTTTTCTGACTGTTGCTTATTCATTGAATGAATCTTGGGAAGGAAGACATGTGGTCTAGATTGAGCATGATGATTTACTAATATTTTAATATGTTTATTATAATAAATAATCCATTCATCTTATAGGAGACCGTGATGTCTAAAATTATTGTTGAAAAAAATCCAAGTGAAGAGAGGCTTAATGCTTTAGGTATAAGGTCATGTCCCACATGGTCAAAAGAGCCATCCACTTTCCCGTGGAGTTATTCGGAACAAGAGATTGCCTATATTCTAGAAGGTGAAGTGACAGTCACCCCTGATGGAGGCGAGCCTGTTAATTTTGGTCAGGGTGATCTTGTCACTTTCAAAGAGGGATTGTCTTGCACTTGGCATGTTAAAAAAGCACTGAAAAAACATTATCACTTTGGTTAATAAAAAAGATTCAATCAGTTAAGGCTTCTTTAAGATATATCATCACATCAAAAATAAATTACGATACTTTATTTAGAAATGATGCATGCCATACATGCATAGATTTGATCATTTAATAACTAAATGTTATTTGCACAAAATTTCTAAACTGTAAGGCAGGCTTGTTGATTTATCTACAAGAGTATAATCCTTTGGACATAACTTCTCTGCTTTTGCATAACAAGCATCCCAAAAAGCACAGTTGATAATATAAGTTTGACTTGCATTCGATAGTTTACTCTGATTTGTGTAAGTCATCATGCTGCAACTTGAGAGCAAAACAAATAGAAATAAAACTGTCATCTGTTTCATATATATTTTTTTAAACTTTGTTCATTCATTATAGTAATGATTTAGGGATTCATTAAAGGTTTATGTAACATACGATAGAATTCAATATCAACTTTAATTGGACTATAAAGTAATGTTAGAAAAATTAATCGGATTATTGGCTGTGTGGATTATGAGCGTCATATCCAGTATGGGATATGGAGGCATCGTCCTATTGATGGCCATCGAGTCAGCTTGCATTCCATTACCCTCAGAAATTATTATGCCTTTTGCGGGGTACCTTGTTTATAAAAGCCAGATGGTGCTTTGGATCGTAGCTTTCATGGGTGCACTAGGATGTGTATTGGGCTCTATACCTGCTTATTATATTAGTAAAACAGGTGGAAGAAATCTTGCTGAAAAATATGGTCGCTTCGTACTTATCTCTAAAAAAGATTTAAAGATGGCGGATGATTGGTTTAAAAATTATGGTGAGATCATTATTTTTATAGGCCGTCTCCTTCCTGCAGTGAGAACTTTTATAGCACTTCCTGCAGGTATTGCAAGAATGAATATGACGAAATTCATTATCTATACGTTTGTAGGTTCCTTTATATGGTGCTGGACACTCGCATATATTGGTATGGTATTTGGTGAACAATGGGACACATTAAAATTTTACTTTCACAAATTTCATTATGTGATTGCAGCTGGTATAGCGATCTTTATCGCCTGGTATATCAGACGTCATTTTCAAAATAATTAAATGGTCTCCAATTATCATATTGGTATTGATTTAGGTGGTACTAAAATTGAGGTGGCTGTATTAGATAGTCAGGATAAAATCCACTTTCGAGAAAGATTATTCACTGAAGCGCATTTAGGAAGTGAACATATCTTTGATCAAATGCATACTCTCTACTCAAAAGCAGTGATATCAATACAAAATAAATCACACACACTCGGCTTAGGCACGCCTGGTTCTATTTCAAAAAAAACACATCTACTAAAAAACTCCAATACCCTTTGTTTGAATGATTTGCCAATACAAGCTTTGCTTGAAGATAAATTAGTGCATGATATCGTCATTGAAAATGATGCTAATTGTTTTGCACTCGCAGAAGCAATAATGGGTGCAGGTAAAGGATATCCTTCGGTGTTTGGTGTCATTATGGGAACAGGTTGTGGGGGTGGCATCGTATTTGATGGAAAAATTAGACAAGGCCCACAAAATATTGCGGGTGAGTGGGGTCATATGGTGATTGATCCTCAAGGGTCGCCCTGTTATTGCGGCGCAAGTGGTTGTGTTGAGAGTTTTATATCAGGAGGTGGCTTAGAAAAAAGAATTAAAAATACAACGGGCAACTCGATCTCAGCAATGGATTTTTTTAGAATCCCATTAAAAGATGAGTCTTTAAAAAAAATTAAACAAGATTTCTATGCTCGTTTTGGACAAGCCTTAGCTAATCTTATTAATATTCTGGATCCTGACATTGTCGTCTTAGGTGGCGGACTTTCCAATGAAGGAAGTTTATATAAAGAAGGCATTGAAGAAGTTTATAAGCGTATTTTTAATGATGTGCCTACAACACCTATCGTTAAGAATATATTAGGTGATTCGGCAGGGGTCATTGGTGCAGCCTTAATTGGTAAGCGACTTACTCAGTAATTGTTTTTTCTTTTTCAATTCTATAGTGACAATTTGGCAAATGATTTTCAAGTAAACCGTTAATTTTCACTGTATCTATTTTGCAATATTTACATTGGTAGGCATGTAATGCATCGCCCTGATGCTCTTGAGGATAGTGGATATAAAAAATTTGCCGTTTCATAGGTAGATTATATTACTTGAAATCTCATCTCAAAATAAAAAGTTATTCCCATTTGTCTTTTTCTTTTGACTCTTCTAAAGTCTGCCATTGCATATTAGATGCATCATCTAATCCACCTCGCTTTAAGGGAATGATGTGATCAATAATGTAGCCAGGATAAGCTCCAAAAGATTTCCCTGTAGATGGGCACGGCTGCATTTTTTTAAAAGCTTTTTTTACTTCAAGACTTCTTTTAATCCGGCCATGATTATCTCGCTCACAACTCACGCAATAATCTGAATGAACTGCAAAAAGTGAGCTGCTAAAAAAAGTATAGTTATAAAAAATAAAAATTTCTGCATAAGTCAAGAATTATAAGGTTTTAAGTATAATTCTCATAAATGATACAACAGCTCACTCTTGAATGGCTTAATTCTGAATCGCAAATTCCGCAAGCGCTCTGGGATAATTGCTTCCCAGCGCCATACGAAGGTCAATGGTGGTATCGATCCCTTGAATGCTCTCATCTTGAAAAACAATTCACTTTTACCTACGGACTGATTTCCTATAATGGTCAACCCGTCGGTATAGCGCCTGCCTTTGTTATGGATGTGCCTATCGAACTTTTTACGCCCCCCCTATTTTTTCCTTTAGCGAAATTAATAGGCAAAATCATCCCATCCTTTTTATATCAACGTACTTTTTTTATAGGAAGCGCCTGCTCTGACGAAGGATATATCGGAATTGATCCGCAGTTTTTAAAAAATAACGAGGTCACTCAAGATGATATTTTTCTTTGCGTTCAAGAGGCTGCTGAAAAACAAGCAAAAAAATATAATACGTCTATGTTGGTATGGAAAGATTTTCCAGAGGCATCTCATCAAACACTCTCAAAAATTTCTACATCTAAAAATCTATTCCCGCTTGTAGGACTTCCGTCAACGCTACTTAAGCTTGAAGGAAATGAAACGGAGGACTACTTTGCATCACTTAAAACATCGCAAAGATATCAACTTAGACAGAAATTAAAAAAAGGTCTCTCGGCTCCGCTCGATGTCACCGTCATTCATTTGCCAGACAATCAGACCCTTCATCAACTTTATCGCCTATTTAAAAAAACCTATTTAAAAGAAAAAAATAGATTCGAAGAGCTGACACCAGAATTTTTTGAGTTTATTTCTCGTGAGAAAGAAGCCCACTTTATTATTCTGAGACATCAATCTTCAAATGAAATAATTGCTTTTATGCTATGTTTTCAATTAAACGATCATGTGGTTAATAAATTTATAGGTATTGATTATGAAGCTCCTCAGGATTGGTTTATTTATTTTCGATTATGGATTGAATGTATCAACTGGTCATACAAAATTGGTGCCAAAACTATTCAAAGTGGCCAAGCAGCCTACCCTGCTAAAATTGAAACTGGTCATCAACTCATTTATTTAACAAATTTTTGTAAGCATCGAAATATAATCATTCATAAAATTTATAAAAAAATGGCTAGTTTCCTAAACTGGGGTGCGCTCGATCAGGATTTAGCGACTTACTTAAAAGCTTACCCTGACGAAAAACTAAATCTAGACTTTTTAAGGGAAGAAAGGCAATGATGTGGATTTTATTTAAACTTTTAATGACCTCAGCTATGGTGGTTTTAATTTCTGAGGTAGCTAAAAAAAGTGACCGATTGGGCGGACTCATAGCAGCCCTCCCTCTCGTGACTGTGCTTACTTTAATTTGGCTCTATATAGAAAAACAGCCGGAATCTAAAATTGCAAATCATGCTTGGTATACCTTTTGGTACGTCGTGCCCACGCTCCCCATGTTCTTAACGTTTCCTTTTTTACTGAAGCGATTTGGTTTTTGGCCAACGCTCGGTATCTCCGTTGTCATTACTTTGATCGCATTTTATGTTTTTGCAAAAATTGTAAAGCTGTATGGTATCGAACTTTTATAAGTGCTCTCTATGAACTTTATTTTTAAATCTATTCTGATGGCGCTCCATTTACTTTTAGCAGTAATTCTTTGTATCGCTATGATTATGCTTCCAAGAAAGATCAGAAGTATTCTTATTCAACACTGGGCGAAACGTCTTTTACGTATTTTAAAAATAAAAATTACGCTTTCTGGAGAAGTTTTAAATTTTTTAAGTAAAGATAGTTATCTTGTGGTTTCAAACCATATTTCATGGCTTGATATTCCTGTGATCTTTTCATTAAAACCTATCACGTTTATCTCTGCATCTGATGTCAAAACGTGGCCCATTATTGGAATGCTCGCTAAAATTTCTGGGGCCATTTTTGTTGATCGTAATCGCAAATCAAGCTTGCTTGAGGTGATTCAGGCAATGAATCATCATTTCAAAAATCAAAAGCAGTCGATATGTATTTTCCCTGAGGGCATTACGTCAAACGGATATCAAGTGCTTCCATTTAAGAGCAACTTATTTCAATCAGCTTTCGAAGCAAATAAATTACTTCTACCCCTGTCGATTAAATACAAAGAAAATAATGTGATTACAAATCGTACAAGTTTTCATGGTTCGATGACTTTATTTCAATCCTTTAAACGTATTGCCAAATCAAATCATATTGAAGTCTTTTTAGATATTGGACATCCAGTCAAACCTACTAAATCAAGAAAAGACTTATCAGTCAAACTTCAGGAAGCTATTGCGCTAAGAGTTAGTAGATAACTTTTTAAAATTCTAAAGGGTCAATATCTACTACCCATTTCACTTTTTGACCTAATTTATTTTCACGTAGAAAAGATACCCATTCGTCAAGTAATTTTTGTAATGCAACACGAGAGCTTGCTTGTAAAACTAATTGCGCTCTTTCCATGCCTTTTAATCTTTCCATGATAGGTCGGACTGGATTATAAACAGTCACGTGATGACTTAAATCCTGCGCTTTTTGCATAGCCTCATTTAAAAACTTCATCACATGGGTCAATTGATGCGCTTCCGCTTTTAAGAGCACTAGAAACGCGAAAGGACTTAGCTCTGCTAATTCCCTTTCTTTTAAAAGCTCATTCGCAAAGCGCTCAAAGTCATGCGTTTTTAAAGCTTCAAATAAAGGGTGATTTGGAAATGCGGTTTGAATATAGACTTCACCTTTTATATTGGCACGGCCAGCACGGCCACCCACTTGTATCAGCTGCGAAAATAAGCGTTCGCTTGCTCTAAAGTCGGGGCTATATAAAGCCTGGTCCGTATCTAGAACACCAACTAAACTTAAGTGAGGGAAGTCGTGACCCTTAGAGAGCATTTGAGTACCAATTAAAATATCGATCTCACGATTTTTCATTTTTAAGAATAAATCATTAAGTGCTTCTTTAGTTCTTGTTGAATCTCGGTCTATTCTTAAAATATGCGCTTCAGGAAAAAATTCTTTTAAAGTTTCTTCAATGCGCTGTGTACCTAAACCTGTAGGATATAAATCTGTGTTGCCGCAGGAGGGACACTGTTGTGGCATTTTTTCATCATGGCCACAGTGATGGCAACGTAATCTTTTTTGATTTAAATGCACCACTAAACGACTACTGCAACGATGGCATTGTCCTGTCCACTGACACGAGGGGCATAAGAGGACGGGCGCAAAGCCTCGTCGATTAATATAAATAAGACTCTGTTCTTTTTTGTTTAAACGATCACGAATAGCTTCAATAAGATAGGGTGAAAAACCTTTGGTAACTATTGACTTTGAAATATCAATACACTTAATTTCAGGGAGTGATGAATCTTGAACTGCGCGCGAGGTTAATTTTAGAAACCCAAATTTTTTTGCATCTTTAGTTTGAGTCGCATTAAACCAGGTTTCAAGAGAAGGTGTAGCAGTCCCCATGACTATTGGAATATTTTCAGATTTGGCACGGAAGATGGCAACGTCTCTCGCATGATAACGTAAACCCTCTTGTTGTTTAAAAGATGCATCATGCTCTTCATCGATAATGATGAGAGATAGATGTGGCATCGGTGTAAAAATACTTAATCGTGTTCCAATGATAATTTGGGCAGCCCCCTCTTTAGCCAGTCGCCAATGGTTTAAGCGCTCGTTATCCGTTAAGTGGCTATGAAGGGTGACAAGCGTATATTTTTCAAAACGCGATCTAAATCGATTCTCGAGTTGCGGTGTTAAATTAATTTCGGGAACGAGTACAAGTACCTGAGCATGTTCTTTTTTTAATGTTGCCTCAATTAATCGAATATACACTTCCGTTTTTCCACTGCCAGTAATTCCATAGAGTAACCAAGGTATAAATTTTTCATTGGTCTCTAATATGGAATGAAGTGCCCTTTGTTGATCGCAATTTAAAGATGGAATAGGGGCTTCTTTATACACTTTGCTGTCTAATGTCACTTCATTTTTATCAATCCAGCCCATTTCATCTAACGTTTCGATTGATTTTTTCCAAGTGCTGCTGATCGAACGAAGACTCGCTTCATCGAGTTCTTTGGCATCAATGAAAGCCGTGAAGATACGTTTTAAAATGGTTTGCCGAGGCGGCAATTGATCGACACCTAATTGCATGGCTTTCTTTGTCAAGCGATACAAATACTTTTTTGTCATCGCCTTAGTATTTATTTTTTTTAGTCGAGATGGCACCGCGGACAAAATCGTTTGCCCAAGAGGATAGTGATAATACTGACTACAGAATTGAAAGAGCTTAAAACTTTGCTCATTAAAAATGACTTCCGGGTCAAGACGTATAATAGACTTTAGTTTTTGAGATTCGATTGAGCTGGTATCAGACACACCCACTACAACACCAATCATTCTGCGGGCACCAAAAGGTACCACCACATACTGTCCAATCTGAGTATTTGGATTCTCAGTCTTATAGTCAAATACCCGATCGAGTGGCACATCGAGGGCAACTTTTAGAATATGAAGTGCATCAGTCATAGTGTTAGTTTTTAAGGGGAGTCCATCAATTCTAAGTTAAAATAAACGCTTTAAACGTTACCTATCATTCTAAGACTTGAAATCGCATCTTTTACAATTATTATTGCCCGTCGCACAATCCATACATCCTGAGATTTTAGCGAATTCTATTCAATTAAATCGTCCTAAATCGATCGAGCATGGTGATTTTTCAACCAATTTAGCTATGATGCTCGCTAAACCTTTGAAAAAAAATCCACGAGAATTAGCGGCCCTCATCATTGAGAAGTTACCTTCTTCGCCTTTTATTGAAAAAGTTGAAATTGCAGGTGCGGGTTTTATTAATTTCTACTTCAATGAAAAAGCACGCACCTTCATTATCCATGAGATTTTAAAAAATCCTGAGGCTTACGGACAAAATACTTCGGGTCATGATGAAAACGGTAAGCCTCAAAAAATCCAAATTGAGTTTGTATCCGCAAATCCTACGGGACCCCTTCATGTCGGTCATGGTCGAGGTGCTGCCATTGGTGATTCCTTAGCGAGACTTCTAAAATTTAATGGTTGGGATGTGACGCGCGAATTTTATTACAACGATGCCGGTGCACAAATTGATAACCTTACAAAATCAGTCCATGCGAGATGCCACAATATGGATCCATCAGATCCTGCATTCCCTGAAGATGGCTATCGTGGTGAATACATTGTCGAGATTGCGAATACTTTTTTAAATAAAGAAAGTATTGAGTGCGAAGGTAAAACAATTAAAGCGTCCGGCAACATCGATGACTTAGAGTCCATTCGCCAATTCAGCGTTGCGTATTTAAGGCATGAACAAGATCAGGATTTAAATGCATTCCAAATTAAATTTGATGTCTTCACGCTTGAATCTTCTTTCTACCAAAATGGCCAGATTGAAAAGGTTGTAGCGTCTCTGATTAAAAATGGTTTTACTTATGAAGAAGACAATGCGCTCTGGTTAAAAACCACAGCGTTTGGTGATGACAAAAATCGTGTCATGAAAAAATCAGATGGCAGTTATACCTATTTCATTCCTGACGTAGCTTATCACCTCAATAAATGGGAGCGGGGTTTTAAGCGCGTCATTAACGAACAAGGTTCGGACCATCACAGCACCATTACGCGAGTAAGAGCAGGGCTTCAATCATTAAAACTTGGCATTCCTGAAACCTATCCTGAATATGTGCTTCATCAAATGATTACCGTGATGAAGGGTGGCGAAGAAGTGAAGCTTTCGAAACGGGCTGGTAGTTATGTAACACTTCGAGATTTAATTGATGAGGTGGGTTGTGATACCACGCGCTATTTCTTGGTGGCTCGTAAACCTGACTCGCAACTCGTGTTTGATATTGACTTAGCCAAAACTCAAAATTCGGATAATCCTGTGTATTACATTCAATATGCGCATGCGCGTATTGCCGGAGTTTTAAAACAATGGGGCGGAGATATCGATCAACTAATTAAAGTGAATGTAGATAATCTTAAATCTTCGCAGGAATTAATACTCATAAAACGCTTAAGCGAATTTCCGGAAATAGTTTTACATGCAGGTGTTGAATTAGCTCCCCATACCATTGCAAACTATTTAAAAGACTGTGCGGCAGATCTTCATAGCTATTATAATGACACTAAGTTTTTAGTTGAAAATGAAGATGAAAAACTAGCGCGCTTAAGTTTAATTCGAGCAACACAGGTGGTATTAAAAAATGGTCTAGATCTTCTTGGCGTCAACGCTCCGGAAAAAATGTAGCTTAATAAGGTGAATATGGAAAAGGGTAAATCAGGTAGTTCTTTTGTGAATGGCCTTTTTATGGGCATTTTAATGGGCATTGGCTTATCGATCGCTATTACTGTTTTTATTACCAATGGTAAAAGTCCTTTTGTAACTAAGGATACAAATGGTGCTTGTATAGAAATCCAAGGAGCAAAGCCTGAGGGTGAAGCGACGAATGACGCCATTCAAGACCAGCCGACTAAATTTGATTTTTATAATATATTGCCTAACGGTGATAAAGATATCTCAGATCGTGAAACAACACAGGCTTTAAAAAATCCAGCAAATATTCCACAAAAAGAAGTGTACTTTTATCAAGTAGGCTCATTTACAACAGATAAAGATGCAGATAATACCAAAGCAAAATTGGCACTTTTAGGATTTGAAGCGGTCGTACTGACTGCACCGTCTCAAAATAATGAAATAGTACATAAAGTAAGGGTGGGTCCTATTACTGATGACGCACAAATTATGAAAATAAAAAATGATCTCATTAAAAATGGCTTTAAACCGATCTTAGTCAAAGCAACACTTAACAATACAAACTCGAATAATTAAGGATATCTTCAATGAAAAAAATCTTATTCATTTTTTTAATGCTTTTTACATCCATTTCTTTTGCGGCGGCACCTGAAGCTGGTGTTAATTTTGATAAAACAGTACAAACTGTTCCCACAGATAACAAAGATAAAATTGAGGTCATAGAGCTCTTTTGGTATGGCTGTATTCACTGCTACCAAATGGATCCTATGCTGAGTGATTGGGTAAAAAAATTACCTAAGGATGTTTACTTTAAACGTATGCCAGCTATTCCACGTCCAGATTGGGCGCCGATGGCCAGAGCATTTTATGCAATGGAAACTCTAGGTGTAGCTGAGAAACTACATACAGCTATATTTGATGCGGTTCATAAAGAACGTACCCTTAACCCAGCTGATGAAAAAGCGATTCTACAATGGGTGACATTAAAAGCAGGCCTTGATCGTAAAAAAGTAGAGGATGCTTTTAATTCATTTTCTATGAATGCATCCTTAAATAAAGCTGCGCAGGTTTTTAGGGCATCAGGGGCGACCGGTGTGCCTACACTGATGATCGATGGCAAGTACATCACATCAAGCACGATGGCTGGTGGCAATAATGAAGCGCTTCAGATCGCCGACTTCATCATCAGCAATGTCAGAAAAGACCGCAATAAAAAATAAACCTCTCAGTGGCTGCATTTATTGCAACACTTATTTGGAAACTTTTTCCATAATATATACATTAGTCAATCAACATTAAGGATAGCAAATGGAATTTGATCAAAAAGAAGAGACCCCCTTTAACATTCCCGAAAAAAAGAAAACGGATAAAAAGACTCTTTTTATTTATATCGCGACCGGAATTATTTCTGTGAGCTCACTCATTTACGGTTACGCAAGCTATCAAGCGACCTACTTTAAGGACGCTGAAATCAAAAAGCTTAAATCTGATTTAGAGGAGGCTAATACAAGATTGCAACGCATTGATGTCCTCGAAAATCAAGTTAAAGAATTAGAAGCTTCGTTAGCAAAAAAAGCTGCTGAAAAACCAGTACCAAAAAAAGAGATAAAGGCACCAGCTAAAAAAGAAGTTAAAAAGGCTGTCCCTAATAAGAAAGTAGCAAAAAAAGCAAAAGCACCAGCAGCTAAAAACAAAGAAAAAAAACCAGTTAAAAAATAATCACTTCTGGGGATTAGCTCAAAGGGTCTAGCAGCGCTTAACTCAGAGGACGTTATTTGAGAGTTACCCATCGATTACATAAATAAAAAAGCCACTACAAAGAGTGGCTTTTTTATTAAAAATCTAAAACGTTTTATTTAATTAATCTAATTGCAGCTTTGGCATGTAGGTCGTATTTCACACAGCGAACTATTACCTAACAACATGGCACCGCAAGCGCCTTCAGTGATCAGGGCAAATGTAAAGACATTTAATAGCAAAGGTTTGGTCGATGTATCCGAGCCTAAAGCGTTAGAGATTCACGAAATTAAATCGCTCGCACAACAATATGCAAAAGCCACATTGAACGCACAAAAAGCTGGATTCGATATGATTGAGGTGCATGCAGCAAACGGATATCTCATTGATCAGTTCTTAAGAGATAAAACTAATCATCGTGACGATATGTATGGTGGCTCGATTGAAAATCGCGCGCGCTTTTTATTAGAGGTGATTGATGAAATCATCAAAGTCTATCCAGTGAATTTAATCGGCTGTCGAATTTCACCTGCATCTACATTTAATGATATTGATGATTCAGATCCACAAAACTTATATAGCTATGTAGTTACTGAACTAGGCAAACGAAAATTAGCATATCTTCATATCATTGAAGGTGAAACAGGTGGGCCACGCGATGCTAATCCTAAAGTTAATTTTGCTGAATTAAAAAAATTATTTAAAACACATGGTGGTATGAACATTATAACAAACAATGGCTATAACAAAGCCATGGCTGAGCGTGCTATTGAAAATAATGAGGCTGATCTTGTTGCTTTTGGTGATCCTTTTCTTGCTAATCCAGATTTAGTAAAACGACTTGAAAATAATTACCCACTTAATACGCCGAATCAAAGAACTTTTTATGGCGGCACTGAAAAAGGTTATATCGATTACCCTTTTTATAGCGATTAACTAATTTTATTTTTTGTAGACTTTTTTGCTGCAGGTTTTTTAGGTTGATCACCTAAATGAAGATCGATACCTTTCACTAAATTTTTAAACTCATCTGTGTAAACAATTTTTTTAGGTATCTTTTTTTGGTCATAAAGTGAAATACCCAAAAAAATAAGGGAATATAAGAGAATGACAGTGACAACTACGGTGGTCTCAAAAAAATAATCGCGCACTAAGGTAAGAATCGGGTCTAACCATAACCAACCCTCTTTAACTTGATACTCTAGATTGTCTATCCAGACTGATTGAACCTTATGTAAATACTCAAATAAAGCCGTCATGTTGAACCTTTCTTAATATTCTTCAAATTATAAGTGAAATTCGCATCCAGAAAAGACAAGCCTTAAATAAAAGGGGTAAAATATAGCTTTAAATTCAATGAATTATTATGAAAATCACAGTTATTGGTACTGGTTATGTAGGTTTGGTCGGGGCTGCGTGTTTAGCCGAGGTCGGTAATCATGTTTTAGGCCTTGATGTGAATCCAGAGAAGATTCACATCCTCAAAGAAGGTGGTATTCCTATTCATGAACCTGGTCTTTTAGACATTGTACGTCGTAATGTTGAAAACGGACGACTTGCTTTCACAACAAACCTCGAAGAAGCCGTTCACTTCGGTGAAGTTCAATTTATTGCGGTAGGTACTCCACCTGATGAAGATGGATCAGCTGATCTTCAATATGTCACAGAAGCTGCACGTAATATTGGTCGCTTTATGACTTCGGAAAAAGTGATTGTAGACAAATCGACTGTGCCGATTGGCACAGGTGACAAAGTTAAAGCTGCTGTCGCTGAAGAATTAAAGAAAAGAAATATCGACATTCATTACAGTGTCGTCTCAAATCCTGAATTTTTAAAAGAAGGAGCTGCGGTAGAGGATTTCATGCGTCCTGATCGTATTGTCATTGGTACTGAAGATCCAAGAGCGATTGAAGTCATGAAACAAGTGTATGCGCCTTTCCAAAGAAATCACGAGAGACTCGTGATCACTAATTTAAGAAGTGCTGAACTCATTAAATATGCAGCTAATTCTATGTTAGCTACGCGTATTAGCTTTATGAACGAATTAGCAAATTTAGCTGAAATTGTGGGCGCTGATATTGAAATGGTGAGACAAGGTATTGGTTCTGATCCACGTATTGGTTATCACTTTTTATATCCAGGCTGTGGTTATGGCGGCTCCTGTTTTCCAAAAGATATAAAAGCTTTAATTAAAACAGCTAAAGAGGTCGCAGATTTTGATTTGAAATTATTGAAAGCGGTTGAAGAGGTAAATGATCTTCAAAAATATGTCTTATCTAAAAAAATTAAAAAACAATTTGGTGATAATTTAAAAGGCAAGCATTTTGCATTATGGGGTTTAGCTTTCAAACCCAATACAGATGACATGAGAGAAGCTTCAAGTCGCGTTCTTATTAGTGAATTGATTAATGCGGGTGCCACAATCACTGCTTATGATCCAGTTGCTATGGATGAGGCTAAACATATTTTTAAAGATGAAAAACATTTATCTTTCGTCGACACACAAGACGATGCGCTCAAAAATGCAGATGCGCTTATTATCGTCACTGAGTGGACAGAATTCAGAAGCCCTGATTTTTCTTTGATTAAATCCTCGCTTAGAGCACCTTTCATTTTTGATGGTCGAAATCTTTATGATCCTAAAGTGATTCGCGCGCTTGGATTTGAGTACTTTCCTATTGGACGTTAAATGAAAATCTTGGTGACAGGTGTAGCTGGTTTTATTGGCATGCATAGCGCCAAAAAGCTCCTTGATGAAGGCCATGAGGTTATTGGTATTGATAATCTCAATGACTATTACGATGTCACCTTAAAAGAAGATCGGCTTAAATTACTAGAAGGCTATAAAAATTTTCGATTTTTAAAACTGGACATTAAAGATCAAAAAGATGTAATAGATCTTTTTAAAAAAGAATCGCCTCAACGTGTTCTACATTTAGCAGCTCAAGCAGGTGTGCGTTATTCCATTCAGAATCCTTACGTCTATATTGATGCCAATATTCAGGGCTTTATTAATATCTTAGAAGGCTGTCGAGCAATTAAAACTGAGCATCTTATCTTTGCAAGTAGCTCAAGCGTATATGGTGGCAATACAAAAGTACCTTTTAGTGAACATGATAATGTTGATCATCCTGTGAGTCTTTATGCAGCGACTAAAAAAGCTAATGAATTGATGGCACACACTTATAGTCATCTTTATCAAATTCCTACAACTGGTTTACGGTTTTTTACAGTCTATGGCCCATGGGGCAGGCCTGATATGTCGCCCATGCTATTTACGAAAGCTATCTTGGCTGATGAACCTATACAAGTATTCAATCATGGCGATATGATGCGTGACTTTACTTATATTGACGATATCGTAGCGTCTGTAAATGAAACACTATTTAAAACGGCCACGCCTAATAGAAATTTTGATGGACAACATCCAGATCCTGCAACAAGTCATGCACCTTATCGCATCTTTAATATAGGAAATAGTCATCCTGTGCCATTGATGCAATTCATCGAAACGATTGAAGATGCATTAGGTAAAAAAGCGATTAAAAAAATGATGGGTATGCAAGCAGGTGATATCAAAATCACATCAGCAGATACTTCGGAATTAAATCAGTGGGTCAATTTCAAACCGAATACCTCTATCAAGGAAGGTGTTACAGGATTTATAGACTGGTATAAAACTTACTACTAGATTATTCTACTGTCACAGACTTTGCTAAATTTCTGGGTTTATCGACATCAGTTCCTTTAATTAGTGACACATGGTAAGCAAGTAACTGAACTGGAATGGAGTGAATAATCGGCGACAGAATGCCTGCATGTCTTGGTGTTCTTATTACGCGAACACCTGGACTTTCCATAAAATGGCTATCAGCATCTGCGAATACAAAAATTTCACCACCACGCGCTTTTACTTCCTGCATATTCGATTTTACTTTTTCAAGTAAATTATCATTCGGAGCAATCACAACAACTGGCATGTCATTGTCAACTAATGCCAATGGGCCATGTTTTAGCTCCCCTGCTGGATAAGCTTCTGCATGAATATAAGAAATCTCCTTTAATTTTAATGCGCCTTCCATGGCAATCGGGTAATGAATGCCTCGACCTAAGAATAAAGCATGATGCTTATCTGCAAATAATTTTGCCCATTCTTTAATTTGTGGCTCTAAATTAAGTGCTTGTTGAACACTTCCTGGCAACTGTCTTAAATTTTCTAGATAGCTTTTTTCCTCAATCTTATTAATGAGTTTTTTATGTTGCGCAATAGTTACAGCTAGGCTAAATAGAGATACCAGTTGTGTGGTAAAAGCTTTAGTCGATGCTACTCCAATTTCTGCACCTGCTCTCGTATATAAAACTAGATTTGATGCTCGTGCAATCGCACTTTCTTGCACATTACAAATGGCTAAACTTAAATTTTGCCCTAGGGACTGAGCATGCTTTAAAGCTTCCATCGTATCAAGCGTTTCACCTGACTGAGAGATAGTTAGAATTAATTGATTTGCATTAGAGACTGAGTCTCTATATCGATATTCACTTGAGATTTCAACCGTCGTAGGTATTTTAGCAATACTTTCTAACCAATATTTTGCAGTGACTCCTGCGTAATAACTTGTGCCCGCTGCTAAAATTAAAATACTATCCATTTTAGAAAAATGTTCTAGAGCATTTTTTCCAAATAGGCTTACATCAAAATGACCTCCATCAATAATAGCTTCAATCGTGTCTGTTAAAGCTCGAGGCTGTTCATAAATTTCTTTTTGCATGAAGTGATCATAAGGACCTAACTCCATGGAAGATAAGGTCACATCACTGATATGTATTGCACGTGTAATTGTTTTTTTATCTTTATCGAAAATTTGAATGCCATCTTTTCTTATTTGTACGACATCACCATCTTCTAGATATATAAATTTTTTGGTGGTGGCTAAAAGTGCTGAAATATCTGATGCAATAAAATTTTGCATATCGCCAAGGCCAATAATGAGCGGGCAGCCTAATCGAGCGCAAATCATTTCGTCAGGATTTTTAAGAGAAATCACGGCAATTGCAAATGCACCTCTTAATTCTTCACCTAACATTTGGATTGCTTCTAAAAGTGATTGGTTGTGATGTTTTATAAAATAATGAATCAGGTGTGCGATGACTTCAGTATCTGTTTGTGATTCAAATTCATAGCCTAATTTTTTAAGACGCTCTCGTTCTTCTTCATAATTTTCAATAATGCCATTATGAACAACCGCGATTTCACCTTGCGAAATATGAGGGTGCGCATTCAATTCCGTGACTCCGCCATGTGTTGCCCATCTCGTATGGCCAATACCTAAGAATCCCTCTAGCTTTTGATCTCTCACCATCGTTTCAATCTCAGCCACACGACCTACTGAGCGCACACGTTCAATACCCTTTCGAAG
Organism: Betaproteobacteria bacterium; assembly: GCA_016868195.1. Lineage (GTDB taxonomy): Bacteria > Pseudomonadota > Gammaproteobacteria > Burkholderiales > Methylophilaceae > Methylopumilus. The sequence continues at coordinate 26,515 of VGHQ01000006.1, read as the reverse complement.
AATCGCAATACCGGATGAATCATAACCCCGGTATTCGAGACGACTTAATCCCTTGATTAAATGTGGAATGATATTTTGATTTGAAATTGCACCTACAATGCCACACATAGTTAAATTCTCTTTATTTTTTTGTAGGTTTAGTCCAGCCAGAGATGCTAGTTTGTTTTGATCGAGACACCGTGAGTTCACCCGGTGGTGCATCTTTCGTGATCGTAGACCCTGCAGCAATAGTCGCACCCTTACCAACTTTAATAGGGGCGACTAATGCCGTATTTGATCCTATAAATGCATCGTCTTCAATTGTAGTCGGATGTTTATTAGCGCCATCATAGTTACAAGTAATCGTACCAGCACCTATATTAACTGATTTGCCAACTAGGCTATCCCCAACATAACTCAAGTGATTTATATTTGTTTCATTATTCACTTCACTATTTTTAATTTCAACAAAATTACCAATATGCACTTTGTTTTGAAGTTTTGTACCGGGTCTTAATCTAGCAAAAGGTCCAATGCGACAATTTTCGCCAATGACACTTTGGACAATGTGTGAATAAGGCTCGATCGAGGTATGATCACCTATAACGCTATCTTTAATATGTGAGTATGCAGCAATCTTCACATGATTACCTAAAATAACTTTTCCTTCAAAAATACAACCTACGTCAATCAAGACATCTTGACCTGCCGTGACTTCACCTCGAATATCAATTCGACTCGGATCAATAATGGTGACGCCTTCTTCCATCAATTTTTTTGCTGTCATAAGTTGATAGTTTCTTTCCATAGTTGCTAATTCAAATTTAGAATTAATGCCGGTAATACATACTTCATTATCCGCAGATTCACTTAATACTTCAATGTTATCTGCAATAGATAACCCTACAATGTCTGTTAAATAATATTCTTTTTGTACATTCTGATTATTGAGTCTTTTGAGCCAATTTTTTAAAAGATGATTCGGGGCACACATGATGCCTGTATTAATTTCTTTAATATTTCTTTGTGAAGCATCACAGTCTTTTTCTTCTACAATTTTTTGTATATGGTCATCTTTTCTTACGATCCTGCCATAACCTTTTGGATTTTCTTTTAGGTAAGTTAAAACAACCAAATTTTTTTGACCTTTTTTAATTAAACGTTCAATCGTTTCTTGATCAATCAATGGTACATCACCGTAAAGAATGAGTGTGCAACCCTCATCTTTGATTAAAGGAATCACTTGTTGAACGGCATGGCCTGTACCTAATTGTTCTTTTTGCTCTACCCATTGAATATGTTCTGAAGGAAATGCTTTCTTAACAAGATCACCTCCATAGCCGTAAACTACTATAAGCTGACTTGGATTAACTGACATGGAAGCATTAATGACATAACCTAAAAGCGGTTTATGAGCGAGTGGTTGTAAAACTTTAGGTAAATCAGAACGCATACGCGTTCCTTTTCCTGCAGCTAAAATCACAATAGATAATGACATCTTCGCTATTTTATCGCCTATTTGTTACCACATGACATAAAAAAAGCAGCTTTTAAGCTGCTTTTAATGATTTTGCAAATATTGAAAATTAGTGGTTTTGACGGAGTTTTTGAATCGCTTGAATTTGTGCAATCGCTTCCGCTAATTCAGCTTGGGCTTTTGCATAATCCACATCCGAAGCACGATTCTTCATCGCTTCTTCAGCCGCTTTTTTAGCTGCATTCGCTTGCGCTTCATCAAGATCATGTCCACGAATCGCTGTGTCTGCTAAGACGGTCACGACACCTGGTTGCACTTCTAATATACCGCCTGAAATATAAATGAGTTGCTCTTCATTTTTATCTGCTAATTTAATACGAAGCGCACCAGGTTTAATCGATGTAATCATCGGTGCATGACGCGGATAGATACCGACTTCACCCATTTGCGCAGGTGCAGCAATAAACTCAGCTTCCCCTGAAAAAATAGATTCTTCAGCACTGACTACATCAATATGAACTGTGGCCACCATGTCGTTTTTACCTAATCAATTAAGATAATGTTTTAGCTTTTGCTACCGCTTCTTCGATGCTACCTACCATGTAGAACGCTTGTTCTGGTAAGTGATCATATTCACCACTTACGATCGCTTTAAAGCCTTTGATCGTATCTTTGAGTGTCACATATTTACCAGGAGCGCCTGTGAATACTTCAGCGACGTGGAATGGTTGTGATAAGAAACGTTGAATTTTACGTGCGCGACTTACTGCTAATTTATCTTCTGGAGATAATTCGTCCATACCAAGAATCGCAATAATATCTCGCAATTCTTTATAACGTTGTAATGTCGATTGAACTGAACGTGCCACTTGATAATGTTCTTCCCCCACAATTTGTGGATCAAGCTGACGTGAGGTTGAGTCGAGTGGATCCACCGCTGGATAAATACCAAGAGAAGCAATATCACGCGATAACACAACTGTTGAATCCAAATGTTGGAATGTTGTTGCAGGCGATGGGTCAGTCAAGTCATCAGCTGGCACATACACCGCTTGAATCGATGTAATCGAACCTGTTTTAGTTGAAGTAATACGTTCCTGTAGACGACCCATTTCATCCGCGAGTGTTGGTTGATAACCTACCGCTGAAGGCATACGACCTAGAAGCGCTGATACTTCAGTACCTGCGAGTGTATATCGATAAATATTATCTACGAAGAAAAGAACATCTCGACCTTCGTCGCGAAATTTTTCAGCCATCGTTAAACCTGAGAGAGCTACGCGTAAACGGTTGCCTGGTGGCTCGTTCATTTGACCAAATACCATCGCTACTTTCGATTCTTCCATATCATCTAATTTAATAACGCCTGCATCTGACATTTCATGGTAGAAGTCGTTACCTTCACGTGTACGCTCACCCACCCCTGCGAATACCGATAAACCTGAGTGTTGTTTAGCAATATTGTTAATGAGTTCCAGCATGTTCACTGTCTTTCCTACACCCGCACCACCAAAAAGACCAACTTTACCGCCTTTAGCGAATGGACAAACCAAATCAATCACCTTAATACCTGTTTCAAGTAGGTCGACAGAGGGCGATAGATCTTTAAAGTCTGGGGCTTTTTGGTGAATGGGGCGAAATTCTTTAGATTTGATCGGGCCTAATTCATCGATTGGGCGACCAAGGACGTCCATGATGCGACCGAGTGTGCCTGAACCCACTGGCACATTAATCGCAGCCCCTGTGGATTTAAATGAAGTGCCGCGCGCAAGTCCGTCAGACGAACCCATCGCAATCGTTCTCACAATGCCATCACCAAGCTGTTGTTGCACTTCAAGTGTCAACCCTGCTTCAGCTTGTGAGTCTTTATCATCTATGATTAATGCATCAAAGACCTTTGGCATTTGATCGCGAGGAAACTCGACGTCAACCACCGCACCGATACATTGCACTACTTTTCCGATTTGTTTACTAGCCATTTTTTTATCCTTGAAGACTCTAAATAATTAATTCAACGTTATGCAACCGCAGCTGCACCACCCACAATTTCTGAAATTTCTTTTGTAATTGCCGCTTGACGCGCTTTGTTATAAATCAACTTCAATTCGCCAATCACATTCTTCGCATTATCTGAAGCTGACTTCATCGCCACCATACGTGCTGATTGTTCTGAGGCCATATTTTCTGTGACGCCGTGATAAATCAATGACTCAATATAACGTGTCAATAATTGATCAATCACACTTTGTGCATCCGGCTCATAGATATAATCCCATGGGCCTTCTGGACTTCCAATTTTGTCGCCTGAGAGTGGTAACAATTGATCCACCACAGGTTCTTGTTTCATCGTATTAATGAATTTGGTATAGCAAATAAAGAGCTGATCCACTTCACCATTCACATAAGCATCTAACATCACTTTGATGGCACCAATGAGTTTTTCGACGTGCGGTGTATCGCCTAAGCCTGTGATCTGTGATTTCACATTCGCATTAATACGCGTCATAAAACCTAAACCTTTATTACCTAATGCGCTGACGTATACTTTTTTGCCTTGTGATTCCCATTCTTTCATTTGATTCACAGACATTCTTAATACGTTGGTATTAAGACCGCCACATAAACCTTTATCCGAAGTCACCACAATCAAACCAATATTTTTAATTTGATCTTTTTTAACTAAGAATGGATGCTTGTATTCAGATTGTGCATATGACAAGTGTGCTGCTACATTTCTGATTTTCTCGGCATAAGGTCGCGCTTGACGCATACGCTCTTGCGCTTTACGCATCTTAGATGCTGCGACCATCTCCATCGCTTTGGTGATCTTTCGTGTATTTTCTACACTCTTGATCTTGGTTCTAATTTCTTTACTACCGGCCATAATGACTCTTTATATTAGTAAGCATTACTTGATTTGAAATCTTCAATAGCCTTCTCAAGTGCTTTTTCATTGTCACCTGATAAGTCCGTTGTTTTTTCAATGTCTTGCATAATCTTCTTGTATTTAGAATTCATGAAACCATGCAATGCATTTTCAAATACCAACACTTTATTGGTTGGAACATCATCAAAGTAACCTTTGTTTGCTGTGAATAAAGTCACAGCCATTTGCGAAACGCTTAAAGGTGCATATTGTGCTTGCTTCATAAGCTCAGTAAACATACGACCGCGGTCAAGTTGTTTACGTGTCGCTTCATCAAGATCCGATGCAAATTGTGCGAACGCTGCTAATTCACGATATTGAGCTAACGCTAAACGTACACCACCGCCTAATTTTTTAATGACTTTAGTTTGAGCAGCACCGCCCACGCGAGAGACAGAAATACCTGCGTTAATCGCTGGACGAATACCTGCGTTAAATAAGTCTGTTTCAAGGAATATCTGGCCGTCGGTAATCGAAATTACGTTTGTCGGCACGAATGCAGATACGTCACCTGCCGCAGTTTCAATAATTGGCAATGCAGTCAGTGAGCCTGTTTTACCTTTCGCTTTACCTTTGGTAAATTTTTCTACATATTCTTCATTCACGCGTGCTGCACGTTCAAGCAAACGTGAGTGAATATAGAACACGTCACCTGGATATGCTTCACGGCCTGGTGGACGACGTAAGAGTAATGAGATTTGACGATAAGCAATCGCTTGTTTGGTTAAGTCATCATAAATAATAAGTGCATCTTCGCCGCGATCACGGAAATATTCGCCCATCGTACAACCTGCATAAGGCGCTAAGAATTGGAGTGCGGCTGAGTCTGATGCTGATGCTGCCACCACAATGGTGTATTCCATCGCACCATGCTCTTCAAGTTTTCTCACTACGTTAGCGATCGTTGATGCTTTTTGACCAATCGCTACATAAATACAGGTCATGTTTTGACCTTTTTGATTAATAATCGCATCCGTTGCGACCGCTGTTTTTCCTGTTTGACGGTCACCAATAATCAATTCACGTTGGCCGCGCCCGACTGGCACCATCGAGTCCACAGATTTCAAACCTGTTTGAACTGGTTGAGAAACAGATTGACGTGCAATCACGCCCGGTGCAACTTTTTCAATTTTATCAGTGAGTTTTGTTTTGACTGGGCCTTTACCATCAATCGGTTGACCAAGCGCATTCACCACACGGCCAATCAATTCTGGTCCCACAGGCACTTCTAAAATGCGGCCTGTACATTTACATGTGTCACCTTCAGTAATGTGTTCGTAATCACCTAACACCACAGCACCCACTGAATCTCTTTCAAGATTCAACGCGAGCCCATAGGTGTTGCCTGGGAACTCGATCATTTCTCCAGACATCACATTTGACAATCCATGAATTCGCACAATACCGTCGGTCACTGAAACCACCGTACCTTGTGTTCTCGCTTCAGCATTTGTCGAGAAATTCTCTAATCGACTTTTAATGAGTTCACTAATTTCTGATGTTGATAACTGCATTACTATCTCCTGATAATGATTAGCTTTAAGCTTTCAACGCGTAGGCTAAATTTTTTAATTGCTCACGAACTGAGGCATCAATGACGGTATCGCCCACAATCACTTTCGTACCACCCATGATTGCTTCATCGATTGTTACTTTTGCATCAATTTTTTTATTAAATTTTTTTTCTAAACTTTTTACTAATGAATCGATTTCTTTATCTGTGGGTTTTGACGCCACAATAATTTCAGCTTCTAATGTGCCTTCATCTGTTGCTTTTAATGCCTCAAATGCCGCACTAATTTCAGGTAACAAGTTAAGTCTTTTATATTCTATTAAAAGCTTAATAAGATTTTCACCATATTGATTAAATCTTTTTGCTGAAATTTCAATAAGTGATTTTTCTCGATCTTCATCTGACACTTTTGAATCATTAATAAACGTATGCATGCGCTCATCTTGAGAAACTTGCGCTAAAAATTCCAACATCTCGGACCATTCTTGAAGTGCTTTTTTTTCTTTAGCAAGATTAAATGCTGCTACAGCATAAGGTCTTGCAATGGTGGAAATTTCTGCCATGGTGGTCTTATAGTTCTTTCGCTAGTTTATTTAACATGTCGCTATGTGCTTTCTTATCAATTTCTTTTAATAAGATTTTTTCAGCACCAGCAATCGCAAGTGATGACACTTGTGCACGCAATGTTTCTTTAGCGCGATTTACTTCTTGATCGATTTCAGCTTTTGCACCAAGAATAATGCGATCGCCTTCTTCTTTGGCTTGATTTTTTGCATCTTCTAAAATTTCTGAAGCTCTCTTTTCGGCTTGTGAAATAATTTCAGCTGCTTTTTGTTTAGCTTCACCTAACGATTGCGCAGATTTTTTCTCAGCGATTTCTAAAGAAGCTTTACCCTCTTGAGCCGCTGCTAATCCGTCAGCAATTTCTTTTTGACGTTTTTCAATGGCGCCTAAAAGTGGTGGCCAAACAAACTTCACCGTAAACCAAATCAGAATCGCAAAAGCAATCGCTTGGGCGATTAACGTAAAATTAATATTCATTTCTGCTCCTTGTTCAAGTTCAGTTTTAAGAACCTAAACAATTATTTTGTAACGACGCTTAATAATGGATTTGCAAACGCAAACATCATTGCTAAACCAACACCAATAATGAATGAAGCGTCGATCAAACCTAATAGTAAGAATACTTTTGCTTGTAATTGTGGAATCATTTCAGGTTGTCTTGCAGCACCCTCTAAGAAACTTGCACACATAATACCAATACCGATACATGCACCAAGCGCACCTAATCCAATTATCAAACCAATACCAATACCTGTATAAGCTTGAATCATTGCTAAAAATTGAGTTGTTTCCATGTTTACTTTCCCTTCAGTTAAAAATTACGTTAAAAATTAATTAATGGCCTTCGTGTGCCATCGCTAAATAAACCACTGTGAGCATCATAAAGATAAAAGCTTGAAGCACAACAATTAGAATATGAAAGATAGACCAACCTGCACCCAGTAATGCTCCAAAAAAAAGTCCTGATACACCCGTCGCAGCCCATAAGCCTAGAAGCAAGAAGATAACTTCGCCTGCATACATGTTACCGAAAAGTCGTAGGGAGTGAGATAGAGGTTTTGAAACGTATTCAATGAGATTAAACAAAAAGTTAAACGGCCAAACCCAAAATTTAGTGCCAAATGGGGCCGTATAAAGTTCATGCAACCACCCACCTAATCCTTTAACTTTAATTCCAAAATAAATCATGAGAAACCAAACTGCGAGTGCTAGGGCAAAAGTCGTATTGACATCGGAAGTCGGGACGCTGCGCCACTTATGAATACCTAAGAAGCCATAGACTGCAGCCATAATATCGACCGGTAAAAAGTCCATCGCATTCATCACAAGCACCCATACGAATACGGTTAATGCCGCAGGCGCTATAAATGTGTGGCGATTGCCATGAAAAATATTTTTAACTTGATCGTCTACGAAATCAAAAATAAGCTCTAAGAATGCTTGAGCCTTTGAGGGAACGCCAGCAGTAGCTTTTTTAGCTATCATCCAAATCAAACCCATGGCAATTAAACCGAGAATGATTGACATCACAATGGTATCAATATGAATCGTCCAAAATGACGCTTCTGCACCTTGTGTATTAAAACTTAGATGATGTTCAATATACTGCGATGGTGAACTTAATGTGCCTTCATGTTCCATCAAACTATCCTAAATTCATCTATCAATTTTATTTAATTTAATAATTGAAGCGCCTGACAAAATCGCTGCAACTGCAAGTCCAACAATCAAAGCAAGAGGAACGAGTGCTTTGTAGAATTTAAAAGCAACCCATAACACTGTGATCACTACTATGATTTTAACTGCTTCGGCTTTAAGCATATTTATCACTATGCCGAAAGGCTCTTTGTTTTTTGAAGTTCTATTGGCTATGCGAGAACCTATAATCATTCCAGAGACAACCGACATTATGCCAATCAAAACTGAAATACCTGCGTCTAAACCAAACAAGATCGCTACAAAAACTGTTAAAACAAATGACGCTTTCATTTGCCAATTAATCGCGGTTGGCATCATGATTTTATTGACTTTATGCCTGCGTCAGAAAACACGTTATTCTCTATGGATTTATCCTTTTCGTCAAGGATAAATAGGCATTTATCGTTTGATTTTTTCAAGGATTTCATCCAATTGCTCCAAATTGCGATAATGTACTTTTAAGATACCTGAGCCATTCTTTTTAGCATCAATCGTGACCGATACGCCTAGCGTTTCAGCTAAAGATTCCTCAAGCTGACGGACATCCGCATTCGTCTTTTTAGGAGACGATGTCGATTTATCTTTTTTGTAACCATTTTGTAAGTTTTTAACTAGCGCCTCGACCTCACGTACAGAGAGATTTTTTTGAATCACTTCCTCGCACAACATAATTTGTTGGCTACCTTCTAAACCGATCAGGGCTCTTGCATGACCCATATCAATTTTGCCGCTTAACAATCGATCTTGAACGGGCTTGGTTAACGTTAAAAGTCTTAATAAATTAGATACGGTGACGCGTGATTTACCGACCGCATCGGCAGCTTCTTCATGCGTCATATTAAATTCATCAATTAAACGTTTAATACCGATGGCTTCTTCTAAGGGATTTAAATCTTCACGCTGAATATTTTCAATGAGCGCCATCGCCAGTGCTGATTCATCAGGAATATTTTTAATGATGACGGGCACTTCATTTAAGTTTGCTAATTTAGCAGCGCGCCAGCGTCTTTCCCCTGCAATAATTTCATATTGATTATTACCAATCGGTCTCACAATAATTGGCTGCATGACGCCTTGTTTTAAAATGGATTGTGAAAGTGCATGCAAAGCCTCTTCTTGCATGACGCTTCTGGGCTGATATTTACCTGGCTTTAAATCGCTAATCGATAAAGTTTGTAAAGCACCTTCGTTTTTGGGTGTATCTTCATCGGCACTCGACAATAATGCGTCGAGTCCTCGACCTAATCCTTTAGGTTTAGCCATGTAACTTCCTCATTTCTTTTTGTATGATTTCTTCGGCAAGTTTTAAATAAGCAACCGCTCCTCGCGATGAGCGGTCATATATTAAGACAGGCATCCCATGACTTGGGGCTTCTGCCAATCTTACATTTCTTGGAATAATCGTTTCATATACCTTGTCGCCAAAATGCGCGGTCAATTGATCCGATACTTGTTGTGCCAACATATTACGACTATCAAAAAGTGTTTTTAATAATCCCTCAATTTCAATATGAGGATTTAAATGACTTCTCACTTTTTTAATCGTACCGACTAAATCTGATAAACCTTCTAGCGCATAATATTCACACTGCATCGGAATGAGCACAGCATCGGCCGCTGTCAGCGCATTCACTGTAATTAAATTAAGTGCGGGCGCACAATCTAACAACACATAGTCATAATCTTTTTTTAAATGTTTTAATGCTTCTTTTAATCTTGTTTCACGTTTGCTTTCATTCACAAGTTCGACTTCAGCACCTGCAAGATTTCGATTTGAGGGTGCTAAATCAAAACCACCACGCTCACAATGAATCACAATATCGTTAAATAATTTCCTTTGAATGAGCACATCATAAATTGATGTTTTGATTGTCGATTTATCAATACCTGAACCTGTCGTCGCATTACCTTGTGGATCAAGATCAATGAGAAGCACCGATTTATTTTTTGTTGCTAAGCTTGCAGCCAAGTTCACGGATGTCGTCGTTTTACCTACGCCACCTTTTTGATTCGTTACCGCTAATATACGCATGTCTAAAAATTATCTTTCTTTAAGATCACTAAATATCGTTCTGCACTAATAAAGGGCACTTCAAGTGGAATCAGTGTGTATTGATTCTTTTCAAATCCTTCTAATTCTTCCTTAACATCTTTTGATTTCATCGCTAACCACACACCTTCTTTTTGTAAAGTGTGTTGTGTGAGTGACATCATATTTTTTAAATTCGAAAACGCTCTTGATGTCACCGCTTCAAAAAGTGTTATCGGTTGATAATCTTCAACGCGACTATTCACTACATCTAAATTCTTAAGTGATAATTCACTTTTCACTTGTTGCATGAATGTCGTTTTTTTATTGATCGAATCCATCACTGTGACTTTTAATTCAGGTTTTGTAATCGCTAATACAATCCCTGGAAATCCAGCGCCACTTCCAACGTCTAATAGTTTCGTCACATGCAAGTGATTTAAAATAGATAAGCTATCAAGGAAATGCAATTTAATCATTTCATTGCGCTCGCGAATCGCGGTTAAGTTATAAACACAATTCCATTTTTCTACTAAATTTAAATATGTCATCAACTGATCAATCACTTGATCAGTTAACTTCAAATCCATGCGCTTCAATCCCTCGATCAATAGATCGCGGTCTTTTTTTTCCATCCCATTCATGCTGCTTTTTCTGGGCGATTTGTGGTCACTTTTTTAGGCTTATTTTTTCGTTTAATAAACACTAAAAGTAATGATATAGTCGCTGGGGTAATGCCGGAAATACGTGAAGCTTGTCCTAAATTTTCAGGTTTATGTAAATTTAATTTTTGTTGCGCCTCAACACTTAATCCATGCACTTCTTTGTAATCAAGATCGATAGGCAATGCAATATCTAATTGATCTCGACTTCGATCCACTTCTTCTTGTTGTCTTACAATATAGCCTTTATATTTTGCTGAAATTTCAACTTGTTCTCTGACCGCAGGATCAATTAAACTTGCATCTTCTTTCATTAATTCTTTAACGCCTTCAAAACTAACTTCAGGGCGTCTTAACAAATCAAACAGGTTATATTCGTGATCAATCGCTTTACCGATAATCGTATGTTGTTTTTCAATCGAAATATCTTGAGGCCTCACAAAGAATTTTTTTAATCGCGCTTCTTCTGATTGAATAGTTTCTTGTTTTTCATTGAACATCGCCCAGCGATCATCATCAACCAATCCTAAATTGCGACCTATTTCTGTAAGTCTCAAATCAGCATTATCTTCTCTTAACATCAATCGATATTCAGCTCGACTTGTAAACATTCTGTAAGGTTCGGAAACACCTCTCGTAATAAGGTCATCAACTAATACACCTAAATAAGCTTCATCACGCTTAGGGCACCAGGATTCTTTATCTTGTGTCATTAAAGCGGCATTTGTTCCAGCCAACAATCCTTGCGCTGCAGCCTCTTCATAGCCTGTCGTGCCATTGATTTGGCCTGCGAAAAATAAGCCTTGAATCGATTTAGTTTCCAAACTGGATTTCAAGTTACGCGGGTCAAAGTAATCATATTCAATAGCGTAACCCGGTCTTAAGATGTGGGCATTCTCTAACCCATTGATTGAACGGACTAATTTGTACTGTATATCAAAAGGTAAGCTCGTTGAAATACCATTGGGATAAATTTCATTTGTATTTAAGCCTTCTGGCTCTAAAAAAATCTGGTGGGAATCTTTATCTGCAAATCGATGAATTTTATCTTCAACCGAGGGACAATAGCGAGGGCCCACTCCCTCAATCACACCGGTATACATGGGGGAACGATCTAATCCACTTCGAATAATGTCATGGGTCGATTCATTGGTATGTGTAATCGAACACGACACTTGTTGTGGATGTGTTGTTTTCTTGCCATAAAAAGAAAAATAAGGGGTCGGAGTATCGCCCGGCTGTTCTTGCATCACAGCATAATTAATTGTACGTCCATCAATTCTTGGAGGTGTACCAGTTTTAAGTCGGCCCACAGGTAAGCCAATTTCTCTTAAACGATGCGCTAAAGAAATAGAAGGTGGGTCGCCTGCACGACCTGCTTGATAATTCTTTAAGCCCACATGAACGAGGCCGCCTAAAAATGTACCCGCAGTTAAAACGACTGTTTTAGATTTAAATTGAATGCCAATTTGTGTCACCACACCGGCGACACGATCTTTATCTAAAAGAATGTCATCAACTGCTTGTTGGAAAAGCCAAAGATTAGGTTGATTTTCAAGGCGATGACGAATTGCAGCCTTATATAAAATACGATCTGCTTGAGCACGAGTCGCTCTGACCGCTGGCCCTTTGCTACTATTTAAGATACGAAATTGAATGCCAGATTCATCGGTCGCAATGCCCATAGCACCCCCTAAAGCGTCGATTTCTTTAACTAAATGGCCTTTACCAATGCCACCAATGGATGGGTTACAAGACATTTGACCCAAAGTTTCAATGTTATGGGTTAAAAGCAAAGTCTTTTGTCCCATGCGTGATGAAGCCAAAGCTGCCTCCGTGCCGGCATGCCCTCCGCCCACTACAATCACATCGAATTGATTCGGAAATTCCATGATTTTACGTCTGTTAGAAAAGGTGTAATTTTACTTTAATCTGGTCAGAATCACTATAAAAACCATTGTTTCACGTGAAACATTTACTTAAAAAACCGAGGTGAAGTGTTCCACGTGGAACGAAAGAATTATTTACCAATACAAAAACGACTAAAAATTTCACCCAAAAGATCGTCTGGGGTAAATTCCCCCGTAATGGAGGCCAATGAAGTTTGAGCTTGCCTGAGTTCTTCCGCGACCAACTCGGACGACTGAAGTTGATGAAGCGATTCATTCAAATGTTTTGAGACATTATCAAGTGCATCTAAATGCCGTTGTCTCGCCATAAAAACACTTTGATTTCCGTCCTTACTAAATTCAACGCCAGCCATTTGTAATAAAGTCATTTTAAGCTGGGCTAAGCCCTCACCATTTTTTGCAGAAACAAAAAGATGGTGCTCCCCGTCAACCATTTCGGATGACGCCTTTTTAGATAACAAATCAATTTTATTGTGAACCCATATCTTAAAAACGTCTTTTGGAATACGATTTAAAATGATTTTCTCGTAATTGGTAATACCCTTACCAGCATCCACTAAAAATAATGCGATATTGGCCATTTCTATCGAAATCCATGTTTTTTCGATACCCATTTTTTCAATTTCATCACTTGTATCTCTTAATCCGGCGGTATCAATTACATGAATCGGTATGCCATCGATTTGGATTTCACTTTTAATAGGGTCACGTGTTGTGCCAGGAATAGAAGTCACGATTGCCTGGTCATTGCCGGACAATTGATTAAGCAAACTCGACTTGCCCACATTGGGCTGCCCCACCAATACGACGGTTAAACCTTCGCGCAATAAAAGGCCTTGTTTAGCAGATGAAGTCACTTCATCCATGCGCACCTTTAGACTTAAAAGCTTTTCTTTGACCTTGCCAGTCGTAATAAAATCAATTTCTTCCTCGGGGAAATCCAAGCAAGCTTCAATATACAGACGTAAATCGATGAGTTCTTTTAGTAAGTCATTGATTTTATTTGAAAAATATCCGCTTAAGGATAACATAGCACTTTTTGCGGCCTCAGTTGTTGAAGCATTAATTAAATCTGCAACTGCTTCTGCCTGGGCTAAATCAATTTTATCATTGAGATAAGCTCGCTCGGTAAATTCTCCAGGTTTCGCCAGTCTTGCGCCACATTCAATAGCGCGTGCTAATAAAAGTTGCATCACAGCCATGCCGCCATGGCCCTGAAGTTCTAGAACATCTTCGCCAGTATATGAGTGAGGTGATTTAAAAAAAAGTGCGATGCCACGATCAATCACTTGACCGTTCGGATCTAAAAACGGAAGGTAGGACGCTAAACGATTTTCAGGACAAACGCCTAAAATATGTTTCGCAACATGACTTGCTTTCGGACCCGAAATTCTCACAACCCCAATGCCGCCAGCACCCGAAGGTGTCGCAATGGCGGCAATGGTATCTGAGTTATTTGCGAGCTGCATTGCCTTTCTTAGCTAATGCTGCTGCATGAATGGATCGATTAATCATCCATTGTTGAAGAATGGACAAGAGATTATTAATCACCCAATAAAGCACTAGACCTGCTGGGAAGAAAAAGAAAAATATACTGAATACAACTGGCATGATCATCATCAATTTTGCTTGCATGGGGTCCGTGGGAGCTGGATTAAGTTTTGTTTGGACAATCATGCTGATACCCATAATGATAGGCAAGACATAGTATGGATCTTTCAGAGAAAGATCAGTGATCCATAAAATAAAAGGCGCATGTCTTAATTCAACAGCGCCCATCAACACCCAGTAGAGCGAAATGAAAACAGGGATTTGAATAAGAATAGGTAAACAACCACCCAATGGATTAATTTTTTCTGTGCGGTAAAGTTCTAACATGGCTTGTTGAAATTTAACTTTATCATCACCAAATTTTTCCTTCATGCTTTGCAAACGCGGTGCAAGTTCACGAAGTTGTGCCATAGATTTATAGCTTGCTGCAGAGAGTGGATAAAAGAGTAGCTTAATCAACACCGTAAGAAGAATAATGGCACTACCCCAATTATTCACTAATTTATAAATCCAACTAAGCACGACAAATAAAGGTGACGCAATAAAAGTTAACCAACCATAATCCACTGTATAAGTTAAACCTGGTGCGGCTTTTTCTAGTTGTTCTTTAATTTGTGGGCCTGAGTAGAGTTTAGTTGAAAATTCTTTTTTCTCGCCAGGTTCAATAGAAGAGAGTTGTGTTATCACGCCTGATGAATAAATATTATCTGCAACTTGTTTTGTATAAAATTCTCGCTTTTGATTAACCGGTAAAATCCAAGCGCTGGCAAAGTAATGTTGAATTACACCAACCCATCCATCAACAGAAATAAGAGATAGGTCATGTTTCTTCATATCTTTAAAATTAATTTTTTTAAATTTATCTGCTTCAGTATAGTAAGCACCGCCTGTAAATGTGGGTGCTAAGCTCGTACCTTGATTAGATTCATCATCATGTAACAACTGGAAATATGCTGATGGTGTAATAGCCAATTTACTATGATTAGTAATTTCATAACGGACGCCTATTTGATAACTGTCACGATCAAAAGAAATAATTTTGACAACCTCCACATCTTGATTTTTGTAATTTAATTTAATGTCTAAATGATTTTGCCCACTCTCTAAAACGTAATTTATTTTTTCGGATGTGAACACAGATTTATGTGTTGGCAAATCATTGCCGATGAGTCCTGATTGTGCGACATAAAGCAAGGGTTTCTTTGCATCATCTAATAACAGAAATTTATCCTGCTCGTTATCAGCTAAATGATCGTTTAAAAGCAAACGTCGAATATCACCGCCAATTGTATCAATTTCAATTTGATACAAGTCGGTTAATACTTTGATACGAGATGCTGTTTCTAATTGAAAATTAGAATCAGGAGATATTGTTTTAGCATCTGTAGTATTTAATTTTTGAGAAGATGGAACACTCGCATCTTGTTGCGATGTCACTTCGCTTACTGGAATATTTTTACGTTGCCATGTATCCCATAATAAAAGAATTGAAAAAGAAAATACAACAAACAGTATTAAACGCTTTGTATCCATAAATTATAAAATTCCAAAATTAACTAACGGGGTCATGACCCCCCTTGCACCAGGGATGGCATTTACCTATTCGTTTCATTAATAAAAAAATACCTTGTGTTAGGCCTTTTTTTTGTATCACCTCTATCGCGTATTGTGAACATGTCGGTGAGAATCGACATTGTTGACCAAAAAAGGGACTAAATAATAATTGATAGCCTCTCAAAAATAATATTGCGATTGATTTCATTTCTTTAATTTTGCAATCATCTGATTCACTTCTGTTTCAATCTCAATAAAATCGTAACGATAAAACGATTTTTGAATGCGTATCACTATATCAAAATTTAAGAGCTGTTCTTGTTTTTTTCGCATTAATTCGCGCAAGACACGCTTCATATAGTTGCGCTTCACAGCCAATTTCTGTGTTTTTTTGCCTACAACCATGCCTAAACGAAATAAAGATAAAGTATTAGGCTGATAATGAAAACTTAAATACTGAAAGGAAAGTCGCCTACGGAAATTAAAAACGGATGAAAATTCATCCGTTTTTGTAAGTTTGGTTAATTTAGTTTGCAAATTGTGGAGAATTTGCCAGATAGGTCTTTATAGGCCGATACGAGCACGGCCTTTAGCACGGCGTGCTGATAAAACAGCGCGTCCTGCACGAGTCTTCATGCGTACTAAAAAGCCATGCGTGCGTGCACGTTTTACTTTTGATGGTTGATAGGTACGTTTCATTGTGTTTCTCCAGCTATAATTCGTTAAGAATCGCGCAATTTACCGCACATGCCGCCAAGTGTCAACGATTATTTATGCAAGAAATCTAAAAACGCTTGTGGATAACTTTGAGAGGTTCAGTTAAGATGATTTCCGTAAAGCAATCATTCCCAAAAGGCGTTTTTACACCGTTTCGGTTCTCTAAAATGCCAAATCAAGAAGAAGTTGTAATTTTAATACTATATATTTTGGATTTTGCCGTTAATGGAAAATTTTTGGACTCATTGTCTCGAACGCTTTAAAAAAGAACTATCCGTTCAGCAATTCAACACCTGGATTAAACCGCTAAAGTTCGAACACGAACAACATAAAATTAAAATATTGGCGCCCAATAAGTTTGTTCAGCAATGGGTCAAAGATCGCTTCGCCCAAAAAATTGAAGTATTGGCCAAAGAACAGCTTCCCGATGTTACAAAAGTTGAATTTGCAATTCGCGTCATCAAAGAATCGATACTGCCTAAAAAAGAGGCTGTTTTATCAAAAGCTTTGACGATTTCACCACCAAATAATACAGCTGAGGCACCAAATCATGAAACAACCAAAAAAAGTGCGGGCGGTACATTAAAAGAAGCCAAAGCTTCAGGCCTTAATGCTAATTTTACATTTGAAAGTTTCGTGACAGGTAAAGCTAATCAATTAGCTTGCGCTGCAGCCATGCAAGTAGCTGAAAATCCAGGTAAGGCATATAACCCATTATTTATTTACGGTGGTGTCGGGTTAGGTAAAACACACTTAATTCAAGCCATCGGTAATCATTTAAAACATATTCAGCCCGATGCAAAAATTAAATATCTTCATGCTGAACGTTATGTATCTGATGTGGTTAAAGCTTATGAAAATAAATCATTCGATGCATTTAAAAAAAATTACCATTCATTAGATTTACTATTGATAGATGACATTCAATTCTTTGCAAAAAAAAATCGTACCCAAGAAGAATTCTTTTATGCATTCAATACACTGATTGAAAATAAAAAACAAATTATCATTACTTGCGATAGTTACCCAAAAGAAATAGAGGGTGTAGACGAACGCTTAAGAACACGATTCAGTTGGGGCCTTACAGTGGCAATTGAACCACCAGAGCTTGAAATGCGCGTTGCCATTCTGCTTAAAAAAGCAGAAGAAAATAAAATGAAAATTTCTGAAGAAGTTGCATTCTTTATTGCAAAACAAATTCGATCTAACGTACGGGAATTAGAAGGAGCACTAAACAGAATATTAGCTATGTCTAATTTTACAAAGTCAGCTGTTGATATTCAATTAGCCAAAGATGCACTTAAAGATTTAATTGCGGTTCGTGGGCGTCAAGTAAGCGTCGAAAATATTCAAAAAACAGTGGCTGAATATTTTAAAATTAAAATCTCAGATATGTTAAGCAAAAAACGTTCGCGTAATTATTCTAAACCCAGACAACTTGCAATGGCATTAACAAGAGAACTCACCAATTTAAGTTTTCCTGAAATTGGTGAAGCTTATGGTGGAAGACACCATACAACAGTGATGCATGCATGCGAAGAAATTGAACAATTACGATTAAACAATCAATCTGTTGCACAAGATTTAGGAATATTAAAACAAGTCCTTAAGGGTTAATTAAGGCCTGTGGAAATATTGTGGATGAATTGTGGAAAAGTAAGGTTTTATAAAAATATGTGTTTGTTATGCACAAATTATCCACATGAAATTACAAGACAAATGCATAGTTATTCACAAGACAACTAATTGTTTATATTAAAGTTTATAGGGTTATCCATAGAAAACCTTACCTTTATTACTATTATTAGATTTATATATAAAAAACATTAAATAAAGAAGAAGAGTATGAATATAAAAATTAATCGAGACGTATTACTTAAACCACTCGCTAATGTTGCAAGTATTGTAGAACGTAAGCACGCACTTCCAATCCTTTCAAATATTTTAATTCAAGGAAAAGATGGTCAAGTGCAGCTCACAGCAACTGATTTAGAAATGCAAGTATCTTTAAGTTTTAAAGCAGATCTAAAAGAAGAGGTTGCCACTACAATATCAGCAAGAAAGTTTTTTGATATTACTCGATCATTACCTGATGATTGTGTAATTGATATTGCAATTAAAGATAATCGAGTGTCGGTGAAAGCAAATAAGAGTCGTTTCGCAATTCAATCATTACCTGCAAAAGACTATCCAGTGATGACAAAGTCTTCAAGTGAGGCTGTTGTAATTACCATTTCTCAAATTCAACTTAAACGTTTATTAAAGCAAGTTGAATTTGCGATGGCGCAACAAGATATTCGTTATTATCTAAATGGTTTGTTATTTGAAGTAAATGGCAATCAATTAAATATCGTAGGCACAGACGGACACCGTTTGAGTTTTACTTCAATCCACCTAGATCAAAACTATAATAAAACAGAGGTGATTCTCCCAAGAAAAACAGTGATTGAATTAATTAAACTTCTGAATGATTCAGAGGAGTTAGTTTCTGTTGAGCTTTATAAAGGCCAGGTAAATTTTGGCTTTAATGATATACAGCTTATTTCTAAAGTGATTGATGGTAAATTTCCTGATTACACACGTGTTATTCCGGAGGGACATAATAATCAATTTACAATTGACCGCATACAATTTTTAACTTCACTTCAACGTGCATCTATTTTATCGAACGAGAAATATCGTGGTATTCGTATGATGATTGCAAATAATAATTTAAAGCTCATGAGCACAAATACAGAACAAGAAGAAGCGGAAGAAGAGCTGGAAATTCAATATCAACAAGATCCTATTGATATTGGTTTTAATGTGACATACTTAATTGATGTGCTTATAAATATACAAGATGAAAAAGTTAACTTAGCTTTTCTAGACACAAATAGTAGTTGTTTGTTTACGGTACCCAATAACAATAATTACAAATATGTAGTGATGCCAATGCGCATTTAATTCAATTAAGAAAAAAGAGAAACTCATGGCTCAAAAGATAGATAATCAAGAATATAACTCAGACAGTATTAAAATTTTAAAGGGATTAGATGCAGTTCGAAAAAGACCGGGCATGTATATCGGAGACACATCTGATGGCAGCGGTCTTCATCATATGGTTTTCGAAGTCCTTGATAATGCCATTGATGAATCCTTAGCGGGCCATTGTGATGATATTAAAATTATTATTCATCCAGATAACTCCGTTAGCATCTCTGATAATGGTCGGGGTATTCCGACGGATATTAAAGAAGATGACGAATTTAAACGTTCTGCTGCAGAAATTGTTATGACTGAATTACATGCAGGTGGGAAGTTTGATCAAAACTCTTACAAAGTATCGGGCGGTTTACATGGTGTGGGCGTTTCTGTAGTGAATGCCTTATCAGAATGGTTACGTTTAAAAATATGTCGTAATGGCCAGGTTTACCAAATGGAGTTTAAACGCGGTGAACGTGTGGCACCATTAACAGAGATGGGTACGACTGATCGTCGTGGAACAGAAGTTCACTTTTTTCCATCAGCTGAAACATTTGCCAATATTGATTTTCATTATGAGATTTTAGCAAAACGCATACGTGAACTATCGTTCCTTAATAATGGCGTTAAAATGGAATTGATAGATCAAAGAACAAATAAATCAGAAAACTTCGCATACTCAGGCGGTGTAAAAGGCTTCGTCGAGTATATGAATCGATCTAAATCTGTACTTCATAAAAAAGCATTCCATGCATTTGGTGAAAAGGACGGTATCAGCGTTGAAGTCTCTATGCAATGGAATGACTCATATGGTGAAAATGTTCAATGTTTTACAAACAATATTCCTCAAAGAGATGGCGGCACACACCTAACAGGCCTTCGTACAGCAATGACTCGAACCCTAAACAATTTTATTGAGCAAAATGATCTTGCTAAAAAAGCAAAAGTAGAAACAACTGGTGACGATATGCGAGAAGGGCTCAGCTGTATTTTGTCAGTGAAAGTACCAGAGCCTAAATTTTCCTCGCAGACGAAAGATAAATTGGTATCAAGTGAAGTACAACCCGTAGTATCTGATGTAGTTGCATCTAAACTTGCTGATTTCTTAGCTGAGAGCCCAGCAGATGCAAAAGTTATATGTAATAAAATTATTGATGCTGCTCGAGCACGCGAAGCAGCAAGAAAAGCGCGCGATATGACGCGTCGCAAAGGCGCTATGGATTCTATGGGTCTTCCAGGAAAACTAGCAGACTGCCAAGAAAAAGATTCCTCCTTATGTGAAATTTATTTGGTCGAAGGGGATTCCGCAGGAGGCTCTGCAAAGCAAGGACGTGATCGCAAGAATCAAGCAATCCTTCCGCTAAAAGGAAAAATTTTAAATGTAGAAAAAGCCCGCTTCGATAAATTATTATCTTCACAAGAAATAGCAACACTCATAACAGCTTTGGGTACCGGTATAGGTAAAGATGATTTTAATGCTGAGAAGTTACGTTATCACCGTATCATTATCATGACCGACGCGGACGTCGATGGCGCACATATTCGGACATTACTTTTAACATTCTTCTATCGTCAAATGCCGGAGCTTGTCGAACGAGGCCATATTTATATTGCTCAACCCCCACTTTTCAAGGTGAAGCAAGGTAAGCATGAACAATATCTAAAAGACGAACAAGAACTTGATCAATATTTACTTGAGTCCGCTATTAAAGATGCAACTTTGTTAACTAAAAAAAGTGGCACTCTTTTAACTGGGGATGGATTAGCTGAGATTGCAAGACAAATGGTATTAACAGAAGCAGTGATTCGCCGTATTGCCCCTTACTATGATGAGGCTGTTCTACGAGCAATTCTTCATGTAGGCGCTATAGATTTATCAAGTGAAACTAAAGCCGAAAAAATTGCACAAGCCATTAGAGAGCGCCTTATTAATAAGAGCACTGAAAAATCAGAAGTGATTGTGTCCTTTGATGAAGAAACTAAATCTTATAAATTGGCGGTAAATAAATTTGTACATGGTAATTTAGAAAGTTGTGCCATCGACGCATTGTTTTTATCAAGTGGCGATTATCAACAATTAATAAAAACATCACAAATATTAGATGGTCTTGTGGCTGAAGGTGCTGAGATTCAACGCGGTGAAAAATCACAATCAATTTCAAATTTTAAAGAAGCGCTTGACTGGTTGCTAGATGAAGCTAAACATAATTTAAATATACAGCGTTATAAAGGGTTAGGTGAAATGAATCCTGAACAGCTTTGGGAAACAACCATGGACCCCAATGTGCGAAGATTACTTAAAGTTCAAATTGAAGATGCAATTTCAGCTGATGAAATATTTTCAACGCTCATGGGCGACCAAGTAGAGCCTAGACGAGCGTTTATTGAAAACAATGCGTTAGGAGCAAGTAATCTCGATATTTAGTTTACTTAATTTATGACTCTAAGTGAACTAAGATTTGTGGTGGCTGTAGCTAAAGAAAAAAACTTTAGACGCGCAGCAAGTAAATGTTTTGTGAGTCAGCCAGCATTAAGTTTGGCTATTAAAAAATTAGAAGAAGAACTTAATGTTTCATTATTTGAAAGAAATCGGACCGAAGTTACTATTACGGAAATTGGCGAAAGAATTATTGCTCAAGCCAATATCATTTTAGACGAAGTTGAAAAAATAAAATCATTCGCCAAATCTGGCGGAGACCCTTTAGATGGATCAATTAAAGTAGGTATGATTCATTCAGTCGGACCTTACTTATTACCCCAAATTATTCCTATTTTAAGAAAACTAGCACCAAAAATGCCGTTAGAAGTCGAAGAAAATATCACTGCAAGCTTTGAATTACAATTAAAGAGCGGACAAATTGATGCAGCAATTGTAGCTCTGCCATTTAATATTGCAGGTATACAAGTCACGCCTCTTTATAAAGAAGAGTTTGTAGTTGCTGTGCCGAACAATCACCCTTGGGCAGCTAGAAAAAATATTGACCCGAAAGAATTAAGTGATGAAAAAGTATTACTTTTAAATAGTGGGCATTGTTTTAGCCTACAGGTAGTGGAGGCGTGTCCAGATTTATCTAAAAAAGGTGAAGTGCTTCAAGGCAATTCACTTGAAACAATTCGTAATATGGTAGCATCTAATCTTGGTATTACCGTATTACCAAAAAGCGCAACATCAGATCGCTATCAAAATCATTTAATAAAGGTGATCCCTTTTATTAAACCTATTCCCTCAAGAACCATTGCAGTAGCTTATCGCAAAAGCTTTGTTCGAAAGAAGGCTTTGGATACTATCTCAGAGTCGATACGGTTGATTAAAACAGATACGATAGAAATGATTTAAGAAAGAAGCGTTATTGATAGATAACGCTTCTTAATATGGATAAGCGATTAACGTGCTGCGCGTCTTCTTTTTGGAGCCGCTTTACGTTTAGCAGCTGGTTTTTTAGCAGCCGCTTTACGAGCTGGTTTACGTTTAGCTGGTTTTCTTGCCGCAGTGGATCTTGCAGGTGCTTTATTAGAACCAAGACCTAAAACAGATTTGACAGGACATGAAGTTAAAACACCAGAGCCTAATAAATATATGCCGACGATTTCATCAACCATGCCATATTCAAAAACAGAGTAACCACCAATTGCTTGGCCTAATACAGCAGCACCAACAGCAATACGAACTACTCTTTCTAAACCTTTAACGTTCTTCTTCATTTACTAATCCTTTTTGTTAAGAGGAGTTTGCATCATAAACGAATTAAAAAATTTAGGAAATACTTTTTTTCGTACCTGACAAGAGGACCCAGCCTTCGCGTTCAATTGGTTTGTTTAAATTAAACCATACACTATATATTTCAGTCAGCATTTCAACTTGTTCTTTTAATATACCAGATAGCGCAATTTTTCCTTGAGGCCTGCAAGACTTGACTATGACGGGTGCTAAGACCGAGAGTGTGCTAGATAAAATATTTGCAACAACAATGTCAGCTTCAAATTTTAATGATGATTTTGAATTATAAAATTGAATACTGACATGATTTTCTTCTGCATTATTCGTACTTGAAATAATTGCTTGTGGATCAATATCTACACCTACGACTTCTTTTGCACCACATTTCTTTGCTGCAATCGATAAAATACCTGATCCACATCCGTAATCTAAGACACAATCGTTGATCTTTACTTCTTTAACAAGCCACTCTAAACATAAATGTGTTGTAGGGTGACTTCCTGAACCAAATGCTAATCCAGGATCTAAAATAATATTGATAGCGCATGGATTAGGTGTTGTATGCCAGCTCGGTACGATCCAAAGTTTATTTAAAATGCTAATTGGTTCAAATTGTGATTGTGTTAATGTGACCCAATTTTGATCTTCCACTGACTCAAGCGTGTAATCAATATTAGATAAACCCGTCATAGTTTTAAGTTCATCTATCACAGTGTCAATAGATATAGAGTCATCAAAAAGGGATTCAATGTTGTTGTGTTGCCAGATCGTATTGCCAGGTATGTTGGGTTCGCCAAAAATAGCCTCTTCATTTTCGCTATTGAGATACAAGTCTTCGATAGATGATGAAAGTGCGCCGAGTTCGATTAAAGAATCACTAATGATGTGTGCATATTCTGCACTTGCTCGGATTTTAAGATTAATCCAAGCGGCCATTTATTTTTTTTGTATACCGAGTTTTTTTTCTAAATAATGGATGCTGACACCACCATTGTTGAACGCGAAATCAGCCATGAGTTCTGAGTGTAAGGGAATATTTGTTTTAATACCTTCCACAACCATTTCTGATAAAGCCACACGCATTCTTGCTAGAGCTTGATCTCGTGTATCACCATAAGCAATTAATTTGCCAATCATAGAGTCGTAATTGGAAGGCACAGTATAGCCTGCGTAAGTATGTGTATCTATGCGAATACCAGGACCGCCAGGCATATGGAATGTAGTTACTTTACCAGGTGAAGGAACAAAGTTATAAGGATCCTCAGCATTAATACGACATTCAATCGCGTGACCCTTAAATACAATATTTTCTTGTTTATAGGGTAATTTTTCACCCGCAGCAATTTTGATTTGCTGTTGAACAATATCAATACCGGTTATAAATTCTGTGACTGGATGTTCAACTTGCAAACGCGTATTCATTTCAATGAAATAAAATTCATTATTTTCATATAAAAATTCAAATGTACCAGCACCTTGATAATTAATTTTGCGACAGGCTTCGGCACAGCGTTCGCCAATTTTCTTTCTAAGTTTTGCAGATAAACCAGGAGCCGGTGCTTCCTCGACAATTTTTTGATGGCGACGCTGAAGGGAGCAATCGCGTTCACCAAGATATACTGCATTACTGTGTTGGTCTGAGAGGACTTGAAATTCGATATGCCGAGGTTTTTCTAAAAACTTTTCCATGTAAACTGTTGGATTGCCAAACGCTGTTTGTGCTTCTTGTTTGGTCATATTCACCGAGGTAATAAGAGCACCTTCAGTGTGGACCACGCGCATGCCTCGCCCACCTCCACCACCAGCAGCTTTAACGATTACCGGGTAACCAATTTTTTTAGCGATAGTAATTATTTCTTTAGGGTCTTCAGGAAGTGCCCCATCCGAGCCTGGTACACAGGGTACACCAGCTTTCTTCATTGCATTTTTCGCACTGACTTTATCACCCATTAGGCGAATAGTTTCTGGACGAGGACCAATAAATACGAAGCCACTTTGCTGAACGCGCTCAGCAAAATCTGCATTTTCAGATAGAAAGCCATAGCCAGGATGAATTGCTTCTGCATCTGTTACTTGGGCAGCACTAATTACGGCTGGAATATTTAAATAGCTTTGTGTGGAAGGCGCTGGGCCAATACATACAGATTCATCAGACAGTTTGACATATTTTGCATCGCGGTCTGCTTCAGAATGCACAGTGACTGTTTTAATGCCAAGCTCACGACATGCACGCAATATCCTGAGCGCAATTTCGCCACGATTGGCGATTAGTATTTTTTCAAACATAAAGTTAGTTAGTCAATAATAAAGAGAGGTTCGCCGTATTCAACGGGCTGGCCGTTCTCAACCAAGATTTTTTTAATCGTACCAGTTGCATCTGCTTCAATTTCGTTGAGTAATTTCATAGCTTCAATAATGCAAAGCGTGTCACCTTTAGTAACTCTAGAACCGACATCAACAAAAGCTCTAGCATCAGGCGAGGGTGAGCGATAGAAAGTTCCTACCATAGGCGAATTAACCGCATGACCTTCTATTTTTTCTGCAACAGGTTTAGTTTCTGGAACGCTTATGTCTGATGGAGCCGTCATTTGAGGCTGAGGCGTTTGAATATAATGCATCATAGGCGCGCTTTGATTCATAAGTTGACGACTAATTTTGACTTTTTCTTCACCTTCGGTGAGTTCAAGTTCAGCGATACCAGACTCTTCAACCAAGTCGATTAATTTTTTAAGTTTTCGTAAATCCATAATGACCTCTTTTTAAAACTTTAAGCGTTAATTGCAAAATTAAGGGCTGCTATATAACCATCCGCACCTAAGCCGCTAATCACAGCAACAGCGATATCAGAAAAATAGGAGTGATGCCTAAAAGGCTCCCTTGCATATACATTAGATAAATGAACTTCTATAAATGGTACTTTCACAGCTGATAATGCATCGCGCATCGCCACAGAGGTGTGTGTATAAGCTGCCGGATTAATAATTAGAAAATCAATGTTATCTTTGTGAAGCGATTGAATTTTGTTTACTAAGTCCCCTTCACTATTGCTTTGCATGACTTCAAGTTTAATGGCCTTTGCTGATGCCATGGTTTTTAAGACTTGATTGATGTCTTCTAAGGTTTGTTTGCCATAATGCTCTGGCTCGCGCTCGCCCAGGAGGTTTAGGTTGGGCCCATGCAAAACTAAGATTGATTTTGTTGACATGCGTTTTTTTCTTAAGGCTATGGGAATTAATTTTGCCGAAAATAACGT
>VGHQ01000005.1 GCA_016868195.1 Betaproteobacteria bacterium | reverse complement strand
CTCTTATACCTCCCTGAACTATTGAAGTATTGTATTTGCCGTAACCATAAGAAAAATAAGGTTTAAAACCATTTAAGCCTTTTTTTGTAAAGATTTGAATGACACCGCCAATAGCATCTTGACCATACAAGCTCGAGGCCGGGCCTCTTACAATTTCAATTTTTTCAATTTGTGACAGAGGAATATTTTCTATAGCAGTCATGCCTGTTGTAGCAGAATCAATTCTGATACCATCTAACAAAATTACCGAATGTGTTGAGCTTGTTCCTCTCAGGAATAAGGAAGAAGTTTTTCCAAGGCCACCATTATTTGATATCTCTATGCCAGGTTGCCTTTGAAGCAACTCAGGAAGTGAGGAGGATCCTGCAATTTTAATTTCATCTTCAGAAATGACAGTTACATCTGAAATGACATTTTTTATCGGAGTGGGTGTCCGAGTGGCTGTTACAAAAACATTTGAGGTTTTAAGCGTGGTATCTGCGATAGCATGACTTATAAAAATCTGACTCAAGCACGCTGATAATAGTACAATTTTTTTCATAGCATCTCCCTTAACAATCATGCAACCCCGCATGAGTTTAATTAAGCAGAAACACTTCAAGAAAAGAAAGAGTAATAGCGCTCACTCTTTAAATACCACTCCCCGTAGTATTTCCGTGTGAGTTACTAGGCCGGTCTCCGGACTTGTAAGATTTGATTCATGACCTTCCCGAAATAAATTCAGTGGCATGTGTTATGAATCCGCGCTTACTTACCGTTGCGGGGGCAGTATAGGAATTGTCGTTAAACTCACCTATTTCCCAGTTTCAATGTTTTCTTAAATGATTAACCTTAAGAAGACATCACCTAACAACTTATAATCATCCTAACACATCTTTGCTATACTAAATTTAATGATGTATAAATTTATGGATTGCAATTCAAAGGATATTGAGTTATGTCAAGAACAGTTAAATGTGTGAAGTTAGGTAAAGAGTTAGATGGCTTAGATTTTCCTCCTTATCCAGGCCCCTTAGGTAAGCGTATTTTTGAAAGTGTATCTAAAGAAGCCTGGGCTGGGTGGCTTAAACATCAAACGATGTTGGTCAATGAAAATCGTTTAAGTTTTGTGGATCCTGCCGCACGAAAATATCTTACTGAACAAACCGAAGCTTATTTTTTTGGCGAGGGTGCAGATCAAGCATCAGGATATGTGCCACCTAAGAGCTAGATAAAAAGGCAATAAAAAAAGCGCTTACGATGCATAAGCGCTTTTTTTATTTCAAGAATATTAGTTATTCTTTAATAGTTTTTTGAATTTCTTTGATACTTGCGTGACGAATGTCTTTACCTTTAACAGTGTAGACAATATATTCAGAAATATTTTTTGCATGGTCACCAATACGTTCAATCGCTTTGGCAACAAACATCACTTCAAGTGACATGGAAATCGTTCTTGGATCCTCTAACATAAAGGTGACCAGTTGACGAATGGTTGAGCGGTATTGTTCATCAACCAATTCATCTTTTTTAGCAATTTCAACTGTTTTACTTACATCCATACGTGCAAATGAATCGAGGGATGTTCTTAACATTTGACGAACTACTTCCACCATAGTTTTGACTTCACTAAAGCGAAGTTTAGTCATACGATTATCTTCAATGATTCGCAGAGCAGTTCTTGCGATTTTTGTGGCTTCATCACCAATACGTTCAAGATCAGTAATAGTTTTTAAGATCATCATGATCATACGAAGGTCACCTGCTGCAGGCTGACGTCTTGCAATAATTCGGGAACAATCTTCGTCTACTTCGATTTCAAGTTCGTTGACACGTTGATCAGAATCCATAACACCCTGAGCCATTTGAGGGTCAGACTTTACAAGTGCTTCGATTGCATTGACGAGTTGTTCCTCAACAATACCGCCCATTTCTAGAACTTTTGCACGGACTGACTCGAGTTCATTATCGTATTCTTTATAGGTGTGTTCTGAAGCCATAATCGTTACCTTATGTGTAATGTATCAATTTTCTTACAAAAATATGACATTTTTATGTCGAAATAGATTTATTTAGTAATGGTTTTCACACTATCATTTGTCGCCAAAAGTAGAATATTGGCAGGCCTTGCTGCAAATAAACCGTTTGTGACCACGCCTACAATCTGATTAATCATTGCTTCCATTGCAACAGGGTCTGTAATGGCAAGGCCATGCACATCCAAAATGACGTTGCCATTATCCGTTGTAAAATTTCTTAATTGTGGCTGTCCACCTAATTTAGTGAGTTCTCTCGCCACATAGCTTTTCGCCATCGGAAGTACTTCTACAGGCAAAGGGAACTTACCTAAAACGGGTACATATTTTGTTTCATCACAGATACAGACAAATGTCTTTGCAACTGCCGCTACAATTTTTTCTCGGGTTAACGCACCACCACCACCTTTGAGCATATGCATGTGTTCTGTGATTTCGTCCGCACCATCGACATAAATATCCATACTATTGACACTATTAAGGTCAAAAACTTCAATGCCATGTTTGCGTAAACGATCTGCAGAAGCTTCGCTACTTGCAACTGCACCATCAATCTTATGTTTTACTTTTGCTAATTCATCGATAAAGTAATTTGCAGTAGACCCTGTACCCACACCAATGATCCCAGACTTCACATATTGAGTCGCAGCCTTTGCAACCTGTTGTTTTAATTCGTCTTGCGTGAATGCCATTTTTACTTAAACCTTTATATTTTATTTATAATGATGTTTTAACATCTATCATACACGCCAAGGCGACTCTTGAAAATTAGCATATGAAGAACGACTACGTAAAACGTATTAATGAAGCGCGTGTATATGACGTGGCAAAGAAGTCGCCGCTTGAATTTCAGACACATCTTTCCAGTCGTTTTCATAATCAGATTTTCTTAAAACGTGAAGATCTACAACCTGTCTTTTCATTTAAATTACGTGGTGCCTATAACAAGATGGCAAGCCTATCCAAAGCGCAGTTAGATAAGGGCGTGATCGCTGCTTCGGCTGGCAATCATGCGCAAGGTGTTGCGTTAAGTGCTCAGAATTTAGGATGCCGTGCTGTCATTGTCATGCCTACAACAACGCCGCTCATTAAGATTGATGCCGTCAGACATCGCGGTGCTGAGGTTGTGCTCTGGGGTGACTCTTATTTTGATGCATACAAACACGCGCTTGAGATCGAAAAAAAAGAGGGGCTTACTTTTGTTCATCCTTATGATGATCCAGAAGTTATCGCAGGTCAGGGCACCATTGCAAAAGAAATTTTAGATGAACATAAAAAACCGATTCACGCAGTCTTTTGCTGTGTGGGGGGTGGAGGCCTTCTTGCTGGGATGGCCACTTATATTAAAGCTATGCGACCTGAAATTAAAGTGATCGGCGTGGAGGCTAAGGATGCTGAAGCGATGACTTTATCTTTAAAAGCGGGCAAGCGAGTAGTGCTTGATCAAGTGGGGTTATTCGCGGATGGTGCAGCAGTGAAGGAAGTAGGCGAAGTGACTTTCCCACTCTGTCAGTCTTATGTGGATGAAATGATTGTGGTGGATAATGATGCGATTTGTGCAGCTATTAAAGATGTGTTTGAAGATACACGCTCTATTCTAGAGCCTGCAGGTGCCTTATCCGTTGCAGGCATGAAGGCTTATATTACGAAGCACCATTTAAAAGACGAAACTCTAGTAGGCATTGCATCAGGTGCGAATATGAATTTTGATCGCTTGCGTTTTGTAGCAGAGCGTGCCGAAATTGGTGAAAAAAGAGAAGCTGTACTCGCGGTGACTATCTCTGAAAAACCAGGTGCATTTAAAAATTTCTGCAAGTTATTGGGTCAGCGTAATATCACTGAATTTAATTATCGATTTTCAGATCCTAAAGAAGCACATATTTATGTAGGTTTAGCTGTCAATAGTGCGGACGAGGCATCACAACTAAAAGCGATGCTTGATCAAAAAGGGTTACCCACAATTGATCTTACCGACAATGAGGTTGCAAAGCTACACTTAAGACATTTGGTGGGTGGGCATGCGCCGCAAGCTAAGAACGAAATGGTTTTTAGATTTGAATTTCCAGAGAAGCCAGGTGCTCTCATGAAATTTTTAGAGACGATGGGCCATAATTGGAATATTAGTCTATTTCATTATCGTAATCATGGTGCAGACTTTGGGCGTGTTTTAGTTGGTATGCAAGTTCCACCAGAAGACCTGATTAATTTTGAAGTCTTTTTGAATCAATTAGGCTACCCCTTCTGGGATGAAACAGATAATCCAGCCTATAAACTTTTCTTAGGTTAATGCTTCCTTATTTTCATGAGACATTAAAGGGAGAAATCCCCTGGAAGTTTTTTTATAGTTATTTAACAGTTAAAAATAGAATATTTTAGGAGAATAGAATGCATTTTATAAAGCGAGCCATCGTATTGGGATTTCTTGTTTCATCTTTATTTGCACATGCTGAGGATCGAGGTAAGGCCTACGTATCGAACCAAGAAGGCGGTGTCAGCATTATCAATTTAAATACCATGGAAACAGAAGGCTCGATCGATATACAAGCAAAGAATCCGCGTGGTATTGGTGTCACAGAAGACGGAAATTTTTTAATTACCGCAAATAAAGATGATGAAAATTTATCGGTAATTGATTTAAAAACAAATCAGTTTGTGAAACATATTCCAGTAGGTAAAAATCCAGAATTTGTGCGCGTGTATAAAGGCTATGTGTTTGTGTCTACAGAGCCAGCATCTTCAGGTAAGCCACCTGCAACAGGTCAAGAAGATGATGATAAAGATGAACCTAAAATCCCTGCACGTATTGCAGTGGTTGACTTAGCGAAAGGCAAAAAGATTCGAGATATTATCGGTGGCCCTGAAACAGAAGGTATTGAATTTAGTAAAAGTGGTAAAGAAATTATTGTGACTAATGAAGCTGATAACACAATCACAGTTCATAACTTTCGTAATGGTAAATTATTAAAAACTATTTCAACTAAAAAATATGGAGAGCGCCCACGTGGCATCAAGGTAGCGCCTAATGGAAAGTATTACGTATCTACCCTGGAGTATGGAAACAATTTTATTGTCTTAGATAATCAATTTAAACATCTTAAAACGATCGCTACGGGTGAGACGCCCTATGGCGTGAGTTTTGATCGAGATGGAAAACGATTATTTGTTGCAACTTCAAAAGCGAAAACATTAGAAGTGTATGACACTACTAAATTTGAAAAGATTAAAGATATTCCTACAGGCCGACGTTGCTGGCACTTTAGTTTTTCACCAGATGACAAAGATATCTTACTTGCTTGCGGAAAATCAGATGAAGTACTTGTGATTGACGCAGAAAAATTAGAAGTGACTAAACACATTCCTCATAAAGAAATCCCATGGGGAGTCGTAGCTTATCCAAAGGCTATGGGTTCTCTGGATAACGTTCAATAAAATAGCCTTACTTATAAAAGCCCAAAGACTCTTTGGGCTTTTTTTATTTCAAATGCTTCTCAATAAACGTCCATTCATCTTCCGTTACGGGCGTGATTGATAAGCGATTACCTTTTTGAAGTAAGCGCATATTCTGTAATGCTTTAAATTCTCTCAATTCTTTTAGGCTTAATAGATTTGTTTTTCTAACAAGTGTTACATCCACATTAAGCCAGCGTGGATTTTCAAGCGTTGATTTTGGATCAAAATACTTGTGACCTTTTTGAAATTGAAAGCGATCAGGGTAAGCAAGCTTACTGACTTTAACAATACCAGCGATACCAGGCACATCACAATTTGAGTGATAAAAAAAAGCGAGATCACCTATCTTCATTAGATCTCGCATAAAGTTTCGCGCTTGGTAATTTCTAATGCCATACCAATCAATGGTTTGTTTAGGAAGTTTTGCTAAATCGTCTATCGACACATCAGACGGTTCAGATTTCATAAGCCAGTAGCGCATAGTGTCATCATAAAAAAAGTTAAGAGTGTGTAAAGAGCTATGTTGATTTTCTTAAGTGTTGCCTAGACCAGCATCCTGAACCAAAGGTTCAAGGGGTAAAAGCCTAAGGCGCATTAGGTGCAATCGCCAAGGGCGTCTTAAAAGAGCGCCCAATTTAGATCGCTCACACCGCAACCTGATGAGCTAAAACCGATGCTATAGACTAGTTCAAGGAATTATTAGCCTAAGCAACACTTAAAAAAACAAACTTGCTCATCGCAATATTTATAAAAGAATAGGCAGATCTTTAGTTTTGTGCAAGCACTTCATCAATTTGATGTTCGATCGATGAAATTTTATGGCGTAATTGAGATATATCTAAACCTTCAGAAGAATTTTGATTAAGAAGTTCATTGGTAATATTGAGGGCTGCCATGATAATGATACGGTCGATACCTACAATTGTCCCTTGAGATTGAATGAGATCAATTTTTTGATTTAGGTATTGGACTGCATCCATTAAACTTTTTTCTTGGCCCTCTGGACAAGCGATGATGAATTCACGGGCCATGATCGTGACCGTCACATTTTTTGAAATCATCGATTTTCCTCAGGCAATTGCCTTATCATTTTTTCAAGACGAAGACTTGCTTCTTTCATATTGGATTCAAGTTTTGTGAGCATAGCTTCAGAGGAAGCGAGCCTTGTTTCAAGCCCCTTATTTTTTTCTTGCGTCGATTCAATTAAGCTGATGAGTTGCTTAATTTTTTTCTCTAGTGCGATGAGTTGAGCTTCCATACCTTCACTATAGTTTAAAGAATTGAAGTGCGTCAATAGTGCTTAAATAAATTAAATAGGTCATGATTTTTTTTTGGCTCTTGGATGCGCTTTATCGTAAACATTGGCAAGATGCTGAAAGTCTAAATGCGTATAAACCTGAGTCGTACTTATATTTGCATGACCTAACATTTCTTGTACCGCTCTCAAGTCTTGGCTCGATTGTAAAACATGTGAAGCAAAACTGTGCCTTAATAAATGAGGATGTACGGTACTATCAATACCTTGTTTGATAGCCCACATTTGAATACGGTATTGAATAGCCCGAGCTGATATGCGTTTACCCCGCTCAGAAATAAATAGTGCATCAGTAAATTTCTCATCAACTTTAATCATTGCACGTTTTTCAATCCAGAGCCGAATAGCATGAATCGCTTTTTGCCCTACTGGCACTATGCGCGTTTTATTGCCCTTACCTGTGACGGTCATTACACCCTCTTCAAGATCAAGATCATTAATATTCACGTTCACTACTTCACTTAAACGCAATCCAGATGAATAGAATAATTCTAGGAAAGCTTTATCTCTTGCACCTAATAAAGTCGTATCATCAATCGAAATGAGTTTGACCATCTGCTCTATGGATAAAGTTTGTGGCAAGGTCTTGGCAGTTTTAGGCGCATGAACATCTTGAACAGGATTTTCTTTAAATTGATGGCGCTCAATAAGGTAGTCAAAAAAACCTCGCCATGCAGATAGCATGCGGGCGATCGATTTACCGTGCAGTCCTTGGCTATTAAGTTTAGCGCTTGCGCGCCTGATATCTTGAATGGTGATCGACTCAAAACGGTCATGCTCGACGAGTGTCACAAGTTGAATTAGATCGTGAGTATAACTTTTAATAGAATTATGGCTTAGCCCTTTTTCAAAGGTGAGGTAATCAATATAACTTTTTTGGAGGTGATTATGTTCCATAAGATTTAAGCGATCTCAATATCTCCCTCGAAGAGAGTGACGGCCGGACCTTTCATCATGACAGGATTTGTATCACCTCTCCAATCAATAGATAATGACCCCCCTGGCATATCAACTTTCACAGGGGAGGTGAGTAGATGACGCTTAATCCCTGACACGACTGCAGCACAAGCTCCAGAGCCACAAGCGAGCGTTTCACCCACACCTCTTTCAAAAACACGTAAACGAATATGATGGGGGGTTACAATGTTCATAAATCCAACATTCACACGTTTTGGGAAAAGTGGATGTGATTCCAAATAAGCACCTAATGTTTGAACACGAGCCTTATCGATATCTTCAACTGTAATCACTGTGTGGGGATTACCCATAGATAATACAGCTACATTTATCATTTCTTTTTGATCTGGCAACTCTATAGAAATAGAGTATTCATTTTTTTCTGTATCTGAAATAAATGGAATCAGTTTAGGATTAAAAATGGGTGCGCCCATATTTACTTCAATCATATGTTCGTGGTCTTCAGTCAACGAAATGACGCCAGATTTTGTTTCAACACGAATCAATTCTTTTTCAGTTAAATGTTTATCTTTTACAAATCGATAAAAACAACGCGCACCATTACCGCATTGTTCTGCTTCACTACCATCTTGATTAAAAATACGATATTTGAAATCAACATCTTTGAGCGTTGAACTCTCAACCACTAGGAGCTGATCAAATCCAATACCGAGTTGTCGATGAGATAAAGATTGGATGATCTTTTGAGTTAATTGGAAAGGAGACTTTGTATGATCGAGCACTATAAAGTCATTACCAATCCCATGCATCTTTGTAAAATGAAGTTTCATAAAATGATTGTCGCTTATTTATTTGGTTTTTTAAACCGCTGATAATTCCAAAGATACTGAGAGGGATATTTTCGAATGAGTAATTCAAGTTGATCATTAATGCCTTGAGGAGAGTGATCAGACCCCAAGGGCTCAATAAAGATTTCATATCCTTGACCCTTTGAAAGCCTATGACCAAAACCAATCAGGACAGTGGCTTTTGATGATTCTGCAAGTTTAGAAACAAGCGTCATTGTATAGGCGGGGGTATTAAAAAATTGAGTCCACACACCTTGGCCTTCACTGGGCACTTGGTCGGGCAATATGCCTATGGCTTCACCTTTTTTTAATGCCTGCATTAATTGCTTTACACCTTGGATATTAGCTTCAGCAAGATGAATGTGTGAGTGACGTCTGCCCGATAAAACAATATTAGCTAACCATTTTTGTTTTGGACGTTTAAAAAGAACAGTGATGGGATGAAAGTGCGCATAGTACTGAGCGGTAATTTCAAAACAGCCAAGATGAGGCGTTAAAAAAATAATACCTTTTTTCTTTTTGAGCGCAGCTTCAACATAGTTCCACCCATAACATTGCTTGACCCAGCGAAAATTCTTTTGAGGAGCATTGAACCAAATAGCTGGTGCCTCCATTAAGCACTTTCCGATTTCGCGAATTGCCAATGATATGAGTTTTTTTAAATCATTTCTATCTAATGAGGCAAAAGCACGTTTTATATTTGCATCGATACGTTCTTTAAATCGACGATCAAATTGATAAGCGACCCGTCCAAATATATCACCCAGCGCATGCAGGATAAAGAGAGGTAATTTAAAGAATATCACAATGAAAGTTAAGAGAAGTCTTGATGGCATAATTGTATTTAATCTTGATATTTTGCTATTCTAAACGCTTTACGTAATTTAGAACTTGGAAAAAACTATGAGTGAGTATTTATTTACCTCAGAATCTGTCTCTGAAGGTCACCCAGATAAAGTAGCCGATCAGATATCTGATGCGATTCTTGATGCTATTCTCGAACAAGATCCAACAGCTCGTGTTGCAGCTGAGACTTTAACAAATACAGGTCTTGTAGTTTTGGCAGGTGAGATTACGACTACGGCCAATGTGGATTATATTAAAGTAGCGCGCGATACGATTCGCTATATAGGGTATGACAATACCGATTACGGTATTGACTATAAGGGTTGTGCAGTGCTCGTTGCTTATGACAAGCAGTCACCTGATATTGCGCAAGGTGTGGATGGTGCTTTAGATGATTCTTTAGATCAAGGCGCTGGCGATCAAGGCCTGATGTTTGGTTATGCTTGTGATGAAACAGCACAGTTAATGCCTATGCCCATTTGGTTATCTCATCGATTGATGGAGAGACAGTCCTACTTAAGAAAGGACGGCAGGCTTCCTTGGCTTCGTCCTGATGCAAAAGCACAAGTCACTTTAAAGTATAAAGATCAAAAACCTCATTCGATCGATACTGTAGTTCTCTCAACGCAACACGATCCAGAAGTCTCGCTGGAGACCATCCGCGAATCAGTGATTGAGGAAATTATTAAACCCATTCTGCCTAAAGAGCTTATGAAAGGGGATATCAAGTATCTTGTAAATCCCACGGGGCGTTTTGTGATTGGTGGACCGCAAGGCGATTGCGGACTCACTGGACGTAAAATTATTGTAGATACTTATGGCGGTTCCGCACCCCATGGTGGCGGAGCTTTTTCGGGCAAAGATCCTAGCAAGGTGGATCGATCAGCAGCCTATGCTGCGCGCTATGTAGCTAAAAATATTGTGGCTTCAGGATTGGCTGCACGTTGTTTAGTGCAAATTTCATATGCGATTGGCGTGGCAAGACCGACTTCAGTGATGGTTGAAACTTATGGTACAGGTAAGATTTCAGACGACCAATTGACTGCATTGGTGCACGAGCATTTTGATTTAAGACCTAAAGGTATTGTAAAGATGCTTGATCTGTTGCGCCCCATTTATAAGAAAACTGCGGCTTATGGGCATTTTGGTCGAGACGAACCAGAGTTTTCATGGGAAACAGCAGATAAAGCGCATGCGCTTAAATCCGCAAATTAAATATTTGAACTTTAGTAAGTATTTGAGTCCTAAATATTTTTAATCTATAATGCAATTCTTCTGAGGAACGCTGCGAGATTTTTTCTTAAAATCCCAGGCTCAGATTACAAGGTTACTTGTAAACGGCGTTCACCAATTTATAACCGTGCCAGTCACGGGGTGTTGGTGGATACCGAAACATCCCAGCTGGTCACTTCGCATTCAAAAGGAATTTAAAATGAATACAGTGACTAATCAAAATTTAAATACACAAGACTATCTCGTTGCCGATATTAATCAGGCTGATTTCGGTCGAAAAGAAATTGCTATTGCAGAAACTGAGATGCCGGGACTCATGGCTATCCGTGAAGAATATGCAAAAGAAAAACCATTAAAGGGTGCTCGCATCAGTGGATCATTGCATATGACGATTCAAACAGCGGTACTTATCGAAACACTTAAAGATTTAGGTGCTGAAGTGAGATGGGCATCTTGCAATATCTATTCAACCCAAGACCATGCTGCTGCTGCAATCGCTAAGAGCGGCACTCCTGTTTTTGCCTTTAAAGGTGAAACACTTGATCAATATTGGGAATATACACACCGTATTTTTGAATGGAGTGATGGCGGCTATACCAATATGATTCTAGATGATGGCGGCGATGCAACTTTACTCCTTCACTTAGGTACGCGTGCAGAAAAAGATGCTGCAGTTATTGCTAAGCCTTCAAGTGAAGAAGAGATTTCTCTTTTTAATTCAATTAAACGAAAATTAAAAACAGATCCTCATTGGTATTCTATGAGGCTTAAGCATGTTAAAGGTGTGACCGAAGAAACCACTACAGGTGTTCATCGTTTATATCAAATGCATAAAGAAGGCAAATTAGCTTTCCCTGCTATTAATGTGAATGATTCAGTGACTAAATCTAAATTTGATAATCTTTATGGTTGCCGTGAATCACTAGTAGATGCCATTAAGCGTGCAACGGATGTCATGATTGCAGGAAAAGTAGCGGTTGTAGCTGGATATGGCGATGTAGGTAAGGGTTCAGCACAAGCACTTCGTGCTTTATCAGCTCAAGTGTGGGTGACTGAGATTGATCCTATTTGTGCGCTTCAAGCTGCGATGGAAGGATATCGCGTGGTAACTATGGATTATGCAGCAGAGCATGCAGATATTTTTGTGACAGCGACAGGTAATTATCATGTAATTACCCGTGACCATATGTCGCGTATGAAAGATCAAGCAATTGTTTGTAATATTGGCCATTTCGATAATGAGATTGATGTTGCATCATTAAGCGATTGCAAATGGGAAGAGATTAAACCGCAAGTAGATCATGTCATTTTCAAAGATGGTAAACGCATCATCTTGCTTGCAAAAGGCAGACTCGTGAATTTAGGTTGTGGAACAGGCCATCCAAGTTATGTGATGAGTTCATCTTTCGCGAATCAAACTATCGCTCAAATTGAATTATTTGCGCATGCTGAAAAATATCCTGTGGGTGTTTATACTTTACCGAAACACTTGGATGAGAAAGTGGCTCGCTTGCAATTGAAAAAATTAAATGTACAACTTACAAACTTGTCAGAAGTGCAAGCTAAGTATATTGGGGTTAAGGAAGAAGGCCCTTACAAACCTGAGCATTATCGCTATTAATAATGGCTAAAAAAGTTTCTTATAGTTTTGAGTTTTTTCCTCCTAATACCTCGGAAGGGATAAAAAACTTAGCAGATACGCGTCAGCAGTTATCCGCATTCAGGCCTGAATATTACTCTGTGACCTTTGGTGCGGGTGGCTCAACACGCGATCGAACTCTAGAAACAGTATTAGAAATAAAAAATGAAGGTTTTAATGCAGTGCCTCATATTTCAGGCATTTCATCGACAAAGATAGAAATTAAAACTTTACTTAATCAATATCAGCAACATGGTATTAAGCATCTCGTGGCTTTGCGAGGCGATGTCCCTCAAGGCCAAATACCAAGTGGAGAATTTAAACACGCGAATGAATTAGTAAGCTTCATTCGACAAGAAACTAATGATTACTTTCATATTGAGGTGGCAGCCTATCCCGAATATCACCCTGAGGCCTCCTCAGCACAAATAGATATTCAAAACTTTAAAAATAAAGTAGCTGCTGGTGCTAATTCAGCTATTACACAATTCTTTTTTAATGCCGATGCCTATTTTAGATTTATGGATGAATGTTTGATTGCAGACATTGATGTACCCATTATTCCAGGCGTGATGCCTATCTACAACATTAAGCAATTGGCTCGTTTTGCCTCAAATTGCGGTGCAGAGATACCTCGTTGGCTTCGAATTAAATTAGAAAGCTTTGGAGATGATTTGCCTTCACTGAGATCATTCGGTGTGGACGTTATATCTGAACTTTGTGAAACATTAGTGAGTTGGGATGTACCAAGCTTACATTTCTACACCTTAAATCAAGCAGGGATTATTTCCCGCATCATTCAAAATATAGAAGGCAACTAGTGTAAAACTAAGTTGTGATCTTGATAGATTGCATCTTCTATAAACAAGAAGTCTTTTTCACGACCTTCATTCCAAAGAGCCATCATGACAATCCAGCGCATTTCTTCGATATTAATGTGTACTTGTTTGAGCGCCATAGCACGATCAAGAATAATTTCTCGTTCATTTGCATCCAGCACTTTCGCTTGTTCAAGGAACAATACAAATCCAAGACTTTCAGCGCTTATCTTTTTTTGTTCGGTGTCTGAGAACATACGATAGCCTCGGGAAGAGCAAGTACTATTTTTTACAGGAATAGCATTTGTCATCGCCTTTAGCTGGTTAAACCAAGTAAAAGCATTTTCAATATCTTGATTATCAAATCCTGCAGCTTCAAGCTCTGCTGTAATACTTTTAAAGTCAGGTAAATTTTGTGTGCTGAGATAATTTTCAAACATATAGATAAGCAGTTCTAGCATAAAGATTCCTTTACGATAGTGAATGAAAAATGACTTAGAAGTAAGTGAAAGCTAAATGAATTTGAGTCAGGTAATTGAGCTATTAGCAAAGTATAATATTCTTTATATGTCTAATAAGTTTAAGGTGTTTAAACCTTGTGGATAAGTTATCAGCAATAA
Source organism: Betaproteobacteria bacterium (assembly GCA_016868195.1). Taxonomy (GTDB): domain Bacteria; phylum Pseudomonadota; class Gammaproteobacteria; order Burkholderiales; family Methylophilaceae; genus Methylopumilus. Next base: position 69,725 of record VGHQ01000005.1, on the reverse strand, counting down.
ATAAAATAATCAACATTTATGGCAATTTTAAATATATTAAATTATCCTGATCCGAGACTGCATACCATTGCAAAATCCATCGAAGTTGTGGATAACTCAATTAGGAAGCTTATCGATGATATGGCGGAAACGATGTATGCTGCACCTGGCATAGGATTAGCTGCAACCCAAGTCAATCGCCATATTCAATTAATTTTGGTAGATATTTCGGAAACAAAAGATAACTTAAAGGTTTTTATTAATCCCAAAATTATTGAATCATCAGGACAGCAATCATATGAAGAAGGTTGCTTGTCTGTCCCTGATTTATTTGATTCAGTCACGCGCGCTGAGCGCATTAAGGTAGAAGCGCTTGATCGAGAAGGAAAATCTTTTGAGCTCGAAGCAGAGGGGTTATTAGCCGTTTGTATTCAGCACGAAATGGATCATCTTTTAGGTAAAGTATTTGTAGAATACCTATCCCCATTAAAGCGTAATCGCATCAAAACAAAAATGAAAAAGCGTGCTAAAGAGCATGAGGTTAATGCTTAAATTTAGCGAGTCTATATCTTGAATTCCTTAAAAATCATTTTTGCTGGCACCCCAGATTTTGCTGTACCAGCTTTGCAGGCTCTTCATGATAAAGGCTATGAAATTGTAGGTGTATTAACTCAGCCAGATAGACCATCAGGACGAGGCTTAAAGCTTCATCCCAGCGCTATTAAATTGAAGGCTAATACATTAGGCATTCCTGTTTACCAGCCTTTAGAATTAAAAAGCAAAGAATCTTTCGAAATGATAACTGCCATTGATTTCAATGTGATGATTGTAGCGGCATATGGACTCATCATTCCCCAAGCTGTTCTTAATTTACCTGCACTAGGTTGTTTTAACATCCATGCTTCACTCCTTCCTAGATGGCGAGGTGCTGCACCTATTCATCGTGCTATATTGATGGGGGATGAATCAACAGGTGTCACCATAATGCGCGTCGTTCAAAAACTAGACGCAGGTGACATGATTAAAAAAACTAAAATTCAAATCAGCGAAAAAGATACAACTGAACAATTAACAAAAACACTTTCAGTATTAGGTGCGTATTTAATGATCGAAGTGATGGAGGAGTTGAGGACAAAAGGTGAAGTTCAGTCGACCCCTCAGGATGAGGCAAGTGTGACTTACGCTGAAAAAGTGACTAAAGAGGAATCGAAAATTGATTGGCAAGATACTTCTTTAGGGATTCTTCGAAAGATAAGAGCGTTTAATTCATTTCCAGTCGCGCAAACAGAATATCGTGAGGCTATTTGTAAAATATGGGATGCTGAGATTAGTAAAGATAATGACAAAAATGTTAAAACAGGACAAATTCTTAAGCTAGATGAATTTATTCATGTGAAGTGTGGTGAAGGGACTTTGCTCATTAAAGAGCTTCAAATGCCAGGAGGCAAAAGACTAAAATCTAAGGAATTTATTTTAGGACACCGACCTATGTTGGGAGACGTCTTTAAGTCGTAACTATTTTGCATCACTCTCAACTTATTGCAGCCGATTGTGTGTCTAAAGTTATAAAAGGACATAATTTAAATCATGTGTTTGACAGACATTTTGATCATCATTACCAAATTACACCGCAGCAAAAATCGATTGCGATTTTTTTGGCATATGGTGCTATTCGTTTTTTAGGTGAGAATCAATTTTTTATTCGAAAGCTCATTAACAAAAAAATAACAAATAAAAAAATTGAAGCCTTACTTTGTGTAGCTTTGTTTCAATTAAATCATGATCAATCTAATGACTTTACCATAGTAAACGAAGCTGTTGAGGCTGCTAAATTTATTAATAAATCCTGGGCAGGATCTTTTGTAAATGGAGTATTGAGAAATTTTATTCGTCAAAAAGACAACCTAAAATCTAAATTAAAAAATGATGAAGAGGCTTTTTATTCATACCCTTTATGGTGGATTCAGCTCATTAAAGAAGCATATAGCAAAGATTGGGAAAGCATATTATTGAATGGAAATAAGCATCCACCATTAACTTTAAGAATTAATGTAAGAAAAATTAATCTTAAGCAATACGAAGAAAAACTTAAATCTGAATCAATTGAGTATCGAGTTCTAGGAGATATTGCCTTAGAGCTAACTAAGCCTATCCCTGTAGAAAAAATACCTGGATTTATAGAGGGTGAAGTATCAGTTCAAGATTTTGGTGCGCAACTTGCTGCAAAGCTTTTGGATCTTAAAGATGGTCAAGTTTGTCTGGATGCTTGCAGCGCTCCCGGAGGTAAAACGGGGCATATGTTAGAAATTGCTGACATCGAGTTGGTGTCGATTGATCAACAAAAAGAACGCTTATATAAAGTAAAAGAAAATTTAGAGAGATTGCAGCTTCATGCTCATTTAAAATGTGCAGATTTAACAGCGATCAAGTCTTGGTGGAATAAAAAATTATTTGATCGCATCCTGCTTGATACGCCATGCTCTGCCTCAGGTGTAGTCAGGCGACATGTCGATATTAAGTGGTTAAGAAGGCCTCGTGATATTGAGATGTTTGCTAAGCAACAAAAGATCATGCTGCAAGCTATGTGGCAGTTATTAAAAAAGGGTGGTAAATTACTTTACGCGACATGCTCTATCTTTCCTGATGAAAATCAGAGGGTTATTGATGATTTTATTAAAGAACATAGTGACGCAAAAGAAGTAAAATGGTCAGTCGATTCGAAATATAGTAAATATGAAAATCAATTAATACCAAGCGAAAACCATGATGGATTTTTTTATGCATTATTTGAAAAAAATTAAACTAAGTATCTTTTTTGCTATTTGGATGAGCTTGTTTTTTTCTTCATCTATTATTGCAGTCGATAATAGTTTGATTATTAAAACTGCCGAAATTAATAATCAATTCGAAGCATATTTTTTAAATGCTGAATTTGAACTATTTTTTAATGATGATTTAGATGAGGCAATCAGAAAAGGTATTCCTATTAATTTTATTATTGAATTTGAATTAAAAAAGCCTAGAAAATATTGGTTTGATGAAGAGGTTGCTAAAAAAACTAAAGAAATAGTGTTGAGCTACCATGCGCTATCTAAGCAATTTATTCTCTCCGAATCCGAAAATCGCCTTGTTGCTTTTGATAACCTAACTCAGGCAAAAAATGAACTTAAAAAAATAAAAAATTGGCGTATTTTTGATAAATCGCAAATTGATAATACCGATAATTACGCAGCTTATCTGCAAGTTAAGTTAGATCAGACTAAACTACCAAAACAACTACAAGTTGACATAACAAGTAATCAAGAATGGCAATTAGCCTCTAAACAATTTCAATGGATTTTTATAAATAATAAATGAGATATCTAATAGCTATTACTGGTTTAGTTGGTGCATTACTCTTACTCCTTTTATCAAAAGCAAGCTCAAGTTCAGATTTTATTTCAGGCAACTCTTACACCATTGTTCTTGTATTAAGTATTGTTTTTATTTTCAGTCTGATTGCAATCATTGCAAATCAGATTAGGAAATTATTCGGAAATATAAAAAAAGATGTCATAGGTAGTCGTTTATCCATGCGTCTTGTTATTTCCTTTTCGCTTATGGCAGTTATACCAGGCTTAATTGTATATTTAGTTTCTGTGAATTTTTTGACGCGTTCAATTGAGTCATGGTTTAACGTGAAGGTTGAGTCAGCTTTAGACGGGGGCTTAAAGTTAGGTCAAAAAGCTTTGGACATTATGTTGACAGACCTAGAATTAAAAGCTGAGCGCATGGCGCTCACACTTTCATCTATGCCTGTCACATCCCAATATGGGGCGCTCAGTGATCTTCGAGAAAAATCCGGCGTACAAGATGCCACAATCATTTCCGATCAAGGAAAAATTATTGCTGTATCGAGTAATGATGCAGAATCATTTTTACCTGCACTCCCAACGTTAATTCAATTAAAACAAGCAGACAATAAAGTCTACGGGAAAATTGAACCGATTAAAAATAAAGGACTTTATCTTCGAGTATTAGCCCCGATCAATGGAGCAGGCGTTTCCAATGAAAGATTAGTTCTGCAAATTTTACAGCCAGTCCCAGACTCACTAACCACAGTTGCAGAATCAGTAGAGGTAGTATTTCAAGATTACCAGAAACTTTCTTATAGTCGAGATTCATTGAAAGTGATTTTTTCAATTACATTAACGCTTGTACTCATGCTTGCCATATTAACTGCTGTAGCAATTGGATTTTTACTGAGTAGAAAATTATCAGAGCCTCTTGCCTTACTTGCTGAGGGTACAAAAAAGATTGCAAAAGGTAATTTTAAGACAATGCTCCCTGAAAAAGGTAAAGATGAGCTAGGTGTTTTAGTGAGATCTTTTAATAGTATGACAAAGCAATTAGATCAGGCCACACAAACATCAGAAAATAATCAGATAAGACTTGAGTCTGCTCGGTCATATCTTGAAACAGTATTAGCGCATTTATCTTCAGGTGTGATCGTTGTTAATGATGCCATGGAGATTAAATCATTCAATATTGCCGCTTCTAAAATATTGCAGGTTGATTTATCAAAAAATAAAGACAAATTAATAACTTCAATTTCAATTAAGAATAAATTCTTAAAAGATTTTGTTGTAGGCATTCAAGAAGAAATTAAAATCTCTAGCAAGAAAAAACAAGCGGAGATCATTAAACAATTTGAAATTAAATATGAAAAAAATAACCAAGTACTTTTGCTACAAATTACTCCGTTACCACAGAATAAACTTAATAATTTCGTTTTAATGATAGATGATATCACTATGATGATGCAGGCTCAAAGAGATGCAGCATGGTCTGAGGTAGCAAGGAGACTTGCTCATGAAATTAAAAATCCACTTACACCCATTCAGCTTTCAGCTGAAAGAATTAAGCATAAATTAGAGGCTAAATTAAATAAAGACGACACAGATGTTTTAAATAAAGCTGTCACAACTATTGTCAATCAGGTTGATGCAATGAAAACAATGGTAAATGAATTTAGTGAATATGCGCGTGCACCAAAATTAAATCTAGAGTTAACAAACATTAATAAATTTATTAAAGAAATATCTTATTTATTCGAAAACTCAGGAATTAAAATATCAACTAAATTATCAAAAAATTTACCTGAAATAAAAGTAGACGTGAATATGATGAGACAGGTACTTATTAATCTTATTCAAAATGCTCAAGATGCTATGACAAATAATACAAAAAAACCAACTATCCAAATTAATACGAATAAGCTGAAAAATTATATAGCGCTATCGATCGAAGATAATGGCCCTGGATTTACGATGGAGATATTAAAAAAAGCATTTGAGCCATATGTTACAACTAAGTCGCATGGGACAGGACTAGGCTTGGCTATTGTAAAAAAAATCATTGAAGAGCATGACGGTCTCATCACTATTGAAAATGTAAAAAGTGGCGGCGCTATAATTAATATTCAGCTACCAATATCTAAAAGTAAATAATCATGAGCGTAAAAAAAATTCTGGTGGTGGATGACGAATTAGGCATAAGGGAGTTACTCAGAGATATTCTTGTCGACGAGGGGTTCGAAATTTTTGTAGCTGAGAATGCTACAGAAGCTCGAGAACTTAAGAAACATAAATTACCTGATTTGATTTTGTTAGATATATGGATGCCTGATTGCGATGGCATTACTCTTCTCAAAGAGTGGGTAAATGAAAAATTCCTTACTAGTCCAGTAGTGATGATGTCAGGACATGGAACCATTGATACTGCTCTAGAAGCAACTAAAATTGGCGCGTTTGATTTTCTTGAAAAACCTATTACGCTCCAGAAGCTCTTAAAAACTGTGAATGAAGCACTCAAGCATGCAAATAACCTCCCCAGAATAGAGATTAACTTATTAAACATTGGTAAAAGCCAAGTTATACAAGATCTTAAAAAAAGGCTTGATAAAATAATTTCCTTAAAAACACCACTCCTTCTTGTGGGCCCAAAAGGAGGATGTGCCAAAATTTGCGCACAATATCTTCACCCAAAAAATCAACCTTGGATTGATATTAAAGACTTTGAGGTCATTTCGAATGCACCTACTGATCTTCTTGATCAGCATAGGAGTGGATCTATCTTTCTAAATGAAATTTCTCTCTTAACTAAACCTCAACAAAAAGGTTTAAATTTACTAATTAGTAAAGCCGCTAATTATGATGTAAGAATTATCTGTGCTACTTCAAGGTCCCTTGTTCAAGATAATGAAGTTGATTTTGATGAGCGGATCTTAAATGAATTATTACCTGGATCATTGCTGTTACCTTCAATTAATGATCATAAAGAAGACATTCCAGAGCTGGCATCTTCAATTTTGACAATGTATCTTACAAAATCTGATAAGTCGGATTATAAAGTTTTCGATGTTGCTGCATTAAATGCGATGCGCGCTATGAATTGGATAGGCGATATAGAAGAGTTAGAAAGTTTTATATTTAATTTAATGCAAACCAGTTTGCAAGAAAAGATAACTGCAGATGATGTTAAGCGCGTTTCAGACCAATTTAATTTATTGCATGATAAAAATAAGTCTTCTAAGAAGACTAAAGACAATAAAGATCAAGGCTTAGATGATATTTTTAATAAGCCATTAAGAGATGCGCGAGATGATTTCGAAAAAATGTATTTTAAATATCATTTAAATCAAGACGATCAAAGTATGGCAAAACTCTCTGAAGTTTCTGGCGTTGAAAGAACTCATCTTTACAGGAAACTAAAACAGCTTGGAATCAAGGTAAAGTAGATTAAATTTCTATCATGACGGGCGTATGATCCGATGGACGCTCAGATTTTCTGGGTTCTTTATCAATAGCAGACATTGTTACCTTATTTATTAAATTCTTATTTATGAGTATATGATCAATTCGCATGCCAAGATTTCTTTTAAAGCCAGCCATGCGATAATCCCACCAGCTATATTGAATTTCAGACGGATTCATTGCTCTAAAACTATCTAAAAGTCCCAAATCAATGATTTTTTGAAATGCCCCCCGTTCTTTCTTGCTTACAAGAACATTATTTTTCCATACTTCCGGATCATGGCAATCAATGTCTTGAGGTGCAATATTAAAGTCACCAGCAATAACGATATCTGGATGAGATAACATTTCATTTTTGAGCCATAAAGTGAAATGTTTTAACCAGTCAAGTTTATAAAAGTATTTATCAGAATCGACAGATTGACCATTAGGAACGTAAACACAAACTATTCTGATCTTTCCATGATTTGTATTTACTGTTGCGGCAATCATTCTTTTTTGGTCATCTTCGAAATCGGGAATATTATGTTGAATATCAAGAAGCTCATATTTACTTATGATTGCAACACCATTATAGGTTTTCTGTCCATTGTGGACAGAGTTATAACCTAAGGCATTGATTGCTTCATGAGGAAATTTAATATTTTCTTGTTTTGTTTCCTGAAGTAAAAGAAGATCAGGTTTTGCTCTCTTAATCCACTCTTCAACCTGGCTTAATCTTACTGTAAGAGAATTTACGTTCCATGTTGCGATTTTCATAAACCTTAAGCCATACCATTATGTCTGAGCAAAGCATCAACCGAGGGTTCACGTCCTCGGAAAGCAACAAAGGACTCCATGGCAGGTCTAGATCCACCTTTTGATAATACTTCATCTTGAAATTTTTGGCCGGCATGACTTGATAAGATGCCTTGCTCTTCAAATAAGCTGAAAGCATCGGAAGCCAAAACTTCAGCCCATTTATAACTGTAGTAGCCGGCCGCATATCCACCGGCAAAAATATGAGAAAAACTATTAGGAAAGCGATTCCAAGATGGTGGTCTCACAACGGCAATTTCATCACGAATAGTTTCGAGAAGCTTTATAGGGTTAATTTTGTTTTGATCGCTATATTCAGTATGCAATCTTATATCGAATAAGGCAAATTCAATTTGTCTTAAGGTTTGCATGCCTGATTGAAAATTTTTAGCCTGGATCATTTTGTCAAATAAAGCTTTAGGTAAAGGATTTTTGTTATCAATATGTTCGGTCATATGTTTTATAACATCCCATTCCCAGCAGAAATTTTCCATAAATTGACTAGGTAATTCAACGGCATCCCATTCAACTCCTTTAATACCAGAAATGCTGTAATCATCGACAGTCGTTAACATATGATGTAGTCCATGGCCAAATTCATGGAAAAGGGTAATTACATCATCATGAGAAAATAAAGCCGCTTTACTTTCAGACGGAGAAGAAAAATTACATGTTAAAAAAGCTACTGGGTGTGATGACCCCAGAGAATTTTTATATCGAGATATAGCTTCATCCATCCATGCACCTCCACGTTTGTGGTTGCGTGCATACAAATCCAAATAAAATTGACCTACCAATTCATCATTTTTATTTTTTATTGAGTAAAAACTTACATCATTATGCCAAGTAGGAGCATCTGATTTCGTAATTTTTAATTTAAAGATTGTTTCAACTACTTTAAACAAACCCTTTAAAACACGATGTTCAGGAAAATATTGTTTAACCTCATTTTCTGAGAAGCTATATTTGGCTTGACGAAGTTTTTCAGATATATAAGCAATATCCCAAGCTTCTAATTTTTCAATATTTAAGGTTTTGGAAAAAGACTTAAGTTCATCCATATCTTTTAGCGCAAAAGGCTTTGCTTTGTTTGCTAAATCTATGAGAAAACCTATAACTTCTTCACTCGATTTTGCCATTTTTGTTATAAGTGACATTTCAGTGAAATTTTTAAAGCCAAGTAGTTTTGACGATTCATAACGAAGCTCGAGTATTTCTTCTATAAGCTTTGTATTATCAAACTTAGGTGATGCAAGTTCAGATGCACGGGTAGCATAAGCATGATATAGCTTTTCACGTAAAATTCTATTATCAGCATATTGCATAACTGGAAGATAAGATGGGAAGTGAAGGGTAAACTTATAGCCCTCTTTTTTGTCTTCTTTAGCTTCTGCAAGAGCCTTTTTAATATTTTCTTCAGGAATGCCTCTTAGTTCATCAAGATCATTCACAAAAATAGAAAATTCATTAGTGGCATCTAGAATATTTTCCTCGAATTGAGTTGAAAGCTTAGCAAGCTTTTCTTGAATAACTTTAAATTTTTTCTTATCTTTTTCATTAAGTTCCGCACCGCCTAATTTAAATTCGCGTAAGACATTTTCAATGATGCGTTTTTGAGATGGTGTGAGTGAATTAAATACTTCGCTATTTTTAAGGGATTGATATTTCTTATAAAGGGATTCATCTTGAGAAAGATTTGTATAAAACTCAGTTAATTTTATAAGATTATCGTTGTAAGATTTCCTTAAATTTTCCGAGTTTATAACTGCATTGAGGTGTTCAATTTGACCCCAAGCCCTAGAAATTTTCTCACTTATAATTTCGATCGGTTCTACAAAGTTTATCCATGAAGGAGTGACGCTCATTTCCTTTAGAGAATCAATTAAGGTATTAGCTTCTTTGAGAATACTTTTAACAGCTGGAGAAATATGCTCTGGTTTGATTTGATCAAATAGTGGAAGGCTTTCGCGATTTAGGACAGGGTTATTCATGATAGTTTAAAAGTTATGATCTAAATAGATTGATTAATCTTTTTTAGTAAAGTTTCAATTTTATCAACTTCATTTAGGTTAAGTAACTTAAGCACCGAAGCCTTCATATTTTTGATTGAGCTAGTTAAAACTTGTTGTTTGACACTCAGAATATGAGAAGGATGCATAGAGAGTTGTTCAACGCCCATAGCAATCAATAATTTAGTAAGTTTGGGCTCGCCTGCCATTTCACCACAAATAGCGATAGATTTTTTGTATTTATGTGCTGACCTTATTGTAAGAGCAATTAATTTTAAGACAGCAGGATGAAGTGGATTGTATAGATGAGATACTGCGTCATCTGTGCGATCGATTGCTAGTGCATATTGAATTAAATCATTAGTGCCGATTGATAAAAAGTCTAATTCTTGAGCAAAAATATCTGCACTGATGGCGGCAGCTGGTATTTCAATCATGCCGCCAATATGAATATTTTCATTAAATTTTATTTTCTCTTTTCTTAAGCTCGCCTTTGCTCTTTCTAGAATAAGTTTAGTTTGTCGAAGTTCGCTGATGCTACTTAACATAGGAAAAAGAATTTTAATATTTCCAAATTGAGATGCTCTTAAAATGGCTCGAAGTTGGGTCATAAAAACTTTAGGCTCAGATAAGCATAATCGGATCGCTCTTAACCCTAATGCTGGGTTAGGACTTATTTTTTTATTGTCCAAAGCTGTTTGTTTGTCAGCACCTGAATCTAAGGTACGAATAGTGACAGGTCTTTTACCCATAGCTTCAGCAACTTTCTTGTAGGCTTGAAATTGTTCTTCCTCATCTGGCATATCCTGCCGATTCATAAATAAGAATTCTGTTCGAAATAAACCAATACCACTCGCTCCGGAAGCATTAACCGAGATAATATCGTTTGGAACTTCGATATTTGCAAAAAGGTGAATTGTGGCCCCATCTTGAGTGATTGATTTTTTTGTTTTGATACGCTGAAGTTTTTCTTGTTCGTTGTCCCATGAATACTGAATTTTCTTATAATGTTTTTGAATTTCATGAGTTGGATTAACAATCACAACACCTTCTGTTCCATCAACAATAATTAAATCGTTGTCGCGTATTAAAGATCTGGCATTTTGCAGAGCTACGATTGAAGGAATATTTAAACTTCTTGACAAGATGGCGGTATGAGAAGTAACACCACCCCCATCCGTAATAAAGGCAGCATATTTATGGTTTTTGAAATGAAGAGCGTCTGCCGGCGAAATATCATGTGCTACTAAAATTGTTAATTTTTCTTTATTCTTTACTGCAATTTGGTTTGAATGACCCAAAAGTATTTTAATAACCCTCTCGACAACTTGAATAACGTCTTGCTTTCTTTCTCGTAGATATTGATCTTCGATTTGATCGAATTGATTTACGACACTATCCATTTGCTTTTTTATCGCCCATTCCGCATTACATTTTTCATTTTCAATAATAGATTTTGGCAACACAGATAAAGATTTGTCATTAAGTATCATTATGTGTGTATTAATAAATGATCCTAATTCACCTGGCGCATCTAAAGGAAGTTGTGATTTTATTTTATTGAGTTCAATTCTGACAGTATTAACAGCGTCCTCAAATCTTTTAATTTCATGAGGGATATTTTTTAAATCAATGTCATATTGAACGACTTCAAGGAGTGCATTGGATATCAGATGTGCCTTGCCTATTGCAATGCCATTCGAAACACCAAACCCGTGAAGACTAAAAGGAGTCATATAGGACTACTCCCCTTCTCCAAAATAATCATTGATAAGAGCAATAATAGAATTCAAAGCATCTTGTTCGTCAGGGCCTTCAGTTGTAATTGTAATATCTGAGCCTTGACTTGCCGCTAGCATCATTACACCCATAATGCTTTTTGCATTGACTTTTTTATTATTTTTTTCAATCCATATATCAGATTTAAATTGATTAGCAACCTGAGTTAGTTTTGCGGAGGTTCTGGCATGTAAACCTAGTTTGTTAATAATTTTAACAGAAGTTACTAGCATGTTTAATTAGATTGAATATGAATAATCCCATCCTGAGCGCCTTGAATTGCTTTAGCAATGAGAACATCAAAGGACTGATGCCGGTAGCTAATGCTTCGAATGAGCATTGACAAATTAACACCGGCAATTGCATTGACTTTGCCAGATTTGACTATCTTAGTAATAATGTTACAAGGTGTTGCTCCAAAAATATCTGTAAGAATCAAAATGCCATCACCCTGATCTAATAGATTAATTTTTTCTGAAATTTCCTTATACATATTTTCGTGTGCACAATCATTTTCAATTGTAAGAGAATCTAGTAGCTTTGGCCTGTCGCCCAGAACATGTGTAGCACATTCAATTAGAGATTTTCCAAGTTCGCCATGTGTAATAAGAAGGATGCCAATCATAAGTATCTTAATGGTTAATATCTCTGTGGCGAATAATGACCTGAGATTTTTGATTATTGAAATTAGTGAATAATTTATTTGCAATATAAACTGAGCGATGCTTGCCTCCAGTGCATCCAATAGCTATATGAAGTGAATGCCTTTGATCTTTTTTAAAAGCATCTAGCCACTCATTTAAAAAGTGATTGATATCTTGATACATTTTATTGACTTCATTATAGCTATGAAAAAATTCTGCAACAGGCTTATCTAAACCAGTTAAATTTTTTAAATTAGTCTCATAGTGTGGGTTCGGAAGACAGCGCACATCAAAAATAAAATCTGCATCAAGTGGGATGCCAAATTTGTATCCGAATGAACTAAATAGTAAGGCAAGATGATCTTCTTTTAACTCAATCAATTCGCTCAATGCTATCTTTAATGCATTAACAGACATGCTGCTCGTATCAATTTTATAACCAATCTCAGCTAAAGGTGCAAGCATAGACCTTTCTTTTTCTATGGTTTCAGAAAGAGATAGCTTTTCGTTTGCAAGGGGATGTCTGCGTCTTGTTTCACCAAATCGTCTTACGATAGATTCGGTGGATGATTCTAGGTAAATCAACTTCGTTTTAAACGATAACGACTCAATTTCTTTTATAACGAGGGGTAATTTTTCAATATCAATACTTCTAATATCAACACTAATTGCAATCTTGTCTTGATGCTCATGATTTAGATGTTGTGAAATATTTGATAAAAGTGGAACGGGTAAGTTATCGATACAGTAGAAGTTATTATCTTCGAGAGCATTTAAGGCAATACTTTTACCTGAGCCCGATAGTCCTGAAATAATAATGACTTCCATAATTAATGATCCAAACTTAATTGTAGGTTAAGTTTCTGAGACAGGTGACCTATCGTGCTAGGCCCATTCATGAGTAATATGTAATTTTTAACTGCCGTTTCAATCAAGAGGCTAATGTGTCTTGTTTGAGTTAATGGGATTTCAATTTTAGGGATATTAATATCAAAAAGTCTAAAAGTATTTACAGTCATTTCTAGTCTTGAATAATTCAGTTTTTTTCGTAATGTTTTCAATTCAATCACTAAAAAAAGTTTTTGTTCTGAAGCTACACTTGCACGACCAAACAATTTTTTAATATCGAGAATGCCTAGGCCACGAACTTCCATTAGATTTTTTAAAAGTGGTGGGGCTTTTCCTATAATCTTATGTTGATCGTTTTTATAAAAAGATACACTATCATCAGCAATTAGTTTGTGACCTCTACTGATCAAATCAAGTGCTACCTCACTTTTGCCAATACCTGACTTCCCAATAATTAAAATACCTTTACTTTTTATTTCAACAAATACACCGTGTGTATGGTTTGTAACTTCAGGGTCTTTGGATTTTAATGCAATTAAATTAAAGAACTTTGATAGACACATTATTCGATTGGTTGATGTTTTAAACCGCCCTGGACTCTGTGATGATCTTTATGAACTTCTTTGTATTTAATGACTTGACGATCTAGCTTGTCTGAGAGTAAATCAATAGCACTATACATGTCTTCACCTCTGCACTCAGCGTGGATATCACTCTTAGGGAGGTGAATTGTAGCCTCTGCAATATGCTCCAATTTATTTACAGTGAGTGTTACTTTTGCATCAATGACATGATCAAAATGGTGAAAAATCTTAGCTAATTTAGTTTGAATATATTCCTTTAATGACGGAGTAATTTCAAGATGATGGCCATTCAAATCAATATTCATGACATTTCCTTAAAGTTAGGATTATAAAATCTTTCTAAGATTGGTTGGAGCAATATTTAGTATTTCTCTATATTTTGCTACGGTTCGACGAGCGATATTAATATCTTGCTTCTTTAATAATAAGACAATTTCATTATCTGAAAGTGGTTTTTTTGGGTCTTCTTGTTTAATGACTTCTTTAATTTTAGCCCTTATTGCGGTAGATGCAAGCTCATTCCCTGACGCACTATCAATTGAGCTGCCGAAGAAAAATTTGAGTTCATAAATACCACGAGGTGTATTAATATATTTATTTGATGTGACGCGAGATATTGTGGATTCGTGAAGACCCACTTCTTCAGCAATCTCTCTTAAAATAAGAGGTTTCATCATAGATTCACCATGATCTAAAAAGTCTTTTTGATGCCTCATAATTGCCTCGGAGACTTTAAGGATTGTGATAAAGCGTTGTTGTATATTTTTCACAATCCATTTAGCTTCCTGTATTTGACTTGATAAATGATGTGTAATGTCATTTTGTGAGTTTTTTATTAAGTCTCGATAAATATGATTTAAGCGAAGTTTGGGAATCGCTTGCTCATTTAATGAAACTTGCCATTTAGTCTTCACTTTTTTGACATTGACTTCATGTTGAATGAAATGATGGCTTTCAATAGTAGAAAATATATTTCCAGGTTTTGGATTAAGACTTTTAATTACTTTTTGAACATCTCTTAATGCTTCATCTTCACATCCTAGTATTTTTTTAAGTCTCATAAAGTCACGTGCAGCTAAAAGATTTAGATGGTTCTTGATTACTTTAATAGACAGTAGATGAATTGGAGTTTCCTCTTTACTCTCAAGTTGAAGAGTCAGGCATTCTATGAGATCTCTTGCGCCAATACCAGGAGGAGCTTGTTTTTGAAGAAGCTTGAGTAATGACTCTATTTCTTCCATACTTACTTCATATTCTTTTGGAATGCTTGCTAAAAAATAATCAAGGGACTCCTCTAGATAACCATCTTCATTAATTGAATCTATTAAAAGAGAAATAATAGCCTGATCTTTTTCGCTAATTGGAATTAAATGAAAAATATCCTCAAGATATTGTTTTAATGTTTGCGATACAGGTTCTTGATAGTCAGCTGATTCAGCATAATTATCTTTTGTATATTCGTCGCTCCAATTAATTTCATGATCATAAATAGCTTCTTGATGTTCTTGATGATTTAAAATTTCAAATGAAGTTTCCTCTTGAGAAATTATCGAGGTATTTTTGTTTTCTTCCTCATCTTCTTCAAATATTTCAATCAAAGGGTTTTGTTGAATTAAAATTTCAAGCTCTTGGTTAAGTTCAACCGAAGACATTTGTAAAAGTTTAATAGATTGCTGAAGTTGCGGGGTAAGCGATAAATGCTGGGATGCTTTAAATTGAAGATTTTGTTTCATCGCTTAAATAGCGCTTATTTAAGTAGTTATAAATAAAAGTCTTTACCTAGATAAACATCTCTAACATTTTGATCATTCGCAAGTGCTTTAGGGAGGCCTGATGCGAGTATTTTGCCTTGATTTACAATATATGCGCGATCACAAATGCCTAATGTTTCACGAACATTATGATCTGTAATAAGGATACCAATTTTTTGTTCAGCAAGATATTTGATAATTTTCTGAATATCAATTACCGCAATAGGATCAATACCTGCAAAAGGCTCATCAAGTAAAATAAAGCTTGGATTAGAGGCTAGGCATCTAGCAATTTCAACGCGACGTCTTTCGCCACCCGAAAGACTGATTGCACTATTATTTCTAATGTGAGTAATGCCTAATTCTTGAAGAAGCTCTTCAAGTCTCTTATCCATTTTTTCACGAGTTAATTCTTGTAGTTCTAAAATAGCCAAAATATTTTCAGCCACAGTCATTTTTCTAAAGATTGAGGATTCTTGGGGTAGATAAGACAAACCCAATTTTGACCGACTATGAACTGGCATTTTAGATATATTGACATCATCTAATGAGATACGTCCGCGATCAGCTGGAATAAGCCCTACAATCATATAAAAACTTGTAGTCTTTCCAGCGCCATTAGGGCCTAGCAATCCGACAATTTCACCACTCTTAATATTTAAAGATACATCTTGAACAACAGTTCTTTTTTTAAAGGTTTTTTTAAGATTTTCAATGACTAATTCGCTCATATTAGATCGTTATTCCTGTGGCTTTTTCTTTGGTTGAATAATTGCACGCGTTCTAGCGCCAGGTACAGTTTCTCCCGCATTATTTTTAGTATTGCCAGACATTGCTTTTGCAAATTCAGCATTTGCGTCATACATGATGTAATCACCATAAATGACATCCTGACCTTGTTTGACCGATGCCTTGCTATACAAATGTACTTTATCCATCCGGCCGTCATATTCGATTCTCTGCGCACTTCCTTCAATATAGTCATTTTTACCTTCTCGTTTTTGTTTGAAGGTCGTTGGGTTACCGACACTTGTACTATGTTGAAAGCCTTGATTATCCTCTCGAACAGTCAGTTCATCAGCTTTAATGAGAAGTGTGCCTTGCGTCAAAATCACATTACCCGTATATACACTTATATTTTTTGAGTCATTTGATGTCATTGTGTCAGACTCAAGTTCGATAGGCTTGTCTCGATCTGCTTTTTCTGCAAAGACGTTAGACGAAGTCATACTTAGAAAGTATAAACAAATTAATATAAATTTTAGTAGTGTTGTTTTAAAAAATATGGGGGACATTATTTTTTTAGTTTCTTACTTTGAATAATTGGATGAGGAGTTAAATTACTTTTCTTCGCTGGCTTTTCATAATGCACACGAACTTTTTCTAGCAAGGTTATTATTCCATTTTTTTTATCATATTTCATGCCAATTGCATTGACGACAGTTTTAGGTTCTTGAACAATACGAACTGGGCTTTTTGTAAATGCTTGGTCCTTATGAGGCAATACAGTTAATTGGTCTGTAAAAAGCTCCATCTTTGGTTTTGTTTCTGTTTCGAGACGAGCTACTTTTACATTGTCAATCATCTGCACTTCTTCACCATCAGTTGATATAAGACCAAGGTTACCTTCAATTTGTGAACTAGGTAAATTATTTTTGTAACTAATAAAAAATGGTTTTTTTAAGCGCGTAGTATCATCTTTAACAAAGTGAACCATCTCATTTGCTGATAAAATAAAACGAATGGATCCATCTTGCTCAGTTTGAGTTGTTTTGAAGTTAGTTAAAAAATAATCAGGACTATTACTTAATTTGTTGCCTATTTTTTCGCTCTCATTGTCAACAGAAACTTGAACCCAATAAGAAATAAAAGCCAAGATTGCAGCAAATAGAGTAGGAAATAAAACAGAGAAGCGATTGATCATTTAAAGTAAGGTGCAATATTGGAGTTATATGTGCCCTGTGCTTTCATAATAAAATCACAAGCTTCCCGAACTGCTCCATAACCAGCAATTTTTTCTGTAATAAAATGCGCAATTTTTTTAACCTCATCATGACCTGCTGGGACTGTAATAGCCAGACCCGATTGCAACATGGGAGGTAAATCTACAATATCATCTCCCATAAATGCACACTCTTCTGTTTTGAATCCTGTTTTTTTGATGAGATCAATAAATGCTTCTTTTTTATCTGAAATACCTTGATAAAAGTAATCGACTTCAAGATTTTCGGCACGCATCAGCACACTATTGGAATTACGACCAGTAATAATCGCGATTTTAATTCCACTTTTTTTAAGTAATCGCATACCTAAGCCATCTTGTGTGTTGAACATTTTATATTCTTGTCCATCGTCGCCAATAAAGAGTGAGCCATCTGTCATTACGCCATCAACATCAAAAATAACAAGTTTAATTTTTTGCGCCCGAGCCTTGAGTTTAGAATCCATTAAATCACTTTCGCCTTAAAAAGATCATGCATATTAAAAGCACCTACTAATTTGAATTCTCTATTGACGACAAGGATCCCATTAATTTTGTTCGTTTCCATAAGATTAATCGCATCAATAATAATTTGATCATCAAATATTGTTTTTGGATTTTTATTCATAATTTCTTTGATGGACTGTGTTTCATAATCTATTTTTTTAGAAAGCTGTCTTCTTAAATCTCCATCTGTAAAGATACCAATTGGTTTAGACTCTTTATCTACGATTGCTGTAAAACCTAATCCTTTGAGGGATATTTCAAGGACTGCATCAGAAAGTAGCGCGTAGTCATGAATAGATGGTACTTGATCAGCATTTCTCATAATGTCTCTTACTCGAACGACTTGTCTTTTGCCTAGACTGCCACCTGGATGTGATCGAGCAAAATCTTCAGCTGTAAATGCTCTTTGATCAAGAACACAAATGGCGAGTGCATCTCCCAGAGCAAGAGACGCTGTGGAGCTCGCTGTGGGAGAAAGCCCCAAAGGGCATGCTTCTTGGGATACCTGAGCACTTAAGTGAATTTCAGATTCTTTTGCCAGTTCGGAATTGCTATTGCCTGTAATTGAAATAATTTTTGCGCCAATTCTTTTAATGACAGGGAGAATTGATATGAGCTCGTCACTTTTTCCAGAATTTGATAGAAAAATGACTACATCATTAGATGTGATCATGCCGAGATCACCATGACTGGCTTCAGCAGGATGCATAAAGAAGCTAGGAGTGCCTGTGCTGGCAAAAGTAGATGCTAATTTTCTTCCAATATGCCCTGATTTTCCCATTCCACTTACCACAACTCTACCATCGCAATGTAAAATGAGCTGAACAGCATTGACGAAATGATCATCAAGCCTATTTGCTAAGGATGATATTTCTTGTGCTTCAATTTCAAGGACTTGACGGGCGCGTTCGAGCGTATTTTTTGATGATGTCTTGGTCATAGTGATATTGTAGAGGGTAATAGATACTCGTGTAAAAGGGTTTATATGTACTTTAAACCCAAAAATTATTGATTAATCTTGGATAAATGAATGTTTGACTCTCTGCCTTTAGTTCTTATTTTGCTCGTCAGCTCAGTTTTACTGGTTGGACTATTTCGATATTTAAAATTACCTGCAATGATTGCCTACTTTGTTGTAGGTTTAATTTTAGGGCCTCATTTAATTGGTCTGTTACCTGACTCCGAATCTGGTCGACATTTTGCAGAATTTGGCATTGTGTTTTTGATGTTCAGTATTGGGCTTGAGTTTAGCTTGCCAAAACTTTATTCCATGAGGCATATCCTTTTCGGTTTAGGCGGTGCACAGGTTCTCATTACTTTATTTACTTCTATAGGTGTTGCTTGGTGGTTAGGGCTTCATTTAACTTCAGCATTCGTAATTGGAAGTGCATTTACTATGTCGTCAACGGCTATTGTTTCAAAAATACTAATGGAGCGGGTTGATTTGAATTCAAGACATGGTCGATTGGCTATTGGTATTTTGCTCTTTCAAGATATAGCAGTTATTCCAATCTTAATACTGATCCCAGCGCTTGGAGCCTCTGCGAATGATATTAGTAATGTATTTTTAATGTCACTTTTAAAAGCAGTCTTTTTATTTTCCATTCTTTTTAAATTTGGTAGACCTTTAATGAATTCCTGGTTTGCTATGGTCGCTAATCAAAGGTCACGTGAATTATTCATTATGAATGTGTTGATGGTTACGCTCTTATTTTCCTTC
Source organism: Betaproteobacteria bacterium (assembly GCA_016868195.1). Lineage (GTDB taxonomy): Bacteria > Pseudomonadota > Gammaproteobacteria > Burkholderiales > Methylophilaceae > Methylopumilus. The sequence continues at coordinate 50,330 of VGHQ01000005.1, read as the reverse complement.
GCAAGCGAGATGGCAGGATTATCTTATGGGATTGGAGCGTTTATGGCTGGTATGTTAATTTCTGAGACACGTTATCGCTATCAGGTTGAATCAGATATTGCAGCTTTTAGAGATATTTTATTAGGTCTCTTCTTCATCAGCATTGGCATGTTGCTTAATCTTGACGAACTTGCATCGAATATTGGTTTTGTCATTTTAATTACTTTGGGATTTATTTTATTCAAGGCTTTTGTGATTATGTTGCTGGCAAGATTATTTAATTATGAAATTGGTGTAGGTATTAGAACTGGACTTATCCTGGCACAAGCAGGGGAGTTTAGTTTTGTGATTTTGGCACTCGCCAGAGAAGGCCATTTAATCGGAACTCATACATTCCAAATTATCCTTGCCGCTGCATTACTGTCAATGATACTAGCTCCGTTTATCATTCAATATAACGGACGTATTGCGCGTTATTTATCAAAAAGCTATAACCGTAATAGTGCAGACACAGTACAAGCGATTCAATCAATAGGCCGCACTTTAGAGGACCATGTAATTTTGTGTGGTTATGGTAGAAGTGGACAGTACTTAGGGCGCTTTTTAAAAGAAGAGAACATTCCTTTTATCGCGATTGATATTGATCCAAGTCGAGTGAATGAGGCATCGACTGGTGGAGAAAATGTAATGTATGGTGATGCAAGTCGAAGAGTTGTCTTAGAGGCTGCAGGGATTAGAACAGCTAAAGCGCTTGTGATTAGTTATGCTGATTTAAGAGCTTCAATGAAAGTACTGCATGTTATTCAAGATACATATAAAAATATACCAGTAATTGTAAGGACGCTAGATGATACACATATGGACGATATTAGAAATGCTGGTGCAAGTGAAGTTGTTCCAGAAATTTTAGAAGGTAGTTTAATGTTAGCTTCTCATGCACTTGTTGTTTTAGGCGTTCCTCTCAATCGAGTTGTGAAGCGAATCCGCTCTTTTAGAGAAGAACGTTACAAAATGTTTAGAGGTTATTTTGGTGGTATGTCAGATGCAGAGCCTGAAGTGACTGAACCTCAATTAAGGTTACATGGAATTGAAATTAATGAAAAATCACATGTTTATTCTTGGAAACTTATGCAAATTCCATTCGCCATGTTTAATGTCGAGCTTAAATATTTGAGGCGCCCCAATATGTTGGAAGATATAGAACCCAGAGATGACATCGTTTTATCTGCAGGCGATATTCTTGTGGTATTGGGGTTAGCAGATAAACTTGATGCTTTAGAAAAATATATACTGACTGGCAAATAGAGCATGACAAAAAAAGTTGCTGTCATTGGCGGCGGTATTGTGGGATGTATAACCTCTTTTTTTCTTATTGAAAAAGGATATGAGGTCACTCTGCTCGATCAGAGTGCTATTGGTCAGGAAGCTTCTTGGGCAGCAGCTGGCATTCTCTTCCCTTTGTTGCCTTGGAATTATCAAGAAAATGTAAATAATCTATGTTTCGGTAGTGCCGATTTTTATTATCAACTTTCTGAGATTCTAAAAAAAGATACAGGTATTGATCCTGAATGGATTGAATCAGGTATGTTGATTTACGATATCAATGATAAAGATGATGCAATAAGTTGGTGTCAGAAAAATCATATTGAAATTCAGCAAGTTCAAGTCGATAGAACATCGTGCTTATTTTTGCCACTCGTGGCCCAAATAAGAAATCCTCGTTTACTCAAAGCGTTAAAAACATATTTATTAAAAAACAATATTGTCATGATGGAGCATCAAAAAGTTAGCCCTATTGTAGATTCAAATGATTTTATCCATTGTCTGCAAACTGAAAGTGGCCTTAATTTAGAAGCAGATTATTATGTTGTAGCCTCAGGTGCATGGAGCTCATGTGTTTTAAATGAAATTGATATGCCAAAAATTAAACCTATCAGAGGGCAGCTTATTCAATATCCTTCTATCAAAGAAAAATTGCCATATATTATTTATAAAGATGATTTTTATTTAGTACAAAGACAGGACGGTGTAATTCTTGCTGGGAGCACAAAAGAGGATGTTGGGTTTGATAAAGGAATTACAGGAGAGGCTAGGCATTATCTTCAACAGAAAGCCGAGTCTTTAATGCCAGTTTTAAAAAACTATAATATTGAAAATCAGTGGAGCGGCTTAAGGCCAGGGTCCGAAGGCAATGTGCCTATGATAGAAAAGCATCATAAATATAATAATGTATACTTAAATGTAGGTCATTATCGTTATGGATTGACGATGGCTCCTAAGGCGGCAAGAAAAATTTGTGATTTAATCACTTTAAATGGATAGGTATTATGCGCATCATTATTTTTACAGCTTTCATTTTGTTTTTTACGAGCTTTACTGTTATGGCGATTGAAGAACCAGAATTCATCAGTATTGAAAAAAAAGATCTATTTGAAATAAGAGAGTACCAGCCGAAGTTAATAGCTCAAGTTCTTGTTACCGGCACATTTGATAGCGCATCAAGTAAAGGGTTTCGATTGTTAGCCGATTTTATTTTTGGAAATAATAAAACAAAAGAGGGTTCAAAAAAAATTGATATGACTGCTCCAGTAGTTACTCGCGATGCTTCTGAAAAAATTGATATGACGACGCCGGTTGTTTCGGAAGAGACAGAAAGGGGTTGGTATATTAGTTTTAATATGCCAAAGCAATATTCAAAAGATACGCTTCCCGTACCTAACAATCCTGAAGTGAAAATCATAGAAGTCCCTACAGAAAAATTTGCAGTTATTACATTCTCCGGTCTAGTTCGAGAAAGAAAATATGTAGAAATGTTAAATCTACTTAATGAAGAAATGAGAAAGAGAAATTTAGAACCCAAAGGCCATGTTATACTAGCCCGTTATAATCCGCCTTGGACATTGCCATTTCTGAGAAGAAATGAATTGATGGTTAAATTTTAAAATTTAAAAGATTTAAAATTAAGAATAAAAATTATGAAACCTAATAAATTTAGCAAGTTTGCTCAGCGAAGCCTTTCATTAGTAGGGCAAGCTGTTTTAATTGTGATTGCTGTAGGAACTATTTTTGGAGTCTTTCAAGAGATCGAGCATATTTGGCAAGCCCGCACAATAGCGGTTGGTGATTTATTAATGCTTTTCTTGTACTTAGAAGTGATGTCGATGTTAAATCATTATTTGGGTTCAGGAAATCTACCTGTGCGCTATCCTTTGTACATCGGAATAATTGCACTAGCTCGTTTTCTTGTATTAGATATTGCACAAATTGATGCATTCAAGATGTTTGCTATTTCAGGTTCAGTATTACTTATTGCTGTAGCTATCCTAATAGTGCGGTATGGTCATGTTCGTTTTCCTTACACTGAGGATGATTAAAATATTTCTTTGTATGGAATAGGATTGGACAAACAATCTTTTATTTTAATTCTTTGGACCTTGTTTTATTGAGTCTCTCACCTCGTTTATAGAGCCCTGAGCGTCCTCCAGACTTTTCCACTAAGTGGATATTTGAGATGACCATCGTACGGTCTACTGCTTTCACCATGTCATAAATAGTGAGGAGGGCAATGCTGACGGCTGAGAGAGCTTCCATCTCAAGACCAGTTTGTGCTAAACATTCACATGATGATTGACATGTAATGACATTATTTTTTTTATCAATACTAAAGTTAATATCGATTTTAGATAAATTAATTGTGTGACAAAGCGGAATGAGCTCCCAAGTTTTTTTTGCCGCCTGAATGCCGGCAATTCTTGCGGTATTAAGAACATCACCTTTTTTAATTAAATTATCTTGAATTAATTTTAAAGTTTGTTTGTTTAATTGTATTGATCCCTCTGCAATTGCTTTTCTCTGTGTAACAGCTTTATCGGAAATATCTACAAGTTGTGCATCACCTTTTTGATTAATGTGAGTAAGTTTTTTCATAAAATTTAATTAGCTTATATTCGCAAACTTCGGTATTAAGTGATTATTAATCTAGGTATCATACCAATGATGAAATTTAAAATTACATTATTAACGAGTTTTTTTTGTTGTCTATCTGTTTTTGCCAACGAATTACCCGATTTAGGTGATTCTTCGCAACTCATTATTTCTGCCAAAGAAGAGCAAGCTATTGCTAAAGCTATTTTAAGAGAAGTCGCAGTTAGTCCTGAAATTGTTCAGGATATTGAAGTAATTGATTATCTTAAAAATTTGGGAAATAGATTAGTGGCATATAGCCCCAATAAAACACAACAGTTTAATTTTTTTGTAGTGAATGAATCTTCTATTAATGCTTTTGCGATGCTTGGGGGTGTAATTGGCGTTCACACAGGTTTAATCTTAGCCGCAAATAGTGAATCAGAGGTTGCTAGCGTATTGGGCCATGAAATTGCCCACGTAACACAAAGGCATTTGCCAAGAATGATTGCACAGCAGAAAAACGACTCGATTAAAAGTATACTAGGCATTGCTTTAGCACTTCTTGTGGCAAGAGCAAATCCACAATTATCAGCTGGAACTATGACTGCAGCCTCAGCGATGGGCGTTCAAAAACAATTAGACTACACAAGAGATCATGAAAAAGAAGCAGATCGTGTGGGGTTCCAAATTTTAACGGACGCAGGTTTTGATGGTCGCGCAATGGTTTCGTTCTTCGCGACGCTTCAAAAGGGGTCACGTTTTTCAGAAGGTGCTGCGCCCAGCTTCTTAAGAACACACCCAATTACAACTGAACGTATAAGTGATATGTCAAACAGAGTTAAAGAGACTCGTTATAGACAAATACAGGATAATCCAGATTTTGTATACATCAAATCAAAATTGAGAGCCGCAAATGGTACACCACAATCTGCAGTTGATGAGTTTGAAGGAAGCATTAAAGATAAGCGCTTTATGAACGAAGCTGCTGAACGATATGGTCTAGCAACAGCATACATGAGAAAAAATGATTTTATTAAAGCCAGACAAGAGGTTGAGTGGTTAAAAATAAATGCTAAAAGGGATGTGCTTATTGAAACACTCACATGTAAATTAGAGGTCGCAACTAATCATCCAGCCCAAGCATTAAACCTATATTTAAAAGCTTTAAATTTATACCCTAATCATCGAGCCTTAATTTACGGATTAGCAGAGCTTTATTTAATGATAAATGAGCCAGAAAAAACTATAAAATTAATTAATGATAAGTTAAATATTTATCCAGATGATAGTTATTTCTTTGAATTGCTCTCTAAGGCCTATTCAAAAGAAGGCAAAGAATTACTTCAATACCAAGCGCAATCCGAAGCTTATTACCGTAAATTTAATTTGCCCAGAGCAATAGAGCAAATGGAATTTGCTGCAAAATCTAAAGATGGCAACTTTTATCAAAAATCAATTGTAGAGTCTCGTTTGAAACAATTGATTTTTGAAAATAGTCTGGAAGACATCAAAGATAAAAAATAAGACATTATTTTTTATCAATTTAATTTTGTTACATTATATGATAAATAATATAAATCATATATATAATAACAATTAATTATACATATCAACGTGATTTACCTATAATCTCCTTTTTTTAACCAACCAAAGAAGGAGAAAACGATGTCTGCATTAGTTAATACTGAAGTAAAACCGTTTAAAGCAACAGCATTTCACAATGGCAAGTTTGTTGACGTGACAGAAGCAAATCTAAAAGGAAAATGGTCAGTTCTTATTTTTATGCCAGCCGCATTTACATTTAACTGTCCAACAGAAGTTGAAGATGCAGCTGATCATTATGCAGAATTTCAAAAAGTAGGCGCAGAAGTATACATTGTGACAACTGATACACATTTTTCACATAAAGTTTGGCATGAGACTTCACCTGCTGTTGGTAAGGCAAAATTTCCATTAATTGGAGATCCTACGCATCAACTAACACGTGCATTTGAAGTACATATCGAAGAAGAAGGCTTGGCATTGCGTGGTACTTTCATCATTAATCCAAAAGGTGAAATTAAAACAATGGAAGTGCATGACAATGCAATTGCGCGTGACGTTAAAGAAACATTGCGTAAATTAAAAGCTGCACAATATGTAGCTAACAATCCAGGTCAAGTATGTCCAGCAAAATGGCAAGAAGGAGCTAAAACAATTGCTCCATCATTAGACCTTGTAGGTAAGATCTAAATAGAAAAATAAATCCCAGGCCGTATATTGGCCTGGGCATTTCTTATTTAGACAAATATTTCAGGAAATATAATGGCTCTAGACTCAGCAATCAAAAATCAACTTCAAGAATATATGACCAGGCTTGTTGATCCAATCAAGCTTGTGGCTTATGTCGACGAAAATCCAGCATCTAAAGAAATGATAGAGATGTTAGAAGAAGTTGGGTCTTTGTCGGAAAAAATTAATTTAAGTAAAGAAATAGATACCTCTAAAAGAATTCCCTCGTTTGAAGTAAATAGAGAAAAAGAAGTTACAGGTATCACTTTCGCAGGTATTCCATCAGGGCATGAATTTACATCTTTTGTTTTAGCGCTTCTTCAAGCTAGTGGCTACCCTCTAAAAATAGAAGCTGAAAAAATAGAACAAATTAAAAATATTGAAGGCAAGTTTCATTTTGAAACCTATATTTCATTAAGTTGCCATAATTGTCCTGATGTTGTTCAAGCATTAAATGCAATGTCTATCATTAATCCAAATATTTCTCATGTGATGATTGATGGCGCATTATTCCAAAAAGAAGTTGAAGATAAACAGATTATGGCTGTGCCAACTATTTTCCTTAATGGAAAAACTTTCGGCCAGGGAAGAATGGAGCTTGAGGAGATTGTAAATAAGATTGATTCAAGCGCAAGCTTAAAAGAAGCTGAAAAATTATCTCAAAAAGAAGCTTATGATGTATTAATTATTGGGGGAGGCCCAGCAGGCGCATCGGCTGCAATTTACAGCGCACGAAAAGGTATTCGTACGGGTATTGTTTCTGAGCGTTTCGGTGGACAAGTGATGGACACCTTAGGCATAGAAAATTTTATTTCTGTAAAAGCGACTGAAGGCCCAAAATTAGTTGCAGCCCTTGAAGAGCATGTAAAAGAATATGAAGTTGATACTATGAATTTGCAAAGTGCAAAAAGTATTCAAAAAAATGTTTTGGATTCATTATTTGAAATAGAACTTGAAAATGGCGGGAGACTTAAAAGTAAATCAGTGATTGTTGCAACCGGAGCAAGATGGAAAGAATTAAACGTTCCTGGCGAAAAAGAATTTAAAGGTAAGGGTGTGGCATATTGTCCTCACTGTGATGGTCCTTTGTTCAAAGGAAAACATGTTGCAGTGATTGGAGGTGGAAACTCAGGTGTTGAGGCAGCAATTGATCTTGCGAATATTGTTGGACATGTCACTCTTTTCGAGTTTGCATCGGAACTCAAAGCTGATGATATCCTAAAGAAAAGACTTTATAGTTTATCGAATGTAGATGTCATATTAAATGCGCAAACTACCGAAGTGATCGGTAAAGATAAGGTGAGCGGCATGGTTTATATAGATCGAATATCAAATGAGAAGAAAACTATCGAGCTTGAGGGTATTTTTATTCAGATTGGATTATTACCAAATACAGACTTTGTTAAAAACACTGTAGAACTTTCAAAGTTTGGTGAAATTGTTATTGATACTCACAACCAGTCTTCATTACCAGGTTTGTTTGCTGCAGGCGATGTAACAACCGTACCTTATAAGCAGATTATCATTGCGATGGGAGAGGGGACCAAAGCTTCTCTTGGTGCCTTTGATTACCTTATTCGTCAATAAGCTAAATTTTATTAGCTTCTATAATTTTTTTAAGTAATGGCAATGTGATCGGTCTTTTATAAGTTAAAGACCATTGATCCAAAGCCTCTAATATAGAAAATAAATTTGGCATATCTCGTTTTAGATATTTTAGGCAATAATCAATAATATCCATACCCAGTTTCATACCTCTTTCATCCGCATGATTTAACAGGGCCAGTTTTTTTTCTTCATCGGATAGACCTATCACTTCGTAAGTAACGCCCCAGGCCAGTCTTGTTGCTAAATCTTCTCTTAATTTCATTTGGAGGGGAGAGTGGAGTCCTGTCACCAACATATTTTGTTTGGAATCTTTGCATCGATTGTAAGTATTAAACAATTCGATTTGACCTGCCTCACCAAGCAAATGAACATCATCATGAATGACAAATCCATGATCTGATGCAATGTAAGCCAAATGAGATTTTCCTGAACCTTCATTACCCCATAAATATAAAAATTGAATGGGTAATTGATGAGAGATGATTTGCTTTAAGGTATGAACTACTTCGATATTTTGACCAACTACAAAATTTTCAAAAGATTGTCTTGGCTTTGGAGATAGAGCTAATAGCATTTGTTTCATATCAATGGGAAGTTTATTTAGATAAAGATAGCCTTAATTATGCACATCTTTAAAATATATTTCGGTTAAAATTTCAATTATAACGACTAACCCAGATGTTTAATGAAAGAGAGTTAATCTTTTGAGTAAAGATGACACAAAAAAAGATACCCAATCGATCACTTATCGAGATGCAGGGGTGGATATTGAGGCGGGCGATCGACTAGTTGAAAGAATTAAGCCTTTTGCAAAAAAAACTATGCGAGCCGAGGTTTTAGGAGGTATAGGCGGTTTTGGTTCATTATTTGAAGTTCCTAAAAAATACAAAGAACCTGTTCTGGTTTCAGGCACTGACGGAGTAGGTACAAAACTTAAATTAGCATTTGAATTAAATAAACACGATACTGTTGGAATTGATTTGGTTGCTATGAGTGTTAACGATATATTAGTGCAAGGTGCTGAACCTTTATTCTTTCTTGACTATTTTGCATGTGGAAAGCTTGATGTAGAAACAACATCCCAGGTTATTAAAGGTATTGCGGAAGGTTGTGCACAGTCTGGTTGTGCTCTTGTAGGGGGGGAAACAGCAGAAATGCCTGGTATGTACCCTGAAGGTGAATACGATTTAGCTGGATTCGCAGTAGGCGTGGTAGAAAAAAGTGAAATTATTAATGGTAAAAAAATTCAATCCGGTGATGTAGTCATTGGCCTTGCATCTAGCGGAGCGCATTCAAACGGATATTCTTTAATTAGAAAAATCATCAGTAATGAAAAGGCTAATTTCTCAGGTTCTTTTGATGGAAGGACATTAAGAGATGTTGTAATGGAGCCTACCAAGCTCTATGTAAAGTCTGTCCTTAGGCTCAAAGAGGCAATTCAAATTAAAGGCATGGCTCATATTACGGGGGGTGGTATTACTGAAAATATCCCACGTATTTTAGGCGAAGATTTAATGGCAGAAATTCAATCATCAAGCTGGCCATTACCAAAACTTTTTCAATGGTTACAAGATAAAGGAAATATTTCAAATATAGAGCTTTACCGAACATTTAATTGTGGAATAGGTATGGCTATAGTCATTGATAAAAATGATGTTGCCAAAGCAAAGCAAATCTTGCAAGAATCCAATGAGACAGTTTATGAAATTGGCATCATTAGAGAACGCCATGCTAATGAGCATCCTACTATGGTGATTTAATAAAAAAATGAAAAAATTAGTGCCATTTAAAATGTGGCTAGCATTTTTTTTATTCATATTTAATACATTAGTTTTTTCAAAAGAGCTGCCAAATATTTTAGAGTTGAAATATGAGCTAACTCAAAATGGAGAATTGCTAGGCACTGTCAATGAAAAATTTATATCTGGCGAGACAGGAAAATATTATATTGAGAGTATGACAAAAGGAATTGGTCTCTATGCTTTATTTGGAGATCGTATAGTGATAAGTGAAGGAAATATTTCACCAGAAGGTTTGAAACCAAAACACCTTGAAGTTCATCAAGGAAATAATCAAAGTAAAGATGCAATTGTAGATTTTGATTGGGAAAACCAAATACTAATTACTCGTTATAAAGGTTCAGAAACGAAAGAAAATATAGAAAATAAAACACAAGATTTAATTAGCTACTTATATCAATTAAATTTTGAAAATTACGATACTTCAATAATAGAGTTCCCAACAGCAACAGGGAAAAAATATAAAAAATATCAGTTTAAGATCGTAGATAAGAAAGTAATGCTTTCATTAGGAGATATAAATTTTGAGACCATCTTCATGCAAAGTATTGCTGAAAAGGATGGAAAGCCTGAAACTGAAATATGGCTTAATAATAAATCCTATAAATTACCAATTCGCATTCGTTATCAAGAAAAAAATGGTGCAACATTAGAACAAAATTTGGTGCGGGCGAATATAGATCTCAATGAACTTTGATCTTATAAAAATAATACTGAAAAGTAATCATGTAAAATTTTTGTTGGCCATCTTTGTCTCAATTTTAGTCCATCTCTTTTTATTGGGAGGTATTGATTTATACAACCCATTTTTTTTAAAAAATTTCGATAATTCTAATATTGTTATTGAGAGCCACCTTGAAACACCTTTAAAAAAAGAAGAAGAATTAACAAAGAAAAAATCATTTATACCTAAAAAAAATAAGCAGATAGATAATAATTCAAATGAAAAAAAAGACAGTCCGTCGAAAAATTTGAATCAAGAGATTCAAAATAATGAATTAAATGAAACTGCTCAATCTGTTGAAAAAAAAGAAATTCAGTATAAAAAAGTAGTCATTGATTATGATGTAAGAAGAAGCGTGGATGGATCGCCTGTTGGTGCTGCAAGAACTACGTATTTCTTAGAAGAGAATAATCAATACAGTATCAAAAATGAAGTTGAAGCAAAAGGTTTTGTGTCTCTTTTTTATTGGAATAAATTACAGCAAACAAGCGATGGTATTCTAACCCCCGAGGGCCTGAAGCCAAAAAATTATCATTATCAATTTGGCAGCAAAATTGATAATTTTGCAGTTTTTGATTGGGATGCTAAAAAAATAATTACCACAACAAATGGAAAAATAAATGAATTTGATATGTTGGAGGGCTCTCAAGATATGTTAAGTTTCATGTATCAATTTATGTTTGAACCTCCTCTAACAAAAATGAAAATCTACATTACAAATGGGAAAAATTATAAACCATACGATTATTCTTATATTGGGGAGGAAGTCATTGAAACTGATGTAGATAAGATTCTAACATTACATATAGCAAAATTTAATTACAACAATGAAGAAAGAATAGATTTGTGGCTTGCAAAAGACTATAAATACCTTCCTATCAAAATAAGGAAGACAGAAAAAGATGGAAGCATTTTAGATCAGTCTACAAAAAAAATTGAAATCGAGAGTTTTGGGCCTTAAATATGCTTAACCTAAAATTAATACAACATTGCGCAAATATTTTAGGAGAAATATTAGACTTTCATGGGCCTGCAGATATGAAATTAAGTCAATATTATAGAGAACATAGCGGGCTTGGACAAAAAGATAGAGGAGAGATTGCTGAATGCATCTACAGCATTATTAGACGACTCAGATTTTTAAAAAAACTAAATGAAGACGATCTTAACTACAAAAAACTCGTAATTGCTTGGCTAATAAAAATTGAAGGTAGAAGTATTCGTGACTTAGAGCATGGGTTAAGTAAAGAAGAAATCGAATGGGCTAAATCATTAAAATCAAGAGATACAGAAAAATATACATGGCCAGAAAAATTAAGTTTACCTGATTGGCTCTGGGATTTATTAGTTGAGCAATATGGCAGTGAAGAAGCAGTTCTTTTGGGCAGAAGTTTTCTTGAACCAGCCAAACTAGATATAAGAGTCAATACTATAAAAATGAGCAGAGATGAACTAATTAAATTGCTTACAAAAGAAGTAAATGATATTGAAGTCATGAAATACTCGCCCACAGGAATCAGAATTCCCAGAGGAACATCATTAAGCCGAAATCCATTGTTCATTGAGGGAAAAATTGAGGTTCAAGATGAAAGCAGTCAAATATTAAGCTTTGTTATAGATGCAAAAAGAGGAATGATGGTTGCAGATTTTTGTGCTGGTGCAGGTGGTAAGAGTCTAGCAGTAGGTGCAATTATGAAAAATACTGGACGTATATATGCTTATGATATTTCTGAAAAAAGAATTATTAATTTAGGTAAGCGATTAAAAAAATCTGGATTATCTAACTTATTCGCGCAAAAAATAAAAAATGAAAAAGATACCAAATTAAAAAAATTAAATAGTAAGTTTGATCGAGTGCTAGCTGATGTTCCATGTAGCGGAACCGGCACTTTTAGAAGAAATCCAGATTTAAAATGGAAAAATTCTCTGCAAGATCTTGATGAGCTTAATATCAAACAATTAGCTATTCTCGAAGAGGCTAAAAAGCTTGTAAAAAAAGAGGGTCGGTTAATTTATTCTACATGTAGTCTTTTGAAGAGAGAGAATGAGTCTATTGTGGAGAATTTCTTAAAAAATAATAAGAATTTTAGATCTATTTCTGTTGATGAAATATTAATGAAAAATCAAGTACCTCTCTCCACAGGTAATTTTTTAAAATTAACCCCCCATCATCAAAAAACAGATGGTTTTTTTGCCGCAGTGCTTCAGCGTATGGATTAGGCAGATGAAATATACGACAAATCATCAGATTTTTATTGGAGTATTCATTGGTTTATTGATTGGCTTGTTTGTTAAACTCAATCCTTATGGTAGTGGGAGTGGTTCAATTATTTATGTGGCTAATCTTATTGCAGATATATTCGTCTCTTCTCTAAAAATGGTATTAATTCCAATAATATTCTTTTCCATATCTTTAGGTATAGCTAATCTAAGTGGACATAAGCAGTCATCAAGAATTTGGTTTTTAACATTTTCGTTTTTTTTCATTTCCATGGCTCTTGCAATTATATTGGGACTTGGCTCAATGAACTTATTTGAGCCAGGACGAGGTATGTCTTTGTCTATCTTTAGTGAGCAATTAAATAATTTTCACTTAACTTCAATTCCCTTGTCTGAATTCATTAAACAATTTCTTAGTGGTATTCTCGTTAATCCATTCAAAGCAATGACTGAAGGAAATATTTTAGGAGTTATTACATTTTCAGTATTGGTTGGCTTTGCAATTGCAAAAGGTGGAAAAGAGTTTTTTGAGGTAAAAAAAATGTTCAATGGTTTATTAGGGATCACTATGAAGATAGTATCTTGGATTGTAAATTTTTCTCCTTACGGCATTTCGGCTCTTATTATTCAATTAGTCTCTCAACAATCACCCGATTTATTTATTACGCTATCAAAATTTATAATAGTAATTATTGGCATGACGCTTTTTCATGGAATTGTAATTTTGCCTTTGCTACTTTATTTTTTTACAAAAATAAATTTATTTATATTATGGCAAGGTGCCCGAGAGGCAATTATGACTGCCTTTGCAACCAGTTCCAGCAGCGCGACAATTCCAATTACTTTAAGGGTTGTTGAAAAAAATTTAAAAGTAAGATCTGATATTGCTGGATTTGTTATACCCATAGGGGCAACCATGAATATGGATGGCACCGCCCTTTATGAGGCTTCCGCCGCTTTATTTATTGCAAATCTCTCTGGTATCGACTTAGGTATAGGGCAGCAAATTATCGTTTTCTTTACAGCAATGATAGGTGCGATTGGCGCGCCGGGCATACCAAGTGCTGGAATGGTAACCATAGCTATAGTATTACAATCTGTTGGACTTCCTTTGGAAGCGCTTGCTATTTTATTACCGATCGATCGTTTACTTGACACATTTAGAACCGCAGTAAATGTAGAGGGTGATATCGTGGTAAGTTTAATCGTACAGAAATTAGTACGTAAGAATTAATCTTTATTTGGCAATTGATTAAAGTAGTTTTTTATTTTACTCCATTCAAAATAAGGGCCTGGATCCGTTTTTCTAGTTGGTGCAATGTCAGAATGTCCTTTAACATCTTTAATAGGATATTCTTTAATTAAAGATTCGATTAATTCGTTAAGACAGACATATTGTTTCGCTTCAAAGGGATCATAATCGCTTCCTTCCAGCTCAATACCAATTGAAAAATCATTACAATTATTAATTTGATTCCAGCTAGATTCACCAGCATGCCAAGCTCGGTCTAGACAAGACACAAACTGAAAAAGCGAACCATCCCGCCTAATCAAGAAGTGAGAGGACACTTTTAGATTCGCAATAGATCCCAAGTATTCATGATCATCAGGGGTAAGTTTATTTGTAAACAAATCAAAAATATTATTCCCCCCGTAAATGCCAGGCGGAAGACTAATATTATGAATTACAATTAAACTCACATTGAACTTATTCGGCCGACTATCAAAATTGGGCGATAATATAATCTTTGCTTTATTTGCAAATCCAGCATCATTTATTATGATAGGCTCAAGCATCGTTAATCTATTGAAGTATTAAAATTAAAGGATTGAAATGATCTTCTTAAAGTTATCTTTCATGTTATTAGTTATTCTAGTCTCAGCTGAGATATTTACCAATGCGCTTGAGCATTTGGGTGAGAAATTAAAAATTTCTGAGGGTGTGACAGGTTCAGTTTTTGCAGCGGTAGGAACTGCGCTTCCTGAGACATTAATTCCACTATTAGCACTTTTGTCATTACATGGAGATATCGAAACTAATCATCAAGTTGGAGTAGGCGCAATTTTAGGTGCTCCGCTCATGCTCTCTACCCTAACAATGTTTATTATGGCTGCATCTGTAATTGGGCATCGAGGGTTCGGGGGACATTTAAAGCCTGAAAAAACAGGATTAATTAGAGATCTAAATTTTTTTATAATCTCATTTGTGTTTGCTGGAATAGCTTTATTTGTTCCTCATACATCTGAGCTTGCTAGGGGGCTGATAGCCTTTTTAATGGTTTTTTCTTATTTCATTTATATTTTAATGACAATAAGAGCATCAAAAAAACTTGTTAACGAGGGTCATGCTACGGAAGCATCAAGTCCAATGTTTATGGAAAGAATTGGATGCCCAAATAATTTTCTAGTTATTGTTATACAGCTATTTGTTGGATTGGCTTTGTTGATATTCGGAGCGAAGGGTTTTATTTATGGAATTGAAGAAGCTTCATCTATTCTAGGAATTTCTGCTCTTATTTTATCTATATTAATTATTCCGATCGCTACCGAGCTTCCAGAAAAAGTGAATAGTATTTTTTGGATACGAAAAGGTAAAGATACCCTCGCTTTTGGAAATATAACTGGTGCCATGGTATTTCAAGGAACACTCTTACCTGCAATAGGTATCCTTTTAACCCCTTGGGAGCCGAGAAAAGAAGTCTATTTATGTATTCTAATAACACTAATATCTTCACTATGGATTAGAGCTCTTATCCAGAAATCAAATATAAAAGTATGGCATCTGGGCGTAAATGGAATTTTTTATTCCTTATACCTTTATTTTGCTCTGCATTGATATAGTTTTTATTTGTGAATACAAAAAATCCTTCACTCAAGAGAGTTTATGGTTCTTTAGTTTATGAATTATTTGCTCTTATACCAATATGGATGATCGCAGGATTTATTTTTATATATTTTTTTGACACATTCTTTGGATCATATCAAAAATTAATATTTCAAATTTATTTATGGTTTATCGCTGGAGTTTATTTTACTTATTGTTGGACAAAAACAGGCCAGACTCTAGCAATGATGGTGTGGAAATTAAAAATTATATCCCCTCACAAACCTTTAACAAGAAAGTTAGCATGGAGACGCTATATATATGCAACTTTAGGCACTCTCATGGGAGGCATAACCTTTTTTTGGGCACTAACCAATAAAAAAAATTTATATCTTCATGATCAAATTTTGAATTATCATTTTATTGATGTTCGATTTTATAGATCATCACCATCCCAACAGAGAAGAAAATAAGTGTGGGTATAATTGCGCAAGCTAGGGGTTGCCAGTCATTTAGAAGTCCAATATACCTAAAAGATGAATTCATAATTTGATAAAAGATACCTATTAAAATACCTAAGAAAATTTTTAAATTTTTACCACCTGAGCGCTCTTGAAAAAATCCAAATGGAATGGCAAATAAAACCATTACAATAGAGGCTAGGGGATAAATTAATTTTCCCCATAAAGCCACTTCATACCTTGTAATCTTTTGCTTATTATTTTTCAGGTATTTAATAAAATTAATAAGGTTGGTTGATGACATTTTTTCTGGTGAAACAAGAAGTACATTCATCATTTCCGGTTTGATAAGTGATTTCCAAATTGCGCTTTTAAGTGAATTTGTTGAAACCTTACCTTTATCAAAGATTGTTTGATTAATATCATCAAGTTTCCATTCAGGGTTTTTAAAACTTCCTTTTTTTGCATTTGTAATTGTTCTTAAACGAAAGGCTTTATCAAATTCATAAATATGAATTTCAGATAGGCTTGAGTCAGGCAAAACATACTCTATATTAATAAAACTATTATTATCTTTTATCCAGAGACCAGATTTAAATTCTTGTGAAACAATTGCATCTTTAGATGTAATTTTTATTTGCTGCGCTTTTTTTTCTGTTATTGGGGTTACAAGATCCCCTACAGCAAATGTAAATAATGTAAAAAACAATCCAGTAAAAGATAAAGTATAGGCAATACGTTTTATTGAAATTCCGCTAGATCGAATGACAGTCAATTCAGAATTTTCAGAAAGCTGCCCCATGGTATACATCGATCCAATAAGCACAGCAATAGGAACGATTTCATAAACATGTCCAGGAATACTGAGAGCAACATAACTAAAAATGGTAAGCACATTATATGTACCTTTTCCTAAGTCATTAATTTCCTGAATAAAGTCGAAAAAACTTAATATACCTATAATACCGATCATGACCCAGAAAATAGGAATAGCTAATTCTAGATTAAGGTAGCGATTTAAAATTTTCACCTTGTATTTAAGACACTTTCCTCAAGCTGAATAATGGCTGATTCATTGATCGCCTATAGGTTAAATAAATAGCTGCGAGGAGAAAGATTAGGTGAATTGGCCAGAAGCCAATAATAATATTAACTTTTTTTAAAGTAATTAATGTGTTCATAATAGCCAAGAGATTGTTATAAATTATAAAAATAAGTACAGCAAAAATGATATTAAGAGATCGTCCTGCTCGAGGATTTGTAAAGCTTAATGGAATAGCTAAAAAAACTAACAAAATGCATGCGATGGGAGAGGCAATTCTCCATTGCAACTCCAGGCGATCTTCAAATGAGCTAGATTTAATTACATCGAAAAGTTTTTTACTATCAATACTTTCTTTGTAAGGTTCCACAGGTTGTTGGGCGGTTAAAATGCCATATTGATTAAACTCAGTCGTAGAGAACTCTTTTGAATTAGGAACGCCTTCATATCTTCGACCTTTCTGTAAAATAATATAGTTATCACCTTTGCTTGATATTTCTCGGTGAGCATTATTAGCAACAACAACTCCAAGCTTGTTATGTTGCTTTGTCTGAACAAATATATTTTTTACAGCACTTCCTAGCTCATCAAAACTCTCAACATAAAATATCCGATCAGAACTTTTTGATTCTTTAAATGTCCCTGGGCTAATACTAGCCATTTCATCACGACTTTTTAATTGACTTTTATATTGATCAGCTGTTCTTACCGCCCAAGGATTTAAAAAAAGAGAAAGAAAGGCCACCATCAATACGGCTGGCAAGGTAAATGAAGCAATAGGCTTAATAATTTTCGCCAAACTCATACCCGAACTGAGCCAAATGATCATTTCATGATCTCGATACCAACGAGAGAGCGTAAGAAGTACTGCTAAGAAAATGGAAAGAGATAATAGAAGTGGTGAATACTTGATAAGGTTAAGACCAAGAATTGTTTTTATAGAGTCATTGGGGATATAGCCCTTACTTGCGAATCTAAGATAAAATGAAATTCTTTGGGCCATCACGATACTTATAAGTATTAAAAGTGCCGTAATTGAATTGGTAAGCAGTTCTTTTTTTAATGAAGTTTTAAATAACATTGATTTTTCCCGTTTTTAAATTCGAGAATACTTAAGGAATATATATGAAATTTAGCATAAAAACCGATCAGCTGGATAAACAACTCTCAGATGTATTGGTCATTGGAGTTTATGAATCCCTCAAGGTTGTTTGTGAAAAATTGTCTTTAAGCCCGAGCGCTATTGGTCATATTACCTCTGCATTGAAACAGGGTGATATGAGTGGCAAAGTTGGCTCCTCTCTTATTTTGTATAACGTTCCTGGAATAAAAATTACAAAAATACTTCTAATAGGCTTAGGCAAAGAAAAAGAGTTTGATGGGAAAAAATACCATGCTGCAGTGAGATCTATGGTTTATGCACTTAAGAAAATGGATGTTAAATCAGTCACATCGTATCTGCAAATTGCTTCATTTAAACAAGGCGATATAGCCTGGAATGTTGAACATTTTATTAATGAAGTGATGGATGCAAGTTATGAATTTACTGAGCTTAAAACTATTAATAAAAAAACCAAAAAAATCTATGATTTTTTTGTAATGGTAGATAAGAAAAGCCAAAAGATCGCAGAGGAGGCGCTGAATAAATCGTTTGCTTTAGCAAAAGGAATTGAGCTTACAAAAACACTTGGCAATCTGCCACCGAATATCTGTACACCAACCTATCTTGGCAAAAAAGCTCAAGAAATTGGAAAAGAATATGGTATGAAAATTGATGTTTTAGATCAGAAGCAAATTGAAAAATTAAAAATGGGTTCTTTTCTCGGTGTTGCCAAAGGAAGTAGACAGCCACCTAAATTTATTGTGCTTCAACATAATAAAGGTAAAAAAACGCAAAAACCTATTGTTTTGGTTGGTAAAGGAATTACTTTTGATGCGGGAGGTATATCAATTAAACCTGCAGCCGATATGGATGAAATGAAATATGACATGTGTGGAGCAGCCAGTGTATTAGGGACCTTTAAGACAATTGGCTTATTAAAACTTCCTATGAATGTCATTGGCATAATTCCAACATGTGAGAATTTGCCAGATGGATTAGCTTTGAAGCCAGGAGATATTTTAACTAGCATGTCAGGCCAAACAATCGAGGTACTAAATACTGACGCTGAAGGCCGATTGATTCTATGTGATGCATTAACTTATGCAGAAAGATTTAATCCTGATGTAGTGATTGATATTGCCACCCTCACTGGCGCATGTGTGATTGCATTAGGACATCATGCCTCAGGTTTATACAGTAATGACGACAAGTTAGCGAAAGATTTAGAATCAGCAGGACAAGTATCTATGGATCGAGCATGGCGTATGCCTCTTTGGGAAGACTACCAATCACAACTAGACAGTAATTTTGCAGATATGGCTAATATTGGCGGAAGAGCAGGAGGTAGTATTACTGCAGCATGCTTTTTATCCAGATTTGCAAAAAAATATAAATGGGCTCATTTAGATATTGCAGGCACCGCATGGAAATCTGGAAAAGCTAAGGGGGCGACGGGAAGGCCTGTTGGATTATTAACCCAATATATTTTTAGTAAGTTGTATTAAGTCTTTATGACTTATATCGACTTTTATTTTAATGTAGAAAATAAATTCAATAAAATTCATGAAATTATAGAAAGAGAAATTGTTCGAAAAAGAAAAATATTTATTCACGTAGATGATTTAAGTGGTGCAAAAGCATTAAGTGATTTTCTTTATACAGCTTCTCTTACTTCATTCCTTCCTCATTCTGTAGGACATTATGAAGAAATGACCCCTATCCATATCGACTGGGATCATAAATTTGTGAGTGATGATTTTATGATTAATTTAAAGTCAGATACTTTGCCTTCTTTTTCAAGATACTTAAGGTTAATTGAGATTGTGTCGCTAAATGAGGAAGATAAAAAAACAGCGAGGGATCGTTTAAAATTTTATCGCGATCGCGGGTATAAAATTCACTTAATTGACGCTAAAAAAGAAATGTAATTAGCGAGTAAGTTCGTTATACTGATTAGAGTCTAAAAAAAGTTCTTTGTTATCAATATTGTCATGAGATGCTATTTTACAAATCCAAGTTTCATAGGGTTTATCATTAATTAGTTCCGGCGTTTTTTGAATGTTGGAATTAATTTCAATCATCACGCCATTGAGCGGACCGACTAAATCAGAAGCGGTCTTGACAGATTCAATCACTCCAAAGGCTTTATTTCTTAAAATTTGACTTTGTAATTCAGGTAAATCAACAAAAACAATATCACCCAAAAGATTTTGTGCGTAATCAGTGACACCAACTTCGTAAGTGCTTTCACTAATAGATTTAATCCATAAGTGCTCAGGTGTATAAATAAGTGTATTTGGAATATTCATAATAAATTAGCTAATAGGAATTTTATCTTTAAATACATTAAGTTAATGACAAATATGTTTTTTTTGTTTATTATCGCGTAAATTTAGCAAGAATAGGAGATTACCTAGTGAAAGAGCGTATCAGACTTTTTTTCATCCTAAGCTTAACCTTTTTCTTAGCCTCAGTATCAGCTGAAGCAAACCAACCAAAATCTAAAAAACCAACAAGAGCAGAATTAGCTCGCATATCTGCAGCAGACAATAAGACAAATAAAGATGGCCTTTTAAGAGTGGCTTCCTCTAACGCACTTATTGTCAATCAAAATACAGGTGAAGTTTTGTATGCAAAAGATACAAACGCACAAACCTCTATTGCGTCTGTAACTAAACTTATGACCGCTATGGTCACTTTGGATGCAAAGCTCCCGATGGATGAAGAGATTACCATTACTGAAGAAGATGTAGATACCTTAAAAAATACAAGTTCAAAATTACCTGTTGGAACAGTATTACCTCGTTCAGAACTTCTTAAAATTGCTTTAATCGCTTCAGATAACCGTGCAGCATCAGCATTAGGCAGAAATTACCCAACCGGAAAAACTGGTTTTATAAATGCGATGAACATTAAAGCATTACAGCTTGATATGACACGAAGCGAGTTTGTAGATCCCACAGGCCTCAATAATCATAATATGTCGACAGCAGAAGATCTTGTAAAGATGGCAAAGGCTGCTTATCAATATCCTGAAATTCGTGAAATCACAACCACAGCTTCATATGCAGCCTATGTTAAAGGGCACCGTACACCAGTGAACTTTAATAATACGAATGGTCTGATTAGAAAAAGTGATTGGGTGATTGGTTTATCAAAGACTGGTTTTATTCAAGAGGCTGGAAAATGCCTTGTTATGCAAGCTATGATTAGCGGACAGCCGATGATTATCGTATTACTCAAATCTTATGGAAATGCCACTCGAATTGCAGATGCAAATAGAATTCGAAAATGGATTGAAAAAACATCTTCAATTTCTTTTTCGGACCAATCTAAAATAAATAGCTAAGCTTTTTTAGTTTTTTATGGCCTGCTTTTTTGCCCCAGGTTTCTTAGCAACCACTTTTTTCTCAGACGTTTTCTTGGCGGTTGTTTTTTTAACGGCCGCTTTTTTTTTACCTTTGCCCGAAGCTTCTTTATTGCTAATAAGAACTAAAGCTTCTTCAAAAGTAATTTTTTCAATATCCTGATCTTTTGGAAGGGTAACTTTGGTTGAGCCTTTTTGAAGGTATTTGCCATAGCGACCATTAAAGATTTCAACTGAAAGATTTGTTTCGGGGTCATTACCCAGGTTTCTTAAAGGTGCATTTTTAGCAATAGATTCCGCAATGAGCTCAAGTCCTCGTTCGAGCGTTACATCAAAAATGGATTCTGATCTCGGAATAGATTTAAATTTACCATCATAATTTACATAAGGCCCAAAACGCCCAATATTTACAATGACTTTCTTGCCTGTATCTGGGTGAAGACCTAGCTCCTTAGGAAGTGATAAAAGATTTAATGCGATATCTTTATTTAGATCACTTAGTGATATCTCTTTAGGAACACTTACCCGCTTAGGTTTCTTTTTACTATCTTCCTCTTGAACGCCAACTTGAAGATAAGGTCCATAGGGACCGACTAATAAAAGAACATCTTTTCCAGTTTCAGGATCTTTACAAACAAGTACGGGTTCATTAGGAGTGCTTGAGTCACCGTTTACATTTCTTGTGTAATCACAATCAGGATAACCGGAACAACCAATAAATTTACCTCTTCTGCCTAATCTCGAAAATAAAGGCTTGTTACATTTAGGGCAGTCTTCATCAATAGCTTCTTGAGTAATTTCAGCTCGATCTATATTTGATTTTTCAAGAATTGTTTTATTGAAATCATCCCAAAAAGTTTTGAGAAGGGGCTCCCATTTTTTATTGTTTTCTGCAATTTCGTCTAAAGAACTTTCAAGACCAGCAGTAAAATCATAATCAACATAACGAGTAAAATGCTCAGTGAGAAATTTGTTAACAACACGACCTACATCAGTAGGCATGAATCTCTTTTTATCAAGAATGACATATTCACGATCTTGGAGTGTTGAAATAATGCTTGCATAGGTAGACGGTCTACCAATACCGTATTCCTCTAAAGATTTTACCAAGCTAGCTTCAGAGTATCTTGGAGGAGGTTCAGTAAAATGTTGATCACCATAAATTTTATCGACCGTCAGAATTTCACCAGTTTCAAGGGGTGGTAATTTAGGAGAGTCTTCATCTTCATTTGAAGCATCGTCCAAGCTCTCAGTATAAATAGCAATAAATCCAGGAAATATAAGTGTTTGACCAGTAGCCCTAAATAAATTTGCTTCAGATCCAATGGAAAGATCTACGCTTACAGCATCAAATTTAGCCGGTGTCATCTGACTTGCTAAAGAACGCTTCCAAATCATTTCATACAGCTTAAATTGTTCAGGAGATAATTTACCAATAAGACTTTGAGGTGTTCGGCTGATATCTGTCGGTCTAATTGCCTCATGTGCCTCTTGTGCATTTTTTGATTTAGTTTTATAAAAAATTGGTGCTTTAGGTAAGTAATCTGCATCAAAATTTATTTGAATGTAACCTCTAATTTGATTCATTGCTTCATTTGAGAGCGTGAGTGAATCTGTTCTCATATAAGTAATTAAACCTACAGTTCCACTTCCAACATCAATTCCCTCATAGAGCTGTTGAGCAATTCTCATCGCACGACTTGTTGTAAAGCCAAGTTTACG
Organism: Betaproteobacteria bacterium; assembly: GCA_016868195.1. GTDB lineage: Bacteria > Pseudomonadota > Gammaproteobacteria > Burkholderiales > Methylophilaceae > Methylopumilus. The sequence goes on along the minus strand of VGHQ01000005.1, from coordinate 27,305 downwards.
CACCGACTCTTGTTGAAGTGTTGATGTAGTGAAAGGAGGAGCAGGATTGCGCATTCTTTGTTTCTTTTCAATACGAGCTACTTTAGTTTTGCCAGCACTTTCTAGAAGTAATTTTCCGACAATAGACTCATGATTTTCTTTTGAGGTAATGGTAAATTGTTCAACTTTTTTATTATCGAGCTGAATAAGTTTTGCTTGAAATTTATGTTTAGCTTTTAAAGAATCTAAATGAATCGTCCAATATTCCTGGCTGATAAATTTTTCAATTTCAATTTCTCTTTCAATAATAAGCCTTAGTGCCGGACTCTGAACTCTACCTGCTGATAAGCCCCTTTTTATTTTCTTCCACAACAGAGGTGATAAATTAAATCCCACAAGATAATCGAGTGCTCTCCTCGCTTGTTGCGCATTAACAAGGGGCATTGATATATCTCTTGGATGCTCAATAGCAAGTTCAATAGCTGATTTAGTAATTTCCTGAAAAATGACGCGTTTGATTAATTTATCTTTAGTTAATTTTTTTTCATTCAGTATTTCCAGGATATGCCATGAAATAGCCTCTCCTTCACGATCTGGATCGGTAGCTAGATAAACTTCATCTGATTTTTTTACAGCTCTTGCAATTTCATCAACGTGTCTTGAATTTCTTTCAATAATTGCATAATTCATTTTGAAATTATTATCTGTTTCAACAGCGCCTGTCTTTGGAATGAGATCGCGAACGTGGCCATATGATGCTAAAACTTCGAATTTACTGCCAAGATACTTTTTAAGGGTTTTGGCTTTAGATGGGGATTCAACAATTAAAAGTTTAGACATTAGGTGGTTTTAGATTAAAAATTTTGAAGAATAATAAATTTAAATCTTGATATATACAAGGTGTCTATACTAACTTAGTTAAATAAATTACGTTAATTTAATTTAAATAATGATTTTTAAGAAACAATGTTTTCAGCGAATAACGAGATATTGCTGAGGCCAGTGTTGAAATTTTATAATTAAAGCTTTGATAACAGTGAGCTCAGCTTCTTCCTTGTTTGATTGATTAAGATTTACGAAATCATAAAGTCGCCGATTTCCTAAATGAGAGAGCTCATAGTGAGAGCGACCGTCCTCCATCGACGGCTAGAATATGGCCTGTAATGAATGGAGCATCTAATACCAAAAATTTCACAGCTATTGCAATATCTTCAGGCGTACCTATTTTTTTTAATAGTGTTTGAGAAATAACTCGTTGTTTATAAATATCGTTAAATTCTTCATTATTTTCGGGCCATAAAACTGGACCTGGCGCAACAGCGTTCACTCTGACTTCCGGACTTAATTCCCGGGCAAGTGATTTTGTAAGCGTGGCCAGTCCCGATTTAGCAATGCTATAAATAATGTAATTTTTTTTTGGTTTATCTATATGGGTATCTGTGATATTGATAATGCAGCCTTTAGTTTTAATAAGCTCATCTGCTGCAAGTTGAGATAAAAATAAGGGCGCTTTTAAATTACTTCCAATAAGATCATTCCAATTTTCCTCATTCATTTTTCCGATTTCAGTTGGATAATAGCTAGAAGCATTATTTATAAGAATATCTAATCTACCAAAGGTTTTGATTGTCTTCTCAATAAGATTTGGCAATATATTTGTATCCCCAAGATCAGCTTGAATGATATTTGCAGAGTCATTACGGATTTTATTTAAATCTTTTTGAAGTTTTTTTGCTTCGTCGGCTGAATGTCGATAATGAATCATCAAATCGATGCCCGATTCATGAAGTAACCTACAAATTGCCTGCCCAATTCTTTTGGCGCCACCAGTCACAAGAGCAATTTTTCGATTAGATGTCATAGCTATATCTATAAATGAGTCGACTCTATTATAATCTAATACCTATGCCTTTAATGCCTACAGCTCCTCAAAATGAAATTCAAATAAGTGAGCAATTAAAAATAAAAATTATGCAATCTATTCAATCAAATCATGGGTGGATAAGTTTTGATCGTTATATGGAGCATGCGCTTTATGACCCAGAATTAGGTTATTACACTGGAACTTTAAGAAAATTTGGAGAAAAAGGCGATTTTATTACAGCATCTGATATATCGAGTTTTTTTGCAAAAACATTATGCATTCAATTTAAAGAGATCTTCCAATCAGTAGCGAGAAGTATCATTGAAATTGGTGCTGGATCTGGGGAGTTTGCCCTTCAAGTGATCCAATCATTGCGCAGTGATAATGAGGATATAAATCATTATTTTATTCTAGAAATAAGCCATTCATTACGAAGACAACAATACGAATTATTAATAAATCATTTGCCTTCACAATTATTTAGCAAGATTCAATGGATTGAAGAAATTCCCAAAGAATACGAAGGCATCATTTTTTGTAATGAATTTTTTGATGCACTACCTGTAGATTTAATAAAAAAAGAATCAGGCAAGTATTATCAAAAAGGAGTTGGTGTAGAAAATGATTTCTTCGTTTGGAAAGATAAACCGATAGAGGATATATCTAGTTATGATCAAGCTATTTTTGAAGATTTACCAGATAACTATCTTATTGAACATCCACTTCATATTAAAAATTGGCTGAACAAAATGACCCAATCTCTTAGTAAAGGTATTGTACTTATTATTGATTATGGTTTTAATCAAACAGAATATTTTCATGAGCAGAGATCTCAAGGCACGTTGATGTGTCATTTTAAGCATTATGCCCATGACAATCCTCTTATTCAGATAGGCATACAGGATATTACAACTCATATAAATTTCAGTTATGTTGCAAGGGAAGCTTCAAAATTAGGATTAAATATTACTGGCTATATATCTCAAGCAAATTTTCTTATTAATTGCGGCATATTAAACTTACTTGAAACAGTAAATTTAGAGGACAGGGCTTTGTATATCAAATCAGTATCAGAAGTCCAAAAGTTGTTATCTCCCTCAGAAATGGGAGATTTATTTAAAGTCATGACTCTAGAAAAAAATATGGATATAGATCTTTTAGGGCTTAAACAAAACAATAAAGTCACAAGACTATGACGGAACAAAATAAAGAAGAGATCAAGAGGAGACCTTTAAGGACTTATATTTTAAGGCAGGGGCGAATTACCGCTGCTCAGACAAAAGCTATTCAAGATTACTTTCAAAAACATACTGTTATTTTTGAAAATAAAATAATAAATTTTGGCGATATTTTTAAAAATAAAAATAGTGAACTCATACTCGAAATTGGTTTTGGTATGGGGACTACAACCGCTGAAATTGCAAAATCTAATTTAAATAAAAATTATATTGCCATTGAAGTTCATTCACCTGGGGTAGGTAACTTACTTAAGTTAATTCAGGAAGATGACATGTCTAACTTAAAAATTATTCAACATGATGCGGTAGAAGTTCTTAATTTTATGATTAAGAACGATTCTTTGGATGGGATTCATATTTTTTTTCCTGATCCTTGGCCTAAAAAAAGACATCATAAAAGAAGACTTTTACAATCAAATTTATTAAAGCTTATCGCCCAGAAAATAAAAAAAACGGGTTATCTTCATATTGCAACAGACTGGGAAGATTATGCTGTCTGGATTATTGATCTGTTGGATAAAGAAGAATTATTGCAAAAGACAACTGACGATTTTTTTAAAAAACCTGATGATCGCCCTTTCACAAAATATGAAAATCGAGGAATTAAATTAGGCTATAGAGTTTGGGACATGATCTACAGGCGTATTTAGCCATTTTCCAATGATAGTTTCAGCATCATCGGCACCCTGTTTTTTTAAGCTAGAAAAAAGCTGAACTGTGCATTCAATACCAACAGTTGATCCCCACTTTTCATCGATTTCTTTCCGAACAGCATGAAGTATTTTATGAGAAGCCTCATGAGAAAGTTTATCTGCTTTAGTTAATAAAATATGAATAGGTTTTTTATTTAACGAGAACCACTTTAACATCTGTCGATCAAGAGGCGTGAGTGGATGTCTAATATCCATAACTAAAACAAGGCCAAAGAGACAAGAGCGCTCTGATAAGTATGTGGCTATAGTTTTTTGCCAATGATCTTTAATCGCTTGGGGTACTTTGGCATAACCATAACCCGGTAAATCAACCAAGAAACGATTCTCACCAAGAGAAAAGAAATTAATAAGCTGGGTTCGACCAGGCTTCTTACTAACAAAAGCGAGGCGATTATGATTTGCAAGTGTGTTAATAGCGCTCGATTTTCCCGCATTTGATCTGCCTGCAAAGGCAATCTCAATTCCAGTGGGGGGCGGCAAATCACTCAAATGGTAAGCTGATATAAAATATGATGCGTTTCTAAAAATAGCCATGAACTTTACCTTAGCCTGTTTAATCCAAGCTGATGCTATCACGAGAATAGCAATTTAGATAAAATGGACAACTTTTATATACCTTATATTTTGGAGCTATTTGCAATGAGTCGTCGAAATGTTTTTTTTACACTAACCCTGTCATTTTTCATATCAAATACTGCAGTTTCAGCAACGATTGAGGATAAAAAACCACCTCAAGCAGTAAGCAGCGTATGCGCAGCTTGTCATGGAATTGATGGCAATAGTGTTATCACTGCTAATCCAAAATTAGCAGGACAACACGCAGAGTATCTTTACAAACAATTAACAAACTTTAAATCTGGTGCTCGAGCAAACGCAGTAATGGCAGGAATGGCAGCAATGCTATCAGATGCTGATATGCATCTAGTGGCAGAGTATTTTTCAAAGCAAACATTAAATTTAGGGCAAGCTCATACAAACGGTAAGGGATCTTTAGGTGAAAAAATTTATCGTGCAGGTATCCAAGCTAATGGTTTGCCAGCGTGTGCCTCTTGCCATGGACCCGCAGGCGATGGTCTTCCTGTTAAATATCCACGTCTAGGTGGCCAACACACAGAGTATGTTTTAAATCAATTAAGACAGTTTAGACTTGGTAATCGAGCCAATGATGAAGCTAAAGTAATGCGCAGCATTGCCGCTAAATTAACTGATCAAGAAATGGAAGCGGTAGCAGATTACATTCAAGGATTAAGGTAAGGCATTCTATCTTTATTAACTAGTTTAATTGCTGCAACTTCCAGATAGTTCCCTAGTCGAATACCACTTTCTAAATAAGGTTTATTTTGAAATCTACATCAATTAATTCAAGAAACATAAACCAACTGCTAAGCTCGATGAGTTTCGCGGTGTCGATGCTGGTATTTTTAGGCATTGCATCCATCATGGGGACAGTTCTTAAACAAAATGAGCCCTACGAGAGTTATATTATAAAATTAGGTCAGTTTTGGTTTGTATATTTTGAAAACATTGGTTTATATGATGTCTATCACAGCATTTGGTTTTTAATTATTCTTCTTTTTTTAGTTTTATCTACAACTCTTTGCATCATTAAAAGTACTCCAGCAATTCTTAAGGACTTTTCAGTGTTTAAAGATTCTTTAGAGGAAAAGTCACTTTTATCATTCACACATCACTTTGTTATCAAAAATAAAAAAGATGTAAGTACATCAAAAGTCCTTCAATACCTAAAACAATCTAAATATAAGATCAAAGATAAATTAAAAGAAAATGGCGATTTTTTAATTGTTGCGAAGAAGGGCGACTATCAGCCCATAGGCTATATTTTGACGCATATAGGAGTGGTAATAATTTGCATAGGTGGGTTATTGGATGGCAATCTGATTTTTAAAGCCCAAGAATTACTGGGCTATAAAAAAATAGAAACATTAGATATACCAGCTTCAAAGGTTCCAGAGGTAAGTAGGTTAAATGTCAGTAATACATCATTTAGAGCAAATATGACGCTTGCTGAAGGCTCCTCAGACAAAGTCGCATATGTCAGAGAAAAAGACGGATACCTTGTCCAAGAATTACCTTTTAAAATAACTTTAAAAGATTTTAGAATTTATCATTATTCAACAGGCATGCCAAAATCTTTTGAAAGCGATATAGTAATTTCAGATCCTGATCTTCCTCAAGATATAACAAAAACAATTAGCGTTAATCATCCCTTTACCTATAAAGGTATAGCAATATATCAATCAGATTTTCAAGATGGAGGCACAAAGCTAAATATTAAATTACAACACCTATTCAACTCCAACTCCACCCGAAATATAGATGGAAGAATTTTTGATAAAGTTAAATTAGATAAAGATCAAATTACTTACGAGTTTAATGACTTTAGAAAATTTAATATATTAAATTTAAAAAAGGGTGAAAAAGAAAAACCAAGAAATGTGGGTCCAAGTGTCACCTATAAGGTCAGAAATAGCTCAGGTCAGGCTCGAGAATATCTCTCATATCAATATGCTATGCCAATTGAGGGACGTTCGTTCTTTATAAGCGGCATGAGAGAGACACCTCAAGAAGAGTTCAAATATTTAAAAATCCCTGCAGACGCAAAAGGGTCTATTGATGAATTTATGTTATTTAAAGATGCTCTTCAAAATAAAATACTGATTGAATCTGTTGCAAAAAAAATGGCAAATCAATCGGCAAGTGGCGCAGATAAAAATAGTAATGTTCAAGAATCATTTGAAACAAGTGTGAATAAATTAATGACTTTATTCGCTCAAGGTGGATTTTCAAATATTGCACAAAATATTGATAAAAATATCCCTGCGAGCGAAAAAGAAAAAGCAGTACAAACTTACTTAAAAATTATTGATATTGCATCAAGTGAGATTTATAAAGCCAAATTAAATGTGGCAGATAAAGATCTCAATGAAACCCGAATCCTATTTATACAAGATGCATTAAATGCTTACAGTGATTTATTTTTTTATGGAGTTCCTTACTATTTTGATTTAATAAGTTATGAACAAAAAGAAGCAAGCGGACTCCAATTGACTAAGTCACCTGGTCAATTTTGGGTTTACCTTGGGTCCTTAAGTTTAGTCCTTGGTATTTTTTCAATGATTTATTTGCATGAAAGAAAATTATGGTTACTGATAAAAGCAAAAGGTGGGGTTATAGTTGCTTTAAGCTCTAATCGTCAGAATATAGATTTTGAAAATGACTTTAAGAAATTAATCCAAGAAATTAAGAAAATCATTCAATAATAGGTGAAATATGTTTAATAAATTATTTAAATCTTCCAAAGCGACATTCGAAGCATTCAATGTTTTTTATCTTGCTTTTTTACTCGGGGGGGCCTTTTATGCACTAAATGCATTTCATACTTATATGGATGCTTATGAAAAAGTCATTTTATTTGGAAGTGTTGGATTTTTTTCATGGCTTGGTTGGAAATGGAATCATTTTAAAAAAAGTATGATTTTGGTTTTTGTAATCAGTCTTCTCTCTATCTATCTATATCAAGGTGACTTAGCTAATAATGAGCAAATCTTCTTATTGAAATATTTAATAGCAAGTCAATCAGCAATTATGTGGATGAATGTTTTTTTTGTTCTTGCACTTTTACTCTATTGGTTAGGCCTGCTGACTAAAAATAATCTTACAGACAATATTGCTTCCACTTTTACTTTTATAGCAGTTATGTTTGGTTTCATTGGATTACTTGTCAGGTGGTATGAATCGTACTTGATGGGTCTTGATATTGGGCACATCCCCATCAGTAATTTATACGAGGTATTTGTTTTATTTTGTCTAATTACCTCTCTTCTATATTTATTTTATGAAGAAAGGTTTAATACAAAAAAATTAGGTGCTTTTGTTTTGATTGTTATTAATGCAGCTGTGGGGTTTATTTTATGGTACACATTTGATCGTCATGCAGATGGTGTTCAGCCTCTAGTACCTGCTCTTCAATCTTATTGGATGAAAATTCATGTACCTGCTAATTTCATAGGATATGGCTCGTTTGCATTAGCAGCTATGGTGTCGGTTGCTTACTTATTTTCAGGTAAAAAAATACTATCTTCTTATTTGCCAAAATTAGTTGTTCTTGATGACCTTATTTATAAATCTATAGCAATCGGATTTATCTTTTTTACAATCGCAACGATATTAGGTGCCATATGGGCAGCAGAGGCTTGGGGAGGTTATTGGACGTGGGACCCAAAAGAAACATGGGCGCTTATTGTTTGGTTAAATTATGCAGCTTGGCTTCATTATCGAATCGTAAAAGGTCTGAGAGGCACTATTCTGGCTTGGTGGGCACTCATTGGGCTTGTTATTACTACTTTTGCTTTTCTCGGTGTCAATATGTTTTTATCTGGATTGCATTCTTATGGGGAACTTTAATTCCATGTAATATGTAGGTTTCATATTTTTATTCAAATATGGCCCAAAAAAATATAGTCGAAATTAAAAACCTATCTTTTGGCTACGGTAATTTTATGCTTCATAAAGATATCAGTATGGTTTTTCCTCGCGGTAAGGTCACAGCTATCATGGGTGGAAGCGGTTGTGGTAAAACGACTATTCTTCGTTTAATAGGCGGTCAAATAAAACCTAAAGCTGGTCAAGTCACTGTGGATGGCAAGATTGTTCACAAACAAGATAGACAGGGTATTTATGAATTGCGAAGAAAAATGGGCATGCTTTTCCAGCATGGTGCTCTTTTTACTGACTTGTCCGTATTTGATAATGTGGCATTTCCAATGCGCGAACATACAAAATTACCAGAAAGCATGATTCGCGATTTGGTTCTTATGAAGCTTAATGCGGTTGGCTTAAGAGGCGCTCATAAACTTATGCCTACTGAACTTTCAGGCGGGATGGCAAGACGAGTAGCACTTGCGAGAGCTATTGCACTAGACCCCGATATTATTATGTATGACGAGCCTTTTGCTGGATTAGATCCGATTTCTATGGCGGTCATTTGTGATCTTATCAGAACGCTCAATGATGCATTGGGAGCAACTTCAATTATCGTGACTCACGATGTAGAAGAAGCCTTCTCTTTTGCAGACTATATTTACTTTGTTGCGGATGGATCAGTTGCCGCTGAAGGGACGCCTAAAGAATTGTCAAAATCAAAACTTCCTTTTGTGCATCAATTTGTGCATGGCGAGAAAGATGGCCCCGTTCCATTTCATCATAATGCGCCCAGCTATAAAAAAGATATTTATGAGTGGGTTTAATTTATGAATCCAATTTTCAAAATTTTAAGCAATATAGGCAACCAGGTTACCTCAAGAATTTGGCGTTTAGGTTCAGCTACGAGATTATTTTGCCTAACCTTAATTTATTCAAGTGAAAGCTTTAGACGAATTCACTTAACCATCCGTGAAATATATTTCACCGGTGTCATGTCCTTAATTATTATTGTGGTCTCCGCTTTCTTTGTAGGCATGGTGCTGGGTTTACAAGGATATTACACATTACAAAAATATGGTTCTTCAGAATCGATTGGCGTTTTAGTTGCATTAGCTTTATTAAGAGAACTTGGCCCAGTGGTTACTGCGCTTTTATTTGCAGGAAGAGCCGGAACTGCAATTACCGCTGAAATTGGTTTAATGAAAGCCACTGAGCAATTATCAGCTATGGAGATGATGGCCATAAGTCCAATTGCCAGAATTATTAGCCCTAGATTTTGGGCTGGTGTTATTTCAATGCCTATACTGGCTTCCATTTTCTCAATGGTAGGCGTGATGGGAGGCTATTTAGTTGCAGTTCCTATTATTGGTGTAGATCACGGAGCATTTTGGTCCCAAATGAATGTGAATGTTGATTTTAGAATAGATGTGATTAATGGACTTATCAAAAGTTTCGTATTTGGAGTTGCATGTACGATTATTGCGCTCTATGAAGGTTATGATGCTCCTCCAACGGCGGAAGGAGTAAGTCGAGCTACCACGCGGACTGTAGTGACCTCTTCACTTACTGTTTTAGGATTAGATTTTATTTTAACTTCGTTTATGATGTCGAATTAATATGTGATTGGAGCCATTGTGGATAAGACAATATTAGATATTTGGGTAGGTTTATTTGTCGCAATAGGGATTGCGGCGCTTATGGGCTTAGCCATGAGGGTGGGAAACCTTACAAGCAATACGCTAGGGGAAACTTATACAATAACTGCAAATTATGAAAATATTGGAGGACTCAAACCTAGAGCACCAGTTAAAAGTTCAGGCGTAGTTGTAGGCCGTATTGATAAAATCCAATTTGATACTCAAGCTTATCAAGCTGTTGTGACCTTAAAAATAGATAAAAGATATCCTTTTCCAAAAGATACCTTCGCAAACATTTATACTTCAGGATTGCTGGGCGAGCAATATATTAGCCTAGAGGCTGGTGGCGATGATCACTTTCTAAAAGAAGGAGATCGGGTCTCTAAAACACAAGATGCGGTTGTATTGGAAAAGCTTATCAGTCAGTTTTTATATAGTAAAGCCTCTGAAGAGTCTAAAAAATAATGTTTACTAGAAAGATATTTTAAAGCCATGAAAAAGTTTTTATTATTAATTTTAACTTTACTAATGTCGATGAGCATATTTGCTGCGGAAGCTCCAGACCTTTTCGTGAAGAAAATTGCCGATGAAGTTTTTGAAATTTTAAAAACGGATAAAGATTTAAAAGCGGGCAATAAGGAAAAAGCCTACAAAATTACTGAAGAAAAAATACTTCCTTACTTTGATTTCGATCGCATTTCAAAACTTGTTCTTGGAAAAGCTTGGCCAGCAGCAACGAAAGACGAGCAGGAAGCCTTTAAAAAAGAGTTTAAAACGATGCTAGTTAAGACTTATGGTAGTGCATTGTTAAAATTTAAAGACCAGACTTTAAATTACAAACCAACTCGATTTCAACCCTCAGATGAAGAAGTATTAGTGAAGACTGAAATTTTAAAGTCTGGCGCCCCACCTTTGCCGATAGACTACATGTTAGAGAAAGATGGTGATTCTTGGAAAGTATTTGATATTATTATTGAGGGGGTCAGTCTAGTTACAAACTTTCGCGGTCAATTTGTTAATGAAATAAAACAAAATGGCATAGCCTCTCTTATTTCAAAACTTGCAGAGAAGAATGCTGATTCTGATAAAGCAAAATCTAATAAATGATCATTTTTGATAAAAATCAATGGCAGTTAAGTGGCGATCTTACAATTGAAAAGATACCAGCCATTATTGATTTAATTAATAAACAAAAATTAGACAAAAAGATGACGATTGCTTTCTCAAAAGTAACTTCTGTTGACACGTCGACATTAAGTCTAATTTTTGAATTACAAAGACAAGCTAAAAAAACAAAATCACATTTTGTTTTTAAAAATTTACCAAAAAATTTAAATAGCCTCGCAAAATTATATGGAGTGGAAGATTTAGTATCTTCCCTTCATTAGGTTTTGTATTATTAAGTTTCATTTAAGAGACTTGTTCCATTTATTTCAATGAAAAAAGCCATCGTATTTAAGAATGTTAAAAAGAACTTCGGCAAACTAGAAGCACTTAAAGGTATCGATCTCACAATAGAAGAGGGCGAATTTTTTGGGCTCCTAGGTCCTAATGGCGCTGGCAAATCAACTCTTATTAATATTCTGGCAGGACTTGCAAAACCTTCTTCAGGCTCAAGTAAGGTGATGGGCTATGATGTGATTCAAGATTATCAATACGCAAGAAGATCGCTTGGTATTGTGCCTCAAGAATTAGTATTTGATCCTTTTTTTAATGTACGTGAAATGCTTCAATTCCAAGCAGGCTACTTTGGTAAAGGTCGCGAAAATGATGATTGGATTGATGAAGTCATAGAAGGACTTGACCTTAAAGATAAAGCCAATACAAATATGAGAATGCTTTCTGGTGGCATGAAAAGAAGAGCATTAATAGCACAAGCTCTCGTGCATAAACCCCCGGTGATTGTTTTAGACGAGCCGACAGCAGGCGTGGATGTAGAACTCAGAAAAAGATTATGGCAATTCATCAAAAAACTCAATCAAAAAGGCCATACGATTGTTTTGACTACACATTACCTAGAGGAAGCCGAAACTCTTTGTAGTCGAATTGCTATGATGGACCAAGGCAAAGTTGTTGCATTAGATAAAACAAAAAACCTATTAAAACGCTTCTCAGCAAAAAATTTAAATCTACGCTTAGATTTAAAAGGCAAAAAAATTCCTGTAAGTATTAAGAATCTAATGCAAAATTTAGATCATCACTCGATCAGTTTTTTAATCGAGGAGATAGTAGAGGTTGAATTTATTATAGGTGAATTAAAAAAATCAAAAATTAAAATATTGGATATGGATTTAACTAACTCTGACTTAGAAATTGTCTTTTTAAAGCTCACTGGAAGTAAAAAATGATAAATTTTAAAACTGAGTTTATAGGTACATGGACGCTTCTAAAGAAAGAATTATTAAGATTTTGGCGTGTCATTTTTCAGACGGTAGCCGCACCCGTGATCACTGCAGTCCTATACTTGCTCATCTTTTCTCACGTCTTAGCAAATCATGTAAAAGTCTATGATAATGTCGAATACGCTGCATTTCTTATTCCAGGTTTAATCATGATGTCTTTATTGCAAAATGCTTTTGCAAATAGTTCATCTAGCCTTATTCAATCTAAAGTTATGGGAAATATTGTGTTTATATTATTAACACCTATTACTTATCTTCAATTTTTCCTAGCTTTCTTAATCGCTTCAATTGTGAGAGGTATTTTTGTCGGTGCTTGCATTTATTTATTCGCACTTTTGTATGCAGATTTGCCTATGTTGCACCCGTGGATTATTTTTGGATTTGCGATGATTGGAGGTGCATTACTTGGTACATTTGGAATTATTGCAGGTATATGGGCACATCGATTTGATCAGATGGCAGCATTCCAAAACTTCGTGATTATGCCTCTATCATTCCTATCAGGCGTATTTTATTCAATTCATTCCTTACCGCCTTTTTGGCAAAAGGTATCTCAGCTCAACCCTTTCTTTTATATGATTGATGGTTTTCGGTACGGTTTTTTTGGGCAATCTGATGTAGCTCCATTATTAAGCCTTTCAATCGTAACCTTCTTTTTCATTGTGTTGGCTTCTATTACCTTAGGAATGCTAAAATCCGGCTATAAATTAAGAAACTAAAAGATGACGGCTGACGATATTAGGCAATCGATTCTCGAAAAACTTGAATGTGAGTTTATAGAAATTTTAGGTGGGGATGGTACCCATTTTGAGGGCACGATTGTAAGTGGTTTATTTGACGGATTAAATCGGGTTAAACAACATCAAATGGTATTTAATGCTTTAGGCGATAAGATGAAAAGTGAAATTCATGCTCTATCTATGAAGACTTATACACCAAATGAATGGAATCAATTAAAAACGTAATATTGAGGAGTAAGGCATGAGTGCGCAAGAGAAGATTCAAAAAACGATTAATGAACATGATGTAGTTTTATACATGAAGGGAAGTCCTAAATTTCCTCAGTGCGGTTTTTCAAGTTTAGCAACTAAAATTTTAGATGCATGTAATACCGATTTTCATGCAATCGATGTACTTCAAGATCCAGAAATGAGAGAAGGTATCAAAGTGTTTGCAAATTGGCCAACCATTCCTCAACTATATATTCGCGGAGAATTTATTGGTGGCGCCGACATCATGAAAGAAATGTATGAGACTGGAGAGCTTGTAAAGTTATTAAAGGCTAATTCATAACTTGGATAAATTGGTTATTCAAGGACAATCACCTCTTCACGGCGAACTTGAAATATCAGGTGCTAAAAATGCAGCCTTACCTATACTTATCGCCTCCCTACTTACTGAAGACACATTGTCATTAACCCATTTGCCTCAACTTCAAGATGTAAATACAACCAAATCTTTATTAAAGTATATGGGTGTAGATATTGAGTTCAAAAATGATTCAACTGAATTAACTGCAAAAGAAATTATCAATAAAAATGCACCTTATGAACGCGTAAAAACGATGCGCGCTTCTATTCTTGTATTAGGGCCCTTACTTGCAAGATTTGGCGAGGCTCGAGTTTCATTACCGGGTGGCTGTGCTATTGGATCAAGACCTGTCGATATTCATATCAAAGGCCTACAAGCGATGGGAGCAAAAATAGATATTCATAATGGTTATATTGAAGCCTCGACGAAACACTTACCGAAATCCAAGTTACAAGGGTGTAAGTTTTATATGGATATTGTTACCGTCACAGGGACTGAGAATTTAATGATGGCGGCTTCATTGGCTAATGGAATTACCGTTTTGGAAAATGCTGCCAAAGAACCTGAAGTTTTAGATCTTGGGGAATGCTTAAATAAAATGGGCGCCAAAATACAAGGCTTAGGAAATGATGTAATTACAATTGAAGGTGTGGATTCGCTGCATAAAGCAAGTCATGACGTGATCTTTGATAGAATTGAAGCAGGGACATATTTGGCTGCTGTAGCAATGACAGGTGGGGATGTACTTTTAAAAAATGTACAGCTCAAATGTTTAGATGCAATTACACAAAAATTAATTGAAACTGGCGTTAAAATTGAATCGCGTGAAAATTCAATTCATATTAAAAGTGATGGTAAGTTGAAAGCGGTAAGTATAAGAACTGCACCTTATCCTGCTTTCCCAACGGATATGCAAGCACAAATGATGGCATTAAATACCATTGCAGAAGGTGTATCAGAAGTTACCGAAACGATCTTTGAAAATCGTTTTATGCATGTGCAAGAGCTCATTCGTATGGGGGCACAGATAGATGTTAGAGGAAATACAGCAATTATTAGAGGCAAAGAATATTTGGAGGGAGCTTCTGTAATGGCCACAGATCTCAGAGCTTCTGCAAGTCTGGTTATTGCAAGTTTAGCAGCTAGAGGACAAACTACGATTGAGCGTATTTATCATCTTGATCGCGGATACGAAAAATTAGAGGATAAACTCAATCAACTAGGCGCCAATATTAAACGGATTCATTAAGATGAAAATTACCATCGCATTATCTAAAGGAAGAATATTTGAACAAACCATACCTCTTCTCGAGGGGGTTGGTATTACTTGTAACGAAGACCCTGAAACTTCAAGAAAACTTATTTTAGATACCAATCACAAAGATATAAAACTTATTATTGTAAGAGCTACAGATGTGCCCACTTACGTTGAATATGGCGCGGCTGATATTGGTATTACAGGTAAAGATATTCTCGATGAATATATGGGAGAGGGACTTTATCAGCCGATTGATCTTAATATTGGTTGTTGCAAAATGATGGTAGCAGCCAAACAAGATTTTGATTATTTAGGCGCTATTCAAAAAGGTGTTCGCTTAAAAGTAGCGACAAAATACATAAAAGTAGCTAAAAAACACTTTGCAAAAAAAGGCTTGCAATTTGATTTAATTAAGCTCTATGGCTCTATGGAATTGGCACCACTTGTAGGCCTAGCAGATGTGATCGTCGATTTAGTGAGCACAGGTAAAACTCTAAAAGCTAATAATCTTGTTGCAGTTGAAGACATTTCCGATATCAGTTCGCGATTAATTATCAATCAGGCATCTTTAAAATTAAAGAGAGAACTCTTGCAACCTATTCTTAGCCAATTTGAAAAAGCACTTAAAACATAATCATACTTATGATTCAAATTAAAAAATTAAATACCCAAGATTCAAATTTTAAAGATCAGTTAAGTCAGCTTATTTTCTTTGAAGCTGAAGAAAATACTCAAATTGAAAAAATAGTCGCAGAAATTTTGAGTGATGTGAAAAATAGAGGCGATCAAGCCGTCATTGAATATACAAAAAAGTTTGATCACGTAGATTTCTCTCGTATGGAAGAATTTGAAATTTCTAATGAAGAATTAAATTTAGCTTTGGAAAGCCTTCCTCAAAAGTCAAGAGAAGCACTCGAAGAAGCTGCTAAAAGAGTATTTGATTATCACAATAAACAGTTAATGACTTCATGGAGCTATACCGAAGATGACCAAACTTTGCTTGGTCAAAAAGTAACTTCACTAGATCGAGTTGGTTTATATGTTCCAGGAGGAAAAGCAGCTTACCCGTCTTCAGTACTCATGAACGCAATTCCAGCTAAAGTAGCAGGCGTTAAAAAAATTATTATGGTAGTCCCATCGCCTCATGGAGAGAGAAATCAATTAGTTTTGGCTGCCGCGGCCCTCGTTAAAGTTGACCGTGTATTTGCAATTGGAGGCGCTCAAGCAATCGGAGCGCTTGCTTATGGCACACAAACCATACCTCAAGTCGACAAAATTGTGGGCCCTGGTAATGCTTATGTTGCAGAAGCTAAAAGGAAAGTATTCGGTGTAGTTGGTATTGATATGGTCGCAGGGCCTTCAGAAATACTTATTATTTCAGATGAAAAATCGAATCCAGATTGGATTGCGATGGATTTATTTTCTCAGGCTGAGCATGATGAGTTAGCGCAGTCAATTTTAATCAGTCCAAGTGAATCGTTTTTAAACCAGGTTCAAGAGAGTATTGATAAATTGATTGAAACTATGCCGAGAAAAAAAATCATAGAGACTTCTTTAGCAAATAGAGGTGCAATGATTAAAGTAAAAACATTAGAAGAAGCAGCCGAGATTTCAAATTTTATTTCACCTGAACATTTAGAGCTTTCAGTAGACGATCCAGATTCACTCGTTAACAATATTAAACATGCAGGCGCCATCTTTATGGGAAGAAATACATGCGAGGCTGTTGGTGACTATTGTGCTGGCTCGAATCACGTTTTGCCAACATCAAGAACAGCAAGATTTTCTTCGCCACTTGGTGTTTATGACTTTCAAAAGCGCTCAAGTCTAATTAAATTATCTAGTCAAGGCGCTCGTAGGCTTGGAAAAATTGCCTCGGTCTTAGCTCATGGCGAAGGGCTTCAAGCCCATGCCAAATCAGCGGAATATCGTATTAATAATGAGTAAATTCTGGAGCAAGGTTGTTCATGGCCTAGCACCATACATTCCTGGCGAGCAACCTAAACTCAATAATCTTATAAAGTTAAATACTAATGAAAATCCTTATGGACCAAGTCCAAGTGTAATTGCAGCCATTCAAGAATATACAGATGACAATTTACGGCTCTATCCGGACCCGAGTTCGGAAGCGCTTAAGAAATCAATAGCAGATTATTTTAATGTTAAAGCTAATCAGGTTTTTGTGGGAAATGGATCTGATGAAGTCTTGGCTATTGCTTTTCAAGCACTTTTGAAACACGACGCGCCTATTTTATTTCCTGATATTACTTATAGTTTTTATCCCGTATATTGCAAACTCTACGGGATTGATTTTAAAACTATTCCCCTTAACGATTCATTTGAAATAGCATTAAATGATTATTTGATGCCTAATGGAGGCGTTATCTTCCCAAATCCAAATGCGCCAACGGGCATACCACTTACCTTGAAAAAGATTGAAGCATTTCTTGATAAGAATGTTGATTCTGTAGTGATCGTAGATGAAGCTTATGTAGATTTTGGCACAGAATCCGTTATTCCTCTTACAGACAAATGTAAAAATTTATTGATCACACATTCATTTTCGAAATCGCGATCATTGGCAGGGCTAAGACTTGGTTATGCTATAGGCCACCCAGATCTGATCGAAGCTTTAATTAGAGTAAAAGATAGTTTTAACTCGTATCCAATTGATCGATTAGGATTGATTGCAGGTATTGAATCCTTTAAAGATGATGCCTATTTTAAAAATACCTGCCATAAAGTTATTAAAACAAAATTAAATTTTGTTGATAAATTGAAGGCTCTTAATTTTTCAGTTCTTCCTTCAGGTGCCAATTTTGTTTTTGCTCAACACTTCTCTCTTGATGGAAAAATTATCGTAAGCAAATTAAGAGATCACGGAATTGTAGTGAGGCGCTTTGACAATCCAATACGAATTTCTTCCTTCATTCGATTCACAATTGGTTCGGATGAAGAGATGCACGTATTACTTGAGACGTTAAAACTTATTCTAAGCACATGAAATAATTGATATTAATTACATTTTTAATGAGTTAAAATATCGTATCTACTTTAAGTAAAAAATATGAATAGATCAGCATCTGTTTCAAGAAATACAAATGAGACTAAAATTGAAGTAAGCATTAATCTTGATGGTCAGGGTAACGCAAAACTCAATACTGGCATCGGTTTTTTAGATCATATGTTAGACCAGGTTGCTCGTCATGGAATGTTTGATCTAGAGGTTTCAGCAAAAGGTGATCTTCATATTGATGCACATCATACAGTTGAAGATGTTGGTATTGTCCTTGGACAAGCCTTTAATAAAGCAATCGGAGATAAAAAAGGTATTACTAGGTATGGGTCAGCTATTATCCCTTTAGATGAGGCATTGTCTAGAGTTGTGCTTGATATATCAGGTAGGCCTGGACTTGAATTTGATGTTGAGTTTAAAAGGGCTGCTATAGGTGAATTTGATGTTGATTTAATACACGAATTTTTTCAAGGGTTCGTAAATCATGCAAATATTACGATGCATATTGATAATCTTAAAGGTGATAATGCTCATCATCAGGCTGAAACAATCTACAAAGCATTTGGAAGAGCTTTAAAAATGGCCGTTTGCATTGATCCAAAAATTTCTGGTATAACCCCTTCAACCAAAGGCAGTCTATAAACTTCTTTCATCAAAATAATAATGATCGCTATCATTGATTATGGAATGGGAAATTTAAAGTCAGTATTTAATGCCTTTAAACAAGTTGCACCTGAAGCCGATATTAAAGTTACAAGCAACCCTACCGATATTAAAAAAGCACATCATGTAGTTTTCCCCGGTCAAGGTGCTATGCCTGACTGCATCAGAGAACTTGATGAAAGAAATTTAAGATTCTCTGTGATTGAGGCAGCAAAAACAAAACCTTTTTTAGGGATATGCATTGGTTTGCAAATGTTGTTTAATAAAAGCGAAGAAGGCAATGTTGATGGCTTAGGATTGCTAGAAGGTACTATTAAGAGATTTAATAATCAGAATACAGCAGATGAAAGTGGTCATAAGCTAAAAATTCCTCATATGGGATGGAATGAAGTATCTCAGACAAATCATCATCCTTTATGGCAAAACATTAGTAATAATGATCGTTTTTATTTTGTTCATAGTTATTATTTAGAATCTAATGATAAAAATATTGTGTCAGCTGAAACTTCATATGCACAGAAATTTTGTTGTGCTATTGCTAAAGAAAATATTTTTGCAGTGCAATTTCACCCAGAAAAAAGTTCGATAGCTGGCTTACAACTTATCAAAAACTTTGTTCAATGGGCAGTATAGGTTTTAGTTTATGTTAATCATTCCAGCAATTGATTTGAAAGATGGTAAGTGTGTTAGGCTCAAACAAGGCTTAATGGAGGAATCAACAATCTTTTCAGAAAATCCTGGAGAAGTTGCCAAGCAATGGAAAAACCTTGGAGCTCGGAGATTACATCTGGTTGACCTAAATGGCGCTTTTGCAGGTAAACCAGTCAATGAATTTGCAATTAAAGCTATTGTTAAAGAAGTGGATGGTACGATTCCAATTCAATTAGGCGGCGGCATTCGTAACCTCGATGCAGTTGAAAAATATCTTAATAACGGTGTGGACTACATCATCATAGGAACAGCCGCGGTTAAAAATCCTGGTTTTCTTCACGAAGCTTGTTATGCATTCCCTGGGCAAATCATTGTGGGTCTTGATGCAAAAGAAGGGGAAGTAGCTATTGATGGATGGGCCAAATTAACCGGACACAATGTAATTGAGCTCGCAAAGAAATTTGAAAGTTATGGTGTTGAAGCTATCATTTATACAGATATTGGACGCGATGGTATGTTAAATGGATTGAATATTGAAGCAACTGAAAAATTAGCTGAGGCACTCACTGTCCCTGTGATTGCCAGTGGCGGAATAACTAATCTAGACGATATTAAAAATTTATGTTCAATTGCATATTCAGGTGTCAGTGGAGCAATTACAGGTAGAGCTATATACGAGGGAACACTCGATTTTAGAGCAGCACAAGCACTCGCAGATGAGCTTAATAAATAAATGTCACTCGCTAAAAGAATTATCCCTTGTTTAGATGTGACTGATGGCAGAGTTGTGAAAGGAATTAATTTTTTAGAATTAAAAGATGCAGGCGATCCTGTAGAAGTCGCAAAAAAATATAATGAGCAAGGTGCGGATGAATTAGCTTTTTTAGATATCACTGCAAGTTCAGATAATCGGGGTTTAATACTTCACATCATTGCAAATGTTGCTAAAGAAGTTTTTATACCGCTGACTGTAGGCGGTGGCGTTCGAACTTCCGAGGATGTAAGAAATTTACTCAATGCAGGTGCTGATAAAGTCAGTATTAATACCTCAGCAATTGTAAATCCAGATATTGTGTATCAAACTTCGTCTCGGTTTGGGTCTCAGTGCATTGTGGTCGCAATTGATGCAAAATTAACAGTAGACAAGAATAAGTCTTTTTGGCAGGTATTTACTCATGGGGGAAGAAATGCCACCGGATTAGATGCAGTTGAATGGGCAGCAAAAATGGCTTCATTAGGAGCAGGTGAATTGCTTATTACAAGCATGGATCGGGACGGAACAAAAAAAGGTTTTGATCTCGAATTGATTCAGGCAATATCTGATAAAGTGGATGTACCTATTATTGCTTCTGGAGGTGTTGGTGATCTGCAACATCTTGTAGATGGTATAAAAAAAGGTGGAGCCGATGCGGTGTTAGCGGCAAGTATATTTCATTTTGGAGAGTATACGATTAACGAAGCTAAAGCGTTTATGAAATCTAATCATATCGAGATTCGTCAATGAGTTGGATACATTCCATTAAATGGGACAAAGATGGGCTTGTGCCAGTCATTGCCCAAGACTTTAGAACACATAAAATTCTTATGTTTGCGTGGATGAATCAAGAAGCATTAGAGCTCACACAAAAAAACAAAAAAGCTTTTTATTGGTCAAGATCTAGAAAAAAAATTTGGAAAAAAGGCGAGGAATCGGGATATCTGCAACATATTCATGAAATAAGGCTTGATTGCGATGGTGATGTCATTTTGCTAAAAATTGAGCAAATTGACAACATTGCTTGTCATACAGGTCGTGAAACTTGTTTTTATCGAAAGTTGGATGACAAAGATATGTGGGTAACTGATTATCCTGTTGTGAAAGAACCTAAAGATATTTATAAGAAATAATAAATATGAATACGATTTTAAAAAAACTCACTGAAACGCTTGAGGCCAAAAAAAAAGATGATCCCAGTAAATCATACACAGCCTCTTTATATCGCGATGGTTTGGAAGCTATTTTAAAAAAAGTAAATGAAGAGACTTTTGAAACAATCATTGCTGCGCGACAAGGAGATAACAAAGAGCTTATTCACGAAGTTGCTGATTTATGGTTTCATACTTTAGTATTAATGGCGCATAAAAATTTAAGTGCAGACGATATTTTGAATGAGCTTTCAAGAAGAGAAGGCACCTCAGGCATTGAAGAGAAAAAAAGCCGGGCTAATAAAGCCTAATAGTATGAACTGCATTTTTTGTAAAATTATTGAGGGTTCAATACCTAGCAAAAAAATATTTGAGAATGATGAATTAATTGCCTTTCATGATATTCACCCGATTGACAAAGTTCATTTTCTAATTACACCTAAAAAACATATTGAAAATTTAATATCTTGTAATGAGGCTGACAAAGAAATCCTATCGAATATGCTTCTTTTAGCACCTAAATTAGCAAAAGAACAGGGATTGCAGGGTTTTCGCACAATGATAAATTCTGGTGTCGAAGGTGGTCAAGAAGTTTTTCATATACATTTCCATGTCTATGGTGGTAGTACAAAACTAGCAAAAATTTAAGAGGGAGTAAATATGGGATTTTCAAGTATCACACATTGGTTAATAGTTTTATTGATAGTTTTTTTAATATTTGGTACAAGTAAATTAAGAAATATTGGGAGTGATTTAGGAGCGGCTATTAAAAATTTTAAAGATGCAGTCAAAAATGAAAATACATCAAAAACTAAAACAGCGCGTCGTGGAGTATCCAAAACTCGCATTAAAAAATAAGTTTTATGTTTGATGTTTCCTTTTCGGAGTTAGTTGTTATCTTCTTTGTAGCACTTATGGTGATTGGGCCAGAAAAGCTACCGAAAGTAGCTAAGGTTTTAGGTAAGCTGACTGGAAAAGCACAAAATTATATTGGTAAACTCAAAGAAGAAATTGAACGTGAAGAAAAGTTTAAAGAGCTTCAAAAAATTCAGCGTGAAATTAAAAAAAAGTCGATTAAATCTTAGTGAACCAGTTTAAGCCCTTTATCCAGCAACTCATTGAATTAAGAAATACTCTTTTTAGAAGTGCAATCAGTTTTATTATCATTTTTGTATGTTTAAGTTTTTACGCAAATGATATATATGGTTTTTTTTCAGCCCCACTTATAGAGAAATTAATAGATGGCAATAAGTTAATAAGCACAGCTCTTACTTCAACTTTTTTAGTACCAATTAAAATTACAGCCTTTATTTCTTTTTTACTCTCACTCCCTTTTGTTTTTTATCAATTTTGGTGTTTTATTTCCCCAGGCCTTTATAAAAAAGAGAAGAAATTAATTTTATTTTCATTCATAAGTGGCTTTATATTATTTTTTGTAGGAATGTCCTTTGCTTATTATCTGATTTTTCCTATTGTATTTAATTTCTTCATTTTGATGACGCCCTTGAATGTGAGCTTGATGATTGATATTTCAAACTACCTAGATCTTATTTTATCGTTGCTGATTTCGTTTGGATTAGCATTTGAGGTGCCTGTGATTATTATGATATTGGTGACCTTAGGATGGGTAAAAGTAAAAACATTAGAGGAGGTAAGGCCCTACATGATCGTGATTGCATTTGTTATTGGCGCTATTTTAACCCCACCTGATGTGATCTCACAATTATGCTTAGCTATTCCATTATGGTTTTTATATGAATTAGGGCTATTTGCATCTAAACGAGTTAACTTAAAGGCTTGATAAGCGGCAATTTAGCTATACTCCTGTTTAGATTTCGAATGAAATTTCGTATAATGTGCAACTTTTGCAGAATTAATTCCTCATAAGCATTGTAAATTTTTTAAAGTGTAGTTATTAAACAGAATGGGAAATCGTCTAGACGATAAAATAGATAAAAAGAAAAGAAGTTTTTTAATTGCAGCTACCACTGTGACTGGTGTGATTGGTGCTGGAGTGATTACAGTTCCCTTTTTATCAAGTATGACGCCGAGTGAGCGGGCCAAAGCAGCTGGAGCGCCTGTTGAAGTTGATCTAAGTAAAATTGAAGCGGGAGCAATGATTACAACTGAGTGGAGAGGTCAACCAGTTTGGATTATAAATCGCTCTCAAGCTATGTTAGATGATTTGAAAAAAAACGACTCTGATCTTTCTGATCCTCATCTTGATGTAGTTTCTCAGCAGCCAAGTTATTGCAAGAATCCGACTAGATCGCTAAAACCTAATTTACTTGTTTTAGTTGGTATTTGTACTCACTTAGGTTGTTCACCGACTGCTAAATTACAAACCCAAGGTGATATGGGTGAAAATTGGAATGGTGGATTTTTCTGTCCATGCCATGGCTCTAAGTTTGATTTGGCAGGTCGAGTATATAAAGGGTCTCCAGCCCCTATTAACCTTGTTGTGCCCCCGCATAAGTATATTAATGAAAACACTCTCTTGATTGGCGAAGATAATGAAGGATAAGGCTGAAATAAAAGTATGAAAACAGAAATCAAAACAAAAAAAACTAAAAGTGGGCTAGTGGCATGGATAGACGACAGATTTCCATTGTCATCCTTTATTACTAATCATCTAAGAGAATATTACGCACCTAAAAACTTTAATTTTTGGTATTACTTTGGAGCACTTGCTCTTTTAACTTTAGTACTTCAATTGATTACAGGCCTCTTGTTGACTATGCACTATAAACCAGATGCAGAATTGGCATTTGGATCAGTTGAGTACATCATGAGAGATGTCTCTTTCGGATGGCTAATTAGATATATGCACTCTACGGGTGCGTCTTTATTCTTTGTTGTCATTTATCTTCACATGTTTAAAGCTTTAATTTATGGATCCTATAAAAATCCCAGAGAGCTACTATGGCTTTTCGGTGTCGCTATTTTTCTATGTTTGATGGGCGAAGCTTTTTTTGGATACCTATTGCCTTGGGGGCAAATGTCATACTGGGGTGCTCAAGTTATCGTGAATCTGTTTTCAGCAATTCCATTTGTAGGCCCAGATTTATCTGAATGGTTAAGAGGAGATTATTTAGTGTCGGACGCAACATTAAATCGTTTTTTCGCATTTCACGTGATTGCTCTTCCTTTGGCGCTTTTTGGATTAGTATTTTTACATCTTGTAGCTCTCCATGAGGTGGGTTCAAATAATCCAGATGGTGTTGAAATTAAAAAGAATGTTGATAAGAAAACAAATATTCCACTGGATGGTATTCCATTTCATCCTTACTACACAGTAAAGGATTTAATCGGTGTTTCAGTATTTCTGCTTGTATTTGCACTTATTGTTTTTTACTTGCCAGAAATGGGGGGCTACTTTTTAGAAGCAAATAATTTTATTCCCGCTGATCCACTAAAAACGCCCGCGCACATTGCACCTGTTTGGTATTTCACACCTTATTATTCAATTCTTCGAGCTGTACCACCTATTTTAAATTCTCAATTTCCAGGTGTTGCAGCTATGGGATTATCTGTAATCGCATTTGCATTTTTACCTTGGCTTGATCGAAGTAAAGTTAAATCGATTCGTTACAAAGGTAATTTATTTAAACGTTGGATTGGATTATTTGTTGTGAGCTTCCTTGTGCTTGGATATTTAGGTACGGTACCGTCGACCGTTTGGGGTCAATTTTCCAATGCAATTCCACTGATTGGCGGTGTTGACAAAGCTACGGTAGTTGCCCGAATCTTTACAATTACTTATTTCTTATTTTTTGTGCTGATGCCCTACTACAGTAAAAAAGATAAAACAAAACCAGTTCCTTCAAGGGTCAGTTACTAATGAAAATTTTAATTAAATTAGTTTTCATAATTACTTGTGTTTATTCAAGTTTTGGATACGCGAATGAGCAATTAAAATTAGATAAAGCCCCCATTAATTTAAATGACCAAGCCTCTCTTCAAAGAGGAGCAAAAACATTTGTCAATTATTGTTTAAATTGCCATAGCGCAAATTACATGAGATACAACCGTTTAAAAGATATCGGTTTATCTGATAATCTGATTAAAGAGAATTTGCTTTTCACAGCAGAAAAAATTGGTGAGCCTATGAAAATTGCAATGACTAAAAAAGATGCTAAGGATTGGTTTGGTGCAAATCCACCTGACCTTTCTGTTGAAGTAAGAGCAAGAGGTGCGGACTGGGTTTATAGTTACTTAAGAGGATATTATCGAGATTCATCGAGACCCACTGGATGGAATAATACTGTATATGTTAAAACAGCAATGCCTCACATTTTATGGAAATTACAAGGCGATCAAAAGTTAAATGAAGAGCATCACACTTTGGAGCTCATTAAGCCAGGTACACTTTCAGTGAAAGAATATGATACGCTGATAGGAGATCTTGTAAACTACCTTACATTCATGTCAGAGCCGTCAAAGCTAAAAAGACTCCATATGGGGTATTACGTTTTGTTATTCCTCGGATTGTTATTAGTTTTAACAATCAATCTCAAGAAAGAATTTTGGAAAGATATTAAATAATTATGATGAAATTATATTCAGGTTCGATTGATCCTTTTAGCCATCGCTGCAGAATTGTTCTATATGAAAAGGGTATGGACTTCGAGGTTGTTGATGTTGACTTAGCAAATAAACCAGAAGATTTAGCTATATTAAATCCGCATAACTCCGTTCCAGTATTAGTGGAGAGAGATCTCGTATTAACGGACGCTAATATTATTAATGAATATATTGACGAACGCTTTCCTCACCCCCAACTTATGCCAGCCGATCCAGTTATGAGAGCGCGAGCACGTTTATTTTTAAGTGATTTTGAAAAACAATTATTTGTCCATATCCCAGCTTTAGAATCAACGGATGAATCAGTTAAAGAGACTGCAAGAAAGTATGTGCGGGATAATTTACTTTTGATTGTCCCTATTTTTTCTAAACAACAACATTTATTGAGCGATGAATTTTCAATGTTAGATGTTGCAATTGCCCCTTTATTATGGCGTTTAGGCCATTACGGTATTGAGCTGCCAAATCAAGCGGCGCCGTTACTTAAGTATGCGGAGAAGTTATTTTCAAGACCACTTTATGCTGATGCAATGACTCCTTCAGAAAAAGCGATGAGAAAATAATTTAGTATCAATGACAAAATCGGCTTCGACCAAACCTTATCTTGTAAGAGCGATATATGAATGGTGTGTTGCTGAACAATACACGCCTTACTTGCTTGTAAAAATAGATCAAAATACCCTAGCGCCCAGAGCTTTTATAAAAGATGGAAAAATTCTTCTTAACTTAAGCCCTGAATCTATTAAGGACTTGTTAATGGGAGATGAGGCAATTAGCTTTACAGCAAGGTTTAATGGCACCCCTGAAAACTTATATTTGCCTATTTCGGCTGTGGAAGGCATTTATGCCAAAGAAAATGGTGAAGGATTATTCTTTGAAGTGAAAGAAGATCAAGAAATAGACTCAAAAGAGACAAAAAAATCACCCAATAAACCTAAATTAACTCTAGTTAAGAGCTAAAAAACTAGTTCAAATTTAAATAAATTGGTATAGTAGCGCCTCCTGATAAAGCCGGATTAGCTCAGTTGGTAGAGCAGCGCACTTGTAATGCGAAGGTCGTCAGTTCGATTCCGACATCCGGCACCATCTTATTTTTACTTAATTACCCTTCTATAAGTCCCTCATTAGTTTGACAAAAGTCTAAAAAACCAACATAATTTAGGGTTCGGTTTGGAGGGGTGGCCGAGTGGTTAAAGGCGACGGACTGTAAATCCGTTCTCTCTGAGTACGAAGGTTCGAATCCTTCCCCCTCCACCATGAGTAGTAGCCTCTTTTAAGGCGACGTGGAGATTAGATCCATGGGTGTGCGGGTGTAGCTCAGCTGGTAGAGCATTAGTTTTCCAAACTAAATGTCGCGAGTTCGAACCTCGTCGCCCGCTCCAGATATATTGAGAATTTGGACACGCCCATGTGGCTCAGTGGTAGAGCACTCCCTTGGTAAGGGAGAGGTCGCGGGTCCGATTCCCGCCATGGGCACCAGTAGATTATTTTGAAGAATGTAATTAATTAAGGACATAACATTATGGCAAAAGGCAAATTTGAACGTACCAAACCCCATGTGAACGTCGGCACAATTGGTCACGTGGACCATGGTAAGACAACACTGACAGCGGCAATCACAACGATTCTTGCTAAGAAATT
>VGHQ01000004.1 GCA_016868195.1 Betaproteobacteria bacterium | reverse complement strand
GGTTCCAAATCGCAAATGGACAGATAAATAAGAAACACCTTTAATTGCTGGAAAATCTCGTGTTTTTTTATAAAGTGCTATTCTCCCTTTAAAATCTTCTACGAGTAATTTTCCTCCCGTCATGCCTGTATGAATTTTAATCTCGTGGAGATTAGTTGTTTGAAATCCCATATCTTTAAGAGTTAGTAGAGACTCAGATTTAAATTGAGCAAGATTTTTGATAAATGGCTCAACATCAAAACGAGGAAGAGTAGTTTGGTTAAGTTTTTTTAAGAAATTATTTTTGTAGGGGGTAAAAACGGTATAGGGTTTTTCAAGTGCCGTGAGGATTTCATTTTTTTCAAAAACCACTTGATCTTTAAAATCATAAAAAACAATATTTTTTTTAATGGCAAGATTTTTAATTGCTTCGTCTCGCTTAATAGCCTGGGGCTCGTAATCTCTATTGGTATAGATTGCTTCAATTTTAAATTCATCAATCACTCGAGAAATAGCATTAGAGGCTAAATCATGCATCACAATTAAGTCTGATTTCTTTTTAATAAGACTTTCTTTAAGCTCTTTAACGCATTCCCAGATAAATTCAACGCGTCTATCTTCTCTATTCTTCAGAGCATTTAAAATTTCCTTATCAAAAATAAAAATACAAAAAACACGATGAGATTCTTGAAGAGCATTGGATAGAGCGGCATGGTCATAATCACGCAAATCTCTTCTAAACCAAACGAGTGAATTACTATATTTTTTATTCACGATGATAAGGGTGATTTTCTAAAATTGAATATGCTCGATATAGTTGCTCTATAATTAATACTCTAACAAATGCATGAGGAAAAGTTAATTTAGAGAGACTCCAGGTGAGGTTAGCTTTATGAAGAATATCTTCATGAATACCGTCTGCGCCCCCAATTACAAAAGTAATGCATTTAAAATGTTCTGACCAATGTTTTAATTTTTGAGCGAGCTCTTGCGATGGGAATTGAAGGCCTTTTTCATCAAGCACAATTAAAAATTCTTTATCTACATGAGATAAAATTTTTTCACACTCACTCATTTTTTTTTGCTCTATAGAATTAAATTTTTTTTCAGGTTTTATTTCTATAAACTGAATGGTAAATTCGCGATCTAGCTTTGACATATAGCTATCAAAGGCTTCATTAATCCAGGCAGGCATTTTATTGCCAATTGAAATAATTTTAATCTTCAATGAAGCGGACTAATTTTTTTAGTAGATCGTTTTTTTGAGGGTTCTATCCATAACTGCTCAAGATTGTAATAGGCGCGTGTCGTAGGAAGCATTATATGAACTATCACATCATCGACGTCTACGAGAACCCATTCCCCTTCTTTTTCACCTTCAACACCATTGACATGAATATTAAGTGATTTCATTTTTTCACAAACATTGTGAGCGAGCGCTTTTGTTTGTCTAATTGAATTGGCACTCGCAATCACCATAAAACTGGTCACAGTTGTAATTTTTCTTACATCAATGACTTCTATATCAAACGCCTTTATGTCTTCAAGCGCCTCAACAACTGCCTTTTTAATATCGTTTAGAGTCATCGATAATTAAGCAGCTTGAATCTGGATAGAGTCTTTTTTTGCAATAATTTGATTATTCTCATTAACATAAATAAGAGCGGGCTTATATTTTTCAAGCTCTAACTCTGAGTAATGTGCATAGGTTGCAATAATAATGTGATCGCCAGGATTGGCTTTATGAGCAGCTGCTCCATTAATAGAAATAATACCCGAGTTTCTCTGTGCCCTAATAGCATAAGTGGTAAAACGCTCACCATTTGTAATATTGTAAATAGCAATTTGTTCGTACTCTCTAATTTGAGCGGCTTCAAGCAAGGTTTCATCGATTGCGCACGAGCCTTCATATTCAAGTTCAGCATGGGTCACTTGAACACGATGGAGTTTGGATTTAAGCATGATTCTTTGCATAATTGAGCTACAAAACTCGGTCAAAAGGATGCTCTATTATAGCTAGTTCAATCCTGGATGCAAAATTCAATGTTATCAATAAGGCGAACAGATCCTAGAGTTGCAGCCCCTAAAATAATGATCTGTTTTTCATCATGAACTGGGATTTTTAGAGACTCAGCTGAGCGAATGGTTAAATAATTGACAGTCCAACCGGAAGCATGTAACAGTCGATCAGCATCCTCTTGAATTTCTTTAAACGACAATTTTTTTTGCTTAACTTTGTCTTTCATTATATTTAAGAGTTTAAATAATTGGGGGGCTTTCTTTCTATCTTCCTCTGAGAGCAATTTATTTCTTGAGCTCATAGCTAGACCGTCCTTATCTCGAACTGTATCAATGGCTATGATATGAATTGGATAATTGAGTTGTTTTACCAGTTCTTTGATTAGAAAAAGTTGTTGAAAGTCCTTTTTTCCAAAAAAAGCAAATTCAGGTCGAATCAAATTAAATAACTTGCAGATAATGGTAGCAACACCATTAAAGTGGCCTGGTCTAAATCTTCCACATAAATCATTTGCAATATTAGGTAGATGAATTTCAATTGTTTGTAATGAGTCGATAATATTTTCTTTGGGCGGCACAAATACAAATGGCACACCTAATTTTTGAAGCATCAATAAATCTTCATCTAATGTGCGTGGATAGTTTTTAAAGTCATCTTTTGAATTAAATTGAAGTGGATTAATAAAAATACTTACCACGACATGTTTTGTTTTTTTTAATGCTCCTTCAACAAGTTTGAGATGTCCAACATGGAGATTACCCATTGTCGGAACAAAAGCAATATTATTTAATTTTTTTAAGGTTTCGACTAATTCATTTTGAGTGTGAATAATATGCATTTTTAGGAGTGATCTTTGATGAATTTAAGAAGAAACTCTTTTATATCAATTGATTTATTTGATCGAAGCGAGTCACGTAAATAAAGATCACGAGAAGAATCTGAGTGCATTAATAAGTCATATAAAATAAAAACTTCCCCATCACATCCTTTGCCTGAGTGAAATCCAATAGTTGGGATAGATATTTCTTGTGTAATTGTTTTTGCAATACTTTCAGGTACTGAAGAAAGGACCAACATATCAATGCCAGATCTTTCAAGCACTTTTGCATCTTCAATAATAGTTTCCAAAGCTTTTTCCATTGAATAATCAATTTCACTATGACTCATATTTTCCGTCCTTTGAGGCATAAATCCAATATGACCACACATTTTAATATCTTTTGTTTTCAAGAATTTGACGACGGAAGCTAATGATGCCCCACCTTCAAGTTTGATCATATTTGCACCAGCTTCAATAAGTGCTAAAGCATTTTTATAAGCAAGATCATCGGTCTTATAAGTATTAATTGGGAGATCGCTAATAATAAATGTCGATTTAACACCTCGAGCTACAGCTTGAGTATGATAAATCATATTATTTAGCGACACATTATGTGTATTATTCTCACCCTTAATAAACATGCCCAAAGAATCTCCGACTAAAAGAGCATTGACATTAATGGATTCTAAGAGGTGAGCAAATGAAGCATCGTAGCAAGTCAGCATGGTAATTTTTTTACCACTATTCTTCATGGATTTAAGAGATGTTAAATTCATAGCAGCTGAGGGTTGAAAAATTCTCGATTACTTTTGATGCCTATGATTCGTTGAATGAGTATATCAATAGCATTTTTATCTTTTAGAATATTTAAATTTTCATTATTAAGAATTAATACAGGTGAGTAATTATAGCTATGAAAATATTGGCTATATGACTCTGCAATCTTTTCGAGATATTTAGTTGAAATATCCATTTCAAAATCAATATTTCTTTCTTTAATTCTTTTTTCTAGGGTTTCTATAGATGTTTGAATATAAATAATGAGATCTGGTTTAGGGGCTTTTAATTGTAGGTGAGAAAAGATTTGGTGATAAAGATTAAACTCTTCCTCATCTAAATTAATTTTTGCAAAGATAGGATCTTTTTCAAGAAAAAAGTCTGCGATTATTGATTTTTTGAACATGTCATTTTGTGAAATTTTTTTTATTTGATCGGCTCTTTGGAAAAGAAAGAATAATTGAGTTGATAAGGCGTATCGTTTCATGTCTTCATAAAATTTAGGCAAGAAAGGATTTTTTTCAGCTTTTTCGCTTAAAAAATTAACTAAAAATCGATCAGCTAAAATTTTTGCAAGAGTAGATTTTCCAGAACCAATAGGTCCCTCAACGACAATATAAGGAAATTTATCGAAAATATTCATAAAGTTATGCGCTTAGCAATATCTGGATCAAGTTCTTTGGCTATTTTAGCGATATCTCCTATAAGAGGAATAGAAATATTTCCATCAATTTCTTGAAGAGGGAAAATCACAAAAGCTCGCTCATGCATTCTTGGGTGCGGTATAGTAAGTTCTGGGCTATTTATTCTTGTGTCTCCATAAAGAAGGATATCTAAATCGAGTGTTCTTGGTGCATTGGGAAATGAACGTTCTCTTTTGTGCAAATGTTCTATCATTTGAAGCTCAGATAGAAGCTCTCGCGGGCTCAATTCTGTCTCAATCAGAACCACAGCATTAATAAAATCGGGTTGATCTTTATAACCTAAAGGTGGACTGGAATAGCAACTTGATTTCTTCACGAGGTTAGTTTTAGGCATCATCCCAATTTCATTAAATGCGGCGAGAACCTGATTGATTGGATTTACAAGATTACTTCCTATCGCAATATAAGCTAGGGTACCCATCTTAAATTATTTGTGGGTAAGTTCCTTAACCATCAATGATTTTTCATGATGATCAGCATCAATAAAATTTGTCCACCATATACCAATGCCATGGTCGAGCTCGTTTGATTGACATCTAAGTAGCATGAAATCATAAGCAGCTCTGAATCTAGGATGAAGCAATAAGCGATATATTTTTTTGGGAGATTGATTTTCAAAGCGAGGTTGTAATCGCCATATTTCTCTCATCATGATGGTGAAGCCTTTATGAATAGGGAAAAGTTTAATTTGCTTTTCGATGACTTCATCAATAGCTTGGTTAAGGCCCGCGATAGAATGTTTAAGCTTAATTTTATATTGGCCCCATAATTGATGAACTTGATGCCACAACAAAAATGAAAATAGGAAGCTTGGGTTACAAGATTTATTTTGATTAACTCTTAAGTCTGTATTTTTGAGGCCATTTAAAATAAAAAGATTGATCTCTTTTGATTCGGCCTCAGGAGATAAAAAAAATTGCGAGTAGATGTTTTCGTCACGCATAACTTTATAGCTATTTAATGCATGACCCGTTAAGAAAAATTTAATGACTTCATCAAATAATCTTGAATGTGGGATTTCATGAAGTGAAGGTACAATTTTTTTGATAGGATTTCTCGAAGAACTATCAAGAGACATATTAAGCTTTGCGCATACACGAAATGCTCTTAATATGCGAATAGGATCTTCTTGATAACGCTTTGCCGGTTCCCCAATGATCCGAACAATACCATTTTTTAGATCTTCAAGTCCTTCATGAAAATCAACAAGCTTATAATTAGTTGGACTGTAAAACATAGCATTGATCGTGAAGTCGCGTCGCATCGCATCTTCTTCAATTGTTCCGAAGTGGTTATCATCTCTAATAACTGAGCCGTCAGCCTGGATAATTTCTTTGTGCATAGAGCGGTAGGTTGAGACCTCAATGACTTCTCGGCCATAAATAACATGAACCAATTTAAAACGTCTACCAATCATCCTGGAGCGTCTAAATAAATGATGTATTTGATCAGGCGTCGCGTTTGTAACCACATCAAAATCTTTAGGTTTAATTCCAAAAAGAAGATCTCTAACAGCACCGCCTACAAGATACGCTTCAAAGCCATTATCTTCTAAAATTTCTATAGTTTTGATTGCGTAGATACTAATTAGATTGATATCAATTTTTTTAAAATCAATTTCAAAATTAGATCTTTTAGTTTTAATAAATTTTTTAAAGAAGGATTTCAGGATAGGGGGAGCGGATGACATTAATGTAGATCTATATTAGCTAATATTTTTTTTCCAAAAAATATCTTTAACTTTTTTGTGTTTATTAATAACTCTAGCAAGCACAAATAACAAATCTGAGAGCCGATTAATATATTGAAGCGAGTAGGAGTTAATAGCATCAACGGAGTTAAGCTTAAATATGGCTTGCTCAGTTCTTCTGCAAATAGTTCTCGCCATGTGACAAAATGCTGCAGCTCTAGAGCCTCCTGGGAGGATAAATTCTTTCAATGGTGGTAAGTCTTTATTATATAAAGTGATGATTTCTTCTAATTCAAGTACATCATCTTTTTGTATAATTTTATGCCCTGGCATTGAGATTTCGCCACCAAGATTGAATAAATGATGCTGTATAACAGTTAAAATTTTATTAATTTTAGGTGAAAGATTTTCGGTAAGCATAAGACCGATCATCGAATTGAGTTCGTCTATTGAACCCAGTGCAACAATGCGATCGCTAAATTTCTTAGTTTTTGAGCCATCACCCAAGCTAGTAACTCCTTTGTCACCACTTCTAGTAAATATTTTTGATAAACGGTAGCCCATGATTTTCCTTTTCAATCTATTGTACATTAAGCTTACTATCATCTATATTTAGATTTGAATAAAACTTAGATTAAGCTGATGACTCCATTTCAAAATAATCCTATTGGTGTGATTGACTCGGGAGTAGGGGGTATCTCCGTACTTAAGTGTATAAGAGCCCATCTGCCTCATGAAAATCTAATTTATGTTGCTGACTCAAAGTTTGCGCCGTATGGAGAAAAAACAAGTGAAGAAATTACGCGTCGTGTTTTAACCGTTTTTGATTTTTTAAATAAACAAGAAGTAAAATCTGTAGTCGTAGCTTGTAATACTGCAACAGCAGCTTCAATTCAGATAGTCAGAGAAAAATTTGATTATCCAATTATAGGTATGGAACCAGCGGTGAAGCCTGCTTCATTAATGTCAAAAAATAAAATAGTTGGTGTCTTAGCAACATCAGGTACCTTATTAAGCGCAAAATTCTCAGCGCTATTAGAGCACCATGGTAACGATATTCATTTTATTACGCAGCCTTGTTTTGGCCTGGTGGAGCTTGTTGAGCGAGGCGATACTGAAAGCCCAGAGCTTATTAAACTTTTAAAAAAATACATCGACCCTCTTTTAAAAGAAGAAATTGATACTTTGGTATTAGGATGCACTCACTATTCTTTTTTAAAGACAGCGATTAAGAAATTAATACCTGAGTATATTAAGATTGTTGATACAGGAGAAGCTGTATCAAATTATTTAAAACTTGTATTAGTAGAAAAAAATATGTTAAATCAGAATACCAAGCCAGGAACAACTGATTTTTGGACTAACAGCTTAGATCAAAATGATGATAAGGTTATTTCAAAGTTTTGGGGCGACAATTCAAAAAGCTTTAATTTTAAAGGCCTTTGGTTTTAATTTATTTTAATTTATATGTTGCGCCACAATAGGGGCAAGATACCATACCAGTTTTTGTAATGTCTAAAAATACTCTTGGATGGGACGAGAATAAATTTTCTTTTTTTGTTGGACAAAACAATGGAAGATCTTTTAGACCTACATTTACAATTTTATTATTCATGTTTAGACGTAAGTAAGCCAATCCGCATATTTTTTTGATTTTCCTGTAACTGCATCAAAATAAATACTTTGTAATTCTTTAGTGATCTCTCCGCGCTCGCCTTTACCGATCATCCTTCTGTCTAATTCTTTAATAGGGGTGACTTCAGCTGCTGTACCTGTGAAAAAAGCTTCATCTGCTGTATAGACCTCATCTCGCGTAATTCTTTTTTCGATCACTGGAATATTTAAGTCATTTGCGATCTGAATGATTGTGTCACGGGTGATACCTTCTAATGCGCTTGTGAGATCAGGTGTAATAAGTTTGTTATGTTTCACGATAAATATATTTTCGCCCGAACCTTCAGTTACAAAACCATTTATATCAAGAAGTAAGGCCTCATCATAGCCATCTTGACTTGCTTC
The DNA here is from genome assembly GCA_016868195.1 of Betaproteobacteria bacterium. Classification (GTDB taxonomy): domain Bacteria; phylum Pseudomonadota; class Gammaproteobacteria; order Burkholderiales; family Methylophilaceae; genus Methylopumilus. The sequence goes on along the minus strand of VGHQ01000004.1, from coordinate 81,440 downwards.
TTGGTGGGCTAATATCGAATTCATATAATTGCCATTTGCTTTAGCTTTACACATAGTGATATTGACATGATGTCTCGAAAAAGAAGACGTTTTAACGCGAATGCCATTTTCAAGGGCTTCTTTGCCCATATAAGCACCCCATTCCCATGCTGCAACAATGACGTGTGTTGATAAGGTTTTTGCTGAAATACCCATAGCTTCGGCGCCATAAAATGCCATAGGTCTAATGTAAGCAGATTCCAGTTTGTTTTCTTTAACAGCTTTCTTGTGAGCATCCATAATGACATTTTTATCGTAAGGGATTTTCATTCCAAGAATATGAGCAGAATTAAAGAGGCGATCTGTATGTTCTTTAAGTCTAAAAATGGCAGTACCTTTACTTGCTTTATAAGCTCTTACCCCTTCAAAGACGCCCATACCATAGTGAAGTGTGTGTGAAAGCACATGAGTCTTTGCTTCACGCCAAGGCGTCATTTTATTATCAAACCATATGTGTCCGTCACGGTTTTCCATTGATGTTGAGATTGCCATATTTTTCCTTAAAATTGGTAAATCTTTGTTAGGTTTCTTTGAGGCTTATTGCCATTTATTAACATGATAAAATGAATCGCTTTTATTGAGAAATATATTATGAAAAAAATTGCACTTTTATTTTTAATCTTTATTTGTCTTCTTTCTTGTCAAAAGGCTCAAGATGAAATTTTTGTAGGTACCGATATAAGTTCAGCTCATATGAATGCGGCTTTTAATTTAAGAGATTTTAACGGACGCACACGGACATTAGAAGATTTTCGAGGAAAGGTTGTAGTACTTTTTTTTGGATTTACACATTGTCCTGATATATGCCCCACAACGATGACTGATCTTAAAAAAACAATGACTCTCCTCAAAGAAAAAGCTTCAGGCGTACAAGTTATTTTTATTACCTTAGATCCAGTTCGCGATACTGAGGATGTTTTAAAGAAATTTATTCCGACATTCAATAGCTCTTTTCTCGGCCTTACTGGATCAGAAAGCGATATAGTTAAAGTCGCAAGTCAATTTAAGATTTTTTATAAAAGAGTGGATGATGGAAGTAAAGCGGGCTATACAATTGATCACAGTGCAGGGTTATATGTGATCGATAAGCAAGGAGGCATTAAGCTTCGCATAAGTCATGGAGAAAAACCTGAGGACATAGCAAACGACCTTGCAAAGCTAATCTAACCTAACTAATGAGATATAAGTCGCTCGAGAGAGTTTTAAGTTCTTTTTCTGATGAGCGATATTCAGGAAGTACTTTTTCTAACTCTTCCCAAAAGCGATTTGAATGATTCATTTCTTTTAGGTGTGCTAATTCATGACAGATCACATAATTAATAATATGTGGTGGTGCTTGAATTAGCCTCCAATTAAGCCTAATTTCTTTTTTAGAGTTACAACTTCCCCATCGAGATTTTGCATTTGATAGATACACATTAGAAGGATGAACGTTTAGTTTTACGCTAAATACTTCCACTCTTCGAACAAAATCTTTTAATGCTTTTTCTTTTAGCCATTTTGATACAAGCTTGGCAGAATGGATTTGATCATGTATGCGATTTGTCTCGACATGCAGTATATCTTTGTCCTGGAGAACGGAATTTGTCCTACTTGTCTTGAGACTAAGAATAACTTTATTGCCCAAAATATGAATTACTTCACCTGTTTTCCAGTGAACTTTGTTCTTCTTACTTAATTGTAGAGAGAGTTTTTCTTGAATCCAGTCAAGTTTTGGCGCAATAAGCTCTTCAATCCGAGATCTTGGAATAAGAATTGGTGCATGAATAACAAGACCATCATGATCGACTTTCAAACCAATCGTTCTTCGATTTCTTCTTTTTAGGAGGTATTTAATTTTTTTTCCACTGGGTAAAAAAAGTTCAAGATTGGTGGGTTTTAAATTAATCATTTAAATATAAAACCTCTTTTTCAATCCAATTTTCAGTAAGCTTAATAATTTCATTAGGCTCTTTATTTTTTACATCAATGGGCTTGCCGATACTAACTTGAATTGTTCCAGGTTTTTTAAGAATTGAATTTTTTGGCCAAAATAAACCTGCATTATGAGCAACGGGAATAACTTGTGTATTTGTTTTTGAGGCTACCCAAGCGCCACCAATATGGTATTTACCTTTTTGTCCAGGCTGAGTTCGCGTGCCTTCAGGAAACATAACAATCCAAAAACCTTTTTTAAGTCGATCGAGGCCTTGTGTAAGAATTTGTTCTAGAGATTTTCGTCCTGCTTTTCGATTAATGGCAATCGGAGAAGCCATCGCTAAACCCCATCCGAAAAATGGAATCCACAATAATTCTTGTTTTAAAACCCAAACTTGCGGAGGAAAGATTTTTTGAAAAGCAAGAGTTTCCCATGCTGATTGATGTTTAGAAAGTACAATCGATGCTGTGGAACCTATGTTTTGCTCCCCTTTGACAACAAAATTTAGATTACAGGAAATTCGAAGCCAATATAGCATTGTTTTTGCCCAAATTGAAATAAATTTATATCTTGTAACGGGCGGACAGGGGAATGTAAGCAAGGATGTCAAGGTAAATGGGATAGTAAAAATCCACATACCAACCAGAAAAATTATGGATCTTAAATAAAGCATTATTTTAAGTTAAGCGTACTCCGTAATAATTCTTTGTGTCGCCTCTGCGAGATTTTCACAAATCCAGGTATTCTTGGGTAATCCACCTTTAGCAAGCGTCTCTTCACCTTTGCCTGTTTTAACAAGTATAGGTTGGACACCGACTGCATCAAAGGCTTGGAGATCCCTTAGGGAGTCTCCTATACCTGGCGCTTTTTTTAAATCTATCCCAAATCGATGGGCAATTTCTTTTAACATGCCTGGTTTTGGTTTGCGACATTCACACTCCTCTTCGGCCCGATGAGGGCAGAAAAAGATAGCATCAATATGCCCACCCTGTTGAGAAAGTAATTTAAACATTTTTTCATGAATACGATTAAGCGTGGATACATCAAATAGACCTCGGCTAATTCCTGATTGATTGGTTGCTATGACAACTTTAAAGCCAGATTGGTTTAAAAGCGCGATTGACTCTAGACTGTCTTGAATAGGGATCCATTCATTAGGCGCTTTAATAAAATTCACGCTATCTTCATTGATTACGCCATCTCTATCTAGAATGACTAATTTCATAATTTAAGATGAGAGTTTAGATAAGTCAGCAACTAAATTCATTGCTGAGTAGAGTTTTTCAAGAAGGGCAAGTCGATTCATCTTAAGCGATTCATCCTCTGCATTTACCATGATATCGTTAAAAAACTGATCAATAGGATTTTTGAGTTTGCAAAGTAATTTTAATGAACCTGAATAATTTTTCGTTAGATATTCTTTTCTAGCTTCAGCATCTACCAAATCTAATGTTTTATATAAATTAACTTCGGCTTTGTCTTTAAGTAAAGCCTGATTAACTTTTAACGTGGATTTCAGATTTGCTTTTTTAAGAATATTTCTAACTCTTTTGTTGGCTGATGCTAAATCTCTAGACTCAGGAAGCTGGGAAAATTCTTTAATTGCAATTAATCTTTTAGGTATCTCGCTAATCAATCCTGAGTCAATCGCAAGGACAGCTTCGATATCAAGCGTAGCATAACCTTGATCTTTGAAAAAATTGGAGATTCGATCGAAGATAAAAGAATGAAGATCTTTAGATTCTGTTAATTTGGTGGCCTGAATAGAATCAGAAATAGTTGTATTTAAATTAAGGTCGATATTTTTTTCGGTAAGAATACGAATGATTCCTATAACTTGACGTCTTAATGCAAAAGGATCTTTGTCGCCCGTCGGCTTTTCACCAATACTAAATAAACCTATTAAAGTTTCAATTTTGTCAGCAATCGCTACGATATCTCCTACAGAGCTTCTTGGAAGTGTATCGCCAGAAAATCTTGGCTTGTAATGATCTTCAATAGCAAACGCCACTTCTTCTGAAATTTTTTCATTTAGTGCATAATATCTACCCATAATACCTTGGAGTTCAGGGAACTCACCTACCATATTAGAAGATAAATCAGCTTTAGATAAATCGGATGCAAGCATTACATCTTCGAGTAATTTAGGTTGATTTAAATTTTTTACGATCAGAGACGCGATTATTTTAACTCTTTTGGCCCTCTCAGATTGGGTGCCAAGTTTGTTGTGATAGACAATATGTTGAAGTTGTGAGAGGTAATCTTCAAGAGGCTTTTTTTTATCTTGGGTATAAAAAAACTCTGCATCTGATAGTCTTGGCCTGATAACTTTCTCATTGCCTTGAATGATGAGAATAGAATTTTTTGGAGATATATTTGAAACAATTAAAAATTGATTTGCCAGTTTCTTGTTTTTATCAATTAAGGGGAAGTATTTTTGATTAGCTTTCATAGTTAAAATAAGACACTCTTGAGGCACCTCAAGAAACTTCGACTCAAATTCACCCAGTATAACATTTGGATATTCAACAAGCGCTGTGACCTCTTCAAGAAGATCCTCATCGTTGATAGGGGTAAGTTGATTCGGGAGGCTAGCAGCTTGATTATCTAATTCATTTTTGATAAGCGCTTTTCTTTCATCGAAAGATACAATGACATTGCCTTCAGTTTTCATTTGTTCTTTGTATTGATCAGCATGTTGAATCTCAATCATTTCTTTTTTTGATTCAAAGCGATGACCCAATGTTCTTCGATTAGATTCGATACCCAGAATATTTGTTTTGATAATATTGGCACCGTGAAGAATAATTAGTCCATGGGCTGGCCTAACAAAATTAACAGTAGTCCATCCATCCAAAAGTTGATACGACATCATTTTTTTAATTGGTAAACATATCAAGCTTGACGAAATACATTCAGCAATAATATTTTTTAATTTTGCTCCTTCTATATCTTTATCAATATATAAAATATCACTATTATTTTCATTTTTTTTAGCGATCAGATTTATAGATTTTTCATCCAAACCAATTGCATGTAATTTTTTTAATAAAGCTTCCGTTGGTTTACCTGACACGTCAAATCCAACAGATACTGGCATTAATTTGATAGATATATTTTGCTTCTCAGCTTCATCTTTGACATCTTTTAAATAGATACCGATTCTTCTTGGCGTAGAAAAAATCGAATCTTCAGATGATTCACTTGCGAGATGATGTTTTATAAGAAATTCTTTTACACTTTTTGCAAATACTATACCAAGTTGTTTTTGTGATTTTGGAGGTAACTCCTCCGTTAAAAGCTCTATAAGTAAATTATCTAGCTTCACGATTTAATGATCTTTTTTGCATTAAGTTGATCAATGATTTCTTTTGCATGATTTTTATCAGCCAATGGGAAGCCTAAATTTGCCCGGCTTTGAACGTAACTATTCGCAACATTCCTCGCTAAATTTCTAATGCGACCAATATATTCTGCTCTTTCGGTGATGCTAATAGAGCCTCTTGCATCCAAAAGATTAAAAGAATGCGCTGCTTTTAAAACTTGTTCATATGCGGGAAGAGCTAAGCGCTCGGTCATGAGATGATTGGCTTCTTTTTCGTGAGCTGTAAAAGCTTGAAATAGAAAGTCAGCGTCACTATGTTCAAAGTTATATGCACTTTGTTCAATTTCGTTTTGAAGATAGACATCACCATATTTTAAATTGTCGGTCCAGATAAGGTCATAAACGTTGTCTACTCCTTGAATATACATTGCAAGCCTTTCGAGCCCGTAAGTTATTTCTCCCGTGATTGGTTTGCAGTCAATACCGCCTACTTGTTGAAAATAAGTGAATTGAGTAATTTCCATTCCATTGAGCCAAACTTCCCAACCCAAACCCCAAGCGCCAAGCGTTGGGTTTTCCCAATCATCTTCAACAAAGCGAATATCATTTTCCTTAAGATTAAATCCGAGCGCTTTGAGTGAACCCAAATAAAGCTCTAAGATATCCAATGGTGAAGGCTTCAAAACAACCTGTAGTTGATAATAATGTTGAAGCCTATTTGGATTTTTACCATAGCGCCCATCTTTTGGACGTCGACTTGGTTGGACATAAGTTGCCTTCCAGGGCTCGGGTCCTAGCGCCCTCAAAAAAGTTGCTGTGTGTGAAGTGCCTGCACCAACCTCCATATCGTATGGCTGAAGAATAGCGCATCCTTGGTTAGCCCAATAATTTTGAAGTTTGAGAATGATGTCTTGAAAGGTTAATTGCATAATGAATTGATCTCTAATTCATGCATTCTACTTCTTTTTCAATATCCATAAAAGTTTTGAATGCCTCATAAACCAACCAAGAAGCGCAATGAAACATAAAGAAATAACAGGCCAATTACCAAGCAAAACATAAGGCGTTGCATTTTTGAATCCTTGCACGGAGCCCTCGAGAACACCTTCAGTAAATTCGGGCAGTGTTTCTAAAAGAATTCCATGTTCATCAATAATGGCTGTGGCGCCAGTATTTGTAGCGCGAATAACCATTCTTCCTGTTTCTATAGCTCTTGCTTGAGAAAATTGTAAGTGCTGGTAAGCAGCAATAGATCTTCCATACCATGCATCATTACTTATATTAGCTATAAGTGTTGCGGAGGGAAGGGCTTGAATAATTTCCTCACCAAACACATCTTCATAACAAATATTAAATGCAATTTTTTGATTCGCAATAGCCATAGGCTTTTGGTGGTCGCTACCTCTTGATAGGTCATTCATAGGCATATTGAGATAATGTGTATAAATATATTGAAAAATAAATTTCAAGGGTATGAATTCACCAAATGGCACTAAATGTGATTTGCGATAAACTTGAAATGCATCATTTTTTAAATTTAATACAACATTAAAATATTTTGTGTCTTGGCGCTCAATCGCACCCATAAGAATATGACTTTGTTTTTTTGAAGCATGTCTTAAAATAAACTCTTTAAATGTTGTAGGGATATATTGTAGGAGAAATGGCAAAGCAGTTTCAGGAAGAATAATAATCTTACCTTTTGTTTTTTGTATAAGAGTTTGATACGTATTTAATGTTTGTGAAATAGCATCTTTTTGCCATTTAATATCCTGAGCAATATTACCTTGAACAAGTGACACGGTTACAGGCTCACCAATACGATCACTCCATTCAATATTTTTAAGAAGTTGACCTGATAGTAATACAAAACCTATTGCACTGAGTTTTATAAGTTGTGAGCGCTTGTTTTTATCAAGCAAAACGAGGTTAAATATTAAAGCTAAAAAAGTGACTATGAAGGTTACCCCATAAATACCTATAACCGGCAAGAATCCAACAAGAGGGCTGGAAGGTACTTGAGAATAACCCATTGTGAGCCATGGAAACCCTGTTAAAAACCAGCCTTTAATCCATTCAAATAATGTCCAAATAAATGGAATTAAAAAAAAGCTCGATTTTCGATGTGAAGAAAGCCATCCAACAATACCAATAAAAAAAGCTAAAAAGAGGCAGAATAAAAAAGTACTTAAATATGCTAACCATGGAGGCATGCCACCATATAAATTTAGACTTATGTAAATCCACGAAATACCAAAGCAAAATAGGCCTAACCCAAAAAAAAGCCCCGATAGAAAGCCCCATCTTGCATGGTTTAATTTGTACCAAATGTAAAAAAGACCGCTTAGAGAAATGAGCGAAATAAAGTGATAGTAAAAAGGGGCAAAACTCAGAACTGAAAGAGCTCCGAGCAAAAAGGAAATAGCTATATAAAAGAATGGATAGTGATTATTCAAGATACAAGAAGTCGTTTAAGACAATTGTACTGAATTATGAACAATAAAGCCTTAAAAGTAATTAAGGCTTTTGAATTTTGTATGTTTGAGAGGGGCTAGCTGAAGGTTCACCATTATTGTTTATAAAAACAACAGTCTCAACAAACTCATCTAAGAAATCTAATTCTGTTATGGGGTAATAGCTGCCATTTTCCGCGGTATTAATATAATGATATTGCCAAACCGATCCTACTACCTGATCAGACGATTTGATTTTAATATCTTCTTTGAAAGCTGGTTCTCCGAGAGCTCTTAGGATTTCATCTTTATTAAAACGACTGATAGCCTCAATAAAGGATTTTTCGTCTATAGGAATAGTGCTTTTATCAATTTCGTTAGCGAAAAGGTGTGGAGACAGGATTAAAAGAATAGCTAAAAATTGTTTTTTCATTAAAGACTCCTAAAATAATAGGAAAAAGAATAAGTCGATTAGTTCAAAAAATTACACGTTATTACCAGGAGTGTCAATTTCAAGAAGGATAGAATAAAGTTTTCGACTATCAGCTCTTAAAACTGTAATTTTGAATCCCTGAAAAGTAATTTTTTCATCTCGTTTTGGCAGATGACCAAATGCATGAATAATTAAGCCGCCGATAGTTGAAAATTCCTCATTACTAAAGGTCACCTTAAAAAATTCATTAAAGTCTTCAATTTCAGTTGATGCTTTTACTCTATAACGGCCATCTTTGTCTTGAATGATATTATCCTCAGTCTCATCAAAATCAAATTCATCCTCAATTTCACCCACGATTTGTTCTAAAACATCTTCAATTGTAACCATACCTGAGACGCCGCCGTATTCGTCTACTACGATTGCAATATGATTTCGACTACTTCTGAATTCTTTGAGAAGCACATTAAGTCTTTTGGATTCTGGAATGAATATAGCAGGGCGCAACATATCTCTAATTTCAAAGTCGTCGCCTGCGTAATATTTAAGAAGATCCTTAGCAAGTAATATACCAATGACATCATTTTTGTCATCTTCAATCACAGGAAAGCGCGAGTGAGCCGTCGCTATAATAAAAGGAATAAATTTTTCAGGTGAGTGAGAAATATCAATAACATCCATTTGTGATCTTGGAATCATGATATCTCTTACCTGCATTTCTGAAACCTGAAGAACACCCTCAATCATAGAAAGCGAATCAGCATCCATTAAATTTTTTTCATATGAAGACTTAAGCAATTCAAAAAGCTGCTCCCGATCTTCAGGTCCTCTTAAAAGAAAATGACTCAGACGTTCAATTAATTTAGATTTTTTTGATTCGCTCATTGCGATTTTTCTCTTCTAAAAGATAAGGGTTTTTATAGCCGAGTTTAGTTAAAATTTTAATCTCTTTTTCTTCCATAATTTCAGCATCTTTTTTATTTTCATGATCATAACCATATAAATGAAGTGCGCCATGAATAATAAGGTGAGCATAGTGAGCTTCGAGATTTTTCGATTGATCTCTTGCTTCTTCTTCTATGACTGGAGCGCAAAGGACAATATCTCCAATGAGATGATGCGCATCGTCTATAAGAAAAGAAAGTACATTAGTTGGATATTTTTTTTTGCGATAAATAGCATTTAGATTTTTTGATTCATCAATTCCTACAATTCGAATAGTTATTTCGGCATTATGATCAATTATAGGTGCAAGCCATTTGTAGCAGTGTGTTTTTTTTACTATTGGTTTTGTGTACACCATATCTTGAATTGCAATGATGGGTTTTAATTCCATTTGAAGTTAATTATCTACTTTCTTTTTTTCAAAATTTTCATACGCATTAATAATTTTTTGAACAAGAGGATGTCTTACTACATCATCAGATAAGAACTCAGTAAATGCAATGCCTTTCACTTTCGACAAAATCTTTTTTGCTTCAATCAAGCCACTTTTTTGACCTTTAGCTAAATCAATTTGAGTAATATCACCTGTAATCACAGTTTTTGATCCAAAACCTATCCGTGTCAAGAACATCTTCATCTGTTCAGGAGTAGTATTTTGAGCTTCATCTAAGATGATGAAGCTTTGATTAAGTGTACGACCTCTCATATAAGCTAAGGGTGCAATTTCGATGATACTTTTATCAATCATTTTATGAATATTCTCGTAGCTGGCCAAATCATAGAGTGCATCATAAAGAGGTCTTAAATAAGGATTCACTTTTTGTGCTAAATCACCGGGAAGAAAACCTAATCTCTCACCAGCTTCTACAGCAGGCCTAACCAAAACGATACGTTTAATTTTATCCCTGTTAATTGCATCTATAGCGCTTGCGACAGCAAGATAAGTTTTTCCTGTACCTGCGGGACCAATGCCAAAAGTGATATCAAAATCCTGTATATTTTTTAAGTATGCATTTTGTCTAGGCGTTCTGCCCCTCAGGTCAGTTCTTTTTGTTTTGAGTTCATTGATTTCTGAAGTTGCTTTTATTCCTTTTTCAAATTTATTAATTTCGACGAGTCCTAATTGAATATCTTCTAATTCAATAGGGTCAATAGCTTTTTTGTAAAATTTTTGGATAAGAGCTGCGGCAGCTTTTATATTTTTTGAAGAGCCGTTTATATTAAAACTTGATCCACGTCTTACGATATCAACTTCTAATGCAGCTTCAATTTGCTTTAGATTTTGATCTAATGCCCCACATAAATTAGATAATTGCCTGTTGTTTACAGAAGGTAATTCGAACTTCATCCCCATATTAAATAATTTCTCCGCGAAGTCTTTTTGAAGTCACCTCGGTAATTGTGACGTCTACAAATTGGTTAATAAATGATTTATCGGCTTTAACATCAACCACTCTATTATTATCTGTTTTGCCAGCCATTTCAGTTGGATTCTTCCATGATTGACCATCAATTAAAATGCGTTGTTTAGTGCCTAGCATAAGATGGCTTATCGCCTTGCCTTGCGCATCGTTTATTAATTGTAATTCATTCAATCTTCTTAATTTTGTTTCATGAGAGATTTCGTCGTGAATGTATGAGGCTGGAGTTCCCGGTCTTGGGCTATATAAAAAACTAAAGCTGAAATCAAATTTAACATCCTCCATAATTCTTTTTGTCATTTCAAAATCAGCATCTGTTTCGTTAGGAAATCCAATAATAAAATCAGAGCTTATTGAAATTTGAGGACAATTCTTTTTTAATTTTCTTATGATATTTTTGTATTCTAAAGCCGTATAATTTCTCTTCATTGATGACAATATGCGGTCTGAGCCTGATTGAATAGGCAAGTGAAGATGTGCTGCAAGCTTTGGAAATTTTCCAAAACATTCTATAAGACTGTCATTCATTTCATTAGGATGACTTGTTGTAAATTTAATGCGTTTAATTGCATCAATCTCAGAAATATATTCTATAAGTAAAGCCAGGTTTGCAGAAGATCCATTTTTAGTGTTAGATCGATAAGCATTAACATTTTGTCCGAGAAGAGTAATTTCTTTTGCACCTAAAGATGCTAGCTGGATCACTTCAGCTAATATATCGTCAAAAGGCCTAGAGATTTCTTCCCCACGCGTATAAGGGACAACACAGAATGAACAATATTTGCTGCATCCCTCAATAATTGAAACCAAAGCAGAAGCCCCTGAAAAGCTCGGAGAGGGAAGATGATCAAACTTTTCTATTTCAGGGAAAGAAATATCAACTTGTGATGAGCCAGCTGATTTTCTTTTGTTTACCAACTCTGGTAATCGATGAAGAGTTTGTGGGCCAAAAATAAGATCTACAAAAGGGGCCCGCTTAAGAATATTGTCACCTTCTTGGCTAGCAACACATCCTCCAATTGCAATTAGTAAGTTGGGATTGATTTTTTTAAGAGCTTCATATTCACCAAGGTGGCTGTATATTTTTTCTTCAGCTTTTTCTCTGACAGAGCAAGTATTTAAGATAATGAGATCAGCTTCCTTCGGATTTTCTGTCTTGGAAGTAATGTGAGTTTGATTTAATACATCCTGCATTTTGGATGAGTCGTACTCATTCATTTGACAGCCGAATGTTTTAATAAAAACTTTTTTAAGCATAAAGCTAAAGAAATAGGTGGAGCATTAAAATTAGGATGTGTTAAGTATAGTGGCTTTAAGTAATTAATAATACAGGTAAATTATTGCATTTTAGATAAGGACTACCTTCTAATGAACATGTAAAATGATGTTATGAAAAGTTTCCCAATTTTTATTAATTTATTACATAAGCCCGTATTGGTAATAGGAGGGGGTGATGTCGCTCTAAGAAAGATTGAAATGCTTCTTAAGGCCGACGCAAAAATTACCGTGATTGCATCTAGCTTATGTAAAGAATTAAAGTACTATCAAAAGCTAAAAAAAATTCACGTCAAAATAAAGTCTTTTGAAAGAAATGATTTAACCCATCCTGTGCTCGTTGTTGCAGCAACCGATAATAAAAAAGTTAATTTAATAGTGTCTGAAACTGCTCAGGCACTTAATATTCCAGTTAATGTAGTTGATGAGCCTTCGCTCTGTACTTTCACAATGGGATCAATCATAGATCGTTCACCATTATTGATTGCAATTTCCAGTGAAGGCAATGCGCCTGTTTTAGCCAAATTTGTTCGTGAAAAAATTGAAGCTTTGATTCCACATAGCTTTAGTAAGCTTGCTTCCGTCATGGGCTCTATGAGAGATAGTGTTAAAAATCGATATGAAACAACACAGTCAAAAAGAATTTTTTGGGAAAATTTTATTGATCATCCTTTGGTAAGACAATTTCTTAATCAATCTAAGAAATTAAGTGTGCAACAATTAATAGCTTTAGTAAAAAAGAATGAAATACAAAAGAAACAAGGGGAAGTTTTCTTGGTTGGAGGGGGACCGGGTGATCCGGATTTGCTTACATTTAGAGCACTTCATTTAATGCAGAGATCGGATGTATGTGTTTATGACAAGCTTGTCAGTAGGGATGTATTAAATCTTGTGAGACGTGATGCAGAGTTAATTTTCGTTGGAAAGGAAAGAGACAGGCATACTTTGCCACAAGATAAAATTAATCAATTACTTGTAAAGTTAGCAAAAAAAGGTATGCGTGTTTTGCGTCTCAAAGGTGGCGATCCTTTTATTTTTGGCAGAGGCGGAGAAGAAATAGAAATGCTTATGGAGCATAAGATTCCATTTCAAGTAGTGCCTGGAATTACTGCTGCTAATGGTGTATCAAGTTACGCAGGTATTCCCTTAACGCATAGAGACTTTGCACAGTCTTGTACATTTGTTACAGGTCACATGAAAGATGAAAAATTGATGCTTGATTGGGGTTCGCTCGCTAAATCAAATCAAACTATTGTGATTTATATGGGTCTTTTAGCACTTTCACAAATATGTGTTGAATTAGTAAAACATGGAGCTTCCAAAAATTTACCAATCGCTGTTGTAGAACAAGGAACAACTTCACAACAGAGAGTGATAACAGGGGCTCTTTCTAATATTGTGCAAAAAGTGAAAAAAGAAAAATTAAAATCACCCTCTCTTATTATTATTGGGAATGTAGTCAAACTTCGTAAGAAATTAAAGTGGTTTAATTAGCTTTCATTAATTAAAGGCAGTATGATTTTTACCTCTAAGCCTTTTTTAGCGCGATTTGAGATTTCTAATTTACCATTGTGAGCTTCAGTAATTTTGTCAACGATTGCTAACCCAAGTCCACAACTCTCTCGATTATCGGCCATTTGTTTTTTATTTATTGATATCACATCAAATCTCTCAAAAGGCTTTAGAAGCCTTTGGATATGATCTGGCGGAATACCAGGACCATCATCGAGGACAGAAATTGAGATATTTTCTTTATGTTTTCTAATAGTAATTAATACTTCACCCGTGGAGTAGGAAAAAGCGTTATTAATAAGATTATCAAATAATCTTCTAAATGAGATAGGTTTTATGTCATAGAAGATTGGTATTTTTAGATTACTCACAAAAACAATATTACGGTTAAGTATTTGATGTTGTTTTTTCATATGACTAAAAAATTCATTGAGATTTGTTGTAACTGTTGCCTCTTGATTAAATCCTCGAACATAATCTATAAATTGATTAAGAATATTATCTATTTCAAAGATATCTTCCTCCATGCTTTTTTTAAGCTTACTCGCAATTTTTTTAGGCAACATTTCAATAGCAATCCTTAGCCTAGTAAGTGGGGTCCTTATATCATGAGACACTCCTGCTAAAAGAACTTTTCTCTCTTGATCTACCTTACTCAAACTCTGAGACATTTCATTAAAAGTTTGGCTCATAGTGCGGAATTCAGTCACACTATCTAAAGGGAGTTTTTTAGGAAATTCACCTTTTTTTAATTGTTTAGTGGCTTGAATTAAGAGATTCAAAGGTCTATTAATTCTTGTTGCAGTAGCATATGCTCCTATGATTGAAAGGCCAGCAACAATGATCCCCCAACCAATCCAATGCCATGGAAAGGGCCTGTCACCTGGCGTTGGAATTACTACCCAAAACTCATCTTGATCAATAGAAAAGCTTACCCAAAGACCCGGGATGCCATAGTGATCGGTAATCACAATTGTATTTTCACCAAGCCTTTCTTTTAGTTTTCTTACAACAACTTTCAAGAAGGGATCAGGAGCAAGAGGTTCAATATCCTCAAAGTAGTATGCAGGATAAATTCTGATATCACCTTTTGTAGATAACTCTGATAAAAGCTCAAGTCTTTTATCTTCTCTTGATGATATGAGAGAAGCTCTTGTAAAATTAACCACCGTTTGAATTTCTTGAGCTACTGCTTCGGCTCTGGGATCTCTTTCGAAATAATCAAATATGCGGATTGATACAATCTGCGCAATTATGAGCACTGTTGCAATAAGAATAAGAAATCTAGCAAGAAGTGTATTGGGAATAAATTTCAATGTGAAGTATCACTATCTGGAACAAAGATATATCCGAAGCCCCACATGGTTTGGAGAAATTTGGGGCTTGTATGATCTTCTTCTAGGATTTTTCTTAATCTTGAGATCTGAACATCGATGCTTCTATCAAAAACATCAAGTTCTCGCCCTTTTGCCAATTGCATAATTTGATCGCGAGACAAGGGCTGGCGGGGATGATCAATAAATACTTTTAATAATTCAAATTCACCAGAGGTAATATTAATAGGAACCCCGTTTTTTGTGAGGCTTCTTGTGTCTGAACTAAATATAAAAGGACCAAACGCTATATTTTCAGACGTTGAGTTTTGGGTTTGTTTTAATTCATTTCGTCTTAATACAGCATTAATACGTGCCAAAAGCTCTCTAGGGTTAAATGGTTTTGATACATAATCATCTGCCCCCATTTCCAAGCCGACAATACGGTCAATTTCATCTCCTTTTGCTGTCAGAATAATAATTGGAGTGAAATTTCCTGAACCTCTTAATCTTTGACATATAGCAAGCCCACTTTCTTCCGGCATCATAAGGTCAAGGATAATGAGGCTAACTTGGTGGTTAGCAATAAATAAATCCATTTCCTTGCCGCCATTGGCTGTATGGGCATTCAAGCCTTGATCTGTAAGATATTGACTTGTGAGATCTCTTATTTTTGGATCGTCATCAACAATTAAAATGGATGCTGGATTGATTGCCATGAGTTTAATCTAGATCAGTTAGTACAAAATGAACTTAATATATCAGTTTACATCATAAGTTATTATGATCCATTGTTACAAATAGAAACAAATATGCATATTTTTGTAATAAAGTATTAACATTTAAGCTTGAATATAACATTCCTTTCTAAATAAAAATCAATCAATTGCATAAGTTTTTGAAACCCTTTTTATTTTGTTTCGCTGCGGCTTTTGGCCTCTCTTTAGATGTATTAGCTGGAGCAAATAATCAAGCCCCAAAAGTAGAATCAGAAAACAATTCATCAGTTGCTACTGAGCTTCATAAATTAAAAGAAAGTAGCTCTTTATCACCAGAAGAGCGAGCAAGAATTAGGCGAGCCCTTGCTGCATATGCAAAATCATCAGGTAAAGAAAGTAGCCTCATCGAAGAAAAACAAAGGGAGATGTTAAAAGGTTTGGAATCCCGTTTTATTGCTTGCGATGAAGACAATGATAATACCCTTGATCTCCAGGAAACAACAAAATGTTTACCTCAAGTAGCTCGCCAATTTAATCGCTTCGATTTAGACGAGAATGAGGTTATATCTCTAGACGAATTGGCTTTCTTAGCAAAAGAATTTGAAAAAAATCATTTGGATAGTAACAAGCGTAAAAACAATCAAGCTTCATCAAATACCAAAACACCGATATAAATTTCCCTTAGTGATTCTTCGTTAAAATAGATCGCTATGGCGCACATAGAATTTCAATCTAGCTTTAAAAATATTAATCAAAAAGAATGGAATGATCTTACAAAATCAAATCCTTTTTTAAGGCTTGAATTTTTTCAATCGCTTGAAGGATCAAATTCCATAGGAGAGGGCACAGGTTGGTATCCTTTTCCGGTAACCGTTACCCATGAAGGAAAGCTCGTTGGCGCTTCACCTATATTTTTAAAAGAGCACTCTTATGGCGAATATGTATTTGATTGGTCTTGGGCGGAAGCCTATCAGAAATATGGGGAAAGCTATTATCCAAAGATCGTGTCATGCATACCATTTACTCCCGCTTCTGGGCCTAGAGTTTTTGGGTTAGACGCGTCAATTAAAAAAAATATAGTTTCACAGATAGAAGGGCTAGCCTATAAAAATAAAATGTCATCAAGCCATATTTTATTTTGTGATGAAAGCGAGCCAAACGCATACCTAGATTTAAAATGGATGTTAAGAGAAGGCGTACAATTTAAATGGTTTAACAAAAATTACAAAAATTTTGAAGAATTCCTATCTCAGCTTTCTCACGATAAGCGAAAAAAAATAAAACAAGAGCGAAAAAAAATTCAGGACTTAGGGCTTAAAATTAAAAAAATAAAAGGTCTGGAAATTGCTGAATCAGATTTAGATTTTTTTTATGCTTGTTATTGCAATACCTATCAAGAACATCACTCGCACCCGTATCTCACACGAAGTTTTTTTAGCCTTATTAGTGAAAGTATGCCTGAGAATATATTGTTAATATTGGCATACGGAGACGATATACCTATTGCAGGATCATTCTTTATTTATGACGATAAAAATTTATATGGAAGATATTGGGGTTCAAAATCTTTTTATCCTGGATTGCATTTCGAACTTTCATACTATCAAGGCCAGGAATTTTGTATTGAAAATGAAATAGCTGCATTCGAGGGCGGGGCTCAAGGAGAGCATAAACTCGCAAGAGGTTTTGAGCCATTCAATACATTTTCATTTCATCGAATTTTTGATGAAAAATTTGAGCATGCAATCAAAGATTTTTTAAGAAGAGAAAAGAATGGAATTGATAAGTATACAAACGAACTTAATGAAAGAGCACCATATAAAACGAATTTTAATCTTTAAAAGATGGTGGTGATGGAGAGACTTGAACTCTCGACCTCAGGATTATGAATCCTGCGCTCTAACCAGCTGAGCTACATCACCTTTTATGTAACAAAATAAAGCGTTGAATTATATTTTTTTAAACAGCTAAAGTCAAAGGCTGATATTAGACGTTAAATCTAAAATGCATAACATCACCATCTTTCACGATGTATTCCTTGCCTTCTAAACGCATTTTCCCAGCTTCTTTAGATTTTTGTTCGCCATTAAAGGCAATGAAATCATCGTAAGAAATAACCTCAGCTCGAATAAAGCCCTTTTCAAAGTCCGTATGAATAACACCAGCAGCTTCGGGTGCAGTCGCACCCTTTTTTAAGGTCCACGCCCTTACCTCTTTAACACCTGCTGTGAAGTAAGTTTGTAATCCCAAAAGAGCATAAGCCGACCTGATTACTCTATCGAGACCTGGTTCTTCTAACCCTAATTCACTTAAAAATATAGCCTTATCCTCATCTTCTAAATCTGCAATCTCTGCTTCAATTTTTGCGCAAATAGAAATAACAGGAAAATTTTCTTTTTGACCTAAAGCTTTCAGTGAGTCGAGTATCGGATTGTTAGTAAATCCTATTTCATTGACGTTAGCTACAAACATCACAGGCTTAACTGTAATTAAACATAAAGGCTTAATAAGCTTTACTTCATCATCATCAAGATTTAAATTTTTAACTAATTTTCCTTGATCGAGATGAGTAGAAATTTTTGTCAGAATTGAAACAAGTTGAATAGCTTCTTTATCTCCTGATTTTGCTTTTTTATTTTCTCGCTGAAGTGTTTTATCTACCGTTTCCATATCAGCCAAAATAAGTTCTGTATTGATGACCTCAATATCAGAAAGAGGGTCAACCTTACCTGAAACGTGCACAATGTTGTCATCTTGAAAGCAGCGAACTACATGCACTATAGCGTCAGTCTCTCTAATGTTTGCTAAAAATTTATTACCAAGACCTTCACCTTTTGATGCTCCGGCCACAAGACCTGCGATGTCAACGAATTCTACTATAGCTGGCTGTGTTTTTTCTGGGTTAACAATAGCTCTGAGTTTTTCAATTCTAGGATCCGGTACTTCTACAATCCCAATATTGGGTTCAATCGTGCAGAAAGGATAATTTTCAGCAGCAATACTTGCTTTAGTAATCGCATTGAATAGCGTTGATTTTCCAACGTTCGGCAGTCCAACAATTCCACATTTCATAATTTTTTTTCTTTATTTATTGGTATGAAGAATGAGCATGGCTTTTTCAAATTGACCTGATGCAATTTCATTAAAAAGCTGACTGCTTATTTCTATAGATTCATCAATGAGATTTCTCTCCTTAGATGATGGATTTTTTAATACGTAATCTATAACTAAATGTTTTTCACCCGGGTGCCCAATACCAATCTTTAAGCGCCAAAAATCTTGAGAGCTAATGGATGCAAATATACTTTTAAGGCCATTATGTCCTCCGTGACTGCCACCAAATTTTAGTTTAGCTTGTCCAACCTCTATATCAAGATCGTCATGAATCACAAGAATTTCATTTGGATCTATTTTGTAGAACTTTGTAATTGCTGCAAGGGTTTTACCACTGTCATTCATAAATGTATTAGGCTTTGCAAAATAAAATTCTTCAGCATTCGAAGACTTACCAAAACTTGAAAAAAATTTATCGCTGCTTTGTAATTTGATATTTTGTTGGTGGGCGACGAGATCTATCCACCAAAATCCAGCATTGTGTCTGGTATTGGAATATTTTTCGCTAGGGTTTCCGAGACCTACAAATAATTTAATTTGGCTCATAAGAAAAAATAAAGCGCACTTAATTTTAAAAAAAAGTGCGCTTTATTCATTATCAAAGCTAGGTTATTTAGCTTTTTCTGATTTAGCGTCTTCAGCCGGAGCTACATCTGAAGCCTCAGCACCGTCAGCTGCTGGGGCGGCTGCATCAACAGCATCTTCTGCTGGCTTGGCTTCAACCTCTTCAACCACAGCCCTTGGTTTAGCAACAGAAGCTACTGCTGCATCATTACCATGAGCAAGCTGAACGAATTCGACACCTTCAGCCATTTTAATTTCTGATAAATGGATTGATTGACCAATATCCATTGTTGCCAAATCAACTTCAATAAACTCAGGAAGATTTTTTGGTAAGCAAGAAATATTTGCTTCAGTCATGATGTGCGAAACAATACCACCATTGAGTTTAACGCCTGGAGAAACTTCAGCATTAATAAAATGGAATGGCACTTTAACGTGGATTTTTTCATTTTCATTAACACGCTGAAAGTCAATATGCTGAATTGTATTTCTCACAGGATGCATTTGATAGTCTCTTAATAAGACAGCCTCTTTACTGCCTTCTAAGTTAAGCGTTAAGATCGACGCATGAAATGCTTCATGTCTAAATTGTAAAAATAAAGATTTTTGTTCAAGGTCAAGAAAGATGGGCTCTTTGCCGCCTCCATATAAAATTCCAGGAATACTTCCAGCGTGGCGAAGACGGCGGCTCGCACCCGTACCTTTCACATCACGTTTTGTTGCACTAATTTCAATTTTCATTTACTACTCCTTAATTTAAATCTGCATTCCGCGACCAGACTGCAGCAGTTTGTTGATCAACATGACCAAATTCATTACTCCATAAAAAGAGAACTTACGGAGTCGCCTTGGCTTATTCGACGAATCGTTTCTGCCAAAAGCTCAGCAACACTAAGCTGTCTAATTTTTTTACATGCCATTGCCGCCTTACTTAGTGGAATGGTATTTGTTACAACTAATTCATCTAGTTCAGATTCGGTAATAATTTTTGTTGCTTCCCCTGAAAGAATAGGGTGTGTTGCATAAGCCACTACTTTAATAGCACCATTCTTTTTTAGAGCAGCTGCAGCTTCACAAAGTGTATATGCAGTATCAACCATGTCATCAATTATGACGCAGGTTCTATTTTCCACAACCCCAATAATATTCATCACTTTAGATTCGTTAGGCTTGGGTCTACGTTTGTCAATAATTGCAAGATCGGAGCCCAATTGTTTAGCGCAAGCTCTAGCTCTTACAACACCGCCTACATCGGGCGACACTATCACAAGATTTTTATGATTTTGTTCAAGCAAATCTTTGAGAAGTACGGGCGTTGCATATATATTGTCCACAGGAATATCAAAAAATCCCTGAATTTGGTCGGAATGTAGATCCATAGTAAGGAGTCTATTTACACCAACACTTGTAAGCATATTTGCTACAACTTTCGCAGTAATTGCAACGCGCGCCGATCTTGGTCTTCTATCCTGTCTTGAGTAGCCAAGGTAAGGAATTGCCGCTGTAATTCTTGATGCGGATGATCTCCTTAGGGCATCTACAATCACCATAACTTCCATTAGGTTATCGTTAGTAGGATGGCTTGTAGATTGAAGAACAAAAACATCTCTACCGCGAACATTTTCAAGAAGTTCAACCATAACTTCGCCATCGCTAAAACGGCCTACATCGGCACGCCCAAGTTGAATCTCTAGGTTCCCAGCCACTTGCTCAGCAAGAAGAGGGTTGGCATTCCCAGTGAATATCATAACGCTATTATTGTCCAAAATCTCGGTCCTAGTTATGAGCGGTCTATTTAAAAATGGCAGGGGAGGAAGGATTCGAACCTTCGCATGCTGGAATCAAAATCCAGTGCCTTAACCAGCTTGGCGACTCCCCTATGGTTATTATGTTCCCAGCATTAAATTCAAATGCGGGTGGTTATCTAATCCTTTAACTATAAAGCCCAGTGTATCTTGAGGCCTTTTTTCTAAAATTTCCATGCCTTTATCTATCGAACTTAAAGGTATGAAGATACATGATCCTGAACCTGTCATCTTTGCGTGGCCAAATTGGTTTAACCAATCAAAAGCAACGGAAATGCCTTTAAATTTTTTTAAGACCCCTTTTTCTAAGTCATTGGCCAAATTTTTAAGGTCCAATTCATCGGAAAAGCCTACTATTTTCAATGGAATCCGGTCTTTTGTCAATTCAAGTGACTCAAAAACCTCTCTTGTAAAAACCGTCTCATTCGGTGCTATAACGAGGTAATCTCGCATTGTGATAGAGAAGGGTGTGAGTTTTTCGCCTAAACCTTCAGCCCAAGCATTTTGGCCAAAAATAAAGAAAGGAACATCAGCCCCTAATTTAAGGGCTAATTCTTGAAGCTCTTTTTGACTCAAATGGCATTGCCATAGAGCATTTAGGGCAATAAGCGTCGTAGCAGCATCTGAACTTCCGCCACCAAGGCCACCCCCCATCGGAATATTTTTTTTAATAAAAATATCTGCTCCCGACTGATTCTCACACAAAGGCTTTAATATTTGAGCCGCTTTGATTGTTAAATCGTCACATTCCTGAATCGCATGGTGATCTGAAATACGACGAATATTCCCAGATGTATTTGTTTTAATAAAAATATGATCATAAAGGCTGATAAGTTGGAAAACTGTTTGAATATTGTGATAGCCGTCAGTTCGCTTGCTAACGACATGAAGGAATAGATTTAATTTAGCAGGCGCCAAAAACTCCCTAAAACCCATACCTATTAGTTCATTTGCCTGCAATGTTAATAATCTCTTCTACAATAAAATTAAAATTGAATGTGCCTTGGGATATTGATATTTTCGATGGAATAGTCAGTTTGTCTTGTGTCTTAAATGCATTAATTACAATCTTCCATTCATCGTTATAAAAATGCGTAGCTCGATTCAATTCATTGTCTTCTTTGTGCAAATCTTTAATCTGCTCAATATGATTTGTAATAAGATGTCTAAACAGGTCTGGTGAGATATTTTTTCCGAATAAGGCTTGTATGTAATGATCAAAATCATCTCCAGATAAAATTTTTCCATTGCTATCAATGATCTTTTTTTTATTAGCTGAGTAAATGATTTTTGCTACCTGATTATTGAAAGGTGTAAAGATATCAATTTCATCTTGATTATTTTCATAGCGCCAAATAAGTCGACCCGAACCACCCTTTGAGTCTGCAGAATAGGAGAACTTAGCTTTTATGGAAAATTCGTCAATAAACAGATTTTCATTCATTGCTTGGGGCGTCTCAATTGAAGGCGCATGAGATTTAAACATCTCAAATGGATCGTTTAAAGTTGCGCATGCAGAAAGAAAAAAAATTGCTAAAAAAGTTAGAACATATTTAAAATTCAATTGATGGCCAACTCTTGAAAATTAATGAAGTCTTTTGAAGGTTTCTTTTAAAATTTCATTATCAGGAAATGATTGAAGTGAAAGATCCCAGATATCATTTGCTTCCTTTTTTCTTCCTTGGGCCCATAAAATCTCACCCAAGTGTGCGGCGATTTCAGGATCAGGTTGCACATCGTATGCTTTTTGGATAAATGAAAGTGCTGAATCTAGTTTGCCCAATCTATAATAGAGCCAGCCCATACTATCTAAAATATAATGATTATTGGGCGAAATTGATAAAGCAACTTCAATATATTTTTTAGCATCTTCTAAATTAATATTACGATCCGCATATGAATACCCAAGGGCATTGTATGCAACAGCATAATCAGGTTTGATTTTAATAGCCTCTCTTAAAAGCTTTTCCATTAAGTCGTATTTATTTAATTTGTCGGCAAGAAGTGCATAATCAAATTTAAATTCAGGTGAATGAGGGAAGTTTGATGCCTCATTTTGCATAATTTGAAATGCCTCTTGGTGGCGATTAGCCCTGGTGAGAAATGATGTCTTTGATTGAATGAGTGTTAATTTTTCATCAGGCGAATTTACTTTGAGCCCGTCTAAAAAAAATAAGGCTTTGTCAACGGATTCTTTTTTTGCAATGATTTCAGCCGTGATTAGTTTTGATTCAATAAAACGAGGCCCATTGTTAATTTTATTGAGCCAAGTGATTGCTGCTTCGCTTTCATTTTTTTTGTCTGCTATCTTCGCAAGATAGACGAATATTTGGTCTTTGTCTTTGGGATTTCTTTTTAGACTTTGCAGGAAATATTTTTCCGCAAGATCGTAATCTTCAAGTTCTAATGACAATAGACCCACAGCGACTGTAATTTCTGCTGAACTATTAGCAGTATTTACAAGCTTGATAAATTCAGTTTTTGCTTCATTAAACTTTCGACCATTAGTGAGTAGTTTTGCATATTCCAGTCTTACTTCGCTTGATTTAGGATATTTATTTAAAAACTCACTGAAAAAAGCAAGGGCTCTCTCAGGATTTTCTTGGGCTAAGATCTGCCCTCTGAATAAAATAGGCATTTCCCAATCTGGTTTAATTTGATTTATTGAGACCAGTTCTTTTTCATATATTTTTTGATCTTTGTTTAACCAGGCAGCGTGCGCTACAGCAAAATGTGCCTCAGCTAATTTGGGATAAGGCTTAGCTAAATCTGCGACAAGAGTCAATACGGCTTTTTTATCCGACACTCTCGAGAACAGACTATTTAAATATAAAAAGCCACCTGCTCTTGTTTTTTCTTTAAGTAAAAGTTTTTGAAGAATTGGCTTGGCCTCATTGAGTTTATTATTTGCTATAAGAATCTCACTAAGCACTTGTTGGGCATCAATAGATTCTTTACTAAGCTCATTCCAAATCTTAGAAGCCTCTAAAGCTATTTCGCCATTTCTTGTATAGCTAGTCAGTCTCGTAGCGCGTTCGGCTAAAAGTGCGTTATCTGTTTGCTTTGCTAAATCTAAAAAAAGTTCGCTCGCAAGATTAAGTTCGCCACGCTGAGAGGCAATTTCAGCCAGTAAGAGCCTAAAAACAAGATCGGGATTGGTATAATTGTCAATAGAGCTAGATGGATCAGGTTTAGCATTAGCAACCGCGGCAAAGGATAGAAGAGTAAAAAGTGAGAATATTCGAAGCAGATGCATAAAGTTTCCTGAGATTTGATTTTTATAATAGTTTAAACTAATTTGATTAATTATTAGTCCCATAACATTGATGTGATGGTTAATAAAACAAAACAATTTTTTTAATATGTATAATCTGTGATTCATTTTTTCATTAAAAATTCAAAAAAACATCTATGCTGAATTTAACCCTAGAAGCTATTGAGCTGACACGTCTTTTTGGTGGCCGTGAGGCTGTTAAAAATGTAAGTTTTCATCTAGAAAAGGGCGAAGTTTTAGGTTTTTTAGGGCCAAATGGCGCTGGCAAATCTACTACCATGCGAATGCTCACGGGTAATTTAGCTCCTTCGGTGGGCACGGTAAAAATTTGTGGTATCGACATGATCGAAAATCCAAAAGAAGCAAAAGCATTGATCGGCTATTTGCCAGAAACGCGTCCTATATATAAAGAACTTACGGTTGACGAGTTTTTAACTATTGCTGCTCGTCTACATAAAGTATCTACTAACCAAATTAAAAAAGCTGTAGATACTGCAAAAGAAAAATGCGGTTTAAGTCACATGAGCAAGCGATTAATTGAAAACTTATCCAATGGATATCAACAGCGCGTAGCTATTGCTCAAGCTATTATTCATAATCCATTAGTTGTGATTTTAGACGAGCCAACAGTAGGTCTTGACCCGATTCAAATTAGAGAAATAAGATCTCTTATTCGAGAGATAGGTCAAAAGCACAGCGTTATTTTATCCACACACATTCTTCCCGAAGTTGAGATGGTTTGTGATCGTGTGCAGATTATTGATAAAGGTAATTTAGTATTTCATGGCTCCATTGAGGAATTAAAACAACATCGACAAGGAAATAAACTTTTAGTAGGTTTTTCAAAAGCACCTCCTTTGTCAGCACTAAAAGATGTTGAAGGTGTGACTGAGGTTGAAAAAGTCGAGGCAAGTATGTATCGAATACATTTCAAAAACAATCAATCACCATCAGAGGCTATTGTGAAACTGTCAGTGAAAAATCGTTGGGGACTTTATCAAATTGCCCCAGATCAAACAAGTCTTGAAGATGTTTTTGTTCAATTGACTGAAAAGAAACAAAAAAATTAAATACTTATGAGTGGCAACTAAAAATGATTTTAAATATTGCAAGAAAAGAACTTAAAAGCTTGTTTGCGTCCCCGATGGGATGGATTATTCTCGCGCTACTTATGATGGCATTTGGAAGTTATTACCTTACGGGAGTTAACAATTACTTTGAAGTAATGTCGGGTGCGATTCGCCCTGCTGAGCGTGTGGGCGTCTCTATATTTGTTGGGCAAACAGTTTATAGTATTGCTTCTTTTATTATGCTTTTTGCAGTTCCTCTTCTCACCATGCGACTTATTAGCGAAGAAAGACGCAGTCAAACCTTACCATTTCTGTTCAGCGCACCCATTTCACTGACTGAAATAGTTCTGGGAAAATTTGTTGGCTTAATTGTTTTTTTAAGCATTCTTGTTCTTTA
Source organism: Betaproteobacteria bacterium (assembly GCA_016868195.1). Lineage (GTDB taxonomy): Bacteria > Pseudomonadota > Gammaproteobacteria > Burkholderiales > Methylophilaceae > Methylopumilus. The sequence goes on along the minus strand of VGHQ01000004.1, from coordinate 55,863 downwards.
TATTTTTCTTATGCTCACAACACTTAATATTTGGGCTGATATAGATTTTGGTTATCTCATTGCAAACTCGATAGGCCTTTGGTTGCTTGTAGCAAGTTTTTCAGCGCTCGGGATTTATTTTTCAAGCTTAACTCAACAGCCTATTATTGCTGCAATTTTAAGTTTCATTTCGCTTTTTGCATTAATGATTATGGAACGTTTTTTTGCCAGCGATCCTAATCATTGGTTTGCTTATTTATCACTTATGAAGCATTTTCAAAGCTTTTCAAGGGGCCTTATTGATAGCTCAGATTTAATGTATTTCTTTTTATTTATATCAACATTTTTAACATTAACAATCAGACGTCTCGATGCTGACAGGCTTCGTGGATAAATATCTATGAAAATTAATTCAAAATTAAGATTACAAATTCTCATTCAGAATAGTTTTTTTGTTGTTCTATTTATAGTTTTAGTATTTCTTTTGGGGTTTCTTGCAAATCAATATAAATATTCAAAAGATATTACACAGGCTAATCGCAATACCCTCACTACTGGAAGCATCAATGTCCTTAAGCAAATGAAAGGACCAATTTCACTAACCGTGTTTGCATCTAAAGATGATGTCAATAATGGAGATACATTTAGGCAAGGTATTATTAATTTTATGACCAGGTATCAGAGAACCAAGCCTGATATCAACATTAAATTTATTAGCCCTATAGAAGAGCCAAAATTAGCGCAAGAAAAGGGAATTAAGGTAGATGGTGAAGTTGTAGTCGAATATCAAAAAAGATCCGAGCACATCAATCCTCCTTTTGCCGAACAGGAGATGACCAATCTTTTTATGCGTTTATCTAGAACTAATCAACAAGCAGTGATGTATTTAGATGGTCACGGCGAAAGAAATTTAATTGGGCTAAAAAATAATGACTTAGGCGAATTTGGTAAGCAACTAGAATCTAAGGGCTTCAAATTTGCTAACCCTAACCTCGCTGTTGAATCAGAAGTACCTTTGAATGGTTCAATGTTAGTAATTGCTAGCCCGCAAAAAAATATTCCAGCTGTGGAAGCAAAAAAAATTAAAAAATTCCTAGAATCAGGCGGAAATTTACTTTGGCTTCTTGATGATAATAACTTTCATGGCTTGGAAGAGATAGCTTTATATCTTGGACTTACTGTTTCAAATGAACATGTAGTTGATCCAACAGCAAAAGTTGAAGGCGCTGATGAAAATGTATCCTTTGCATCCTCTTATGGTGTCCATGCAATTACTAAAAACTTTATGCTAAGAACGCTTTTTTCGAATGCGCATGAAGTAAGTGCTAAAGGCACGTTAGACAATGGCTGGGAAGTTAGTAAACTTATTGAAGTTTCTCCAAATGGTTGGCTAGAGTCTTCATCATCAAAAGCGAATCAACAATCAACTTTTGATAAGAATAAAGATAAATCAGGTCCCATTAATATTGCAGTCGCTCTTCAAAGGACTTATGGTAAAAAAGGCCAAAGAGTTGTAATAGTTGGAAATGGAAATTTTTTATCCAACACATTTATTACGACAGGTGGTAATTTAGATCTTGGCATCAATATGATCAATTGGTTGTCTGGAGATGATAATTTAATCTCTATTCAGCCTATGCCTTTAAAAGATGTGAATGTAACTATTCCAAATGATAATACTTCTGTCTTGATCGCCTGGACAGTATTCCATAGCTTCCAATATTTCATTCCTATCATTATTTTTGTTTTAGGCATATTTTTCTGGTTTAAGCGCAGAAAAGCATAAAATAGAATAGAAATATGAAAAATCGTTGGCTAATTAATATTATTTTGCTTTCGATCATTTTATCGATTTCTCTTTTTCTGGCTCTCAAACCTCCACAAAAAAAACAAACAAAACAATTTGAAATCAGCACTTTTAATTTAAGTGATTTTGATACTGTGAAGATTGATTTTCCCTCTAGAGCATCTATTGTTTTTAAAAAAAATAATGAGGCCTGGGATATGCTTGAACCGATCAAAGGTCGTGCAGATCAATTTTCAGTTCAAAAAATTATTTCTGTCGTGGCAACATCTAGTAGCGAGAAATTACCATCAAATGACCTACCTAAATATGGCTTAGATAAACCTACCGTTAAATTAAAACTTCAACATAAGGGTACAGAAGAAGAGTTTATTTTTGGCACATACAATTCTGTCACTGAAGATCAATATCTTTTGTATAACAATAACGTATATCTTATCAGTGGTTCATACTCAGAGGTCGCATCTACTCAGCCTATAGAACTTATTGATAAGTCACCTTTAAGCAGAACAGAGCAAGTTAAAGAATTCGACTTTTCTCGTCTTGAGCAATGGCAATCTAAACGCTTAAAAATATCACGCAGAAATAACGAATGGAAGGCTAGTGAGGGTAACTCGCTTAAACAAGAGGATATGGCTGAATGGTTTGATATGACTTGGGTTAAAAATCCTGCAAGATCAGTAGAAAAATATCCATTAGATTTAAGAATCCCTTATAAGAGTTTTGATGTTCGTACCGAAGATGGTAAAAAAATTACTTTTTTACGTGTGCAAGAATCCCCTGAAACTCAACTATTTAGGATTGATGAGGGTTTGCTTTATCATTTCGGCAGTGATATTGGATTTACGATGATGAATCCACCGATTGAGCAGTTTAAAAAATAAATTTATTTATGCCAGAACTTCCTGAGGTTGAGATTACCTGTATGGGGCTTCAGCCCATACTTAAAAAATCTATCAAAGATATTATTGTAAGAAATCCCTCTCTAAGATGGCCAGTTCCATCGCATTTAAAAAGAACACTTCCTAACCAAAAAATATTAAATATTAAAAGACGTGCGAAATATATTCTTATGCAATTTGAGAGTGGACATCTAATGATTCATTTAGGCATGTCTGGACGACTTGAAATTTTAAGCAAAGATATTCCTCCTGATAAACACGATCATGTAGATATTCAGTTTTACAATACAAAAGATATTTTACGATATACGGACCCAAGAAGATTTGGCTCCATACTTTGGCTAGAGGGTAATATTAATGATCATTTTTTGATATCAAAATTAGGCCCCGAGCCCCTAGAAAAGTCATTTACTGAAAAATATTTATTTTTAAAAATACAAAATAAAAAAACTACCATTAAAAATATTATTATGGATAGTCATATTGTTGTTGGAGTTGGAAATATTTATGCGAGCGAATCATTGTTTAAGGCTGGGGTACTTCCAAGCAGACCAGCTCGGGATGTCACATTAAGTGAATGCAAGAAGATCGTAAAATACATTAAAGAAACACTAAATAAAGCTATCAAATTAGGAGGCAGTTCACTTAGAAATTTTTATAATGTGAACGGACAGTCTGGTTACTTTCAACAAACATATGCAGTATATGGAAGAAAAAGTAAAGCCTGTCGAAAATGCAGATCAAACATTGAATCAATAATTATTGCGCAGCGATCAAGTTTTTTTTGCCCTAAATGCCAAACTTAATTATTTATTTTTTCTGCTTCTTTAATGATGTTTGGAAGTAAAGTACCTACAATCATTCCAATAATGCTATTACCCAAGCCTATAAGTTGTGCAGGTATTGGCGTATGTTTGCCGAGAAAAATTTCAACAAATAACCAAGACCCTATTCCCCCAATGATTGCCAATAACGCTCCTTGACTATTTGCTTTTTTCCAAAATGCACCAAATACCAGCGGGACAAATGCGCCGGCAAGTGTAATTTTATAAGCCGATTCAACCATGCCAAAAATTGAAAGATTTGAGCTGAGTGCATAAAGTAAAATAATAGAAGAAAAAGATACAAGTGTAATTCTCATAATTTTAAGTAAATGTTTATCGCTAATTTCTGGAAAATACCCTTTAATAATATTTTCCGCAAAAGTAATAGATGGTGCTAAAAGTGTTGCAGATGAGCAGCTCATAATTGCAGACAAAACTGCCCCAAAAAATATTATCTGTGCAAATAAAGGCATATAATTAAGTACAAGCATTGGTAAAACGTGTTGTGAATTTGTGTTTACAAGACCATTAAAATATTCTGAATCAATTAATGTTGCCGAGTACGCAATAAACATTGGTACAAATGTGAATGTGAAATAAATTAATGCTCCGAGTATCGAGCCGTATAAGGCAATTTTCGCAGTTTTTGCAGATGTAACTCGTTGAAATACATCTTGCTGAGGAACTGATCCTAACATCATAGTAATCCATGTCCCAAAAAAAGTGATCCATGTCCAAATATCACCTTTAGGAAAAAAATCTAATTTATGATTAGTGGCTGCACTTTGAATTACAGGCGCAATACCTCCCGTTAATTGAGAAATTGCATTTGCAATATAAAGAAGCCCACCAATAACCACGATCATTTGAATAAAATCTAAAATAGCCACAGACAACATACCACCAAATGTTGTGAAAGTAAGCACAATTAAAGTGCCAATAATCATACCCATTTGCTCGCTAATAAATTGATCTGTAATTAAATTAAATATCAAACCAAGTGCTTTAATCTGAGCTGCGACCCAACCTAAGTATGAAATAACAATAGCAATGGTCGTTAAAACCTCAATGCTTCTGTTATATCTTGCTCTATAGAAATCACCTAAGGTGATAATGTTTAATTTATACAATTTAGAGGAAAAAAATAAGCCAGCAATAATGAGACAAAGACTTGAGCCGAAGGGATCAGCTACAATACCATGTAATCCCTCTCTAACGAAAGTAGACGAAACACCAAAAATGGCTTCTGCGCCAAACCATGTAGCAAAGACGGTTGCAGTGACTATAGGAAGGGGAAGGTGACGACCTGCAACAGCATAATCTTTTGTATTCTTAACACGCGAAGAAACAAAGATACCGATTCCAATAGTAACTAACAGATAAAGAGATACAAACCAGATAAGCAATTACTGCTTCCTTAATTTATTTTATAAAATAAAACAAGATCACAAAATTTATCAATATAGTAATTCCAATGAAAGTGATTATAATTTTAAACCAACGAGCTTGACTCTTCTGAGACTTTAAGAAGTTTTCAAAGTCATCTTTTGTCATTACATTTTTATCTTGTGAATTACTTTTTTCGAGAAATTCATGAATAAGTCTAGGTAATTTAGGGGTGAGATGAAGCCAATTAGGGAATTCATTTTTTAAGCTTTTAATAATATGTTTAATACCTTTTTGTTCCGATATATATTTCTTTAGAAATGGGGCAGCTGTTTTCCATAAGTCTAAATCAGGATCTAAGTTTCTACCAAGACCTTCTACATTTAAAAGTGTTTTTTGGAGCATTGTTAGTTGAGGCTGAATTTCCATATTAAATCGTCTGGACGTTTGAAATAATCGAATAAGTAGACGTCCAAATGAAATTTCCTTTAAGGGCTTATTAAATATAGGCTCACACACTGAGCGAATAGCATTCTCAAATTCATCAATAGAAGTATCTTTAGGGACCCATCCAGACTCGATATGTGCCAAAGCCACATCATGATAGTCTCGCTTAAAAAAAGCTAAAAAATTACGTGCTAAATAGTTCTTATCGTTCTCACTTAAAGAGCCCATAATGCCAAAATCCATAGCAATATAGCGTCCATCATCAGCCACTTGAATATTGCCAGGATGCATATCTGCATGAAAAAAACTATCCCTGAATACTTGGGTAAAAAATATCTCTACACCATTTCGAGCAAGTTCTTTGATGTTAATTTTTTTCTTACGAAGTGTTTCAACATGACTGATTGGTGTTCCCAGCATTCTTTCCATCACCATCACATCTTCATTGCAAAAATCCCAATAAACCTCTGGCACGATAAGTAATTTTTTGTCTTTGAAATTTTCACCTAAGCGACTGCAATTTGCTGCATCTAACATAAGATTTAATTCGCATTGCACATGTTTATAGAATTCAGCAACCACTTCTCTTGGTCTTAATCGCTTTCCATCAGACCAGATTAATTCTAGCAAGTGAGCAATAAGATATAAAAGTTTAATATCTTTATCGATGATGGATTTAATATTAGGCCTTAATATTTTAACAGCAACATGCCTATCGTCATGAAGTGTTGCGAAATGAACTTGAGCTACTGATGCGCTTGCTATTGGGGCTGTATCAAATGATTTAAAAATCTTATCCAGTGAAGTGTCATACGAATTCATAATGATTTTTTCGGCATCTTTGTATGGAAAAGGAGGTACTTGATCCTGGAGCAAAGCTAATTCATCCGCAATGTCCATGGGAATAAGATCTCTTCTAGTAGACAACATCTGGCCAAATTTAACAAAGATAGGCCCTAAATTTTCAAGCGCAAGCCTAAGTCTTGTTCCTCTATTTTTATTATGTGGCCTAAAGAAAAAGATTATTGAAATAAAGTGAGCAAGAAAATTTAGCTTTCGGTTGAATATAATAAACTCCTCTAAGCGATACTTAAGGAGTATGTAGATGATGTATAAAAGCCTCATATATTTCATAGTTTTTTAAGTCTTTGCTCGAAGCGATCAACATCAAATCTTAAGGTATCAACTTCTTTATTGAATTGATCAACCAATCTTTTTTTTGCAATAAGTGGTTTTTCTTCAAGCCAATACTCTTTAAAAGTATCTGCGATATTGAATGATGTTTCTTTTGTTGTTTTAAGGGCTTTTTTACCCAGTTTCACAAGATGATAAGCCGGAATATCACCAATCAATTCACTTAAATCGTCTTCGTAGTCCCATTCAATATCTTTTAAAACGCTACTAATTACTGTTGCAAAATCTATATCACCTTTAATTTCAATATTTGCTTTTTTGTTACCGCGCATAACCTCTAGAGCTGACGATATCGATAATTTAATTTCTGCATCATAATTATCAATATATTCTATATATTCCGGAATACCGTCTTCAGTAATTCTTAAAGCATAATGAATCGGACCAACAACAAATAAAATAGATTTTGATTTATGTTTAGATAAGTCTTTTTTTAACCATTCATTTTGTTGAAATAAATGATTGGTAAGATTTTTTTTTATAGTGTCGATAATCAAAGTTTATATCCCATATGTATTGCGACAACGCCTGATGACAAATTGAGATATTCCACTTTAGAGAATGATTCTTCCTCCATCATTTTTTTTAAAGATTTTTGGTCAGGATGCATTCTTATAGATTCAACAAGATACTGATAGCTTGATTCATCTTTAGCAAATAATTTGCCTATTTTTGGTAAAAATTTAAACGAAAATTGATCATAAAAAAATTGTAAAGGTTTCCATATTTTTGAAAATTCTAGAATTAAAATTTTTCCTCCTGGAGATAAAACACGATAAATTTCTTTTAGCGCTCTCTTTTTATCAGTCATATTACGAATGCCAAAACCAATAGTGACACAATCAAAATAATTATCAGGAAAGGGGAGGGATTCAGCATCGCATAAGATAGAAGGTATAAAAATGCCCTGATCAATTAACTTATTACGGCCAATATTTAACATAGATAAATTGATATCTGAATGAATCATTTGACCTTTAAAATTAGTTAATTGGGCACCAATTTTTTTAGCAAGAAGAATAGATAGATCCGCAGTTCCTCCGGCAATATCTAGAATACGAGCATCTTTCTTGACGTTAGATACATTCACAAGAAATTTTTTCCAAATATGGTGCATACCAAATGACATCAAATCATTCATTAAGTCATAATTTGATGCTACAGAATGAAATACAGAAGCTACTTTATCTGCTTTTTGTGATGCATCTATTTCACTATATCCAAAATGTGTTTTTTTATTAGCCATCTGTTTCTATTCTTTGAATACCAGCATTTGATAATTTTTTTAAATATTCTTCCCAGAGTGCCTCATAGGTCACTGCAAGCTCATATAAATAATCCCATGTATAGATGCCTGTGTTATGACCATCTGAAAATACTAATTTGACTGCATACTGACCAACTGGCTCGATACTTTCTATAGTGACATTTTCTTTGTGTATTTGAAGTATTTCTTGGCCTGGTCCATGCCCTCTAACTTCAGCCGATGGCGAATGTACCCGAAGAAATTCGCAGGAAAGCATACATTCAGTCAGATTGCTAAATTTAATTTCTAATAGCTTGGATGCTTGATGCAGCTTAATTTCTAAGGGGTATATTTTAGCGTTACTTATTGTCACTCTATGGAAAAGCCTAAAAAAACTATATTATCGGAGTCTTTTTGGCTTTTTTGATAAATTTAAAAAATTAATGACTGGAAGACAACATCAATAATTTAATTTTTTTCATTGCTGCTTGCTCGATTTGTCGAATTCTTTCTGCTGATACACCAAGTTTATCTGCAAGTTCATGAAGTGTTGAAGCATCTTTATCTTTTAACCATCTTTCTTCTAGGATAAGACGGCTTCTTTTATCAAGCGATGAAAGTGCTTTACTGAGGGAGGATAAACTATTCCCCTCAGATTGATCTATCTCCATTTGTTCTGAAGGCTCTGGCGTTTCATCTTTAAGATAAGCAATGGGCCTAAAGACGTCATCTTCTGATTCTTCCGAACCATAATCTAGTGAAATTTCATTACCATTAAAACGATACTCCATTTCACGAACATCTTCGGGTTTGACATTAAGCTCTTTAGCGATCGAATTGATTTCATCTGATTTAAGAGGCTGGAGAGTTTTTTTCATACTTCGTAAATTAAAAAATAATTTACGCTGAGCTTTTGTCGTCGCCGTTTTAACTAAACGCCAATTTTTAACGATGTATTCTTGAATTTCTGCTTTAATCCAGTAGATCGCAAAAGAAACTAGCCTTACACCTCTTTCAGGGTCAAATCGCTTTACAGCTTTCATAAGGCCAATATTGCCTTCTTGAACTAGGTCTGATTGAGGAAGTCCATACCCAGAATATCCCTTAGCCACTTTAACTACAAGCTTTAAGTGAGATAGAATTAGTCTTTTAGCAGCTTCAAGGTCGTTTGATTTTTTAAGACGCATACCAAGTTCCATCTCTTCTTCGGCAGTAAGAGAGGGGATAGCTCTAATGGATTGCATATAGCGATCGTAACTATCAACAGAGCCTAATGTAGGTAAGCTTAAATCTAAAGTCATCTTAATAAAATCCTTTGTAAAAACTTCATTAACTAGCGTAATTTTAGCACTCTTCATTTGAGAGTGCTAGTTCTATAAAGTTCCTTAAATTTTAAATTAACCTAATAAATACAATAGGTTAAGTAGACTATAGTTTTTTAATAGATTGATTAATCGAGATAAAAGATGCCAAAATAGCAATCAGAATTGAGCTACCAACAATAGATAAATACTGTTGAGGAGTTAAATCAACAATAGTGAATTGAGCCCCATAGATGGCCTCAACTTCAACGACTGTTTGATTTAAGCATATCACAATCAATTTGAGACTAAGAGCAGCAGTTAATCCACCTCCTAAACCATAAATAAACCCGCTGTATAAAAAAGGCCTTCTTATGAATTGATTGGTAGCACCAATTAATTTACTCAATTCAATTTCTTTGAAGTGCGAAGTCATCTGAAGACGAATAGTATTGCCAATAACCACTGTGAGCATAAAAGCTAATAAAATTGAAGCTAAAAAAATAGCTTTATTTGCTAAATGGAGCATAGAGTTTAATTTTTTAACCCATCCCGTATCATCAACCACTTGGTCTACTCCCTCAAGTCTATCCAGAGATGATTTTAAAATCTCAATTTGGTTTGAATTGACGATGTTGGGTGAAATAAAAAAAGCATCAGGGAGTGGATTTTCCGAAAGCCCATTATTTGATTCATTAAAGCCCATTGATTTTTGAAGTTTAGACCAAGCCTCTTCTTTTTTAACATAGTGATAATTACTAATTTCAATACGACTTTTTAAATCTTTTTCGATTTTATTTTTCGCATCCACTGAAATATCTTTTTTAAGAAAAATAGTAATTTGAGATTCATGCTGGATAGTTTGTGAAATCGATTTTAAATTTTGTACTACCAGGAAAGATATGCTCGGCAAAATCAATGTAACACCTATAACCAAGAACATCATAAGAGTAGAAACCATTGATGCGTGACTGCGCTGAAGCGCTTTTAGTAGTATTTGATAATGAGAAACGAAGTAATTCATCTAATGGTCTGTAATTTTTATAAGATTGCCTTCTTGCAAATAAAGTTGCTTATATTTTTTCGAAGTAGTTGGTATTTCATGTGTTGCGATAATCACAGTCACCCCCAGTTCTTGGAAGCTGTAAAAAAGATTCATAATTTCATCTGCATATTTCTTGTCTAAATTTCCTGTGGGCTCATCCGCAAGTAAAATGGAGGGCCTACAAGCAATGGCTCTTGCAATTGCCAGACGCTGTTGTTCCCCACCTGACAAGCTAATAGGCATTGATTTTTCCCGATTAAGTAAGCCCACTTTATCAAGAGCTGCTCGAACACGACCTCTCACATCATTTATACTCACCTCATTAATCTCCAAAGCAAGTGCAATATTTTCATAACAATTGCGATCATATAAAAGTTTATGATCTTGAAAAACTAACCCAAATTTCCTTCTTATATATGGGATAGCAGCACTTTTTATTTGACTTAAATTTTGATTTTCAAAAATAATTGTCCCGTGTGTGGGAGGTTCAATCGCTGTAATTAATTTTAATAATGTTGATTTTCCTGCGCCTGAAGGGCCTGTTACAAAAATAAGTTCACCGGCATTAATTTCAAAAGTAATATTTTGTAATGCCTCTAAATTTCCGGGGTATCTTTTATAGACTTGATCAAATTTAATCATTAATTAAAACCGATTTTAAAAAAGCGCATCTACATATTCTTGCGCATTAAAAACTTTTAGATCATCTATAGATTCACCAACACCAATATATCTTAATGGGATCGGTTGTTCTTTAGCAATCGCTGCAATAACCCCACCTTTAGCGGTTCCATCAAGCTTAGTCAAGGCAAGGCCGGTAATACCAAGAGCCTCGTTAAATATCTTAAGCTGGCTGATGGCGTTTTGCCCAGTATTTGCATCTAACACAAGTAGAATTTCATGAGGTGCTTCAGCGTGACATTTGTTAATCACACGTTTAACTTTTGTAATTTCATCAATTAAATGTTTTTGTGAAGGCAATCTACCGGCTGTGTCCGCAATCACGATATCAATATTTTTTGCTTTTGCAGAGTTTATAGCGTCAAAAATAACAGCACCTGGATCACCCGAAGCTTGAGAAACAACATGAACATTATTTCTTTGACCCCATACCTGCAGTTGTTCTGTAGCGGCTGCCCTATAAGTATCGCCTGCAGCAATTAATACAGATTTATCTTCATCAAGGAAAATTTTTGTAAGCTTTCCAATAGTAGTTGTTTTGCCTGCACCATTAACTCCTACAACCATAATGACATATGGATTTGTTTCTTTTAGTATCAAAGGGTTTTCGATAGGAGCCAATAATTCTAATAATTTTTCTTTAAGTAAACCCTTAATCTCATCTGCATTTTCTATATTATTCTTTTTTATAGAAGCTCTAATGCTATCTAAGAGATAAGTAGTAGCAGAAATGCCCACATCGGAAGTAAGTAATATTGTTTCTAACTCTTCAAAGAGAGCCTCATCGATTTTTTTGCCAGTAAATAATGTAGTAAGTTCGGCGGTTAACTTTTCTCTAGTTCTAGTAAGACCTTTTTTTATTTTGTCAGCAAAACCAAAGAAACCACTTTTCTTTTCTTCTTTGGATACTATTTTTTCTTCAGAAGTTGCAATTGATTTTTTTCCAACAACTTTGGGAGCTCGCTCGAAATGTTGTTTCGGCTTTAATGCCACTTTTTTTTCAGAAATTCGTGGGGTTTTAGAAACTTTTTGTTTTGGTGCTGAAGGATCTTTTTTTTGTGGTTTTTTGGCGACTTCTTTTTTTTCCGCAGATTTCTTTTCTGGGCTGTCTTTCTTTATAATTTTTTTCAGGAATTCAAACATTTTTTAAAATTTTAAGAACTTAATAAGATAAAGAAAAGTCTACGAAAAGTTGATATTCATTATAATAGCTAAATCACTTAAGGATGAGCCGCGTTGTTAAAAAATATTTTACTTATTTTATTGTTGTTTCCAAGTTTACTTTTAGCACAAACTGCAGAATTTAAGCTTTCTAACGGATTAAAAATTATTGTAAGAGAAGATCACCGCTCTCCTGTGGTTGTTTCTCAAGTTTGGTATCGTGCAGGCAGCCTTGACGAAGTGAATGGAAAAACTGGTGTAGCCCACGTTCTTGAACACATGATGTTCAAAGGAACCAAAAAAATTAAAGCAGGAGAGTTTTCTAGGCTTATTGCCAAAGCAGGTGGTAAAGAGAATGCATTTACCGGAGCAGACTACACTTGTTACTTCCAGCAACTTGAAAAATCAAATCTTGAACTTTCATTTAAACTCGAAGCTGATCGGATGCAAAACCTTAATTTATCAAAAGACGAATTTGATAAAGAAATTAAGGTGGTAATGGAAGAACGACGATGGAGGACTGAAGATAAGCCAACGTCTCAAGTTAAAGAGCAATTTGGGACTACTATTTTTAAATCCCATCCCTATAGCAGACCTGTGGTTGGTTGGATGAATGATCTGGAAAATATGACAGTCGAAGATGCCAAAGAGTGGTATAAAACTTGGTACGCTCCTAATAATGCGATTTTAGTAGTGGTTGGAGATATTTACGCTAACGATGTGATTAATCTTGCAAAAAAATATTTTGAAAAAATTCCTGCAAAAAAATTACCGGAAAGAAAGCCCCAAATTGAACCTAAACAAATTGGCGAAAGAAGATCTATAGTTAAAGCGCCAAGTGAATTATCTTACCTTTTGTTGGGCTATCCTGTGCCAACTATTAATAGTCGTAATGGAAATGATGAAAATTCCTGGGAGCCATATGCGTTAGAAGTTTTATCTAATATCTTCGCTGGTAATAGCTCCTCAAGACTTAACCAAAATCTTGTAAGAAATCAGCATTTGGCTGTCAATGTAAGCGCTGGTTATGATTCGCTATCTCGAGGAAGAATAAGTATCTTTGAATTGGAAGGTACTCCAAATGATTTTAAAAAGATTAATGAGTTAGAAAATGCATTACTTCAGGAAATTGAAAAAATTAAAAAAGATGGTGTTACTCAAGAAGAATTAGATAGAGTGAAGGCAACCGTTATTGCAAGTGATGTATATCAAAAAGATTCTATGTTTGGAATGGCAATGGAAATCGGACAGCTGGAAACAATGGATTATTCCTTCCATTTAAGCGATGGATATATCGATAAAATTAATAGTGTAACTTCTGAACAAATTAAAAACGTCGCTAAAAAATATTTAACTCGAGATAATTTATCAGTAGTTATTCTTGATCCTCAGCCAATGAATGAAAATTTAAGCCCTAAGGGACGCCCACATGTTCATTAAAATTATTCAACTTATTTGCTTATTTGTTTGTTTTCAACAAAATAGTTATGCTGCGTTAAATATTAATTCATGGGAAACAAACGAAGGAGCCAGAGTTATTTTTGTTGAGAATCACGATCTTCCTATACTTGATATCAATGTAAATTTCTTCGCAGGTAGCGCTCAAGATCCAAATGGGAAAGAAGGCCTTGCAAATTTAACTCATCATCTTATGAATTTAGGGGCTGGGGGGATAAATGAAGAAAAATTAGCCAATCAATTTTCAGATATTGGTGCAGCAATTGGAGGAGCAATAGATCTCGACCGAGCGCACTTTAAATTAAGAACTTTAAGTTCCTCTGTGCAGAAAGATAAAGCGCTTTCACTATTTAAAAACGTAATTCATGCGCCTGATTTTCCTATTCCAGTATTAAATAGGGAAAGAGATAGAATTATTGCAAGTATCAAACAATCTATGACGCAGCCAGAAACAATTGCAAATTTGGCATTTATGAAATCTTTATACGGAGACCATCCTTACGCCCATGATGAGGCTGGAGATATAAATAGTTTACAAAAGTTGAATCAAACTGATTTAAAACAATTCTATAAAAATCATTATTTATCCTCTGAAGCTTCAATCGTTATTGTGGGCGATGTGAACGCTGATGAAGCAAAAAAAATAAGTGAGTCTATTAGTCAGGGATTGCCTCAAGGAAATGCTAAAAACAATATTGCTTCCGTGACAGATCAAAATTATGCAGGAATTAAAAAAATACAGCACCCTGCAAAACAGGCTCATATATTAATGGGTATGCCAGCCATGAAACGTAGTGAAAAAGATTATTTTCCTTTGTATGTAGGAAATTATATTCTAGGCGGAGGCGGTTTTGTTTCTAGGCTTACTGAAGAGGTTAGAGAGAAAAAAGGATTAGTTTATAGTGTTTACAGTTATTTTATGCCGCTGTATGTTGAGGGCCCTCTTGAGATTGGCTTGCAAACCAAAAAGGAGCAAGCTGATGAAGCGCTTAATATTGTGAATTCAACAATTAAAAAATTTATTAATGAAGGCCCAACTGAAAAAGAACTTGTTGCCGCTAAACAAAATTTAGTGGGTGGATTCCCTCTAAAGCTTGATAGCAATGCAAAAATTGTTGATTACCTAAGCATGATTGCTTTTTATAAGTTACCAATTTCATATATTGACAGTTATATAAGTGAAATTAATAAAGTAACTATTGATGAAATAAAAACGGCATTTAAAAATAAAATTAATCCTAGTAAACTAACGACTATTATTGTAGGTGCAGAGTAGTCTTTTGAAGACTGTCAAAAATCAAGTCAAAATTATTGGTGGGCAATGGAAAAGAAAAAATGTCTCTTTTGTTGATGCCCCAGGATTAAGGCCCACTCCAAGTAGAGTTAGGGAAACTTTATTTAATTGGTTGGACCAGGATCTAACCGGGAAGATTTGTTTAGATCTTTTCTCGGGTTCAGGCATTATTGGTTTTGAATCTCTTTCAAGAGGTGCTTCAAATGTAGTGATGGTTGAAAAATCTCCCCAAGTTTTTAAAATGATTCAGAAAAATAAAAAGCTTCTTCAGGCAGAAAAAGCGCAACTTCATTTTATGGACGCACTTTTATTTCTAAAGAACAGCGATGCTAAATTCGATATTATTTTCTGTGATCCTCCATTTAATGAGGGCTGGGAAGATAAATTATTTCCTCAATTAGCTAACCATTTAACTAAGGATGGGCTAATATACTTCGAATCAGAATCTGTTTTAACAGAACACAATGAATTTAATGTTTTAAAAAAAAGAAAAGCAGGTAATGTTTTTTATCATCTTGTGACATTAAAAAATAATGAGTCAATCTAATTTGTCTATAGCTGTTTATCCTGGAACTTTTGATCCCATTACCTTAGGTCATGAGAATATCGCTCATCGCGCTTCAAAAATTTTTGATAAAGTAATTATTGCTGTTGCTGGCAATACAAGTAAACAATATTTCTTTACTTTTGAGAAGAGGGTGGATTTAGTGAAAGCCGTTTTCAAAGACCTTAAGGAAATTGAAGTGATTGGATTTAAAGGACTTTTAATGGATTTTGTTGAGGCACAAAATGCCCAAGTAGTTATTCGAGGCTTAAGAGCTGTTTCAGATTTCGAATATGAATTTCAATTGGCAGGTATGAATCGCAAACTTTATCCAAATGTTGAAACCCTTTTTCTAACGCCTTCTGAGCAATTTACTTTTTTATCTTCAAGTTTAGTTAGGGAAGTTGCTACTTTAGGAGGAAATATAGAACAATTTGTATCCCCAGTTGTGAAAGAAGCTATGAAAGAAACTGGACGTTAATCATGGCACTAATGATTACGGATGAATGTATTAATTGTGATGTATGTGAACCTGAATGTCCAAACAATGCTATTTATCAAGGCCTTCAGATCTATGAAATCAATCCTGAATTATGTACAGAATGTGTAGGACATTTTGATATGCCGCAATGTCAAGAAGTGTGCCCTGTAGATTGTATTCCAATCCATCCTCAATTTATTGAATCCAAAGCAACGCTTATGCTTAAGTATCATCAACTACAAAAAGATAAAGTGAGTTAGTTATGCGGGTACTTCACACCATGATTCGTGTTACTGATCTAGAAAAATCACTTAATTTCTATACAAATATTTTAGGTATGAAGCTTTTAAGGCGACACGAATATCCCGATGGAAAATTTACATTGGCTTTTGTGGGATTTGGTGATGAGAAAAATCATGCAGTCATTGAGCTTACATATAATTGGGGTGTGATAGCTTACGACAAAGGTAATGCTTTTGGGCATATTGCAATAGAAGTTGAAGATGCTTACAAGGCCTGTGAATTAATAAAAACAAAGGGTGGAAAAGTGATTCGAGAAGCTGGCCCTATGCAACATGGTTCAACAGTTATTGCTTTTATTGAAGATCCAGATGGTTATAAGATTGAATTAATCGAAGCTGGAACTTTTTAATCAATCAAACAAGTCTTTCATTTTATCAAGCCAGCCTTTTGATTTTGGGCTGTGCTTGCCACGATCTAATTGATTAATCTCTTCAAGCTCTTTTAATAATTCTTTTTGCCTGTCCGTGAGTTTTACTGGCGTTTCTATAGAAACATGACAGTGTAAATCGCCAGGTGAATTTTGTCTTAAAGGTTTAATACCTTTACCTTTCAATCTAAATACAGCCCCTGTTTGAGTTTCTGCAGGTATTTTCATTTTTGCATGCCCATCCAAAGTAGGCACCTCTATTTCGCCGCCAAGAGCAGCAGTAGTAAAGCTAATAGGCATTTCACAATGCAGATTACCGCCATCACGTTCGAAAATATCATGTTTCTTTAAATGAACTACAACATAGAGATCTCCAGGAGGCCCACCGTTAATACCTGACTCGCCTTCGCCCGATAAGCGAATACGATCACCTTCATCAACGCCTGTAGGGATCTTAACGGAAAGAGTTTTATTTTGTTTAACACGACCAGCTCCATGGCATGTTGAGCATGGTTCCTTGATAATTTTTCCAGTACCATGACATTTAGGACATGTTTGTTGTACAGAAAAAAATCCTTGCTGCATTCTTACTTGGCCATGCCCATGGCAGGTATCACAAGTGACTGGCTGGGTACCAGGTTTAGCCCCAGTTCCCTTACATGGCTCACACGATGTCATAACAGGGATGCGAATTTTAGTTTCAGTACCTTTTGCAGCATCTTCAAGGCTAATTTCCATGTTATAGCGAAGATCAGCTCCTCGATAGACATTTGATTTTTGGCCTCCACGACCCCCACCAAAAATGTCACCAAAAATGTCACCAAAAGCTTCATTAAAGTCTGAAAATCCACCAGACCCATGAGCGCCCATACTTGGATCTACTCCTGCATGACCATATTGATCATAACTAGCTCTCTTTTGTGAATCCGAAAGTATTTCATAAGCCTCTTTAGCTTCTTTAAAATTTTCTTCAGCTTTTGGATTGTCAGGGTTACGATCAGGATGAAATTTCATCGCAAGTTTACGATAAGCTTTTTTAATTTCATCATCTGAAGCATCACGGGATACACCAAGAGTCTCGTAATAATCTTTTTTTGTCGCCATGATATTTTTTCAAAAAACAAAACAACACCAGAAAAGCTGATGTTGTTTTAATGATTAAAAGTTATTTATCTTTTTTGTCTTGCTTAACTTCTTCAAATTCTGCATCCACTACTTCAGCGTCAACCGTTTTTTCCTCTTGCTGAGGCGCGGCTCCAGCATTAGGTTGTTGTGCTTGTTGCTCAGCATATATTTTCTCGCCTAATTTTTGAGATGCTTCCATTAGCTCTTTTGTTTTAGTCTCAATTTCATCTTTATTGTCAGATTTTAATGATTCTTCTAAAGATTTTATAGCAGCTTCAATTTTCTCTTTTTCAGCTGGATCTAATTTGTCACCATGATCCGTAATAGATTTTTTCACTGAATGAATCATACCGTCAGCAGAATTTTTAACATCGACAAGCTCTCGAATTTTACGATCTTCGTCTGCATATTTAACAGCATCTTCTTCCATTTTTTTAATTTCTTCTTCACTGAGTCCACTACTTGCTTTAATGGTAATTTTATTTTCTTTACCAGTAGCTTTATCTTTAGCAGATACGTGCAAGATACCATTAGCATCAATATCAAAAGTTACTTCAATCTGAGGAGTACCTCTTGGTGCTGGAGGTATATCAGTTAAATTAAATTGACCTAAACTCTTATTGCCTGAAGCTACCTCACGCTCTCCTTGAAGTACATGTATTGTTACAGCATTTTGATTATCTTCAGCTGTTGAGAATACCTGTGATGCCTTAGTAGGTATTGTTGTATTTTTCTTAATAAGTTTAGTCATAACACTTCCGAGTGTTTCAATACCTAAACTTAATGGCGTCACATCAAGAAGTAAAACATCTTTAACATCACCTTGAAGCACGCCACCTTGAATAGCTGCACCTACAGCAACTGCTTCATCGGGATTAACATCTTTTCTCGGCTCTTTACCGAAGATATCTTTTACTTTTTCTTGTACCTTTGGCATACGACTCTGACCCCCAACAAGAATGATGTCAGATATATCGCTTGCAGAAACACCAGCATCTTTCATTGCAACTTTACAAGGCTCGATAGTTCTTTCAATCAAATCATCCACAAGAGACTCAAACTTTGCACGTGTAATTTTTACGACAAGGTGCTTTGGCCCACTTGCGTCTGCTGTAATATAAGGTAAATTCACCTCTGTTTGCTGGCTGCTTGACAGCTCAATCTTTGCTTTTTCAGCTGCCTCTTTTAAACGTTGCTTTGCAAGTAAGTCATTTCTTAAATCAAGACCATTTTCTTTTTTAAATTCATCAGCCAAGAAGTCAATAAGGCGATTATCAAAGTCTTCTCCACCTAAAAAAGTATCTCCATTCGTAGATAACACTTCAAATTGATGCTCACCATCAACAGTTGAGATTTCTATAATAGATACGTCGAATGTTCCGCCACCTAGATCGTATACAGCAATCTTTCGGTCTCCCTCTTGTTTGTCTAGGCCAAAAGCAAGCGCAGCTGCAGTAGGTTCATTGATGATACGTTTAACCTCAAGCCCTGCAATTCGACCTGCATCTTTGGTAGCTTGACGTTGACTGTCATTAAAATAAGCAGGAACAGTAATGACTGCTTCTGTAACTTCTTCACCAAGGTAATCTTCAGCAGTTTTTTTCATCTTTCTTAAAACTTCTGCTGAAATTTGAGGAGGCGCCATTTTTTGATCGCGAACTTTTACCCAGGCGTCGCCATTGTCAGCCTTAGAAATTTCATAGGGCATTAAGCCAATATCTTTTTGCACTTCTTTTTCTTCAAAACGACGTCCAATTAATCGCTTTACAGCAAATAATGTATTTTTTGGATTAGTAACTGCTTGTCTTTTAGCTGATGCGCCCACAAGAATCTCACCATCATCTTGATAAGCAATAATCGAAGGTGTTGTTCGAGCGCCTTCTGCGTTTTCAATCACCTTGGGCTTTCCACCCTCCATAATAGCCACACAGGAGTTTGTTGTTCCTAAGTCAATACCAATAATTTTAGCCATTTTTTTTCCTTAAAAAATCTATTTAATTTGATGTGTTTATAATTGGGACAGTCTTGAATATTTCAAGAGCTTATATATTTTTACTTTTTGATACGGTTACAAGAGCTGGTCTTATAACTCTTTCATTTAATAGATAACCTTTTTGAAGAACAGTTAAAATTTTATTTGGCTCTTCTTCTGATTCAACCATACTGATTGCTTGG
The DNA here is from genome assembly GCA_016868195.1 of Betaproteobacteria bacterium. Classification (GTDB taxonomy): domain Bacteria; phylum Pseudomonadota; class Gammaproteobacteria; order Burkholderiales; family Methylophilaceae; genus Methylopumilus. The sequence goes on along the minus strand of VGHQ01000004.1, from coordinate 36,146 downwards.
TGTTGATTAGGGTCGAATTTTTCACCTAATGCTTTAATTTCATGTATACCGAACTTCTCAAATACATTAATAAGTTGTTTTTGTGTGAGCTCCACGCCATTTTTATAACTATCCACGTTTGCATTTTCAACTATTAAAGCTGCGTCGAGACTGTCTTTTACAGAAAGTAATTCACCGCTAAATTTTTCTAGTGCAAATTTTCTAGCTTTATCGATATCTTCGAAAGAACGTTTTCTTATATTTTCCCCTTCAGCTTTAACATAAAGTACTTGAGCTTGAGCTTCAGCTAATTTCTCTTCGAGAAGTTTTATTTGATTTTCCGAGGTGCTTGAAATGGACTGATCTGGATTATTGTTTGCATCATCAATAGATGAATTTTCTTTATCTTCTGCATTCATAATTTTACCTTTTAAAACTTTTGAAAAATTACAACTTAGAGCAAACTTGGGGGTGAAACTTTAAATTTCAAGGTATTAAAATTAAATAATTGCTTCGATTTGGGGAATCGTTGATTCGACACTAGGAATGACACCAATTTCGCCTAAATTAACAGAGGGTACTTTGATATTAGGATAAACGCCAGTAAGGTATGGGTTGCTGTCCATATATAGACCTATAGTTGGAATTCCAAGAGCATTTGCAAGATGAGTCAGCCCCGAATCAACACCCACAACACATTTTGAGCTCGAAATAATATTAGCAAGATCGCTAATCTTCATTTTAGGAAGTACTAGGCAATTGGTAGAAGTTTTTCGAAGTATTTTGGAGACCTCGTATTCTTCAAGGTTACCCCATGGCAATAAAACTCTAAGACCTAAAACATTAAAAAATTGAACAATTTTTTGCCAATGACCTATAGGCCACTGTTTAGTTTTTTTGCTCGATCCATGAATGAGAACGACATAGCGCTCCGATAGATTAAAGTTGGTGATATTGTGAATTTCTAATCCAAAATGAGCAGGATGATCCATTAGATCGTATTGAAAACATTTGGCTGCTAATTCTCGATTGCGAACTACAGCATGAATTTGTTTTGATACAGTATGTGTATGTTTGTAGAAATAAGAAGAAGCTGCCTCTCGAATAGAGGCTTTATCAAAGCCATGAGTATCTCCATGGGTAAATAAAGTAAAAAACGCACTTTTAAGTAACCCCTGGAAATCAATCACTATGTCATAGTGTTCCTGGCGAATTGATTTAATTGCCTTATAAAGGCCTGTCCATGTCGTTTTTTTTCTAAGGTTTTTTTTCCAAGTCCTAAGAGATATAGTGATAACTGAATGAATTTCAGGGTGGAGCCTTGGGATGTCAGCAAAAGACTCTTCAACTAGCCAATCAATTGAGCTTTCAGGGACAAAATATTTAATATCATTAACAACGGGCAAACAGTGAATAATATCCCCGAGCGAGGATGTTTTAATGATGAGTATGCGAACCATGTAGTGAATTTTCGCATATAAATCAATACCTATAAATAACTTAAAACATAAATCAATATTTAATTATTTGACGCTTCTTAAGTGTTTCTAGGATAATGGAATTAGATACAAATTTTTATTTCTTCAACATAATGAATATATTAAATGAAACAGTCCATCATAGAAATCACTGAAAGAATCAAAGAAAAAAGTAGACCAACACGTGTTGCTTATTTATCGCGTATTGATGCAATGCTTCAAAGGCAGCGAGGAGCAGATCGCCTAGGCTGTGCTAACGTTGCTCATGCGATTGCCGCTCTTCCTAAAAATGATAAATTAAGAATTATTAGTGAGAAGAAACCTAATATTGCGATTGTGACGGCTTACAACGATATGCTGTCAGCACATAAGCCTTACGAAAATTACCCTTCACTTATTCGTGATGAAGCTAATAAGCTTGATGCTACTGCCCAAGTAGCTGGCGGTGTGCCAGCCATGTGTGATGGAATTACGCAAGGCGAGCCAGGCATGGAGTTAAGTTTATTTTCTCGAGATACCATCGCGATGTCTGCAGCAGTTGCGTTATCGCATGACATGTTTGATGGCGTATTAATGCTAGGTATTTGTGACAAAATTGTGCCTGGCTTGTTAATTGGCGCTCTTCATTTTGGGCACTTACCTACAATTTTTGTTCCGGCCGGTCCTATGTCTACTGGTATCGACAATACTTCCAAATCTAAAGTGCGTGAGAAATATGCGCAAGGCCTTGTAGGTCGTGATGAGTTATTAGCATCTGAATCTGCTGCATACCATGGAGAGGGCACTTGCACATTTTATGGCACAGCTAATAGTAATCAGATGTTAATGGAAGCAATGGGACTTCATGTTCCAGGCGCGGCATTTATTCATCCTCGCCAAGATATTAGAGAAGAAATCACGCGTGAGTCAGTTCGATCTCTTTTAAGCATTATCAAAAACAAACAAAATAAATCCATTGGTAAATTAGTAGATGAGCGAGTCATAATAAATGCAATGGCGGCGTTATTAGCCACAGGCGGATCTACTAATCATCTTATTCATTGGGTGGCAGTTGCGAGAGCCGCTGGTATTATTATTGACTGGACTGACTTCCACGATCTTGCTAGTTCAACACCTCTTTTAGCAAGTATTTATCCAAATGGCAAAGCAGATGTGAATGAATTTCAATCCGCAGGCGGTCCTGCGTATGTGATTCGAGAATTAATTGAAACTGGATGCATGTATCCGGAAGTGATGACTGTAAGTGAAGGCGGCTTAAATCAATATACAAAAAAACCTATGAAAGAAGACGGCAAACTTACTTGGAAAGATTTACCTAAAGAGAGTGGCGATGAAACAATTTTGAGAACAGCAGACAATCCTTTTAATCAGTCCGGTGGCTTAAAACTTTTAAAAGGCAATCTTGGTCGCTCAGTGATTAAGATTTCTGCAGTACCTCAAGATCGATATATTATTGAGGCACCCGCAATTATTTTTGACACACAAGAAGAGCTGCTTAGTGCTTTTGAACGAGGCGAGCTTGAAAAAGATTTCGTTGCGGTTGTAAGATTCCAAGGACCTAAAGCTAATGGCATGCCTGAGCTTCATAAGCTCACGCCTCCTTTAGCGGTACTTCAAAACAAAGGGTTTAAAGTAGCTTTGGTCACTGATGGAAGAATGAGTGGCGCTTCCGGAAAAATTCCAGCTGCAATTCACCTAAGCCCGGAAGCTTCAGCTAACGGACCTATTAGTAAAATTCGTAACGGCGATATGATTCGATTAAACGCGATGGTTGGGACTTTAAATGCACTAGTTGATGAAGATACTTGGTATGAGAGAGAGAATGAAAATCTTTCTGACCAGCATAGAAATAATAATGCGCATGATATCGGACGTGAATTATTTGCTGGTATGAGAAAAAATGTGATTTCTGCCGAAGAAGGCGCAATCACCTGGCTATAAATTGTATAAGGACAATATGAAGACATTAGATTTAGCAAATTACGGTCCAGTAATTCCAGTCATTGTGATTGATAAAGTTGAAGATGCTGTGCCTATGGCAGAAGCTTTGCTTGAAGGCGGTATTAAAGTTTTAGAAGTCACATTAAGAACTTCATGTGCTCTTGATGCTATGGATCGTATTATTAAGCATTTACCTGAAGCAATTGTAGGTGCAGGCACTGTAAGAACCAAAGCAGATGCTTCGGCTGCAAAATCAATTGGATGTCAATTCGCAGTGAGTCCAGGATATACATCAGAAATTGGTAAACATTGTTTGGATATTGGATTATCTTTATTGCCAGGTGTATCAACTGGAAGTGAAGTGATGATGGCGAATAATGATGGATATTATTTCCTGAAACTCTTTCCTGCAGTTGCAGTAGGTGGCATTAATCTTCTCAAAGGGTTTGCAGGTCCTTTTTCAGATGTCAAATTCTGTCCAACAGGTGGGGTGACTGTTCAATCAGCACCTGATTTTTTAAGTTTACCCAATGTGCCAGTTTGTGGGGGTACTTGGCTTACGCCAAAAGATCTCGTTGGAAACAAAAACTGGATTGAAATTACAAAATTAGCAAAAGAAGCAAGCGCGATTAAACGCCCTTAATTCAATTTCATGCTTCCCATTTCTCAATACAAGACAATCTTATTTGATTGTGATGGCGTCGTACTTAATTCAAATCTTCTTAAGATAGAAGCCTACCGCTTAACGGCTCTTGAATTCGGCGCATCCGAGGAAGATGCAATGAAGTTAGTGAATCACCATATCGAATATACCGGCATATCTCGAAATATTAAATTCAGTTATTTTTTAGAAAAAATCCTTAATAAGACAGTAGACGATATTTCGATGAATCATCTTTTAAATCAACTTAATTACGAGGTTGAAAGGCTTTTAGAAAATTGTGAGATCGCTGAAGGCCTTGAAGCCTTAAGAGAAAAAACTAAAGATTCCAATTGGATGATTGTCTCTGGCGGAGATCAAGAAGAGATTATCCGATTATTTACCAGAAAAAATTTATTAAAATATTTTGATGTAGGCATTTTCGGAAGTCCTGATTCAAAAGAAGATATTGTGACCCGAGAATTGAAAAAATCTACTGGACAAAAACCTGCATTATTTATTGGGGATTCTAAATATGACTATCAAGTCGCTAAAAAAAATAATTTGGATTTTATTTTCTTAAGTGATTGGACTAATTTTTTTGAATGGAAAAGTTTTTGTGCGGAAAATATGATCGAGATCTATCAGAAGTTAGATGATCTCAATCATTAAATTACTTTTCTGATAACCTGTTCAGGTTTAATATTTTTAAGACAGTTCGTATGTTGAAGCGGGCAAGATCTTTCAAAGCATGGGCTGCATGAAAGACTTAAATACATTATTTCAGCATGACGACTCAAGGGCGGTGTTTTTTTTGGGTCAGAGGAACCGAAAATAGCGACTTGTTTAATCCCCATGCTCGCAGCTACATGCATTAAACCAGAGTCATTACTTAAAAATGAGTTGCATATACTCATAACATCAATAACTTCTTCAAGTTTTGTTTTACCAATGAGATTAATTACTTTATTTTTTGTAAGTTGGTCTAGCGATCTACCAAGATCATGATCATTAGCAGATCCTAGCAAAATAACTTTCCAGCCTTTATCTATCGCTTTTATTGCGACTTTTGCAAAATGCTCAACAGGCCATCTTTTAGCTTCCCCATATTCAGCACCTGGAGCAATCCCTAAAATTTTATCTGATATTTTTAATTTACCTTTTAAAAATTTCCTTGCTTCATGAGGTTTTGAAATGAGGCAGGTTAATAAGCTCGTTTTAACATTTTTATTCTTTGGCGCGAGTGCTAAAAATTGATCAACAGTTCGATAAAGGCTTTTATCTTTTTTAATACGATCATTAATGAGTCCAAAGCGCATTTCTCCCAAAAATCCAGTGCGCTTGGGAATATTGGCGAAAAGTGGAATGAGTGCAGATTTAAATGAGTTAGTTAATGTAATGGCTTGTGTATAGCCCTCGATTCTTAGACTTTTACCTAATTTGTAGCGCTTAACTAAATTTAGTTCACCATGAGAAAATGGCAAAGGTATGAATTTGTCAACTTCAGGCATTCGAGAGACTAAGGGGATAGTCCATATGGGCGAAGCTACATGAAGCTCACTTTTAGGGTAATGATTTTTAATGGCTTTAAAAAGTTTTTGTGCTATGACCATGTCGCCTAACCATGATGGACCTAAAACCAGAATTTTTTGAGGGCTCAAAATCTTAAGATATTTTTTTGATAATAGCGCTAGTACTTCTTCCTGGAACAATTGAAACTAACTCTACTTTACCATTCCATTTTTTTAATTCTTGATGTCCTACGACTTGATTCATTTTATAATCACTGCCCTTGACTAAAACATCAGGTTGAATTTTTTTTATTAAATGCAGTGGTGTTGCCTCACTAAAAATCACAATACCATCTACAGAAGAAAGTGCCGCTAAAACTCTTGCTCGATCTTGTTGATGTATTACAGGTCTCAATTTGCCCTTAAGTTTCGTTACGGATGAATCGCTATTAAGAGCGAGAATTAAGACATCACCTAATTTTTTTGCTTTTTCAAGGTAAGTCACATGACCAGCGTGAAGAATATCGAAACAACCATTTGTAAATACAATTTTCTTTTTCTCTCTTTTCCAGATGGCTACTTGCTCCATCAGGCTTTCAAGCGAGTGAATTTTTTTCTCTTGATCTGAGTGTTGCGAGCTTAAGGTTTTAATTAAGTCTGCAAGTGTAATCGGAATCGTACCTAATTTGCCAATCACTATACCTGCAGCAATATTAGCAATGTTCAGTGAGGTTTCGATAGGCATTTTTGCGATCATACATGCCGCAAGAATGGCGATTACTGTATCGCCAGCCCCTGAAACATCAAATACTTGTTGTTGATTGATAGCGGGTAGATTCTTAATCGTATTACCTTGTATTAAATCAATGCCATCCTCACCTTTTGTCATTGCTATAAATTGTAAATTGAGAGATTTCTTTAATTTTAAAAGTGGCATTAAAAAATTAGTATTTTTGGTGACATGAATATGGCAAGCTTCAATTGCTTCTTTTTTATTGGGTGTAATAGCCGTTGCATTTTTATATTTTTCATAATGAATTCCCTTGGGGTCGACTAGTACAGGTATTTTTTTTGATCGAGCAATTTTGATGACATGCTGACATAAACGTTCACTTAAAACACCTTTTGCATAATCCGAAAGTATCACTATGGCTGGTTTTTTATTAAGAAGCGTTGTAATTTTTTTAATAAGTGCATTAGAGTCGATAAGATCAGAGGTTGCTTCTTGGTCGATTCTCATCATTTGTTGATGTTCACCAATAATCCGTGTTTTTGTTGTAGTCGGGTTTTTGTCTTTAATGATGCCATCTACACCAATATGATTTTTTTTAAGAATCTCGAGTAATTTTTTTCCGTCTATATCATCACCAATCTGTCCAGCTAGTACCGTTTTAATTCCCAAGAGCGATAAATTTGCAGCAACATTTCCAGATCCCCCAATACGATCAAAAGACTCTTTAAGTCGAACGACGGGAACAGGTGCTTCAGGAGAAATTCTTGATACGTTACCAATTAAATAACGATCTAGCATTAAGTCGCCAATAACTAATGCCCATTTATTGCGAGCATTGAATTTATTTTTGATAATGTCGATATCATTCATATGTTAGTTATTTTCATCAATAAGTTCACAAAGCGTATGTCCGATTAGGATGTGCGCCTCTTGAATTCTTGCTGTTTCATTGGAATCTACGACGATACTATGATTTGATATTTTTTTAATAAGACCACCATCACCACCTGTTAATCCAATGGTAATGGCGCCTAATGCGTTTGCTTTTTCTAAACCTTTCACTACATTTTTACTATTACCTGATGTAGAGATACCAATCACCACATCATTTTTTAAGCACAATGCTTCAACTTGTCTTGAAAAAATATGCTCAAAGCCATAATCATTTCCAACTGCTGTGAGAATTGATGTATCTGTAGTTAGTGCAATTGCGGGCAAACCTTTTCTTTCTTTAACAAAGCGACCAACAATTTCAGCTGCTATATGTTGACTATCAGAGGCACTTCCGCCATTGCCAAAAATTAATACTTTGCCACCAGCGTGAAGTGTCTTTTTAATAATATCTGCAACTTCATTCACACGATTAATTACTGAGGATAGTTTATGAATCGTATCAAGATGACTTTTAAAGATGGATTCTATTTTTTTAATATTTTCACTCATGCGTATGTATCACTTTTTGTTAAGTAATTCGTTGCGTAATCTTTAACGCCTTCTTCAATCGTTAAGAAGGGTTTTGTATATCCCGCATCTTTTAGTTTCTTAATGTTAGCTTCAGTAAAATATTGATATTTTCCCTTAAGATCATTTGGCATATCAATATATTTAATTACATCAAGATCGCCCTCTAGACTTTTAACGAGTGACTCAGCTAACGCTTTAAAGCTTGATGCTTTTCCTGTGCCTATATTATAAATACCTGAATGGTCTTTGTGGCTTAAAAAATGTAAGACAGCTGCGGCTGCATCTTTGACATAAACAAAATCTCGTAATTGCATACCATCTTGATAATCTGGACGATCACTTTTAAAGAGTCTTATTTCGCCGTCTTTTTTAAGTTGGTTAAATGAATGAAATACAACACTTGCCATTCTGTTTTTATGATATTCGTTTGGGCCATAAACATTAAAGAATTTGAAACCACACCAATGTGGCGGTATTTTTTCTTTCGCTAGCACTTGTTGAACAACCCATTGATCAAAAAATTGCTTTGAATAACCGTAAGCGTTAAGTGGCCTTAGTTTGCTTAGCTCAGATTCTTGATCATCATAACCAAACTCACCTCCACCATAAGTAGCTGCAGAGCTTGCATAAAGAAAAGGAATTTTATGCTCGCTTGCATAGCGCCATAAATTTTGGCTGTAACGAATATTATGATTTAAGAGTTTGTTGAAATCAGTTTCAGTTGTAGCGCTGATTGCGCCCATATGAATAATAGCTTCAATATCTTGTTTTTTTTCAAGCCAAGGAAAAAGATCATCTTTTGCAAGATAATCGATATATGTTCTTTTGCTTAAATTATTCGATTGATCCGGGTGTTGGATATCATCCACGATGATGATGTCTTTTCGGTCAAGGATGGTATTAAGATGCCAAGCAATGACGCTTCCGATCATGCCAGCACCACCAGTCAGTATTATCATAATGGGATGTTATCTTTAAATAATTAAGACTGCTTCTTTTCTACGAGTAGCGCTCTTTTTTTAGTGATCGCTGAATTTTGAGCCTCTTTTTTTACCGTCCAGCCCTTATCAATCCAGCCTTGTAAATTTTCTAGAATTATACCTTGCATTGCAGTAATCCATTCTGTATCGTCATTGAGGGCTGGAATATAGCTAAAACTTTTGCCACCATGGCTTAAGAAAATATGCCTACCTTCAATATTAATTTCTTCTAAAGTCTCTAGACAGTCACTTGAGAATCCAGGACAAATGACATGTACATTTTTTTCTTTCTTTTTGCCCAAATCAGCCATCACTTCAGCGTAATAAGGTTTTAGCCATTCAGCTCTGCCAAACCGCGATTGGAATGACACCATATATTCACTTTCTTTTAATTTCAAAGCCTCAGCAAGTAAGCGTGCAGTTTTATAGCATTCACAATGATAAGGATCACCTTGCATTAGTGATTTTTTTGGTATGCCATGAAAGCTCATAACTAATTTTGATGGTTTTCCATTTCTCTTCCAGAACTGCAAAACAGATGATTTAAGCGCATTAATGTAAAGAGGGTGGTCATGATAATTTCTCACCGTTCTCACTGCAGGAACATTTCTTGTTTTAAGAAGCACGCGCCATAAGGCGTCCATTGCTGATGCGCTTGATGAAGCTGCATATTGAGGATAAAGAGGAAGTAAAAGAATTTTAGTACAATTTTTTTCTTTTAATTTGAGTACAGCATTTTTCATTGAAGGATTGCCATAAGACATCCCTAATTCCACTTCAATTGGCTGAGAAACTGCTTTTTTAATTTTTGCGCTTAATGCTTTTGTTTGATTTGTAGCATTAACTAAAAGTGGAGAGCCTTTTTTTGTCCAGACTTTCGCATATTTTTTAGCTGAACTTCCTGGCCTAAAGACCAAGATAATAAAATGAAGTATCCAGCACCAAATAAATCGAGGTACTTCGACAACTCTTCGGTCCATCAGAAATTGCTGTAAGTATTTTCTTACGGCATGAGTGCTGAGAGAATCTGGAGTGCCAAGGTTTGTAAGTATGATGCCAATTTTTGGCACATCACCATGTCGATATTGAGGTTCTTTTGTGTAGTAATTCATTTAATGTTGACTCAGTGCGTTAGAAAGAAGTTTTGCTGTGATATCGACAATAGGAATGACTCTTTCGTAAGCCATTCTTGTAGGCCCAATTACACCTAAGGTACCTACGATTTCATCGTCTGTCTCATATGGAGAGGTGATGAGACTGCATTCATCTAAAGATGAATAGCCTGATTCATTTCCAATAAATATTTGAATGCCTTCGGCAAGTTGACTTTTATCGAGAAGTTTCATGAGAGCTGTGCGCTTTTCAAAGACTTCAAAAATTTTTCTTAAACTTGATATATTTTTCGCGAGTTCTTCAGATTGAATAAGATTATTTTGCCCTGTAATCACAATCGATTCACTTTCAGGTGAAATAACATCATTACCAACTTCAATCGCTGCTGTCATAAGTTTAATCATATCAGCATGCATTTCAGATAACTCTTCCACAAGTGTATCTTTAACTTTGGCAAAAGTATTACCACTAAAATTATGATTAAAATAATTTGCAGCCTCAATTAAATCATCATGAGTGTAATGCTTTTCAGTCATCACAATTCTGTTTTGAACATCACCGTCATTTGTTACGATAATGACAAGAATTTTTTTCTCCGACAAGCCAATAAACTCTAAGTGTTTGAATATTATTTTTTTTGCTTTAGGAATAAGAACTACACCAGCAAAATGCGTCAGTGTCGACAAGATATCTGCAGCGTTATTAATAATTTTTTTATTATTACCAATACTCATTTGATCTTTTAATGAGTTGACTGTTTTATCGTCCAGAGGTTTAACAGTCAGAAGAGAGTCCACAAAAAGCCTATAACCTAATTGTGTAGGAACTCTACCTGCAGAAGTATGAGGGCTTGTAATAAAACCGAGATCCTCAAGATCTTTCATAGTATTGCGAATAGAAGCAGGACTTAAATCAAGGCCTGATGATTTAGAAAGAGTTTTAGAAGCTACAGGCTGACCATCATGAATGTGTTGCTCAATGAGGGTTTTTAAAAGAATTTGGGCGCGCTTATCTAGCATCATTAAATAGGGTTATTCATATAAATCGATATGCTTTAAAATACTCCGTAAAGCCTAATTTTCAAGGGGTAATAAGTCATTCTAACATGCAGAACTTTTGTAAATGAATGCTTATATACTAAGTTTTTCTATATTAAATTGCTATATATTCTTACAACTTAAGTATGCTTTAATTCAATTATGGAAAGTCTTTATAAATCAGTCGCAATTATTGGAAAATATGCGAGCGGAAGCGAATCTTCTGACATTGAATCTCAGCTTTTAGAGCTCGCTCAATATTTAACGAGTAAGCATATCAATATCTTCATTGAGGCTAAAACACATCAATCTGGAAAGTTTCAAGCATTTAAATCGATTACATTAGAAGAGATTGGAGCAAAAGCAGATCTCGCGATCGTCGTCGGTGGTGATGGCACTATGCTGGGTGTTGCAAGATCTCTAGTGAATTTTGATATTCCTTTGATAGGGGTGAATCAAGGACGTTTCGGATTTTTAGCAGATTTAAATACAAGCAATATGTTGGAATCAATCGATGAAATATTTCGAGGTTCTTCATATAAAGACAAAAGAATGCTTTTGCAATCTAAAATTTTTAGAGGCACCACATGCATTCATGAGTCATTAGCGCTTAATGACGTGGTTGTCCGAAGCGGTTCCCGTTTGATTGAATTAGAGGTGTCAATTAATGGCAGTTTTGTTCATAAACAAAGATCAGATGGCCTTGTAGTCACTACACCTACAGGGACGACTGCTTATGCTCTTTCCGCGGGTGGACCCATTCTTCATCCTGAATTAGAAGCTATTTCCATTGTGCCGATTAGCCCGCACACATTAAGTAATCGCCCTATCGCTGTGAGCAGTCAAAGCGTTATAGAGATTCATGTGGTGAGTATGGACGAATCTTACTTAAGTATAGACGGACAACTTAAAGTGTCGCCTGAGCCGCGTGATCGCGTTGAAATTAAACGTGCAGAAAAAATGATTACGCTTCTTCATCCAAAAGACTATTGTTATTTTGAGATGTTAAGAAAAAAATTAAACTGGGGTTAATAAAGCGCTATGTTACTTAATTTATCTATCCTTGATTTTGTCATTGTTGACAAAATGAGTTTGGATTTTAAATCTGGTTTTTCAGCATTAACAGGTGAAACAGGCGCTGGGAAATCAATTCTCATTGACGCTCTATCCCTAGCTTTAGGCCAGCGTAATGAGGGTGGGGTAGTGAGGCTTCAGCAGGAAAAGGCGGATATCAGCGCTATCTTTGATGTTAAAGATAATCAGGAAGTGATCGATTGGCTCAAAGAAAACGAACTTGAATCTGATAGCTATGAACTCATTTTAAGAAGAGTGATTCATGCTGATGGAAAATCAAGAGCTTTTATTAATGGCAAAGTGGCAACACTTCAGCAGTTGAAAGAATTGGGCGAGTCACTCGTTGATATTTATAGTCAAAACTCCCATCATTCACTTTTAAAATTAAGCGCACAAAGACAAATTTTAGATGATTTTGGTGGCCACTCAGACTTAGCCCTCAAAACTTATAATCTTCATCAAATATGGCATAAGCTTTACCAACAAAAAATTGAGTACGAAAAAAATGCGCAAATTTATAGCGATGAGCTTGCAGAATTAAGAGATAAATTAAGAGAGTTAAAACAACTTTCATTTACTCTGAGCGACTGGGAAACCCTGCAACAAGATCACGCCATGCTGTCACATGGTAACGAGCTTATTGAAGATATTAATTTTTGTATTGAAGTTTTAGAAAAAGATGAAACGGCAATTTCAGATAGACTTCATTTGATCCAGCAAAAAATTTCTCACTCAGTAACTATTGATGAGAAATTGAAAGAATCTTCTGAGCTTATTGATTCCATTAATATTCAAACAGAAGAACTTCTTCGCTCCCTTAATCGGTATTTACAAAAAGTTGATTTAGATCCAGAAAGATTAAAAGATATTGAAGCGCGGATTCAAGCGATTCACAACTTTGGTAGAAAGCATCGTATCAAGCCTGAGGAATTTGAATCCACAGTCACTTCTTGGCAAGCGCGAATGGATGAGCTTGAGTCTTTCCAATCAGATGAAGGTATCGATGTCAAAGAAAAATTAGCGCTTCAAGCTTTCAATGAAAGTGCACACTTATTATCTAAAGCTCGAAAAGCTGCTTCAGCGACTTTAAGTCAAAAAATCACTCAAGCAATGCAAAAATTATCTTTTAGTCATGGACGCTTTGAAGTAAATCTCACACCTCAAGATCCAACAGCCTATGGTCAAGAGCATATTGAATTTCGAGTGGCAACACACTTAGGCGCTGAACCAAGACCTATTCATAAAGCAGCCTCTGGAGGAGAACTCTCTCGCTTAAGTCTTGCAATTCGTGTGGCATCCATTTCAAAAGCAAATGTACCTTGTATGATTTTTGATGAAGTTGATGTAGGTATCGGAGGCAGTGTTGCAGAAATTGTAGGTAAGCTTTTAAAGGAATTGGGTAATCATGATAAAAGGCAAGTGTTAGTTATTACCCACTTACCGCAAGTTGCATCACTAGCTACTCAACATTACAAAGTATCCAAAACACAAGAAAACAACCAAACACTCAGCCATATTTATTTAATGGATGACAAGATGCGTATTGATGAAATTGCACGTATGTTAGGCGGTATATCGATTACCGATACCACAAGAGAGCACGCGAAGGAAATGTTGCAGATTTAAATCTTGTTAGGGCAAGGTGTTTTAGTACATTCAGCATAGATATAAAGTGAATGCTCTTGGATGACAAATCCTTTTTTACTTGCAATGATTTTCTGTCTTTTTTCAATTTCATCATCACAAAATTCTTCTACATGACCACATTGCATACAGACAATATGATCGTGATGTTGCGAGTCACTTAATTCAAATACAGCCTTATCACTTTCAAAATGATGACGTATTAAAAGACCTGCTTGTTCAAATTGGGTCAGCACACGATAGACTGTTGCTAGACCTACATCTTCTCCAGATTTAATTAAGAGTTTATAGACATCTTCGGCTGAGAGATGTTTGGCATCACTATGCTCAAAGAGACTTAAGATTTTAAGTCGGGGAAGCGTTGCCTTAAGCCCTGATTTTTTTAAATCTTTATGATCTTGTGCCATCATGCCACCTTAAAAATTGCTTTGCTAAACATTTTGAATACTCTCTACCATGTTATATTAATATGCATTATGTTAAAAGTTATAAAAATGCATATATTTCTTCTTCATTTAAGTCTTTTAGTCACTGCCTGCTCCTCCTCATTATCCTCTATTAAGCCTTATAAGATGCCAATACAACAAGGCAATTTAGTCACCTCAAAAATGATGTCTCAATTAAAGCCAGGTATGACAAAAACTCAAGTGCGCTTTGTCATGGGCACACCATTAATTTCTGATAGCTTTCATAAAGATCAATGGGATTATTTTTATCAAATGGAAAATGATGGCGTAATTATTGAAAAAAGAAGAGTGATCTTGATGTTTGAAAAAGATCTGCTTGCCAAAGTAAAAGGTGACGTTATTCCCGCCCCTCAAAATAAGATTGAAGAGCGCCAAGAAATAGTGCCTCAAAAAAATAACGATGCTAATCAAGAACCTATTCAAAAAGAAAAAGGCATGCTTGATCGTTTAAAATTTTGGGAAGACAATGAGGAGAAGCCTGCTCCAAAAATAGTTCCAACTAAAAAAGAGGCGCCTCTAGAAGATAGAAAATCTGTGGCACCAAAGAAACAGATTACTGAGCCAGCGAAAGAATTAGAGCCTGAAATTAAAAAGCCTGTGACCGAAGTGGCTCCAGTTGAAATTAAAAAAGAGCCTGAGGTAGTAAAACCTGAAGCCTCAAAAACTGGTAATTCAAAACCATTGCCAGCTGAAACAGATCGCAATTACTTTGATTTAATGTTAGAAAAAATAGGATTCTAATCGTATGAGCAAAATAAATATTCTTATCGTAGGCGCTTCTGGCCGAATGGGTCAAACGCTCATCCAAGAAATTACTGCCGATAAAGATTTTGCGCTTGTAGCAGCTATTGATCATAAATCGAGCGGCAAGTTAGGCCGTGACGCAGGTGAGGCACTGGGTATTTCCACAGGCATTAAAATTGATCATGACATTGCAAAAGTGATTTCATCTGCTGACGTTGTGATCGATTTTACAAGACCTGAGGCAAGTCTCGAGTACTTAAAATTATGTGAAGCGCATCAAGTGAAGTATGTGATTGGTACTACAGGATTCTCAGATCAAGAGAAGAAAATAATTCTTGATGCTTCAAAAACGATACCAATTGTTTTTGCGCCCAATATGAGTGTGGGTGTTAATTTATTAATTTCATTAGTTGAAAAAGCAACACAATTACTCAAAGATGATTTTGATATTGAAATTATTGAAGTGCATCATCGACATAAAATTGATGCACCTTCAGGCACAGCTTTGAGATTAGGAGAAGCGGTTGCAAAAGCAAGCGGCAGAGACCTTAAAAAGGATGCGCAGTATGAGCGTTATGGTAATACAGGTGAGCGCAAGCAAACTACTATTGGTTTTTCAACGATTCGTGGTGGCGACATTGTAGGTGACCATACGGTTTTGTTCGCAGGTACGGGTGAGCGTATTGAATTAACTCACAAGGCTTCAAGTCGAGCGACCTTTGCTAAAGGGGCGCTCAGAGCTGCAAAGTTTTTGTCTCAACAAAAAACCGGCCTTTTTGACATGCAAAAGGTCTTAGGACTTTCTGATTAATAGCTATTTATCGTGGTTTAGTGCGTTGAAATAAGTCGCTAAATCGACTATAATATCTACGATATTTGAAACGGGAGCTGCTAAAAACTTCTCCCGTTTTGTATATCCAGTACCCAAACCCTTGAATTTGCAAATACTGGAGAATCATTTTGTCGCGAAATATGTCGGCAGTGTTAGTGCTTGCAGACGGAACTAAGTTTCGAGGTATTTCAATTGGTGCTCCAGGTTTAACCACAGGTGAAGTTGTTTTTAATACTTCCATGACTGGTTATCAAGAGATTCTGACTGATCCTTCTTATACAAAACAAATTGTCACGCTTACTTATCCTCATATTGGTAATGTAGGTGTTAATCAAGAGGATATTGAATCTGATAAGGTCTATGCGAGTGGCTTAATCATTCGCGATCTCGCCATGATTAATAGCAATTTTAGAAGCGAACAAACATTATCCGAATACTTAAAAGCGAATCACATTGTTGCGATCGCAAATATTGATACAAGAAAGCTCACAAGACATCTAAGAGAATATGGCTCACAAGCGGGCTGTATTGTTGCTGAGTCTGATGATGATAAAAGAGCGCATCAAGAAGCTAAAAATTTTCCAGGACTTTCCGGAATGGATCTCGCTAAAGTTGTGAGCTCTAAAAAAGCTTATGCATTCAATCAAGGCGAGTGGTCATTATCTGAAGGTTATAGCAATCACAAAGAGTCGGATTATCATGTCGTCGCATTTGATTATGGTATCAAGAAAAATATTTTAAGAATGTTAGTTTCAAGGCGATGTAAGGTGACAGTTGTCCCTGCTGAAACTTCTTATGAAGAAGTGATTCGCTTAAAACCTGATGGTGTATTTTTATCAAATGGACCAGGTGATCCTGAGCCATGCGATTATGCAATTAAAGCCATTAAACAATTGGTTGACGATGGCTATCCTACCTTTGGTATTTGTTTGGGTCATCAACTTTTAGCATTAGCGAGTGGCGCTAAAACATCTAAAATGAAATTTGGACACCATGGGGCAAATCACCCTGTCCAAGATTTAAAAACAAAACGTGTTTTTATTACCAGCCAAAATCATGGCTTCACGGTCGATCAAAATTCACTTCCTAAAAATTTAGCAGCTACCCATCAATCTCTTTTTGATGGCAGCTTGCAAGGTATTGAGAGGCTTGATAAACCCGCTTTTAGTTTTCAGGGTCATCCTGAAGCAAGTCCTGGCCCATCTGAAATGAGCTATTTATTTGACCACTTTATTGATCTTATTGAAAAAAAGAAAATGAGCCATGCCAAAGCGTAAAGATATCAATTCCATACTCATTATTGGTGCAGGCCCTATTGTTATTGGTCAAGCATGTGAGTTTGACTATTCAGGCGCACAAGCCTGTAAAGCGCTTCGTGAAGAAGGCTATCGCGTCGTCTTAGTTAATTCAAATCCAGCTACGATCATGACAGATCCTGAAATGGCAGATGCAACTTATATCGAACCAATCAATTGGCAAATCGTTGAAAAAATTATTGCAAAAGAAAAACCTGATGTGCTTCTTCCTACAATGGGGGGGCAAACTGCCCTCAATTGCGCGCTCGATTTAGATAAGTTCGGTGTGCTAAAAAAATATAATGTTGAATTAATTGGCGCATCGAAAGAAGCGATTGATAAAGCAGAAGATAGACAAAAATTTAAAGAGGCTATGAATAAGATTGGCCTGGGCTCTGCAAGGTCATCCATTGCGCACAGCCTTGAAGAGGCAATTCAAGTTCAAGCAGGTATTGGTTATCCAGCTATTATTCGCCCATCATTTACCATGGGAGGAAGTGGCGGTGGCATTGCATACAATCGTGAAGAGTTTATAACGATCTGCGAAAGAGGATTGGAAGTATCCCCCACAAAAGAACTTCTTATTGAAGAGTCTTTGCTCGGATGGAAAGAGTATGAGATGGAAGTGGTACGTGACTCTCAAGATAATTGCATCATTATTTGTTCCATTGAAAATTTAGATCCAATGGGTGTTCATACGGGCGACTCGATTACTGTTGCGCCTGCGCAAACACTTACCGATAAAGAATATCAAATCATGCGTAATGCATCGATTGCAGTCTTACGAGAAATTGGCGTGGATACAGGTGGTTCCAATGTGCAATTTGCAATCAATCCAAAAGATGGACACATGATCGTGATTGAAATGAATCCACGTGTATCTCGATCATCTGCCCTAGCTTCAAAAGCGACAGGTTTCCCGATTGCAAAAATTGCAGCCAAACTTGCAGTTGGCTTTACATTAGATGAATTAAAAAATGAAATTACAGGTGGCGCAACACCTGCATCTTTTGAGCCAAGTATTGATTATGTTGTTACAAAAGTACCTCGATTTGCGTTTGAAAAATTTCCACAAGCAGATTCAAGACTTACGACTCAGATGAAATCTGTTGGCGAAGTTATGGCTATTGGACGTACCTTCCAAGAATCTTTCCAAAAAGCATTAAGAGGTCTTGAAATTGGTGTGGATGGCTTAGATGAAAAAACAACGGATCAAGATCTCATCATTAAAGAGTTAAGAGAGCCGGGACCTGAGCGTATTTGGTATGTTGGTGATGCATTTAGATTAGGCATGTCGATTGAAGAAGTTTTTGGACACTCCAATATTGATCCATGGTTCTTACATCAAATTAAAAATATTATTGATATCGAAAAAGATTTGATAGGTACCTCACTTAACGATCTATCAAAAGAAGATTTATTTCAGTTAAAGCAAAAAGGGTTTTCTGATAGAAGGCTTTCAACACTTTTAAAAACCAAACAAGAGGATGTTAGAAATTATCGTCATCAGCATGACGTAAGACCAGTATATAAGCGTGTAGATACCTGCGCTGCAGAATTCTCAACGAATACAGCTTATATGTATTCAACATATGAGGAAGAGTGTGAAGCTAATCCAACGCTTAAGAAAAAAATTATTGTATTAGGTGGCGGACCTAATCGTATTGGACAAGGTATTGAATTTGATTATTGTTGTGTGCATGCAGCATTAGCATTGCGTGAGGATGGATTCGAAACCATCATGGTGAATTGTAATCCCGAAACGGTATCCACTGATTACGATACCTCAGACCGACTTTATTTTGAGCCCGTCACACTTGAAGATGTTTTAGAAATTGTCGCTATTGAAAAACCATTAGGCGTCGTTGTGCAATACGGTGGACAAACCCCATTAAAATTAGCTAAAGATTTAGAAAAAGCAGGCGTACCAATCATTGGTACCTCACCTGATGCTATTGATATAGCAGAAGATCGTGAGCGCTTCCAAAAAATGTTAAATTCTATTGGCCTTAAGCAGCCACCTAATCGCACAGCGAGAACACCTGAAGATGCGATTCGTTTAGCTGAAGAAATTGGCTACCCACTTGTGGTAAGACCGAGTTATGTTCTTGGGGGTCGTGCGATGGAAATCGTGCACGAGCAAGCACAACTTGAACGTTACATGCGTGAAGCTGTAAAAGTCTCTCATGAATCTCCTGTGCTTCTTGATCGGTTTTTAAATGATGCGCTTGAGGTGGATGTCGATGCATTATCAGATGGCACAGATGTCATTATTGGTGGCATTATGGAGCACATCGAACAGGCGGGTGTTCACTCAGGCGACTCTGCGTGCTCACTTCCTCCTTATAGCTTGTCTAAAAAAACTCAAGATGAATTAAGAAAACAAACGATTGAGATGGCGAAAGCGCTTAACGTTATAGGCTTGATGAATGTGCAGTTTGCGATTCAAGGCGATGTAATTTATGTTCTAGAAGTGAATCCTAGAGCATCTCGTACCGTTCCTTTTGTATCTAAAGCATGTGGGTTACAGTTAGCTAAAATTGCAGCACGCAATATGGTTGGTGTAACGCTTAAGTCACAAAAAGTGAAGAAAGAAATTGTGCCTAAATTTTTCTCTGTCAAAGAGGCTGTATTCCCATTTATTAAATTCCCTGGTGTCGATACAATTTTAGGGCCTGAAATGAAATCAACAGGTGAAGTCATGGGCTTAGGTAAAACATTTGCGGAAGCGTTTATTAAATCTCAACTTGGCTCTTCTTCAAAATTACCTAAAGATGGAAAAGCGTTTATCAGTGTGCGCCGTGAAGATCATCACAAGGTTATTGAGATTGCAAAATCATTAGATAAATTAGGCTTTCAAATTGTGGCAACTAAGGGCACTGCAAAAGCCCTTATGGATGCAGGACTTCATGTTGAGCCAGTCAATAAAGTAGCAGAGGGAAGACCTCATATTGTTGATATGATTAAGAATAATGAGATTTCTTTTATCGTCAATGTTACAGAAGATAAGCGTGCTATTGCAGATTCGTATGAAATTCGAAGATACGCGTTACAAAATAAAGTGACATATTACACAACTATTGCAGGCGCTAAAGCGGCATGCATTGGAATGAATTTTGTCGAAGAGATTACTGTCACCTCTATCCAAAGCTTGCATAAAGAACTTACTTAAAATACACTCAATTTTTATAAACCACACTCCATTTATAGAGCGTGGTTTTTGTTTTAATAGGAATGAATATGCTTAAACAAATACCCATGACCACTAAAGGCGCTGAGCTTCTCAAGGAAGAGCTTCACCGTTTAAAAAGTGTTGATCGTCCGAATATTATCCAAGCTATTTCAGAAGCAAGAGCACAAGGTGACTTATCTGAGAATGCTGAATATGAGTCAGCAAAAGAACGCCAAAGTTTTATCGAAGGCCGTATTGCAGAAATTGAAGCAAAATTATCAAATGCAATGGTGATTGATCCCTCTACTATTGTTGGTGAAAATCAATGTGTATTTGGTTCAACTGTTGAAGCTCAGGATCTTGATAGCGAAGATATTTTTACCTACCAAATTGTAGGAGATGATGAGGCTGATATTAAACAGAAAAAGATTTCAATCAATTCGCCGATTGCAAAAGCATTTATCGGAAAAGCTGTTGGGGATGTGGCCGAAGTGAATACGCCAGGTGGTGCCAAATCATATGAGCTACTCGATATCAAGTATCTATAAATGAAAACCCATTTTTGTATTAAACTAAAAACATCATGAAACAATGGTCAGAAAATTTAGCAATCATTACCGCAACCTTTTGGATAGGCGGCTTGTGGGTTGTAGGTATTGTGGCTTATGAGTTATTCAAACTGATGCCTGAGGCACAACTTGCAGGCAATATTGCAGGACAGCTTTTTCGAATGATGGCTTATGTGGGTATGGCCACTAGTATTTATCTCCTGATTCAACGTATATGTCAGTATGGTACAAACGCATTAAAACAAGGTTTCTTTTGGATTATTGTTCTCATGCTTGTTCTTATTTTGATTAGTCATTTAGGCATTAATCCATTGTTAGAAAAATTCAAATTAGACGCGATGCCAAAAGATGTCATGGAGAGTGTCTTTGCAGATCGATTTGCAACTTGGCATGGCATCTCAAGTATTGCGTATTTACTTGAGTGTTTCTTAGGTGTTTTTGCTATCTTAAAAATTAGATAATTATTTGGGTAATACTATCTTGGGCTCTGACGCCGCACGATAAACAATAATTTGTAAGCCGATATGATGGACAGCAGTGGCTTGAAGTGCCTCACATATTTCATTTAACATGGATTCACGCACTGACTTTTCGTCATTTTGGATTTTAATTTTAATCAACTCATGCGCTTGAAGACTAAGATCGATTTCTTTAATGACGGATGATGTTAAGCCTTTATTGCCAATTCTGACCACTGGATTTAATGTGTGCGCTAAGCTTCGAAGGTATGCAATGGCTTTTGAATTCAAGGTAGAAACTTCTAAAGATCTAAAGAATCGATTTTAACAGATGAAAAGAACAAGAACTAGCAAGGCCTGGATGCAAGAGCATGTGAATGACGCCTTCGTCAAACAAGCTCAGAGAGATGGCTTTCGATCGAGAGCTGCATATAAGCTCATGGAGATTCACGAGAAATATAAGCTTATTAAGCCCGGGATGAATATTGTGGATTTGGGCTCAACCCCAGGAAGTTGGTCTCAGGTGGCCGCCAAGCTTCTCCGAGGAAAAGGCCACATTTTCGCTATGGATTTGTTGCCTATGGACCCTATTCCTGGAGTTGATTTTATTCAAGGGGATTTTAGAGAAGAGGCCTCTCTTGGAGAGCTTGAAGCCCACTTAAATAATTCACTGATAGACCTTGTAATTTCGGATATGGCCCCCAATATTACAGGTATCAAGACAGTTGATCAGCCAAGTGTGATGTATTTGACCGAGCTGGCTTTAGATTTTTCTTTACAATGGTTGAAACCATGTGGACATTTTCTAGTCAAAACCTTTGTTGGCAGTGACTTTGATGAGCTGGTAAAAAAGATGCGTCCTGAGTTTGAAAAGGTGATTACGGTGAAGCCTAAAGCTTCGCGTGATCGTAGCAGTGAAGTTTATTTGCTAGGCTTTGCAAAAGCTTAAAAAGTCTCATTAAAGTCATATAATTAGGTTTAAAATAAAGTGATTAAAACAGATGATACGAGGTCATCCATCAATTGAATAACCACACACTAAAAAGTATTGCCATTTGGGTCGCGATCGCACTCATTCTTATGACTGTTTTCAATCAGTTTTCGGGCTCTTCGAAAAATGATACTTCACTGGTCTATTCACAATTTATGGAACAAGTGAAAGATGGCAAGATCGCCAAAGTTGAAATTGATAACCACAAAATTAAAGGAACAACGAGCGAAGGTAAGAAATTTAATACCTATGCGCCGACAGATCCTTGGTTGGTATCTGATCTTCTAAAAAATAATGTCATCGTTGAAGCTAAGCCTGAAGAGCAACAATCGATCCTTATGAGCATTTTCATTTCATGGTTCCCGATGATTCTTCTGGTAGGCGTATGGATTTTCTTTATGCGTCAAATGCAAGGTGGCTCCAAAGGTGGCGGCCCATTTTCATTTGGTAAGAGTAAAGCAAGACAGCTTGATCAAACGAACAATCAGACCACATTTGCTGATGTCGCAGGATGTGATGAAGCTAAAGAAGAAGTCACTGAGATTGTTGAGTTCTTAAAAGATCCAGGCAAATTCCATAAATTAGGCGGCCGCATTCCAAGGGGCGTGCTCATGGTGGGACCTCCAGGCACAGGTAAAACATTATTGGCTCGCGCCATCGCTGGCGAAGCAAAAGTCCCTTTCTTCACGATTTCAGGATCTGACTTCGTAGAAATGTTTGTAGGTGTAGGTGCTGCTCGTGTTCGCGATATGTTTGAGCAAGCTAAAAAAAGCGCACCATGCATTATCTTTATCGATGAAATTGATGCGGTAGGTCGCCATCGTGGTCAAGGTACCGGCGGCGGTAATGATGAGCGCGAACAAACACTCAATCAACTTTTAGTTGAGCTCGATGGCTTTGAAGCAAATTCAGGCGTGATTGTCATTGCGGCAACCAATCGTGCCGATGTATTAGATAAAGCGCTCCTTCGTCCGGGACGTTTCGATCGTCAAGTGATGGTGTCACTCCCTGATATTAAAGGTCGCGAAGAAATTCTATTAGTTCATATGAGAAAAATTCCAGCAGATCCTGATGTGAAGGCAAGCATCATTGCAAGAGGTACGCCTGGTTTTTCAGGTGCAGACTTAGCCAACCTTGTGAACGAGTCAGCATTGTTTGCAGCGCGTCGTAATAAACGCACCGTAGATATGCAAGATTTTGAAGACGCTAAAGATAAAATCTTTATGGGACCTGAAAGAAAATCACTCGTGATGCGAGAAGAGGAGCGTATGAATACGGCATACCATGAATCAGGCCATGCAGTCGTTGCAAAGTTGTTACCTCAT
This sequence comes from Betaproteobacteria bacterium, assembly GCA_016868195.1. Taxonomy (GTDB): domain Bacteria; phylum Pseudomonadota; class Gammaproteobacteria; order Burkholderiales; family Methylophilaceae; genus Methylopumilus. The sequence continues at coordinate 12,699 of VGHQ01000004.1, read as the reverse complement.
GCAGATCCGGTTCACAAAGTGACTATCATGCCTCGCGGTTGGGCATTGGGCTTGACCTGGCAACTGCCAGAGTTTGATCGTCTGAGCAACTATAAGAATAAGATATTAGAAGAAATTTCAATTCTCTTTGGTGGACGCATTGCTGAAGAAGTATTTATGAAGCAAATGTCGACAGGTGCATCGAACGATTTTGAGCGCGCAACAAAATTAGCACGAGATATGGTCACGCGTTATGGTATGTCAGAAAAATTGGGGACGATGGTTTATGTGGGTCAAGATCAGGATTCATTCTTTGGTGCTATGTCTTCTAAAACCATTTCTGAAGCCACTCAACAAAAAGTCGATGCTGAAATTCGTCGTATTCTAGATGAGCAATACAGTGTTGCAAGAAAATTGATTGAAAAAAATCGTCGTAAAGTTGAGGCGATGGCGAAAGCGCTGCTTGAATATGAAACCCTTGATGCGGATCAGATTAATGACATCATGGCAGGTAAAAAAGTAAGGCCGCCAAAGCCTAAACAAACTCCAAACCCACCTAAGAGCGATAAAGGATCTTCAGATACGAAAGTAGCTGTGGTTCCTCAACCCAGCGCTAAAGGCTAAATGAAATCAAGGCTAGTTTATCTAGCCTTTGTTTTTTTATGATGCTGCAATTAAATAAACATGTCTTTGATGTAAAACGCCCACTCATTATGGGTATTTTAAATATCACACCTGATTCATTTTCAGATGGTGGCCAATACTTCACTTTGGATAGCGCATTAAAGCGCGCGCATCAAATGATTGAAGAGGGTGTGGATATCATCGATATTGGAGGGGAGTCAACTCGCCCAGGATCAGATCCTGTCAGTGTAGATGAAGAATTAAAACGTATTACACCCATCATTGAGGCTTTAAAAAAAGAGTCTGACATTGCTATCTCTATTGATACCTATAAGCCAGAAGTGATGAAAGCAGTGATTGATCTGGATGTGGCGATGATTAATGATGTGTATGCATTAAGTCAGCCTGGTGCTATTGATGTCATTAAAGAGTCTAATGTCGGCCTATGTCTAATGCATATGCAAGGTACACCTAAGACGATGCAGGTGAATCCTCAGTATTCCAATGTTGTGAGTGAGGTGAAATTGTTTTTAGAAGCACGCGTCAATCATCTCATGCTTGAGGGTATTGATCAGTCACGCATCATTTTAGATCCAGGTTTTGGATTCGGTAAAACATTCGAACACAATATAGAGCTTCTGCAACATCTCGAATCATTTCAATCCTTAAAATTTCCACTTCTGGTTGGGCTCTCCAGAAAATCATTCATTAGAAAAATTTTAAATGGTGACTCTGATGATCATTTATCAGGTAGCCTCTCCGCAGCTATCTTTTCTGTTATAAAAGGCGCTAAAATACTTCGAGTTCATGATATAAAAGCAACAAAGAGCGCACTTAAAATCATCAATGTAGCGCAAGGTACAACTTAATTATGGCAAGACATTATTTCGGTACAGACGGTATTCGAGGTGTCGTGGGACAAGATCCCATCACACCTGATTTCTTCGTTCGTCTAGGGTTCGCTATCGGATCGATGCTTGTCAAAAATAATACGGATAAAAAAATCAAACATCCAAGTGTTGTCATTGGCAAAGACACAAGGGTTTCAGGTTACATGCTGGAGTCAGCACTAGAGGCTGGATTTATTGCTGCAGGCGTCAATGTGTATTTAACAGGCCCTATGCCAACACCAGCGGTTGCTTATCTAACTAAAGCTTTAAGATCACAAGCAGGTATTGTGATCTCTGCCTCACATAATCCGTTTCCAGATAACGGCATTAAAATATTTTCAGAGGCTGGAGAAAAGTTACCTGATGCCTTTGAAGCGGAAGTGGAATTGGCACTAAGCCAACCTATCACAACAGTATTGCCTCAGATGCTTGGAAAAGCCAAGCGTGTGGATGATGCAGAAGGTCGTTATGTTGAGTTTTGCAAAAGTACATTCCCAGAAAAACTTAATCTTCGTGGTCTCAAAATTGTGCTCGATTGTGCCCATGGTGCGACTTATCATGTTGCCCCAAAAATATTCTCTGAACTTGGTGCTGAAGTGATTGCTATCGGTAATGAGCCTGATGGATTTAATATTAATCTCGATGTAGGTTCTACACATCCCAAAACCATCAAAGAAGCCACCTTAAAACATAAAGCAGATATAGGCATTGCCTTTGATGGCGATGGGGACCGTGTTGTGATGATTGACCACTTAGGAAATATCATTGATGGCGATCAACTCCTTTTGGTGATCACACGTGCTTTAAAAGAAAAAAATCAATTAAAAGGTGGCGTGGTTGGAACGCTCATGACGAATATGGCGATTGAAAAAGCCCTCTATGATCTAGGCGTGGAATTTGTAAGAACGCAAGTAGGTGACCGTTATGTTCTAGAAGCTCTACTTGAAAAAGGTTGGCTCATTGGTGGAGAAAATTCAGGCCACATACTTACCCTAGATCAGCATTCAACGGGAGATGCTATTATCGCTTCCTTACAAGTTTTAAAATCTTTAAGACTTCTTAATCAATCACTTCATGAGGCGACCAAAGATGCACCGCTCTATCCTCAAGTATTAATCAATGTTGAGACACACAAAAAAATTGATTTAGGAAAAAATAAATCAATTCAGGATGCGGTAAAAAAAGTAGAAGTTCAATTGAACAGCAAAGGACGCGTGCTCTTAAGACCTTCAGGCACAGAGCCTAAGATTCGTGTCATGGTCGAGGGTGAAGATTTTGAGGCTATTAAAAATCATGCGCACTTCATTGCTGACACAGTAAGGGAAGTTGCCTAATTACAATCCAAATATTTTTAGATAGCCAATCATGAATAAAGGGATTTGCAATCCAAAGTTAATCATAATGGCTTTGTCCTTATTTAAATATCCTGCAAACGTCCAGCCCATCACCCCTATACTATGACAAAAAATATTGTAAGGGTAGAGATTAAGGTTGGTGAGAAGTAATCCCAGTAAAATAAAAAAAGTAGCAAACCACTTTAAATTTTTTTTAAAGAATTTTTTTAAAGTATGAATCAATTGGACAGAACTAACCGAATTTACCTGTAATGTAATCTTCCGTTTCTTTTCTGCTCGGGTTGGTGAAGATCTTATCTGTCGCATCGAACTCAATCATCTCACCTAGGTACATATAAGCTGTGTAATCAGAAATACGTGCAGCCTGTTGCATGTTATGCGTCACGACCAAGATAGATAATTTATTTTTTAATCCAGACATCAGCTCTTCAATATTCACAGTTGCAATAGGATCAAGTGCGGAAGTAGGCTCATCGAATAACATAATTTCAGGGTCAGTCGCTAAAGCACGCGCAATACATAAGCGCTGTTGTTGACCGCCGGATAAATTAAAAGCTAAATCTTGTAATCTACTTTTTACTTCATTCCAAAGCGATGCACCTTTTAATGCTTCCTCTACCTTATCATCAACCGCAGACTTTGATCTTTCACCACGTACCCTTAATCCATAGGCTACGTTCTCATAAATAGATTTTGGAAAAGGATTGGGTTTTTGAAACACCATGCTGATACGCATGCGCACTTCAATGGGATCAACACCTTTACCAAGGACGTTTGTATTGTCAGGATGAAGAAGAATTTGACCCTCATAGCGATTACCAGGATAAAGATCATGCATGCGATTAAAGCAACGTAAGAATGTAGATTTACCACAACCGGAAGGCCCAATGAGGGCAGTGATTTTATTTTCATAAACAGGAAGACTTACATTTTTTAATGCCTTAGTTCCATTCGCATAAAAAAAGTTAAGATTCTTTGCTTCAGCTTTAATGTTTAATTTATTTTCTGACATTTTTTTTCCTGTAAATAAAATTTACCATTTAATATTTTTTCTAATGCGATATCGTAACCAAATCGCTGTGCCGTTCATGAGCAGTGTGAGCAAAATAATTACAACACCAGCTGCAGCTGCGTTAATATGAAATGCATGCTCAGGTCGTGAGAGCCAGCTAAACATTTGAATCGGTAGAACGGTAAATCCAGAATGTAACCATTCAAAAGAAATAAATGGCGCTGAGCTGGAAATAGGCGCTGGCGGTAAGAACGCGATGAAGGTGAGGGCTCCCACAGTAATAATAGGCGCTGTTTCACCGAGTGCTCGAGCCATACCAATAATGATACCGGTCAAAATGCCACCAAATGAATACTGAATGACGTGATGCAATACAACCTGCCACTTCGTCGCACCAACTGCATAAGCAGCTTCACGAATAGCAATAGGGATAGATCGAATTGCTTCACGTGTGGATACGATGACAATAGGTAACATTAAAAGACCGAGTGTGAGTCCCGCGGTGACAATCGTTTGTCCAAGATGAAAGGTGTATACAAAAAGCCCCAGTGCGAGTAAGCCATAAATAATGGATGGCACACCAGAAAGATTGGTGACATTGATTTCAATAATGTCAGTGAACCAATTCTTGGGCGCATATTCTTCTAAATAAACGCCAGCCGCGACCCCCATAGGCACTGCAGTAATAAAGGTGACCAGCATAATCAGTGATGAACCTACCCATGCTGACAAAATGCCTGCATGTGCCGCACGTCTTGATGGAAAGTCGGTGAAGAATTCATAATTTAATTTAGGGTAGCCATCCATCACAAGATCGACAAATAGAATAAGTAATGTAAGGAGGGCGAATATGATGGTCAATAAACCAATCGATGAAAAAATAAAGTCGTTACGCTTATGCTTTCGAATCATAGCGCGCACTTCGTTAAGCGTTTTAGGCTTGATTAAACTAAATTCAGAGTCCATTTTATCTTTCACCATACATTAATATCTCTCTGCAAATCGTTTACGAGCCATATGACCTAGAATGTTAAATAGGAAGGTCAGTAAAAATAAGACCATACCTGCTGCAAAAATACTCTGATAGCCTAAGCTACCATGCGGCAAATCTCCCATCGCGACTTGCACGATGTAGGCTGTGATGGTCGCTGCCCCTTCGAGTGGATTAAAGGTAAAGCTAGGCTGCTGTCCTGCTGCGATCGCGACGACCATCGTTTCTCCGACTGCACGACTGATCCCCAAAATATAGGCCGCAATAATGCCCGATGTGGCGGCGGGTGTGACGACACGAATCGCTGTTTGAAATTTAGTCGCTCCCATCGCATAAGAACCTTCTCGCATATGCATAGGCACTGCTTTCATCGCATCCTCCGCAACTGATGCGATGTAAGGGATAATCATGACACCCATGACGATACCGGCTCCTAGCATGTTAAACGTAGGTAAGTCCGGATTTAACTTCTGAAGTAAGGGTGTCACAAAAAGAAGGGTAAAGTAACCAAAGACCACTGTCGGCACACCGACAAGAAGTTCTAAGATAGGCTTTACACTCTCACGTGTTTTGTGTGATGCAAATTCAGAGAGGTAGATTGCAGCAATCGTGCCAATAGGGATTGCAATCATCAGCGCCACGAAAGAGGTTGTGAGTGTGCCTGATACCAGAGGCAAGATGCCGTAGTGTGCATCTTCAAAGAGCGGGCTCCATTGTCTGCTCGTTAAGAACTCAATCACGCTGACCTCTCTAAAAAACCCTGAGGCTTCAGTGACTAGAATATAAACAATACCTAAGGTAATAAAAGTAGCAGCAAGCGCTGCAAAAAGCAGAATGATTTCGATGATGCGTTCAATAAAGTTTCGCTTAATATTTTTAGCGAGCCTTTTACTGATGGGTGGATCTTGTAATGGAGTGATTGCCAATTTATTTTTTCTATAGAGTTACATAAAAATTATTGTAACGTTTCAAAGTTAAAAAAGGCGGCATTATGCCGCCTTTTTTAATAGTTACTCACTTGCTTTAAAGGTCTTTCAGTGCTTAGTCTTTGATGCGCTTGATCAGATCTTCAATTTTTAAACCAACCTCGGGGGTACCATTAAAACCTGAACCCGATTTTTTACTTTGCCAGTGTTTGGATACTGCTGCGTATTCAGAAGAATTGAGTGGCACATATTTCACTTCCTTCACGAGCTTAGGTGCATTAGCGATGTAGTACTCCACAAAAGCTTTCACATCTTTATCAAACGCACCTTTGGCACCATTGACGTAGATAAATAAAGGGCGTGCTAGGGGTTGGTATGTGCTATCCATCACAGTGGCTTCTGAAGGGAGAACACCATTCGTTTTATCCTTTGGCACGATAGCCACAGCGTTTAGTTTATCTTTATTTTCAAGGTAGTACGCTAAACCAAAGTAACCTAAGCCACCCTTATCCCCTGATACACCAGTCACTAACACATTGTCATCCTCAGACGCTGTGAAGTCAGAGCGACATGATTTAGCGCGGCCATTAATCGCTTCGGTGAAGTAGTCAAAAGTGCCTGAGTCAGCGCCTGGGCCAAATAACTTCATGGGTTGATTAGGCCAGGCAGGGTTGACATCTTTCCAGCTTTTGACAGAGCTACCTGACGCCCAAATTTTGTTAAGCTCAGCCACAGTGATGGATTTTGCCCAGTCATTCGCTTTATTAGTCACGACTGTTAAAGCGTCGTAAGCGATAGGTAATTCAATAAAAGTCACACCACTTTCAGCACACATATCCATTTCTTTTTTAGAAATGGGTCTCGATGCATTTGAGATCATCGTTTCACCGCGACAGAATTTTTTAAAGCCACCGCCTGTGCCTGAGACACCTACAGTGACTTTCGTACCTGTTTTCTTTTGGAAGTCTTCAGCAACCGCTTCAGTGATTGGGTATACGCTAGAAGAACCGTCAATGGAAATCGTTTTATCTGCGGCGTGGATGTTGAATGAGAAGGTGAGGGTTGAAGCAACTAAAGTTGCCAAACCTAAGCTATTGATTTTGTTATATTTCATGAAAGGCTCCGGTATTTGTTTTAAGTGATTGAATCAGGCATTAGTGTATGAGCTAATTGTGACAGATATATGACAGAAAATTAAGTAACCATTTAAATGTATAATTCTTTGTTTTTATAGATAAAAAGACCCATGGATGCAGAGACCCTTAACCTCATTGAGCACCGACTTAATGGATTAAATGAACGCCATCAAGCACTTAGGGGGTACCTTTGACTTTGACGTCAAAAAGTCTCGCTTAGATCAGATTTCAAAAGAACTTGAAGATCCCTCGATCTGGAATGATCAAGCCAAAAGTCAGACCTTAGGCAAAGAAAAGCGTGATCTTGACTTTATTGTGAGCGGACTTGAGACGCTTGCAATCAATTTGAAAGACCAGTGTGAGCTATTTGAATTGGCTCGCATGGAACATGATGACGAGACGCTTAAAGTTGTTTTAGAAGAAAGCGACACTTTAGAAAAAAGTGTGGAGGCGATGGAATTCCGTCGCATGTTCTCTCATTCCATGGATGCAAACAATTGTTTCATTAACTTCCAATCAGGCAGTGGTGGCACTGAAGCCCAAGATTGGGCAAATATGCTTCTCCGCATGTATATAAGGTATGGAGAAAGAAAAGGATTTAAAGTAGAGGTGCTCGATATTTCAGATGGCGATATCGCAGGCATTAAAAGTGCGACCTTAAAAATATCTGGCGATTATGCGTTTGGGCACTTAAGAACTGAAACCGGTGTCCATCGATTGGTTCGAAAATCACCTTTTGATTCTGGCAATAGACGTCATACATCCTTTGCAAGTGTGCAGGTGTATCCTGAGGTAGATGACTCCATTGAAGTGGATATCAATCCAGCAGATTTAAGAATTGATACTTTCAGAGCTTCAGGTGCTGGAGGCCAGCATATTAATAAGACTGACTCAGCGGTTCGTATTACACATATACCTACCAATACGGTGGTGCAGTGTCAGGATGATAGATCGCAGCACCGCAATAAAGCGGAAGCCATGAATATGTTACGCGCACAACTTTATGCGTTAAAGTTAAATAAACGCAACGAAGAAAAACAAGCGCTGGAAGATGCTAAAACAGACATAGGCTGGGGGCATCAAATTAGAAGCTACGTGCTCGACCAATCGCGCATTAAAGATTTAAGAACCAATGTTGAAGTAGGCAATACGCAAGGTGTACTTGACGGTGACCTTGATCCATTTATTAGTGAAAGCTTAAAGCAGGGAGTGTAAAAAGTGTCAGAAGAAAATCAATCGATCGAGCAGAATGAAAATCACGTCATATCAGAGCGACGTGAAAAATTAAAAAAATTGAGAGAGGCTGGCGTTGCATTTCCAAACGATTTTAAGCCACAACATTTTGCAAAAACTATTCATGAAATGTATGGTTCTCTCGAGAATGAGGCGCTTGAACCCAAAGCCGTTGAAGTCATTGTGGCAGGTCGCATGATGTTAAAGCGTGTCATGGGTAAGGCAAGCTTCGCCACACTTCAAGATGGATCGGGACGCATTCAACTTTTTATCTCAAAAGAAAATATTAAAGATAATCATGCTGAAACAATTTATGAAAATTTTAAACACTGGGATCTTGGTGACATCTTAGGTGCGAGTGGTGTCTTATTTAAAACTAAAACAGGCGAGCTTTCTATTCGCGTGAGTCATTTAAGATTGCTCACAAAATCTATCCGACCCTTACCTGAAAAATTTCATGGACTCTCAGATCAGGAAGTGAAGTATCGTCAGCGTTATGTTGATCTCATTATGAGCGAAGAGACAAAGCAAACATTTTTAACAAGATCAAAAATCATGAGTGGCATTCGAGCGTTCATGGTCAAGCATTGTTTTCATGAGGTGGAGACACCGATGCTCCATCCGATTCCGGGCGGTGCTGCAGCGAAACCATTTATCACACACCACAACGCGCTTGATATGCAAATGTATATGCGTATAGCGCCTGAACTTTATTTAAAGCGATTAGTGGTAGGTGGTTTTGATCGTGTGTTTGAAATCAATCGTAATTTTAGAAACGAAGGATTGAGCGTAAGACATAACCCAGAATTTACCATGATGGAATTCTATGCGGCGTATACAGATTACAACTGGCTCATGCAATTCACAGAAGATTGTATTCGTGATGCAGCGATGATTGCATTAGGAAAGACTACCATCGAATATCAAGGTAAAGAAATTAATTTCACATATCCGTTCGAGCGACTCACCATCGTGGGCGCAATTAAGAAATATGCGTCTCAATATACAGACGCTCAACTTCATGATGAAAAATTTCTACGTGCAGAACTTTTGAAATTTGATCACAAAGCATTCGATCACGCAGGTCTGGGTGCTCTACAGTTAGCGCTTTTTGAGGCCACAGCCGAATCTCAACTTTGGAATCCAACTTATATTATTGATTATCCGGTTGAGGTATCCCCGCTTGCTCGTGCGTCGGATAAGAATAAGGACATCACAGAGCGGTTCGAGCTCTTCATCGCAGGGCGAGAAATTGCAAATGGTTTTTCTGAATTGAATGATTCAGAAGATCAAGCGCAACGTTTCCATCACCAAGCCAAAGCAAAAGAGGCGGGAGATCACGAGGCGATGTTTTATGATGCTGATTTTATTCGAGCGCTTGAATATGGCATGCCACCCACCGGTGGGTGCGGTATCGGGATTGATCGACTCGTGATGCTTCTCACAAACAGTCCCTCGATTCGCGATGTAATCTTATTCCCGCACATGCGCCCTGAGGTTAATTAGTTTATTCACTGTTGATGTGAAATTTTTTTAGATAAGCTTCAATGAATCAATCAATAGTTTTTTCTAGAAAAGTTTTGCACCCTCTAGAATCAATTTCATCAATAAAACTTAATCTTATTTAAGTTCTCATATAGCTTCATTATCCTTAAAGTGCCTTAATAGCCTTATTTAGGCTCGGCAGGGCACAGTTGTTTTTTTACAACAAATACATATTCTTTTAAAAAAAATGACTCGTAATAATTCTTTGTCATATAAGTGTCATATTGCCCCTGTAAAGTTCATCCATCTTAAAAAAGAATATTTCTAAGAAAACTTTAAGAATTTTATAAAAAGGGGTAACTCATGCAATTTAAAAAAGTGGTGGCTGCAGTATCTGGTGCTGTCTTCCTCATGGCAGGCCAATTAGCCTTAGCGGATAGTACGAACGATCTTGTCGATGCGCTCGTTTCAAAGGGTGTGTTAACCGAGGAGGAAGGAAAGCTATTAACCAAGGGCCACAAGGGCGAAATGGATGGAGTAACGAAAAAGGAAAAAAACTATGCTAAAGGCTCAATGAATTTCCGTGGCTACATGCAACTCCGCAATACCCCGATCATGGGCGGTGACAAAGGTGTCAATTTATGGTCTGATCGTTCCGTAGGTGATGATAGTTCTCTAAATGATCAAGATAAAAATTTCCTGATCCGACGAATGCGTTTGATTTTTTATGGTGATGTGGGAGAGCGCTTGTATTATTACATTCAACCTGACTTAGCAAGCTCTATTGGTGGAACTACGAACTCAAATGCAAGTGGTGCTGGTAGCTTTGCCCAATTGCGTGATGCTTATGGCGATGTTTATTTAACAAAAAACAAAGTCCACCGCATACGCGTGGGCCAGTCCAAAGTCCCTTATGGTTATGAAAACTTGCAGTCTTCTCAAAACCGTTTGGCTTTAGATCGTGTGGATGCTCTTAACAGTGCGGTTCGTGATGAGCGTGACTTGGGTGCATTCTATTACTACACCCCTGAAAATATTCAAACTCTATTTAAAGAAATTCAGGATACTGGTCTCAAGCACAGTGGCAATTACGGCATGTTTGGATTCGGTGTTTATAACGGTCAGGGTGCTAATGCGCGTGATCAAAATGATAACCTTCATGTCGTCGCCCGCGCTTCCTATCCATGGAAAACAGAAAGCGGTCAGATCTATGAGATGGGTATCCAAGGCTACCATGGCGAGTATGTGTCAGCAACCGGAAGATATAACTTTACTGGTGGGACTGTTGCAAGCAGCAGTGCGAGTATTAGTGCTGGTGGTACATCCGGAGCGACAGCTATTCCGACACTTGCAAGGAATAATGGCATAGCAGATGAACGGGTTGGCGTGAGCTTCAGGATGTATCCACAGCCCTTCGGTATAGAGGGAGAATGGAACTGGGGTAGAACACCGGGCTTAGATATGGCAACAAATCGTATTGAAGAGAAAAACTTGAACGGTGGATATGTTCAGGCGTCTTATAATGTTAATAACTTTAAGTTCTTCGAAACGAATGGCACTTTGCTCCCGTTCATTAAGTGGCAGTACTTTGACGGATACAACAAGGCTGAGACCAACTCCCCAAGAAACCAAGTGAACGACTGGGAGTATGGTTTGGAATGGCAGATTGCCCCAGAGGTTGAATTAGTCGCTGTCTACCACAGGATGCATCGTAACAATCTAGTGACGGGTAATACAACTGGCAGATTGGATTATGATCGTTTTCAGGCCAATGCATTACGTATACAGTTACAATATAACTGGTAGTTAACTTCTAGTTATAAAATAAACCTAACTAAATCTCAATTCAGTGGCGCTATAGTTTTATAGCGCCATTTTTTACCATTCATTTATAGCGCCCATGTCTCAATCTTTAGATCGGGCACAACCATTCTTTCGTTTTATTTATTGATATCATTTAAAAAATTTGTAACTTTCATTCTAAAACTCGATTTTTTCCTTGTCCTCGAAATATTTAAAAGTATTGCACGCCAATTCTCTTGAAAGCACTGCACGAATTTGCATCATCGATGCACCATGAACATGCAAATTCTCATATTTAAGTTTTAGGTTTTTCTAACACTTTTAAATATCTATCACCCTCACTTTACTTACTAGATCGGCTTTTCAAGACATACGTGATAGTTGGCACAGTAATTGCTTACATAGTGAGTAAGAGCAACAACATAGTTTTAAATGGGTTGTTGCATATCAAATTTACTAAGTAGGGGTGCATCGTGACTAAAAAGATCTTGGTTTTATTATGTTCGACATTGCTTAGCTTTTATTTATGGAGTGATGCGTTTGCAATGCCTGAAGAAAGTTTATTAAATGAATTAAACGCTCAGGTGTTACGTATAGAGGTTAAACATAATAATGGTAGCAATGGCTTGGGTTCAGGCGTTGTGATTGCAAAAGATCAAGTCATCACGAATTGCCATGTGGTTGAGGACTCAAGAAACATCACGGTGCTCTCTCATGGGAAAGCGCTCAGTGCTTCTGCCATAAAACCCGACTGGTATCATGATTTATGCATACTGACAATAGAAAACCTCGAGGCGCCGATTGCAAGAATGGGTGCTAGCAAACATTTACATTATGACACTCCGATTTTGACGGTGGGTTATCCTGATAAGACAACTCAGCCAATCAACACCTTTGGTAAAGTCAAAGGGCTTTTTCCGATGGATGATAGCTACATTATTCGTGCAACCAGCACTTTCAAATTAGGCGCCAGTGGGGGTGGGATGTTTGACGAAACGGGTCAACTCATAGGGATCATTACCTTGAAAAGTCGCGGTGGTGAAATCCAATACTTCTTCATGCCAGTTGAGTGGGTTCAGGCATTGATGAATAAACCAGCACAAGCGTTAGGTTCACCGAACGAAAAACCATTCTGGGCGATGGCAAGCGGAAAGCGTCCCTTCTTCATGCAAGTGGTGCAACCTTATGTATCACATGATTGGGATGTGTTAATGCATATCTCCGATGCATGGGTAAAACAAGAGCCCAATACAGCCGAGTCTTGG
>VGHQ01000003.1 GCA_016868195.1 Betaproteobacteria bacterium | reverse complement strand
CGCTTTTAGGAGAATGAAATGGCAATCGCTGATGTAATGAAAAAGGTTAAAGATAACAACGTTAAATTCGTGGACTTTAGATTCACGGATACGCGAGGCAAAGAACAGCACGTCAGCGTGCCTGTCTCAGCTTTTGATGAAAGTAAATTTAAGCAAGGTCATGCCTTCGATGGCTCATCGATTGCAGGCTGGAAAGGCATTCAAGCCTCTGACATGTTACTCATGCCAGATCCAGACACAGCAAATATCGATCCTTTCATGGAAGAGCCGACCCTTATCCTCACGTGTGATGTTGTAGACCCCACAGATGGTAAAGGTTACGAGCGTTGCCCACGGAGCTTAGCGCGTCGCGCAGAAGCTTATCTAAAATCAACCGGCTTAGGCGATGCTGCTTACTTTGGTCCAGAGCCTGAGTTCTTTATTTTTGATTCCATTACATGGTCTCAAGGCATGGATGGTTGTCACGTTAAAATTAATTCAGAAGAAGGTGCATGGGATTCTGCAACACAACATGAAGGTGGCAATATTGGTCACCGACCAGGTGTGAAAGGTGGCTACTTTCCAGTCCCTCCAGTCGATTCGCTTCAAGATGTGCGTTCAGCGATGTCGATCACATTGGAAGCTTTGGGTGTGCCTGTTGAAGTGCATCACCATGAAGTAGCGACAGGAGGTCAATGTGAAATTGGCACTAAATTTAGTACCCTCACACAACGCGCTGATTGGACACAGCTTCTTAAATATGTCGTGTTAAACACAGCACATAATTATGGCAAGACAGCGACATTTATGCCAAAACCGATTGTCGGTGATAACGGCTCAGGTATGCATGTGCATCAATCGATTTGGAAAGACGGTAAAAATTTATTTGCAGGCTCAGGTTACGCAGGTTTAAGTGAATTTGCAGTGTTTTATATTGGTGGTGTTATCAAACATGCGCGTGCACTCAATGCGATTACGAACCCAGGGACTAACTCATATAAACGTTTAGTACCAGGCTTTGAAGCGCCAGTGAAATTAGCTTACTCTGCGAAGAATCGCTCAGCATCGATTCGTATTCCCTTCGTGGAGGGGGACAAAGCACGTCGAATCGAAGCGCGTTTCCCTGATCCGACAGCAAACCCATACCTTGCATTCAGTGCATTGATGATGGCAGGTTTAGATGGTGTACAAAATAAAATTCACCCAGGTGAACCAGCAACAAAAGACTTGTACCATTTAACGCCTGAAGAAGATGCTCAAGTACCCACGGTATGTTCTTCCCTTGAACAAGCGCTTGAGTATTTAGACAAAGATCGCGAATTCTTAACCCGCGGTGGTGTATTTACGGATGACTGGATCAATAGTTATATCGATCTTAAGATGGAAGAAGTCACTAAGATGCGTATGACACCTCATCCAATCGAATTCGTTATGTATTACAGCTGCTAATGCGTGCGCTTATTTAAAAAGACGGCTTTTAAAAGCCGTCTTTTTTTATACCTTTATTTTATACATTAAATAGATGCACTATTTTAGTGCATTGCTACGTAATATTCCTTACAATACCTTGATAGAGCCGCGGAAATAGGCCAAAAAGCGATCCCTTAAAGTTGGCTCAAGTTTTGCTTAACATAATAAGTGAGAAAAGAATATTCATGAAAAAAAACACCATCCCATCATTAACCCCTAAACTAAAGGGGATTGAACACTTAGCGAGTGCGGTATTGCTATGCGATGTCGAGGGGCATATTTTGTATATGAATCCATCCGCTGAAATTTTATTTGGGTTAAGTGCTAAACATATTTATATGATGTCGCTTGATGAGGCATTTCCATATTCTGATATTTTAAAACTCGCGATCAGCCAAGCTTTGAATAGTGATACTCCTTATCGCGAACACGAATTTTTGATTACCACATTAAAGCATCAATCATTTTCTGTGACATGCACCATCACGCCCATTCAAACTGATTCGATTCGTTATATTCTTGAATTTCAACAGATGGATCAGCAATTAAGAATCGCAAAAGAAGAGCGTATGTTGATTCAGCAACAAGCCAACTCTGCATTGATTCGAAATTTAGCACACGAAATTAGAAATCCACTAGGTGGGTTACGAGGAGCCGCACAGCTTCTAGAACACGAGTTACCTGATCCTTCACTTAAAGAATATACGCAAGTGATTATTAAAGAAGCCGATCGCTTGCAGTCTTTGATGGATCGGCTCCTCGTCCCTCATCAAAAACCAAAATATGAACCTACGAATATCCATGAAGTATTAGAACGCGTTCGAAGTTTATTGTTAGCTGAATCTCCTGATGAAATAAAAATTCAACGTGATTATGATACGAGCTTGCCTGACATTATTGGCGATCGCGAAAAATTGATTCAAGCCGTGCTTAATATTGGGCGTAATGCAGTGCAAGCCATGCATCAAAAACAGCAGCACGGACTCATTATTTTTAAAACCCGCGCTGAACGGCAAATCATGCTCGCTAAGAAACGCTATCGTGTGGGCATTAAACTCGACATTATTGATAACGGGCCTGGTATACCTCCAGGTATTCGCGACAAAATATTCTATCCGCTCGTCTCTGGCCGTGAAGGTGGCTCAGGTCTCGGCTTATCATTAGCGCAAACTTACGTGAGTCAACATCAAGGCATGATTGAATGTAAGAGTGAGCCCGGACAAACAACCTTCACGATTCTATTGCCGATTAAAGATCTAGATACAAAAGACATTCCTTTTAATAACAATCAAGAGTCACAAGGATCTTCACTATGAAAGCCATTTGGATTATTGATGATGACAAATCTATTCGCTGGGTGTTTGAAAAAGCGCTCGCACGTACCGATTTAAATTTTAAAACTTTTAGCTCCATTAAAGATGCCCTCCAGGCGATTAAAGATGAAGAACCACAAGTGATTGTGAGCGACATCCGTATGTCACAGGGTTCAGGTTTGGAACTTCTTCAAGTGATTAAAGAAAAATATGCGCATATTCCTGTCATCATTATGACGGCTTACTCTGATTTAGAGAGTGCGGTCGCATCCTTTCAGGGCGGTGCTTTTGAATATTTAGCCAAGCCTTTTGATGTGGATCAGGCAATCGAAATTATTCATCGTGCGATTGATGAGTCTTTAAAACAAAGCACCCAAGAAGTTTCTCTTGAAAATGCGACTGAGATGATTGGACATGCCCCCTCCATGCAAGAAGTTTTTCGTGCGATTGGACGCCTTAGTCGCTCTCATGCGACAGTGCTTATTAATGGTGAGTCAGGCAGTGGCAAAGAGCTTGTTGCAAGCGCACTTCATAAACATTCACCGCGTGCTATTAAACCTTTTATTGCGATTAATACAGCGGCCATTCCAAAAGATTTATTAGAGTCAGAATTATTCGGTCATGAGCGCGGCGCATTTACCGGAGCGCAGGCTTTGCGTAAAGGTCGTTTTGAACAAGCTGATGGTGGTACACTCTTTTTAGATGAAATTGGTGATATGCCAGCCGACCTTCAGACAAGACTTTTACGTGTTTTAAGTGATGGTCAATTTTATCGTATAGGCGGACATAGCCCGATCAAGGTCAATGTGAGAGTGATTGCGGCTACCCATCAAGACATGGAAGAGCGCGTTAAAGCAGGCCTCTTTCGCGAAGATTTATTTCATCGACTCAATGTGATTCGTTTACGTTTACCAGCATTGCGCGAGCGTGCAGAAGACATTCCAGATTTGGCCCGCCACTTTTTACAACAAAGCGCACAACAATTAGGGGTAGAAACAAAAATTTTATCTGAAGAGACTTTAAATTATCTATCTCATCTTCATTGGAGCGGTAACGTTCGCCAACTTGAAAACGTCTGTCATTGGTTGACTGTCATGGCACCTGGACAAAATATTGATATTGCCGATTTACCACCTGAACTTAAAAATAATGATATGCACAAAGAAGTGCCTTCTGACTGGAAAGATAAATTAAAGCAAGAAGTACAATTGGCTTTAAATAAAAATCAGAAAGACATTTTGACTCAATTAAATCAAACCTTCGAAAAAATTCTTATCGAAGAAGCACTTCACTTCACAAAAGGCAGACGTATTGAAGCTGCTGAAATTTTGGGCTTGGGAAGGAATACCTTAACCCGAAAAGTTAAAGAATTAAAAATCGAAAAATAAATTTATTTTTTAATCTAGCGATGCCTGACTTTGTTCTTTAGTTGAGTAGAGATCAGAATTTACAAAATAACCATTGTCCGAAACGAACCCAATTTATATAAAATAATTATTGTTTAACGTAGCCCTCGAGTTCCTTGATTATATTTCTTTGATAGGCAATCATTTCTTTGGCGACATCGCCTAAAGAAAGCATACCAATAATCTTTTGGCCATCCATAATCGGCAAGTGACGAATATGATTTTCGGTCATCATGGTCATAGCTTTTTCAAAAGTATCTTTACCATTCGCCACAAGCACTTTTTTTGTCATCACTTCTTCAATGGTAGTGACCTTGGAGGACTTGCCTTTCAAAACAACTTCACGCGCGTAATCACGCTCTGAAAAAATACCCACCATCTTCTCTTTATCCATGACTATAAGAGCGCCAATTTTATATTCCGCGAGGATGATGAGTGCATCAATCACTGGACGATTAGGGGTAATACTAATTACTTCTTTATGTTTTTTGTCTGCAATAAGTTGAGCAGCTGTTTTCATAAGTCACCTATATTAAAAGAGTAAAGTCAAATATACACTTTATAATAATGTCATCATATTGAACAAGTGTACAAATGCCTTATAAAAAAAATAAAAACTTGATGGCTTTTTTAGCCCTCATACTTTTGTGCCTTATTTGGGGTTACAACTGGGTGGTGATGAAAAATGCTCTTCATTTTTCTGGCCCTTATGATTTTGCGGCCCTACGAACCATCCTAGGAGCACTTTGTTTATTCATGGTGATGATCATTTTGAAAAAGCCTTTCAAAATTCAAGAAATTCCAAGTTTAATTGTTTTAGGTCTTCTTCAAACCTCAGGCTTTACAGGGCTTTTAGTATGGGCTCTCGTTGAAGGGGGTGCGGGTAAAACAGCAGTACTCACTTATACCATGCCTTTTTGGACCATGCTTTTAGCTTGGCCTTTTTTAGGGGAAAAATTAAAGGGATGGCAATGGCCCGCGGCTTTATTTTCACTGATGGGCATTTTATTTATTTTGGATCCGCTTCATTTAGGGAGTGATATTTTCAGTATGGTGTTAGCTATTGTGTCTGGGATTTCATGGGCATTGGCGGTGATTTTAGCTAAAAAACTTCAAGCACGCTCACCCTATCTTGATTTGATTTCTCTCACAGCATGGCAGATGCTTTTTGGATCCATCCCTATTGTCATATTGGCTTTTATGACACATACGACTACGATTGAATGGAATAGTTATTTTATTGGGGCGCTCATTTATAACGCGGTCTTTGGGAATGCGATTGCATGGCTATTATGGCTTTATGCATTAAGACAGTTATCTGCAGGCATCACTACGATGACGACAACCGTTTGCCCTGTGATTGCTGTGATTGCATCCTCGATTGAACTTCATGAAACCATTAAACCCTTTGAATTTTTAGGCATGTTTTTTATTGGTATATCCTTGTTAATGATCTCTTACATCCGCATTAAAAGTCACCAAGAAGGCTTGGTTCAGCCCTGGCTTAAAAACAAACCCATGATAAAATCAGGGCCTAGAAAGGCATAGGCATGGCAGGACACTCTAAATGGGCAAATATTCAACACCGCAAAGGTCGTCAAGACGCTAAGCGTGGAAAAGTTTTCACAAAAATTATCAAAGAAATTACTGTGTCAGCAAGACTTGGTGGTGGTGAGGTCAACTTTAACCCGCGCTTAAGAGCTGCAGTGGCTCTTGCCAAAGAAGAAAACATGCCGCAAGACAACATCACGCGTGCGATTAAAAAAGGTACAGGTGAGTTAGAGGGTGTGAGCTACGAAGAAGTGAGATACGAAGGTTATGGTATTGGTGGGGCTGCTATTATTATTGATTGCTTAACGGATAATAAACAAAGAGCTGTCGCTGATGTGAGGCATGCGCTCTCGAAGCATGGCGGTAATTTAGGCACTGATGGATCAGTCGCTTTTTTATTTAAACATTGCGGCCGTATCTTTTTTGCGCCAGGTAGCGATGAAAATAAAGTCATGGAAGTAGCGCTTGAATCGGGAGCTGAAGATATTATCAGTGATGAAGATGGGAGCATTGAAGTGATCACACCTCCTCAAGAATTTATTCAGATTAAAGAGGCGCTTTTAAATGCAGGTTTAAAAATAGAACTCGCTGAAGTCGCGATGCGTCCTACATTAGAGAATGCCTTAAGTGCTGACGACGGTATCAAGATGCAAAAAATTTTAGATGCACTGGATGATTTAGATGATGTGCAGGAAGTTTATACTACCGCAGTGATTGAAGATTAAAGTAAAGATTGAGTGAATCTATCATCATCCTTGGCATTGACCCTGGTTTAAGAATGACGGGATTTGGTGTGGTTGAAAAAAATGGTGACAAGATTCGCTATCTTGGAAGTGGTGTGATTAAAACTGTCAGCGCTAAAGAAGATACGCGAGATAATTTGCCAGAGCGTATTCAAATTATTTTAGAAGGGCTCTTCGAAGTGATTGATCAATATAAGCCGAAACAAGTAGCCATCGAAAAAGTGTTTGTGAATGTGAATCCTCAATCCACGCTTTTATTAGGTCAAGCAAGGGGTGCTGCCATCAGTGCGGCCGTGATTAAAAAATTATCTGTCTACGAATATACAGCCTTACAAGTTAAAAAATCAGTGGTCGGTTCAGGGCATGCAAAAAAAGAGCAGGTACAAGATATGGTAAAACGCTTTTTAAAATTACCCGAAGCCCCTCAAGCTGATTCTGCGGACGCGTTAGCATGTGCGATGTGTCATGCACATGCTTTTAACCAATTACAAAATATGGATGCTTTAAGTTACCGTATGAAAAAAGGTAGGCTCGTATGATAGGAAGAATTTCCGGCATTCTTTTAGATAAAACACCGCCTCATGCCTTAATTGATTGCAACGGCGTGGGTTATGAATGCGAAGTACCCATGAGTACTTTTTATTTACTTCCCAAAGTGGGAGAAAAAGTCACATTACTCACACATTTTGTTGTGCGTGAAGACGCTCAACTCTTATTTGGTTTTGGCACTCAACAAGAACGTTTGATGTTTAGACAGCTTTTAAAAGTGAACGGTATTGGAGCAAAATCAGCGCTCGCCATTTTAAGCGGGTTATCTATTGATGAACTGATTCAAGCAGTGTCGCTTCAAGAAGCGGGTCTTTTAACGCGCGTGCCTGGTATTGGTAAAAAAACAGCCGAACGATTATTGTTAGAACTCAAAGATAAATTTACACTCGATTCAGCTTTAAGTATGAAAGCTTTTGGTATCACATCCATGAGCCAAGATGTGCTCAATGCATTGATTGCCTTAGGCTACAATGAACGTGAATCTTTAAATGCCGTTAAGAGTTTGGATAGCAACTCATCCGTGAATGATGGCATTAAACAAGCTTTAAAATATTTATCTAAGGGCTAATGAATCAGCATGATTGAATCCGATCGTTTTGTGGCAGGTACTTTAAATGAGCCCGTCGAGGAATCGATTGAGCGAGCACTTCGACCAAAAGAGCTTCAAGAATATGTGGGCCAAGAAAAAGTCAGAAGCCAATTAGAAATATTTATTAAGGCTGCTAAAAATAGAAATGAAGCCTTAGATCATGTGCTTCTCTTTGGGCCACCTGGTTTAGGTAAAACGACTTTAGCGCATATTATTGCAAAAGAGATGGGCGTTAATCTCCGTCAAACATCAGGCCCTGTTTTAGAAAAAGCAGGCGATCTTGCAGCACTTTTAACCAATCTAGAACCGAACTATGTGTTATTCATTGATGAAATTCATCGCCTGTCCCCCGTCATAGAGGAAATTTTATATCCCGCGATGGAAGATTACCGACTGGATATCATGATTGGTGAAGGACCCTCAGCCAGATCCGTGAGGCTTGATTTGCCTCCATTTACATTAGTTGGAGCGACCACGCGCGCAGGTATGCTGACCAATCCATTACGTGATCGTTTTGGTATTGTGTCTCGATTAGAGTTCTATAGCGAACAAGAGCTTGCCAAAATTGTTGATCGCTCATCCACTCTTTTAGAGGCTGATATTGATCCATCGGGGTCATTAGAAATTGCAAAACGTTCTCGTGGCACCCCTCGTATTGCAAACCGTTTATTAAGACGCGTTCGTGATTTTGCACAAGTCAAATCTAATGGAAAAATTACAGCATCAATTGCAGATGACGCACTTAAAATGTTGGATGTAGATTTATTAGGGCTTGATGTCATGGATCGAAAATTACTTCAAGCTATTTTAGAAAAATTTAATGGCGGTCCTGTAGGCTTAGATAATTTAGCGGCAGCGATTGGTGAAGAACGCGAAACGATTGAAGATGTATTAGAGCCATATCTCATTCAACAAGGCTATCTTATGCGCACCCCAAGAGGCCGTGTGGTCACACAAGCAACCTATCTGCATTTTGGTATGAAACCACCTATTCAACATCTCACCGATAATTTATGGCAGGAATAAAAACTTTTTCTTTTCCTGTTCGTATTTATTTTGAAGACACCGATAGTGGGGGTGTCGTTTATCACGCTAATTATTTAAAATTTATGGAGCGTGCCAGAACAGAGTGGTTAAGAAGTGTGGGTATTGATCAGTGTCATTTAAAACATCAAGCACATATTATGTTTGTGGTGCATCGTATCGATATTCAATATAAATTACCTGCACGTTTTAATGATGACTTGGTAGTTAAAAGCGAACTGATAGATATAGGCTCAAGCAAAATTGAATTTAGGCAAATGATTTATCGTAGTGAAGAAATGTTAATTGATGCGCATGTTGATATTGCATGCATTGATAGTGAAAAATTTAAGCCCGTACGTATCTCATCTACCGTTAAACAAGCTATGGAGTCTTTATGAATGTAGTGAATGATTTATCTTTTTTAAGTTTAATTACAGGTGCCACTATTCCTGTTCAGTTAGTCATGATTATCTTATTAGCTGCTTCTGGATTTTCTTGGTGGTATATCTTTATTAAAATTTCTGTATTAAAAAACGCTGAACTTGCAGTTGATGAATTTGAAAATACATTCTGGACAAGTGGCGATCTTGATAAATTGCACGACAGTATTCATAGTGGCCGCACTAAAAATCAAGGGTTAGCCACAATCTTTGAAGCCGGCTACAAAGAATTTAATCGCCATAAAACAACGCGTGCCGATATGAGTGATGTGATTGAAGGGGTGCGGCGTGCGATGCGAGCGACTTATAATCGCGAACTTGATTTTTTAGATGCGCATTTACCGTTTCTAGCCTCTGTAGGATCAGTGAGTCCTTATATTGGTTTATTTGGCACCGTATGGGGCATCATGAATGCGTTTAGGAGTTTAGCGAATGTCGCACAAGCGACCCTCACACAAGTAGCTCCCGGTATTGCAGAAGCTCTCATTGCAACCGCGATTGGTTTATTTGCAGCCATTCCAGCAGTGATCGCTTATAACCGCTTTGCAACTTCAGTTGACCGTTTATCCGTGAGATACGAAAGCTTCATGGAAGAGTTCGTCAACATCTTACAAAGAAAAGGATAAGTGATGCGTAAACGTCGCCTCATGAATCAGATCAATGTCGTGCCTTATATTGATGTGACTTTAGTTTTACTCGTCATTTTTATGGTGACAGCGCCTATGACAAATCCAGGTGTGGTGGAGCTCCCTGAAGTCGGTGAAACGTTAAAACAAACGGGAGCGCCTATTGTCATTACAGTCAAACTTAATAACACCATTGAGATTGAAGGTACAAGTTATACCCGCGATCGATTGTTGAGTCATGTGCAGTCTTTAATTAAAACCACGCCTGATCGAGCACTTGTGATTGCGGCTGATAAGAATGTGAAATATGACGAAGTCATCAGTCTTATGGATTTATTAAAACAAAACAATGTCTCAAAGGTAGGCTTACTTTTAAAGCCACAAAAATAAATTAAGACGTGATTCGACCTCAAGAAAAATTCATAGCGAAGCGATCTGCGATTTATGCAGTGAGTGTGCATATTGTTTTAATGCTCATCATGATGGTGAGTTTTGAATGGAGGGTAAAGTTACCTCAGGTGGCTGAAGTAGAGTTATGGGATTCTATTCCTCAACCGAATGCTAAAGCAGTTGAAGCACCTCCGGTTGAAAAGAAAGTTGAATTAGAGCCCCCTAAGCCCGTGCCTAAACCCTCTAAAGTAGAAGAAATCATTAAATCACTTACAAGTGATAAAGCCGATATTAGTTTGAAACAAAAAAAAGAAGAAGAGGAACGTAAAAAAGTAGAAGACCAAAAAAAGAAAGATGATTTGAAAAAAATTCAGGAAGAACTTTTGAAGCAAGATCAATTAGCCAAACTTCAGCAGGAGTTATTACAAGACAAACCAAAGCCTTCATTAAACCGTCACGAAGAGATGAAACAATCAAATGCTAACCCTATCGAAGGGGGGGCTAAATTAGGTGAAATGGATAAATATAAGTTTTTAATTCAACGAAAAATTCAGCAGAATGTGAATAAGCAATTATGTGGTAAGAGTCCTGTTGAGCTTCAATTTGAAATTGGGTTGATGCCGACAGGAGAATTGATTGGCAATCCTAAAATGTTAAAATCAAGCGGTATCCCTGTATGCGACGAATCGGTCGAACGTGCTATTTTTCAATCACAGCCGTTACCGGTGCCCACAGATACCGATTTATTTTCGAAATTTAAAAATTTAAAACTTAACTTTAGACCCAATGAAAAAATATAATTTAAGTATCTTAAAAATATTCAAAGCATTTATTTCTTTACTCCTGTTTTCTCTGATTGCCCCACATGCGTTCGCCATTGAGACAATTGAGATTTCCGGAGGTGGCACGAAACAAATCAATATTGCAGTGATGCCATATAAGGAAGTAGGAAACGATAAAGCGAATAGTCTTATGCATCAAATTATCGCGGCCGATCTTTATCGTTCAGGATTTTTTAGGCCCTTGGAGGTTAATGGGTTGATTAACAAACCATTCGTGTTGAGTGAAATTAATTACCCTGAAATGACTGCAATTGAAGCGCAAGTGATGACGCTAGGTCAATTCGAAATCAATAACAATCGTTTAAAAGTGAATTGGTTTTTGGTGGATGTGAATAAAAAAACTATTTTAACGACAATGGAATTTTCAGGGCCTGCTGCGCAATACCGTGCCATCGCCCATAAAATTTCTGACACTATTTATGAAAAATTAACGGGCATTCCAGGAGTTTTTAGTACCAAAATTTCTTATATTTCAAAAAATAAAGGTCGCTATTCTCTCAACGTAGCCGATGCCGATGGATTTAATATTCAGTCGGTGGTAAGTTCCCCTCAGCCTATTATTTCTGCGAGATGGTCACCGGACGCCACAAAAATTGCTTACGTATCTTTTGAAAAGAAAAAACCGATTATTTATATTCAATCCTTAGTTACGGGACAAAGAACAGTATTAGCTAATTTTAAAGGCAATAACAGCTCCCCCTCATGGTCGCCCGATGGTAGACGTTTGGCCATTGTTTTAACCTATAACGCAAATTCACAAATTTATTTAATCGATGCCGATGGCTCCAATTTAAAACCACTTATTCAAAGTACACACATTGACACAGAGCCTGTTTGGTCGCCTGATGGTAAGTCAATTTATTTCACATCAGATCGCGGTGGTCGTCCCCAAATTTACAAGGTTTCATCAACTGGCGGCGAGCCACAACGCTTGTCCTTTGAAGGAAATCAAAACTTAAATCCTAATGTTTCACCCGATGGAAAAATACTCTCTTATGTGACACAGGATGAAGGTCGATTTAGAGTGGTCTTACATGATTTACAAACAGGACAAATTACGAAAATTACGGACGGCCCTTTTGACGAGGCACCTAAGTTCTCACCTAATGGACATGTGATACTATATTCACATAAGGTTAGAGGCTCTGGCGAACTTTCAACGGTATCAATTGATGGGGTTGTTCACCAATCATTTAATATTCAAGCTGATGATATTAGAGAGCCTGCTTGGGGACCTTTTGCAAAATAAAAAATTAACTCATGGAGACTTTGAAAATGAAAAAATCACTATTACTTGCAACTTTGCTTTCATTATTTTTATTAGGCTGTAGTTCGACACCGATTAATGATGCACCAAAACCGAGTGGCCCATCCTCATCAGCTTCTGATGATGAAAAAGATCTCGACTTAGCAAGCCTTCGTGATCCTAATAATATTTTATCGAAACGAAGCATCTACTTTGATTATGATAAAGATGTTGTCAAAGCCGAATATAAAGATCTTGTCGCAGCTCATGCGAAATATGTGGCTTCCCATCCAAAAGCTAAAATGACACTCACAGGTAACACTGATGATCGTGGTTCACGCGAGTACAACCTTTCCCTTGGTCAAAAACGATCTGTGTCAGTAAAAAAATCTATGAACGTGCTAGGTGCGCAAGATACACAAATCGAAACAGTAAGTTTCGGTGAAGAGCGCGCAGATACTAATTGTAAAGATGATGCGTGTTATGGAAAAGATCGTCGTGTGGATATCTCATACGAAAAAGAGTAAGCATTAAGATTTAATGAAAAAACTCATTCTTCTAGCATGTTTATTTGCAGCACCTGTTCATGCGGCACTTTTTGAAGATACTGACGCAAGAAAAAAACTTCAGGAGATGCTATTAAAAGAAACAGAGTTAGAAGCGCGTATTGTAAATCTAGAGGCTGTCATTAAAAGTGGCAGCCTTAACGATATGCTCAATCAAATCGAATTAATCAAACAAGATGTTTCTAAACTTCGCGGTGAAATGGAAACACTTCGTCATTTAAATGCGACAGTTGAGCAACGCCAGAAAGATCTCTATCAAGATTTAGATGGCAGACTTCGAAAGATGGAAGAAAAATCAGTTGCAAGTAATGCGGCTCCATCTGGTACGCCTGCAGAAGCTCCACCTGCACCTGAAGTCAAACCACCATCAGATGAAGAGATATTTGATCAAGCGAATCAGCTTTTAGATGGCATGAAATATAAAGAGGCTTTTCAAGCCTTCACTGACTTTATAAAGCAATTTCCAAATAGTGCATTATTGCCAGATGCTAAATATGGTTTAGCGAATTCGCAATTCAATTTAAAAAATTACAAAGCCTCTCTTGGGACTTATCAAAAATTACTAGATCAACATCCAGATTTTATAAAAAACCCAGAAGCTTTATTAGGTTTAGCCAATGCACAAATCCAATTAGCACTTATTCCCGAAGCTAAAAAAAGTCTAAAGGATTTAATTAAAAAATATCCTAAGAGTGATGTGATTCAAAATGCACAAAAGCGTTTGAAGGTTTTAGAAAGCATTAAGCCCTAAAATTTTCATATCTTAAATTTTTTAGTCTTACATTCCTCAGCGTGACACAACTTAAAATCTTTGAAATTTTTTATTCACTACAAGGTGAATCCTCTCGCGTAGGATTGCCTACCATTTTTATACGTCTAAGCGGATGTCCCATGCGTTGTCATTATTGCGATACGGCTTATGCTTTTCAAGGTGGGTCCATGATGACTATTGATGAGATTATGGAGACAATTAAAAAATACCATACTCACTATGTCACAGTCACAGGCGGCGAGCCTTTAGCGCAAAAAGAGGTATTGAATCTTCTTAAAGTTTTAGCAGATCAAAATTTCAAAGTCTCTCTTGAAACGGGGGGTGGACTGTCTATTAAAGAAGTCGATCCTCGCATCAAAATTATTTTAGACATCAAGACGCCCGAATCCGGTGAGGAGAAAAAAAATTATTGGGACAATTTAAACTTCATTCACTTAAAGGATGAAATTAAATTTGTGCTTTGTAGTCGCGAAGATTATGACTGGGCTAAAAAAATAATTAATCAATATAAACTTTCAGAAAAATGTGATGTTTTATTTTCGCCTGTATATCAAAAACTAAACATCACCGATTTAGGCGATTGGATTTTAGAAGATCAACTCCCTGTACGCATGCAAATTCAATTACATAAATTACTTTGGGGAGAGAAGCCTGGTGTCTAAAGCAGTTGTTCTTTTATCAGGGGGTCTTGATTCTGCGACAACCCTTGCGATCGCGAAAAGTCAGGGATATACATGTTATGCCTTAAGTGTGAATTATCATCAGCGCCACATTGCAGAACTGGAAGCCGCTAAAAAAATCGCCACTCAATTTAAGGTAGAAGAGCATAAAACTATTGAGATGGATTTAAGTTGGATGCTTACTTCAGCGCTCACTAATCCTGATTTAAAAGTGCCAACCGAATCAAGCGCCCAGATTCCCATTACTTATGTGCCCGCTCGTAATACTCTCATGTTGACGCTCGCTTTTGGTTGGGCGGAAGTGATTGGTGCCCATGATATTTTTATAGGGGTCAACGCTGTCGATTATTCAGGATACCCTGATTGTAGACCCGAGTATATGGAGCAATTTCAGAAAATGGCCAATTTAGCGACTAAATCAGCTGTGGAAGGTCAAACCATCCAACTTCATACTCCACTCATCGATTTATCTAAAGAAGCTATTATTGCCAAAGGTGTTGGTTTGGGTGTGAATTATAGTTTAACAGTCTCTTGTTATCAGGCCGATCAAGTTGGAAGAGCCTGTGGCGTCTGCGACTCTTGTCGTTTAAGGCAAAATGGCTTTAAAGCCGCTGGGATTGATGATCCTACTCCTTATCAATAGACAAAAAGAGACCTTAAATTCGTGTCTTTACAGTGATTTTGCTTGCCAAATATGTCAAAAATAGCGTAAAATCCGCCCCTTTCTTAAGAAAATTTTAACTAATTGAAGAGTGTAAATTATGGTAATTATTCGACTTTCTAGAGGCGGTTCAAAAAAGATCCCTTTTTACAATGTAGTGGTGGCAGATTCAAGAAATCGCCGCGACGGACGCTTTATTGAGCGTATTGGTTTTTATAATCCAATGGCTAAAATGGGCACTGAGGCGCTTCGTATTGATAACGAACGTGTCACGCATTGGAAAGGCCATGGGGCACTTCTTTCAGACTCAGTGAATCGATTAGTGAAACTTCATTTAAAAGGCCCAGAAGCAATTGTGGCTTTAAAGAAAAAAGATGCAGACAAAGTAGAAGCTAGAAAAGCTAAAGAAGCAGCTAAAAAAGCTGAAGAATTAAAAGCAGCGATGGACGCTAAAGAAGCAGAAGAAAAAGCGAAAGCAGCAGAAGCTGCAGCGGCAGCAGCGCCTACTCCAGAAGCCGCACCGGTTGAGGCAGCCGCAGATGTGGCCCCAGTAGAAGTATCAGCTCCTGAGGTAACACCAGAAGCAGCTCCAGCTGAGGCGACTGAACCACCAGCTGAAAGCGCTTAATGTTTTGATTCACTTGTTGATACAAGTGATATGACTGAGGTAGAAAAATTTATCATGGCACGCATCAGTGGGCCATATGGTGTCAAAGGTTGGATTAAAATTCAGCCCTTCACATTAGATATCCATCAACTTCTCAATAAAAAAGAGTGGCTTATTGGAGATGAAAAATCTTCGATAAGCTACCCGATCGAAACATCAAAAATACATGGTAATACGATTGTGGCTAAGCTTTTGAATGTGGATGATCGAGACGCGGCATTTGGGTTAAAGAATAAAACGATCTTAGTACCCAAACATGAGTTACCCGCTTTAGAAAAAGGTGAATATTACTGGAATGATTTGATGGGGCATGAAGTCATCAATCAACAGAAAGAACATTTAGGTGTCGTTCAAACTTTTCTGGAAACGGGAGTGAATGATGTTTTAGTCGTAAAGGGCGACAGAGAATATTTAATCCCCTTTATTCCGCATGTGATTGTCAATGTGGATATGGTGAAAAAAGAAATTGAAGTCGACTGGGATAAAGATTTTTAAATGAAATCCTTGTCTTTTGATGTGGTGACACTTTTTCCTGAGATGTTTCAAGCATTGAAGGATTTTGGCATTACCTCTCGTGCATTTCATGAAGCGTTTGTTGATTTAACTTTATGGAATCCTAGAGATTTCACAAACGATGCACATCGTACTGTGGATGATAGGCCTTATGGCGGCGGCCCTGGTATGCTGATGATGATTGAGCCTTTAAAGAAGGCCATCGATGCTGCTAAAAAAGCGCAAATGAATAAAGGCATTCAAGATGTCCGAGTGATTCATTTATCCGCAAGAGGATTACCACTCACACATCAAAAAGTGATGGAACTGTCAAAAGCTTCAGGACTCATTTTTATAGCGAGTCGTTATGAGGGGGTAGATGAGAGGCTGATTGAAAGTAGTGTCGATGAAGAAATTTCAATTGGCGACTACGTATTAAGTGGCGGGGAATTACCTACCATGGTGGTGATGGATGCCATTATTAGGCAACTACCCGGCGTGTTAGGAGATGATAATTCGGCTATTGAGGATTCGTTTGTGAATGGCTTACTTGATTGCCCTCACTATACGAGACCGGAAGTGTATGAAGGATATAAGGTGCCAGATGTATTATTATCGGGTAACCATGCTAGAATTAGCGCCTGGCGATTACAGCAATCGTTAGCGTTAACCAAGGTCAGACGACCTGATTTGTTGGCCGCAAGGCTGTTGACTAAAGAAGAGACTCGGCTGCTTGAATCAATAGATAAGCAGGAACAAGACTCTCTATAACTAAAAGGAACGGATGATGGCAGATATTATTCAATTATTAGAGCAAGAAGAAATTGCTCGTCTAGGTAAAACCATCCCTAACTTTGCACCAGGCGATACAGTTGCAGTCGGTGTAAACGTGGTCGAAGGTACAAGAAAACGTGTGCAGCTTTACGAAGGTATTGTGATTTCAAAAAGAAATCGCGGTCTTAATTCAGCTTTCACGGTTCGTAAAATTTCATCCGGTGAAGGTGTTGAGCGTACATTCCAAACATATTCCCCTCTTATCGCATCAATCGAATTAAAACGTCGCGGCGATGTTCGCCGTGCAAAACTTTATTATTTACGTGAACGTTCAGGCAAATCTGCTCGTATCCGTGAAAAATTAGATGCGCGTGAAAAGGAAATTATTCAAGACATCCCAAAAACAGAAACACCGAAGGCAGCAGCGCCTGAAGTAGCTCCCGATAAGGCAGCTGAGTAATTTAAAAAGCCCCGTTAAAGCGGGGCTTTTTTATTTGTGTTAATCTTTTTGTATGATGAAGAAAACACGAGAGCCTGTTGTAATTTCTGATGACGAAAAAAAAGTTATCGATCAATTCATTGATCATTTATGGCTTGAAGACGGTTTAGCTAAAAATACTTTAGATAGCTATCGCTTTGATTTAATGAAATTCTCAGAATTTTTAAATCGTGATATCAAAAAAATATTATTAGAGGCTCATCAAAGCGACATCCAAGCTTACCTTGCGAATCAATTTAGCCATGTAAAAGCGAGAAGTATTTCAAGATTGATCGCAACACTCCGACGCTTCTATCGTTATTACTTGCGTGAACGTGATATTCATGAAGATCCGACACTTCATATTGAAGCACTAAAGTTACCAAAGTCACTCCCTAAAAGCTTAAATGAAACTGAAGTGGAGTTGCTTTTAAAAGCCCCTGAGATTTCATCACCATTAGGTCTTCGTGATCGCGCGATGTTAGAACTTCTTTATGCCTGTGGTTTGCGCGTCACAGAACTGATTAGCTTAAGAGTGACTGAGGTGAGCCTTGCTGATGGTGTGATTCGCGTTACAGGGAAAGGAAGTAAAACAAGATTGGTCCCCATGGGGGAAGTTGCTGCTGAATGGATTGATCGTTATTTAAAAGAAGCGAGGCCTCATATTCTTAATCAACATGTATCAGATGATTTATTTGTAACACAACGTGGAGAATTAATGACACGACAATCATTCTGGCATTTAATTAAACGCTACGCCTTGATTGTGGGTATTCAAAAAACATTATCTCCCCATGTATTACGACATGCCTTTGCAACACATTTACTTAATCATGGTGCAGATTTACGTGTGGTTCAAATGTTATTGGGGCATGCAGATATTTCGACCACACAAATTTATACGCATGTGGCACGCGAACGCTTAAAGAAATTGCACGAAACCCATCACCCCAGAGGTTAAGCGCGTACACCTTTTTCAAAAATTACCCCCACAGCTTTTACTTGAGGCAGGATTTGAGGTTTTGAAATTTTAAGCTTTATCCAAGGAGCTTTGAATTCTTTTTCTAGTATTTCAATGATGCGATACGCTAAAGGCTCTAATAATTTAAATGTATGATTTGATGTGATCGATTTAATACGTTCAGCAACAACGGCATAATCAATGGTATCTGTGATCAAATCAGAATTGGCTGAAGTGATTTGAGGTAAAGTCATTTCAAGATCAATAAGCAGTGTTTGTGAAAGTGCACGTTCCCAGTCAGAGACGCCGATAATGGTTTCAACTTTCATCTCTTCTATAAAAATAAGTGAGGCCATCTTGAGTGCTTCAAAAAATTGTAAAATAGAGTTTTCATTATAAAGTGATTTTCAAATGATGAATGTGATTTACCTTCTTTTTAGTTATCTCATCGGTGCCATTTCATTCGGTATTGTCATCAGCCATATTTTTTCTCTGCCTGATCCTCGAACTATCGGTTCTAAAAATCTGGGCGCAACGAATGTTTTACGAACCGGAAAAAAATTAGCAGCTTTATTCACTCTTTTAGGTGATGCATTAAAAGGTGCTTTAACAGTCGGTTTAGCGCAATATTTTGAATTGCCATCCCATATAGTGGGATTCATTGCAATTGCGACCCTCATAGGACATGTCTTTCCTATTTATTATGGCTTTAAAGGCGGCAAGGGCGTTGCTACAGCGGCAGGCATCCTCTTTATGTTTTCGTGGGTCATGGGGCTTATAGTATTGGCCATATGGTTTGGTATATTTCTTATTTGGCGTTATTCATCACTGGCGGCCATTATTGCAGCAAGTTTATCTCCTGTAATCGGCTTTTTTTATAAGATTGATTTTTATGAGTTGATCGCAACATCCATCATCGCGCTCATTTTAATTTTGCGGCACATTGAAAATATTAAACGTTTAATTGATGGAACTGAATCAGGTTTTAAAGGTAAGAAATAGTTTTTAAGCCAATTGCCATCTGGGTTTGACTGAAAAACCAAGGTCACACTTTAAAGAAGTTTCTAATCGCATTGCACCTGCAAAAGCAATCATGGCACCATTGTCTGTACAAAACTCTAAGCGAGGAAAAAATACTTCATAATTTTTTTGAGTGAATTCATTGACTAACTTTTGTCGTAATTGTTTATTAGCCCCGACACCGCCAGATACGACAAGCTTTTTTAAACCTGTTTGATCTAAAGCATGAAGACATTTTTTAGTTAATACATCGGTGATTGCTTCTTGAAATGCAAATGCGACATCTGCTTTAATTTCATCCGTTAAATTTTCTTGCGCACGAATAAGATGCAGAACCGCTGTTTTCAATCCACTAAAACTAAAATTTAAATCTTTGCTATGCATAAGAGGTCTCGGTAAGTCAAAATGAGGTTTTCCTTTTTCGGCGAGAAGAGATAGAGCTAAACCACCCGGATACCCTAAGCCTAATAATTGGGCAGTTTTATCAAAAGCCTCACCTGCGGCATCATCTAAAGTATCACCAATAATTTCGTAGAGACCCATTTTTTTTACATGAATAATTTGTGTGTGACCCCCTGAAACAAGTAGTGCTAGAAAAGGAAAGTTGGGTGCATTTTTTTCCAACAATGGGGCTAATAAATGTCCTTCTAAATGGTGGATCGGGATAGTAGGAATTTGAAGCGAAAAAGCTAGAGCTTCAGCAAGTGAACTTCCGACCAACAAGGCCCCGGATAATCCCGGTCCTTGGGTGTAAGCGATTGCATCCACATCCTCCTTTTTATGCCTCGTATTCTTAAAAAGACTTTCAAGTAATGGCAAAATAAGCCTAATATGGTCTCGAGACGCCAATTCAGGGACCACGCCACCGTAAGCCTCATGAAGGTTGACCTGAGAATGAAGGACATGATCTAAAAGGCCTTTTTCACTGTCAAAAAGGGCTAATCCAGTCTCATCGCAGGAGGTTTCAATACCAAGGACCAACATGGGTTTAAGGCTCAAAAAAGATTGATATATGAATAGATTAGCATTAAAATAACGAACTTTTCCGAAATTCCATTTGGAAAAACACACACAAAAACGCATTATTTAAAATAAGAGAGTTTAATGTCAACAGTACGTGTAAAAGAAAACGAGCCATTCGACGTAGCACTCCGTCGTTTCAAGCGCTTAATAGAGAAGACCGGCCTTATTAACGACTTACGTGCGCGTGAGTTCTATGAGAAGCCAACGTGGGAACGTAAACGTAAAGCTGCTGCTGCAGTGAAACGTCAGTACCGTCGTCTTCGCAATCAAATGCTCCCCCCAAAATTATTCTAATTTTTTAAGATGTCCTTGAAAGTAAAAATTACTGAGGACATGAAAGAAGCTATGCGCGCTAAGGATGTTGTTCGCCTTGGCACGATTAGACTTCTTCAAGCAGCTATTAAACAACGTGAAGTCGATGAACGCATTGAATTGACCGATCAAGATGTGATGGTTGTCATTGAAAAAATGTTAAAACAACGTCGTGATTCCATTGAGGCTTATGAGTCCGCAGCAAGGCAAGATT
Source organism: Betaproteobacteria bacterium (assembly GCA_016868195.1). GTDB lineage: Bacteria > Pseudomonadota > Gammaproteobacteria > Burkholderiales > Methylophilaceae > Methylopumilus. The sequence goes on along the minus strand of VGHQ01000003.1, from coordinate 128,846 downwards.
TAGCGGATGCTGAGAAAGCTGAAGTGGTAATTTTGCAAAGTTATCTTCCGAAAGCTTTAACTGATGAAGAAGTGGGCGCCATTCTAGATGCTGCGATTAAAGCCAGTCATGCGACAAGTATTAAAGAGATGGGTCAAGTGATGGCGATTGTAAAACCCCAAGTCGTGGGTCGAGCAGATATGGGTAAATTATCTGCGCTCATCAAACAAAAACTCGGTTAAGAACTCAATATAAAAATTTAAAAAAATGATGAAGGAGCTTAAGGCTCCTTTTTATTTTTAAGCTATGATTAAACGCATATGATTCCAGAGTCATTCATCCAAGAACTTTTAAATCGCGTCGATGTGATCGATGTGATTGATAAAAGTGTGCCTTTAAAAAAAGCAGGCAGTAATTATGTTGCTTGCTGTCCCTTTCATCAAGAGAAGTCACCTTCATTTACAGTAAGCCCTTCTAAACAGTTTTACCATTGCTTTGGATGTGGTGCACATGGATCTGCTTTAAGTTTTCTCATTGAATATCAAGGCATGAGTTTTGTGGATGCGGTGGAAGATCTTGCTAAGTCAGTGGGCTTAACTGTCCCACAAGATACACAAAAAATTTCACCTGAAGTCAAAGAAAAAAATTTAGCTTTAGGTGAGGCATTACAAATGGCTTCTCAGTATTACCAAGGTGCTTTAAAAAAATCAGAACGCGCGATTGAGTATTTGAAAAAACGTGGGCTTACAGGACAAATTGCTAAAACATTTCAATTGGGTTACGCACCTGAAGGTTGGCAAAATTTAGAAAGCGCCTTTAAAAAATATGATGACGAAGCGCTGAATATAGCAGGACTTGTGTTAAAGAATGATCAAGGTAAGCGCTATGATCGTTTCCGTGATCGCATTATGTTCCCGATTCATAATATGAAGGGTGAAATTATTGGCTTTGGTGGGCGTGTCATTAATCCTGAAGATACCCCTAAATATTACAACTCACCTGAAACCCCACTTTTTCAAAAGAGCCAAGAGCTCTATGGACTTTTTGCAGCACGTCGATCTATTCGTGAAAAAGGTTGTGTGCTTGTCGTTGAGGGCTATATGGATGTGGTAGGTCTTGCGCAATTTGGTGTCATGAATTCGGTTGCAACATTAGGCACTGCCACATCTGCATTTCACATTAAAAAATTAATGCGTCAAACCGATACGATCATCTTTTGTTTTGACGGCGATAATGCAGGCAAAGTTGCAGCATGGCGTGCCATGATGAATGCGCTTCCAAGTTTGAACGATAAAGTGGTTTTGAAATTTTTATTTTTACCTGAAGAGCATGATCCCGATAGCTTTATCAGAGCGCATAGCAAAGAAGCTTTTGAATCGATGATGCAAGATGCAATGCCACTATCACAATATTTAGTGCAACACCTAACTGAAAAAAATCAATTAGCCACTCAAGAAGATAAAGTGAAATTTCTTAATGAAGCAGAACCGATTTTAAAAGAAATCACCGCACCTAAATTAAGCTTATTTTTACGTAAGCGTTTTGCAGAATTACTTCATTTGAACGATAAAGAAATAGATCAATTACTTTATGTGGCACAACCTCAAGTGCAAAACAATAAAACGAATATCAAAACGAAGGGTAAACTTCCTTCTTCAGTGAAACGTAAATTTATCTTGCTGCTTATTTTAAAGCCTCAGCTTGCTATCACGGAGGATTTGACTTTGGCCCAAAGCGATACTTTTGAAGACGATTTACTTAAAAAAGTCTTAGCACTTGCTTTAAATCAACCCGAATTGAAACCTTCTTCCATCCTTCATGGTCTAAAAGCCCAGGTGAATAGTGTCATCATGGATTTGGTGCATGAAGAATTGACTTATTTTGATGATCAGATCCATTTTGAGTCTGAAATTGAGGGGGCTAGGAAAACATTACGAGAGCAGGCGGAAGCCTCTAAAACCAAAGCCCATTTTAGTGCTTTGAAAGATAAGCCTTTAAGTAGCTTAACTGATGAAGAAAAAGCGCACCTTAAAACCCTCACGCAAAGACCTAAAACACCCCCTAAAACTTGAGCCTTTCATTGACCAAAAAGGGCATTTTTGGTAGACTTAAAGGTTACGCGTTAATTTATATTTTGTTGATTTATAAGGCAAAATAAGCCCTAACAAGAAGAGGTAGAGCATGGCCAGACCAAAAAAAGACCCGTCGCAAAAAAAGAACCCCAAAATGAAAGATTTCTATGGAAATGCGAATGATGCAAATCCAAAGTATGTCGAAGAGCGACGTACTCGTCTTAAATCGTTAATCGTTCTTGGTAAAGAGCGAGGCTATCTCACTTTCGCTGAAATTAACGACCACTTGCCTGACGAAATTCAAGAGTCCGAACAAATCGAAGGCATTGTCAGCATGATCAACGATATGGGGATTATGGTCTACGAACAAGCCCCTGACGCAGAAGCCCTTCTTATGGCTGATGTGCCGCCCCCTGTGACGGACGAAGAGGCCGCTGAAGAAGCTGAGCAAGCCCTTGCCACTGTAGATTCTGAGTTTGGTAGAACGACAGACCCTGTGCGCATGTACATGCGCGAAATGGGAACCGTCGATCTATTAACGCGCGAAGGCGAAATCGAAATTGCAAAACGTATTGAAGATGGCTTAAAACATATGGTGCAAGCAATTGCCGCGTGCCCTACAACGATTACTGAACTGCTTGCGATGGTCGATAAAGTTGAATCGAATGAATTGATCGTCGACGAAGTGGTCGATGGTTTAATCGATGTCGAAGTCGAAGCGCCGATAGTGGCAGCTGATGTTGAAGAAGAAGTCGAAGAAGATATTGATGAAGAAGAAGACGATGATGCAGATGGCGCTAAAGCTGCTGCCATCTCAGCTGAAGCACTTGTAAAATTACGTGAAGAAGTCTTAACACGTTTTGCTGCGATTCGAAAAACCAATCAGAAGATGAATGATATTCGTCTTAAAAAAGGCATTGACGATCCTGCATATAAAAAACTCCATGAATCTGTTTTAAAAGAATTGATGGAATTTAGATTCTCAGCAAAACAAGTCGAAGCACTTTGTGACTCTGTGAGAGATCGTGTCAATGAAATTAGAACGCACGAAAGAAAATTAATGGATTTCTGTGTCGAGAAATCAGGTATGCCTCGTACGCATTTTATTAAGAGTTTTCCAGGTAATGAAACCAACCTTCATTGGCTAACGGATGAACTCAGACACGATAAGCCTTACAACGCAAAACTTGAACGTTTTAAACACTCGATCTTAGACCGGCAAGATCAATTGATTGCAATTGAAAAAGAAGCAGGTTTGTCGATTAAGGATTTAAAAGAAATAAATAAGCAAATGACGACAGGTGAAGCGAGAGCGCGCCGTGCAAAACGTGAAATGATCGAAGCTAACTTACGTCTTGTGATTTCGATCGCAAAAAAATATACCAACCGCGGCCTTCAATTCTTGGATCTCATTCAGGAAGGAAACATCGGTTTGATGAAAGCGGTGGATAAATTTGAATACCGTCGTGGATATAAATTTTCAACGTACGCGACTTGGTGGATTCGCCAGGCAATCACACGTTCGATTGCTGACCAAGCAAGAACTATTCGTATTCCAGTCCATATGATTGAAACGATTAATAAGATGAATCGTATTTCACGACAAATTTTGCAATCGACAGGTGCTGAACCTGATCCATCCGTGCTCGCTGAAAAAATGGAAATGCCGGAAGACAAGATTCGTAAGATTTTAAAAATTTCTAAAGAGCCTATTTCGATGGAAACCCCGATTGGCGATGATGAAGATTCTCATCTTGGCGACTTTATTGAAGATGCTGCGACATTGACACCGATTGATGCGTCTGTGTATGGGTCTCTTCGTGATGTGACGGCAGAAATTTTAGAGTCACTTACACCGCGTGAGGCGAAAGTTTTACGTATGCGTTTTGGCATTGAGATGAATACAGACCATACTTTAGAAGAGGTAGGTAAACAGTTTGATGTGACACGTGAACGTATTCGACAAATTGAAGCGAAAGCGTTAAGAAAATTAAGACATCCAACACGCTCAGAGAGATTACGTAGCTTTTTAGAAAACGGAAAAGAATAAACCAATCTATCAGAGGGCCTATAGCTCAGTTGGTTAGAGCAGAGGACTCATAATCCTTTGGTCCCTGGTTCAAGTCCAGGTGGGCCCACCAAATTTAGTAAAAGGAAGGTAATAACATGACAAAAGAAGTGGTATTAAAATATTTACAAAAACACGGACAAAAGATCGATTACGAAATTGTCAAAGACACAGGTATTGATTTAAAAGAATTAAGAAAAACGATTTCAGAACTTCAAAGTAAGAATCTTATTCAAACATGTACCATCATTCAGCATGGTGCCAAAGGTAAACTTATCGAGGGCATTCAATGCCGCATCGCAGGCTACACACCACCAGCAGCGCCAGGCAGAAAAGCACCTGCAGCGCCGCCAGTATAGTCACTTGATTTTGAAAATATTTATCTTAATTAGCTTCGCTATAGCATTTTATTTATTTAGAGTGAATGTCATGGCAGCACCGATTCTAAAAATAGGTGATGATGCACCAAGTTTTACGCTACCAGATAGCCAAGACAATCAAATCAGCCTAAATGACTATAAAGGTAAATGGGCTGTTCTTTATTTTTACCCTAAAGATGATACCCCTGGATGTACAAAGGAAGCATGTCAGTTTAGAGACGATTTTAAAACTCTAGAGGCTTTAGGCGCTAAAGTCGTGGGTATCAGTGTCGATGATAGCTTTTCTCATCGGAAATTTGCAGAAAAATATAATTTACCTTTTCCTCTTTTATCAGATGCTTCAGGAGAGGTTGCAGATCGATACGGTGCGTTGAATAATTTCTTAATAATCAAACTAGCTAAAAGATATACATACTTAATTAACCCGGAAGGTAAGATTGCTAAAATTTATCATAGCGTAGACACATCTAAACATAGCCAAGAAATTATTGAGGATCTAAAAAAGCTTAAAGAGTCAATTTAAGTTGAGAGTAACCGATCTATATGCTCGGCTAACTCAAAGTCCTTATCTGTAATGCCTGATGCATCGTGCGTATGAGTTTTAATGATGAGAGCGTTATGTCTAAAAATTAACTCTGGATGATGATTTAATTGATTAGCAATTTTTGCAATTTCATTTGCAATCCGAATAGATTCATCAAAATCCGCAGTTGAAAATTTCTTTTCAATAGAGGGAAAGATATAAGACCAAGTAGTACATCTACGTTTTAATTTTTCTTCTATTTCTTTTGCGTTATAAGCCATAGGCTACCTTAATTGATGATATTTGAGCTCTGCAAGATTAATCAAATCCAAAGCTTTTTCGTGGGTTGCTTCTAAAATCACGGGTGGTGCAACACCTTCTTCTAAAGCTTCAAGCCATCGACTGGCGCATAAACACCATCGATCACCAGGTTTCAGACCTACAAATTCAAATTCAGGTCTTGGCGTCATTAAGTCGTTGCCTTGCATTTTGGAGAATTGAAGAAATTCTTGGGTAACTTCAGCACATACCGTATGCTGGCCAATATCTTGAGGGCCTGTTTCACAGCACCCATTTCTAGTAAATCCTGTGATAGGGTTGAGGTTACAGATTTCTAATTTGGTTCCAAGGACATTTTTCATGATTTTTTATAGTGCTGTTATGAACGATATTGATATAGTTAAGTCGTATTGACTATGAAAAAAGCTATAAGTTTATTTTTGTTGCTCATCACGAGCCAAGCAGTAGCGCTTCCATCCTTCGAAAAACTATTAGAGCTTAATAACTCCATAGTGTCAGTCAATGTCGATTTGCCAGACGGATCTTCAGGCACCGGTTCAGGTGTGGTGGTGAGTAAAGAGTATGTGGCTACAGACTGCCATGTGATTGCGAATACTTTAGGGGCCAATATTTCCAAATTTGATGACACCTATAAACCGATTGGCTTTAAAGCTGATTGGAAACATGATTTATGTTTATTAAAATTTGAAGAGCTTCCCTTCAAACCTTTTCCATTAAGAGACAGCAACACACTGCAGTATGAAGAAGATGTCTTTAGCGTGAGCTTCCCGAACGGAAGCAATGTGCCTCAACCCTCATATGGATCAGTAAAAGCGATCCATCGTTTGGATAACAGTGTCATCATCAGATCTGATGCAGCATTTTCATTGGGTTCAAGTGGCGGCGGATTATTTGATGAAAAATATAATTTAGTCGGCATTACAACATTCAAAAGTCCTGGACCCCAAGGGTTTTTTTATAGCTTGCCAGTTGAATGGATTAAACATTTAATGAGTCAGCCGGATACTCAGTCTCTTAAAACTATGGACGTACCATTTTGGGCCTTACCTTTTGAACAAAAACCCAACTTTATGAAGGTAGTGATCCCTTACCAAAATAAAGAATGGGATACGCTTAAATCCATTTCAAATTTGTGGATTAAAGAAGAGTCTAACTCATCTGATGCGTGGTATTTTTTAGGTTTAGCTGAGCAAGGCAAAAAAGATCTCAAAGCTGCAAAAGAGGCATTTTCTAGAGCCGAGAAAATAAACCCTAGGCATGTGGATGCTATGATGGGACTAGCTGAAATAGCTGAATCCGAAAAAGATTTGGCGACCCTACAAAATATTCAAAAAAAGGTCAATCAATTAAATACAAGTTTTGCAGAAGTTATTTCGAATAAATTAGATAAGATAAAGTAAGATTTATTTTTTAATAAATCTTATTTCCAATATTTCAATATGCTAAAACAAGCTTTATCACTTGCAGAAAAAGGCTATCTTCCAGACGCGCTTATTCGTTTTGGTATTAGACAGCTTTTAAAAAAACGTCTTGAAGAAATTAGTCACAAAAATGCAGAAAAATCACAAGCCCTAAAAAGTGATTTTTTTGAGAGCATGGATCAATCACCCATTGCATTAGTCCCGCACCTTGCAAACAAACAACACTATGAAGTGCCATCTACTTTTTTTGATTTTTGCTTGGGTAAACATAAAAAATACAGTAGTTGCTACTGGGATCAAAATACAAAAAATCTAGACGATGCAGAATGGAATGCGCTCAAGATTAGTGCAGTTCATGCAGATTTAAAAAATGGCCAGACGATTCTTGAATTAGGTTGTGGATGGGGTTCACTAACTCTTTTTATGGCTCAACAATACCCAAAGAGTCGAATCTTTGCGGTATCTAATTCAAACTCCCAGAGAATTTTTATTGAAGGTGAAGCCAAAAAAAGAGAGCTTAAAAATATTCATGTCATCACGTGCGACATGAATCGGTTTAACCCTAAAAATTTTAAAATACCTAAAAGTTTTGATCGTATTGTTTCGATTGAAATGTTTGAGCATATGCGCAATCATCGAAAACTTTATCGTATGCTTTATGAATGGTTAAAGCTAGGCGGGAAATTCTTTATGCATATTTTTGTGCATCAACATACGCCCTATGCATTTGAAGTAAAAGATGAAGAGGATTGGATGAGTAAGTTTTTCTTTTCAGGTGGTATGATGCCAAGCGATGATTTGCCATTATATTTTCAAGAACATCTAAAGCTAAGAGAGAAATGGTGCTGGGATGGAACGCACTATGAAAAAACGGCAAATGCTTGGCTTGAAAATATGGATCAAGCAAGACTTGATATTTACCCTATCCTTCAAAAAACTTATGGCAATAAAAATGCAACGCAATGGTTTAATCGTTGGCGAATTTTTTATATGGCCTGTGCCGAATTATTTGGTTATCAAAATGGCCAAGAGTGGTGGGTGACACACTATCAATTTGAGAAACCAAAAAAATAAATGAAACTCATTAATTTTGCACTTTTTCAGTTAGGCTGGTTTATTGCGATTTGGGGAGCGGCTCATCAAAAATTGCTTCCATCGATGATAGCTGTCGCTTTAATCATAATGATTCATGTCTTTCAGGCGCGCTATAAAAAAGAAGCGTTTATGTTAATTCTGTTTGTGATGGTTTTTGGACCTTTATTTGATCAATGCTTATTAGCTTTTGGATTCATTGAGTATAAAAGCCAATTTTCACCATCTATTGTCCCGATTTGGATTGTGGCTTTATGGGGTTTATTTGCGAGTACCTTGAACGTGTCCTTAAGTTGGTTAAAATATTATAAGTTGCTTCCAGTTTTATTTGGCCTCATAGGTGGTCCTTTAGCATATATCGCGGCCGAAAAATTGAATGCAATTCAATTAATGACGCCTTATGCGCTTATTGCACTGGGATTAGGATGGGCTTTATTAACACCGCTATCTCTATTGATGGCTAAAAGATGGGATGGATTCCGCACGTGATATTTTTGCATGCTTTATTGATTAATTTATTGTTTGCTTTCGGAGGCTGGTTATTAAGCCTTAAAAAAAACAATGTGACACATGTCGATATTATGTGGAGTTTATTTTTTGTACTCAATACACTTTATTTTTTTACTGCGTTTACACCATCATTAAGGGCTACCCTGATTCTTTTTTTAGTTTTATTATGGGGCTTACGTCTTTCGGTTTATCTTGCAATAAGAAATTGGGGCAAATCAGAAGATGCTCGTTATTTAAAAATTAGACAAAATAATGAACCTAATTTTAGATTTAAAAGTTTATATATTATTTTTGGTTTACAATCCATTCTTGCATGGGTCGTAGGTTCAATTCTTTTTATAGCTATAAAAAATGATCATCCACTCACTTGGTTAGATTACATAGGAATTTTAGTCACTCTCTTTGGAATTATTTACGAATCAATTGCAGATTATCAATTGATACAATTTAAGAATGACATTAAAAATCGTGGAAAACTTTTACAATCAGGACTATGGAAATTAAGTCGCCATCCTAATTATTTCGGAGAAATTTTAGTGTGGTGGGGCTTTTTTATCACTACCCTTGTGACTGGGATTCATTTTAATTTGATAGCGCCGCTACTTATGACTTTTTTAATATTAAGATTTTCAGGCGTGACACTTCTTGAGGCTAATCTCAATAAAAAATTTAATGATTATGATGATTATCAGAAAAAAGTGAATACAATTATTCCTCGCTTTTGGAAAATATAATATGCGATTTAAATATTATTTACTCACAGCTTTTTTTTTATTAATGAATGGATGTATGACGCAGCCACCGATTAAAACTGTTTCTGAAGTTAATTTGCAAAAATTTATGGGCCCCTGGTATGTCATCGGACACATACCAACATTTATTGAGAAGAATGCATTTAATGCCATTGAGTCTTATGAATTAAATCAGGATGGCACTATTAGCACCACTTTCACTTTTAATGAAGGAACTCTCACGGGTCCCCTAAAGACATATAAACCCAAAGGATTTGTTGTAAAAGATTCAGGTAACGCATTATGGGGTATGCAATTTATATGGCCAATTAAAGCGCAATATAAAATTGTTTACTTAGACGAAGCTTACCAAAATACAATTATTGCCAGAGATGACCGTGATTATGTCTGGATTATGTCGCGTGAAAAAAAGATAGAGCAGAAGACTTTAGAGCAATTAGTGAAAAAAATTGAAACCGATGGCTATGATATTAAAAAAATACGTTGGATTGAGCATTCAAATTAATCATGAATACATTATTTAAAAAATTATTCTTTTGGTTTGATAATTCTTTTCTTGAGGAAAAGTATGCCTCTATTACTTCTGGTAAGGAAATTGATTGGATGCGAGTCATTCCTTTTATCCTTCTTCATTTATCTTGTTTTTTCATCTTGATTGTTGGGTTTAGTCGGACAGCTTTTACGGTATGTATCACTCTTTTTGCTATTCGCATGTTTGCTATTACAGGCTTTTATCATCGTTATTTTTCTCATAAAACGTTTAGAACCTCGAGATTTGTCCAATTTTTATTTGCGATGATTGGAGCTACTGCAGTGCAAAGAGGCCCTCTTTGGTGGGCAGCGCACCATCGAGGTCATCATATACATTCCGATACGCCAGAAGATAAACACTCACCTCAAGAGCATGGATTTTTTTGGAGTCATATGGGTTGGTTCTTGACCAAGTCTAATTTTGTGACTAATACAAAATTTGTACGTGAATTAATTAGATTTCCTGAATTGCGCATCATAGATCGATTCGATCTTCTCATGCCATTAGCATTATCTATTGCCCTATTTTTAGTGGGGTATTATTTGAATCAATATGAACCACAACTCAACACAAATGGTTTTCAGTTATTGATATGGGGGTTTTCAGTTTCAACAGTTATGCTTTATCACGCCACCTTCCTAGTCAATTCAGTTGCACATCAATGGGGAAAGAAACGTTATGAAACTAAGGATACAAGTCGTAATAATTTTATTATTGCAATTCTGACGTTTGGAGAGGGTTGGCATAACAATCATCATCATTACCCTGGATCAGCAAGACAAGGATTTTATTGGTGGGAAATTGATCTCACTTATTATGTTCTAAAATTTTTGGCAATGATTGGAATTGTTTGGGATATACGTACTGTTTCTGAAAATATTCGCGAATCTAAAAAAATAGAACATCATCATCGCTAGCCATGAAGATTGCAATCATAGGCTCAGGCATCTCTGGCAATACCCTTGCGTATTATTTAAACCCCCATCATCAGATTGCACTTTTTGAATCTAATGATCGTATTGGGGGTCACTCACATACGCATCACATTGATGTATTCAATCAAAAAGTGAGTGTAGACACGGGGTTTATTGTATTTAACAAAAAAACATACCCTAATTTTTTAAAGCTATTACATGAACTTAAAGTGCCCTATGAAAATAGTACCATGAGTTTTAGTGTCAAAGACAGCCAAAAAGATTTTGAATATAACGGTACAAGCCTCAATGCACTATTTGCGCAAAGAAAGAATTTCATTAATCCTAGCTTTTATAAAATGATTGGAGAGATTCTTCAATTTAATAAGTCTTCAATCATCTTATTAAGTGGTGATGAAGAGATTAGTTTAGGTGATTATCTGAAACGAGAAGGCTACTCGGATTTTTTTAAGAAATATTATATTTTGCCGATGGGCTCAGCAATTTGGTCATCTCACATTAAAACGATGATGCAATTTCCTGCTAAATTTTTTATACAGTTTTTTAATAATCATGGCATGTTAAATATCAATGATAGACCGCAATGGTTAACAATCTCCGGGGGCTCAATTAACTATGTTAATAAAATGATCGAACCTTTTAGAAAAAAAATCAAAATTAATCAGAACATAAAATATGTAGAAAGAAAAAAGGATCATATTGCTATTCATCATAAAGATCGCATAGAAAAATTTGACTGGGTATTTTTTGCTTGCCACAGTGATGAAGCTTTGAAATTAATCAAAAGTCCTAGCTTCCATGAAAAAAATATTTTAAAAGCGATTCCATATACAGATAATGAAGTGATCTTACATTATGATGATCAGTTTATGCCCAAAAGAAAACTTGCTTGGGCAGCATGGAATTATCACATTAGTGATAACCCCAACTCACCAGCATCTCTAACTTATAATATGAATATATTACAGAATTTAAAAACGAAAGTACCTCTTTTAGTGACATTAAACCCATTGCAAAAAATCAACAAAAAGAAAATTATTAAAATACTTTCTTATGCTCACCCACAATATAGTTTACGAAGTATTGAGGCGCAATCTAGGCACCATTTAATTTCAGGCGTAAATCGAACTTCATTTGCTGGAGCATATTGGGGCAATGGCTTTCATGAAGACGGGGTTAAAAGTGCACTTGACGCCATTCAACAATTCAATACTTTGCATGGATTTCACTAATGCAAGCAATCTACGAAGGTATTTTAAAACACACAAGGGTAAAACCGAGTAAGCATTCATTTCAATATCGCGTTCATATGTTATATCTTGATCTTGATGATTTAGTGAAAACATTTTCAAATAAACTATTTTGGAGTTATAACCGTTTTAATTTGGGGTGTTTTTTAAGATCAGACTATTTTGGCTATTCAAAAAATAGCTTAAAAAAATCAATACAAGATGAAATTAAAAAAAAGCTTCATTTTAAGCATCAAGGAAAAATATTTGTTTTAACAAGTCCTCGATATTTTGGCTATTGTTTTAATCCTGTGAGTTTTTATTATTGTTTTAATTTAAAAAATAAATTAGAAGTCATTGTGTCGCATATTACCAATACACCATGGAATGAAAATCACGCATATGTTCATGATTGCCGAGGATTAAAGCAAGCAATGAAATACTTTCAGTTTCAAAAGAATTTTCATGTATCACCCTTTATGCCTATGGATGTCCAATATGAATGGTCATTTAATGAGCCAGGACAGGAAATTATAGTATCTATGAATAATATACATAAAAAAGAGTTTATTTTTAATGCATCGATGAGGCTTTATAGAAAGCCTTTAAATAATCAATCGCTTAATTATTTGCTCTTAAGCTTTCCACCAGAAACGTTTAAAAACATTATGGCTATTTATTGGAATGCTTTACGTTTAAAATTTAAACGGATCCCTTTTTTTTCTCACCCTTAATATCTTATGAAAAATATTTTACACCGACTTGCTAGAGCACTTATTTTTAATCAATTAAGAAAAATTAAAATAGGTCATATTGCTATTATAGAAGGACCTGAAAAATTTTCATTTGGAAAAAAAGGAAAATTAAATATTACATTAACAATTCATGATCCAAGATTTTATGGAGCCTTGGCTTTTGGTGGTTCGATTGGTGTAAGTGAAGCATTCATGCAAAAGTTTTGGACTGTCAGCGATTTAACAAAGCTAATTCGTATCATGGCCATCAATCAAAATATGATGGATCGATTAGAAGGCGTATTTAATCTTTTTTTAAAGCCACTCCTCAAATTTCTCCATTATCTAAACCAAAATTCAGTCAAAGGAAGTCAGGTCAATATTTCCAAGCATTACGATTTGGGGAATGACTTTTTTTCATTATTTTTAGATTCAACCATGATGTATTCATCTGCAGTTTTTAGAAGCCCTCATGATTCACTCTATAAGGGATCTATCCATAAATTAGAGACTATTTGCCAAGGATTAGAACTTACTTCTCAAGACCATATCATTGAAATTGGTTCTGGCTGGGGAGGGTTTGCAATTTACGCTGCGCAAAATTTTGGATGTAAGGTCACCACAACGACTATTTCAAAAGAACAATATAAGTTCGTAAAACAGAAAATTAAGGATTTAAAATTGTCACATAAGATTACGGTCTTATTTTCAGATTATCGGCATTTAAAAGGACAATATGACAAATTTGTATCTATTGAAATGTTAGAAGCTGTAGGCTATCAGTATTACGATATCTATTTTAATGTCTGTAGCCAATTATTAAAGCCACATGGGCTCGCATTTATTCAAACTATTACCATTGCAGATCAACGTTACGAGAAATCGAAGCGCTCAGTTGATTTTATTCAGCGATATATATTTCCTGGTAGCTGTATTCCTTCCATTACAGCATTACAAAATAGTATTTCCAAATCATCTGATTTAAAAATCTTCAGCATTCAGGATATTGGCGAACATTATGCAAAAACGCTTGCATTGTGGAGAGAAGGTTTCTTTAGAAACCTCAAGCAGGTTAAAGCCCTAGGATTTGATGATGCTTTTATTCGCATGTGGCATTTTTACTTATCCTATTGTGAAGGAGGCTTTAAAGAGAAGGTCATTAGCGATATACATCTTAAATTAATTAAACCTGAATACCGATCAAAATAAGACTAGTTTCCTTGTATTTTTAAGCCATCTGGCGCATGATAAAGACTGTAAAGTCTTAAAAAAATAAGGGAGTAGCATGATGAAAAAAATAATTCTATTGGTTTCAATTTTTTTAGTGTCTAGTTTTTTTGCTTTGGGAGTTTCTGCTGAAACGCCGAATCTTTTAGATGGGGTGGTCGATAAGTACTTTAAAGGTAAAGTCTTAACTAAAACAGATGACATTACATTTGATGTAGCGAAAAGAGCGCTTGATGGTACACAAGTCCCATTTAAATTTACAGCCAATAAAAAATATAAAAATATTTCAGTAGTTGTAGAGGGTAATCCACATCAATTACCTGGTATTGGATCTCTTGCATTGACTATGTATCCTAAGGTAGCTCCATTTACATTTAAAACACATATTCGTATGGAACAAGATAGTTATGTAGATGTTATAGCAGAAGATGAAGAAGGCAAGTTTTTTTATAATCAAGTAGCGATTCGCTCTGCAGGTGGTTGTTCAGCAGGGGTTACTTATGATGCTGACTCTGTTTTAAAAGAAATAGGCACTATGAAAGTATTAAATACTGATACAAGAGCCTCTGTGTTCATTAAACATCCGCAGCATAATGGTTTTCAGGCCAATTTGAGTAATTACACAGGACTTTTCATTTTGCCTGAGTGGTATTTATCAAGTGTTGTAGTCAAGGACCAGGAAAAAGAAATTTGGAGTGCTGAGTTTGGTGGAGGAAGTACCGCTGAGAATCCTTTCTTTGTTTTTGACGCCCCTAATATTAAGGGTAATCTTCAAGTTTTAGCAGTAGATACTCAAGGTAAGCAATATATTGGCAAATGATTTAATGCAAGTCAAAGCCCTTTAATTTAAGGCTTGTTGAATTTTAATTTAGTCTTTGATTTGTTACTAAATATTTTACGAAGGAGAAAATTTTGAAAAAGTATTTAGCTATAGCAGCAGCCATTCTTGTTGCGGTATTGGTAGGCGCAGTTTTATTTTTTGGTAAAACCTACAAACATGATGACAGACCAATTATAAGTGATATAGAAAAACATAACCAAATGATGACAGGATGTATGAAAACTGCTTTAAATAAACATCCGGGTGCTATTGTTGAGATTGAAATGGAAAAAGAAGATGGTAAGCCTATATTTGATATTGACATTCAAGGATCTGATGGCAAATATTGGGAGATTGAATGTGATGCCGAAACTGGTCAAGTAATAGAAGATAATCTAGACCGAGATTAAAATTTTTTTGAATTTTAAAAAACCAATTAATATTTTAAGTGGTTTTTTTATGAGGCATTCAAATTCTATATATGGCTAATTAAATAGTGCTAATTATTAATAAGACCCTAATTTCAGAATAGATAAATAATATATGTGAATTTCACTTAATACTTGAATTTAACATTAATTTGAACGCCATAGATACCAAGTCGCAATGGTCCGATAAGGTTTCCATATTTCACCGATCAACAATAGCTCTCTAGGCTTTGGTAAAGTGCCTAATTTTTTTAAAGCTTGATACCCTTTTTGAACACCAAGATCATGCGTAGGAAGAACATCTAATCTACCAAGATTAAATATAAGTATCATCTGTGCTGTCCAAATACCTACACCTTTTATTGAACTTAGTCTTTTAATAATTTCATTATCACTTAAATGAATAATTTCATTTTCCTCTGGAATAATTTTATTAATAGCAGCTTCAGCTATCCGGTATAAAGTTTCTGTTTTTGTTTGAGAAAAACCACTTTCACGAATAAGTGATGAGTCTACTTCAAGAAGCTCGTGTGCCTTAGGAAAACGACCATTAAATTGAGCTAAGAATCTTTGAAATATGTTTTCAGCCGCTTTAATATTTAATTGCTGATACGCAATTGTTTTTAATAGTGACTCGTAAGGAGATAGCTCAGAGGATAGTTTTAAATGACAAGCGCCTACTTTTTTTATTAAGCCTTCCCAATCTTTATCAAGTCTAGATAAAAATGAGACAGAAGCTTTAAGCTGATAATGTGAAAGCGTTTTGGTTACCAAGGAATTTTTTTGCCATCATAAGCAATAAATTGACCCGAAGTTTTTATGGAAAGTTTATCAATTTGACGTTTCATACCAGTAACACTTTCATCTGCATCAATCAGTCCATTAGGACCTCCCATATCTGTTCTGACCCATCCAGGATGAAGCGTAATGACTGACAAATCATATGGCTTTAAATCAATAGATAAGCTTTTCATAACCATATTCAAAGCTGTTTTACTTGATCGATAAAGATATTCCCCGCCACCTGAATTATCATCAATACTTCCCATCTTGCTTGTGAGGGATGCAATTTTTTTTAATTGACCTTTTTTAAGATGAGGTAGTAATGCTTTTGTCATTTTAAATGCAGCAAGCGTATTAATTTTAAAAGCTTCAAGCCAGATTTTATAATCAATATGATCGATTGAGCTGTCTGGATAAATGCCTGCATTATTAATAAGGATATCGATGGATTTTTTGAATGATTTTGCAAATAGATCAATGGATGAAAAATTGGCTACATTAAGTTTGTGAATTGAAATAGCTTTAAAGTTTTCTTGAAGCTGATGAAGCTCATCTTTTTTATTTATCTTTCTAGTACATGCAATGACTTGATAACCATCTAAAGCGTATTGTTTGACAAATTCAAGGCCTAAACCCCTATTTGCACCAGTGATGAGAACCGTATATTTAATTGGAGACATAAAAAAATATGAAACAATAAAGGTTTATAATAAAACAAAATCTTTAGGATGTATTGACATGCTATTAAAAAGATATTGGATTTTATTTTTACTTTTTATAGCCCATCTTGCCTATGCCGGTGAATTTGGTAACTATTGTCTTGTGAGCTTATCTGAAGGTCATTTTCTTAAAACAGACTGTTCGGTGAATTCAATATACAAAGGCAAAGAATATTGTTTTGGTAGCGAAGTCAGCAAAGAAATCTTCTTAAAAACACCTGATGAGTTTATCAAAAAAGCTGCTGTATTCTACGAAAAAAATAAAGAAGTTGACCGTCAGAAAATATCACTAGAAGACTTATTAAAAGAGATCAAAAGCCCTGATTGTGATTTCTCAAACAAAGACTTGGGTTATTTAGATTTGAATGGTTTAGATTTAAGCCATTGTAAAATGGTCAATACAAGTGTCTTTGGTGCGAATCTCATCGGTGCTAATTTATCCAATAGCAATATGCAAAGAGCTTATTTGAATTTAGCGCGCCTTGAAAAAGCTAATTTTTCAGGGGCTAATTTAACGGAGGCCATAATCTTTCAAGCCATTTTTGGTGAAACTAATTTTAAAGGCGCTAATTTAACCCGTGCTCGCGTGATAGGCACATTAGGCGCAGTCAATATGTCAGGAGCTACAATTAAATATGGCCAATTTGGTTTGGATGTTGGCAATCAACCTATGGGCCAAATGAAATTTGATTCAGTCGGCGGTAAATTTTACAAAGCGAATTTTGAGGGGGCTGACTTAAATATTGCGAGTTTTACATTTGGCGATTTAAGAGAGTCTAATTTAAGAAATACGAATATGTATCGCGCTGATTTAATCCAAGCCGATTTAACAGGCGCTGATTTGACGAATGCAAATTTAACCGATGCGAATGTCGATGGTGCGATCTTTACTGGTGTCAAAGGCCTTTCAACAGTGAAAGGTTTTTCAACAGTGAAAGGTAAATGCCGTGATTGTGGCATGCCTTAAATATTTGCAACACCTAAGCTCAATCGAATGAATAAATAAGCCATACGCGCTTTAAATCTTTTGAGTAAATGTGCTTTGTCCCAATTCTTTAAAAGAATCTCAGTACCGCCAAATCGAATATCTTCTTTGATGTTTCTTTTAAGCTGAGATGCAAAAGATTTACCAAAGACCACAATATTAGCTTCTCGAGCCAAAAGAAGGCTAAAAGGATCAATGTTTGATGAGCCTACAGTTGACCAAGTTTCGTCAATCACAGCTACTTTACTGTGCATAAAACTTCTTGTGTATTCAAAAATGGAGATGCCTTCTTTTAAAAATTTTCCATAAAAAGCGCGCGAGGCATTAGATAAAAAATAATCCATCTCGCCCTTTAGAAGAAGAGTCACTGACACACCTCTTCTAGCAGCTTCAATTAAAGCCCTTTCAAATTTTTTCCCTGGAATAAAATAGGCATTTGCAATCAGTATTTCATTTTTAGCATTTTGAATGGCATGTAAGTATGCTTTTTCAATATCTTGTCTATGCCGAAAATTATCGCGCTCCATAAAATTAAGCCTTGTGCCATTGGGATATGACACTATATTTTTATGTATATGTTTTGGGACGTAAGATTTTTCTAAATGGGACCATGAGACTCTTTTCCAAAGCTTAACCATGCTTTGACTGATAAAGTAAACAGCAGGCCCTTGTAATTTAGCAGCATAGTCGATACGCGGTGCTTTACCATTGGGAACATTCATATCATCAATAATATTAATACCGCCGACGTAAGCGATCTTATGATCAATCAAAAACATTTTTCTGTGAAGTCGTCTCAACGAAATGCGCTTCATTTGATAAGGTGAGATTTTAGGGTGGTAAAAAAGAAAATGAATTTGAGACGCCTTGATTTCATCTATTACCTTTTGAGAAAGATCGCGACTTCCAAATCCATCAAGTAATAAATAAACTTCAACATTTCTTTTAGCCACTTCTTTAAGTGCAGCTAAAATTTTTATACCCGTCATATCATGACTGAAAATATAAGCTTCTACAAAAATATTGTGCCGAGCTTGTCTAATGGAATGAATCACAGAGGCAAAATAATCTTTGCCATTTTTAAGTAATTCAATCTTATTTTCTTTTATGTAGTAGGGCACAGTGCTTTATTTTAAAACATAAAAAAAGCGCTTAGGGTTCAACCCCCAAGCGCTTTTGTATGAATAACTAATTCTAAGCTTAGTTAACTGCTGATTTAAGAGCAGCACCTGCTTTGAATGTTGGAGCCTTACGTGCTGGTATTTTAAGTTCTTTACCAGTTTGTGGGTTACGACCAACTCGTGCAGCGCGTTTTGAAACTTTAAAAGTACCAAAGCCGATAAGTGTGACAACATCACCTTTTCTAAGAGCTTTAGTGATAGCTGCAAGTGTTGCATCAATCGCACGACCAGCGTCTGCTTTTGTTGAACCTGCTGCTTTTGCAACTGCTTCGATTAGTTCGCCTTTATTCATAATTCCTCCAAATGTAAATTAAGATATGTAAGACCATTGAAATGACCGCGTCATAGAAGGTCTAGCCGTACTTTGCATTGATTTTTAAGCCTTGTCAACAGTCATATGCAATTTTTTTCACATTGGATAAGGGTTCTGTCGATATTCGTCAAATTTAAAATAAAGGTATCTTTTCATTTGATTCTTGTTACAATATTCAAATGAAAAAAATTGTCCCTATTCGAGGTGGTAAAAGACCAGGTGCTGGACGTAAATTAGGCACTGGAAAATTTGGCGAAAAGACAACGCTAGTGAGAGTGCCAGAAAGTCAAACTGCTGTGATATCAAACATTCTTGAGGCTTATGCTAAAAGGAAGATTCAAGAAATTTCTAATGTGGTATCTATTAATTTGGTAAGCGAGGCAATAAAAAAAACTAAGATTCCTTTATTTGAACACAAGGTGCCTGCAGGATTTCCTTCTCAAGCCGATGATCATGTCGAGAAAAGAATGGATCTTAATGATTATCTTATTCGTGAAGCTGATACAACGTTTTTTGTGCGCATTAAAGGAAATTCAATGGATAACGCTGGTATTCATGATAATGATGTTGTGATTGTGGATCGATCTCAAGAGGCCTCTATTGGCGACATTGTATTAGCTTCATTAGACGGTGAATTTACAGTGAAGACCTTAGCTAAAAATAAAAATGGCTCCCCACGCTT
This sequence comes from Betaproteobacteria bacterium, assembly GCA_016868195.1. Classification (GTDB taxonomy): domain Bacteria; phylum Pseudomonadota; class Gammaproteobacteria; order Burkholderiales; family Methylophilaceae; genus Methylopumilus. The sequence goes on along the minus strand of VGHQ01000003.1, from coordinate 109,181 downwards.
GCTACCAGCAAACGAAGCGTTCAGTCCTATCGAAGTTTTAGATGGTGTGCAATTTCAAATATGGGGTGTCGTGACAGGCGCTGTTAGAAAATTTAAATGAATTTATTTAAATTTTAATTATAAGTTTTTGGATTAAGTTGAATGTAGCTTTGTTCAGCCTTAAGCTTTACCAACCAACCCTCATAAAATATTTCACTTATCGCAGGATCTATCAAGAGTTTAAAAGGGGCTTTTCCGCCTCGATAGGTTAATTTTTGACCTTCGGTAAGTGAATACTTATTTTCTGTACCTTCAGCATCTAATATACAAATCGTTTGTTGACCTTTAGAGATAATATGGAAGTAGTCGCTAGGCTTAAGAGGATCCGTAGGAGAAGAAACTTGTGTAATTGGTTTTGAAATAGCTTGACCACACATTTTAATATCAAGATCCTTATTATTTTCTTCTAGGTTTTTGACTTCAATAGGTACCGCCTTCCTCGATAGTTGCTTCTCTTCTAAAGGTTTAATCTCATAAGTTGCTATATCATTAGGAAGAGAATCAAAATTGAGTAATTCAACTTCCTTACCTTCAAAATTTTTATGAGCAACAGCATATTTTTGGTAAACACCAATTACAAAGTTAGATACAAAAAGAAAGATAATAAAATAAAAAATATGAGGTACTTTGATATATGTTTTTGCCCATACAAAAAATGATTTTATTTTTGTTAAAAATAGTATTTTTTTCTTAGGTAGTTCATCCGTTTCATTTATCTTATTTTCTAATTCAGGCTCTGGGAGATTTAAAGATTTAGTTTTATTTTTTGTATTTTCAATAATGGTATCAATATCTAATTCAAGAAAAGCTGCATATTTTCTTATCGATATGAGTTTGATTTGAAAAGATACAAAGCCATCTTTCTTATTTTCTTCCATAGAGATGATATGTTTGTTACTTAAAGTTAAACGATATGCAACATCATCTATCGAAAGATTTAGATCTTCGCGCGCTTCTTTTAAAAGATGACCATGAATAATAATTGAATCGTTTGACATCAAATGATTTACGAAAGTAAAGATAAAATAGTATCCTAATAAGAGTTTTTTTCAATCATTACTGAAACATATATGCCATAGGGTAATAATATGATTTATCCAATTAACGATAACTGATGGAGATCAAATGAAGACTGAAGAAATTTTAGAAAAAATTGTATTTAAGAGTCGATGGATATTAGCCCCTATGTATTTGGGCTTGGTAGGCGGGTTAGTTTGTTTGCTTATAAAATTTGGCCAAGAATTTCTTCATATCATGATGACGGTAGTTGACACACCGGAAAGAGAGATTGTTTTATCAATTTTGGCTTTAGTAGACATGACACTAGTTGCAAATCTTCTCATCATGGTGATCTTTAGCGGCTACGAAAACTTTGTATCTAAAATCGATGTCGATAATCATGAAGATAAACCTCATTGGATGGGTAAGGTCGATTACTCTGGACTAAAGCTTAAATTGATCGGCTCAATTGTTGCAATTTCTGCCATCGATCTTTTGAAAGCTTTTATGCATGCATCCACGCCAGGACAAATACTAACGAATACGCAAATGGCATGGATGGTAGGCATTCACGCAACTTTCATCATCTCAGGCGTCCTTTTTGCAATCATGGATAAAATTGCAGAAGATACACCGCACCACTAAGTGCATTCGTGATGAAAGCTTTAAAACAATCAGATGTTAATGATTTAATTCAACTTCATCAATCAGGGCAATTTCATCTTGCGGAAAAAAAAGCAAAAAAATTATTAGATGATTTTCCCCAAGAATTGATTTTGCATAATATTTTAGGTGTATCTCAAGAAGCACAAAAAAAGTTCAAAGAAGCTGCCGACAGCTATCGCAATGCTTTAAAAATTCAACCGCAATTTGCCGAGATGCAATTTAATTTAGGTTCAGTACTTTATCAGTTAGGCGATAATCAAAGCGCAATTCAGCATTATCAAAAAGCAATACAGATCAAGCCTGATTTGGTGGTGGCGTATTTTAATCTAGGCATTGCTTATCAAAATGAATCCCAATTTGATAAAGCATTGAGCGCATATCAAAAAGCAATTGAATTGGAACCAGGATTTTACGAAGCATATGGTAATGCGGGCGCCGTCTATTTGCTGCAAGGTAACTTTGATCTAGCGATTCACTCTTTCCAACAATCGCTTAGCATTCAAGATCATTCCCGTGGCCATTTTAATTTAGGCAATGCCTACCGCAATCAAGGGCACTTAGAAAAAGCCATTCAATCGTATCAAAAAGCGATTGAGATGAATCCGAATGACCCTGAAGTTTATTCGGTATTAGGTGATGCACTGTGGCATCAAGGCAAAATTCCAGAAGCCAATCAATACCTAAGACAGGCTATATCATTAAATTCAGAAAATCCAATTGCTAATTACAATCTCGCAACATTCCTCCATGATAATAAAAAATTTCAGGAGGCTTATGAATTTTACAAAGCCTCTCAAATAAAAGATTGGGAAGAGCGCGCACTTTATTGTTTATATAAAACAAAACAATTTGATGTTTTTGAAAAAGAATTAAATAGTGCAATGCTTAAAAAGAATTTGTCACCCTTACTAGCAACACTTTCAACGCACTTTGCAAAAAACTTTCATCAAGAAGATCGCTATAATTTTTGTCCAGATCCACTTCGCTTTGTATTTCATGGACAAGTAAATGCCTTAAAAGATCCTAAGGATGATTTACTAAAATCACTCTTACATGATATTAACGAAGCTGATATTTCTGAGCGCATGCAAAGTCGATTAATTAATGGGATTCAGTCATCAGGGAATCTCTTTAAACGAAAGGATTCTTCTTTTAAAAGGTTGTCACAAGAGATTACATTGCTTATAAAAAAATATTACGATCACTATAAAAATGAAGACTCTATGTTTATTAAAGCATTTCCAAAAAACATTGAGTTTAGTAGTTCTTGGTTTGTCAAAATGCAAACAGGTGGTCATTTGAACTCTCATATTCATGAAGAGGGGTGGATTAGTGGAGCCGTTTATTTGGCGATTCCGCAAGAAAAAAAACAACCGGATGAAGGCGGTATTGAATTAAGTATTGATGGAGATGATTACCCAAGAATGCACGATGACTTTGAAAAAAAATTATATCTACCTCAAGTTGGTGATGTTATTTTTTTCCCATCTTCCGTTTTTCATCGGACGATACCTTTTAGTTCTAATGAAGAGAGAATCTGTATTGCTTTTGATTTAAAACCTGCAGAACTTTAGCGTTGTTGTAATCTTAAGGACATTTTTCTTAAAAATTTCATTGCTACTTTAGGTTCGTCTGCAAGCATCATTTCTAGATGTACTTTTGGAATCGCAATAATTTCAGATTCATTTGAACTCGATATAGCTGAGGCAATAGTTGGCGTTTCATTTAACACTGCCATTTCACCAAAATATTCATGCGCTTTTAAAGAGCGTATCACTCGACCGTCTTGAGTTAAATTGACAGAACCTTGAACAATATAATACACATTATGTTCACGATTGCCTTGCTCAAAAATTATTGCATTTTGCTTGTATATATTTCCGTAACGCGAAGCAAGATAATGAATGAATGTGCTTGAAAGCGGAATGGAGTCATCAAATAATTTTTTTAATAACAACATATCTTTTTTGTGAAGTGTTGCCATAAGCTCTACACCAAGTAAATAAGATGCGATATTAAGATAAAGCCATATCAGTGAAATAAAAAGATTTCTCATGCCACCAAAAAAGGTGCCATAGGATTGACTCAATGATAAAAAGATGTCGAAAGTTGATCTGAGTCCAAGCCATAAGAGAGCGGTGAGTAGCGAACCTAAAACAATATGTTTTACATCGACTTTAATAGGAAAGAAGAAGCGATTAAAAAGTGCTAAAGACAAAACAACAAATGAAAATGAACTTACAAAATAAATCATTTGTGAATTTACAACACTTAAATATTCGCCAAAGAATATGGCAGCTTTTTGAAAGACCATGCCTGATAGAGTAAAGAAGAAGAAAAGTAAAAGTATGCCAATAATAGCGACAATATCTCGAAACTTACTTTTTAGAAATGATGGATCTTCTTCAGTCGCTGAAATAATGAGAAGACTTGCACGAAGAGAGCTTGTGAGGGGGGTTGCTGCCCACAATAAAATTAATATACCTAAGATACCCCATACTTTGGTATGGCTTGATATCTTATAAATTTCAAGCATAATTTTTTTACTCATTTGCGGTAATAAGTCACTTGTAAGAAGTGCTAATCTCCCTAAAGCAAACTCAGAATTAACTAACCAATGACTTAAGAAAAAGAAAATGAGAAGAATCATCGGAATGAGTGCAAAAAGAGAAAAGAAAGATAAGGATGCAGTTAAACCAAATACATTGTGACGTTTACAGCCTGCCAATGTTTCTTTCATCATGAAGATGGGTAGTGATTCATCTTTTTTTTGGTAAAGGTTTTTGAAAAGCGGATGCAATTTAATCATTAAGCTAATGCTCTATAATGATTAGTAGCTTTAACGAGTTCGCTTGTCATTGAGGGTTCTGAGGCTGAGTGTCCTGCATCTGAGACCATAATAAAATTTGCATGTGGTACACATTGATAAAGTTCATAGGCCGTAATGGGAGGACACACCATATCATAGCGTCCTTGAATAATGGTTATTGGAATATCTTTCAACTGTTTAACTTCTTTTAATATTTTTTTGCCATCAATAAAACATTGATCTTTGATGTAATGAAGTTGAACGCGTGCACGCGCAATTTCATTTTGTATATCTTCATCTGTCAGTGTTTTATTCTCTTCTACTTGAGGTAATAATTTTAAAAGGCTACTTTCAAAACGATTCCATGCAATGGATGAAGGTCCGCTGATTTTTAAATCACTTGAAAATACAAGCTCGCTATAATTTTTTACAAGATCATCACGTTTATTATTTGGCAAGAAATCAAGCAGTGTTTGATGGGCTTCCGGAAAAAAAGCTTTAACCTTATCCAGAAACCAATCAAGTTCCGTTTTACGACTTAAGAAGATGCCTCGCAAAATAAGTGCTTTGATCGTTTCAGGGTATTGTGTCGCGTAAGCTAATGCTAAAGCACTTCCCCAAGAGCCTCCAAAAATAATCCAGCACTTTATATCAAAATGTTTACGAATTGCTTCCATATCAGATAGAAGATCTTGAGTGGTATTGCTATTCGTTTCTCCTAAGGGCTTACTTTGCCCACAGCCTCTTTGGTCAAAAAGAATGATTTGGTAGTGTTTTGGATCAAAAAATTGCCTTTGTTTGGGGTTGGTTCCACCACCAGGTCCGCCATGAAGAAAAATAATAGGTTTTCCATGGGGATTTCCTGAAAGTTCGACATAAATTTTATGTCCATGAGGTCTTTCTATCCAGGTCGCATGATAGGGAGAAATCTCTGGATATAAAGTATATATAGAGTTAGTTGGCATAGAAAATAATTAGCTTTCTTATTGATTTTATTAGGTATTTTAACAAATTTAGCAAAGTTCAGGAATAATTAAAATTTAGACTTAAAAAAATGTTAACAAATTGTAACGAAATTGTTGCAATTCTAAAAAAAGAGGCATATATTACTAATTAAGCATAAGTCAAATTGTGCTGAAAGTAAGCCTTCGAAGCACCTTCGAGTCTTAAAGTGAAACACTTTAAAATTTAAAGTGATTAGAGAGTTTACTTCTTTTTAAAACCCTTAGTAATAACTACGGAGATTTATATGAAACTTAATAAAATCAAGTTAGCTCTTGGTTTAGTAGCTGGTCTTTCAGTGGCAATGCCAATGATTGCTTCAGCAGCTGCTGATCAAGAAAAAGCGATTGCTAATGCTGATAACTGGGCAGCACCACGCGGTGACTACACAAATCAAGCATACAGCAAGTTAACACAAATCAATCAAGGTAACGTAAAGAACCTTAAAGCAGCATGGACATTCGCAACCGGTGTAAACCGTGGTCATGAAGGTGCTCCTTTAGTTATTGGTAACATGATGTATGTTCATACAGCATTCCCAAATAACATCTATGCGCTTGACTTAAACGACAATCAAAAAATCGTTTGGTCTTACTTCCCAAAACAAGATCCATCAGTTCAAGCAGTTCTCTGCTGTGACAACGTTTCACGCGGTCTTGGTTATGGCGACGGTAAAATCTTCTTACAACAAAACGATGGTACTTTAGTTGCTTTGGATGCTAAGTCAGGTAAAAAAATATGGGACGCTAAAAACAATGACCCTAAAGTTGGTGCTACAAACACAAATGCGCCTCACGTAATTAAAGACAAAATCTTAACAGGTTGTTCTGGTGCTGAATTCGGTGTTCGTTGCTTTATGGCAGCTTACACATTAGACGGCAAGTTAGCTTGGAAAGCTTACTCAACAGGTCCTGATTCCGAAGTATTAATCGGCAAAGACTTTAACAAAGACACACCACTTTACTCAGCATTATCAGTCTATGAAGACGTTAATGGTGGTAACAAACAAGGCGGTTCATTCAAGAAAATTGACACTGCTAAGTTAAAAGGTGGCGTAAAAGATCTTGGTCTTTCAACATGGTTGAAACCACAAGCAGTTAAAGATGGTTGGCAACATGGTGGTGGCTCTGTTTGGGGCTGGTGGCCATATGATCCAAAAACAAACTTAGTGTACTACGGTACAGGTAACCCATCAGTTTGGAATCCAGATGTACGTCCAGGCGACAATAAATGGTCAATGACTGTTTTCGCACGTGACTTAAACACTGGCGTTGCACGCTGGGGTATGCAAATGACTCCACATGACGAGTGGGATTACGACGGTATTAACGAAGTGATCTTATTTGACAATGGTGGTAAGACATATGCATGGCACCATGACCGTAACGGTTTTGCTTACACATGGCAAGCTGACAACGGCGTTTTAGTTGCTGCAGAAAAAGTACATCCATTTGTTAACTGGGCAACTGATATTGACATGAAATCTGGTGTACCTAACAAGTTAGCTACAGCTTCTACACACCAAGACTACAATGCTAAGGGTGTTTGCCCAGCTGCATTAGGTACAAAAGATCAACAACCAGCATCTTACTCACCTAAGACTGGCCTTATCTACTCACCACTTAACCACGTATGTATGACATACGAACCAGTTGAGTCTAAGTATGTAGCAGGTCAACCATGGGTTGGTGCAACATTAACTATGTTTGCTGGTCCAGACGGTGTTATGGGTGGCTTCGCTGCTTATGATCCAATGACTAACAAAAAAGCTTGGTACAACAAAGAGAAGTTCTCAGCTTGGGGTGGTTCATTAAATACCGCTTCAGACTTAGTGTTCTACGGAACTCTTGATCGTTGGTTCAAGGCTCTTGACGCTAAGACAGGTAAAGAACTTTGGAAATTCCAAGTGGGTTCTGGTGTGATTGGTAATGCATTCACATACGCAAACGGCGGCAAACAATACGTTGGTGTTTTATCAGGTATTGGTGGTTGGGCTGGCGTTGCGATGAACCTTGGCTTAACTAACCCAACAGACGCTCTTGGCGCTGCTGGTGGTTATGCTGAACTTACTAAGTACAATGCTGCTCCTGGCGGCGGTGCTTTAACAGTATTTAGCCTATAATTAATCGAAAGATTTTTTATAGAACTAACTGTTAGTTAGTATGTCCTATAAACACCCTGCTTTTTAAGCGGGGTGTTTTTTTTATAGGACTCACGATTATTCATTGCCAAGGAAAAACAATGTTTAAAAAAATAATATTAGCTTTATGTGTTTTAAATTCAATTCAAGCTGGATCGGTATTCGCTGTAGGCCAAGATCGTGAAGATGGCTTGCCAGGCATGCCATATCGAATTCCTACTGAAAATGAATTTAGAGTGTGTGCCGACCCTGAAAATTTACCCTATTCCAATCAAAAGGGTGAGGGCTTTGAAAATAAGATTGCAGAAGTTTTAGCGAAAGATTTAGGTAAAGAATTAACTTACGAATTTTGGCTTGATCGTCAGGGCTATTTAAGAAATACAATTAATGCACAACGCTGCGATGTCATTATTGGTATGGGCAGTGATGTAGATTCATTACGCACCTCCAAACCTTATTATCGTTCAGGTTATGTCTTCGTATACCGTCAATCAAGTAACTATAATATTAAAGATTGGAAATCAGAGGATCTAAGAAAAGGAATTATTGGCATAGTAGGCGAAAGCCCACCCACCATCCCGTTGCGTGATAATGATCTTATGGCGAATGCTCGGCCTTACCGATTACAAAGAGATCTCAATTTATCACCAGGCCACATGATCGATGATTTAGTGGCAGGAAAAATTGATGTTGCGATTATTTGGGGACCCCTCGGAGGTTATTATGCAAAAAAAGCTAAAGAACCCCTAGTCGTTGTCCCGATCCCTGAGTTTAAATCAGAAAAGAATGCATTCGATACTATAAAAGGTAAGACAGAGTTTAATATTTCACTTGCAGTTCGAAAGAAAGATAAAGACCGCATGGAAATGATTCAAGGGGCATTAGATCGAAATCAAGCTAAAATTTTGAAAATTTTAGATGATTATGGGATCCCTTATAAGCCTGCTGTTTCAGGGGATAAGATAGGAAACTAAAGTTAAAAAAGTCATTCAGAAATGAGTGACTTTATTTAAAAAAATGAGTAAGATTAGTGAGTGTTTTTCAGATTTTAAGGAAGTTAAAACCGCATTTTAGAATGTATATTTTGGATTAAACATCCTTCAAAATGCATACAATTTTTTAGGAGAAATTATGTTAGTAAAAAAAGTACTCATGTCATCGCTTCTAGTTTCTATGATGACAATTGCAGGTATCGCATCTGCTGATGTTTCGTTTGTAAAAACAACAGATGGAAGTACATTTAAGCTTGATCCAGCACTCTTTGATACGCCGGCAGCAAAAGAATTTTTAGCTACTGGTAAAAATTCTTATGTGGGTAATGCAGAAGCGATTGCAAAAGGTAAAAAGCTTTTTGGACTTTATTCTTGCACTCAATGCCATGGTGGCGATGCAAAGGGTCAAGTAGGCCCAGGTCTCATTGGCCCAACATTCCGTTATCCTAAAGATGCAACAAACAAAGGTATGTTTGAAACTTTATGGCATGGCACAAACGGCGGTATGGGCGGAAAAGGCTTAGGTATTATGGATGCTACAGATCCTACAAACGGACTTAAAGTCGATGAAATATTAAAAGTTATTGCATGGGTTCGTGCGCAAGGAACAATTACAGGTAACGAGTAATTTCAAAAACTCTAGAAAATTTCTAGAAAATATTAAAAAACCACTCCTGTATAATTACAGCAGTGGTTTTTTTATTGTCTGTATTTTAAGGAAGTAAGATGCATAAGATTGTGATAGTAGGTGGCGGTGCAGGCGGTTTAGAGCTTGCAACAAGACTTGGTGATACACTAGGTAAAAAGAAAAAAGCTGAAATCACATTGATTGATTGTACAAAAACTCATGTATGGAAACCACTCCTTCATGAAATTGCTGCTGGGAGTATGAATCCAGACAAGCATGAGTTGGAATATATGGCGCAAGCTCACTGGCATCATTTTCGTTTTCGCTTAGGTCGAATGGATCGATTGAATCGTCGTAAAAAAGAAGTCTCGATTGCACCCTATGAAGATGATGATGGCAAAGAAATTATTCCGAGAAGAAGCTTTCAGTATGACACTTTAATTATTTCTGTTGGCAGTACAACAAACGACTTTGGCATTAAAGGTGCAGCAAAATATTCGATTGCTTTAGATACGCAAGAGCAAGCTGAAGTATTCCATCAAAAATTACACCATGCTATTTTAAAAGCACAAACACAAAAGAAACCAATTCAACCAGGTCAATTAGAAGTTGTGATCGTGGGCGCAGGCGCAACAGGTGTGGAACTTGCAGCGGAGCTTCATAAAGCGACGCGCGAGATGACGGCCTACGGGATTGATCGGGTGAATCCTGATCGTGATATAAAAATTTCTATTATTGAAGCGAGCCCTCGCTTGCTTCCAGCGCTTCCGCAAAAGTTATCACATTCCGTAGAATTAGAATTGCGAAAATTACGCATACATCTTTATATGGATGAGCGTGTGACTGAAGTCTCTGCTAAAGGAGTTAAGACACATAGCAATCGCTTTATTCCTTCAGCTTTGGTCGTGTGGGCTGCTGGAGTGAAAGCACCTGATTTCCTAAAAAAAATAGATGGGCTAGAAACAAATCCCATTAATCAGTTGCTGGTCCACACAACACTTCAAACGACTCATGATGATTCTATTTTTGCATTTGGTGATTGTGCTGCATGTCCAATTGAAGGCACGAAACAGTTTGTTCCACCAAGAGCTCAAGCGGCACATCAACAAGTATCATTACTTTTTAAATCTATGAAGCTTCGTGTCAAAGGTAAAACAAATTTACCTCAATACACTTATAAAGATTACGGTTCACTCGTAAATATGGGTGAGTATTCAACTGTAGGTAATTTGATGGGTTCGTTGATGGGTGGATCGATGTTCATCGAAGGATTTGTTGCCCGACTTATGTACCAATCACTTTATAAAATGCATTTGATGGCACTTCATGGATTTATGAGTACAGCCCTTCAAACGATTGCTCGCATGATTACGCGGCGAACTGAAGCACAAGTTAAGTTACATTAAATAATTTTTTTGTAGTGTTTGTAGATTGCCAGCATAGTCGTACTGACAAATAAACCTAAAAGAATAATAATTGTGTTAATTGAAAATTCTTCTCTGACCATCCAAGTGTAAGTGCCACTTAATAAAAGAATACCAATATTTTCATTAAAGTTTTGCACGGCAATCGAATGACCTGCCCCAATGAGTATATGACCTCGATGCTGCAACAGTGCATTTAACGGTACAATAAAGAATCCGCTTAAGGCCCCTATGAATAGAAAAATAAGAGCTGCAATCTGCCAGTTGTGGATAATAGTCATAGTCATTACAAATCCACCCATAAGAATACCTGCAGGAAGCACCCTCACAGAATCTTTAAGGCTAATATAGCGCGCGGCAATTATCGAACCAATTGCAATACCAAACGCAACCATAGCAGTTAAGCGTGTCGATTCCTCCAAATTAAATTGCAATGCATAGCCTGCCCATGCAATCACAATTAATCTTAGTGAGGCACCTGCTCCCCAAAACAAAGTGGTCACAGCAAGAGATAATTGTCCTTCAGGATCTTTCCATAATATTTTGAATGCATGCCAAAAATCTTTAATCATATAAAGAGGATTTGTTTTAGGTAATTTGTGATCAACAGGAAGTACTGGAATATATCGATTAAATATAGCGGCGAGCAAATATAATCCTGTAATAATAATAATTGCTACAAGCGGATCGAATTGAGCAAGTGCCCCGCCAATAATTGAGCCTAGAATAATCGCAAAGACTGTTGACCCTTCCATCCAGCCATTTGCCATCACAAGCTCTTTAGGTGGAAGGAGCTCAGTCAAAATACCGTATTTAGCTGGAGAATATGAGGCAGCTCCTACACCCACAATTGCATAAGCATAAAGTGGCTGCATACCCAATAACATAGATAAACTTCCAATAAACTTAATGGCATTGGAATAAAACATCACACGGCCTTTAGGGAAAGCATCCGCAATCCCTCCTACGAAAGGCGCCAAAATAATATAAGAAATTACAAAGAACTGAAGCAGGAGTGGCTGGTGCCAATCAGGTGAGTTTATTTGTGTGAGTAATGCAATCGCTGCAAACAAAAGGGCATTATCAGCTAGCGCTGATAAAAACTGTGCAATCAGTAAGGGAATGAAGCCTTTTGAAACTTTAAAATTAAAGTGTTTCAGCAGCATAATCAGCTAAGCGCGAACGTTCACCACGAACAAGTGTGATATGGCCATTATGATTCCAGCCCTTGAAGCGATCGACGACATAAGTTAAACCTGAACTGCCTTCTGTTAAATAAGGGGTATCGATTTGTGCAATATTACCCAAACAAACAACTTTAGTCCCCGGACCCGCGCGCGTAATGAGTGTCTTCATCTGCTTTGGCGTAAGATTTTGAGCTTCATCGATAATGAGGTATTTGTGAAGAAATGTGCGACCGCGCATAAAGTTGAGTGACTTTACTTTGATACGTGAACGAATAAGATCCTGTGTCGCGGCTCTTCCCCATTCGCCAGCTTCTTCATCTGTTTTATTTAAAACATCTAGGTTATCTTCCAATGCACCCATCCATGGTGTCATTTTTTCTTCTTCTGTACCTGGTAAGAAACCGATATCCTCACCTACAGGCACTGTGACACGCGTCATGATTATTTCATTGTAGATTTTTTTATCGAGTGTTTGTGCTAATCCAGCCGCAAGCGTGAGAAGGGTTTTACCTGTACCTGCTTGCCCCAGAAGTGATACAAAATCGATATCAGGATCCATTAAAAGATTGAGTGCAAAATTTTGCTCTCGATTTCTAGCATTGATACCCCAAATATTATGTTTACCATTAATAAAATCTTTAATGATTTCAAGTGTGGCTGTTTTACCAGAAATTTTTCTAACAATGGCATGGAAAGGTTTGTCGAATTCATAAAAAATAAATTCATTGATCGAAAAGTTTGGACACATAGGTCCTGTCAGTCGATAAAACATTCTGCCATTCTCTTGCCATGATTCCATGTCTTTACTGTGCTTCTCCCAGAAATCCTCAGGGAGTTCTGTAATGCCCGTATAGAGCATCTCAGTATCTTCAAGCACTTTATCATTGAAATAGTCTTCAGCAGCAATCCCTAAAGCTCTCGCTTTAATACGAATATTGATATCTTTACTAACAAGAATAACTTGGCGATCAGGATTTTGGTTTTTAAGATAGGCAACGATGCTTAAAATTTGGTTATCAGCTTTGTTACCTGCGAGCATTGGTAAATCATGAGGAAGTGCTGTTGTTTGCAAGAAAAGCTTTCCTGTAACATGTGTATTGCCTTTAATACCAAGTGAGCGTCCTTTTTCTAAACTCTCTTCATGCGTTCCTATAATCTCTTCTAAATTACGACTCGTTTGTCTCGCATTACGCGCAACCTCACTGACACCTTTTTTATTATTGTCTAATTCTTCCAAGGTCACCATCGGAAGGTATATATCATGTTCTTCAAATCGGAAAATACTTGAGGGATCGTGCATTAAAACATTCGTATCTAATACAAAAAGTTTAGTTGCACTATTTTTTTTGGCCATAGTTAAATAGAGTTGTGTTGTTTAATAAATTGTAAAACTTCTTTGACATGACCTTCGACTTTGACACCTCGCCATACCTGAATCAATTTTCCATCAGGATCAATTACAAAAGTGCTGCGCTCAATACCCCTTACCTGTTTACCATACATATTTTTCATTTTGATGACATTGAATAATTCACAGGCTTTTTCTTCTTCATCACTTAAAAGCTCAAAGGGAAAGGTAAATTTTGCCTTAAAGTTTTCGTGTGACTTTAAAGTATCACGAGAAATGCCAAATATCTCAGCATCAAGGGCCTGAAATTTTTTATAAGCATCTCTAAAGTCAACACCTTGGGTAGTGCAGCCTGGAGTTGCGTCTTTGGGGTAAAAATAAACAACAAGGTAACGACCTTTGAAATCTGACAGATTAAATTGAAGACCACTCGTGCCAGGAAGTTTAAATGAAGGGACTTTTTTATTGATTTCCACGTCTCTATATTAAGCGATTTTTAATAAAAAAGTGATGGGATTTTAGAAAAAAATTGAAGGGTTTAAGGAACTTTTTTTATAAAAAAATTACTTTTTTTGAGCTTTAAAAAAGGCTATCAAATAACTGAATATCGACCCACATATCTTTTTCTAAATGTGCCGTATCTTCATGAAGTACAATAAAACAATTCGCCTCACTCATAGATCTTAGAATACCTGAGCCTTGATCTTTGAGAGGACTTACTTTAAAAGTGCCTTCGTAGCCTTGTTCATAAATACCTCTTTGAAACTCAGTTCGGCCAGGTACTTTTTTAATCGGCGATAAAAGTTGTGCTCTGATGAGGGGTGTTTTGTGAATAGGTGTTTGACCTGATAAAGTAAGAATAGCTTCTCTTACAAATTGATAAAAAGTGACTATCGTTGACACAGGATTTCCTGGAAGTCCAAAATAATGACAGTGACCAATTTTCCCATACGCGAGAGGCCGTCCTGGTTTCATAGAAATTTTCCAAAATAAGATTTCGCCTATTTTTTTTAATATTTCTTTCATATAATCCGCTTCGCCTACAGAAACGCCTCCTGTTGTAATTACGACATCTGCTATATCACTTGCTTTTTTTAATGTATCTTCAATGATTTTTTTATTGTCAGGGATGACGCCAAAATCGATCGCTTCCACATCAAGACTTTTTAAAAGGCCAATGAGACTATAGCGATTACTGTCGAAAACTTGACCTACTGACAAAGGATTACCGAGTGAAACAATTTCATCGCCTGTTGAAAAAAAAGCTACTTTAATTTTTCGGTAAACTTTGATTGAATCTATACCAAGTGACGCAAGCAAACCTAAATCACAAGGTTCTAGCTTTCGACCGCATTGAAATATTGCTTGTCCACTTTTGATATCCTCCCCTAAGCGTCGAATGTTTTGATTGATATGTGGTTTTATTTTGAATGTAATTACACCTTCATTGAGTTCAACATACTCTTGTGGAATGACTGCGTTTAATCCAGAGGGGATACTGGCTCCTGTCATGATGCGAACGGCTTCATTTGCATTACCCTCTAATTGATTACCTGCCAAGAGCTTACCTGTCACTTTGAGACTAAAAGGACCTTCACCGTTAAGAATGTTTGTATTGATTGCATAACCATCCATGGCTGAATTGTCATGATTTGGAACATTAATAGATGATGTGATAGATTCGGCGACAATACGATGGAGCGCATCTTTGATATGTATGATTTCTTGTTGGTCGCTAGGTTTTAAAAAATTAGAAATCCATATTTTGGCTTTTTCAACTGACATCGCATTAGGATCGTAATCATGAACTGTATTCGATTCAGAAATTAAATCACTTAAGCTGATATCTTTTTTCATTGAGATGTTTTATTTAACTCTTCTTGTGTATTGATATTAATAAATTGTGACTGATCATGAAATCGCACAATAGAAAAAGATAATTGTCTTATCCAGTCTTCAATCTTACGTCCTCCTCGATTAAAAAAATCTTGAAGATTATTTAATGTGGATGAATGACATAAAAGACATGCTGATTGAAGACCGTCGCTCGTTTCAGGCACCGCAATTAGGGTTTTTTTTGCTTTATTTTCTCTTAGTAAATTTGCAATAAGATTATCTGGAAGATTGGGTGTGTCACAAGGTACAAACTGGATCCAACCTGTTTTGATTAACTGTAAGCTAGTTAAGATACCTAAAAGAGGACCTTCTTGAATAGTTAATACATCATCGATAAGAGGCAAATGAAATACATCAAAATCATTCTGATTTTGATGCGTATTAATAAAAATATGTTCTGCTTGCGGTTTCATACGGTCAATGACATACCCAATTAAAGGCTTGCCTTTAAATAAAACAGTTGCCTTATTTTGAACCTGCATACGTTTTGATTGGCCACCAGCTAAAATGACCACAGCGATTTTCTCATCCACTTAAATTTAACCCCCGGTATGCGACATAAAGCGCACGACGGCAGGTTTAGTAATTTCAAGATTAAAATCGTGTGCTTCTGGTTTGATCGCCATGCTATCTATAATAGCTTTTTGAATAGGCCAATCTTCATTGGGATATTGTCGCAAGAGAGGCATGAGCTCTATTTTTTCTTCCTGCCCTAAGCATAAAAATAATTCGCCCTTAGATGACACTCTCACGCGATTGCAAGTGTTGCAAAAATTATGACTATGTGGAGAAATGAAACCTACTTTAGTTGATTGATTGGCAAGTTGCCAATATTTTGCAGGACCGCCTGAAGTAAAAGTGGTTGGTATTAAATTAAAATGATTTTGTAAATTTTTTAATACTTCATCATTGCTAATGTAAGTATCTTTTCTTATATGATCAACATCGCCTAAAGGCATTTCTTCTATAAAAGAAATATCCATCTTTCTATGCAATGCAAAGTTAACTAAATCGATTGCTTCGTGATCATTGATCCCTTTCATTAAAACGGTATTAAGTTTGAGATTCGAAAAGCCTTCTTTGATCGCCTCATCAATACCGAGCAATACTTTATTTAAGTCACCCGTGCGCGTGATTTTTTTGAAAAGAACAGGATCAAGACTATCAAGACTAATATTAATACGTTTAACTTGAGACATTTTAAGCATACGCGCATGCTGCGCTAGCTGACTAGCATTCGTAGTAATGACAATTTCTTTTAGAAGTTTAATAGTTGATATTTCATGAAAAAACCATGAAATATTTTTTCTAACCAAAGGCTCTCCACCCGTAATCCTTACTTTTGTGACACCAAGAGAAGCAAAAATTTTTATAATTCTGGCAGATTCTTCAAGGGACAGAACTTCATCGCGAGGTAAAAATTGCATATCTTCGCTCATACAATAAACGCAACGAAAATCGCATCGATCAGTAATAGATAATCGAAGATAATTAATCTTTCGATGAAATTGATCTGTTAATCCCATAGAGGGAGGCTCTGCATCGTCAATTCAATTAAGCCAATTGAACTTCGACCAAGCAATCATGTGAGGTTGGTGAGTTTCCCATATCACCAAAAGCATTGGAGCTCACTGAATTGACGACACCATTATTTAGTTGTCTCCAATAGCCTAGCGTTGTAACCACGATTCCTTTATTAACATCAGTTGTTATTTTTGATATAGCTTCAAAGAACCCTCGATCGTTAAATACTTTCGCTCGATCGCCATTTTTAATACCTCTTTCTTCTGCATCCAATGGATGAATCATCACAAACTGCTCTCCTTGAGCCTTAAGTTTATTTTCGATATTGGCGTAACTCGAATTAATGAAGCCATGACTTTTTGGCGCCAAAATATTTAATGGATACTTTTTTGCTAAGGCTGGATTTGCGGATGCTGTCTCTTTGGACGGCACATAATCAGGCAACTCAGGAATATCCTCTCCTGGCTGAAAAGCTTCGTACATTTGCCTAAAGGGCCCAGCAACAAAATTCTTGGCTCCAACTACCCTAAATTCACATTTGCCAGACGGCGTTGGAAACTTTCCTTCTTTATGAGGTGCTCGATTATCTTTTGTACCCACATTGATTCTCGCATAACCATGTTTTTTTAAATAATCCAAATCAATATCTTTGCAGGCTGGAGAGCTCCAGTCGATATAATGTTGAAGACATTCAGTATCCGACCATTTAAAACATTCTTCTTCAAAACCAAATCTTTTAGCAAGACGTCTAAAAATTTCATAATTTGGCACGGCTTCACCCGGGGACTCTATACATTTTGTATTGTAGGTGAGGTATAAATGACCCCAAGATAGAATGATATCCTCTTGTTCTGCGCCCATGGATGCTGGGAGAAGGATATCAGCATAGGCTGCAGTGTCGGAAATAAAGTGTTCTGCGGAAACTAAAAATAAATCTTCGCGCTTCAAACCCTCTAATATTTTTTCGCTTTCCGTTGATTGAGTGACTGGATTTGTATTCCAACACATCATTGACTTGATAGGCACTTTTAGTTTTTGTTCGCCCGTTAAAACACGACCCAGCTGAAGATTATTTACAACTTGTGTGCCTTCTGGAATTAAGTCAGGCCTACAAATGACATCAAATCTGTAAGGCTGCTCCCATACTGGAAATTGAAGGATACCTCCACCTACATGACGCCAAGCCCCAGTCAGAGCCGGAAGGCATGCAACAGCTCTAATAGCCTGGCTTCCTCCCCAGCTTTTTTCAAGGGCCACACCAATTCTGATAGCCGATGGGTTAGTGGTTGCGTACTCTCGGGCTAATCTTCGAATATCATTTGCTAAGACACCTGTGATTTCTTCTGCCCACTCAGGACTTCTTTTTTTTGCAAGTTCTGCTAATTCTGGGAAACCTACTGTATATTTATCTACATAGTCTTGATCCACTAATCCTTCTTCAATAATCACATGCATCATTGCCATCGCTAAAGCACCATCAGTGCCTGGCTTAGGACAGATATGCCAATCTGCTTCTTTAGCCGTTCTTGAAGCATAAGCGTCAATGACAACAACCTTTGAGCCTTTCTTTTGTGCTTCTTTAACAATATGCCAATGATGGACATTGGTGCTGACCGAGTTACAAGCCCAAATAATAATAAATTTTGAATGAATAAAACTCTCTGGATCGACCCCCGCAGTAGGCCCAAGGGTTAGTAGCCAAGCGGTGGCCGAACCCTCCCCGCAGAATGTTCTTTCAGTAACAGTTGCTCCTAGTCGAGCAAAGAAAGAGTCCCCACCGTTCATGCCATGCACCAAGCCTTGATTACCTAAGTAGCTGTTGGGCATAATGGCTTCTGAACCAAATTCTTTAATAATGGATTGCCATTTATCAACTATGGTATCGAGCGCTTCATCCCAGGAAATTCTTTTAAATTGTTTTGTACCCTTCGGACCGATTCGCTTCATAGGGTATAGAAGGCGATCTGGATGGTAGTGACGCTTTTCATAATCTTGAAGTTTCACACATAGTCCACCACGCGTCATTGGATGATCCACGTTGCCTTTGACGCCTATGAGTTTATTGTCTTCTACCTCATAAACCATTGAGCAGGTATCAGGACAGTCATGAGGGCAGCCCCCATGAAAATAGTTGCTTTCTTTTTGTGCTTTCATCATTAGCGCCCCTTCATTAATGAACTTACTTAAGTGGATATCATCTTAATAACTTATAATACCACTTTAATTTTGCTCTTGAGACAAGCGCTCAAGAAATATCTGGAGATATCGTTGGAAGACCTTGTCTTAAATCCTCAAGATTATAAGATCATTAATCAACATATTTTGGAGTATCAATCTATGCCTGGGGCCTTATTGCCTCTTTTACATGCCATTCAAGATGACATAGGCTATGTGCCAGAATTGGCTTATTCTCTAATTGCAAAAGCTTTGAGTTTGTCTGTGGCTGAAGTCCATGGTGTTGTGACTTTTTATCATCATTTTAGAACACATCAACCTGGCCGCCATATTTTACAGGTTTGTCGCGCAGAGTCTTGCCAGGCTCTGGGAAGCGACGCGCTTGAAATTCATATTAAAAATAAACTGGGTATTGAATTTCATGAAACCACTCCTGATGGCGCCTTCACTTTAGAGCCAATTTATTGTTTAGGAAATTGTGCATGCTCTCCAAGTGTGATGATTAATGAAGAAGTTTATGGCCGTGTAGACAATAAAAAAATAGATCAACTAATTTCAGATTTAAAGAATGCGTCATGACCATTAAAATTTTTGTACCTATCGATTCAACAGCACTATCTCTTGGCGCTAATGAAGTTGCCGTAGCAATTTCAAAAGAAGCGCAGGCTAAAAAATTAGACATTCAAATCATTCGCAATAGTTCGCGCGGATTATTTTGGCTAGAAACTTTAGTTGAATTAGAAACGCCTCAAGGCCGCATAGGTTTTGGCCCTATCAATCCAAGCGATGTGAAGTCTTTATTTGATGCAGATTTTATCAATGGTGGCGAGCACCCCCTCGCGCTAGGCCTCGTCAGTGAAATCGACTGGTTAAAAAAACAAGAGCGCTTAACTTTTGCGCGTATGGGTATCACCGAGCCTACCAATATTGATCAGTACATGGCGCATGATGGATTTCAAGGCTTAAAAAATGCATTAAATTTAAAACCTGAAGCAATTGTGGAAACCGTTACAGCTTCTGGCCTGAGAGGCCGAGGTGGCGCAGCTTTTCCTACAGGAATTAAATGGAAAACGGTATTAGATACCCAAGCCACACAAAAATATATTGTATGTAATGCGGATGAAGGTGATTCAGGCACGTATTCAGATCGTATGATTATGGAAGGCGACCCCTTTGTTTTAATTGAGGGTATGATTATCGCTGGCCTTGCTGTAGGCGCCACACAAGGATATATCTATTTACGTTCCGAATATCCTCATGCACTAAAAACTTTAAATGAAGCCATTCACCAAGCGACAAAGATTGATTATCTAGGTGAAGATATTTTGAAGTCAGGTAAATCTTTTCATTTAGAAGTAAGACGCGCAGCAGGCGCGTATATTTGTGGTGAAGAAACTTCGTTGTTAGAGAGCCTAGAAGGCAAAAGAGGATTGGTGCGATTTAAACCACCGCTCCCCGCAATCGAAGGTCTATTTGGTAAACCTACGGTTGTAAACAACGTGGTTTCATTAGCGACTGTACCCATTATTTTGGCTAAAGGTGCTAAGTATTATCAAGATTTTGGTATGGGTAAATCACGAGGCACGCTTCCTATTCAGTTGGCAGGAAATTTAAAGCGCACGGGTCTTGTTGAGAAAGCCTTTGGTATAACTTTAAGGGAGCTTCTTTACGATTTTGGCGGAGGCTCTTTATCAGGCAAGCCTATTAAAGCAGTGCAAGTAGGCGGACCCTTGGGCGCCTATTTACCCGAATCGCAATTTGATACTCCACTCGATTATGAAAAATTTTCTGAAATCTTTGCGGTCTTGGGTCACGGTGGCATTGTGGCGTTTGATGAAACGGTAAATATGGCGAAGATGGCACGTTACGCATTTAATTTTTGTGCAATTGAATCATGCGGCAAATGTACACCCTGTCGCATTGGATCGACGCGGGGTATTGAAGTAATAGACCATATTATGCAAGGGCATGATGTTAATAAGCATATTGCATTAGTGAGGGATCTTGCTGACACGATGTTAAATGGGTCTTTGTGTGCATTAGGTGGTATGACGCCTTTTCCTGTTTTGAGCGCTTTAAATCATTTCTCTAAAGACTTTGGGGTTGATGCGATAGACTCTAAGGCATAAACTAACATATTGATTTAATGATTTTTTTCGAGACCTTGATATGGATGATGTAAAAGATTTTGGAACGCCAAAAAGAGCTTCAGATAAAACTATCAATTTAACGATTGATGGCGTATCTGTCTCAGTGCCTGAGGGTACATCTATTATGCATGCCGCATCTATATCAGGTGTGACAGTTCCTAAATTATGTGCCACAGATAGCTTAGAACCTTTTGGCTCATGCCGCCTTTGCCTTGTTGAGATTGAAGGTCGTCGAGGTTACCCCGCTTCTTGTACAACGCCTGTCGCAGAAGGCATAAAAGTTCACACACAAACCCCAAAACTTGCTGATATTAGGCGTGGCGTCATGGAGCTTTATATCTCTGACCATCCGCTCGATTGTTTAACTTGTGCGACGAATGGTGATTGCGAGTTGCAAGATATGGCAGGTGCAGTCGGGCTTCGAGATGTGCGTTATGGTTATGAAGGAGAAAATCATCTAAAGAGTGTTAAAGACACTTCAAATCCTTATTTTACGTTTGATCCTTCAAAGTGCATTGTATGTTCAAGATGTGTCAGGGCCTGTGAAGAAGTGCAAGGGACTTATGCGCTGACCATTCAAGGTCGGGGTTTTGATTCCAAAGTATCAGCAGGAAATAAAGATTTTAAAGATTCAGAGTGCGTTTCATGCGGCGCATGTGTGCAAGTATGCCCAACGGCAACCCTTATTGAAAATACCATCATTGAAGCAGGTGTTCCTGAACATAGTGTGACTACAACTTGTGCTTATTGTGGTGTTGGTTGTTCATTCCATGCGGAAATGAAAGGTGAAGAAGTGGTTCGTATGACGCCAAATAAAGATGGTGGTGCTAATCATGGACATTCCTGCGTTAAAGGAAGGTTTGCTTGGGGGTACGCTACACATAAAGATCGCATTACGACACCGATGATTCGCAAAAGTATTCATGATCCTTGGGAAAAAGTGACTTGGGATGTCGCGATTAACCACGCAGCAAGTGAGATTAAGCGGATTCAAAAAAAATATGGCCGTGATTCAGTCGGTGCTATTTCATCCTCACGCTGTACGAATGAGGAAGTGTATGTCGTACAAAAATTAGTGCGTGCCGCATTGGGTAATAATAATATAGATACGTGCGCGCGTGTCTGCCATTCGCCAACAGGATATGGACTTAAGCAAACCCTAGGTGAATCAGCAGGTACTCAGAATTTTGACTCAGTAATGTATTCAGATGTGATCATGATTATCGGGGCTAATCCTACAGATGGTCACCCTGTGTTCGCGTCACAAATGAAAAAACGTTTAAGAGAAGGTGCGAAACTTATTATTCTAGACCCAAGAGCCATTGATCTTGTAGATCAATCTCCTCATGTCAGATCTGATTATCATTTAAAACTTAAACCTGGTTCCAACGTGGCAATGATTAACGCTTTAGCACATACGATCGTGACAGAAAATCTTTTTGACGAATCATTCGTCAGAGTGCGATGTGAAGACGAAGCTTTTAAAGTTTGGAAAGATTTTATTATTAAACCTGAAAACTCACCTGAAGTGATGAGTGCTTATACAGGTGTGGATGCGAAAAAGGTCAGAGCTGCTGCAAGACTTTTTGCAACAGGGGGTAATGCTGCGATCTATTATGGATTGGGTGTGACAGAACATAGTCAAGGTTCAACGATGGTGATAGGAATCGCAAATCTTGCGATGTTGACAGGTAACATCGGACGAGAAGGCGTGGGGGTTAATCCTTTACGAGGACAAAATAATGTCCAAGGTGCCTGTGATATGGGATCTTTTCCCCATGAATTTACAGGATATCGACATGTATCTGATAAATCGACCTTAGCTTTATTTGAAAAAGCTTGGAATGTGAAATTACAAAGTGAACCCGGCTTAAGAATTCCTAATATGTTAGATATTGCGATCGATGGACAATTTAAAGCACTCTATTGTGAAGGTGAAGATATTGCCCAATCAGATCCAAATACGCAGCATGTGACACATGCATTGGAATCAATGGAGTGTGTCATTGTGCAAGATTTATTTTTAAATGAAACCGCAATGTATGCGCATGTATTCTTCCCAGGCTCTTCATTCTTAGAAAAGAATGGCACATATACCAATGCAGAACGACGTATTTCGAGAGTAAGGAAAGTGATGTCGCCTAAGAATGGTTATGAAGATTGGGAGATCACCCAAATGCTTTGTAATGCATTAGGTTACAAAATGGAGTACAAGCATGCTTCAGATATTATGGACGAGATTGCAAAACTTACCCCCACATTTAAAGGTGTGAGTTATCAGAAGTTAGATGAATTAGGCAGTATTCAATGGCCTTGTAATGAAGAGCATCCTCTTGGAACACCCACCATGCATATCGATGAATTCGTGCGTGGTAAAGGTAAATTTATTATTACCGAGTATGTGCCTACCTCTGAAAAAGTGACAAAGAAATTCCCACTCATTTTAACGACAGGCAGAATACTGTCTCAATACAATGTGGGCGCACAAACAAGAAGAACAAAAAATACCGCGTGGCATGAGGAAGATGTAGTTGAGATTCATCCACATGATGCCGAAGAGAGAGGTATTCAATCGGGTGATTGGGTAGGTATTGTAAGTCGAGCAGGGGAAACTGTATTAAGAGCTCATATTACAGATCGCGTTCAGCCCGGTGTGATTTATACAACATTCCACCATCCTGAATCAGGGGCTAATGTGATTACGACAGACAACTCAGATTGGGCGACAAATTGCCCTGAATTTAAAGTGACAGCGGTGCAAGTCAGTAAGGTGACACAATTATCTGATTGGCAGAAACAATATCAACATTTCAGTGAAGAGCAGATTGAATTTGCAGGTAAATTTAACGCATTAAAAATTCATTAGCTTTAATCAGTGGCAAAAAATCTTTTTATTGATACAGAGCATAGTTTTAGGACTTATGAAGTTTTAAAAAGCTATGCAAATAAGATCGAAAAAGATGATATTGCAGAAGAAGTGCCGATTGCATTTGTGTATAACGGCATCTCCCATGCTGTCATGCTTGCCTCTCCGTCAGATCTTGAGGATTTTGCTTTAGGCTTTTCTATTTCAGAAGGTATTGTAGAAAATAAAAAAGATGTGTACGGGATTGAAATTATTCGTCAAACTAATGGCATCGAACTTCAAATTAATGTCGCGTCATCGTGTTTTCAGTCACTCAGAGATAAGCGAAGAAATTTGCTTGGCCGAACAGGCTGTGGTTTATGTGGCGCTGAAAATTTAGACCAAGCATTAAGATTGCCAGAAAAAAAAATAGATTATCCTTTAACGATTGAAGAGAGTGTGATGATTAAAGCGCTCGAGGCAATCCATACCTCACAAACATTGCAAAAGAGGACAGGTGCGACACATGCATGCGCATGGGCCAACCAAGAAGGCGAGATTCAAATTGTGCGGGAAGATGTGGGTCGACACAACGCCTTAGATAAATTGATTGGCGCACTTAAATCACAAGACATCACCGATCAAGGTTTTGTGATCACAACTAGTCGTGCAAGTTATGAGATGGTCCAAAAAACAGTGATGCTAGGTGTTTCGATGTTGATCGCTATATCGGCACCCACGGGACTTGCTATACGATCTGCGTTAAAATATGGCTTATGTTTGGTTGGCTTCGCAAGAACTCCTCATTATGTAATTTATACTTATGCTGAAAGAGTTACAAAAAATTAATTATGAATATTGATCAACTTGTTACCATGGCTAATCAGATCGGCTCTTTTTTTAAATCCTATCCGGATCAAGAAAAAGCGAAAGACGAGATTGCAAATCATTTAAAGAAATTTTGGGCGCCACCTATGCGCAATCAAATTAAAGAGCACGTTGCAAAAAATGCGGGTAGAGATTTAGAAGTGATTGTGATTGATGCAATCAAAAAGTATCTTTGATTTTTTATTCTTTATAGAATAGTTTGTAATTATTTTTATCGCCAGGTTGTTTTCCACTCCAAACTAATTTCCAATTTTCAGTCATCGGTGGGAGATCTTTTTTGTGTGATTGATACACAAGTAAGTAATGACAATTACTTCGGTCACCTTCTCTGGTGACTTTGATATTTAAATAATAATCAATCAAATCAATTTGTGCGTCATTGATATTGTGTGTAGTGAGACAAGTTTTATCTTGGATGACTTTTTTCATAGATAAAAAGAGCGGACTAAAGTCTTTTTTGTGATTAATCCATGGAAGCCATAAAGCCATTAGAAGAGCCCAGCATACTGTGAGGCCAATTGACCAATTGGTTGTGCATGAGCGATTTGTAATTCTTGTTTTAATCATAGAAAAAATCCAAATGGCTGTAAGAAGGATTGCAATAATTAAAATAAAAATATTGAAATGAGATTCATTGGTTTGCGCTAAGAATTGCATGCGCTCATAGGTTTTTTGTGGGTAGCCTGTAAGCATTGCACTCCAACCAAGCCAAATAAGAAAGAGGAGGGTTGAAAATAAAATAATGCCAAACCAGTTCAATGCACTCGCAGCACCTCTTCTTAAAGTCTCAATACTTCCTGCTGCAATAGTGGATAATGGAATTAAAAATGGCATCAAAAGTGCCTGATTTGTTTTTGCATAAGAAGCTGTGATGATAAGTGTTGATACGAAAAAAATAATAGGTAATTGAAATTTAGCTTGTGACCATATTTTATATTTGAATTTCCATAAACCCCAGATCGCCAAAGGAAGGGCTGGCCAAGCAAACCATGAAAGATTTTTGATGTAAAAAATATAATTTTGCTTTTGGAATAAATGAAAGTTATTGATCCATGCTGCAAACATCTCGGGTCTTTGCCACCAGAGCAATATCGGCCATAGAAGTAAAAACGGTAAACTCATACATAAACTTAAAGCTAAAACAAGCCCATAACGGCGTGTTTGCCATATTTCAAAGCATATGGGTAGAAGAAGTGCTGAAAGAATAAGGCTTAAGAGAGGTACGACACCTCCTGATAAAAAGCTTAATCCTAATCCAACGCCTAAGAGGATGGCTGATCTAAAAGGGCGTCTTTTAGAGAGTGCTAAACCATAAAATCCCATCGTGAGGCCAGTTAAAGTCGCAATGCCAGGCATAAGCGTATGCACGTTAAAGATTAGACCGACTGAGCCAATAAAGACCAGTGCTGCTTGTCTTCCAAATCCGATGCCCCATAATTCTCGGTTTGTCATGCCGATCATTAAAATCGTAAGTCCCATCCATAAGGCATTAATGAGACGACTGGCATCATGCAGTGATATAAGTGGCGTTAGAAGTTTGCCTAAGATGGCTCCAGTCCAATAGTAAAGTGGGGGACTAGTGAGTGTATCTTCACTTGCAGCAAGAGGTGCTAATAGATGACCATTCAATACAGCATGAATTGCACTTATACTTTGAGTTTCATAGCCTTTCCATGGTGCGTGCCCGAAAAGACCAGCAAATACCCAG
Organism: Betaproteobacteria bacterium; assembly: GCA_016868195.1. Taxonomy (GTDB): domain Bacteria; phylum Pseudomonadota; class Gammaproteobacteria; order Burkholderiales; family Methylophilaceae; genus Methylopumilus. Next base: position 82,761 of record VGHQ01000003.1, on the reverse strand, counting down.
ATTAAACATAAGACGACAAAAGAATGAATTTTGGCCCGCTCACCCAATCGGCTTCGAGGTGTGGCCATATTGTCTTGCCAGTCATGTTCGAGTTGAAATCGCATAATTTATAAAAAAAAAGGCAGCCTATGCTGCCTTTTGAAATAGGAATTGACGCTTACATGCCATATTTTTGTTTGAATTTTTCAACGCGGCCTGCAGTATCTAAAATCTTTTGTTTGCCTGTGTAGAAAGGATGACAAAGTGAGCAAACTTCAATGTTCATATCTTTACCAACAGTTGAATGTGTCTTGAATTTATTACCACAGCTACATGTGATATTAATTTCAGGGTAATTTGGGTGTATATCAGCTTTCATAATTTTTCCAACTTTCGTTCAATAGATGCGCATTATCAATGATTTAGGAGCAAAAATCAATCAATTTCACGCCTTAACCTCTTCGCATGCTGTCGAAAAAGTCATTGTTATTTTTAGTGGCTTTAATCTTATCCAGTAAGAATTCCATCGCTTCCAGGTCGTCCATTGGGTGAAGGAGTTTTCTTAGGACCCAGATTTTCTGTAAATTATCTTTAGGAATAAGAAGCTCTTCCTTACGAGTACCTGATTTATTCACATTAATTGCAGGATAGAGACGTTTTTCGGCCATCTTCCGATCTAAGTGAATTTCCATATTGCCCGTACCCTTAAATTCTTCGTAAATCACGTCGTCCATACGAGATCCAGTATCAATAAGCGCAGTCGCTAAGATGGTGAGTGAACCACCTTCTTCAATATTACGCGCTGCACCAAAGAAACGTTTTGGTTTTTGAAGCGCATTGGCATCGACACCGCCCGTGAGCACCTTGCCTGATGAAGGAATGACGGTGTTATAGGCTCTTGCTAATCGTGTAATGGAATCTAAAAGGATTACCACATCTTTTTTATGTTCAACAAGACGCTTTGCTTTTTCGAGCACCATTTCAGCGACTTGAACGTGACGTGTTGCCGGTTCATCAAATGTAGATGCAACAACTTCACCCTTCACGGATCGTGTCATCTCAGTGACTTCCTCAGGTCTTTCGTCAATCAGAAGCACGATCAAAGAAACATCAGGATGATTCACAGTAATTGCATGCGCAATATTTTGCATCATCACAGTTTTGCCGCTCTTAGGACTCGCTACAATCAAACCACGTTGACCTTTACCAATGGGCGCGATCATATCAATCACTCGACTTGTGATATTTTCTTCGCCATTGATATCTCTTTCCAATGTAAGAGGTATGGTTGGGAAAAGAGGCGTTAAGTTTTCAAAGAGAATTTTGTGTTTTGTATTTTCTGGGGCTTCATTATTGACTTGATCAACTTTGACCAGTGCAAAGTAACGCTCACCATCTTTAGGTGTTCTAATTTCACCTTGAATTGTATCGCCCGTATGAAGATTGAAGCGGCGAATTTGTGAAGGTGACACATAGATATCATCAGGACCTGCGAGATATGAAGTATCTGGTGATCTTAGGAATCCAAAGCCATCTTGAAGCACCTCTAGAGTACCATCTCCAAAAATACTATCCCCTTTTTTTGCCTTATTTTTTAAGATCGCGAAGATCAAGTCTTGCTTTCTCATACGACTCGCATTTTCGATTTCGTCTGTGATCGCCATTTCTACGAGTTGTGCAATAGGGAGATGTTTTAATTCAGATAAATGCATATTTGAGGGTTTCCGATTAGTGTTACGTTGAGGGGTTTTTAAGGAGGAGTATTAGCTTTAGATGTTGCTATCAATAAATGTGGTTAATTGAGATTTTGATAAGGCACCGACTTTAGTCGCTTCGACATTACCATTTTTAAAAATCATTAAAGTAGGAATACCTCTGATACCAAATTTAGCCGGCGTTTGTGCATTTTCATCAATATTTAATTTAGCAATTTTTAATTTGCCGTCGTAGTCTTTACATATTTCATCAAGAATTGGCGCAATCATTTTGCAAGGCCCACACCATTCTGCCCAATAGTCTACAAGAACAGGGACGGTTGATTGAAGCACTTCAGTTTCGAATGTTGCGTCTGATAAATGGATAATATTTTTACTCATGATGACCTCTAATGGATTAAATCTGTAATTAAGCTAGCTAGTATTACGGGTAGTTTATTTTGGGGTTTAAGAACTAACTTGAATGTTTTGAAAAAACTATGAGAAACCATTATAGCAACATCTTCAATTAAATCAATAATAGCTAAGGCCTCTATTTAGTAAGGCCTAGGCTAATTAATAGTTCTTTATTTTCAATAAGTTAAGCTAAAAGATAAATCGTTTATTTATTGATATATTCAAATAATTTAACGACTTTAGTAACTTTATTTGTATTTTTGGCAATATCTTCAGCTTCTTTAGCTTCTTTCTCAGTCAATATGCCCATGAGATAAACAATTTTATTTTCTGTGATTACTTTGACATGGAACGGGGACACTTTATTTTCTTTAATTAAACGTGCTTTAACATTAGAGGTAATTAAAGTATCTTCTGCACGAGAGGAAATAGAAGCGATAGCATCCACGGTCAATTCGTTAATAACAGATTTTACGTTGGTAATTTCTTTAACCTTATTTTCGATCTTTGTTTTAACTTCTTGGTTTTGCACTTGACCTACAATAAGTACATGACCGTTATAACTCACAACACTTGAACTAACTTCCTCCTTAAAATTTTGAATAGCAGCAAATGCTTTTAATTCAATGGTTGTGTCTTCAGTAATAATACCTGGGGTTCTTCGATCAACAGCTGTATCAATGCCTATAGCACCGCCACCAATGATAGCAGCTGGGCATCCTAAGAGTTGTAATAAGATGAATGAGATAAAAAGTAATTTGATATGTTTAAGCATAGCTTCCTCTAAACTTTTATTAACATAGTATTGATATGTGACAAAATGATTATATCTCTTTTAAAGAAGTCTTGAGCGAGCGATTTAAAAGAGCTTTCTTGAATGCTTTAAAAATAATTGGGCCGTTAATGATGAGTGGAAAATTGTATGTAGTAGCGACCCCTATAGGCAATTTAAATGATATTACCTATAGAGCGCTTGAAACTTTTAAATTAGTACACTTTATTGCTTCCGAAGATACAAGACATACGCAAGGTCTTTTGTCCCATTTTTCTATTGAAAAAAAACAATTTGCAGTGCATCAACATAATGAAAAAGCGTCGGTACAAAAAATCATTGAATACTTAAAAGACGGCAAACATATTGCATTGGTGTCAGATGCAGGGACCCCTAATATAAGCGATCCTGGCGGTTTGATTGTGAAGGAGGTAGCAGCAGCGGGTTTTGAAATTATTCCTATTCCAGGCGTCTCAGCCCTTACAACTGCTTATTCTGTTTCAGGGATGGAACATACGAGCTTTCATTTTTATGGATTTTTACCGACCACTAGCAGTCAAAGAATAAAAGTATTCGAGAGTCTTCAAATACAATCATGTCCCATGATTTTTTATGAGGCACCTCACCGTATCATTAGAAGCTTAAGCGATATGGCTATTTTTTTTGGAGATCAACATGAGATTGTCGTGGCACGTGAACTTACTAAAACATTTGAAAGTATTTATCGGGGTAAAATTTCAGACGTTAAAGAAAAGATTGAAAGCGATAGTAATTTTCAAAAGGGTGAGTTTGTGATTTTAGTTGCTCCCATTTGCCATGAAAAAAAAGAATTGCTCACTGAAGATCAGCATAGAATATTAAAAATATTACTCAATCATATGCCTACTAATGTGGCAGTGAAATTAGGCGTTGAGATATTAAAAGTTAATAAGAATTATTTATATGATGAGGCATTGAAAGTAAAAAAACATGACTAAGACTTTAACAATTACCACCCCAGATGATTTTCATGTGCATTTAAGAGATGATACACTTATGGCTTTAGTCGTTCCTTATACTGCGAAGCAATTTGCGAGAGCGCTTGTGATGCCTAATTTAAAACCGCCTATCACGACAGTAGACCAAGCAATTCAATATGAATCTAGAATTAAAAATGCTTTGGAAAGTAATAACCACTTTCAACCTCTCATGACTTTATATCTCACAGATAAAACTTCACTCGATGAAATTAAAAAGATCCCTGAACATAAACAAATTGTAGGTATTAAATATTACCCAGCGGGTGCCACAACCAATTCAGATTCTGGCGTCAGAAATATTGATGATTGTTATGATATTTTTGAGCTTATGGAAAAATTAGATGTAGCCCTTTTATTACATGGTGAAGTGGTAGATCCAGAAATTGATATTTTTGATCGAGAAAAAGTATTTATTGATCAGCATTTATTAAAAATACATAAAACATTTCCTAATTTGAGAATTGTGTTGGAACATATCACCACAAAAGATTCTACTGATTTTATTTTAAATAGCTCTAAAAAAATTGCGGCTACGATTACACCACAACATCTTTTATTGAATAGAAATCATATATTTGTAGGCGGTATCAATCCACATCATTACTGTCTACCTATTTTAAAAAGAGAAGCGCATCGACGAGCACTTTTAAGCGCAGCATCATCAGGCAATCCAAAATTCTTTTTAGGCACTGATAGTGCGCCTCACCTAAAATCGACAAAAGAAAATGCTTGCGGTTGCGCAGGTATTTTTTCTGCAGCAAGCGCTATTGAGCTTTATGCTGAAGTATTTGATGAGCTCAATGCGATAGATAAATTAGAAGGTTTTGCAAGTTTTTACGGTGCCGATTTCTACGGATTAGAAAGAAATAAATCATCAATCAATCTTATTAAAGAAGAGTGGGCTGTGCCTGAAAAAATTACTGTAGGTGATGAAGCAATTATTCCGCTATATGCTGGAAGAAAAATTTCCTGGCGAGTAATATAGTTTTTTATTATGAAGTCGATCGCCATCATTGATGTTAATAACTTCTATGTCAGCTGTGAAAGAGTATTTAACCCTAAGCTGGAAAATAAACCCGTGGTGGTGTTAAGTAACAATGATGGATGTGCTATTTCTCGTTCAAATGAAGCTAAAGCACTTGGTATTAAAATGGGAACACCTTGGTTTAAGTTTAAAGAGTTTGCTAAGCAAGAAAATGTCATAGCACTCTCATCCAATTACACTTTGTATTTAGATATGAGTCATCGTGTGATGACATTGCTTTCTAAATTTAGTCCAGATCAAGAAGTTTATTCTATAGATGAGTCATTTTTAGATTTAACATCATTCAAGTCCAAAGATCTTATTCAATATAGTCAGCAAATTAAAACTAAGATAAAACAATGGACAGGACTTCCTGTATCTATAGGCATAGGATCTACTAAAACTTTATCTAAGTTAGCCAATCATATTGCAAAGAAAAATTCTTCATTTAAAGGCGTATGTAATTTAAATATCATGGATAAAGATACGCTTGAAACCTGGATGAGTCATATTCCAGTAAATGAAGTGTGGGGTGTTGGAAGATCATTAGCGCTTAAACTTAATCAACTCGGTATTATTTCTGTTCTAGATTTGAAACTTGCAGATCCCGACTATATACGCCAACAATTTAGTATCGTCCTTGAAAAAACAGTACGTGAATTAAATGATGTGATGTGTATAGAATTAAAAGATGCGGAAGAGCCTAATAAAGAAATTATGGTATCTCGTTCCTTCGGTAGACGGGTGAATAATAAACAAGAGCTTATAGAAGCTATTACTTCATATACCAGTCGTGCAGCTGAAAGAATGCGAAAACAAGATTCAGTTGCGTCATCTTTATATGTTTACATCAGAACAAGCCCGCATGATGATAAGAAACAATATGCGAACGGACTCAATATTCCATTATTTCAACCAAGTGATGATTCCATGGTATTAACTAATGCTGCTTTATTGGGATTGGATTACATTTATCGTGACGGTTTTGATTATCAAAAAGCAGGCATCACGCTTTGTAATTTAACCTCTAAATATAAAATGCAAGGTAATTTATTTAACAACACAATTTCTCATTCACGCATGAAAATTATGGATACCATCAATCAAAGATGGAAAGGTAAATTAAAGTTAGGTAGTGAAGGTGTTATAAAAGAATGGGAAATGAAAGCTCAATTCAAATCGAGAAATTACACGACAAATTGGGATCAGTTAATAATTGCGAATTAAATTAGAGAAAAACTAACCAAGATCTTTTTTCCAGTTGATTAATGAATTCAAAACACTCAATTTATAGAGAGAATTTATAAACTTTTGATAGTAAAAAAAGCTCATTTTTGAGATATGTTAAAATCTTTATGAAGCTGACTAGACAGTCGCTGCTTGTTAACTCAAGGAGAGGAAAGTCCGGGCTCCATAGAGCGGAGTGACGGCTAACGGCCGTACGTTGCGAAACGAGGAATAGGGCCACAGAGACGAGCGTATTTAGTTACGGTGAAACGCGGTAACCTCCACTCGGAGCAAAGTCAAATAGGGTAGTAATAGCACGGCTCGTGTTGCTACCGGGTAGACTGCTTGAGTGCATGAGTAATCATGTGCCTAGATGAATGACTGTCCACGACAGAACCCGGCTTATCGGTTGGCTTCAACTTTTTTAAAAACCCCTAGTTTTACCCCTCCAAACCCTTGTTGTATATGAAAAAACTCTCCAAAAAAGAGCTTGCACAGCTCTTTTTTATTATCTATAGTGCTATTAGTGGAAAAAAGTGGTTTTTTGTGGGAAATTTCTAAGTAGAACTAAGGGTATTTAGTAATTTCCCACTTTTTTTGAATTGAACAATGGGTCGGGAATTATGTTTAGAGGCGCTAATCTCTTGAATATTGATGCTAAGGGTAGAATTGCAATGCCTACAAAGCATCGCGAGATTTTGCTCGTTCAATCTTCAGGCGACTTAGTTATCACAGCACACCCCCATGGATGTTTGTTGATTTATCCCCAAATAGCCTGGGAGCCTATCCAGTCAAAAATTATGGCACTTTCGAGCTTTGATAAAAAATCGAGTGCTTTGCAAAGACTGCTTGTAGGGTATGCAGAAGACATATCGCTTGATACAGCAGGTCGATTGCTTCTTTCTCAGGTATTAAGAGAATTTGCAAGCATAGACAAACAAGTGATGTTAGTGGGTCAAGGTAGCCATTTTGAACTTTGGGATAAAGAAGCTTGGAATCAACAAATGCAAAATGCTACACAACAAGACGCTTCAAGTATGCCGATTGAGCTCGAAGGATTCTCCCTTTAATGATTCTAATTAATTTAATGATTCATGAATCAAGCCCAATCTAATTCAAATCATGAGCACATTACTGTTCTTTTACATGAAGCGGTTGAGTATTTAGTTTTAAAGAAAGATGGCGTCTATGTGGATTGCACCTTTGGGCGGGGTGGTCACAGCAAATTAATTTTAGAAAAGTTAAATCAGGAAGGCAGGCTAATCGCGATCGATCGAGATAAAACTGCGTATGAGGAAGGTTTAAAAATTAAAGATGCGAGATTTAAAATCGTTCACGCACATTTTTCTGAGATCGATGAAGTGTTAGAAGCAAAAGGTATTTCGAAAGTAGATGGTGTGCTTCTTGATTTGGGAATCTCATCGCCACAAATTGATGAAGGCGATCGTGGATTTAGTTTTAGATTTGATGCTTATTTAGATATGCGAATGGATCAAACGAAAGGCATTACTGCCGCCGAGGTTTTAAAAAATATTGAACAAAAAGAATTAGAAAAAATTTTAAAAGAATATGGCGAAGAAAAATTCGCAAGAAGAATTTCGGCTGCAATTATAAAAGAGCGCAAAGAGGTAGGTTCGATTGAAACGACAAAACAGCTCGCAAAAATTGTAGCAGAGCATATGCCCAAAAAAGAAGTTGGACAAGATCCTGCCACAAGAACATTTCAGGCATTGAGGATCTATGTCAATCGGGAACTAGAAGAATTACAAGAAGTGTTGCCTAAAATTTTAGAGCGACTAAAAACAGGCGGCATGATGGTGGTGATTAGTTTTCACTCGCTTGAAGACAGAATTGTGAAGCAGTTTATTAATGATGAAAGAAATAGAGATACATTGCCCTCTAATTTTCCAATTAGAAGTGAAGATTTACCGAAGCCTCGATTAAATATTGTGACAAAACCTATTAGACCAAGTGAAGAAGAAGTGAAATATAACCCAAGGTCGAGAAGCGGCATCATGCGCATTGCTGAGAGGACGGCCTATTAAATGACTAGAACAAATTTCATTTTGTATTTTGTCATACTCATCATGGCGCTCGCTAAAGTTAATGCCGAGCATCAATATCGAAAATTGTTTTCTGAGAATGAGCATCAAAAAGACATTGGTCGTCAACTTGATTTGGAATATAGCCAGTTGCAATTAGAGCAGAGCACTTTATCCATGCATTCAAAGATAGATGAAATTGCAAAAAAATCATTAAAGATGAAAGAGCCAGGTCCTAAAAAAATAATTATGTTGGATCAGCATTGAGTTTATTTATTAATAATAAAGTTGAAAAAACATTCTTCGAATTATCAGGCATTCGACGAAGATGGATATTGATTTTATTTTTAGCAGGATTCTTAACGCTTATTGTCCGAGCTTTATATTTGCAAGGCTTGAATAAAAATTTCTTACAAGAAAAAGCGACTGCAACGAGTAATCGCATCCTTTCTCTTGCCGCTAATCGTGGAAAAATTACAGATAGACATGGCAATATTTTAGCGCTCAGTACACCTGTTTTCTCAGTCAATGCTAATCCAAAAATTGCAAAAGTGAAAATGACTAAAGAGCAAAGAACTCAATTGGAAACTATTCTTAAGCTCAGCAGCAATGAAGTTGATGACAAAATATTTAATAGCACCAAGGAAAATGTATATCTTAAAAGACGTGTCCCACCTAGCGATGCAGACCAACTTAAAGCGTTAAAAATTCCTGGTATAAGTTTTGAAAATGACTTCCAAAGATTCTATCCTGCTGCTGAAGTGACAGCTAATCTAGTAGGTTTAACGAGCATGGAAAATGTGGGTATGGAAGGAATTGAAAAAGCACAAAACAGATCACTTTCAGGCGTTGCAGGCCGAAGAAAAGTTCTAAAAGACAAGCTTGGTCGTTTTGTTGATGATATTGATGATATTAAATTACCTCAAGAGGGTAATGACGTAACTTTATCTATTGATCGAAGAATTCAATATTTAACTTATAGAGAATTAGCAAAATCGATTGAAGAGCATAAAGCGCAAGCAGGATCAGCTATTGTCATCGACGCTAAAACAGGTGAAATTTTAGCACTAGCTAATTTACCTACTTATAACCCAAATAATTTAAATGCTGGAAATGGGCCAACAAGAAATAGAGCTGTGACAGATGTTTTTGAGCCAGGATCTACTATGAAACCTTTTGTTGTCTCAGCAGCATTGGATAGTGGATTAGTTCAACCCACTCAGAATATTGATACGTCAGCAGGATTTATGAAGATTGGATCTTTTACTATTCATGACGCACACGCCGAGCCGGGACGACTCTCAATGACAGTTTCTGAAGTTATTGCAAAGTCATCAAATGTGGGCGCTGCTCGAATTGGTCTTATGCAAGACCCAAAAAATCTTTGGGGCACATTGAACAAAGTTGGTTTTGGTATGAGAACGAACGTAGGATTCCCTGGTGAAGTGGGCGGTGTTTTAAGAAATTATAAAAATTGGGGAATGGTAGGCCAAGCCACAGTTTCTTATGGTTACGGCGGTATTAATTTAACCTTACTTCAATTGGCTCAGTCATACACAGTTTTTGCTAATGATGGCGAATTAAAACCTATTACATTGTACAAACGAAATGAACCAGTCATGGGAACAAAAGTATTTAAGAAAGAAACAGTCAAAACCATGGTCGAAATGATGGAAGGTGTAATTGAAGATGGCACAGGAGGTAATGCGAAAGTCAAAGGCTACAGAGTAGCTGGTAAAACTGGGACAGCAGAAAAATTAATGAATGGAAAATACGAAAAAAATAAGAATATAGGTTCATTTGTAGGATTAATTCCTGCGACAAATCCAAGAATCATTATGGCAATTATGATTGATGAGCCAACTGTTGGAAGTCATTTTGGTAGCGCTGTTGCAGCTCCCGTATTTAGTAATGTGATGACAGATGTCATGAAAATACTAAATATTCCTCGAGATGATAAGTTGGCTAATACAGTACCACAGCTCGATAAAGTAGAGCCTAAAGAAACGATATGAAGAGTGAGTTAAAAAAGATTGGACTTCACCTCTCTGATATTTCAAATGATAGTAGACACGTAAAAAAGAATTCTCTCTTTCTTGCCTATCCAGGCTCTCATGTCGATGGAAGAAATTACATTGCAGATGCTCTAAAAAAAGGAGCAAAAGCTATTTTGTATGAACAAAAAGATTTTGTATGGAAAAATTCTTGGAATATTCCACATCTTCCGATTAGTGATTTAAAAAATAAAGAAGGTGAAATAGCTCATATCTTCTTTAAAGAGCCTTCAAAGAAAATACACACAATCGGTGTAACCGGCACAAACGGAAAAACTTCATGCACCTATTGGCTTAAAGAACTTCAAAATATTTTAGGTAAAAAAACTGGGTTAATCGGTACGCTTGGATACGGGTATAAAAAACTAAAAGTACACGCCTATACAACGCCAGACGCAATTTTAAACCATCGTATTTTTAATGAGTTTAAAAAAAATCATGTGAACTCAGTAGTTATGGAAGTTTCATCGCATGCCTTAGCGCAAGGTCGTGTCAATAGCATTCATTTTGATGTTGCCGTATTTACGAACTTATCGAGAGATCATTTAGATTACCATCTCACTTTTAAAAATTATTTTAATGAAAAGAAAAAATTATTTCATTTTCCATCTTTAAAAGTGGCGGTAATTAATATTGATGATATTTATGGAAAAAAACTCAAAGCATCACTGGCTAAAAAGAAGATAAAGATCATCACCTACGGTATTACAGATGGTGATATGCGCGCAACACATATTAACTATTCTGCATCTAGGACAAGGTTCAGATTACATTTTAAAAAAGAAATATATGAAGTAAATATTCCTTTAGTTGGAGAATTTAATGTCTATAATATTTTAGCGGTCATCAGTGCGCTTGTTGGGTCTGGGTTTGCAATTAAAAAAATCATTAGATATTTAGCCGATATTTCTCAGGTGCCAGGAAGAATGGAAAAAATGGGTAAAAAGACTTCACCGCAAATATTTATTGATTATGCGCATACACCAGATGCTCTTGAAAAAGTGCTTACGACCTTGAAAGATAAAACGGATGGCAAGCTTATTTGTGTATTTGGGTGTGGCGGTAATCGAGATATAGGCAAAAGAAAAGATATGGCAACTGCTGCCTCAAAATTAGCTGATATGAGTATTGTGACGTCGGATAACCCGAGAAATGAAAACCCCAAAAAAATTATTAGTGAAATTAGTAAGTATATGAAGGGATCGTTTTCAACTGAAATTAACAGAGACAAAGCCATTGAAAAAGCAATCCAACTTGCTAACAAAGAGGATGTAATTCTGATTGCTGGCAAAGGGCATGAAAAATATCAGGAAATTAAAGGTATCAAATATCCTTTCAGCGATCAAAAATGCGTTAGAGACGCACTTAAATATTACAAGACAAATTAATGCATATTACTTTAAATCAAATTAAAAAAATTGTGGGTGGTAAGTTTCAGGGAGATACCGCTCTTCTTAAAAAGAGAATTAAACGCATTTCTATTAATAGCCATGACATTCAAAAAGGCGATCTTTTTATTGGCATTAAAGGTGAAAAATTTGATGGAGATATGTTTGCATCTGAGGCCTTAAAGAAAGGGGCTGTTGCAGTAATTGTTGCGAGCAAACAAGAAGCACTCAAAAATAAGATTCAAGTAAAAACTGGACGTGAGGCTCTAGGGAAAATTGCTCAATATTGGAAAGCCCAATCAAAAATACCTTTAGTTGCTATAACGGGAAGTAATGGCAAAACAACCACAAAAGAAATGGTTGCGAGCATTGTATCAACGCATTTGAAAAGTAAGAAGAAGTTGCTCGTGAGCCAAGGAAATTATAATAATGATATTGGGCTTCCATTGTCTTTATTGAATATAGAAAAAACTCAAAAGTGTGCTGTCGTTGAAATGGGCATGAATCACAAGGGAGAAATTAGTTATTTAAGTAAGATAGCTAGGCCCGATGTTGCAGTCATTACAAATATTGCAGAAGCGCATATTGAATTTTTTGGTTCTAAAAAGGGTATTGCAAAAGCTAAATCAGAAATCTTTGAAGGCTTGAAAAAGGGCGGTATTGCAATCATAAATCGCGACGATGATTTTTATAGTTTGATGAAAAATGCCGCTCAAACTAAAAATATTATTTCATTTGGTTTGGATAAAAAAGCTGATGTCTATCTATATAAAACATTAAAAAACATTTCTCATATTCGCACTCCTAAAGGGCAGATTGATATTAGTTTGAATTTGCAAGGTGAGCATAACTTAAAAAATGCACTTGCAGCTATTGCCTCATCAATTGCTTTAAAAATTCCGCTTAAAACTATCAAGAAAGGTATTGAGGCTATTAAGCCTGTTCAAGGAAGGTTGGAAGTGAAAAAAGGATTGAATGGCGCAATGCTTATTGATGATACCTATAACGCCAACCCAGAATCAATGAAGGCTGCCATTGATGTACTGTCTAATCAAGAAGGACACAAAATTTTAGTCGTTGGTGATATGGGGGAGCTAGGGAAAAAAGCAGCGCAATACCATGCTTCTATAGGAACATATATTAATAAAAAGAAAATCTCCGATGTTGTGGGGACTGGACCACTTACTAAGCACACAATTAATAAATGTAGTGGTGATGCAAAATGGTTTAGTAATAAAAAAGATTTGATTAAATATGTTAAATCCAAAATTAAAAAAGACTCATCAGTACTTGTAAAGGGATCGCGTTTTATGAAAATGGAAGAAGTGGTTAAGGGGCTTACTTAAAATTTTTCAGAAAGATAAAAATTATGTTACTTGAATTATTTAAATTTTTAGCTAAAGAAATCCACGGCTTTAATGTATTTAATTACATTACATTAAGAGCCGTGATGTCGACAATCACATCATTGGTTATTTCTTTTGTCTTTGGTCCGTGGCTCATCAAAAAACTTAATCAATATAATATTGGTCAAGCAGTAAGATCTGACGGACCTAAAGACCATCTTATTAAAACAGGTACACCCACGATGGGGGGTGGTTTAATCCTAGTATCTATCATTGTGTCGACGCTGCTTTGGGCTGACATTAAAAATAATTATATTTGGTTACTCTTGATTGTGACGCTTGGATTTGGCCTTATTGGGTTTATAGATGACTTAAAAAAAGTAATTTATAAAGATCCTAATGGTATTAGTGCAGGACAAAAATACTTATGGCAATCCATCATAGGTCTTGGCGCTTCAATTTATCTTTGGTCGAATGCCGTGACTCCTGAGCAAACATCTTTGATCTTACCTTTTGTTAAAGATATAAGTTTTTCAATGAGCGCACTAACTTTCATTCTCTTGAGTTACACCGTTATTGTAGGGAGCAGTAATGCTGTGAACCTTACAGATGGATTAGACGGGCTTGCGATCATGCCAACTGTTTTAGTTGCAAGCGCTCTAGGCGTATTTGCGTATGTTGCTGGTAATTATGTGATCGCTAAATACTTGGGCCTACCTTATATCAGCGGAGCTGGTGAATTAGCTATCTTTTGCACTGCCATGGCAGGTGCAGGCTTAGGATTTTTATGGTTTAACACATATCCTGCAGAAGTATTTATGGGAGATTTAGGCGCCCTAGCTCTGGGAGCAGCCATTGGGACCATTGCCGTTATCGTCAGACAAGAAATTGTACTATTCATCATGGGCGGTATTTTTGTGGTGGAAACAGTCTCTGTTGCGATCCAAGTGATGTATTTCAAATACACAAAATTTAAATATGGAGTTGGAAAGCGAATCTTTCTTATGGCCCCTCTTCATCATCATTACGAAAAAAAAGGCTGGAAAGAAACACAGGTTGTCGTGAGATTTTGGATCATTACCATGATGCTTGTATTAATTGGTATTTCATCACTGAAGATTAGATGATCAATAATTTTTACAAAAAAAGAGTTTTAGTGATTGGCCTCGGAGACACAGGCCAATCTGTATTGACCTTTCTTGGTAATCAAAATTGTGTCATAAGAGCGATCGATACGCGAACCAATGTTGAAGGACTTGGAGAAATTAAAGCAAAGTTCAAAGATGTGGAATTTATAACTGGGAAAATATTCCATGAAAGTATCACAAACGATATTGAATTAATTGTGATTAGCCCTGGCGTTTCATTAAAAGAAAGTTATGTCGCAGCGGCTATAGATAAGGGCATACCTGTCGTAGGCGATATTGAAATATTTGCGCAAGTCAAAGCAGCAAATACGAAAGTCATTGGTATTACGGGTTCCAATGGTAAAACGACTGTGACTTCACTTGTTGGAGAGTTATTAAAGGCATCTGGTATTAAAACTATTGTAGCAGGTAATATTGGCATACCAATTTTAAATGTTTTAGATGAAAAAGTACCTGAGGTTTATGTTCTCGAATTATCGAGCTATCAATTAGAAAGCACTTATTCTCTCGCTCTTGATGCAGCAACAATTTTGAATATCTCTCAAGATCACATGGATCGATATAGCTCGATCGATGAATATGCAAAAGCTAAATATCGAATATTTAATCATGCAAAAAAATGTATTTTAAATAGAGATGATGATTATCTTAAGACCTTCATTACAAATGACATGGTCACATTTGGAAGTGATGTTGATGAAATTAATTATGGAATTAAAAAAAATGGCAGCCAATATTTTATTGCAAAGGGAAATGCTGAAATTATTGGAATCGATGAAATTAAGCTTAAAGGTATTCATAATATTCAGAATGTAATGGCAGCAATAGCTCTTTGTGAGCCCTTTGATATCCCTGATTACACCCTTAAAAAAGTCTTAGCTGAATTTAATGCACCCCCTCATCGTGTGGAATACGTTGATTCTTTTTCAGGAATTGATTTTTATAACGATTCAAAGGGAACGAATGTAGGCGCAACGATTGCTGCGATAAAAAGTATGACTAAGCCAATTTTATTGGTGGCAGGCGGTGATGGAAAAAATCAAAATTTTAATCCTCTAACGTATGCATCGAAAGATAAAATTAAGCACGTCGCATTGATTGGTAAAGATGCTGAGATTATGCAAAAAGCTTTTAGTGCTTCTGCTATTCCAAATCATATTGAAAAAAGTCTTGAAGATGCCATATGTAAATCTATTGAGTTAGCAAACACGGGTGATGTAGTTTTATTATCCCCAGCCTGTGCGAGCACAGATATGTTTAAAAATTATGTAGAGCGAGGCAATCTTTTCAAAGCTTGTGTAAAAAAACTAAAAGAGAATCATGCTAGATAAATTTTCTAATAAATCCCTGATTGATAAGCCTTCATTTGATCATGGCTTATTTTGGGTATCGATGATATTAATCGGGATAGGTCTTGTGATGGTTTACTCTTCATCAATTGCCTTGGCAGAGACTACTAAAAGATTTGGAAATTCTTCCTCATATTTCTTGATAAGACAAACCTTATTTATTTGTATTGGCGCAGCTGCAGGATTTATTACCTTTCTAATACCTATTCGCTGGTGGCAGAAAGTTTCACCTTATTTATTTTTAGGCGGACTATTCTTACTCATACTAGTTTTAATTCCTGGCATAGGGCATAAAGTTAACGGTAGTCGTCGCTGGCTAACGCTGATTGTATTTAATTTACAACCTTCAGAATTCATGAAGCTATTTGTTGCGATGTATGCCTCTGATTATGTGCTGAGAAAGTCTAAAGAAATTGGCACTTTTTTAAAGGGATTTTTGCCTATGGCCTCTGCAATTATTGTAGTAGGCCTTTTATTAATTAAAGAGCCAGATTTTGGAGCGCTTGTTGTTATCTCTGTGATTGCAGCTTTAATTTTAATTTTAGGTGGAATTAATAAAAATATTCTATTAGGACTTCTTTTTGTGTCTCCTGCTGCAATCTGGGGAATCATTCATGCAGCGACTTATCGTACAAGTCGATTAAGTTTTCTAGATCCTTGGTCAGACTCTTTAACAAAAAACTACCAATTACAACATTCATTAATGGCTTTTGGTCGAGGAGAAATGTTTGGTGTGGGATTAGGTGGCAGCGTTGAGAAATTACTATATTTACCTGAGCCTCATACCGATTTTATTTTGGCAGTATTAGCTGAAGAACTTGGTTTTGTGGGAGTACTTGTAGTCATTGGCTTATTTTCTTGGTTAGTGATTCGTGCTTTTGGAATCGCCAAAGAAGCGATTATTAACGAAAATTATTATTCGGCACTTTTATCGCAAGGTATTGGTATTTGGTTTGGGGTTCAGGGCATCATGAATATGGGAGTGAATATGGGACTTCTTCCTACTAAAGGTTTAACTTTGCCACTTTTATCCTATGGTGGCAGCGGTATGTTGACCAATATGATTGCGCTTGCGATATTACTCAGAATTGACTGGGAAAATCGAAGAGGTCTAAGAGGCATTTAACCCTGTGAAATTAAATAAAAAAATATTGATAATTGCAGGAGGCACTGGAGGACATATCTATCCTGGCATTGCGATTGCGGATTATTTAAAAGCAAAAGGATGGTCGATTACTTGGCTTGGAACTTCGCATGGTATGGAAAATAAGTTAATTGAGAAAAAACCTTATGCAAAGGCGATGATTGATATTACGGGTATTCGAGGTAAAGGTATTCTAAGTTGGATAAAGCTTCCATTTATACTTTCAATTGCATTCATACAGTGTGCAAAAGTAATTAAAAAAGAAAAACCAGATGTCGTGATTGCAATGGGTGGTTACGTTTCATTTCCTGCCGGACTTATGGCTAAGCTCATGGGGAAGCCTCTCATTATTCATGAACAAAATTCGATTCCAGGTCTCACTAATAAATTATTAGCGATGATCGCAACACATATTTATTCTGGGTTTCCAATTAAATTGCTACGAGCCGCTCAACAGATTGGTAACCCAGTCAGAGATGATATTAGACAAATTAAAACACCAGCCCAAAGATTTAAAAATAGAAAAGGGCCCTTGAGATTGCTTGTTGTGGGAGGGAGTTTAGGCGCCAAATTTTTTAACGATACGATTCCTCAAAGCATTAAGCAAATTCAACCTAAAAATAGACCAACTATTATTCATCAATCAGGCGAAAAACATTTTGAAGAATTAAAAACAAACTATAAAAAATATGGCATTAAAGCTGACTGCAGAGCCTATTTGGATCATATTGAAAAAATTTATGAATGGGCAGATATAGTGATTGCTCGAGCCGGCGCTCTTACGGTGTCAGAATTTTCGGCCGCTGGAATTCCAAGCATCTTGGTACCATTTCCTTTTGCTGTCGATAATCATCAATTTTATAATGCAAAATACTTAAGGGATAAGAAAGCCGCGAGACTTATAATTCAAGAAAACCTTTCGCCGGAATTATTTAGCCGTCTCATTAATAGCATTTCAAGAAATGAATGTTTAAGAATGTCAAAAGCTGCATTAGAAAATAAAACAAAAAAACCTGAAGAGGTTATATATCAAGCATGCGAGCGATTAATTAAAAAATGAAACATAACATTAATCGAATTCACTTTGTAGGCATAGGTGGCTCAGGGATGAGTGGTATCGCAGAAGTGATGCATAATTTAGGTTATTTTGTTTCTGGTTCAGACATTCAGGACTCCCCCGTCACTTCGAGATTAAGAGATCTAGGCATTAAGATTTTTATTAATCACGCTGCAGAAAATGTTAAAGATATTGATGTCGTTGTTATCTCTTCTGCCATCGATAAGGATAATCCTGAATTAATGACTGCTATAAAAAATAAAATTCCAATTATGCCGAGAGCTGAAATGCTGTCTGAGCTCATGCGCTTTAAAAAAGGTATAGCTGTAGCAGGTACTCATGGCAAAACAACCACAACGAGTTTAATTGCCTCTATTTTGGCAGAGGCCTCCATGGATCCGACATACGTAATTGGTGGAAGACTCTCTTCCTTAAATGCGAATGCCAAGCTTGGTAATGGAGAATATATTGTCGTGGAAGCAGATGAATCCGACGCATCATTCTTACATTTAACCCCAGTTTATTCTATTGTGACAAATATTGATCAAGATCATATGGAAACATATGACAACGACTTTGATAAGCTCAAAAAAACATATATCGAATTTATACATCGACTACCTTTTTATGGTGTCGTGATCGTGTGTATTGACGATCCCGTAATTAAATCAATTCTTCTAGAAATTTCTAGACCTATCATCACTTATGGATTGTCTAATGATGCTGATGTTCATGCGGAGGACGTCAAGGCAGATGCAGGCAAAATGCACTTCAAAGTAAGCATTAAACATTCAGATGTGATTAAAACAGATATCACTTTGAATCTACCAGGAAAGCATTATGTAAGAAATGCATTGGCAGCAATTGCATTAGCTGATGAACTTGAGATACCTATCTCTAAAACTATTGATGCCTTAAAACATTTTAAAGGCGTGGGTCGAAGATTCGAAACTTATAAAGATTTAATGTTTAATAAAAAATCATTTACTTTGGTAGATGATTACGGCCATCATCCTGTTGAAATAGAGGCAGTCCTTGACGCAGCGCGCGGTGCTTACCCCAATAAATCGATCCATCTTGTTTTTCAGCCTCATCGTTATACCAGAACAAGAGATTGTTTCGATGAATTTGTAAGAGTATTACAAAAGGCAGACAAAGTACTTCTTACCGATATTTACTCAGCCGGTGAAAAAGCAATTGCAGGCGTAAGTTCCATGGCAGTGATGGACAGCATGAATAAAATTTCAAATAAAGTTTCATTTGAAAAAGATATTACTGAGTTAGCTAGAACAGCACTTCAACATATTGATCAAGATTCTATTTTAATTGTTATGGGTGCAGGTTCGGTTGGAAAAGTTACCAAAGATATATTGAATATTGTAAATATATGACGAGTGTATCAATTCTAAAAAATGAGCCATTAAATAAATACAACAGCTGGCGTGTAGGTGGGGCTGCCGATACTTTATTCACCCCACAAAATTTAGATGATTTAAAAAATTTCTTAAAGCAAGAAAAGTATTTAAAGCCACTGACTTTTATTGGATTAGGGTCAAATATCTTGGTGAGAGATGGGGGCATTCGGGGAACGGTGATTATCATACATGCTGCTTTAAATGAAATTCAAATGACCGAAAATGGTGTCTATGCAGAAGCAGGTAATACATGTGCAAAGATCGCAAAAAATCTTGCTAAAGAACATTATGTTGGCGAAGAATTTTTTGCTGGTATTCCAGGTACCGTGGGTGGTGCGTTAGCAATGAATGCTGGATGTTACGGCTCTGAAACATGGAATTATGTGACCCAGGTAAATATGATCGACGAAGAAGGCAATATTGTCACAAGACTAAAAAATGATTTTTTGATTTCTTACCGTGAAGTGGTTAAGCCCAAATTAAATGAATGGTTTGTAGGTGCTTGGTTTAATTTTAAGAAAGATATGACTGCTGACCCAGAGAGTAAGATTAAGGAATATCTCAATCATAGAAAAAATACACAACCTCTTAATTGGCCGACAGCAGGCTCAACTTTCAGAAACCCTAAAGATACTTTTGCAGCAAAACTCATTGAAGAGTGTGGTTTAAAAGGTTATAGAGTGGGCAATGCAGAAGTATCAGATAAGCATGCGAATTTTATTATCAATTTGGGCGAAGCATCCGCAAAAGATATTGAAGATATTATTAATCATGTTGAGTCTGAAGTTTACAAAAGAAAAGGGATAAAACTTGAAAGAGAAGTCAAAATTTTAGGAGAGTTTCTAAATTGACGGGTCACTTCGGAAAAGTAGCAGTATTGATGGGAGGCGATTCCAATGAGAGAGCTGTTTCACTCTTAAGTGGGGATGCTGTATTTCATGCCTTAAAACGTTTAGGTATTGAAGTCGAAGCTTTTGATCCCTCCGATCGAGATATTGAGGAAATTAAAACTTATAACAGAGTCTTTATAGCGCTTCATGGGCGAGGCGGTGAAGATGGCTCAATCCAAGCTTTTTTAAAATCAAAAAAAGTAGCATATACGGGCAGTGATGCCGCAAGCTCATCCATTGGTATGGATAAACTGAAAACAAAATTATTATGGCGGTCACTTAATATCTCAACGCCAGATTTTTTACAAGTTAATGATAAAACCAATTATGCAGACATTGTGAATTCCATTAGCTTACCTTTTTTTATAAAGCCATCTAACGGAGGGTCAAGTATTGGAATTGATAAGATTAAAAACGAACAACAATATAAAGAAGCTTTTTTGAAGACATTAAAAATTGATGCAAATGTCATTGTTGAAAAATTTGTAGACGGAGATGAATATACAGTGGCAATTGTAAATAACAGAACGCTTCCGATAATTAAAATTAAGCCAAGTAACGAGTTTTATGATTATGCAGCTAAGTATCTAAAAGATGATACGCAATACATCTGCCCTTCAGGCTTAGAAAAAAACAAAGAAACGCTTATTGCACAACAAGCATTAGAGGCTTTCAACGCCATTGGGTGTTCTAGTTGGGGTCGTGTTGATTTTATGATTGACCAACAAGGCCAACATTATTTTATCGAAGTAAACACTTCGCCTGGTATGACAAGCCATAGCTTGGTTCCTATGGCCGCTAGAGAGAATGGTATTAATTTTGATCAATTAGTTTTAGAAATATTAAAAACTGCAGATGTTAAATAACCATATAAAAATTTATTGGCTAGGTAATTTAGTTTTGTTACTAAATATAATTTTGATACTTTTTTTATTAAGTTATCGATTTATGCATTTTGCAAAATTTCCTATTAGAGAAATTAAAGTGGTAGGACAATATCAACATTTAGATGCTGATCAAGTCAGCATGATTTCTGATCGATTTGTAAAAGGCAATTTTTTTTCTTTAGATTTATATAGTACGAAGGAAGCCTTTACTAAACTACCGTGGATTAGAAATGTCAGTTTAAGAAGAGTTTGGCCAGATCGATTAGAAGTTTTAGTTGAAGAGCACCATGTAATAGGCAGATGGGGTGCAATTGCTTTGGTAAATGAAAATGGTGAAATTTTTCATGGGGCATCAGACGAAGATTTACCGCTTTTTTTTGGTCCAGAAGGAACAGAGAGTTACATAGCATTGGAGTACAAAAAAATGCAAAGTATTTTAGATAAAAAACAATTAAAAATTGTGCAAGTTTCCTTATCTTCTAGGTACACTTGGGACATTACAACAACTAATAACATGAAAATTATTTTAAGCAAAAATAACATCGAAGAGAATCTCAATCGCTTTATGTCGCAGTATGACAATATTTTAGCCTCGGTTAAAAAAATTGGTTCGGCTGACTTAAGATATTCCAATGGTTTTGCTATTAAAAAATCTACTGAACCTGTTCAAAGAATAGATAGTGATGAGAGGCCGCTTATATGATTAAACAAAAAGAAGAAAAAAATCTCATTGTTGGCCTAGATATTGGAACATCTAAGATTGTGGCTATTGTGGCTGAATTACAACCAGATGGTTTATTGAATGTGATTGGATTAGGTCAGCATAGCTCAAAAGGATTAAAAAAAGGCGTGGTCATCAATATTGATTCCACTATGGAAGCCATTCAAAGAGCGATTGAAGAAGCAGAGCTTATGGCAAATTGTAAGATCACTGATGTATATACTGGCATTGCAGGGAGCCATATAAAAAGTATCAATTCTCATGGCATGGTGAAGATTAAAGATACCGAGGTCTCCCAATTGGATGTAGATAAGGTGATTGAGACTGCTTGTGCGATTACACTCCCTAATGATCAACAAGTTCTTCATATTTTGACACAAGAATATGTAATTGATGGTCAGGAAGACGTAAGACAACCTCATGGCATGAGTGGTATGAAATTAGAAGTAAAAGTTCATATTGTGACAGGAGCGATTGCGGCTGCCCAAAATATTGTCAAATGTATCAAACGTTGTGGTCTTGAAGTATTTGAATTAGTTTTGCAACCCTTAGCTTCAAGTATGGCAGTACTTACTGATGACGAAAAAGAATTAGGTGTGTGCTTGGTTGATATTGGCGGTGGTACGACTGATATAGCCGTATTAAGGCATGGATCTATTCGTCATACCGCAGTCATTCCGATTGCTGGAGATCAAATCAATAACGATATTGCAGTGGCTTTTAGAACTCCATTACCCTCAGCTGAAGAGATAAAAATAAAGCATGGTTATGCAGCAAGAAGTTTAGCTTCAGCTTCTGAACAAATTGAAATTCCTGTAGTCGATGGAAAAGAGTCCAAAACTATCTCAACACTCTCATTAGCTGAGGTTATCGAAGCTCGATTGGTGGAGCTATATGAGCTAGTGGCAAGTGAGTTGAAACGAAGCAGTATGGAAGATATGATAGCTTCTGGCATTGTGATTACAGGCGGGTCGTCCTTAATGAAAGGTATGGTTAATCTTGGAGAGAGTGTATTTAGGATGCCAGTGAGAATAGGCACACCAAGAAATGTAGGCGGTTTATCTGAAGTTGTTGATAATCCAAGGTACTCAACAGGAATTGGATTATTGCTTATGGGCAAAAGCCAATTAGAAAAAGAAATGATGAATCAAATTGATGGTAATTCAATAAACCAAATCTTCATGAAAATGAAAAATTGGTTTCAAGGTAACTTTTAATTCTTGGAGATTAGGATATGTTTGAAGTTGTTGATAGCAAATCACAAAATGCCATCATAAAAGTCATTGGTGTAGGCGGCTGTGGCGGGAATGCTATTGATCATATGATCGATAAGAATTTAACTGGGGTTGAATTTATCTGCGCCAATACTGATATGCAGGCGCTGAAAAAAAGCCGCGCAAGTCATATATTACAAATTGGACAAACCATGACTAAAGGTTTAGGTGCTGGAGCTAAACCAGAAATCGGTAAACAAGCGGCTATTGATGATAAAGAAAAAATTATTAGCTCAATTAAAGGCGCTGATATGATGTTTATTACGGCAGGCATGGGCGGCGGAACAGGTACTGGCGCTGCGCCTGTGATTGCTCAAATTGCTAAAGAGTTAGGTATTTTAACGATCGCGGTTGTCACAAAACCCTTTCTATTTGAGGGTAAAAGAACATCAATAGCTGCTGATGGTATTAATGAATTAGTACAGCATGTAGATTCATTAATTGTTATTCCAAATGAAAAACTAATGGAAGTATTGGGCGAACACATTCCGTTCCTTGAAGCCTTTAATGCTGCTAATGATGTATTACATAACGCAGTTTCCGGCATTTCAGAAATTATTAACAGTCCAGGTTTGGTGAATGTAGACTTTGCTGACGTGAAAACGGTGATGGGCGAAATGGGTATGGCTATGATTGGCTCTGGTGTAGCTCAAGGTGAGCATAGAGCTTACAAAGCATCTCAAGCTGCGGTTGCAAGCCCACTCTTAGAAGATGTAAATTTAGTGAATGCTCGTGGTGTATTAGTGAACATCTCAGCAAGCAGTAAATTTACTCTTAAGGAATATCACGAGGTAATGGAAACAATTAAACAATTTGCAGCGATTGATGCCACAGTTATTGTTGGTAACGTGATTGATGAAGCTATGGGAGATTCTATTCGAGTCACTGTTGTGGCAACAGGTTTAGCGCAAAACGTAAAGCAAAGAATGCCTCGCATTGAACCTAGACCAATTATACTAAATAAGCCATCTGTTATTGAGGATGAATCAAGTATTGATGATGAGCTAGATGTGTTTAGTTCAAATGAGAATAGAGCTCAAGTTGAAATTATGAAAATGTCAGGTATGGAAGAATATGATATTCCTGCATTCTTAAGAAAAAAAGGCGAATAAGTATTTAATGGTCAAACAGAGAACTATTCAAAAAGTTGTGACGACTTCCGGCGTAGGTCTTCACAATGGCGAGAAAGTTACAATGACACTCAAGCCTGCTGAAATCGACCAAGGCATTGTTTTTCGAAGAGTGGATCAAAAGAAAAGTCACGAAGTTAAAGTAAGCCCTGACGCGGTTAAAGATACCAAGATGTGCTCGGCTATTGGGAAAGATGCTTCACGGGTGGCGACCATCGAGCATTTAATGTCAGCATTATCTGCTACAGGTATCGATAATATTATGATTGAATTAAATGGTTCAGAAGTGCCAATTATGGATGGAAGTTCTATCCCCTTCATTTATTTACTTCAAACTGCCCAAATTAAAGAACAAGATGCCCCGAAAAAATTTGTATTGATAAATGATGTCATAGAAGTTAAAGATAAAGATAAATGGGCAAGATTCGAGCCTTACGAAGGATTTAAAGTTGATTTCACAATTGACTTTCTTCATCCAGTATTTGATGAGGCCACAAATAAAGTTGCCCTAGATTTTTATGATGAATCCTATATTACAGAAATTAGTCGTGCGCGCACGTTCGGATTTATGCAAGAGGTTGAATATTTAAGATCAAATGGACTAGCTAGAGGTGGATCGCTTGATAATGCGATTGTTTTAGATGAATATAAAATTATTAATATGGATGGACTGCGCTACAAAGACGAATTTGTTCGTCATAAAATTCTTGATGCCGTCGGCGATCTTTATATGTTGGGCTATTCAATCATAGGTAATTTTAAAGCTTATAAATCAGGCCATGAATTAAATAATAAATTATTGCTTGCATTGCTTTCAAATACAAAAAGCTGGAGTCTCACTACTTTAGATAGTAAAGATCCTAAGACATCAAATTTGGCAACACGCTATATTAATTCGAGAAGTGCAATTTTAAATCAAGCAATAGTAGGAGCATACCAATGAATATTTTGAGATTTTGTATATTTTTAATGCTTGCGATATTAGTGGCATTTACTTTTCTATATCTAAATACAAAAAATAAAAAATATATAAGGTATCTAAAAATTACAACTAATATTACTTTAATTCTGATTCTTATATTTATAATAAGACTGCTTTAACATCAAAGTGGCTCAATCAAAAAAAACAATTGCTATTTTTGGGGCTTCGGGCTTTTTAGGCTCTAGTATTGTCTTAGCGCTGAATCAATCTAATTACCGTCTAAAATTATTTTCACGAAATAAAGAAAAAATTAAATTCTGGACAGTAAATCCAAATATTCAAATATTTGACTTTAATCTTGATGACCTCACACAAGTAAAAAAAGATTTAAAAAATACAGATGTTGTCATCAATCTGATAGGGATTCTGCATCAATCTAAAAAAAATTCTTTTGATAAGATTCACCATCTTTGGCCAAGCGATTTATCTAAAATCATGAAAGAGTTGGGTATTAAAAGGCTTATACATGTGAGCGCTTTGGGCGCTAGCATAAATGCCCCTAGTTTATATCTCAAATCTAAAATATTTGGAGAGGCTGCATTACTTAAGCAAAAAGATCTTTTCTTAACTATATTAAGACCTTCTATTATTTTTGGTACCAAAGATAATTTTATTAATATGTTTAAACTGCTTGTGAAATGGTTACCGCTCATAGTCTTATTATCACCTCAATCAAAATTTCAACCTATATTTATTGAGGATATTTCAAAAACCCTTACCAAGAGTCTTTGGGATAAAAAAACATACGGAAAAGTTTATGAATTAGGCGGCCCTGACATTTATTCACTTAAAGAAATTATTAAACTAATTATTAAGTCTGAAAAACTTCAGCGCATTATTATTCCTCTTAATAAATCACTTTCGTATTTATTTGCATTAAGCATGGAAATCTTGCCAATTAAAATATTGACTCGAGACAATTGGAGATCTATGCAAGTTGATAATGTTGTAGATGTTCAATATGCAATACCATATCGTTACCCTATGCTGCGTTTGGAGCATTATCTGGAAACTAAAAAAAATAGATTACCTGTTCGGGCTAAATATAATTTTTATAGAAGTAAATCTGGTCGATAAATGAAAATCTATCTTGTGGGTGGTGCTGTTCGTGACCAGATTATGGGCTTATCGGTTAAAGATAAAGACTATGTGGTTGTAGGATCGACTTTTGAGGAAATGATTAAGTTGGGCTATAAACCTGTAGGTAAAGATTTTCCAGTTTTTTTACATCCCAAAACACATCATGAATATGCGTTAGCGAGAATAGAGCGCAAAGTTTCAAAAGGATATAAGGGCTTTAAAGTCTATGCGTCAAAAGAAGTGACTTTAGAGGAAGATTTAAAACGCAGAGATTTGACCATAAATGCTATTGCAAAGGATGCAAAAGGCCAGTTTATTGATCCCTTTCATGGCATTGAGGATATTAAAAATAAAGTTTTACGTCATGTGAGCGCTGCTTTTGTAGAAGACCCTATTCGTGTATTACGTATAGCTCGATTTTCTGCTCGATTTTATCAATTTAAAATCCATCCCAAGACAGCAGCGATTCTTAAGCAAATTGTAAAAAATAAAGAAATAGAAGCTGTGGCATCAGAAAGAATTTGGCATGAGCTATTTGTTGGATTTTCTGAAAAAAAATCTTATTTAATGTTCGAGGTTCTTCATAAATGTGGCGCGCTTCAATTACTCTTACCAGAAATGAATTATGTTAAACATAAACATTCTATAAGGAAGAGTTTTGAATATGCTCTCAAAGCAAAGTATTCTCCAGAAGTGAAAGCAGCTTTATTTTTTATGTATCTTTACCCTTTAAAAACGAATAGCAAACTTCAAGAAGAAATTTATACAAAGTTATCTGTGCCAAATGAAGTAAAAAAATTAACTAAAAAGACAATATCCAATTTATCAGATCTAAAGCAATTTAAAAAACTTAAACCTCGCCAAATTCTAGATTTGATTTATAAAATGGATTTATTTAGAAGCCCAGATACTCTTTTAGATGTGATGAAAATTTTCGAAGCTTTTATTTGTAGCCAGCCAGCTCAATTAAAGGCAGCTTCAATCACTTTGAAATCTTTGAATAAGTATCTAAAGCATCTTAATAAGTTAAATCTGAGTTCAATTAGTCAGAATAAGCGGGGCTTAGATATTAAGGATGCGATATATGAGGCTCGTCTTAACCTAACAACAAAACTTATCTAGCTCCCTTAAATTAATTGGGTAATTTTTGTAATGCGTTTCCCTACAAAAATTGTTTTTTTATTTTGCTTGGATACTAGAATTGTTCGCATACCAATCCTGTAAGCGATTTTTAAATTAGCAAGATCATCTTCGACCATGACGCATTGATGTGCTTTTTTTCCAAGTTGTCTTAAGATTTTTCTGAATGCATAAATTGATGGCTTAGGATTGTATCGAGTTGATTCAATACTATAAACTGCAGAAAAATATTTTTGAATATTAAGTGATTTTATAATTGCAATTGCGTAGTGAAACGGTGCGTTTGTAAAAATAATTTTTTGCCCTTTGATTTTTTTTAATGTATTTTCTAAGGCATGAGATTGTTTCACAAATTTTGAAAGCTCTTCTGCATCGTGTGTATTAAGTAAAAATTCTTTTGGGTCAACACCGTGATTTTCCATTAATCCTTTTAAAGTTGCGCCATACACTTTCCAATATTGATCGCGTAGATCATGCGCATCTCGGTGGCTAATTTGAAGTTTCTGACTGACATAGCCAGTCATTGATTGATTGATACTTGGAAATATTTTGGAGCTTGCGTCGTGCAGTGTATCGTCTAAATCAAAAATCCAAATTTTGGACAATTATTTTGCCTTAATTAAAGTGCCTACACCCTCGTTGGTTAGTACTTCTAATAAAAGTGCATGCTGCACTCTCCCATCAATAATATGGACGCTCTTGACCCCACTTCTTGCAGCATCAAGCGCTGAACTTATTTTAGGCAGCATGCCGCCTGATAAAGTCCCATCTTCGACAAGTTTATCAATTTCATTTGGCGTTAATCCAGTCATTAGTGAACCTTTTTTATCCAGAACGCCAGGTGTATTGGTGAGTAAGATTAATTTTTCTGCACTCAATACTTCGGATAATTTTCCAGCAACAAGGTCCGCATTGATATTGTAGGTTTCACCATTTGCACCCACACCTATTGGTGCAATCACTGGAATGAAATCACCTTCATCTAGAAAATTAATGATGCTCGGGTTGATTGATGCAATCTCTCCTACGTGACCTAGATCTATTGTTTTTTTTGGGTCTGCATCATTTTGGACGACAAGTTTTTTGGCATGAATAAAATTTCCATCTTGACCAGTCAGGCCCACAGCCTTTCCACCATGCCTATTAATGAGATTCACAATTTCTTTATTAACTTGTCCTCCGAGAACCATCTCTACAATATCCATCGTTTCGTTATCTGTGACTCTCATACCTTGTATAAACTCACCTTTTTTACCAAGTTTATCAAGGTGTTCGTCAATTTGAGGGCCACCACCATGAACGACGACTGGGTTCATGCCAACTAATTTTAAAAGTACGACATCGCTTGCAAATGATTGCTTTAGATTTTCGTCCACCATGGCATTGCCACCATATTTAATGACAATAGTTTTTCCAAAGAACTTTTTAATATAAGGCAAAGCTTCGCTTAATATTTTGGCTTTGTGATCAGGCTTAATGTCTTGACTCATTTTTGTACCCATAGTTTTTTTAAGATTTTAAAGCTTTTTAATAAAAAATTTTGAATTTCTTTCCGGCAGGTAAGACTCTAATCTTTTTTTAGGAAGTTTTTGGATATTCTCTTCTTTAAAGCCTTTTTCGATAAACCAGTGTTCAGTTCTTGTAGTAAGCGCAAATAAATATTTATAACTTTTTTCTCGTGCCATTTCTTCACAATAATTATAAAGCTTTGAACCAAATCCTTTTGATTGATAGTTTTTATTAATTGCGAAACATGCAAATTCAATATGATCGGTGTAAGGGTATAAAGCGGCACAACCGATAATTTTTTTATCATGCTCAATCACAAAAAAATTATTGATATCATGATCAATTCGTTCTTTACCCCTTTTAATGAGATAGCCTCCCGCCTCTTGCGGATTGGTGAGTCTGTGAATGCTTTTCACATCATTATGATTCGCCTGTCTAATTGTATCGAGAGCTTTTTCTGTAATTACAGTGCCAACCCCCTCGTCCGTAAATAATTCTTGAAGAATAGCTCCATCGATATGTCGATTAATTAAATGAATTTTATGAATACCGGCTTCGGATGCTTTGATGGCAATTTCAAGAAGATCCAGCTCATTTGAATTAATGTTGATGAGTTCATGTTTTTTTGGATTATTTTTTGCAATACTTTTATAGAGATTGATAGCTTTTTCTAAAGTCATTTCGTGCAGCAACTCATTTCTTAAATTAAAAATACCATCAGAATCTATAAGAAGAATCAATTTATCAGCTTCTAGTGCGATCGATGTTTTGAGAGCGACATCTTCCATGGTGAGATTAAACACTTCGCCTGTCGGTGAATATCCGATAGGAGATATGACAACTAACTCTTTGTTATCTAATTTTTTCTTAATCGCAGCACTATCAATTTTTCTGACTTCCCCAGTATGTTGCATATCGATGCCTTCGATTACGCCTAAAGGTTTTGCCGTTATAAAGTTTCCGCTGGACACTTTAATGTCACTTCCTGCCATGGGAGAATTTAAAAGGCTAGAAGAAAGTGTGGATTCAATATTAATTTTAATGAGACCATTGGCCTCTTTCACAGCCTCCATGGTCAAATCATCAGTTACGCGAACATTTCGCACAAGCTGCGTGGAGATTTTTTTCTCCTTAAGCTTTTGATCGATTTGAGGTCTCGCGCCATGGACGAGCACTATTTTGACATTCAAGCAGGTCAATAAATTGATGTCGTGAGAGAGTGCCGTAAATTGATCCTCATCGAGAAGTTCGCCTCCAAAAGCAATGACAAATGTTTTATTGCTAAATGTGTTGATATAGGGGGCTGCCAACCTAAACCATCTTGCAAATGTTTGGCTATCTAATTTTTGAATGAGGTTAGGTGAAGTCTTATTTTGAAAAAGACTAGAGGGTGCACAATTGAGGGCTTCACATATTTTGAGTAGTTGCGCTTCACTGACATTTTGGGCGCCTCTTTCAATTCTAGAGAGATTGCCAGGGTCGCTCGCAATTTTTTCTGCTAATACTTGAAGGGTGAGCCCCAAAGACTTTCTTCTTTTTCTGATTGCTTCGCCAAGTGACATAGGGTAATAATTTGCTTAAAATACATATTTTACATGTATTTTTTACAAAAAAACTAGAATTTTTGCGTTTTATGCAAAATCACCCCATAAGTTTTGCAAAATAGATAAAGCAACGATAGAAGCTGTTTCAGTTCTTAATATTCTTTGACCAAAATTCACAGGGATAAAGGATTGATTTAAAGCTAAGGCCATTTCTTTTTCCGAGAAGCCACCTTCCGACCCCACCATAAATACAATCGAATTAGATGGTTTATCTAACTGGTTTATATTTTGGGCTTTTGATGGTGTAAGGATTAATTTTAAGGTATCTGTTTTAAGGGTTTCTTCACTTAGCCAGTAATTTAACTGGATGGGACTTAATACATCCGGGATAGTGCTTCTGCCAGTTTGTTCACATGCCGAGATAACGACAGTTTTCCAGTGCTCAAGTTTTTTATCTGCTCTTTCCCGATCCAATTTAATGATGGATCGTTCCGTTAATAAGGGTTGGATAGTATGAACGCCAAGCTCAACGGCTTTTTGAATAATCCAGTCCATTTTATCTCCAGCAGCGAGACCTTGGGCTAATGTTATCTTAAGGGGTGATTCATGATTGACTTCATATTGATTGATAATTTCAACGGTTGTTTTATGTTTCGAAATCTCAATCACTTTTGCCACATAATCAAAACCATCTCCATTAAAAAGAGCAAATTGATCGCCCACTTTTAATCTTAAAACTTTTGTAGCGTGAATATGCGTTTGTGCTTCCAACTCAACGATATCTTTGAGTTCTAGGTTTTTCGAGTGGTAAAATCGATTTTCTTCCATAGTTAATTCTATCTAATAGGTAAGCTATATTAAGGCATAAAACATGGTTAGTTTAAATACTCCGCTTTGTGATTTTGGTTGGAAAGCCGTTGATTATCATTTGCAAGGCGTCGATGACGCCAATTGGACTTTAGAAAAATCAAAAGGGGAGAATGGTTTACTTGTGATGTTTATATGTAACCACTGCCCATATGTGAAAGCGATTTTACCAAGACTTGTTCATGATGTTCGAGCGCTTAAAGATTTGGGTATTGAAACGATCGCGATTCAGAGCAATGATCCTTTAAATTATCCTGAGGACTCCTTTGAAAATATGAAGCGCATCGCACATGAGTTTCATTTTTCATTTCCTTATGTGATTGATGAAACTCAGGAAATTGCAAAAGCATATAACGCTATTTGTACCCCTGATTTTTTTGGCTTTAATCGAAATCTAGCATTGCAATATCGGGGTCGTTTTGACGCAACAGGTCGGGGAGATCCACCACCCGATAATACGCGAGATTTATATGAGGCAATGAAACTTATCGCTGAAACACAATCAGGCCCAATCGAACAAAAATCAAGTATTGGATGCTCTATTAAATGGCGAGAATGAAAAGCATCTAGAGCGAATAATTAAGAAGCAAAAAGACCCTATTCGCCTTGCTGAAAAGGGCTATTTAAGCAATAATTTAGGTGAAAATAACATCAATTATTAAACTTTAGATTTGGTACGCAAATATTTAAAAAATATTTGTCGTGCAGTCAATTTTGGGAGGCAATAATGGCAACACGTCAAGATTTAGCTAATGCAATTCGCGCCTTATCAATGGATGCAGTTCAAAAAGCAAACTCAGGACATCCTGGTGCGCCTATGGGTATGGCTGAAATTGCTGAGATTTTATGGAACCATCATTTACAACATAACCCTAATAATCCAAATTGGGCTAATCGTGATCGCTTTATTCTCTCGAATGGCCATGGATCCATGTTGATTTATTCATTGCTTCACCTCACAGGTTACGACTTACCGATGGATGAAATCAAAACATTCCGTCAACTTCATTCTAAATGTGCAGGCCACCCCGAATATGGTTATGCGCCAGGTGTTGAGACAACGACAGGCCCTCTCGGTCAAGGTATTAGTAATGCCGTAGGTTTTGCAATGGCTGAAAAATTACTCGCCAATCAATTTAATAAACCTAATCATAAAATCGTAGATCACCATACATATGTATTCTTAGGTGACGGTTGTATGATGGAAGGTGTGTCTCATGAGGCTTGTGCGCTTGCAGGCACATGGGGTCTTGGTAATTTAATTGCTTTCTGGGATGACAACGGTATTTCTATTGATGGTCATATCGAAGGTTGGTATACAGATGACACAGCTAAACGTTTTGAGTCATACGGCTGGCATGTAATTCCTAACGTCGATGGCCATGATTTTGAAGCTATTAATGAAGCGGTTGAGGCAGCAAAAAAAGTTACAGATAAACCATCATTAATTTGCTGTAAAACGATTATTGGTAAAGGCTCACCTAACAAATCTGGATCGCATGATTGCCATGGATCAGCACTAGGGGATGCTGAAGTTGCTGCTACAAGAGAAGCCATTGGTTGGAAGTATGATCCATTTGTGATTCCTGAAGATATATACGCAGGATGGAATGCCATAGATAGAGGCGCTAAAGCTGAAGCAGCATGGAACGACAAGTTTGCAGCATACGAAAAAGAATTCCCAGATTTAGCAGCTGAATTTAAACGTCGCATGAAAGGCGACCTTCCAAAAAACTGGAAATCATCAACAGATGCGATGATTAAATCAGTCAATGAAAAAGCTGAAGTTCTAGCTACACGTAAAGCCTCGCAAAATGCTATTACAGCCCTTGCACAAATCTTGCCCGAATTTGTCGGTGGTTCAGCAGACTTAACTGGATCTAACTTAACAAGCTGCTCATCATTTCAGCACGTTAGCGGCAAGGCATCTGGTAACTATATTTCTTATGGTGTTCGTGAATTTGGTATGGCTGCAATTATGAATGGTATGGCCCTTCATGGTGGCGTCCTTCCATTTGGAGGTACATTCCATATGTTCACGGATTATATGAAGAACGGTATGAGAATGGCAGCACTTATGAAACAAAGAGTCATTTATGTGCTAACTCATGACTCAATTGGTCAAGGCGAAGATGGTCCAACGCATCAACCTATCGAAACTACCGCAGGCCTTCGTTATATTCCAAGAATGGATGTATGGAGACCAGCAGACTCAACTGAAACTGCAGTAGCATGGGTAGTTGCTGTGGAAAGTATTCATAACCCAACCAGTTTGGTTTTAAGTCGTCAAAATACTTCATTTACGAAAAGAACTGATGCGCAAATTGATTTAATTCGCAAAGGTGCTTATGTATTAGCAGAGGCAGAAGGTGGTAAAGCTGATGTCATTCTGATTGCAACGGGATCAGAAGTGGATCTTGCATTGAAATCTCAAGCCGCATTAAAAGAGCAAAATATTAAAGCGCGTGTAGTTTCTATGCCATCAACGAATGTGTTTGATCGACAAGATCAAGCTTATCAAGATAGCGTATTAACCCCGGGTGTGAAACGTGTATCAATTGAAGCAGGTGTAACCGATTTCTGGAGAAAATATATTGGTCTAGATGGTGCAGCAGTAGGTATTGATATATTCGGTGAATCAGCTCCTGGTGGCGCTTTATTCAAACATTTTGGATTTACTGTTGAAAATGTGGTTTCAACTGTCAAATCAATTCTGTAATCATTATTGAGTAAGTTGAATAAGGCATCTCAAATTTGAGATGCCTTATTTTTTACTAAGGAAATTTTATGGCAATCAATATAGCAATCACAGGGTTTGGAAGAATAGGCCGTTTAATATTAAGAGCGATTTATGAATTAAATCGTAAAGATATTAAAGTAGTTGCTATTAATTCAAGTTGTGGCGATCCAGCTTCTAATGCCCATTTATTAAAATATGATAGTGCGCATGGCAAATTTAATGCCGACATCAAAACAAACGATCATGAAATGATTATTAATGGAGATGTGATTAAATTTTTCACCACAAGAAACCCAGAAGAATTGCCTTGGGATAAATTAAATATAGATGTTGTCATGGAATGTACCGGCGCTTTTACGAGCAAAGAAAAATCAATCGTGCATGTGAATCAAGGTGCTAAAAAAGTACTGATTTCTGCACCTGGTGATAAAGATGTAGATGCAACTATCGTGTTTGGCGTCAATCATCAAGTTTTAAAAGCAACTGATATAGTCGTTTCAAATACTTCATGCACGACTAATGGATTGGCTCCAATGGTCAAGCCCTTGCATGATAAATTAGGAATTGTTACAGGCCTTATGACAACAATTCATTCATATACAAAAGACCAATACTTAAATGACAATCAACATAAAGATCCAAGAAGAGCCCGCTCTGCAACGACTTCGATGATTCCAACAAAAACAGGTGCAGCAAATGCTGTGGGTTTAGTTATACCTGAATTGAAGGGCAAAATAGATGGGATCGCTATTCGTGTTCCAACATTAAATGTTTCATTGGTTGAGCTGACTTTTACACCAAAAAAAGCGACATCGAAAGATGAAGTGAATCGCATTATAAAAGAGGCGGCTGATCAAGGAAGTTTAAAAGGCATATTAATTTACAACGAAGAACCATTGGTGTCAGTTGATTTCAATCACACCGAAGCTTCCTCATACTTTGATGCCAACTTAACTAGAGTAAGTGAAGATGGGTTACTTGTGAAAGTTTTTGGTTGGTATGACAATGAATGGGGCTTTAGCTGTCGTATGATTGATACAGCTATTGCTATGATGTCAGCCAAATAAATAGTTCTTTAATGAAAATTAAAAGACTTGTTGATTTAGATCTTAGAGGTAAAAGAGTTTTTATTCGCTCAGATCTTAATGTCCCCATCCAGAATGGAAAAATTACTTCACCTAAAAGAATTCTAGCCTCCATTCCTACTATCGAATTTGCTCTTCAAAAAGGCGCTAGTGTGATGGTCACATCTCACTTAGGCAGACCTGAAGAGGGGAAATATAGCAGTGACGATTCACTAAAGCTGGTAGTTGATTTCATAGAAAGCCATCTTAAGTATCCAGTCCATCTTGTTTCGGATTGGGTTAATTCTTCTTTTGATATTTCGCCTGGCCAATTAACGGTCTTAGAAAATTGTAGATTTAATTTGGGCGAGAAAAAAAATGATGAGGTATTAGCAAAAAAATATGCCTCACTGACCGATATTTTTGTTATGGATGCATTTGGGACAGCTCATCGTAAAGAAGCTTCTACATACGGTATTGCACAATATGCAGAGATTGCGTGTGCAGGCATTTTATTTGTCGCTGAACTCGAAGCGCTTGAAAAGGCATTATTAGAGCCTTCTAGACCTATGATTGCCATTGTAGGCGGAAGTAAAGTCTTTTCAAAATTAAGTATATTAGATACCTTGTCTGACAAAGTAGATCAGCTTATTGTGGGTGGCGGTATTGCAAATACTTTTATCAAAGCTATGGGGTTTGAAATCGGTAGCTCCATGTTTGAAGCGGATCTTGTACCTGCAGCTAGAAAAATAATTGATAAACTAGAAAAACGTGGTGCTTCGTTGCCAGTTATCTCAGATGTTGTTTGTGGTAAAAAGTTTGACATCAATGAAGCGGCTATTACAAAAAATATTAATGATGTTGATAAAGATGACATGATATTTGATCTAGGTGAAAATTCAGTAAATGAAATCGTAAAATGTATTCATAGCGCTAAAACCATTATATGGAATGGCCCTGTAGGGGTATTTGAATTTGATCAATTTGCAAAGGGCACTGAGACGATGACGCATGCGATTGCAAATTCTGAAGCATTTTCTCTTGCAGGGGGCGGTGATACGATTGCTGCGATAGAAAAATTTAATGTTGCAAAAGATATCTCATATATTTCAACTGCAGGCGGAGCATTTTTAGGGTTTGCAGAAGGAAAAAAACTGCCTGCAATTGAAATTTTAGAAAGAAGATTTTAATTGACTCACACGCAGTTAACAGAAACATCTATCAAAAGCCTCCCTTTACTGCATAAAGGTAAAGTGAGGGATATATATGGGTTTGATGAAAAACATCTGTTGATCGTAACGACAGACCGATTATCAGCATTTGATGTCGTGATGAATGAGCCTATTCCCTATAAAGGATTTGTTCTTACACAAATGGCTGATTTCTGGTTTCAAAAACTTTCTTATGTGGTTGCAAATCATTTATCAAACATTGCGCCTGAAACTGTCGTGTCTGAAAACGAAGTAGCCCAGGTCAAAAATCGCGCTATTGTGGCACGCAAATTAAGAGCGCTTCCTATCGAAGCTATTGTGCGAGGTTATTTGTCAGGCAGTGGCTGGAAAGATTATCAAAAAACTCAAGCTGTATGCGGCATAAAACTTCCACAAAGTTTAAAAGAATCTACAAAGTTACATGACCCTATTTTTACTCCTTCCAGTAAAGAAGCAGTTGGGCAACACGATGAAAACATTTCATATGAAGAATGTGAGATTCGCGTTGGCAAAGAAATTGCATCACGTATTAAAGAAATTAGTATTAAGTTATATCAGGAAGCTTCTGCATTCGCACTTACAAAAGGTATTATTATTGCAGATACTAAATTCGAATTCGGTTTAGATGACAATAATAATTTAGTGCTGATTGATGAAATATTAACGCCGGACTCTTCTCGTTTTTGGCCTTTGGATCAATATCGCGAAGGTAGCGCTCAGCCGAGCTTTGATAAGCAATTTATTAGAGATTGGTTAGAAAGCAGTGGATGGAATAAAACACCCCCGCCCCCCTCTTTACCATTGGATGTGATTACAAAAACAAGTCAAAAATATTTAGAGGTTTTTCAAAAGCTTACAGGTCACGATATAAAAAATAATTAAATAAAAAAGGCGCCTATAAGGCGCCTTTTTTGCATCAAAATTAAAGAAGCGGCACGATGAGAAGAGCCACAATGTTAATAATTTTTATGAGTGGGTTAATCGCAGGGCCTGCAGTATCTTTATAAGGATCACCTACGGTATCACCGGTTACAGCTGCTTTATGAGCTTCTGAACCTTTACCACCGTGATTGCCATCTTCAATATATTTTTTCGCATTGTCCCAAGCACCTCCCCCCGTACACATTGAGATTGCTACAAATAATCCTGTCACAATGGTACCCATAAGAAGACCACCTAAAGCTTTAGGCCCTAAAGACAATCCTACACCGATAGGAACAGCTACAGGAAGTAATGAAGGAACAATCATTTCTTTAATAGCAGCTGTGGTTAACATATCTACAGCTCTAGCGTAGTTAGGCTTTCCTTTTCCGGTCATGATGCCTTTAATAGTTTTGAATTGTCGTCTTACTTCTTCTACAACCGCACCCGCAGCTCTTCCAACTGCTTCCATTGCCATCGCAGCAAAAAGGTAAGGAATAAGACCACCAATAATTAATCCAATAATCACAAATGGATCACTCAAATCAAATGTGGTTGCAATACCTACAGATTCTAATTTGTGTGTGTAGTCTGCAAAAAGAACAAGGGCTGCAAGACCAGCTGATCCAATCGCATAACCTTTAGTCACTGCTTTAGTAGTGTTACCAACAGCATCTAATGGATCTGTTACATCACGAACACTTTTAGGTAATCCAGCCATCTCTGCAATGCCACCTGCATTATCGGTAATTGGACCGTATGCGTCTAATGCTACAACAATACCGGCCATACTTAGCATTGATGTTGCTGCAACGGCGACACCGTAGAGACCTGCGAGATGATGGGATACAAAGATTGCAATACAAACAGAGATAACAGGAAGCGCGGTAGATTTCATTGAGATACCAATCCCCGCAATAATATTTGTGGCGTGACCTGTTTTCGAAGCACGCGCTACATGTCTCACAGGTTCGTAATCGGTGCCTGTGTAGTACTCTGTAATCCATACCAAAGCTGCTGTTAATACCAAGCCTACGATACATGCTTGGAATAAAGCCATTGAAGATACATTTACATTCTGAATAGAAACACCCTCAGGGAAAACAAAGTTTGTGACATAGTAGAAAGCTACAAGTGAAAGCACACCGGCTACGATAAGACCTTTATATAAAGCCGGCATAACATTTTTCATTTTAGGCGTCGCTCTTACAAAAAAACATCCTACAATCGATGTCACGATAGAAGCTGCACCTAAAAGAAGAGGGTACATAATTCCACTTGCACCATTATTAGTGATCATAAGACCACCAAGGACCATGGTTGCAATTAAGGTTACCGCATAAGTTTCGAATAAATCTGCTGCCATACCTGCACAGTCACCTACATTATCACCGACGTTATCTGCAATTACAGCTGGATTTCTTGGATCATCTTCCGGAATACCTGCTTCAACTTTACCAACTAAGTCAGCGCCTACGTCTGCACCTTTAGTAAAGATACCGCCGCCTAAACGCGCAAAAATTGAGATGAGTGAAGAACCAAAAGCGAGTCCAATAAGAGGATTTAAATTAGTTGCTTCAGCGCCACCTAAGTACATATAAAAACCTGTAACACCAAGAAGACCAAGTCCGACCACTAATAATCCCGTAATAGCGCCACCTTTAAAGGCGACATCAAGGGCTGGCACAATGCCTTTTGTGGCAGCTTGTGCTGTTCTCACATTTGATTTAACAGAAACATTCATACCAATGAATCCGCAAGCGCCAGAAAGAAGTGCGCCAATGACAAAGCCTAATGCTGTATCTTTGGAAATAAAAATACCAATCAGAATTGTTAAAACAACACCTACAATTGATATCGCTTTATATTGTCTTGCAAGATAAGCTTTGGCGCCCTCTTGAATAGCGAGGGCGATTGCCTGCATTTTTGAGTTGCCAGCGGGCAATTTAAATATCCATGCGCTCATAACTGCACCATAAATAATTGCTAAAAGTGCTGCGCCAATAATAAGGTTAAGTTCTGACATACATACTCCTAAATTTTGGAAATCTTAAAATGAAAAACCTATATGTTAAATTATCACATTCAATAGCTTTGTCACTACTAAACTTAAAATTTTAATTACAGATTAGCCTGCGAAAAGCATTGACAAGCCTATTAAAATTAATAGGCAGGCGAATATTTTTTTTAATGATGAAATAGAAATTTGATGTATCCATTTTGTTGCTAGCCGCACAAAAATAAGACTTGAAGCCACTATAAATATAAGACCGGGTAAATAGATGTAGCCGATACTGAATTGAGGTAGTTGGCTAACATATAAGCCATTTTTTATAAATCCAAATGAAGCGCCCAGTCCAATAAATACGCCTAGCGAGCTCGAGAGTCCGATAGCAAGCCTAGGATTAACTTTGTGATAAATAAAATAAGGCACAAACATAGTGCCTCCTCCAATGCCAATAATGGTGGAGATAGAGCTTATAGTGAATCCATAAAGATTAGCAAAAATAAAGGAAGGCAGTTGAACTGCACTTTTGATTTTAGGTGACTTGAATATTTCATAGGCGGCAATAAAAGTGTAGACAATAAAAGCGTGCTTAATAAATGTAATATTTAAATGAGGGATGATAAAAGCCGTAGCCAAAGCACCCAAAAAAACACCTGGGATGTAATGTGTTGCCGTTGACCAGCTCATATTGTTCCGTTTTGTATGAAAAAAACTCGATACTCCCCCTATAAAAATAATTGCAGCAAGAGAAGTTCCAATAGCCATAAGCATTGCTTGATCAAAGGCAACTTGATGAAAATGAATTAAGAGATAAGTTAGAAGAGGCACAATCATAAGGCCGCCGCCAATCCCGAGAAGCCCAGATAGAGCGCCAACAAAGCTTCCAGCGAGTAAGAGTATGACTGCTTCAGTCAAAATTTGCATGATGTTTAATGAGTTTAATGAGACGATGTCTTAGAGGTGAATCCTCTAGACTGCTGAGAAGATTTTCGAAAGCTGATTTAGCTTGAGCAGGAAAGCTTTTAGATCGGGGCGGCATCACTTTAGAATTTTTAACCACCAATTTTATTTTTAAAGATTTAATTGGATTTGCATAAGGTATTTCTTTTTGAATACTCTTATTTAATTCCTTCAGAAGTGAAGATTCAATAAACTTTAATTTGCTGGCAATGCCACTATTTTCAACATAGACGGTCAAAATATCGTCTCGAATCCCACCGATATGAGTTAAAGGGACTAGTTTGGTTGGGGCCTTGATAGACCATAGCTTTTGATAGCTAGAAATAGAGCGATTTTTCTCTCTAATTAAGGAAAATACTTCACTTTCCAAAAGCTTGTTCACGGGCTTCATAAGTTATAATTATCTATTATTTAAGCTAAATTTAGACTTCAATGCGAATTATCTTTGTTACAAATAGTACATCAAAGCCAAAAAGTATCCATGTAGTAACTTTTGTTACCATAATCTTTTTGCTTTTTATTGCGCTTATTCAAGGTATTAACTGGCTTGATTCGAAATATAACGGCGGTATTGAAGTAAAGAAATCATTAATCAACCTTAAACTTGATCTTAATTTAGGGAGTTTTCAGAAAAATTTAGATGTTTATGCAACCCAAATTGGCGAACTTCAAGCGCGTTTAATACGTATAGATAATCAAGCTCAGAGACTTCAAGATTTTACTAAAGAGAAATTAAAAACAAATGAAAAAATGCCTAAGCCGGCTCCAATAAAATCATCTGGCCAGGGCGGACCCCTCGTCCCTGAAAAGAATTTTTCTGAGACTGAACTTCAATCATTTATTGATAAGCTAACACTTGATATTGAAAAACACGAAGAGTACTACAATAATTTAGAAGCTTTTTATCTAAAACAAAGTGTTTTTAAAGACACTTTACCTAATGCCTCCCCTGTCAATGTGCCTTTCAATTCATCAAGTTATGGCTGGAGGGTGGATCCTTTTTTAGGTGTAAGGGCGTTTCATGAAGGATTAGACTTTAGCGCAGATGTTGGCCAACCTATTAAGGCAACTGCAGCGGGTATTGTAATATCAGCAGAGGTAACGCCTGAATATGGCAATATGGTTCGTATTTCTCATGGGTCTGGACTTGAAACACGATATGCACATGCATCTAAATTATTAGTGAAAGAAGGTGAGCGTATTAAAAAGAATCAAGTTATTGCGCTAGTAGGCAATACTGGAAGATCGACAGGGCCACATCTTCATTATGAAATTAGAATGAATGGTGAGTCTTTAGATCCTCGCAAGTATCTTCAATATTAATTATTTCAAACTATCTCGATTAAGAATATTCATATTATGTTAAAGACTATTGTTAAGAATTTATTTGGAAGCAGAAACGATCGACTCCTTAAAGAGTATGGTAAAAAAGTTCAGCAAATAAATTCGTTAGAAGAAGCAATTAAAAAACTGAGTGACACCGCTCTAAAGACTAAAACTTCAGAATTTAAAAAACGTATTAGTGAAGGACAAAAACTTGATGATTTGCTTGTTGAGGCTTTTGCTGTCGTAAGAGAAGCGAGTTGTCGTGTATTAGAAATGCGCCATTTTGATGTGCAACTTATGGGCGGCATGGCCCTTCATGATGGAAAAATTTCAGAAATGCGGACAGGTGAAGGTAAGACACTTGTTGCTACATTACCTACATACCTTAATGCCCTTGAAGGTAAAGGTGTTCACGTTATTACAGTCAATGATTATCTTGCAAAACGAGATGCGGAGTGGATGGGTCAAATATATAGATTCTTAGGCCTAGAAGTTGGTATTAATTTGTCTAGCATTTCAAGTGAGGAGAAGAAAAAAGCTTATCAAGCTGATATCACTTACGGCACTAATAAT
This sequence comes from Betaproteobacteria bacterium, assembly GCA_016868195.1. Classification (GTDB taxonomy): domain Bacteria; phylum Pseudomonadota; class Gammaproteobacteria; order Burkholderiales; family Methylophilaceae; genus Methylopumilus. The sequence continues at coordinate 40,859 of VGHQ01000003.1, read as the reverse complement.
GAATTTGGTTTTGATTATTTAAGAGATAACATGATCTTCGCTAAAGAAGAGCGTGTTCAGAGAAAATTACATTACGGTTTAGTTGATGAAGTTGACTCAATCTTAATTGATGAGGCAAGAACACCTCTTATTATTTCAGGGCAAGCTGAAGATAACATCGATCTTTACACAAAGATTGATTTGGTTGTAGCCAAGCTTTTAAGACAAAAAACTGAAGAAGAAAATGGTGACTACTGGGTAGATGAAAAAGCACATCAAGTAGTTCTTTCAGAAAGTGGCCATGAGAATGTAGAGCAGCTATTAATCAAAGCAGGATTATTATCTCAACAATCAAGCTTATATGATGCAACTAATATTTCACTTGTCCATCATATTAACGCCTCATTGAAAGCAAGGAACCTCTTTAATAGAGACCAGCATTATGTGGTGCGAGATAACAGCATTATTATTGTTGATGAGTTTACGGGAAGAATGATGCCGGGTCGCAGATGGTCAGAAGGCATTCATCAGGCTGTTGAGGCTAAAGAAGGTGTTGAAATACAAAAGGAAAATCAAACGCTAGCTTCTATTACATTTCAAAATTATTTTAGGATGTATCAAAAGTTATCTGGGATGACAGGTACAGCTGATACTGAAGCTTATGAATTTAGTCAAATTTACGGATTAGAAACTATTATTATCCCTCCACACAAAACGACTCAAAGAAAAGATATGATGGATAAAGTGTATCGCACTTCTCAAGAGCGATATGCTGCAGTGATTGAAGATATTAAAGCGTGTCAAAAAATAGAACAGCCAGTTTTGGTAGGTACTACGTCAATTGAAAATTCGGAGCTTATTTCTGCGTTACTTACAAAAGCAAAATTAAAGCATCAAGTATTGAATGCAAAACATCATGAAAAAGAAGCGCATATTATTGCGCAAGCAGGGCGTCCAGGCATGATTACTATCGCAACTAATATGGCAGGCCGGGGAACAGATATTGTGCTGGGCGGAGGTATTGAAACAGATATTCATGAAATTAAATTAAACGACAAATTAACTGAAAGTAAAAAAGAAAAAGAAATTAAAGCGCTTAAAGACGCATGGAAAGAACAAAATAGTTTGGTAGTTAAAGCAGGTGGGCTTCATATTATTGGCACTGAAAGACACGAATCAAGACGTGTGGATAATCAGCTCAGAGGCCGCGCAGGCAGGCAGGGAGATCCAGGATCTAGTCGATTTTATTTGTCTCTAGAGGATTCATTATTAAGAATTTTTGCATCAGATCGCGTCTCAGCTATTATGGAAAAGCTTAAGATGCCAGAAGGTGAAGCTATTGAGCATTCATGGGTAACAAAAGCTATTGAAAATGCTCAAAGGAAAGTGGAAGGGCGTAATTTTGACATCAGAAAACAGTTGCTTGAATACGATGATGTTGCAAACGATCAAAGAAAAGTAATTTATGAACAAAGAAATGAATTGCTTGATTCTGATCAAACGGCAGAAACAATCGCTGCGATGAGAGCAGACGTTCTTCGTGATCTCATGCAAGGACATATTCCTCTGGGCAGCATGGAAGATATGTGGGATATTTCATCTTTGGAGAAAATTTTAGTTTCTGATTATGGTTTAAATCTTTCTATCAAAGTATGGGTTGATAAAGAACCTCAAATTGATATAGAAGAGATTTATGAGAGAGTCATTACCATCGCTAATAAGCAATATCAGGAAAAAGAATCTTTAGTTGGTAAAGAAACTATTCGGCATTTTGAAAAAACAGTGATGTTACAAAGTATTGATCATCACTGGAGAGAGCATTTGTCATCTCTTGATCATTTAAGACAAGGCATACATTTACGCTCTTATGCGCAAAAAAATCCTAAGCAAGAATATAAAAAAGAAGCATTTGAATTATTTGGATATCTTTTAGATACAGTCAAAACTGAAGTTACTCGTATTACTATGGTTGTAAAAATAAAGAATGAGGCTGAAGTCAACGAGATTGATGAAAAAAATAAAGATGAAATTAAAAAATCATCTAGAAAAAAAGAAGACGCGAAAAATGCTTTTCCTAAAGTTGGTAGAAATGATCCATGTCCTTGTGGAAGCAATAAAAAATATAAACAATGTCACGGCACTTTAGACTAATTAAAGAGAGTTTATTATTTTGATCGAATCTCCCTGTATTGGCATTTGCACTATTAATAAAGAGCATCAGTTTTGTGACGGTTGCTTTAGAAGTAAAGATGAGATTTCCGAATGGATCAGACTAAGCGATGATCAAAAAAAAGAGATTAATCAATTAGCGGCTCAAAGACAGATTAATCTTACTTCTTTTTAATTAATAATTTTTTCTTATACTCACATAAATCATTGATCACACAACTGCTACATTTTGGAAGTCTTGCTGTGCAGACATACCTCCCATGAAGAATCAATAAATGGTGTGCATCCTTTAAAAATTCTTTTGGTGTCACTTTCATCAATTTTTTTTCTACTTGAAGTACATTATCACCTGTCGCAATATTTATTCGATTTGAAATTCTAAATATATGCGTATCAACCGCAATCGCTGGCTCATTAAAAATTGTATTTAAAATAACGTTGGCTGTTTTTCTTCCAACACCAGGCAGTGCTTCAAGTAAGAATCGATCATGAGGTACCTCGCCTTTATATTTGCTATGTATAATCTCTGCAGTTTCAAGTATGTTTTTAGCCTTTGTTTTATAGAGCCCAATCGTTTTTATACAAGTCTCAATGTCACTTAATTCCATTTGAGCGAGTTGTTTTGCATTAGGCGCCTTATTAAATAGTAACAAAGTGGCTTTATTAACTGATTTATCAGTGGCCTGAGCAGACAAAATAACTGCGATCAAGAGTTGGAATGGCGTCTGATAAATGAGCTCCGTCGTAGGATGCGGCGTAGCTTTAGAAAGCACCTCAAAAATTTTAAATCGTTTTTGAGGATTCATTAAAAATAGACTAACGTGTTTCGATACGGTTTTTTAGTGCGATGAGGCAAGCAAGGCCAACAAATGCTCCGGGAGGCAAAATAGCCAAAAGAAAACCGTTGTAATCACTAAAAAAATGAATCACTAAATTGCTGGTTGAGGGGCCGAATATGAGATCAATACCAGAAAATAAAGTACCTTTACCAAAAAATTCCCTCATTCCACCAAGAAGTGCTAACACCAGAGCTAAACCAAGACCCATAAAAAGGCCATCAAAAAAAGAAGGGGTTGTTTCATTCTTAGCTGCAAAAGACTCAACGCGAGCTAATACAATACAGTTTGTAACAATTAGGGGAATGAAAATGCCTAAAGCTTTATAAAGTGGATGAATATAAGCGTGAATACTGAAATCGATGATTGTTACAAGTGATGCTATGATAAGAATAAAAATAGGTACTCTAATTTCACTTGGAATAAATTTACGAATAGGCGATACAGATGCGTTTGATGCAGCCATTACAATAGCTGTTGCTATCCCAAGGCTAAAGCCATTGATCGCAGAAGTTGTGACTGCAAGAGTCGGGCATAGTCCAAGTAGTTGAACTGTACCTGGGTTTTGCTTCCAAAATCCATCTAATGCTATTTTTTTAATATCACTCATGATGCAAATAGCCTTTTTTTATTTTCTTTTGTGTAAAGAAGACATTTATATGTCGATTTAACGATTGCTCGCGGCGTAATGGTTGCCCCAGATACATAGTCAAAGTCGCCGCCATCTTTTTTTACGGCCCATTGTTTTTCATTTACTTTATCCAAAGACGTTAAGTTAAAATTTTTAATCCATTGACTTTTTTCAATTTCAATATAGTCTCCCAAGCCAGGGGTTTCTTTGTGAGAAATTACTCTTACACCTAATATTTTATCGTCTTGATCAATCCCCACGAGTGTTTTGATTTCACCGCTATAGCCATCAGGGGCGACAGCTTCAATAATCACTGCAATTACTTGATTATTTTTCTTTGCTCTATAGACATCAATATTCTTTTTATTTCCTAAAAAAGGACTTGGTTCAATAGAAATAGTATCTTTCGCAAGATTGTTCTCATATAGATCGGCGGGAATTACTTGGTTTAAAAAAATCCTTTTTGCTTTTGCATCGCTTTCTTCAATAGAAGATTTTGTAATGAGGTAGAAAATACTTAGAGCCGTTGATGCCGTCAATGCAAAGATAATCATACTTGTTGCTGTGATTGACATTTTCTTAAAGTGATCTTTAAACATATGTCTATCTATGGCCGAAGATTCTTGGTTGAGTAAGACTGTCAATGAGCGGTACACAAATATTTAAAAGCAACACTGCAAATGCAATTCCCTCTGGGTAGCCACCGAAAAGTCGAATGATAAGAACTAATAAAGCTATAGCCGTACCAAAATAAATTTTACCTCTAGGCGTTGTTGGTCCGCTTACTGGATCAGTGATAATAAAGAAAGCGCAGAGTATGCTGCCACCGCTCATAACGTGAAATAGGGGAGAGGCAAAGGTGTCTGGCGCAAAGAAATTAAAGAGCCAAGCTGAAAAAAATAAGGTGGTCAAAAAAGCAACAGGTAAATGCCATGAAATAATTTTCTCTTTAAGCATGTAAAGACCGCCAGCTAGGTAACCTAAATTAATTAACTCTAATCCTCTTCCACTAACAAAACCAAATATTTTGTCATGCTGTATCATTGCTAAGGGTTGATTCAAAGAGAGTTGGGTTTTAATATAATCAAGAGGGGTTGCAGAAGTCATTGCATCGAGGGTTTTTTTTGATAATAAGTTGCTATTAAATATAACTTTAATTTGATCCAGCCAGCTCGCATCAACAATCATGAGATTAGAAGGTGTTTGCCAGTGCGTCATGATCGATGGAAATGAAATAAGTAAGATTGCATACCCCACCATAGCTGGATTAAATAAGTTGTAACCGAGCCCCCCATATAAATGTTTACCAAAAATAATACAAAGAATTGTACCTAAGACAATAATCCACCAGGGTGCAATGGATGGGATAGAAAGTGCGAGAAGCCAAGCAGCGACGAGCCCGCTGCCATCCAGAATAAATGGTTTGATAGGTAGTTTTCTTATGGTAAGTATTGCACTTTCAGTCAATACGACTGTAATAGATGCCAAAAGAATATTTATAATGACGCCTAAACCAAACACATAAACATATAAGATTATCCCAGGAATGAGGGCGAGCAAGACCTTAAGCATAATTATGCTAATTGAAGGTGCATTAACAATATAGGGAGATCTATTTTCCATATTAGTTTTTTATATTTTCTTGTTGGTTTTGTTTGACTCGTTCCATCGCTGCAGCAATGGTTGATTTTTTCTCGTCCTGACCTTCTTTATCTTGAGCTCCTAAAGCTTTTTGTGCATGTCTCTCAGCACGTTCTTTTTTCTCTCTCTCTATTCTTGCAAGTCTAAATTCGTTTCTTTCTCTAGCTGTATTAGCAGCTTCTTTTGATTTATCCTGAGCAATAATTTCACTTTTTGCGTACCTATAAAATTGTACAAGCGGAATATTGCTTGGACAAACGTAAGAACAGCATCCACATTCAATACAATCGAATAAATTGTATTCCCTCGCTTTTTCAAGTTGAGAAGATTTTGAGAACCAATAGAGTTCTTGAGGTTGCAAGTTAACTGGGCAGGCATCTGCACATCGTGCACAACGAATACAAGGCATCACAGGTTTCGGAGCTGGAAATAATTCTGGCGAACTCTCGATGACACAGTTCATCGCTTTTGTGACCGGAACATCAATAGATGGTAGATCAAATCCCATCATAGGACCACCCATGATGAATTTTTTTTGTTTAGTCAAAGAGCCTCCCGCAGCATCGATTAAGTCTGATAAAGGTGTTCCAAATAAGACTTCAAAATTTTGAGGGGTTTTGACAGCTCCTGTAATTGTTACAATTCGACTGATCGATGGTTCACCTAACTCTAGGTATCTATAAATAGCCGCTACCGTAGCTACATTAAACACTTGTATACCCAAATCTGTAGAGCGCTTATCATTTGGAGTTTCTATACCCATTAAGAGATAAATGAGTCTTTTTGCATCGCCGCTTGGATATAGAGTAGGTACCACTCTGATTTCAATAGATGTCTCTTGAGCGGCCTTTTTTAGCGCTTCGTAGGCTTCAATTTTATTATTTTCAATACCAACTACACACTTTTTTGCCCCAAGGATAGTTTGCGTAATGAGTGCGCCTTGGATAATTTCATCAGCTCTTTCTCTCATTAATATATCATCGCAAGTGATGAATGGTTCGCACTCTGCAGCATTAATGACTAAAGTACTTATTGGTTGAGTTTGACGTATTCTTAATTTCATATGTGCTGGAAATACTGCGCCACCCAAGCCAACAATACCTGACTTTATAAATGCTTCAATTAATTGAGTTCTGTCTATTTTTTTCCATAAGATAGGTTTTTTTTCAATCCATGTATCTTTAAAGTCTGGTTCGATTGTGATACAAAAATCAGGGAGGCCGGATGGATGGGGTATTATTTCCTGACTGATTTTTATGACTTTCCCTGATGTAGGCGCATGGATTGCTGCAGAGACACTGCCATCAGCTTCAGCAATCATCTGGCCTTTTAAAACTTGATCGCCAGGTTTAACTTTAAGTTTTGCTACTTGACCCACATGTTGCCTTAAAGGAAGTATTAATTTTTTAGGGATGGGTAATCTTGCAATAGGAAGGCCGGTTGATAAAGTTTTGTTTTCTTCCGGTTGAACGCCACCATTAAATTTAAAAAAATTATTTAATTGCATAACAAACCATTAAGCCTCCTGAGCTTTTTGAATATTATAAATAGGATATTTCCATTTCCAGGATATGAAATTTTCATGAATGGGTTCCAGAGTAATACAGTCTACTGGACATGGAGGTAAACATAATTCACAGCCTGTGCATTCGCTTGCGATAACTGTATGCATTTGTTTTGCCGCTCCCAAGATAGCGTCTACAGGACATGCTTGAATGCACAGGGTGCATCCTATGCAAGTAGCTTCATCGATAAGTGCAACAGATTTTGGTTTTTGAATGCCATGTTCTTGATTTAGCGGTTTAAACTCTACCCCCATTAACTCTGCTAAAGCCTTTGCGCCAGCATCACCTCCAGGAGGACATTGGTTTATATCAGCTTCACCTTTTGCGATAGCAGTAGCATAAGGTTTACAACCGGGATAACCACATTGACCACATTGTGTTTGGGGAAGTATGGCGTCAATTCTCGCAACCATAGGATCCCCATCTACTTTAAATTTAACAGCAGAATAGCCGAGAACCAAGCCTAAAAGGATGGCAAGAAAAATCATCACAAGGAGTGCTGTAATCATTAACGATCCAAACCTATGAATCCCATAAATGCAAGACTCATAATGGAGGCTGTGACAAGAGCTATTGCAGTACCTTTGAATGGCAATGGTATTTCAGCACCTTCTAGGCGCTCTCTTATTGATGCAAATAAAATTAACACAATTGAAAAACCAATAGCACCACCTAATCCAAATAATGCCGACTCAATAAGAGTATGGCTTGATTGCGCATTTAAAAGAGGGATGCCTAATACCGCACAATTAGTGGTTATAAGAGGCAGAAAAATACCCAACAATTGATAGAGTAATGGAAAGTTTTTTTCCATTAACATTTCAGTGAATTGGACAACACCTGCAATCACTAAGATAAATGACAGTGTTCTAAGATAAATAAGATCATTAGGCTCAAGAAGATAATGATTTATTGCCCAACTTGTCATGGAGCCTATGGTTAGTACAAAAGCAGTAGCAGCAGACATGCTGATCGAAGTTTCTAGCTTTTTAGATACACCCATGAAAGGGCATAATCCTAAGATTTTAACTAAAACGATATTATTGACTAATACCGTACTGATGATAATTAACAAATAGTTCTGGATCATAAAGTTGAATTATACGTTTTAAATTACCGAAAATATTTATAGCTCACGCCTTTGTCAGTTGTGGCATTTGAAAGTTAAAGGCTTTTTTTTGAGTTTAAAATATAGCAATAGTTCTATATTACTTCAAAGAATAATATTTAATAATAATATAACTATTTAATATATAATAAATGATCAATTTTTTGGTGTTTATCTATTTAAGTTAAAATAGCGGCTTTACTAAATTATTAACCAATCTCATGTCACCTCAAGGCAGTATTGTTGCAATTGTTACTCCAATGTTTCCTGACGGAAGTCTTGATATCGCTGCACTGCATGGATTGATTGATTTCCATATTAATGAAGGCACAGATGGTATTGTTATTGTGGGAACAACGGGGGAATCACCCACAGTCGATTTCGAAGAGCATTGTCAGCTAATTGAAACAACTGTCATATACGCCAATAAAAGGATCCCTGTAATAGCTGGCACAGGTGCCAACTCGACGCAAGAAGCTATTGATCTTACAAAAGAAGCAAAACGCCTTGGTGCAGATGCTTGTTTGTTAGTGACGCCCTATTATAATAAACCCAATCAAACAGGACTTTTTCAACATTTTAGTACAGTTGCAAATGAAGTTGCAATTGATCAAATTCTTTACAATGTTCCTTCCAGAACAGGCTGTGACTTAAAGAACGATACAGTCTTAAAATTAAGTGAAATAACTAATATTGTAGGTATTAAAGATGCAACAGGAGATTTGACTCGAGGCATAGATCTTATTAAAAGATTGCCACCGCATTTTTCAGTTTTAAGCGGTGATGATGCCACTGCGTTATCACTTATTTTGCTCGGGGGCAAAGGGGTTATTTCTGTAACGGCAAATGTCGCCCCTAAATTAATGCATGAAATGTATGCTTGTGTCATTAATAAACAAAACGAAAAAGCGATCGAGATTAATCAACAATTATTTTCACTTCACACTAATCTATTTATTGAAGCGAATCCAATACCTGTAAAGTGGGCATTAAAGAAAATGGGTCTTATCAAAGAAGGTATTCGATTACCTTTAGTAGAACTGAGCATGGAGTATCATAAAATTATTCAAACTGCTTTGAAGGAAGCTCATATTTAATGAAATTATTAGCGAAAAGTAAATGGTTGTTTGTTTTACCTTTTTTATTAAGTGGATGTGAGAACATTCCTATTGTAGATAAAGTCACAGCGCCTGATTATAAGGCGACCGGAAGATCTCGCCCTTTAGAAGTGCCTCCCGATTTAACCTCAGGACCCACAAATGATACTTATGCAATACCAGGCACCACTAGTTACTCAGATTTTAAAAATGGACAGAAACAAGATAATGGCCAGTCAAATATTTTGCCTAATTCAGAGGGTATGAAGATTGTAAAAGCAGGCGCTCAAAGATGGCTTGTAGTTAATGCGCCAGCAGAGAAAATATGGCCATTAATACGTGATTTTTGGTTGGATATGGGATTTGCCGTGAAAAAAGAAAATCCAGAAATAGGTGTCATGGAGACTGAATGGATTAAAGAAGGCGATCTTAAGATTAACGACAATAAGGGCGCGCTTGATAAATTTGATGCTTGGCTTGATTCACTTGCATCAGGGACGGCTAACCGTAAAAAATTTAGGACTCGTCTTGAGCGTGGACTTCAAGATGGTACAACTGAAATTTATATGACACATCGAAGTGTTGATGCAGCAGCCCCTGATGATGGTAAGGAAAGAGTACGAACACCTTATGGCGTTATAGATATGGGCTATAAAAATGACTCAAAATCTAAAGAAGATTCAAAAGTGGACTCGAGAGATGATGAGTTAGATGCTGAGCTTTTAAGAAGACTCATGGTAAAACTTGGCGTAGCAGACAAGCGAGCAAAAGAAATTATTGCAGCACCAGTTAGTCAAAAAAGAGCTGAAATTGTGAAAGGAGCTGATGGCACTACATTACTTGAAATCCAGGATCCTTTTGATCGCGCTTGGCGAAGAGTAGGATTGGCTTTAGATATCATTGGATTTGTGATCGAAGACAAAGATAGATCAAATGGAATCTATTTTGTTAAATATGCTGATGTTGACATTGATGACAACCCGAAGAAGAAAAAAGGAGTCTTAGACTCTCTTATGTTCTGGAGCGACGATGACAAAAAAGACAAGAAGGATAAAGATACCAACCAGAAAAAAGATAAGCCTTTATCTGAGAAGCTTAAATTCTGGGGTGGAAGCGACAAAGAAAAAACTAATCCAGAAAAACAATATCGCATCAAAATTGTTTCTTCAGACAATGGTGGCTCTCAAGTTGTGATTGAGTTCCAAGAGGGCAAGAGAAACAACTCATCTACCGCAAATCGAATCATCACCCTTCTTTATGAACAATTAAAATAAAGATGCAATTTGCATCTTTAGGAAGCGGGAGCGCTGGTAATTCGTTTGTGGTAAAGCAAAACAAATCACTTTTAATGGTTGATTGTGGTTTTGCAGTTCAGGATATTGTGTCTAGATTAGATAGACTGAATGAATATCCAGAAAATATCACAGGCATTCTTTTAACTCATGAGCATGAGGACCATGTCAAAGGTGCTTTTAAACTAGCAAATAAATACAAAATTCCTATATGGCTTTCTTATGGGACTTATAAGATGTGTGCAAAACACATGATTAAATCTTATGAAATTGATTTGAATATAATTGATAGCCATAATACATTTGAAATAGAAGATTTTGTCATTCAACCCTTTCCAGTACCTCATGACGCAAGAGAGCCTACGCAATTTACATTAAGTGATGGTAATTATAAATTGGGCATTTTGACAGACACGGGAAGTTCAACACCTCATATTGAAAAGATGCTTCAGAAACTAGATGCGCTCATTATAGAATTTAATCACGACCTTAATTTGCTTGAATCAAGCGAGTACACATATAGCTTGAAAAAAAGAATTAGCGGTAAATTAGGTCATTTGGACAATCAAACAGCAGCTGAAATTTTGGGGAAAATTCAATTTAAACAATTAAAACATCTTGTCGCGGCGCATCTAAGTGAAAAAAATAATACTGAAGAGCTAGTGAAAGAAGCTATTGTAGGAAAAATAGGATGTGAGCGTGATTGGATAAAAATTACAACGCAAGTCGGCGGCACATCGTGGCAGGTTATATAAAAAAAGCTGGTTAAAACCAGCTCTTTTTTTGTAAAGGTAAGTTATCTATTATTTAGCTTCTTCAGCTGGCTTGGCTTCTTCAGCGGCTGGAGCAGCTTCAGCGGCTGGAGCAGCTTCTTCTTTCTTGGCGCAAGCAGTTAAACCGATAGCTAATAATAAAGCGATAAGTAGTGAACGTGTCATTTTTAGTCCTTAAAATTAATGGTAAATTCGGGGTTAACAAAAGCTCCCTGCTAACCATTCTACAACAAAAAAAGCTGAATAGTTAAATATTATTGAATAAAATTAATAAATCCTGAGAGGTACAAAGGGAGAAGGGTTATTCCCAAGGCATTAAAATCTTTTTTGTCTAAACCGGGTTTAAATGAGATTTTTTTGTTATTTGCAAGTTGTTTTAGATATACAGCATATTTCTTATCAACTTCGATGAACTCACCATTAATGTAAAAATTATTTTTTATATAAAGCATTCTTGTTTTTGGGTTAAGTTCCAGAATTTTTTTTGAGAGATTTTTCTTAAAGTTTTCAAGTGAAATCGGCTTAGGGCGATGAAAAATAGCAGTTTCAACTGGCTCAGTGAGTAATTGACCAATATAAGTATTGATCAAATTTTTATTCCAACGCAATTGATTAACTGTCTGCTGAATTTCCTTAATCATATTTGCATTAATTTCAGCTGGATCTTTTTGAAGATTTAAATTCGGATCTTTATACAAATCATTTTTACTCGTATTCAAGCTGTCTTGAATAAAATCTAAAAATTTAGATTGGATTTCAAATGTACTAGGTGCTCTGAAGCCAATTGAATAAGTGAGACAATCATCACTTTGCGAAATGCCCCAGTGTCCTATATTAGGTGGCAAATAGAGCATATCCCCCGGTTTGAGTACCCAAGAATTTTTACTTCTAAAATTGGTAATAATCTTAATAGTTGATTTTTTATCTAGAGAAAATTCTTTTTGGTCGCTAATTTTCCATTCTCTTTCACCTTTTGCCTGAAATAAAAATACATCGTAGGAGTCAAAATGAGGGCCAACACTTCCATTCTTCGTGGCATAACTCACCATTAAATCATCAAGCCGTGCATATGGAATAAACTTAAAAAGGGTTAGAAAAGAATTGGCAAAAGAAAAATGGTGATTAATATTTTGGATAAGTATCGTCCAAGGCACATTCTTTTTTTTTGGAAAGTCTGATTTTTTGAAGGGACCATACTTCACTTGCCACATGCCTTGTTTAAATTCTATCAGTCGGGATATGGCCTCTTCATCTTGTGCAATATTAAAAAGTATTTTTTCTGTGATGGGGGATTGAAAGTTTTCAATTGCATTGCGAATGAGGAGCGGTTTTTTTTGCCAATATTTTTTTAAGAAGGTATCAACCGATGTTTTTCCTAAAATGTGATTTTTACGATTTAATCGCATAATATTTATTAAGCCTTATAACTTCCTAAGTTAAAATAACAGTGTTATGAGCCATCAATTAATTCGTTCATTGTTATTTAAGTTTGATGCAGAATTTTCGCATGACTTAACCCTTAAGGCACTATCTCTTTCTAATAAAATCGGACTTTTAAGTTTTTTAAAACCCCCTAACCCTTGCAAACTCAGAACTGTAATGGGTATTCCCTTTCAAAATCCAGTGGGATTAGCTGCGGGACTAGATAAAAATGCAAATCACATAGATGCTTTAGGTAAATTGGGGTTTGGCTTTATTGAAGTTGGGACGATTACCCCAAGACCTCAATTAGGCAATCCAAAGCCCCGATTATTTAGATTGCCAGAGGTTCAGGGTATTATTAACCGATTTGGATTCAACAATGTAGGTCTTGAGGCTGCATTAGAAAATATAAGATTAAGTAAATATAAAGGCGTGCTTGGAATTAATATTGGCAAGAATTTTGATACACCTATAGAACGGGCTGGGGAAGATTATCTTTTATGTATGAAAAAGGTTTATCAATATGCAAATTATATTGCAGTCAATATTTCTTCACCTAATACAAAAAACTTAAGAGACCTTCAAGAAACTAAAGCTTTAAATATTCTATTGGCCCAACTTAAAGACGAGCAAACTAGATTAGCTGATTACTATGGACGTTATGTCCCTATTGCATTAAAAATTTCACCTGATTTAACAAATAAACATTTAGATGCAATATCAAAAAGTATTATCAAAAATAGAATTGATGGCGTAATAGCAACAAATACAACTATTAACAGAGAGTTGGCGAGTGATCTTTTTAACGGAAAAGAAGCTGGAGGAATGTCAGGTAAACCTCTATTTAAATTATCTAATACAATTGTTCGTGAACTTCATGCAAGACTTCAAGGCGAGGTTCCCATTATTGGCGTCGGAGGTATATTTTCTGGAGAAGATGCCTTAGAAAAAATAAATGCTGGTGCAGAGCTTGTCCAAATTTATTCAGGTCTTATTTACCAAGGAAGAAAGCTCGTTCTCGATGCTTGCCAGTCCATTGGTTAATAATGTTAATTAGACCAAGACTATACACATTTAGACGCTGTCCTTACGCTATTCGACCACGGCTAGCTTTATAGCAAGCCAAAATAGATTATAAATCTATAGAAATTTCACTCAAAGATAAACCTCTTGATTTTTTAGCGCTCAGCCCTAAAGGCACAGTTTTAGTGTTAGTCGATAATAATGGAAAGGTTATCGAAGAGAGCCTGGAAATCATGGTCTGGGCCCTCAATAAATCTGATCCAGATAATTGGATCATAAATGATAATAATCTTAGCCAGGAGCTTATTAATGAAAATGATTTTAGTTTTAAGAAAAATCTAGATAGATATAAATATGCCGATCGTTTTCCTGAGCATTCCAAAGAATATTATCGTGCTCAATGTGAACTATTTATAAATGTATTGAATGAAAAATTAAAATCAAAAAATTATTTGATTATAGATAAAATAAGCCTTGCTGATATAGCAATATTTCCTTTTATAAGACAGTTTGCTTTGGTGGATGAAGATTGGTTTTTAAATTCTAAATATCGAGAATTAAAAAAATGGCTTCAAAGATTCATAGAAAGCCAAATGTTTAAAGATGTAATGAAAAAGAATTAAGACTCTTGAAGGATGGCTTTATTTTCCTCTTCAAAAATTAATTTCACTTTATCATTGCTATCAATATCAATGATTATATTGCCACCATTGGTTAACTTTCCGAAAAGTAATTCATCTGCAAGGGCTTTTCTGATTGTATCTTGAATGAGACGTGACATCGGTCTTGCGCCCATACTTGGATCAAAACCATTTTTAGCTAAATATGATTTAAGTGAATCTGTGAAAGTTGCATCCACTTTTTTCTCATGGAGTTGATCTTCGAGTTGCATGAGGAATTTGTCGACAACTTTTAAAATGACGTCATGACTGAGTGGTGCAAATGATACTGTTGCATCGAGTCTGTTTCTAAATTCAGGCGTAAATAACCGTTTGATTTCCGCTTGTTCATCACCCGTTTTTTTAGATTGCGTAAATCCCATAGAAGTTTTTGAGAGAGACTCCGCTCCAGCATTTGTTGTCATAATAAGTGTGACATTTCTAAAATCCGTTTTTCTGCCGTTACTATCTGTCAAAGAGCCATGATCCATCACTTGAAGAAGGATATTGAAAATATCTGGATGCGCTTTTTCAATTTCATCAAGAAGAAGCACACAATAAGGCTGTTTATTGACTGATTCAGTCAAGAGTCCGCCTTGGTCAAATCCCACATAGCCTGGAGGAGCGCCGATGAGCCTTGATACTGAATGTCTTTCCATATATTCGCTCATATCAATACGAACGAGTTCAATACCTAATATATAAGCAAGCTGGCGGGCCACTTCTGTTTTTCCAACGCCTGTTGGGCCGCTAAATAGGAAATTGCCAATCGGTTTATTCGGCATACCCAATCCACTTCTTGTCATCTTGATAGCGCTTGCTAGATTTTCGATTGCTTTATCTTGTCCGAAAATTACTGCTTTAAGATCTCGCTCAAGATTTTTAAGAGCATTTTTGTCGTTATTAGAAATATTTTTTGGAGGTATCTTTGCGATCTTCGCTACGATATCTTCAATTTCTTTATTGGTGATAACTTTTTTTTGTTTATTTTTTGGCAATATTCTTTGTGCTGCCCCAGCTTCATCAATAACATCAATAGCTTTGTCAGGGAGATGCCTATCATTGATATATTTTGCAGAAAGTTCTGCAGCACTATTAATTGCTGCAACCGAATATTTTACATTGTGATATTTTTCAAATCTTGATTTAAGACCCTTAAGGATATTGATCGTATCAAGAATACTAGGCTCGTTAACATCAATTTTCTGAAATCTTCTTGTGAGTGCATGATCTTTTTCAAAGACCGCCCTAAATTCCTGGTAAGTAGTTGCTCCAATGCATTTAATAGTTCCATTTGATAGCGCAGGCTTAAGAAGATTAGATGCATCAAGTGTTCCCCCGCTTGCAGAACCTGCTCCTATAAGAGTATGAATTTCATCAATAAACAAAATAGTATCTTTTTGCTCATTCAGTTGCTTCATAACAGATTTAAGTCTTTGCTCAAAATCCCCACGATATTTTGTTCCTGCAAGTAAAGTGCCCATATCAAGAGAAAATATGGTGGTATTTTCTAAAATACTAGGAACTTCTTTGTCGACAATTCTTTTTGCGAGCCCTTCGGCAATAGCAGTTTTACCAACCCCGGCTTCCCCTACCAGGAGCGGATTATTTTTTCTTCTTCTACATAATGTTTGAATGACACGTTCAATTTCCAAATCTCGACCAATCAGCGGATCAATTTTTCCAGCCAATACCATCTTATTTAGATTGATCGTATATGTCTCTAGTGCTTTGGAAGAAGAGGATTCTTGATCATTTTCTTGCTCAGGAGATGTTTTCTGTGTATCACCTTCATTTAATTTAGAAACGCCATGCGCAATAAAATTAACAACATCAAGTCGAGTTATGCCTTGTTGATGAAGAAAATAAACAGCGTGTGAATCTTTTTCACCATAAATTGCGACTAAAACATTTGCACCATTCACTTCTTTCTTACCAGAAGATTGCACATGAAGCATCGCTCTTTGAATAACTCTTTGAAATCCTAACGTGGGCTGGGTATCTACTTCATCCTCGCCAGATATGGTTGGCGTATGATCATCGATATATTGTGTTAAATCATTTCTAAGTACATCAATGTTTGAGCCACAGGCTTTTAGGACATCGGCTGCTGAGGGATTGTCAAGCATAGCGAGAAGTAAATGTTCAACCGTAATAAGCTCATGACGCTTCTGTCGAGCGTCCATAAATGCCATATGTAGACTTACTTCAAGTTCTTGAGCAATCATAATTTAAGTTCAATCAATTCTTTCAATAATACATTGCAAAGGATGCTGATGTTCTTTCGCATAGTTTAGCACTTGATTCATTTTTGTTTCTGCAATATCTACAGGGAAAATTCCACATACACCCAATCCCTCTGTATGTATTTTTAACATTATACGAGTAGCTTCATCAACACTTTTATTAAAAAAACGCTGAATCGTATTTACTACGAATTCCATAGGCGTATAGTCATCATTTAGTATGATCACCTTATACATACTAGGTAGTTTAGTCTTAGCTTTTTTTGGACTAAGCTTTATGTCTTCAGTTGCATTTATTTTTGGCATTAGCTAAACCCTAATGATTATTGTGATTAAAAAAAATAAAAACTCAAGCAATTCTTTTTGAGATTTTATAAAAAATTACGATATTGGGTAGATTTTTATGCTCTTTACAATACGATCGTGAGATTGAAGAACTTCTAAGGTGTGATTGGCAATTTTGAAGCTTGTGTTCGGCTCAGGGATATCCTCAAAATATTCTAATACCAAGCCATTAAGTGTTTTAGGTCCGTCAATAGGAAATTGAAGATTCAATTTTTTATTTAGTGTACGAATGGTGACACTTCCATCCACAATCCATCCTCCATCTTCATCTTGACTAAATTTAGATGATTTTGATAGAAAATCTAAGTTAAATTCACCAACAATTTCTTCTAAGATATCTTCAAGGCTCAATAGTCCAATAAATTCACCATGCTCATTTACAATTAAACCCACTCTTTCTTGCTTATCTTGAAAATGTTGCATTTGAGTATATAAAGGCGTGCCTGAAGGAATAAAGTATGGCTCTGAAATGAGTGTTTTTAAATGATCTTTTGTAATTTTATTCAATGCATCATGCAGATTAAGTTGTTTGATAATTTTTTGTGTATTAAGCAAGCCTAGAATACTTTCAGGCGAATTTTTTTTGACTAATATTTTGCTGTGTTGGAAAGTAAGTAGTTTTTGAATAATCTCTTCGTCAGTTAAATCAAAATCGATAGACTCAACAGAGGTATGTGGAATCATAATGTCATCTACAGTTATCCGTTCAAGCTCAAATAAATTGAGTAGAATTTTACGATGTTGATTAGGAATAAATTGACCAGCTTCAGAAATAATACTCCTTAATTCATCCATAGATATTGCGTGTAGATTATTATTGAAATCTATCTTCACATTAAATATTTTTACAAATGTTAATACAAAAAAGTTAACTAAGATAACTATGGGATAAAGAATTTTTAAAAGCGGATAGAGCACATAGCTACTAAAGAAAGCAAAACGTTCAGGTTTGGAAGCTGCAATAACTTTAGGTGATATCTCGCCAAAAATAAGAATCAAAAATGTGGTCACTAAGGTTCCGACCATGAGTACTATTTGACCTTCTCCATAAAGCCTGACCGTAATAACTGTCACAAACATTGCAGAGGCCGCATTCGCGAATTCCTTACATAGCAATATGACGCCTAAAAGCTTATCGGTTGAAGAGAGAAGTTTGTGAGTAAGTTTTGCTGCATGATTACCCTTGGATACTAGATGTTTTAATCTATAACGATTGATTGTCATTAAGCTTGTTTCAGCAAGCGAGAAAAATGCTGAAATAGCAACTAAAGCTATAAGAATGACAAATTGATAACTAATGGAGAGGGCGTTCAAAGTTTAAAAAAACTTAAGGATTAATTTCTTGGGATTGATTTTCTTTAGGTTGATCTTGACTAAGATTACGCTGAGATACACCGAGCCACATTGCAACTGGACATGCTACAAGCACTGATGAATAAATACCAAATAAAATTCCAATAGTTAAAGCAAGTGAGAAGTTATGGAGTGTTTCTCCACCAAAAAATAGCATTGAGCACACCATAGTTTGTGTCATAAGATGAGTAATCACAGTGCGCGACATTGTTCTTGTGATCGCGTTATCAATTACTTCAACTACACTTACTTTTCTCATTTTTTTAAAATTTTCTCTGACTCGATCAAAAACAACAACCGATTCATTGACTGAATAGCCTAATACAGCCAAGATAGCTGCGAGAACTGTGAGGTTAAATTCCCATTGAAAGCATGCAAAAAATCCTAAAATAATAATGACATCGTGCATATTGGCAATAATGGCAGCAACCGCGAAACGCCATTCAAATCTTAGTGCTAGATAAGCGATGATTCCAAAACATACAAGTAGCAAAGCGAGTGCACCATTTGCATAAAGCTCTTCACCTACTTGTGAGCCTACAGATTCGACCCTTTGGATTTTTGTATCTTTATCACTTTCAATAAGAGCTTTTGATACTTTCTCTGATAATTGGGCAATCGATAAATCTTGTCGAATAGGCAAGCGAATTAATACATCCTTACTTGTTCCAAAGTTTTGTACTGTTGTATCTTTAAGATCAATTGTATCCATCACTTGACGAATTTTATCGATATCTGCTGGATGGCTGTAACTCACTTCCATAAGTGTGCCTCCAGTAAAATCAACACCAAGATTAAGGCCTCTTATGCTTAAAAAGATAATCGCAGTAATGAATGTGATAAGAGAAATGGTCGTGGTTAAACGTCCATAACTCATAAAAGGGATATCTTTTTTTATTCTAAATAATTCCATAATTAGTCTTGATTAGGCTTATAAATTTGACCGATAGATAATTTATCTATTTTGCGTCGATAACCGTAAAAAATATTTACAAGAGCTCTTGATACCAAAATAGCACTAAACATCGAAGTTAAAATACCTAGCACGTGAACAACAGCAAACCCTTTAATAGGACCTGTACCAAACATAAATAGGGCAAGACCGGCAATCAATGTTGTGACATTGGAATCAAGAATTGTATCAAAAGCACGATCATAACCAGCGTGAATACTCGCTTGCGGCGTATTGCCATTTCTCAGCTCTTCTCTAATTCTTTCGTTAATAAGCACGTTTGCATCAATCGCCATACCTAATGCCAAAGCAATCGCGGCTAAACCAGGCAGAGTGAGGGTTGCTTGAAGAATAGATAATAAAGCGACTAATAATAATAAATTTACTGCAAGGGCAAAAATAGAAACGCCACCGAACACCATGTAATAAATCATCATCATGACTGAGATCGCTACAAATCCCCACAATGTAGAATGCACTCCGCGTTTGATATTTTCTTCACCCATGCTTGGACCTACGGTCCGCTCTTCAATGATTTGCATAGGTGCTGCAAGTGCGCCCGCTCTCAATAGAAGAGATATATCAGTGGCTTCTTGAGGACTATTCATCCCTGAAATTTGTACTCGACCACCACCAATTTCTTGTTGAATGACTGGAGCTGTCACAACTTCTGTTTGCCCTTTTTCGATAAGTAAAATTGCTAAACGTTTGCCTACATTTTCTCGTGTAACTTGTTTAAATATATTTGAACCTCTTCCATCGAGGGTGACATGTACAACAGATCTTCCTGATTGCTGATCTACACCAGGTCCAGCATCAGTAATTCTCTCGCCCGTAAGTAGTACATTTTTTTTCACAAGAATAGATCTACCATCCCTGTCTTTGAAAAGATCGTCTCCAAAAGGAGCATTGCCTTTTTGAGCGCTCTCTAAAGTAGCAATATCTGTTTTATCTTCGTCAACTAATCTTATTTCAAGTGTCGCTGTTCGTCCGAGAATTTCTTTAGCTTTTGCTGTGTCTTGAACACCTGGGAGCTGCACAACAATTCGATCTAATCCTTGCTGTTGAATGATAGGTTCTGCCACGCCAAGCTCATTAATACGGTTATGCAATGTTTGTAAATTTTGTTTAAGTGCGAATTCTTGAATTTTCTTCTTTCCCATTTCGCTCATACCAATATCAAGCGCCTTATCTTTCCCTGATGAGGATTCATTAACCATTAAATCTGGATAATTCACCTTGATAATTTTTTTAGCCTTTTCTAATTCTTCTTGGCTATCAAATTGAAGTCTTACGATTTCATTTAATCTTGAAGCGCCAATATATGAGATACGTTCTTTTCTCAGTGTCATACGGAAGTCATTTAAGTAACTTTCAGCCGCTTTTTCCGATGCTGCTTTCATATCTACTTGAAGAAGAAAGTGGACGCCACCTCTTAAATCTAGACCAAGATACATAGGGATCGCCCCGATTTTGGTTAACCAGGCAGGTGACTTAGAGATAAGGTT
Organism: Betaproteobacteria bacterium; assembly: GCA_016868195.1. Classification (GTDB taxonomy): domain Bacteria; phylum Pseudomonadota; class Gammaproteobacteria; order Burkholderiales; family Methylophilaceae; genus Methylopumilus. The sequence goes on along the minus strand of VGHQ01000003.1, from coordinate 20,260 downwards.
AAGCGCAATGACATAGTCAGGACCTAAACTATTTTGAAGGATATCTTTAGCTTTAACTTGACTGTCAGGATTTGCGAATTTAACTTTAATACCATTAGGTTCTTGAACAATGCCATCGAATGGAAGATTTGCTTCTTTTAGAGTGCTCTCAATTTTGCCCAAAATAGATACATCTAATTTATCTGATGTTTTAGTTGGCATAATCTGAACGGCAGGCGACTCACCAAAAAAATTAGGAATGGAGTAAATTAGGCCAATAAAAATCGCAATTAAAACGAGACCATACTTCCATTTAGGATATTGATTCATTATTAAACTTAAGCCGTCAATTCAGAAATTAAATAGATTTTATGGTGCCCTTAGGCATTAAGGTTTGAATGGATTGCTTTTGAATATGAATATGAGTTCCAGCCGCAATTTCTAGTGTAGCAAATTGATCTTTGATATTAATTACCTTACCAAGCACACCTCCATTGGTGACAACTTCATCATCTTTTTTTAGTGATTCAATCATGAGCTTATGCGCTTTCGCTTGTTTCATTTGTGGACGAATTAACATAAAGTAAAAAAGTACAAAAATAATGATAAATGGTAAAAAACTCATCAAATCGGTGGGAGGGGTATCAGCGGCATATGCGAAACTTATAAGCATTTATATTTCCTACAGGTAATTAATTTTAAAGGTTAATTTTAACACAGCAAGCATTTATTGAATGCCGCGTTGTCGGTTTTGATGGAATATTTTTCTATAAGTTTCAAATGTGCCAGTTTCGATGGCAAGCCTAGCTTCTTCGACTATTTTTTTGTAATAAAACAAGTTGTGGATGGTATTAAGACGAGAGCCCAACATTTCGCCGATTCTAAAAAGATGGTGAAGGTAAGCCCTGGAATAGTTTTGGCATGTATAACACTCACAACTACTATCGATTGGATGAGTATCATTTTTATATTGTGTATTTTTGAGCTTTAAATCTCCATACCTAGTAAATAACCAACCATTTCTCGCATTTCGGGTTGGCATCACACAGTCAAACATATCAATACCATGTGCAATCGCCTCAATAATGTCTTCAGGAGTGCCAACACCCATCAAATAGCGTGGTTTATCTTCAGGCATTTTGGGCGTAATAAAACTGATGACTTTTTGCATTTCTTCTTTGGGTTCACCAACAGATAACCCACCAATTGCATAACCATCAAAACTAATTTTTTTTAATTCATCAAGAGAGTGGACTCTCAAATCTTCGAACATACCACCTTGAATGATGCCAAATAAAGCATTCTGATTAGATTCATGAGCCACTTTACTTCGATAAGCCCATTTTAAACTTAACTCCATAGAGGTTTTTGCCTCTTCATAAGAGGAGGGATAGGGTGTGCATTCATCAAATATCATCACAATATCTGAATTAAGCGCTTTTTGAATTCGCATCGATTCTTCTGGACTCAAGAAGGAAGTATCGCCATTAATAGGGGATTTAAATTCAACGCCTTCCTCAGTAATTTTTCTCATTTTGCCAAGGCTCCATACCTGAAAGCCACCAGAGTCAGTCAGGATAGAACGAGACCAATGAATAAACTCATTTAGTCCTTTGAAAGCTGAAATGGTTTCAAGGCCAGGTCGGAGCCATAGATGGAAAGTATTTCCAAGAATAATTTCAAAACCAATAGACTCTAAATCTTGAGGGCTTAAAGACTTGACTGCACCATAAGTCCCTACAGGCATGAATACTGGTGTTTGCACAGTACCATGTTGAAGCTTCAATTCACCTCGTCTAGCTTCACCATCTTTTTGAAAGAGATTAAATTGCATGTTTATATTGTGAGTTCTTTACGCAGCAAGTCCATGAGTATAAATTAGAATTAATGAAATCGATAAAGCTTTGTTATACTTAAAGAATAAGTTTTCACTTGATAATGACACATGAAAAACTTTAAAAGCATCGGAAAAAATAAAGAAGATTTGTTAAGAAATAAAATAGGTAAGCACACTTTTTATTTGCTGCCCAACTTTATTACTACGGCTTCTTTATTTTCTGGATTCTATTCTATTGTGCAAGCTATGAATGGTAAATATGAGCTTGCTGCGATTGCTATTTTTATTGCAATTATTATGGATGGATTAGATGGTCGGATTGCAAGACTCACGCATACCGAAAGCGCATTCGGAGCTGAATACGATAGTTTGTCTGATATGGTTTCATTTGGCGTAGCTCCTGCGCTTATTTTGTATGTTTGGGCTTTAAAGCCTTTGGGAAAACTGGGTTGGATTGCGGCTTTTGTTTATTGTTGTTGTGCAGCATTTAGACTTGCCCGCTTTAATGTCAAATTAGATCAAGATGAAAAAAAATATTTTTTTGGATTGCCAAGCCCAGCTGCAGCTGCATTGCTTGTAAGTTTTGTTTGGGTATCCAATGAAAATGGTTTTAGTGGGAGTGAGATTTTTTTCAATATGATTAAAATGAAATGGGTTTCATGGTCATTGACAATGTTAATTGCGCTTTCAATGGTAAGTGAAATTAGGTTTTACAGTGGCAAAGATATCAATCTAAGAAATAGCGTTCCATTCTTTGCTATTTTATTGGTCATACTGGCATTTGTATTGGTTTCTTATAGTCCACCAGAAGCTATTTTTATTGTAGTGGGCTGTTACTTTTTATCTGGCTATTTCAATTTAATTAGACATTTTAAATTTAAAAAATAAGGCGCAGTAAATGCAACAAGAAATTCAAAATAATAAACTCATTATATTTGATACCACATTAAGAGATGGAGAACAAAGCCCCGGCGCTTCTATGACACAGGAAGAGAAGTTGCGTATTGCAAGGCAGCTTGAAAAACTTGGTGTGGATGTCATTGAAGCTGGATTTGCGGCAGCAAGCCCAGGGGACTTTGAGTCTGTGAGTACTGTTGCAAAAAACATCAAAGAATCAACTATTTGTTCATTAGCGCGCGCCGTTGAAAATGATATTCGCAAAGCTGGCGAAGCTATTAAACATGTAAAAAAAGGACGTATTCATACATTCATTGCAACTAGCAAAATTCATATGGAAAATAAACTTCGCATGTCAGAAGACGAAGTATTAGATCGAGCTGTTCAAGCTGTGAAATGGTCGCTTGAATATACTGACGATGTAGAGTTTTCAGCTGAAGATGCCGTACGGTCTGAAATTAATTTTCTTGTAAAAGTTTTTAATGCTGTAATTAAAGCGGGCGCTAAAACTATTAACGTGCCAGATACTGTTGGTTATTCGATCCCAGGAGTTTGGGGTGAGCGAATGAAAACATTAATTAATCAAGTTGAAAACGCTTCAAGAGTTATATGGTCTACACACTGTCATAATGATCTTGGGATGGCTGTAGCAAATTCACTTGCTGCCGTCATGAATGGCGCAAGGCAAGTTGAATGCACTATTAATGGTCTGGGTGAAAGAGCAGGCAATGCAAGTTTAGAAGAAATTGTCATGGCAGTTAGAACAAGAAAAGATTTATTTAATTTAACGACGGGTATTGATACTACTCAAATTGTGCCTACCTCAAAATTAGTTTCAACAATTACAGGTTATCCTGTTCAACCTAACAAAGCGATAGTTGGAGCAAATGCTTTTGCTCATGAGTCTGGCATTCATCAAGATGGTGTTTTAAAACACAGAGAAACTTATGAAATTATGCACGCTCAAGATGTGGGTTGGGGTGCAAATAAGATTTCGCTTGGAAAATTATCAGGTCGTAATGCCTTTAAAACAAGACTTCAAGAGCTAGGTATTGATATTCAATCCGAAGATATTGTTAATGCAGCATTTGCAAGATTTAAAGATTTAGCCGATAAGAAATCAGAAATTTTTGATGAAGATCTCCATGCCCTGATGAGTGAAGAATATACCTCAGAAGGGATAGAGCATTTCAAATTGATTCACTTAAAAACAATGTCAGAGACAGGCACAGTGCCTCATGCAGAAATTAAAATTTCTGAGAATGGAAAAGAATTTATTGCAGAGTCTGCTGGAGGCGGTGCTGTAGATGCGACATTTAAAGCAATCGAAAAAATTGCAAACTCAGGTTCTGAACTGCAACTTTATTCTGTGAATAACATTACAAGTGGAACAGACGCACAAGGTGAAGTCACTGTGAGACTAGCAAAGGGTGGTCGAATCGTGAATGGCCAAGGCGCTGATACAGATATTGTGATTGCTTCTGCTAAAGCTTATATTAATGGATTAAACAAACTCCATTCCAAACTAGAGCGTGCTCACCCTCAGGTTTAGACGTTAATTTGAATTTAGCACTTTTTGATCTAGATAATACGATTTTGGCTGGTGACAGTGACTACAACTGGAGTCGATTTTTGATTCAAGAAGGTTATCTAGACGACAAAATTCATGCGGAAAAAAATGAGAAATTTTATGCCGACTATAGAGCAGGTATCCTCGATATTTATGCTTTCGTTGAATTTCAATTTAGACCTCTCGCCAGAAATCCAAGAAGTGTCCTTAATCAGCTTTTAAAAAAATATGTTGAAGAAGTCATTAAGCCTATGATTACTGAAAAAGCTTATGCTTTAGTCAGAAAGCATCATGAAGAAGGTGATTTACTCATTGTGATCACAGCAACTAATAGTTTTATTACTAAACCGATTGCTGAATTATTCGGTATTGAAAATTTAATTGGTACTGACCCAGAAGAAAAAGATGGTGAGTTTACAGGTAAAGTTTCAGGATTACCCTCTTTTAAAGAGGGAAAAGTGACTCGTCTCGAAGCTTGGCTTAAAAATAAAAATTTATCTTTAGTTGATTTTAAAAAATCTTACTTCTATAGCGATTCGCATAACGATTTGCCTTTAATGCAAAAAGTGACGCACCCTATAGCTGTTGATTCTGATGATATTTTGACTGAGTATGCGAAATTTAAGGGCTGGCCTCTAATTTCATTAAGATAACGTTTTATCTATGCAGAATAATTTCTAAAACAAATTTGCTACCAAGATAAGACAATAATAAAAATAAAAAAGCGGTAAGTGAAATGTAAATAGATTTTCTTCCGCGCCAACCATAGAGTTTTTTACTCGCTAGTAGAAGCCCATAAATTACCCAAGCCAAAATTGAGAAGACAGTTTTATGTTTAAACTGGAGGGGCGTTCCAAAAACTTGCTCTGAAAATAAAATGCCACTACCAAGTGTGATGGTTAGGAAAATGAAGCCAAATTTATTAATGTAAAAGAGGAAATTTTCCATTTCAATTAAAGGCTGTGAACTGATTAAAAAAAGATCCATTTTCTTTTTCTGATGTAATTTTTTCTCAAAAATTAAAATAAATATGGCCAATAATGCTGAGAAGGTAAATAGACTATATGCCAATAAAGCGATAGCGATATGTGTCACAAATAATAGCGATAAATCATTGGTTAGGAAGTGATTCGATAAAAGTAAAGGATGTATGATCAACAGAAATGCTGAAGGGATAAGTAAAAATGGCTGCAGATAGTTAAATTTTTTATTAAAATTAATCACCCAAAAAATCAAAATACTAAAAAATGAAGTTGTAATAAGCGCATTGGAAAAGCTTAGATTAATGGGGCTAAAAGAAATGCTGGCTTTGAGAATTGTTAAATGAGTCAATAAGCCAACAGCAATGAGAAACACATTAAAATTAATTAGCTTTTTGTTTGGTATTGGGTTTTTAAAGAGTAATAGACTTGGTGTCAGATAGCAAAAACAAGCGATTAGAATAGGTAGCCAAATTTCCATATTTTTTGATTGTTGTTTAAAAGTTTAATATACCATGTACATAAATAAGAGTTAACTTAAAACAGGATATATGTATGTTAGAAAATCTAACAGACCGATTACAAAGTGTCATTAAAACGATCCGCGGGCAAGCGAGATTTACTGAACAAAATATCAGTGACGCCATGCGCGAAGTAAGAATTGCTTTAATTGAAGCAGACGTTGCTTTGGCAGTTGTAAAAGATTTTATAGATCACGTTAAAACTAAAGCACTTGGTGTCGAGGTATTACAAAGCTTATCTCCAGGACAAGCCATTATTAAAATTGTTCAAGATGAGCTTACTATTCTCATGGGGGATCAGAATGTCTCCTTAGAGTTAAATGTATCTCCCCCAGCTATTATTTTAATGGCAGGCCTTCAGGGGTCAGGCAAAACAACCACTTCTGCCAAACTTGCGAAACTGCTTATTGAAAAAAAGAAAAAGGTACTACTTGCAAGTGCAGACGTTTATCGTCCTGCAGCGATTGATCAACTTAAAACACTTGCTAAAAACTTAAATATTGAATGTTTTGATTCAAATCCATCCCAGAAGCCAATAAAGATTGCATCAGAAACTATTGATTATGCAAAAAAACATTTTTTTGATGTGGTAATTTTTGACACAGCTGGCCGATTAGGCATTGACATTGAAATGATGGATGAAATTAAAGCGCTCCATAAAAAATTAAATCCAATTGAAACTTTATTTGTTGTTGATGCTATGCAAGGTCAAGATGCTGTTAATACTGCAAAAGCTTTTGGTGATGCATTACCTCTGACAGGTGTGATTTTAACCAAGTTAGACAGTGATACGCGTGGGGGTGCCGCTTTATCTGTAAGACAAGTTACAGGTAAGCCCATTAAATATATTGGTACAAGTGAGAAAATCAATGGCCTTGAACCGTTTCATCCTGAAAGGATGGCATCCAGAGTTCTTGGTATGGGAGACATTGTCACTCTTGTCGAAGATGCGCAGAAAACATTGGATATTAAAGAAGCAGAGAAGCTAGCTGAAAAAGTTAAGACAGGAAAAAATTTCGATTTAGAGGACTTTAAAAATCAAATAGGACAAATGAAGAAAATGGGTGGTGTGAGTGCGTTGATGGATAAGATGCCAGCACAATTTACAAGCGCTGCAACTAAAATTAATCCTGAAGATGGCGATAAATCGCTTCGCCAAATTGAAGCCATTATTAGTTCAATGACACCTCTTGAAAGAAGAAAACCTGAATTGATTAAAGCATCAAGAAAGAAAAGAATTGCAATGGGATCTGGTGTTCAGGTCCAAGATGTGAATCGCGTCCTTAATCAGTTTGAAGACATGCAAAAAATGATGAAAATGTTCTCAAAGGGTGGTTTGGGCAAACTTATGCGCGGCATGGCTGGCAAAATACCTGGCCTTAGACCTTAATCTTCTATGAACCAATGTTGACCATTGAGGTTCTATAACGGATAATTCCATGTTTTTGTTTCGTCTGGGTCGGTAGCTCAGTCGGTAGAGCAGCGGACTTTTAATCCGTTGGTCGTGGGTTCGAATCCCGCCCGACCCACCACTATTAACGCTTTTAGAGCCTTTGTTTGTTAATGATTCCACAGTCACTTTACCGTAATACTTTTTCTGTAAGCATATTTTTTTGGGTTTACAAATAGATTATAAAAAGTAATTCACGACCTTAAGTATCTCATAGAAGGTGAAGTTGTAATCTTTAAAAAAATCGCAGCATCGTTTTCGGTAATATCATTTTAAATGACCGATAAGAGTATTAGGAGCTAATTGTCTTGTTGGAGAGATTTACTAAAATGACAATTTAAAATTTTTTTTAATTTTATAATTTACTTAGATTTTTTAGTGGCTAAGTATTGAAAATAGACTTTAATTGGCGCGCCCGAAGAGATTCGAACTCCTGACCCCTTGGTTCGAAGCCAAGTACTCTATCCAGCTGAGCTACGGGCGCATAAATAAAAAATAAAATCGACATAAAAGTGGCGCGCCCGAAGAGATTCGAACTCCTGACCCCTTGGTTCGTAGCCAAGTACTCTATCCAACTGAGCTACGGGCGCGTGGTCACATTATAACTTAATGGGGTAGAATAATGGCGGAGAGCGAGGGATTCGAACCCTCGATACAGGTTTAAGCCCGTATGCTTCCTTAGCAGGGAAGTGCCTTCGACCACTCGGCCAGCTCTCCGGAAGCGCGAACAATACGCTAAATTACTTTAAAAATCAATTTCTAAAATTTATACGTCAAGCCCAAAAGCTTTATGAAGAGATCTTACTGCAAGTTCTAGATATTTTTCATCTATAAGCACTGAAAGTTTAATTTCGCTTGTTGAGATACTGTCGATATTAATACCCTCCTCTGACAATATTCTAAACATTTGACTTGCAACGCCAACATGAGAGCGCATTCCAACCCCTACGATAGAGATTTTTGCAATTTTATCGTTTCCATTTACCTCTTTAGCACCCACATGACTCTTAACTTTTTCATTAAGAATTGCTAAAGCCTTGTTTAAATCATTTTTATTAACGGTAAATGTAAAATCTGTTATTCCAACAGCGCCAACGTTTTGAATGATCATGTCGACATCAATATTAGCATCTGCAATGGGACCTAGTATTTGATAAGCAATTCCTGGTTTATTTGGCACACCAAGAATAGTTACTTTGGCTTCATCACGATTAAAAGCAATACCTGAAATAACGGGTTGTTCCATATTATTTTTTTCCTCAAATGTAATTAAAGTACCATCACCTTCTTCTTCAAAACTTGATAGCACTCTTAACTTAACTTTATACTTACCTGCAAACTCTACAGATCGTGTTTGAAGCACTTTTGACCCTAGGCTTGCCATTTCAAGCATTTCTTCGAAAGTAATTGAATCTAATTTTTTAGCCTCAGGGACAACTCTTGGATCCGTTGTATATATACCATCGACATCTGTGTAAATTTGACATTCGTCGGCTTTAAGTGCAGCTGCTATTGCAACGCCTGTAGTATCAGAGCCTCCCCGACCAAGTGTAGTAATATTTCCCCGTTCATCAACGCCTTGAAATCCAGCAACGACCAAGACATAACCCTTGTCTAGATCGTCTTGGATATTATTATGATCAATTTTTAAAATTCTAGCTTTAGTGTGAGTATCATCAGTGAGAATTTTTACTTGGGAGCCGGTATAGCTTTTAGCTTTAATCCCAAGGTCTATTAATGCGAGGGCTGTCATGCCAATACTAACTTGTTCTCCTGTTGACACCATCACATCTAATTCTCTCGGATCAGGCTCTTCCATAATTTCTTTGGCTAGACTAATGAGTCGATTAGTTTCTCCAGACATTGCAGACACCACAACTACCACTTGATGACCAAGCGATTTGTATCGAGCTACACGCCTTGCAACAGCCCTTATTCTTTCTGGTGTTCCAACTGAAGTGCCGCCATATTTTTGTACAATTAAACTCATAAATTTTAGTTGGTAATTATTTTCTTTATTTTACTTAAGCAATCATTGAAAGCTTGATCAAGTAATTCTGGTTTTGATCCACCAGCCATTGCTAGGTCGGACTTACCTCCGCCCTTACCCTCGATTGAAATTGCTAATTCACTTGCAATTTCACCCGCTTTTATTTTAGTCGTCAGATCTTGTGTCACGCCAACAGCCAATGTAACTTTGCCTTGATCAACGCTACTTAAAATTATAACTGCACTTTGAAGATCTGATTTAAGTTTATCAATGGTCTCTCTTAGTGCATTTGCATCATAAGCACCTAATTTTTCCATGACAACTTTAATTTCTCCCACGGAGATAGCCTTCTTAGATAAATTGCCACTTTCAGAGGATGTAATTTTTGATTTTAATTGTTGGATATTTTTTTCTTGCTCTTTCACTTGCTCTTGAATTTGATCAATTTTGTTTAAAAGTTCAGAGGATGGCACTCTAAGGTCATGCGCTAAGCGATCAATGATTGAAACATGTTCATTCATATAATCAATAACATTAAATCCTGTTATAGCTTCAATACGACGAATACCAGAAGAAATACCTATTTCCGAAATAATTTTAAAAGCACCAATATCACCCGTTCTTTTTACATGCGTTCCGCCACATAATTCTTTACTTGATCCTATACTAAGTACTCTGACTTCATCAGAATATTTTTCACCAAAGAGCATCATTGCACCACTTTTCTTAGCAATCTTTAGGGGCATTGTCTGTGCTTCGGTATCTGTATTGTTTAATATTTCTTGGTTCACTAACATTTCGATAGATTTTATTTCATCTGCATTCAAAGCATGAGGGTGAGAAAAGTCAAAGCGCGTTTTTGAACCATCAACAAGAGAACCTTTTTGCTCTACATGAGCCCCTAAAGTATTTTTTAAAGCTTTGTGAAGTAAATGAGTAGCTGAATGATTGCGCATGATATTTTTTCTTAAGTCATTTTCAACAGATGCTATAACCTCATCAGAAACTTTTATACTGTTTGTTTCAACAACACCATAATGTGCAAAAATTTTCGCTTTAATTTTTTGTGTGTCTTCAACTCTAAAAAGACTATTTGAAGTTTTAATAATGCCTCTGTCACCTACCTGGCCTCCAGATTCTGCATAAAAAGGGGTTATATCAAGAATGACAACACCTAAATCACCTTTGAAAAGTTCTGTTTTAGATTCATCATCTTTAAATAAAGCTAGTACCTTAGCTTTGCACTCAATGACTTCATAGCCTTTAAATTCTGTGGTTTTTCCACTATAGTTGAAGTTTATTTTCATTTTAAATTTATTAGAAGATCGAGCCATTGACTTTTGCGCTTCCATTGCCGTATCAAAACCTTTATGATCAATTACAATATTCTTCTCTCGACAAATGTCAGCGGTGAGATCGAGAGGAAATCCAAAAGTATCATGTAGTTTAAAAGCAATTTGACCATCAAAAGTTTTTAGATTTTTTTGTGTAAGTGCTTGAATAGATTCTTCTAGTATATTCATACCATTTTCAATAGTTTCGAAGAACCTCTCTTCTTCTTGCATAAGCGACAATGCAATTTTTTGTTTATTTTTTTTTATATCAGGATAAGCTTTGCCTAGCATGCTCACAACATCATCAACTAATTTATAAAAGAAAGGTTGTCTACAGCCTAGTTTATATCCATGTCTTATTGCTCTACGAATAATTCTTCTTAAAACATAACCACGACCTTCATTGCTTGGAATCACACCATCCGAGATTAAAAATGTACAAGCGCGTATATGGTCTGATAACACCTTTAGTGAGGGATGATTGATGTCTGATGTTTTTGTTATATTTGCTGCCGATTTAATAAGCGGCACAAATAAATCTGTTTCGTAATTAGCATGGACGCCTTGAAGAACTGCACTAATTCTTTCAAGACCCATGCCAGTATCAACTGAAGGTTTTGGCAAAGCATGCATAATACCTTTTTCATCACGGTTATATTGCATAAAAACAATATTCCAAATTTCAATAAAACGATCTCCATCTTCTTCTAAAGATCCAGGAGGTCCGCCAGGTATATGATTTCCATGATCATAGAAAATTTCAGTACATGGACCGCATGGGCCAGTATCTCCCATCATCCAAAAATTATCTGATGCATATTTGGTACCTTTGTTATCTCCGATACGGATAATTTTTTCAGGCTGAATGCCGATTAATTTTGTCCAGATATCATAAGCTTCTTCATCTTCACTATAGACCGTAACTAAAAGTCTTTCTTTTGGTATTTTGTAAATTTCAGTGAGGAGTTCCCATGCATACTGAATCGCATCTTTTTTAAAATAATCACCAAAGCTAAAATTTCCAAGCATCTCAAAAAAAGTGTGATGCCTTGCTGTATAGCCCACATTTTCTAAGTCGTTATGTTTACCACCGGCCCTGACACATTTTTGGCTTGAAGCTGCTCTTGAGTAGTTACGATTATCAAAACCTAAAAACACGTCTTTGAATTGATTCATACCTGCGTTTGTAAATAGCAAAGTAGGATCTTCTCCAGGCACTAAAGAACTTGAGCCTACAACTTGATGTTGTTTTTTATTAAAAAAATCTAGAAATGTATTTCTAATTTCTTCACTAGAAATAATTGTATGATTTAATGAAGTCGACATTTGCTAACTATTCTTCCTTGGCATTCAATATTTTTTTTATGAGAGAGACATCAAATCCGCGACTTTGAAGGAAGCGAGCCTGTTTTGACCATTCCTCTTTAGAGGATGGGGGAAACTTAAATTTTTTTTGCCAAACTTGTTTTGCATATAATAATTCTTGATTTTTATGTGGGTTAAGGTATTGCTCTATAAGCGCCGAATCTATCCCTTTTTCTTCAAGCTCTCTAATAATTTTATAACGTCCAAATTTATTCTTTTTTACATGAATAAATTGTTCGCAATACCTTTCATTAGAAAGCCATCCATCACATACTAAAGATAATAAAAAAAGATTTAACGCTTCTTCATTTAATTCGAGCGATTGAGCGTATTCACTTAATTTTAATTTCAATTCAAGATGCGAATATTCTCTTTTTGCTAGGTAATAAAGCGCTCTTTTTTTAAGTAATACTAATGGATTATTTTTTGTGTTACTCAGTTTCGTCCGATTCCTGCGGCGCTGTCATTGCTTCGCTTAGAGCTGATGAATTAGCTCTAATTTTATCTTCAATTTCTTGAGCAATTTTTGGATTTTCTTTTAAAAACTCTCTTGCGTTATCCTTGCCTTGACCAATCTTTTCTCCGTTATAGCTATACCAGGCGCCAGCTTTTTCAATAAATTTTAATTGAGCCCCAATTTCAATGATTTCACCTTCTCTTGAAATTCCCTCACCGTAAAGCACATCGAATTCAGCTTGTTTAAATGGAGGGGCAACTTTATTTTTAACCACTTTAACCCTTGTTTCTGCACCCACAACTTCATCACCTTTTTTGATTGCGCCAATGCGACGAATATCAAGCCTTACAGAAGCATAAAATTTAAGAGCATTACCACCGGTTGTTGTTTCTGGATTTCCAAACATAACGCCAATCTTCATTCGAATTTGATTGATAAATATGACAAGTGTGTTGGTTTTCTTTATGTTACCTGTTAATTTTCTCAATGCTTGTGACATGAGCCGAGCCTGAAGTCCCATATGAGAGTCACCCATTTCACCTTCAATTTCTGCACGCGGTGTTAAGGCTGCGACTGAGTCAATTACAACAATATCAACCGAACCGCTTCTTACAAGCATATCTGCAATTTCAAGCGCTTGTTCTCCGGTGTCAGGTTGAGAAATGAGCAGGTCTGGGACCACAACACCTAATTTGGCCGCATACTGAGGGTCAAGAGCATGTTCAGCATCAATAAAAGCAGCTACGCCACCCAGTTTTTGCATCTGAGCAATGACAGATAAGGTTAAAGAAGTCTTGCCTGATGATTCTGGGCCATATATTTCAACAACGCGTCCCCTCGGAAGACCACCAATGCCGAGGGCTATATCAAGACCCAAGGAGCCTGTTGAAACAGACTGAATATCTTCGATGACATCGGAATCATCCATCCTCATGACAGAACCTTTTCCGAATTGTTTTTCGATCTGCGCTAATGCTGCAGCGAGTGCTTTACTTTTATTGTCATCCATCTAAATTTGCCTTTAATTAATATGTTTTTCACTAATAATTATTTCATACTTGAGGGTTTAAAGTAAGCGCTAAGACCTGATTTAGGGCATATTGACAAGAAGATTCACGTATGTTTTTTCTTGATCCAGGGAAGATTTTTGACGTATTAAAAACAATCTTATTTTGATAAGCAATCGCAAAGAAAACAGTACCTACAGGCTTTTCAATCGATCCCCCTGAAGGACCTGCGATCCCAGTAATCGATAGGGCTATATCTGCATGACTCGCATTAAGTGCACCTAATGCCATTTCTGAGGCAATTTCTTTACTCACTGCGCCAAATTTTGTGAGTGAAGTTTGACTAACCTTGAGTAATTCTATTTTTGACTCATTGCTATAAGTTACAAATCCTCGATCAAACCAGACAGAGCTTCCCGGGATGTTTGTAAGTTGCTGACACACCATCCCTCCGGTGCAAGATTCAGCAAGAGCTATTCTGAAATGACGATTAATCAGAGAGTTGCCCAATTGAATGCATGTATTTTGAATTAAAGAAAGAGCCATTGTATTGAAAAATAAATTATCAGTGCAAAAAAAGCGGCGAGATAATCATCGAGCATGATGCCCAATCCTCCACCCACATGTTTATCTATTAAGCTAATTGGAAAGGGTTTCCAAATATCAAAAATTCGAAAGAGTATAAACAGCACAAAAATTGGAAAAATATTTAAAGCAGGACGAGCAATAATTAACATTAAAAAGAAGGCCGAAATTTCATCCCAAACAATGGCGCTCGGATCTTTAAGTTTTAGCTCACGAGCTGTTTGATCACAGATAAAAATGCCACTAATAGCAAATAGAAAAGCTAGCAATATCTGTGTAGAAAAACTATAAGAAAAAATTAATAAATAAGGGGGGATACCTAAAAAAGTACCAAAAGTGCCTGGCGCTCTTTTTGAGAGCCCAACACCAAAGCCTAGCGCTATAAAATACGATGGATGTTTGAGCAAGAACTTAATATTAAGCAAAATGGTCGAATCCCATTATGTGAAATGGTACTGATTTACCTTGCGTATTCAAAATTTTAAGATCTTTTTTATGGGTGATAATACCTATAATATTTGCCGCAGTATTTGTTTTTTTTGCAATTTTTTTTATATAAGACCTGTTTTTTTTAGGGGCTGTAAATAAAAGCTCATAATCATCGCCACCATTCAATACAAATTGATATTGTTTTGATGTATGAATAAATTTTTCACATGGTATGTCATTCAACATAAGAACAGCGCCAACTTTAGAAGCCTTTAAAATATGATTTAAGTCTTGGATGAGGCCGTCAGAAATATCAATGCAACTATTTGTATAGCGAGATAAATGAGAGCCTAATGATACTCTTGGAGTCGGTACCTCAAGGGTATTTATACATTTTGTTTTTAAAAGAGGGGGAAGCTTTAATTTTCTCTGAAGGCTCGCCAAACCCATTGAGGCAAGACCTAATTGACCGGTTATCCAGATATCATCATTGATTTTTGCATTAGATCTTAATAGAGTATGATTATTTTTAATTTCACCCATGATGGTGACTGAAATGCTTAGTGGGCCTCTCGAAGTATCCCCTCCAATAAGATCAATACCAAATTGATTGGCGCATTTAAAGAATCCTCCTGAAAATTTTCTTAGCCAAAGATGGCTTATCTTTGGAAGTGATATTGATAAAGTTGCCCATTTAGGTTTGCCACCCATCGCCGCGATGTCAGATAAATTAACTGCTAGAGATTTCCAACCTAAGTGGAAGGGGTTTGTATTTTTTAAAAAGTGAATATTCTCTATCAGCATATCTGAGGAGATGACTAGTTGATGATTTTTTTGAATATTAACTATTGCTCCATCATCACCTATTCCTAAAACAGTATGCTTTATTTTTTTCTTAAAGTAGTACTCAATAATTTCAAACTCTGAAGTCATTATTATTTTGCTTTAGGCCTAAAAGTTTTTACAATATTTTCATGTGTTTCGATAAAGGGGCCATTTAAAAGATCTACACAATAAGGTACCGCCGCAAAAATACCATGAATGATTACTTCACCTTGATCATTTTTTAGGCCCTCAAGCGTCTGGGCAATAGATTTAGGCTGGCCTGGTAAATTGATAATGAGTGTATTCTTACGAACGACGGCAACTTGTCTTGATAGAATTGCAGTCGGAACAAAATGTAAACTAATTTGACGCATTTGCTCCCCAAAGCCTGGCATTTCACGATCTGCAATCGCAAGTGTAGCTTCAGGGGTTACATCCCGTAAAGCAGGTCCAGTCCCACCTGTTGTAAGAATTAAATCGCACATTTCTGTATCTACAAAGTTAATCAATGAGGATTCAATCAAGGGTCTTTCGTCAGGGATAGTTTTTTCTAAGGTTTTAAAAGGGGAGCTTAAGGCTTTTTGAAGCCAAAACTTAAGATTAGGGATGCCCTGATCTTCATATTCGCCTTTTGAAGCTCGGTCGCTAATTGAAATGAGTCCAATTTTAGTGAACTTATTTTGCATGATAAGTCGTATTATATTAAAACTTGATCATAACACTATCGCTTTGAAAGGATTCTATGTTATTTAAACTTATCTTTGTAATGCTGAATTTATTGAGCACGTTAGCAATCGCTGAAGAAGCGAACTTATTTCAAGTAAATTATTCAACTCAAAGTAATGGCAACTTACATTCTTTGCAAAAAAAGCCAGATACTAAAATTTATGCGGGTATGAACAAAGAAAAAGACAATATTAGAATGTTAGAGGATGGTTATGATTTGATGGGGGTATCTTCATTTCAAGGTCCTTTTGTTGAACCCAATGAGGCCCTTAAGCACGCACAAGCTATCGAAGCAGACGCAGTCTTAGTATACGATCGTCAAATAAATGAAATGACCCGATCAGCCCGCTTGAGACAGATTCATGATGAAATGAAAAAAGAGAGAAAGGGTGAAAAAAATACGGTGATTGAAATTAGTGAAACTGACTTAAAAAATAAAAATAGTAAATTTGAATTTTATGCAACTTATTGGGCAAAATTGCCACCACCTATCTTAGGTTTACACGTTATTAAATTAATTACAAAAAATTCAGAAACAAAAGAGATGCAGCAGGAAAAAGGATTAAAAGTTATTGCAGTTATTAAAGACTCGCCAGCTTTTAAAGCTGGTATTCAAAAGGGAGATGTTGTTCTTGCTTTAAATGATTTTAATACAGAGTCTCCGGAAGAATTTTCTAAATCGGTATTTAAACAACAAGGTAGCAAAGTCATAATAAAATACGCGAGAGATGACGAGGAAAAAGTAGTAGCTGCTGAGCTAAATCGAAGATAATTTTTATTTTTCAATAATTTTTTTTACAAGCTTATATAGTTCGCGATTATATCTAGGCTGTTTATCTTGAGTTTTTTCTTCCACCGCTTCTTTGATTGTGTTAAGAAGAATTAATTTTTCTTCTGTAGGAAATTTTATTAAGAAATCATTAATACTTCCTGGTTCTTCAACTAATCTTCTTCGCCATGATTCTATAGTATGAAAGTGTTGTTTTTCTCTGAGCTCTTGTTGATCCCAAATCGTCATAATGGTATTTAATTCCTTCACGTCAAAATTTCTCATGAGTTTACCAATATATTGACTCTGGCGCCTTTTAGCACCATTACTGGTAATTTTTTGCATTGCCAAAATTGCTTCAAATAAATTTGATGGCAAATTCAGCATCTTTAATTTAGATATAGACAAATTACATAATTTTAATCCAAGAAATTGTAGCTTCTCAGCTTCAAGCTTAAGTTGAGTCCTGCTGACGGTATTTTTTTCTAGATACTTGTCTTTTCCCATATGTATATTTGTGACTTTAAAGAGTGACTACTTCTAAGTTATGATAACAGGGTTTACTTTCCCCCCTTAGAGGCATGAAAAAAAATCAATTTGATTTAGAACATTTAAAAAAAATTGCTGACTATACATTAGATTATGCAAAGAAAATAGGTGCGACTGCGTCTGAAGTTGAAGTAAGTTTTGGGACGGGTAAAAATATTTCTGTTCGCTTAGGTAGCCTTGAAACACTTGAAATTAATGGAGATAAGGGGTTCACTGTGACTCTATTTAACGGACAGCGGAAGGGCAGTTCAAGCTCATCTGATTTATCTATACAGAGTATTCAAGATACGGTTGATGCTGCTTTTAATATTGCTCGATACACAGCTCCAGACCCTTTATTTGGATTGGCTGATAAAAGTCTTATAGCAACCAACATGAGAGATCTTGATCTTCATAATGCATGGGATGTTTCTATAGACCATATGATTGATCTTGCAAAAAAATGCGAGGCATCAGCACTTAATGTGAGTACAAAAATTACAAATTCCGAAGGTGCTAACATCTCCTCTTCTGAAGGTGTTTTTGTTTATGCAAATAGCTATGGTTTTATGGGTGGTTATCCAACATCTAGACATTCGATTGGCTGTTCTGTGATTGCTGAAGAAAAATCGATGATGCAAAGAGACTACTGGTATTCATCTGCACGACATGTTGAAGATTTAGAATCTGTTGATTTAGTTGGCAAATTAGCAGGTACTCGAACATTATCCCGATTAGGGGCTAAAAAAATACGTACCTGTCATGCCCCTGTTATTTTTGAAGCGCCAATAGCTTCAGGATTTATTTCGTCTCTTATTTCAGCTATTTCTGGGGGTAATTTATACCGTCAGTCCTCATTTCTTTTGGATTCGCTTGGGAAAAAAGTAGCAAGCGGTCAATTAACCATTGAAGAGGATCCCTTCATTTTACGCGGAGATGCAAGCTCTATGTTTGACGATGAGGGGGTGGCAACCCGCTCAAGATTATTGGTTGATCAAGGTACTATTAATGGATATCTCTTATCTTCTTATTCTGCTAGAAAGTTAGGTATGCAATCAACAGGAAACGCTGGCGGAGCCCATAATTTAATTGTAAAGACAGGCAATCAAGGACTAAATGGCCTTATTAAAACAATGCATGAAGGTTTACTTGTGACAGAGTTGCTCGGTCATGGATTAAATATGGTGACTGGTGATTATTCGCGAGGAGCATCAGGTTATTGGGTTGAAGACGGAGTGATTGCTTATCCCGTTGAAGAAATTACAATTGCAGGCAATATGAGAGATATGTTGAAACAAATTGTAGAAATAGGTAATGACGTTTATAGAAATGGATCGAAACACACAGGTTCGATATTACTAGAAACAATGAGTATAGCTTCTAGCTAAGTATTTTTTTTAATTGCCGAGAGGAACTAAGTAGGGTTGAACAGAATTTGGATCTTCCGCGCCATCTTTAACTAAATTTTCTCTATTTTGCATGTAACTGTCTCGCATGAATGCATAAGGATCGAGAGCATTATCTCGAATATCGGTATCGTCCAAATATTGAGCACGTATATCAATAACGGCAATACCTATTAACGCCCATCTAGCCGGATCATCATTGATATAAGCAATTGGGTTAAAGAAAAAGGCGTCTGTAAAAAATCCAATACCATCTCTGGTGTTTGACGGGCCAAAGAAAGGCAAAACTAAATATGCACCACTGCCAACCCCATAATAACCAAGTGTTTGTCCAAAATCTTCCCTGGTTCGCACTCCACCAGTTTTTGAATGGACATCAAAAAATCCAAGTAAACCAACAGTAGTATTTAAAGCAACTCGTCCCGTTGTATTCGCTGCTTGTTTAAATTTAAACTGAAAGACTTCATTGACAAGGGTAACAACATCAAAGATATTTTTGAAGAAATTACTGATACCCTTTTGAATTGGGGTTGGAGTAATTGCTTGATAGCCCTGAGCTACAGGTTTTAAAGCGGCTTTATCTATAACATCATTAAATTTATAAACTGCTCTATTGACACCTTCGAGAGGATCTTTATTTTGTGTAGTAGCACAACCGACCATAAAGCAGGAGATAAGGATTGCGATTAGAAGCTTTTGCACCAGTTTTATCATTAGGATAAATTCTTTTGAATTAGAAGAATTATCTATGATTGTTGTTTTTATGTCTATAAATTACCATGATTTATGGAGTTACGGGTACTTTGTTGTATAAAAACAACATTCTAAATTTTTGAAGATTTATACAGAGCTAAAGCCTTAATTCGCTGGGATGCGTGATCAATAATGGGTTGAGGGTAGTTGATTTTATAAATATTATGACAGAGCCAAGGGGCATGAATCTCATTCTCTTTAAAATCAGAAAGCTCAGGAATATATTTTTTAATAAATTTACCTTGTGGATCGAATCTTAAGGATTGCGTAACCGGGTTAAAAATTCTAAACCATGGCTGGGCGTCACACCCTGTAGAGGCTGCCCATTGCCAACCCCCATTGTTAGCACTTAAGTCAAAATCTATGAGTTTTTCAGCAAAATAGGCTTCCCCCCAGCGCCAATCGACTAGAAGGTCTTTTACTAAAAAAGACGCGGTAATCATTCGTAGCCTATTGTGCATAAAACCTGTTTGATTGAGTTGCCTCATCCCGGCATCCACAATAGGGTAGCCAGTTCTACCCTCTGTCCATGCTTTGTAATAGTTGGGATTGTTTTCAAAAGCGATCAATTCATATTCTTTTTTAAAGGCTTTACCGAGTCCTACATCAGGACGATGAAATAAAATCTGAAAATAAAATTCGCGCCATATTAATTCATTTAGCCAGGTTTCACTCCCTTCACTAAAAGACTCTAAAGCTAATCGAAAGAGTTGTCTTATTGAGAGGGTTCCAAATCGCAAATGGACAGATAAATAAGAAACACCTTTAATTGCTGGAAAATCTCGTGTTTTTTTATAAAGTGCTATTCTCCCTTTAAAATCTTCTACGAGTAATTTTCCTCCCGTCATGCCT
>VGHQ01000002.1 GCA_016868195.1 Betaproteobacteria bacterium | reverse complement strand
GTCAGTATGATGGCGACCTATAAGTTACCGACCCAATATAATTTAGAGGCATTTGCAAGGGGTAATAATTTATTAGATGAGGAAATTCGCGAGCATTCAGGCTTTTTAAAAGATATAGCACCCATGGGGCGTCGATCTCTTATGATAGGTCTTCGTGGTGAATTTTAAATTTTAAAAAAAAGCAAAATTTTTATATTGAATTAAGTGAACTCTATTTTTTATATTTACTCTATAAAATTTTAAATTACAACTAGGATTGATCATGGCAAAGAAAGTGAAGCAAGAAAAAAATTGCCCCTACAACTGGCATATGGCATTGAGATGTGCGCTTGGTACTGCATTCTATAGTTTAGGTATTGCCGCCTTTGTTAAATACCTTTTTTGCGCAGGATCATGAGCGTAAAAAAATTATCATTAAGTGAGGCTGACCTTTCTCGCCTCATTGAAATGGCATGGGAGGATAGAACACCTTTTGAGGCAATCTTAAAAAATTTTCATCTAGATGAGTCCTCTCTCATGAGAGTTATGCAAAAAAATCTAAGACCTTCTTCTTATAGGCTTTGGAGAAAACGCGTCAAGGAAAAATCAGTCAAACATCTTAAGCTTAGATCTCCTGAGATTAAGCGTGCCTATTGCCCTACACAATATAAAATAAGCCATTAGTTTTTTTTATGAGAATGATAAAAAAAGCACAATTAGCTACTAAGATTTGTGTTGTCTGCCAGAAACCATTTGCTTGGAGAAAAAAATGGAAATTTGTTTGGGATGAAGTGAAGTTTTGTTCTGAACGTTGCAGACGTCAAAAAAATTAATATGACTTATCAAAGCAAATCATAATTGTTCACAGTCACAGTGCATTAAAGGGTTTCAATAGATTGAATATATCGATGCGCTTGAGATAGCACATTCTTTAACAAATCTGGATTCATGTCTCGAAGTTGTTTGTAGACAATGCCTAATCTAGGGTTCTTAGCAAGTTTTGTGGCATTTACTGAAAAGAAATTCCAATAAAGACTATTAAATGGGCAAGCCTTTTCACCAATTTTTTCATTTTTTGAGTAATGGCAACCCTCGCAATAGTTACTCATTTTGTTTATATAATTAGCAGTGGAGACATAAGGTTTACTCGCTAATTTTCCACCATCAGCAAATTGACTCATACCAATAGTATTTGGCATTTCTACCCACTCGAAAGCATCAATATGTATTCCAAGATACCAATGGTGCAATTCTTGTGGATGAATACCTGCAAGGAGTGAAAAATTGCCAATCACCATAAGTCTTTGAATATGGTGAGAGTAAGCTTCATTTAAAGATTGACTAATGGAATATTGAAGACAGTTCATTTGAGTTTGACCATTCCAAAACCAACTCGGCACTGGTAATTGATGGTTAAAATAATTTTCATTATTTAGCGATGATATATTTGCCCAGTAATAGCCTCTTATGTACTCTCTCCAGCCTAATATTTGTCTGATAAAACCTTCAGCGGTATTAATAGATATTTGATTATCGTGATATGAGCGTTCAACTTTTCTAATTACTTCATGCGGCGATAACATTTTTGTATTCAAAGCAAATGAAATTAAGGAATGAAACATTCTTGTTTCATCCTTATGCATTGCATCTTGATAATCACCAAAGTGAACCAAAACGTTTTTTACAAAGAAATCAAAATGTTTTAAAGCTTCCTGCCTATTTAATGGCCAAAGAAATTGAGATGCATTATGTTTACCAAAGCTTTGTATCTTGGCTTTAAGAATTTCATTCCATAGAGCGCTATGATTGTGTTTTGGTCGCGCATCTTTGAGGGTTTTTGGTGTTCCATTCCATGCTTTTCTATTTTCATTATCAAAATTCCATTTTGAACCTATTGGCTCATTTACGTCCTTCATCAAAATTTGATGTTTTTTTCTCATATAGCGATAAAAGGATTCCATGAGCCATTGTTTTTTGTTCTCAAATACTTCTTTCACTTCCTGACGACTTGTAAAAAAATGTTCTGTTGAGACACATTTAGATGGCAGATTTATTTGACTACAAAAACTCTTCAATTCTTCATCTAATCTCGCTTCATCAGGTTCTTGATACTCAAATTTCTTGATTTTATGAGCTTTGAATAGAGCGGTAAGATTAGATTTAAAAGAGTGTTGATTTGCTTTATCATTTATTTTTATATAAATGACTTGATGATTATGTTTTGTGAGAAACACTTTGAAATCTCTCATGGCAGCAAATATGCCTAGAATTTTTTGTGCATGATGAAGAACGTAGTCTGTTTCCTGTTTAACTTCCATTAATACGTAATATATTTCATTATCTGTTTTTTTGAACCACGAATGATTTGGATTGAGCTGATCACCGAGAATAAGTCTTAGAGTTTTCATATAAAGAACATAATAAAAAAATAATCTATTTTTTTATATCTTTCCAAAAGTGGGTTAGCGTGTTTATATTCTAAAATTTAATTACGAGTATTAAAGGATTTAACAAGAGATAAATGATTGACCAATCAAAAAAAAATAATAAATTTATCTGAAAATGTAAAGTCATTTCCGTAAATCATAACAAATTTTTTTTATATTTATACCTTAAAATTTATAGTATTTTTTGAAGCAAATAAAAAAAGATTGTCATAATAATTATAGCCACTATCATGGAAGTAAAATAGCCATATTGATTTTTTAATAACCAACTAAATATCGGTAATACAGGCATCACTGGCAATACATAGATAAAATTTTCATTGGCTAATTTAGCAATCTTTTCTGTATCCTTACTTTCAAACCAAATCATGGTGAAAGCGGTGAATGAGATAACAGGCAGCGCTAAAAGAAGAGCTGCTATTTTAGTATCTCTTTTACTTAATTCTGTCACTAATACAATAATTAAAGTGGCGATAAAAATTTTTATGAAGTAAGCCATCAGTAAGCAATTTGCATATTTGGTTTTTCAGGGGCTTGTGGTAGAAAAAATGCTTCGTTAGATTGTATCCTTTTTGCGCTCCATAAGACAGCAAGTGCGTCTAAAATATCATCATCCATGACATCTTTTTTTGCGTATTGCAGCCTGACTTCCTCAAAATTAAAGTGCTGGAAATGTATAGCCAATAAAGAATTTCTAATATTAAAACCCCCATAAGTCTTTTTACTTTCCAAAATGACCTTTTCATTGTTCATTGCTCTAAAGCTTAACTCAGGATGTATTTCATAAATATTCATATTTTCATGGTGAATCATTGTTTGCACATCTTTGATCTTAGGAAATAAATACCATGATTGAAGTGACATTGATTTGCCAAAAAGTCTTTTTGAGACAAAAGCAGCCTTTTCATAATTGGGCTGTTCTAACATTTCAGGGGTGGGGGCTGTAAATACCGAAGAGGCTTTTTTGCTAAGTAATTTTCTGGCTAATTGATCAGCTTGTCTTGGTATTACGTCAGATAATACCACTGGCATATCAATACCAATAATGACATGATTCTCGTCTTTAAAGAAATTTTTTAAATCATTTAGATTTCTAAAAATAGACGATTGAATACTTCCACTTTGATTCTCCCATATTGAAAACCAACCGGACTTACACCCATCAACTCCAATAATCAATGCCATTTAATTTACTCGACAGTAATTGAGTCTGTTAAAACGCCATATTGCAAAATATTGATAAGCTATTTTGCTGAGAGGGTAGATGATAGGAAGTCTAATAATGAGCCCTAATAAACTCCATCCTCTCAAATGTCTCCAAATAAGACAAAATGCGTCAACCCCTTTATGCAGCATTTCTTTGTCATCGATAGCGTGAAGGCTTAAGAGAGCATCTTTATATGTAATGTGATATTTGTTGAGAAGCTTTTGATTCGTGTGAAGATTGCACCACAAAAAAATGCCAGTAGGGGCAATGGATTTGTAATATCGAATTTCTTTTTTGCAAACATTACATTGATTATCAAATAAAATCTTTATCATATCTTCTAAACTCAATTGAAAAAAAGAAAGGCCCCAAACCATTCAGGGTGAATTTGGAGCCTTTCGAGCAATATTTCAGCTTATTGCCTATTTTATAGAGCCTAGCCCTTATTAAAAATTCAATTTTTTTACTAAAGACCCTATACTTATTTTATGGATACTTTTAGTCATGCTCTATGGGGTTATGGTCTATTTGGATACAAGCGATATCCTTGGTTAGCTATTTTTTTCGGTGCTATGCCAGATCTTGTTTCGTTTGGATTATTGATGTTTATAAATCTCATGACGGGGCAATGGCATTTTGCAAAACCTGTATTAGTTTCACTACCGACTTGGATTTTTCTAGCCTACTCAATTAGTCATAGTTTTATTATTTGTTTACCAATCATTTATACTGTTTATCGTTTTAACAGAGCATTTGCCATAGCGATGCTGGCTTGGCCATTTCATATCATGCTCGATTTTCCTTTTCACTCGAAAGCTTTCTTTGCAACCCCAATTTTTTGGCCATTATCAGATTACACAATGGATGGAATTCCATGGACACACTGGTATATTTGGTACCCTAATATTTTATTTCTATCGATTTTGCTCTTTTATCGCTATAAGAAAAATTATAAAAAATATAATCAATGATAAAACTCAAAAAATCAGAAGACTGAGGTTATGCCTATCAGGGTTAATTAAAGACCTATCATTCTTTTTATCTGCACGCTGCTTACCCATTATTACTTACTGATGATTTATGAATCACCGTTAAAAATGGTAGGCTATAGGCTCTGTTGTGAATTAATCTAGATGCACTGATACTTAATCAAATGCCATTTTATTAGGGGTATGAATAAGTAATCTATTTTTATTGATAACCAAGGTTTCAATTTGATAGCTATTACTTTACAATTGCCGAAAATCTTAAGCTTAATCTGAATTCGAGGCAATTATCATGTCAAAAAAAAATAACATTGATAAGCAATTATCCAGCATCAAAAACATACTTATAAAGCAAAATCTGGTTGAGAACCCCTTTCAAAGACAGGAGATGTCTCGAAAAGATATTATTGAATCTCATATTCAAAAACAAAATTCAACCGAATTAGAAAAGTTCTTTAAAAAGCTCGAAGTGAATGATATTGCCAAAATTTTAGAATCATTAATGGAGGAAGAGCGAGCGGTTGTATGGGATCATATTGACATAAGTCGTCGTGATGATGTCCTTCTCGAAGTTTCTGATGACATTCGTATGGAACTTGTTTCAGATGATGCTCCAAATAAAGAGCAAATTACGGTAATTCGAGTGTTCGACTTATTTAAAGGTCGTTTACGCCAAATACCTATATACAACCGAAAGGATCTTGAGAAAGCTAGGCCTATTTGGGTGGATCTTGTCACACCTGAGATTGAGCAGCTCGAATGGGCTAGAGAAATTTTTGGTGCACATATTCCTAATCCTAATGAACTTACAGATTTGGAAACGAGTGCGCGCTTTTACATTGAAGATAATGGTGAGATTCATCTACATTCCAATTTCTTATTAGATAGCACAAAAGAATCCAAAAACGTCACGGTGGCATTCGTTCTTAAAGACAAGATATTATTTACTGTTAGAAATGAAGAATTGCCCGTATTTAGACTTCAACGTTTAAGAGCGCGCGCAGAAGCAGGTTATGTATCTCAAGCGAAAGATGTCTTACTAGATTTGTATGCAGCGGATATTGAATATTCAGCAAATGCCCTTGAGGATGTTTATTCAAGATTAGAAAAAGTGGGTAAGCAGGTTGTGAGGTCTTATATGACAAATAGCCAGGCTGCAACGATTCTCTCTGATATTGCCATTGAAGAAGACTTGAACGGAAAGATAAGACGCAATGTGATGGATACCAGAAACGCTTTATCATTTTTGATGCGTTCAAAACTTTTATCCGTGAGTCAACATGAAGATGTCAAAGAAATTCTTCGTGACATTGATTCATTGGATGGCCATACATCATTCTTATTTAATAAGATCAACTTTCAAATGGATGCCACAGTTGGTTTCCTTAATGTAAATCAAAATATTGATTTGAAAAGATTGACGATAATCAGTCTCGTCTTTATGCCAGTAAATATTATTGCAGGTATTGGAGGTATGTCTGAATTTAGTATGATGACGAGTGGTATTCCTTGGCAATTAGCTTATGGCTGTTTTGTTTTAGCCATGATTGCGATTGGACTCTTTACATTCATAGGTTTAAGAACCCTTGAAAATAAGCGTATTGAGAAATTAAGATCAGAAAATTTTTCTGACAAATAAAAATGCTACCTTGGTAGCATTTTTATTTTAAGGGTTTACCATCCTCGTATAGGGTTTTAGATTTGAGATCACCGTTCTTTTCCCAGTAGGTCTCATACCCTTCTTTTTTGCCATCTTTAAAAGTTGCTTCAGATCTTTTTGCACCATTGTCATACCATTGTGTGAATAAACCATGCTCCTTACCATCTTTGTAATGCGCTTCTAATTTAAGTTGGCCACTTTCATACCATTGATTCCACACACCATCCTCTTTATCATCTTTATAATTAGTTTGTATATATTTCAGTCCACTGTTGTACCAAAAAGTCTCTAAACCTTCTTTTTTACCTTTCACATAGTGCACTTCATATTTAGTATTTCCATTTTGATATTTTTCAGTTTGAGTTCCTGTGAATAGTTTGTCACCCAAGTCTTTAGAAAATGAGAGATTGCAAGCACATAGAAGTGCAAGTATTGAAATATTTAGAATCGTTTTCATCATTAACTCGCTAAACAGCTCGTTTTAAAGTTTGAAGTTGCTGAAAGAGAGGCTCTTAGGTCTTCCCTGGGGTAAAAAAAAGGTTCGCTTAAATACGTCTCTTCAATTTTTTCACAACTTTTAGAGTCTAATTTTTTAACACTTGCTACGAAACATGCAGGATTGTATTTGATAAGCTCTTCTAGTAATGCTGCATGCTGAGCTCTTTTTTCATAATTGTTTACATTATCAAGCGCATTTTGAATGAAGTGATCTAATTGAGTAGGATTACTACATTGGTTTATATTGGTAATAAAATCCTTCTGGAGTTTAAGTTTTTGAATGTTGATATCTTGATTAGCAAGTGCCATTGTAATACAACTAAGCCAAGTAAATAGTGTAATAAAAGCTTTCATAAAGAGTCTCTAAAAATTAAAAACGTCTTTGGCGTTTATTTCAAAAAAAAGTTCAAAAAAAAGTGATTTTATGAAAGAAATTTCACTATGGCGAAATATTTTTGGTAGGTTTTGAGAGTGGGTTTATTTCTAGCAAATTGATGCATCCTTTTAAAGCAATTTTCTAATAAAGATTGCCTTAAACAGCTGAACATTTTCCTTTGGTCATTCTATGAAAAGCTTTATAATCAATTAGTTAAAACATAAATAAGTGCATTTAAGGATAATTATGTATTTTGAATTAATCGATGTTGCTATCAGTTTATGTTTATTATTTGGCGCAATCTTGTACACATCGGTGGGGCATGCCGGTGCTTCAATTTATATTGCCATTATGACGCTTTTTAATATTCCCAGTTCTGTCATTAAGCCAACTGCATTAGTTTTAAATATTTTTATTGCTTCATTTACGAGCTGGCGTTTCATACGAAAAGGTTTTTTTGATGTAAAAGTTTTGTTTCCAATTGCACTAGGTGCCATCCCTTTTTCATTTTTAGGGGGATATATCAATGCGCCGAGTCATATCTATAAATCTATTGTCGGTATGATTCTTCTCATATCTGCCGTTAGTCTTGTAACCAATCTTTCAAAAAAGATTGATAAAAATCTTAAAAAACCTCCATTTTTCCTAGCCGTTTTGATTGGTTCGTGTATAGGTTTTCTAGCGGGTTTAACTGGAACAGGCGGGGGTATATTTTTATCACCACTGATCTTATTTTTAGGGTGGAGCTCAACCAAGACAACTTCAGGCATCACTGCACTTTTTATTCTTATTAATTCGAGCTTCGGTTTACTTGGAAATTACTCTTCCGTTCAAAATTTACCTACAGAACTCCCTTTATTCATAGGCGCTACTCTGATTGGTGCACTTATTGGCACTACACTCGGAATAAAGTTTTATACAGCTAACACTATAAAAAAAGCATTAGCTTTAGTGTTAGTGATCGCCAGCTTTAAATTATTGCTTATTTAAATATTTAGAAGGGTAAATGAGATTCAGGACTTGTTTTAGATAAAATATTTCTAAAAGAGTTTTGAATTCTTTTTAGCGCAATTTTATTTTCAGCTTCAAATCTTAAAACAATGACCGGTGTTGTATTTGATGCGCGCATTAATCCGAAGCCATCTTGATATTCAACGCGCAACCCATCAACTTTAATAATTTCAAGAGCATTATCGAATTGTGCTTCCGTTTGTAATTTTTTAATTAAAGCATGAGGCTCGCCTTCTTTCATTCTAATTTGAAGTTCTGGTGTGCTAATGCTATAAGGTAAGTTATTTAAAACTTCAGACGGATTATCGACGCGACTTAAAATTTCTAGGAGTCTGACACCCGCATAAATACCATCATCAAAACCATACCAACGATCTTTAAAAAATATATGCCCACTCATTTCGCCAGCAAGTGCCGCATTTTCTTCTTTCATCTTAGCTTTGATAAGAGAGTGCCCTGTTTTCCACATTAAAGGTATACCCCCTTTGTCTTTAATCCATTGAAATAAATTCCGTGTTGATTTCACATCAAAGATGATTGTGGCATTTGGATTACGACTTAAGACATCTTCAGCAAATAGTAAAAGCTGTCGATCTGGATAAATGATTTGTCCATCTTTTGTCACCACACCTAAACGGTCGGCATCACCATCAAATGCTAACCCTAATTCAACATCACTTTTTTTAAGATATGTAATCAAGTCATTTAAGTTATTAGGTTCAGAGGGATCAGGATGATGATTCGGAAATGTGCCATCCACATCACAGAATAATTCTTCGACAGAGCAACCAATACTTTCATAAATTTTTCGAGTATAAGCCCCTGCGACACCATTGCCACAATCGATGACAATTTTCATGGGACGTTTTAAATGAATATGATTTTTGATTGCTTCAATATAGTCATTCGCAATGCCATATTTTTTTTCAATCCCCTGACCTTCATGAAAGTTTTCGTCTTCTATACGGGTATAAAGTTTCTGTATTGCTTCGGTTGATAAGGTATCATCACCTAAAACCATCTTTAAACCATTGTAGTCGGGGGGATTATGACTTCCTGTGACCATCACACCTGATTGGGTTTTAAGAAAGAATGTAGAAAAATAAACCATTGGCGTTGTGACCATACCTAAATTAATGACGTTAATACCTGTTTTAAGTATGCCTTCGATGAGTGATTGAGATAATTCTGGCCCTGAAAGCCTGCCATCAAAGCCAATACAGATCTCTTTTTGCCCACGATCAATTGCTTCACTTCCAATAGCGCGACCTATAATTTCTACAAATGCAGGCGTGAGCGTTTTGCCCACAATGCCACGGATGTCGTAGGCTTTAAAAATCTCTCTAGGAAGTAATGCCATGATTTATTCGGACTCTTCGATCCATGCGAGCTGAATGGCTTCTAGAATTTTTTCCCCACATTTATTAGGGTCATCTTCAAAGCCTTCAAGGTCTAAAATCCACTGGTATAAGTCAGTAAATCGAATCGTCTTAGGGTCTATATCAGGATGTTTGTCGTACAAAGCTTCAGCAATCCTTTGGCTATCAGTCCAATGCATATAAACCTTTCTCTTCAATATAGTCACAAGGATTATAACTTTTAGATTTTATCTAAGATAGAACTTCATTAAGAAAGATAGGTCAGACCCATGATAAAATAGCGACTTTTCTGAGACAAAAATCTCTAATCATTTTAAATACATAGCGAAAATAAAGACATGTTTAGCAAAGCTCAAAAATTAAGTATTGTGGATCCAGAAATTGCACTTCAAGTCACTCAAGAAGTGAAGCGACAAGAAGACCATATCGAGCTTATAGCATCTGAAAACTACACAAGCCCAGCGGTGATGGAAGCCCAAGGCTCTCAACTTACAAATAAATATGCAGAAGGCTATATCGGCAAACGGTTTTATGGCGGTTGCGAATTTGTAGATAACGTTGAACAAATTGCAATTGATCGCCTAAAGAAATTATATGGTGCTGAATACGTGAATGTCCAGCCACACTCAGGTAGCCAAGCGAATCAAGCTGTCTATTTTTCAATACTTAAACCTGGCGATACGATCATGGGTATGAACCTAGGACATGGCGGTCATTTAACCCATGGTTCCCCTGCAAATCTATCGGGCAAACTCTTTAACATTGTGCCTTATGGACTCAATGCAAATGAAGAGATGGATTACGATGAAATGGAAAAGCTCGCGATCGAATCAAAACCGAAACTGATTATTGGTGGTGCTTCAGCCTACGCTTTGCGTTTCGATTGGGAACGTATGTCTCAGATTGCAAAAAAAGTGGGTGCTTATTTCATGGTGGATATGGCGCACTATTCAGGATTAATTGCAGCTGGTGTTTATCCTAGCCCAGTGCCTTATGCAGATTTTGTAACATCAACTACACATAAAACTTTAAGAGGCCCTCGTGGCGGTATTATTTTGGCTAAAGCTGAATTCGAAAAAAGCATTAATAGTTTCGTATTCCCTGGTATTCAAGGCGGACCTTTAATGCATGTAATCGCAGCAAAAGCTGTTGCTTTCTTAGAAGCATCGAAACCCGAATTTAAAGCGTATCAAACACAAGTCGTTAAAAATGCTCAAACCATGGCTGAGTCATTAAGCAAAAGAGGTGTTCGTATTATTTCTGGTCGCACCGAATCCCATTTGTTTTTAGTTGATTTAAGACCTAAGGGATTAACTGGAAAAGTAGCGGATGTTCTTTTAGGCCAAGCGCATATTACAGTGAATAAAAATTCAATTCCTAATGATCCGGAAAGTCCCTTTGTGGCATCAGGGATTCGTCTCGGATCACCCGCAATTACGACACGTGGCTTCAAAGAAAAAGAAGCGGACATGGTGGCACAAATGATTGCTGACATTCTTGATCATCCGCATGATGAAAAAGTGATTAATGAAACTAAAGCTAAGGTTGTTGCCTTAACCGCTCAATTCCCTGTCTACGGATCTTAATTTAGATTTAAATACATCAAGTGAAATGCCCATTCTGCGGAACTGATGATACCCAAGTTGTTGACTCAAGAGTGAACGACGACGGTAATTCAATTCGCCGTCGCCGTCGATGTTCAGAATGCGATAAACGTTTTACTACATATGAATCAGTCGAACTCACATTTCCTCAAGTTGTGAAGCAAAATGGCAAACGAGAAGACTTTAGCCGAAAAAAACTTCACCAATCATTTAGCCGTGCCCTTCATAAGCGTCCTGTACCTGTTGAATATATAGATCAAGCAATTGAGCGTATTATTCAAAAAGTTTTAGCGTATGGTGAGAAAGAAATTAGTGCCCGTGAATTAGGCGAAAACGTCATGCATGAATTAAAAAAAATGGACAAGGTGGCTTATATTCGTTTCGCATCTGTTTATAGAAGTTTTTCAGATGTTGAGGATTTCCATGATGTTATGCGTGACCTTGATTAAATGAATTCATATTCACCTCAATTTTTCATGAGTGAAGCTTTGAGACTTGCAGAAAAAGCTTTATTCACAACATCCCCTAATCCAAGAGTTGGTTGTGTCATCGTTCAAAATAATGAGATTGTAGGCCGGGGTTATCATATGAAAGCGGGGGAATCACACGCTGAAGTGATGGCATTAGAAGAAGCAGGTAATAGATCAGAAGGTAGCGATGTATATGTCACATTAGAACCCTGTTCTCATACCGGTAGAACGCCTCCATGTGTCAATGCTTTAATTAAAGCTAAAGTTAAAAAAGTATTTATTGCCATGCAAGATCCAAATCCTTTAGTGTCAGGTCAAGGTATTCAAAAATTAAAAGAAGCTCATATTGATGTTGAAGTAGGTGTGATGGAAGCACAAGCACAACAATTAAATATAGGTTTTATTTGTCGCATGACAAAAAAATTACCTTATGTCAGAGCAAAGCTTGCAGTATCAATAGATGGAAAAACTGCACTTCATAATGGTAAGAGTCAATGGATTACAGGTGAAGCTGCAAGGGCAGACGTTCAATACTGGCGGGCTTCTTCTTGCGCGATTTTGACTGGTATCGGTACTGTGTTATCTGATAACCCAAAACTTTCTGTAAGGCTTTATGAAAATGCACGTCAACCATTACGTGTAGTAGCAGATTCAGAATTAAAAATTCCACTAGGTGCTGACATCCTGCATGAAAAACCTTTACTTATAGTTTATGCCAACGACAAACAAAAAAAATTAGCGCAATTAGAAGCTTTAGGTGTCGAATGTATTCAATTAGATGATAGAGGCAAAGTTGATTTAGCAGCGCTTATTAAAATACTTGCTGAACGGGAAATGAATGAAGTATGGATTGAAGCAGGCGAAGGTTTAAATGGCGCATTTTTAAAAGCTAATTTAATTGATGAGCTTATGATTTATTATGCGCCTGTGATTTTAGGCTCAGAGGCTAAAGGTATGTTTACATTGCCTGCTTATGAAAATTTAGAAAACAAAATTACCACCACACTCATAGATCATCGCTGGGTCGGTCAAGACTTAAGAATGCGATTCAAATTAAAGTGATCATTCGTAATGCTTATTGATAGCCACTGTCATCTAGATGCATTAGAGTTTAATCAAGAGCAAGATATTATTGTTAAAGAGGCGCTCGATCATGGTATTGAAAAAATTATTGTTCCTGCGGTGAATAGAAAAAGTTTCGATGATGTTATAAATCTTAGAAAGAAATTTCCCAATTGTTTTTATGCCTTGGGTTTTCATCCAATGTTTATCAACGATATGAAAGACAATGATTTAGATACATTGCAATCTTATTTAAAAATATATGAGCCTATCGCAGTGGGTGAGATTGGTTTGGATTTCTTTGTTATCAAAGACAACAAATTACTTCAAGAAGAAATATTTGTAGCGCAATTAAAATTAGCGAGCGCATTTGATTTGCCCGTCATCATGCATGTAAGGCAGGCGGTTGATGATGTACTTAAAAATTTAAGACGATATCCAGTGAGGGGTGGTATTGCGCACGCCTTTAACGGTAGCATGCAACAAGCCGAAGCTTTTATCGAGTTAGGATTTAAATTGGGCTTTGGTGGTGCTATGACTTATTCAAGAGCCACACATATTCAATTCTTAGCAAAGACATTACCTATAGAGTCTATTGTCTTAGAAACAGATGCGCCTGACATTCCCCCATCATGGTTAGGTCATGGAAGCCGAAATGCACCTCATGAGTTACATCAAATCGCAACTTTTTTTGCCAAATTACGAGATATGAATTTAGATTCAGTGATTGAGATATCACATCAAAATACGCTCGATGCGCTCCCCAAAATAGTGCAGTTATGCACATCTTCTAAGAACTTACATTAACTTTAACCAAAAATCCTAATAGAATTATGGACATAAGTTAAGTCATTGATTTTAAATAACTTTTATTTAGCTTAAAAAATAAGCGATTTAAAAAAATGCTTATAAATTCAAGAGTTATAAATTTATGTCATCTTTATCCACAAAGTTATCCACAGATTTTGTGGAGATATTTTTTTATTAAAACGGATTGACAGTGGATAACTTTATCCATTAGAAGAAATACCTTTTTCTAATTAATGTAGATAAAAACCTTTGAAATCCCTTTCCCTCTGTGATAAACATCAAACTTCAATTGTGAGACACATAGCTTTAAAGTAAAATAGACTCCCGTCAGCAATTATTTAAAAGCCTTTCCATGACCAAATATGTGTTTGTTACTGGCGGTGTCGTCTCTTCCTTGGGTAAAGGTATCGCAGCTGCTAGTCTCGGGGCTATCTTAGAGTCACGGGGCATTAAAGTGACGATGTTAAAACTCGATCCGTATATTAATGTTGATCCAGGCACGATGAGTCCTTTTCAGCACGGCGAAGTCTTTGTGACTGATGATGGTGCAGAAACCGATCTTGATCTTGGCCATTACGAGCGTTTTATTTCGGCGCGCATGGGAAAGAAAAATAATTTTACGACGGGTCAGATTTACGACAGTGTTATTCGGAAAGAGCGTCGTGGTGAATATCTAGGTAAGACCGTTCAAGTCATTCCTCATATTACAGATGAAATTAAATTACATATAAAGAATGGCGCAAATGCCGCTGATGTTGCGATCGTAGAAGTCGGCGGAACAGTAGGCGATATCGAGTCACTTCCTTTTCTAGAAGCAATTCGTCAAATTGGATTTGAAGAAGGCCGTGAAAATGCTTGTTATATTCACCTCACCTTGCTTCCTTTTATTTCAACAGCAGGTGAATTAAAAACAAAACCAACACAACACTCCGTTAAAGAATTAAGAGAGATTGGTATTCAGCCAGATATTTTAATTTGTAGAGCTGATCGTGCTATTCCAGATGATGAAAGAAAGAAAATAGCCTTATTTACAAATGTTTCACCTGAAGCAGTTATTTCAGCTGTTGATTCAGATTCTATTTATAAAATACCAAGCTTACTTCATCAACAAATGATTGATGACATTGTTTGCCATAAATTAAATATTTTGGCGAAACCCGCAGATCTTTTAAGCTGGGACAAAATTACCGACGCATTAAAACATACAAAACATCATATTGATATCGCATTCGTAGGTAAATATGTAGATTTGACTGAGTCTTACAAATCTCTCACAGAAGCATTGATTCACGCTGGAATACATACATCATCAAAAATAAAAATTCATTATCTTGATTCAGAAGAAATTGAAAAAAGTGGTACTAAATCATTAGCAGCTATGGATGCTATTTTGGTCCCTGGTGGTTTTGGGAAACGAGGTACAGAAGGAAAAATTAAAGCGATTCAATTTGCACGTGAAAATAAAATTCCCTACTTAGGTATTTGCTTAGGTATGCAATTAGCTGTTGTTGAATTTGCAAGACATAAAGCACTGCTTAAAAATGCAAACAGCTCTGAATTTGATCAAGATGCTCAGTACCAAGTAATTGGGTTAATCACTGAATGGAAATCATCCGAGGGTAGGATTGAAAAAAGAGATGATTCCTCAGATTTAGGAGGCACGATGAGACTGGGCGCACAGAAGTGTCCAATTGAATCAGGTACTTTAGCGTATAAAATTTATGGAGCTGAAGTGAATGAGCGTCATCGTCATCGTTATGAAGTTAACAATCATTACGTGGATCAATTGATTAAAGCGGGACTTATAGTTTCAGCTAGAACACCTTTTGAGCAACTCTGTGAAATCATTGAATTACCGCAAGATCAACACCCTTGGTTCGTAGGTTGTCAATTCCATCCAGAATTCACCTCCAATCCAAGAACAGGCCATCCATTATTTAAAGCCTATATTCAAGCCGCACTTAAATACAAACAATCTAAAGGAAGTGCATCATGAAACTATGCAACTTTGACGTTGGATTAAATCACCCATTATTTTTAATTGCAGGTCCTTGTGTGATTGAATCTGAAGCAATGACTTTAGATGTCGCGGGTCAGTTAAAAGAAATGACTGCAGCACTCAATATCCCATTTATTTTTAAATCCTCTTATGACAAAGCTAATCGAAGCTCAAATAAAACTTTCAGAGGTTTTGGCATTGATGAAGGATTAAGAATTTTGTCTGAAGTGAAAAAGCAAATTGGTGTACCAGTTCTCACAGATGTGCATGATCAATTTCAAGTTGAACAAGTTGCAAGTGTTGTGGATATAATTCAAACACCTGCTTTCTTGTGTCGACAAACTGATTTCATTACTGCTGTTGCAACTTCAGGTAAGCCTGTAAATATAAAGAAGGGTCAATTTTTAGCGCCAGGTGATATGAAACAAGTTGTTACAAAAGCTAAAGAAGCTAATGGTGGCCTTGATAATATTATGGTCTGCGAACGAGGCGTATCTTTTGGTTACAACACGCTTGTGTCAGATATGAGAAGTTTATCTATTATGCGAGAAACGAATTGTCCTGTTGTGTTTGATGCGACGCACTCAGTGCAACAACCAGGCGGCCAAGGAGACAAGAGTGGCGGACAAAGTGAATTTGTACCCGTTCTTGCAAGAGCAGCAGTTGCGGCTGGTATCGCAGGCATTTTTATGGAAACACACCCCAATCCAAAAGAAGCTTTATCTGATGGACCTAATGCATGGCCACTTAAAAAAATGAAAGCGCTACTTGAATTATTAGCTGAAATTGATCGATCAGTTAAAAAAGCAGGCTTCATTGAGACGTCCTAAACAATTAACTGTGAACGAAGGAAAAAGAATGAGTTTTGTGAAACAAATTATTGCTCGAGAAGTTATTGATTCAAGAGGTAATCCAACTATAGAAGCTGATGTTTTATTAGATTCTGGTGTAATGGGAAGAGCAATGGTGCCATCAGGTGCTTCTACAGGAAGCAAAGAAGCGATTGAGCTTCGTGATAGCGATACAAAACGTTATTTTGGAAAAGGTGTTTTAAATGGAGTGAAGCATGTCAATACCGAAATTTCTAAAGCAGTAGTGGGCCTTGATGTAGATGACCAAACGTTGATTGATCAAACGATGATTGAATTAGATGGCACAGACAATAAAGGCCGCCTAGGAGCTAATGCGATTCTCGCAGTTTCAATGGCTTCAGCTGTTGCTGCAGCAAAAAATTCTAATTTACCTCTCTATCGTTATCTTGGTGGTTCAGATGCTATGCAATTACCTACACCAATGATGAATGTTATTAATGGTGGAGCTCATGCAGATAATAGCCTTGATATACAAGAGTTTATGATTATTCCTGCTGGAAGACCTACATTTAGAGAAGCAATACGATGTGGTGCGGAAGTTTTTCAAGCGCTCAAGAAAACATTAAGCAAAAAAGGTTTTTCAACAACTGTTGGCGATGAAGGTGGTTTCGCACCTAATCTCCCATCGAATGAATCTGCCATACAAATGATCATGGAAGCTATCTCTCAAGCTGGATATGAGCCTGGTCGTGATGTTTATCTTGGTCTTGATTGTGCAAGTACTGAATTTCATAAAAATGGTAAATATCATCTTGTCTCTGAAAATTTATCTTTATCAAGTGAATATTTTACAGATTATCTTGCGACATGGTGTGATAAGTATCCAATCATTAGTATTGAAGATGGTATGAGTGAATTTGATTGGGATGGTTGGCATGTGTTAACACAAAGATTAGGTAAACATATACAACTTGTTGGCGATGATCTTTTTGTAACAAATCCAAAAATTTTGGATGAAGGTATTAAACGCAAAGTTGCTAATTCTGTTTTAATTAAAGTAAATCAAATTGGCACACTTACAGAAACATTCGAAACTATTGCGATGGCAAAAAAAGCAGGATATACCGCTGTCATTTCTCATCGCTCAGGAGAAACTGAAGATACAACGATTGCTGATTTGGCGGTGGCGACAAATGCGTTACAGATTAAAACTGGCTCACTTTCAAGATCCGAACGTATTGCTAAATATAATCAACTCCTTCGTATCGAAGAGGACCTTGGATTAGCTTCATCCTTCGCAGGTCTTTCTTGTTTTTACCAATTGAATAAATAACATGAAATCTCTTACTGTTATTTTTATAGTATTGGTAGCGTTAATACAATATCCATTGTGGTTTGGCAAAGGAAGTTGGTTACGCGTATGGAGTTTAAATCATCAAATTGAAGTTCAAAAAAAAATAAATATGGATAATCAAGTAAGAAATAATGTACTCAATGCTGAGGTAGCGGATCTTAAACAAGGCTTATCAGCGATTGAAGAGAGAGCTCGTAATGAGCTTGGTATGATTAAACAGGATGAAATCTTTTTCCAAGTAACAAATCACGAAAAAGATAAAAAGGAAACTGAAGCTTCAAGTAATTCGCAAGCAAAGCACTAATCAAATCTTTTTTGGTCCTCTAAAAAAATTTCAATTAATTCACTCTTAATGAAAAGCGCTTCGTGGGCTTGATCAACTCTTAATTCAATCAGCATGTTTGTTTTCTCATTATTTCCATTGGCTGATCTCACGAGCTGACCAATTTCTTTCCCTTTGTTATTTAAGATCAGATCGCCGGGATTAAGATCCACTCGTGATTTAAGAAAAGCACGATACATCCGTCTTTTAACTTTGCCTAGATAGTGTGTTCGAGCAACAATTTCTTGTCCTGTATAACACCCTTTTTTAAAATTAATACCTTCGATTAAGTCCATATTTAATGATTGTGGAATAAATGCTTCTTGCGTCGGTGGGTAAATGTCAGGAATGCCATCTAGGATATTTAAATTATTCCAATCATCAAAACTCATGGATGAATATTCAGAAAAGTTAAGCTTCATGAATTCATTCACTTTAGAAGTTTCTCCCATGAGTTGGTATCTATCATCATCTTTTCCTAGACGCATAATCATGATGTCATCTGATTGAATAATATCTAAATAATTTTTTGGAGGTTGAATGTTTTTTGTAAGAAGCGCTTTAGAGCCAACAAAACCGATACATATGAATGTTTCATTGGCTAGCTTTAGAGATACTTTTGCGCGAAGAATATACATCTTAAGTTTTTGAAGTATAAATTCCTGAACAGAGCTATCTATTTGTATGTGGATTGATTCGTGATTTAAATAACACAACATAAATGCTAGCATTCTTCCCTTGGGATTACAAAAGCCAGCATATAATGCTTTATTTTTTGAAATGAGATTGATGTCTTGAGTCAATTGGCCTTGCAGGAACTGAACTCGATCTTCACCTTCAACTTTTATCGTAGAGGTTTTATCAAGAATAATGAATTTATTTTCTACGCTTAATGACATATTGCTTTATTTGTTTTATCGAAATAAATCGAAGGCTAAAAATAATACCTGCGAGTGAGGCAAAAAACCATTTAAGATGAAAGTCAGCCTTATCTTGCCAAGCAGGCTTTTGTTTTTTTATTGCCTTTAAGATATTTAATACGGAATCACCTCTTACATAAATCCCATTAATTTGTTTTGAGATATCTTTTAAGTAAGCCTCGTCTAGTTTAGACATATAACGATCACTTTCGCCACCTGCCACATTGTCGTCTCGAGTGCCAATATTAGCCTCTGAGATTTGTGCCATACCTGGTTGTAATGCAAAGCTATCATTTGCCCAGTAGCCGATGAGTTGATTTTTACCATCTAACTTTGGAATTGGTGCTCCTTTTAAACCGCCAATTCCAACAATTACCCAATCATTTCCACCTTGGAATTGAGTAAGGTCTCTTGTATTAAATGTATGGAGTTTTGGCGATTCTTCACCGTCGGTCAAATAGACGACTTGAGAATTTTCTGGGAAGCTTCTAATTAAACGTGCTAAGTTAAAAAAAGATTCGCGAATACGGGAATTACCAGACCAACCCGAACGCCAGTCCAAATGCTCGATTGTGTCATCAATAGCATCAAAATTTTCACAGAGCTCAATAGGTGTATATGAAGCTGCTACACTCACACCTACAAACATACCTATACTCACTTTTGTTCCACAGGGAAGTTCAGACATAATTTCATGAAGGGTATGCTTCAAATATTCAAGTCTTGATGTGGGTTTATTCATGATCGACATATCAATCGTATTCATACTTTGAGAAATATCAGTCACAAATATGTAGTTATAAATATTGTGTTTGAGTGGTATTGATGGATTGATAATCGCAAGCAACATAAACCCAATCGCTATTAAGAGCGATAGGGTATTTAAATCGACACTGGATTTCGATTTTATATTTTTGAGCCACGCTTTCATAGATTTAAGGGAGGCCTATAGGAACATTACCTAAAATGAGTCCAGGCGAATCTGAATCCCCAACACCTGGCGTGGGAGTTGCAGGCAGAATCATAAGGATGCGATCAAGGTTATGTTTTACATCCCATGCATGATTATCAATTTTAATAGATAGCATATATGCCGCTTTTGCTTGCCTGAATAAATATTCTGTTTCATTTTTGACCGTCATGTCAGTACCGTTGATGGCTAACGCGCGTTTAAAGAAAATATTACCAATATTGTATTGAATGGCTGCTTTTTGAGAGGGGGAAGCTATTGGTAACAGATTTGTAAAAAGAACATTGGCCTCTTTATATCTTTCTTTAGTTGTAAGCCAATATGCTGTTGCGTAACGCGCCTCAAAACTATTGATAAACATATTAGGTGATTTACCCTCATTAATATCTCGATTAAATACTTGAATATTTCTTAATTCGATCCATTGCTTTATAAATATTCCAACTGAAATTACGAGAAGTAATGCAAAAAAATAAGTGAGTTTTTTAGTGCTAAAAAGATTTTTTGTGACTAAAGCCATGATCTTACCTCAATTAATTTAAGCATCAGTAAAACTATCATCATCATTGTCGCAACTACAAAACAATGAGTTGAGTAATCTTGACCTGGAATTTTCTCAAAATATTTTATGGACTTCTTTTCTTTTTGATTGATATCCTCAATGGCTTTTTGGAGTGTTTTTGGATTTTCAGCCTCATAAGCTTGAAAGGGTGAACGAAGTGTTTTAAAAAATTCATTAAGCTCGATTTGGGGAGGGAGTGCCTCATCCTCTCGCACTTCATATGAGGCGTTAAAAATACTAATACCACCAGGTTGTCTTAATACGATCCAATAAAGGCTAATTTTAAATCGTTCTAACCAATCCTTAATTTTTTCTTGAGTAGCAGCATCGATACGACCTGCTCCATCTGAAAGTAAAATCATAACTCTTGAACCAGAGTCTGGCACTTTATAAAATAATTCAGCACCTATCGTAAGGCCACTACCAATATTGGTTTGAAATAATGCGTTACCAGCCGTGGCTCTTACAGCTGAAATGACTGCATTTTTATTATCAGTCAGAGGCAGAACATACATACCAGAATTACTAAATGACACCATACCAATCATGTCGTTTGCTCTTGATTTAACAAAGTCAGTAATAAGTCTAGCTGCAGCAGCTGATTTTATTTCTCCAACTCTGGACTGATCATTACTTGCAAAAGGATCATCCATACTCGCACTTCGATCGAGGACTAGACCAATTTGAGCACCTACACCTATTTTTTCAATCTTTTTTTGGCGAGAGTGTGGCCCACTTAATCCTATAATGATTGTCAATAAAATCATGGTAGCAATGAATTTTAGGATAATAGCTACAATTCTCGAGAGTCGATCTTTCGGAATCATTTCATTCCATGAATAGTACTTTATAGATGCTTCTTTAAAAAGAAGTGGAATAAAAGCTACAGGAGTAAACCATAAAACCCATGGAAATGAAAATGTCATTTAGTTAAACCTGACACTAGTGATTTTTTATCAACAATTAGTTTTCTCTCACAATCTCGACAATGCCTTGAGAAAACTTTAAGCCATTTAAGTATTTCACTATGATCACATTGTTTATTTGAAGTATTAAAAAATACCAAGGTAGATAGCTTAAAAAACTCATCTAGTTCAATATCAATATTTTTAAATGAGGGATTCTTAGCAAAAAGATCATGACGATTATCTGAAAAGAGTGTTTTTCCAATAACAAGATCAAAAGCATGGTGCATATCTGTAATCGCTTTTTCGGTAGAGGCAGGGGTTGCTTTCATTTTATTGATTGAGCGATGGGTTCTTGCGAATATACCTCGAACGCCTAGTAGCCATGCATATTGACTATAAATATAGACAAGTCCAAATAGAGAAAGTAGCGCGATGATGCCTGAAATTTTTAGAGTTTTCATAGGGTTTTTCTCATCGATAAAAAAGACACCCCTTAATGGGCTCATATCCTGTTCAATTTTTATAGCGCCGAAAATAGATAACGGAGATATCACTATTTGATATTCAGGAATTCTGTATTTAAAAACTTTCTTTTGTGGGTCATTAGGATTTAAAACTCGAATATATTCAGCCGGTAAGAATGCAGGTTTTGCGACAACATTATTTGTAAAAATTTGATACGTAAGATCCATGATTAATGCAGAGGATGTTTTATTTTCTTTTAATTCATGTTTCATTGCATCCAATACAATACCTAAATCTTGCCCTCTATATTTTCTTTCGTAACCCGGAATAGGTAAAGACTCTTTAATAAGTACATAAGGTTTTTTGATTGTAATTTCTACATGTCTTTCTGATTTATCCCCGACCGTATATCCCACTCGATGGAGTGGCTCTTTGATTTTGATGGATATAATACCATCTTGAATATCAGGCCATTCCTGCACATCTAGCGCAAAACAAGATATTGACAGCAGAAGTACCCATAAAAAAATAAGACATTTCAGCATCACTACGCGCCTACAAATTGATTAAAGTATTCGGTCATTTTAGTTGCATCAAAATGGGTATCTACAAAAAAAGGGGGGATATCAAAATTCATAAATACTTTTGTAATGACTGCACGTCTTCTTTCAAATGAATCTATAATTTTTTCTTTTAGTTCTTTTCTTAAGAAAAGCGTATTATTT
Organism: Betaproteobacteria bacterium; assembly: GCA_016868195.1. Classification (GTDB taxonomy): domain Bacteria; phylum Pseudomonadota; class Gammaproteobacteria; order Burkholderiales; family Methylophilaceae; genus Methylopumilus. The sequence continues at coordinate 208,420 of VGHQ01000002.1, read as the reverse complement.
TTTCCACTTTCAGGGTCGGTAATTGTCACAATGCCGAAGTTAGGAAGATTGATATATTCTTTTTTGTCCCATAAAATTACAGGAACTACATGGTGCCTCATTAGATTTGATAAACAATTTTCCAACTCTATTTCAGGCATGTGAAAGTCTGAAATAAAAAAAACAAGTGAACGTTCACGAGGCATATATTGATAGAGGTCTTTGATTGCACGATTGGATTTATTTGTAGATGTGAACTTTTTAAGTTCGTGAATAAGTGGTAACGCATGTCGTGATCTAAATGATAAGGGCGCTAACCAATCTTCTCTAATCTCGTCATCAAAACCAATCAAACCCAAAGCATCATGACGATCTATGACAGAATGAGCTATTGATTGTGCAACTTCAGTAGCAATATGAATTTTTTTATTTTTTCCACCAAAATTCATACTGGCAGATAAATCACAGACAATCATGACGGGTGTTGCACTGCGTTGATTGAATATTTTGACGTGAATCTCGCCTAAAGGATCTCGAATCGATTGGCGAATATCAATTCGTCTTGGGTCAGGGTATGAAAGGAGTGTCGTGTGCCCTGCAAATTCAATACCCATTCCTCTCTGATTGCTTTTATGGCGACCAGGGTGCTTGCCTTTGGATTTCCAGCCGATGTGGTAATTAAATAATGGGGTTGATTGAACCATCTGATTTAAGGTGCGTTGATGGCTTGTAAAATGCCGTTAGTTAAATCACGCGCTATGATTGTTCTTCTCATTTCATATACAGGGTTAAATACAAGTCGGTGAGCAATTGTTTCATGGAAAACTGCATGGATATCTGCAGGCGTCACTGATGTTCGATCATTAAGCCATGCATTTACACGCGCTGCTTTCATCGTCATACTCATACCGCGCGGACTAGCACCTGATATGATGAGTCGATTCATATCAATATCAGATAATTTAATACCGTAATCACCAGGATTTTTGGTAGCTCTCCATAAACGTAATGCATAATTTTTTAATGCATCGCTGGCTTTAATATTTTCTTGAATTTTTTCTGAAAGTTCATTGAGCTTATTGAATTTAATGAGATTAGATTTGACATCTTCAATAAGTTTATCTGCGTTATGAAATTTAGTTTCAAACACTAAATCTTTCATCATCTGATCTGCTTTTGGAATGAGAATAGGTATTTCCATCATAAAACGATCACGCGCTGCAGAGGGGATTTCAAATGTTTCTTCACGTTCTACTTGGTTTCGATCAGCGAATACCACCATATGGGGAAGATAATGTTCTTTATTAAATGCAGACAATGTTTTTTCCGCCATGATTCTTAGAAGCAATGAGTGCACCTGCGGTCTCGCACGGTTGATTTCATTGAAAAAGAAAATTGATAAATCCCCACCTGCGATTAAAATAGGGCCTGGGCTGACATGAGGCTTTCCATTTTCACCGAGATATGTGTGATAGATAAGATCGTTTGGCATAAGGTCAATCGTCCCTTCAATACGCTGGTAACCTCCGCCAATAGCACGCGTAAAAGCTTTAAGTAATGTTGTTTTTCCAACCCCCACATCGCCCTCAAGGAGAACGTGCCCTCGTGCAAAAATGGAGGTGGTAATAAGCCTAATAGGACTCTCTTGTCCTACGATAACTTTACTAATTTCTGCTTCAAGTTTGACTGCAAGTTTTCTCCAGTCGGCCAAATTTTGGTCGCTCATATCGAATTCCTAATAGATGAAATTGTTTGTTGGATGTTTTACTATATTTTTCATAGTAGCGTAATAATTTCTAAGGGTAAATAGAAAAAAACAAGATAAAATACTTGCTTAACACACAAATACTTTTTCACAAAATCTTTTTAATAGTAGCCTATCAACTTAATGCCTAAAAAAAATAGCTATACAAAAGAAGAGCTTTTGTCTTGCGGCCGAGGAACGATGTATGGTTCAGGCAACGCACAGCTTCCATTACCCCCGATGCTTATGTTTGATCGTATCGTTTCTATTACTGATAAGGGCGGTAAATATAATAATGGACAGATTATCGCCGAATTAGATGTGAATAAAGATCTTTGGTTCTTTGGCTGTCACTTTGAAGGCGACCCTGTGATGCCAGGCTGTTTGGGACTTGATGCGATGTGGCAATTAGTTGGTTTCTATTTGGGATGGAAGGGTGGTATAGGCCGTGGTCGTGCACTTGGCGGTGGTGAAATTAAATTTACAGGTCAGGTATTACCTACAGCGCAAAAAATTACCTATGTAATTGATTTAAAAAGAGTAATTATGCGTAAATTAATCATGGGTATTGCTGATGCTAAAATGTCAGTTGATGGTCGAGAGATTTACCATGCGAAAGATTTGCGTGTCGGATTGTTTACGCGTACTGATAATTTTTGATCGTTATTTAATGGGAGGCGACGCATGATCCGTCGTGTTGTTGTTACTGGATTAGGAATTGTATCTAGCCTAGGTAATAATAAAAAAGAAGTCCAGGATAGCTTATACCAAGCGCGTTCTGGCATTAAATTTCAGCCTGAATATGAAGCTCATGGATTGAGATCTCATGTTGCCGGATCTATTGATGTAGATTTTTCTGAATTTATCGATCGAAAACTCCTTCGATTCATGGCCAAAGGCCATGCTTATGCTTGGCTTGCTATGCAAGAAGCTATACAAGACGCTAATCTTCCAGAAACGCTTGTATCTAATATCAGAACAGGCCTTATTGTGGGTGCTGGCGGCACATCTACAGAAAGTATGTTGGAAGGCACAGACACACTTCGAGAAAAAGGCATCCGACGAGTAGGCCCATATATGGTGACTAAAACCATGTCGAGTGGAATCGCTGCATGTCTTGCAACTGGGGCTCAAATCAGAGGAATTAATTACAGTATCAGCTCTGCATGTTCCACCAGTGCGCATTGTATTGGTAATGCCTATGAGCAAATTCAATATGGTAAACAGGATATTATATTTGCTGGGGGTGCTGAAGAAGAGCATTGGACCATGAGCTTTTTATTTGATGCGATGGGCGCACTTTCCTCTAAATATAATGCAACGCCAGATCGTGCATCGCGCACTTATGACATGAATCGAGATGGATTCGTGATTGCAGGGGGTGGTGGCATACTTGTTCTAGAGGAGTATGAGCACGCGAAAGCACGTGATGCAAAAATTTATGCTGAGGTCGTTGGTTATGGAGCAACTTCAGACGGCTATGATATGGTGGCTCCGAGTGGTGAAGGGGCGCAACGTTGTATGGAATTAGCTCTTCAAGGTATTGATCAAGTTGATTATATGAATACACATGGCACAAGCACCCCTTTAGGTGATGTAAAAGAACTCGAAGCGATTCGCGCAGTCTTTGCCAATAATAAATATGGCTCTATGCCACATATTGCCTCTACAAAATCATTGTCAGGTCACGCATTAGGGGCGGCTGGAGTAAACGAGGCAATTTATAGTTTAATCATGATGGAAAATAAATTTATTGCGCCATCAGTGAATATTGAAGAATTAGATCCTCTCGCTAAAGACCTTCCTATCTTAACAAAACGTATTGACAATTTTGATGTGAAAACGGTGATTTCAAATAGCTTTGGTTTTGGCGGTACAAACGCCTGTCTTGTATTCTCAACAAAAAATCTTTAAAGCATAAGAGCGAGTATTACTTTGCGCTCTTCGTTTGCCAGAATATTATAAGTTCTGCACGCGGATTGATTGCTCATACATTCAACTGCTATATTTTTCTTTGAAAAATATTCCAAAAGTCTTGGTGTAAGATTTACTTGTTTATTACCAGTACCCAATAAAATAATTTCAAGATTCAAAGATTCAATAGCTTCAAAACTATTTTCTTTTATATCTTTAATGGTTTTGACTGGCCATTCAAGAAGGAGTTTATTAGGTGTAATAATAAGACTTGTTTGATGGCGTTCTTGATTTACTTCAACCCAGTTAAAATCATACCCTGTGATGAGATTTTTATTTTCAGATTGTATTAAGTGAAATTTCATAACATCGCGTTTTTAAAGAAATAAATTGAATCAAAACCCTCTCATTTGTTGGCGGAATGCGCCTTCACAAGGTAAGATATCATATATTCAAATTTAGGTAATTAAATTGGCTCAGCTTAAAAAATCATCAAAATTAAATAACGTCTGTTATGACATTCGCGGACCTGTTTTATCGCACGCTAAAAAAATGGAAGAAGAGGGTCATCGCATTATTAAACTTAATATTGGTAATCCAGCAGCCTTTGGATTTGAAGCGCCCGAGGAAATTGTGCAAGACGTGATTCGCAATATGAGTAAAGCATCTGGTTATACGGATAGCAAAGGCCTTTTTGAGCCAAGAAAATCTATCATGCATTACACACAGGAAAAAAACATTCTAAATGTAGATGTCGATGATGTGATTATTGGTAATGGTGTTTCAGAACTTATTGTGATGGCAATGCAGGCATTGTTAGATAACGATGATGAAGTATTGATTCCTATGCCTGATTATCCTCTATGGACCGCAGCCGTCACACTAGCAGGTGGAAAGCCAAGACATTATTTATGTGATGAAGTTGCAAGTTGGTACCCAGATCTTAAAAATATCAAAAGTAAAATTACAAGCAAAACAAAAGCGATTTTAGTTATCAATCCTAATAATCCAACTGGCGCACTTTATCCAAAAGAAATTCTAGAGGGCATTATTCAGATTGCAAGGAAACATAAGCTTGTTATTTTTGCAGATGAGATTTACGACAAAGTGGTTTATGACAAAAAGAAACATATTTCGATCGCATCCCTTGCAGATGATCTTCTCTTTGTCACATTGAATGGCTTATCAAAAAATTATCGTGCATGTGGTTATCGTGCAGGATGGTTGGTCGTGTCTGGAAACAAGAAAAAATCTGGGGATTATATTGAAGGTCTTAATATGTTAGCTTCCATGCGTTTATGTGCAAACGTTCCTGGGCAGCTTGCTATTCAAACAGCTTTAGGTGGATATCAAAGTATTGATGATCTTGTAGCGCCGACGGGACGATTATTTAAGCAAAGAGAGCTTGCATACGATATGCTTGTTTCTATACCCGGTGTCACTTGTAATAAGCCAGAAGCCGCGATGTATCTATTTCCTAAATTAGACCCTAAGATATATCCAATTAAAGACGACCAAGAATTTATTCTAAAATTACTGATCGATAAGAAAGTATTGTTAGTTCAAGGTACAGGATTTAATTGGAAAGATCCTGATCATATAAGAATTGTATTCTTACCAAATGAAGACGATCTAAAAGAATCAATTAAGCGTATTGCCAATTACCTCGAAAACTTTAAGAAAAATACTGTGAACTAGAAAGTTAGAGCTGATGAAAAGAATGAATATAGGTTTGTTAGGTATTGGTACAGTGGGTGGCGGTGTATTTGAACTTTTAAAATCAAATATTAGAGAAATACAACGTAAGACATCTGTAGATATGAAAATTGTGGCTGTGGCAGATAAAAATATTGCGCGTGCAAAAGAAATTGTAGGTGACTCTATACAGATTACTGATGACGCATTCAAGCTAGTTGCTGATAAAGAAATTGATGTCATTGTTGAACTTATAGGCGGCACTAACATAGCAAAAGATTTGGTCATGAAGGCGATTGAAAATAAGAAACATGTTGTGACAGCCAATAAAGCATTACTCGCAAATTTCGGAAATGAATTATTTCAATTAGCCAAAAAAAATAATGTCACATTAGCTTTTGAAGCTTCTGTCGCAGGCGGTATTCCTATTTTAAAATCAATCAGAGAAGGTCTAGCTGGTAATAAGATTGAGTGGGTGGCAGGTATTATTAATGGTACTACTAATTTTATTTTGACTGAAATGCGCGAAAAAGGTATCTCATTCGCTAGAGCACTATCCGAGGCGCAATCATTAGGTTACGCAGAAGCGGATCCTACTTTTGATATCGAGGGTATTGATGCTGCGCATAAACTAACAATTCTTGCTGGTTTATCTTTTGGCATACCTATGTGCTTTAAAGAGGTATATGTAGAGGGTATTAAAGCGCTTGAACAAAAAGATATTCGGTATGCCGAAGAATTAGGTTATCGCATTAAACTTTTGGGCATCGCTAAAAAAAGAGATAAAGGAATTGAGTTAAGAGTTCACCCAACTTTAATTCCTGAAAAACGTTTAATTGCAAATGTAAATGGTGCTATGAACGCTATTGTTGTTAAAGGTAATATGGTTGGACCAACACTCTTCTACGGTGCTGGCGCAGGAGCATTACCAACCGCAAGTGCTGTTGTTGCTGATCTTATTGATATATCAAGATCATCTCAGGTTCCGCTCCATGGTTTTGATGAAAGTAAAATTGATTTAATTCCTATTTATAAAATTGATGACGCGATAAGTGGTTATTATTTAAGAATTCGAGTTTCAGATAAGCCTGGTGTTTTAGCTGAGATTACAAAATTATTTGGTGATAAGAAGATTTCAATTGATGCGATGCTTCAAAAAGAACCTCAAGAGCATGAATCTGAAGCAGATATTGTTATATTAAGTCATTTAGCAGTTGAGAAGGATATCAATACCGTGATTCATTCAATTGAGTCATTGTCAGCCACCATCGGAAAAGTTATTAAAATTAGATTAGAAGAACTTAGCAAATAAAGGCTTTATGAAATACATTTCAACACGTGGTCAATCAAAGCCACTTTCTTTTTCTAAGATTTTATTAGGCGGTCTTGCCCCTGACGGTGGTTTGTATCTCCCAGAGTCCTATCCTCAGTTTTCAGATCAAGATTTAAATCATATGCGAGGTATGAGTTATGCTGAACTAGCATTTCATATTATTTCTAAATTCATAGATGACATTCCAAAAGATGATTTAAAAGCAATTATCAATAAAACGTACACAAAAGAGGTATATACATTTTCTAGGGCACAACAAAGAGCAGAAGACATTACCCCTATTTTAAAAATTAAAGAGAATCTTTATATTCTTTCGCTTTCAAATGGTCCCACACTTGCATTTAAAGATATTGCCATGCAATTACTTGGCAATCTCTTTGAGTATGTGCTTGCAAAAGAAAATGAACAAATTAATATTTTAGGCGCAACCTCAGGAGATACCGGCTCCGCTGCTGAATATGCAATGCGTGGAAAAAAAGGTATTAATGTCTTTATGTTATCGCCCTATCAAAAGATGAGTCGTTTTCAATCAGCTCAGATGTTTAGCATCCTAGACTCTAATATTTTTAATCTAAGTATCAAAGGCGTCTTCGATGATTGTCAAGATATTGTCAAAGCAGTATCTAATGATTTAGATTTCAAAAGAGATATGAAAATTGGCGCAGTGAACTCAATTAATTGGGGTAGGATTTTAGCGCAGATTGTTTATTACTTTAAAGGCTACCTTGCTGTTGCTAAAAACAATGAGGAGGTTAGCTTTACTGTTCCCACAGGTAATTTTGGTAATATTTGTGCAGGCCATATAGCACGTATGATGGGACTTCCAATCAAGAGACTTGTAGTTGCTACAAACGAAAATAATGTATTAGATGAGTTTTTTAAGATAGGCATGTATAAGCCACGTGACTCTGAAAATACTTTTCATACCTCAAGTCCTTCAATGGATATATCTAAAGCATCTAATTTTGAACGATTTATTTTTGACTTAATTGGGCGGGATAGTGAAAAATTAAATACATTATGGAAATCAATCGATCAAGGCGGTAATTTTGACTTAAACCAAGAGGGTGTCTTTAAAAAAATTAAAGATTTTGGATTTACCTCTTCTTCGAGTACACACAAAGAGCGCATTTATTACATTAAAGAAATTTATAATCAATATAAGATCATGATTGATACCCATACAGCAGATGGATTTAAAGCAGCCTATGAGCACATGGATGATAATGTTCCGATGATTGTTCTCGAGACAGCATTGCCCACTAAATTTGAAGACTCTATTGTAGAAGCAATCAATCAGAAACCTGAGAGACCTGAATCATTAAAACACTTAGAAGATCTTCCTCAAAGATTTGAAGTTTTAGATAATCAGGTTGAAAAAGTGAAAACATTTATAAGGCAAAACATCTAAGATCATGAAGCAATATTTAGATTTACTGAATCACGTTAAAAATCATGGTGATATTAAGCATGATCGAACAGGTACAGGGACTATTTCTGTGTTCGGTTATCAAATGCGATATGACCTATCTCAAGGCTTTCCTTTGGTTACCACTAAAAAAGTACATTTAAAGTCTATTATTCATGAGCTTTTATGGTTTTTAAGTGGCAGCACAAATATTAAGTACTTAAAAGATAATGATGTAAGTATCTGGGATGAATGGGCTGATGAGAATGGTGACTTAGGTCCGGTATATGGTTATCAGTGGAGAAGTTGGCCTACTGCTGATGGAAAACATATAGATCAGATTATTGATTTGATAGAGTCAATCAAAAAAAATCCTGACTCAAGAAGATTAATTGTTTCGGCTTGGAATGTTTCAGAAATTTCAAAGATGAAGTTACCGCCTTGCCATGCATTTTTCCAATTTTATGTTTCGAATGGCAAATTGTCTTGTCAGCTATACCAAAGAAGTGCAGATATTTTTTTAGGTGTCCCATTTAATATAGCATCTTATGCGCTTCTTACAATGATGGTAGCTCAAGTATGCTCATTAGAGCCTGGTGATTTTGTTCACACATTAGGTGATGCACATATCTATTCTAATCATATGGAGCAAGTCAACGAGCAGCTGTCTCGAGCACCTAAAACTTTACCTCATATGAAAATTAATCCTGAAGTTAAAAGCATTTTTGACTTTAAATTCGAAGATTTTGTTTTAGAAAATTACGATCCACACCCTGCTATTAAAGCGCCTGTTGCAGTCTAGTGTCTAAACTATCTATTATTGTTGCTTTGAGTTCTAACCGTGTCATTGGTGTGAACAATACGCTGCCATGGCATCTAAGCGAAGATCTAAAGCATTTTAAATCTTTAACGAAAGGACATACCATTATTATGGGTCGAAAAACTTATGAGTCTATTGGTCGAGCGCTCCCCAACAGAAGAAATATTGTAATTAGCCGAAATACAGAAACTTCATATGAAGGGACAGAAGTTGTACATAGCATTGAAGATGCTTTTTCAATTTCGAAACATGATGATGAAGTGTTTGTAATAGGGGGTTCAAATATATACGAACAAGCCTTAAATTTTGTCGATCATTTATATATTACAGAAATTAAGAAAAGCTTTTCGGGGGATGCATTTTTTCCTGAAATCAATAAATCAATATGGATTGAAACTTCAAGAGAAGATCGTATTGCAAATGATGGACTTGAATTTTCTTTTGTAAGTTACCAAAAAAATATTAAATAGATACGCAATCTACATAATAGTGAGCCTTACCATCAATCTTTTGTTTTACTAATCCGTGATTATCTGTTTCAAATCCTGGGAATTTCTCATTAAAATCTCGTGCAAATTTCAAATAATCCACAATAATTTTATTAAAACGCTCGCCAGGGATGAGAAGCGGAATTCCTGGTGGATATGGTGTAAGAAGTACCGCTGTAATTCTACCTTCTAGATCATCAATCGCAACACGTTCAATTTCTTTATGAGCCATTTTTGAAAAAGCATCCGTTGGCTTCATTGCAGGGACCATATCAGAGAGATACATTTCAGTTGTCAGTTTCGCAATATCATGTTTTTTATAGATCTCATGAATCTGTGTACATAAATCTCTTAATCCAATTCGTTCATAGCTTGGTTGCTTTTGAATAAACTCAGGTAATACCTTCCATAAAGGTTGATTCTTGTCGTAATCATCTTTAAATTGTTGGAGCGCTGCAACCAATGTATTCCATCGACCTTTAGTAATGCCGATTGTAAACATAATAAAGAATGAGTAGAGTCCTGTTTTTTCTACAATAACCCCATGTTCTGCTAAATATTTGGTGACAATAGAGGCAGGTATACCAAACTCATTAGAAAATTCACCATCAACATTAAGTCCTGGGGTAATGATAGTTGCTTTAATTGGGTCGAGCATATTAAAGCCATCAGCAAGATTACCAAATCCATGCCAATGATCATTAGCATTTAACATCCAAGCATCCCGATCTTCAAGACCCTCATCTGATAAATCATTCGGTCCCCAAACTTTAAACCACCAGTCAGATCCCCATTCAATATCTACTTTTCGCATGGCACGTCTAAAGTCTAATGCTTCCATGAGCGACTCTTCCACAAGCGCTTTACCACCTGGCTCTTCCATCATTGCAGCAGCGACATCGCAACTCGCAATAATTGAATATTGTGGACTGGTGGAGCTATGCATCAAGAAAGATTCATTAAAGACTTCACGATCGAGTTTAATTTTTTCTGCGTCCTGAACAAGAATTTGAGACGCTTGACTCAAGCCTGCTAAAAGTTTGTGTGTAGATTGCGTTGAGAAAATGAGACTATCTTTACAGCGTGGACGATCAGCGCCAATAGCATGATAGTCGCCATAAAAGTCATGAAATGTTGCATGAGGCAACCAAGCCTCATCAAAATGTAGCGAATCAATTTTTCCATCTAACATTTCTTTAATTTCTTCTACATTATAAAGAATGCCGTCATAAGTTGATTGTGTAATTGTTAATACACGTGGCTTGTCTTTTTTATTGGTCATGAATGGATTCTTTTGAATTTTTTCTTGAATATTTTTCCATTCAAATTCTTTTTTAGGGATAGGTCCAATAATGCCAAAGTGATTTCTTGTTGGCATTAAGAAAATTGGAATAGCGCCAGTCATAATAATGGAATGCAATACTGATTTATGGCAATTTCTATCTACGATTACAATGTCACCTGGCGCTACTGTTGAATGCCAAACCATCTTGTTAGACGTCGATGTACCATTTGTAACGAAATAGAGATGATCAGAGTTATATATACGCGCTGCATTTCTTTCTGAAGCGCCTACAGGACCTGTGTGGTCGAGCAATTGGCCTAATTCATCTACTGCATTACATACGTCAGCTCGAAGCATATTTTCACCAAAGAATTGGTGAAACATTTGACCAACAGGGGACTTTAGAAAAGCAACACCACCTGAGTGGCCAGGGCAATGCCAAGAGTAAGAGCCGTCACCTGCATAGTGAGTAAGGGCTTTGAAGAACGGTGGAGGCAAGCTATCTAAATAAGTTCTAGCTTCACGCACAATATAACGCGCCACAAACTCAGGCGTATCCTCATGCATATGAATAAAGCCATTAAGCTCTCTTAAAATTTCATTTGGAATATGACGACTTGTTCTTGTTTCGCCATGGAGAAATATTGGAATTTCTTCATTGCGAAATCTAATTTCATCTACGAAATTTTTTAATTTTTCAAGGGCAGTTTGATTTTCTTCAACAAACTCTTCGTCGTCAATGGATAGAATAAATGCAGAAGCTCGACTTTGTTGTTGAGCAAATGAAGAAAGGTCACCATAACTTGTAACACCTAGCACTTCAAAATTTTCTTCCTCGATTGCTCTTGCTAAAACTCTAATACCAAGACCAGATGAGTTTTCAGATTTGAAGTCTTCATCAATGATAACTACGGGGAAGTTAAATTTCATATTAACCCTTTATATTTTAGGTAATGTCACGCCTACTTGGCCTTGGTATTTTCCGCCACGATCCTTGTAGGATGTTTCACATACTTCGTCAGATTCAAAGAATAGCACTTGTGCACAACCTTCGCCTGCATAAATTTTTGCTGGAAGAGGTGTGGTATTGCTAAATTCTAGAGTCACATAACCTTCCCATTCTGGTTCAAAAGGCGTGACGTTAACAATGATGCCGCATCGGGCATAAGTCGATTTGCCTAAACATACTGTGAGCACACTTCTTGGAATCCTAAAATATTCAACTGTTCTTGCAAGTGCAAATGAGTTAGGTGGAATGATGCAATAGTCGGCATTAAATTCCACGAAGGAATTTGGATCGAAATTTTTGGGATCGACGATCGTGCTATTAATATTAGTAAATACTTTAAATTCATTAGCGCATCGAATATCATATCCATAGCTAGATGTGCCATAAGAAATGATCTTTTGATTGTCTTTTTCGCGGATAAGTTGAGCCTCGAAGGGCTCAATCATGCCATATTGTTCAGCCATCTTTCTTATCCATTTATCTGATTTTATCGTCATAATTTTCTTGTCTCAAAAAAGAAAAATCCCGTTTGCACAATCTTGACGCTACGGGATTTCTAATGATTTAAATTTTCATTACTTTAGAGCTTATTTTCACCGATTTCAATACTCTGACGCCAAAATTGTTCAGGCTTGTCAAAGATAATTTTGGACTCAGCAGGGTCGGCACTACCAGCAGGGTAAGTAAAGACTGGGCTCTTATCTTCATTCCAGGCTTTAATCACTGGATCAAGTAGTCTCCATGATGCTTCTACCTCATTGATATGAAGGTATAACGATTGGTCACCTTGCATCAAGTTAAGGAGAAGTGATTCATAAGCATCTACACTTTCATCTCCTGTAATTCTATTTGGGGCGTCCATAGCAACGGTTCTTACTTTGGTATCAAGTCCTGGAATTTTTGTTTGAATTTCAAAACGGGTAAATTCTTTAGGCTGAATACTAATGACGAGCCAGTTATCAGTTTGTTCAGGAAGTGAAAGTGGTGCCTTTTTGAACTTAATGGCTATCGCCGTATCGGATGCGTGAAGGCGTTTAGCTGTTCTAACATAAATAGGTACACCTTTCCATCGTGGCGTATTAATGTAAAACTTAAGTGCTGCATAGGTTTCAACTACACTCTTCGGATCATCTAATTCTTTCAAATAACCTTTAACGTCTTCACCATTGATTTTGCCTCGGCCATATTGTGCCTTAAAAGCATGTTTCTTGAGTTCATTAAGGGGAATAGGTGTAATGGATTCGAGTACTTTTATTTTTTCAGCACGAATGCTTTCAGGGCTTAATGTTTGTGGCATCTCCATCGTTGTTAATGCAAGCATTTGCATGAGATGACTTTGAATCATGTCTCTTAAAGCGCCAGTCGCATCATAAAACTTAGTTCTTTCTCCTACGCCTAACGTTTCATTATTTGTAATTTGAATATGGTCGATATGTTCATGGGTCCAAAGTGGATCAAAGATATGATTTGCAAAACGCGTGAGCAGAATATTTTGTAATGCTGATTTACCAAGGTAATGATCAATACGATAAATCTGTGTTTCTTTTAAATGTTTGGTGATTGATTTTTGAAGTACTTGAGCTGTTTCTAAATTGGTACCAAACGGTTTTTCAATGACAACACGACGCCAAGCCTTGCTTTCATCAGTTAAGCCTACGCTCGCAAGCAAATCAACAATAGAAGCAAAGTCTGACGGTCTAACAGATAAAAAGAAAGCTAAATTTTGTGGGAAAGTTGTTACGTCGGAAAGTCTTTCACTGAGACGTTTAAAAGCATTGCTATCATCAGGCGGATTTGCATGATAAAAATTTCTAGCAATGAAACGATCAAATACTTTTGCATCGTAATTTTTTTTGAATTTAATATCAAGCATAGACTTAATGTCATCACGCCATACTGACTCTTCAACTTCAGATCTTCCTACTGAAAGAATTTTCATTTTCTCTGGCAATCTACCAAGAGAATCAAGTCTAAAAAGACCTGGAATAAGTTTTATTCTAGAAAGGTTTCCACTTGCACCGAAGAGGACTAAGGTGCAGTCATCAATTTTTGTCATAGATAATTTAAGAATATAAAAAGTTATTTTGATTTTTTTACTGCATGACCACCAAATGCATTACGCATAACTGATAGTAATCTATAGCCATAACCTTGTTTTTCTTGGCTTCTGAATCTCACTTGCAATGCAAGGGTAAGAACTGGTGTTGGAATGCCTTGCTCAATCGATTCTACGACAGTCCATCTGCCTTCGCCTGAGTCAGCTACATAAGGAGCAATCTCATCAAGTGATTGATCTTCTTTTAGTGCATCTGCAGTTAAATCTAATAACCAACTTCTGACCACTGAACCGTGTTTCCATAATTCTGTAATTTGTGCTAAATCAAGTTTAAATTCACTTTTACCTTTAAGAAGCTCAAGACCTTCAGCGAATGATTCCATCATGCCGTATTCAATACCATTGTGAATCATTTTGGTAAAGTGACCTGCGCCTACTGGACCTACATGAGCCCAGCCACGATCTTCGTGAGCAAGCGCTTGAAGAATTGGTTTCATTGTATCTGCAACTTCCTGTTTTGCCCCTACCATCAAGCAGTAGCCATTTGCTAAACCCCATACACCGCCTGATGTGCCACAATCCATAAAACCAATACCCTTTTCTTCAAGGAATTTACCGATACGCTGAGAGTCTTTGTAATTTGAATTGCCGCCGTCAATAATAATGTCACCCTTATTCAACATTGGAACGAGTTCTTTGATTTGCTCTTCGGTTGCATTTCCTGCTGGCACCATGAGCCATAAGATTTTTTGACCGTCTAATTTTGCTACAGCATCTGCAATTGAGTTTGCGCCAATAATGTTTGCTTTTTCTTCGAGTGTTTTTACAACTTCTGCGCTTCGGTCAAATCCTACAACAGAAATACCTTTTTGAGTAAGACGAGTAGCCATATTGCCACCCATTTTTCCGAGACCAATCATTACTAATTTCATTTTTTTACCTTTTTATGGAAGATTTGTCATTGCTTAATCTTTTGGAATAAAGCAAATTAGTTTAAAGTGCGATACAAGCTAAATTATATCAAACGCAAGTCTCTTCAAGGAATTGATTTCGATATAAAATCCATATTAATTTGAAAGATTTTCATGAATTTGAAACAAATCAAATGGCAGTCATTTAAAAGCCAAGCTTCTCTTAATCAAGCTGCTCTTGAGAAGATTATAGCCTTAGCTGAGCTTTCAATTAAAACGCGGGGCCAGTTTCATATTGTATTAGCGGGAGGATCGACACCTAAAAAAGTCTATACAATGCTTAAAAACATCAAAACAAATTGGCACAAATGGCAGATCTATTTCGGTGATGAGAGATGCCTTGATTCCGATCACAAAGATCGAAATAGCACTATGGCGTTTGAAGCATGGCTCAATCATATCGATATTCCAATGCAAAACATTCATGCAATTCCAGCTGAGCTTGGTCCAGTAGAAGGCGCCCATTTATATAACCAAACATTAAGCCAGGTAGATGATTTTGATCTGGTTCTTCTGGGGCTTGGTGAAGACGCCCATACGGCAAGTTTATTCCCAGGACATAGTTGGGATAACAATGTAGATGCTTTAGCGGTCTTTGATGCCCCCAAGCCACCACCATTAAGAATATCTCTGTCGTCAGCACGCTTAAGTCGATCTAAATCTATACTTTTCTTAGTCAGTGGAAAAGAGAAACAAACAGCGATAAATCAATGGAAAGCAGGGGATTTAATACCTGCAAGCACAATTACTTGTAACAACGGAGTAGATGTATTTTGTTTTAACGTAAGTTAGGTTTTTTGAATCACAATATTTGGGAATTTATTGCTGTAATCTTGGGCGAGTTTAGATACCTTAACGGCTGTTAAACGAGCAATTTTCTTGTAAGTTTTTGCAGCGCTACTTTCAGGTTCGGCTACCACTATTGGATTACCATCATCAGATTGCTCCCTAATCTTAATGTCTAAAGGTAGACTTCCTAAAAGAGATACACCATAATCCTGACACATTTTTTCAGCACCACCCGATCCAAAGATATGTTCTTCGTTACCACATTTTGAACATGTGTGCATAGCCATATTTTCTACAATACCAATAATTGGAATATTTACTTTTTCAAACATCTTGAGTCCGCGCCTAGCATCAATTAAGGCGATATCTTGCGGTGTTGTAACGATAATCGCACCTGTGACAGGTACTTTTTGAGATAAAGTGAGTTGAATATCGCCTGTGCCAGGAGGTAAATCAACAATAAGATAATCAAGGTTATCCCATCTTGTTTCTTTTAAAAGCTGTTCGAGTGTGCCTGTCACCATGGGACCACGCCATACCATGGGCGTTTCTGTATCTACAAGGAACCCAATCGACATAGCTTGAATGTTGTGAGCCATAATTGGCTCCATAGATTTACCATCTTTGCTTTCAGGCTTTGAGTATATCCCCAACATTTGAGGCTGGCTTGGACCGTATATATCAGCATCCAGAATACCTACACGAGCACCTTCAGTTGATAAAGCTAAAGCAAGATTGACTGCAGTTGTAGATTTTCCTACGCCACCTTTTCCAGAAGCGACAGCAATAATGTTTTTAACACCAGGAATAAGCGCTATACCTTTTTGAGCTGCGTGAGATGTGATTTTAAAATTAACCTCAATATTTAAATTAACTTTAGGCAGTGTTTTTTTAATTTGAGTTGCAATCAAGTTTTTGATGTCATTTAATTGACTATTAGCCGGGTAACCAAGCAAGACTTTAATATCAATATCATTGTCTTTAAATGAGATGCTCTTGATAGATTTATCGTTAACAAGGTTGTCGTTTGTATTAGGATCAACAACATCCTTTAATAAATCTTTGATTTGTTGTTCTGAGTGTGTCATGAGATGGTAATTTTAACCTATCTTAGTTGAGGCGTCATTTGATAGAATAGGGATTTAGTCAAATCAATAAAGTTTCTCAATTCATGCGAAAGATCTTAGTCACTTCAGCCCTGCCGTACGCAAATGGAAGCATTCATTTAGGCCATTTAGTGGAATATATCCAAACTGATATTTGGGTTCGATTTCAAAAGATGCAAGGCCATGAGGCCTATTATGTATGCGCCGATGATACACATGGAACCCCTATTATGCTCAGGGCTGAAAAAGAGGGCATTACCCCAGAAGCACTGATTAAAAAAGTACATATAGAGCACTCGAAAGATTTTTCGGATTTTTTTGTAAATTTTGATAATTTTTACTCTACCAATTCCCCTGAAAATCATGAACTATCTCAAACTGTTTATAAAAAACTTAAACAGAATAAAAAGATTTATACGAAATCGATAGAGCAATTTTACGACCCAGTAAAAGAAATGTTTTTACCTGATCGCTTTATTAAAGGCGAGTGTCCTAAATGTCACGCTAAAGATCAATATGGTGATTCATGTGAAGCTTGTGGTGCAACGTATGCGCCTACAGAATTAATTAACCCTTCATCTTCTGTTTCAGGCTCTGTTCCAGTTAGAAAAGAAACGGAGCATTACTTCTTTAAGCTATCAGAATGTGAAAAATTTTTAGCTGATTGGACATCCTCAGGAACACTCCAGCAAGAAGCTGCAAATAAAATGAAAGAGTGGTTTAAATCTGGCTTGGCGGATTGGGATATTTCGAGAGATGCACCTTATTTTGGTTTTGAAATTCCTGATGCACCAGGTAAATATTTTTATGTATGGCTTGATGCGCCCATTGGGTACATGGCGAGCTTTAAAAAACTTTGTGAAGATAAAAAAATTGATTTTGATGAGTTTTGGAACAAAGATTCAAAAACAGAGCTATATCATTTTATTGGGAAAGATATTCTTTATTTCCATACATTATTTTGGCCAGCAACTTTAGAATTTTCTGGTTACAGAAAACCGACAAAGATTTTTGCACATGGTTTTCTCACAGTTAATGCGGAAAAGATGTCTAAATCTCGTGGCACTTTTATCACAGCTAGAAGTTACTTAGATCATATTAAAAATCCAGATTACCTTCGATATTATTACGCTACTAAATTAAATAGTACGATGGAAGACATAGATCTTAATTTAGATGATTTCTTATCTCGAGTGAATAGTGATCTTGTAGGTAAGTTCATTAATATTGCAAGTCGAACATCAGGATTCATTCATAAATATTTTGAAGGCAAACTCTTTCTTGACGATTCAAAAACTGAAAAAGAACATATTGCTATCACTCAGAAATGTAAAGACATAGAAATTCAAATCAAAAGTTGCTTTGAATCCAGAGAGTATGGTCGTGCAGTTCGTGAAATTATGCGTGTAGCAGATATTACAAATGAATACGTCAATACCAAAGCACCTTGGACTCTTGCAAAAGATGATGTACAACACAAAACAGGTTCTGACATGCATGTGATATGTAGCCGAAGCCTTGAGGCCTTTAGAAGGCTCTCAATATATCTTGCACCCGTATTACCAAAACTTACGGCAGATATTGCAAAATTCTTTAATGAAAAAGAGTTTATGTCATTCAAAGATCTTGATAAGAAAGATATTACCGTTAAGGAATACCAGCACATTTTAACTAGAGTTGAAAAGAAAGATATCGATATGATGATTGAATCAAACAAAGAATCCTTAGATAAAAATAATGAAGCTTCGAAAAAGGCAGAAGTCGATCAATCGAAGATTTCTATCGATGACTTTATGAAAATTGATTTAAGAGTCGCGCTTATTAAAGAGGCTTCTTTTGTTGAGGGCGCAGATAGTCTTTTAAGATTAAGTTTAGATCTTAATGACGGTCGCGCAAGACAAGTTTTTGCAGGTATTAAATCTAAATATAATCCCGATCAGCTTGTTGGAAAATTAACCGTCATGATTGCTAATTTAAAGCCAAGACAAATGAAATTTGGCTTATCAGAAGGTATGGTGCTTGCTGCAAGTGATGAAACAGAAGGGCCATTTGTTCTTTTTCCAGATCAAGGCGCCAAACCTGGTATGCGCATTAAATAATTAACTACGGTTAATTTCTAAGTAAATATTTTCTAAAGTTTTTGTTGGATCTTTTGATTGCGTTATAGGCCTTCCAATGACTAAATGACTGGATCCTAATTTAATAGCCTCAACTGGCGTCATCGTTCTCACTTGGTCATTTGTAATATCATCTGTCATTCTTATTCCTGGTGTTACAAATAAAAATGATGGGCTAAAGTGATTTTTTAAGAAAACTAAATCTTTGGCAGAACATACAATGCCATGAAGTCCGGTTTTTTCAGTTAATTTAGCAAGGTGTAATACCTGATCGTCCAAATTTCTAGATATACCAATTTCTTCTAAAGTTTTTTGATCCATACTTGTTAATACGGTCACTGCAATAAGAAGAGGCGGCTGTTTAACTTTACTTATACCTTCGAGTGCAGCCTCTAACATATAACTTCCTCCAGAAGCATGCACATTGAGCATCCATACTCCTAATTTACTTGCAGCCTCACATGTTTTTTTAACAGTAGTGGGAATATCATGGAATTTTAGATCTAAAAATACTTTGAAATTTTTAGTATGAAGATATTCGATGAGAGAAGGACCAGTTGCTGTAAATAATTCTTTGCCGACTTTTAAATTAGAATACTCTGGATTAAGTTGTGAAACTAAAGTTTTTGCCTCTACAAGATTTGCATAATCAAGGGCTACGATAACTTTATGCTTTGCTATCATTAATTAATTTCATTTATCTCGGTGGGTTCTGAGTGAAGCTCTTCCCAAGCATTGCAAGCAGGGCATTGCCAATGGTGTTGTTTGGCTTTAAAGCCACAACTACTGCATGTAAATAAACGTCGATTGCCAATAGCATTCCGAACAGTTTGTTGAATGAGTTGGATGTCTTGTTCTTTATGCTTACGATTCATGGCGCGAGCTTGAAATAATTGATCTAATGCTTGAAGGCTTGGCTTTCTTATAAGCTCTTTTCGTGCAAGTTCTTCAGCCATTTCTGAGCCTTGTAATTTTAATGTTGCTTCATAGATGACGTTAAGAAGTGATCTTAACTTGTAATTTTCAAAATAAAGATTTAGAAGCGATAAACCTTCTTCGGGTTTTTTTAGTTTTTCAAATGAATTAAGTATCTTGGCTGCGACAAGACCTAGGGATTCAGGATCTTGAAATTCGATTTTTTTCCAATGATTGATTGCTTTATTATGATCACTATCTTCCGCATCTAAATCACCGAGTAAAATATTTGCACGAACACATTTCTTATGTGCGTCGAGCGCATCGTTAAGCGACTTAACTGCTGACTTTTTATCTTTATCTAAAATCGCATTCAATGCGAGTTCACAATAATAGTGACTAATTTGTAATCTGAATGAAACACCTGATTCTTTTTCTAACTTTGTGGCCATCTTAATTGCGTTTTGCCATTCACGTTCTTTTACATAAATCTCAAGCAAAGCATTTGATGCATATTGTTTATATTTTCCAGATTCTAACTTTAGAAATAACTCTTCAGCGCGATCAAATAAGCCAGCTTTAAGATAATCTTGAGCTAATTCAGCTTTCACGGATTCTTGTTGTGAGGGGTTAAGGTCGCGATTTTCTAATAAATCTAAATGCATATTGATAGCGCGATCAATATGACCTATACGCCTTAGGATACTGCCTAAGGCAAAGTGTAATTCAAGGGATTCATTATTAATACGAACAGCATCCATAAAAGCGTTTACTGCTTTTTCATATTGATTAGTGATAAGGTAATTAAGGCCTTTAAAGTAGGTCGCAGGAAGGTTTGTAGACTCCTTCATAAGTTGTTTAATATCAATGCGAGCGGCCACCCAGCCTAATGCAAAGAAGAAGGGAATAACAAGGAGCCACCAATATTCGAATTGAATCATATTTAATTTATTGTATATCTATTAATTGATAGATCAAAAAAAAAGCATATCCTGGTTAAAAGATATGCTTTTAAAAGATGTTT
This sequence comes from Betaproteobacteria bacterium, assembly GCA_016868195.1. GTDB lineage: Bacteria > Pseudomonadota > Gammaproteobacteria > Burkholderiales > Methylophilaceae > Methylopumilus. Next base: position 187,767 of record VGHQ01000002.1, on the reverse strand, counting down.
AGGCTTATTTATCAACGCGATCTCTAAGTTCTTTACCTGCTTTAAAATGTGGAACATATTTTTCTGGTACTTCCACTTTTGAACCTGTTTTAGGGTTTCTGCCCAAACGAGGTGGTCGATAATTTAAGCTAAAGCTACCAAACCCTCTGATTTCAATTCTTTTACCTTTAGATAGGGTTTCACCCATGGCATCAAGAATAGTTTTGACCGACAACTCAGCATCTTTATAGACTAACTGAGAGAAGTGGCTAGCAAGTAAGTTGATTAATTTAGACTTCGTCATAAGATTAATTATTTTTTACTATCTAATTTTGCCTTTAATAAAGCGCCAAGATTAGTTGTGCCCGCATTATCAGAACTTTCTTCAGCTTCTACTTTTTTCTTAGCAGCTTTTGGTTTAGCTGAATTTTTAGACTTTAGTGAAAGTTGAATCGTCTTTTCTTTGGCATCGACATTGAGTATTTTAACTTCAATTTCGTCACCAACTTTAACAACAGTTGATGCATCATCAACTTTATCTTCGCTGACTTCACTAATATCAATAGTGCCTTCAACTTGGTCAGCTAAAGTCACTAAGATACCAGAAGCATCTGCTGATTTAACTGTACCTTTGACAAAGCTACCCTTGTCGTTAGCTTTTGTGTAGCCTGTAAAATTATCGCCTGATAATTGTTTAAGGCCAAGTGAAATTCTTTCTTTTTCAACGTCGATTGTTACAATAAGCGCTTCGAGTTCGTCACCCTTTTTAAAGTTTCTTATAGCTTCCTCACCTGTTTTATCCCATGAGATATCAGATAAATGGATGAGACCGTCTATGCCACCATCAAGACCGATAAAGATACCGAAATCAGTGATTGATTTAATAGGACCGCTAACTTTGTCACCCTTTTTATATGTTTCAGAGAATTCTACCCAAGGGTTTGATTTACATTGTTTCATGCCCAATGAAAGTCTTCTTCTATCTTCATCAATTTCAAGAATCATAACCTCAACTTCATCACCAAGTTGTGCAATTTTTCCTGGGTGGATATTTTTATTTGTCCAATCCATTTCTGAAACATGAACCAAGCCTTCAATACCTGCTTCAATTTCAACGAACGCACCGTAATCAGTTAAATTAGATACTTTACCGAATAGGCGAGTGCTTACTGGGTATCTTCTTGATAAACCTCTCCAAGGGTCATCATCGAGTTGTTTTAAACCTAATGAAACACGATTTTTTTCTTGATCAAATTTAAGCACTTTAGCTTCAACTTCATCACCAATATTTAAAATTTCAGATGGGTGTTTTACGCGTCTCCAAGCTAAGTCAGTAATATGAAGTAAGCCGTCAATACCCCCTAAGTCAACGAATGCACCGTAATCTGTAATGTTCTTAATGATACCTTTTACAGAAGCGCCTTCAGTAAGTGTGCCAATGACAGCATCTCTTTCAGTACCTGATGATTGTTCCATCACTGCTTTTCTTGAAACTACCACGTTGTTTCTTTTCTTATCAATTTTGATAACTTTAAGATCCCATTCTTTATTTTCAAATGGCGATGTATCTTTAACAGGCCTCACATCAACGAGGGAGCCTGGTAAGAACGCTGTGATTCCATTTACAGAAACTCTTAGGCCGCCTTTAACGCGACTACTTACAAAACCTTTAATTACCGTTCCTGCGTTCATTGCATCTTCAAGATCAAGCCATGCTTGCATTTTCTTTGCTTTATCTCTTGATAAGATCGTTGAACCGAAACCGTCTTCTAGTTTTTCAATTGCAACTTTAACAAAGTCACCCACTTTAACGTCAAGTCCGCCTTGGTCATTAAGGAATTCTTCTGCTTTAATAACGCTTTCTGATTTAAGTCCTGCGTTTACAATCACAAAGTCATTATCAATAGATATAACTTCGGCTGTAATTACTTCGCCTGAACGCATTTCTTGAAGCGCTATACTTTCTTCAAATAGAGCTGCGAAACTTTCTGTGGAATTTGATTCTGTATTTTTTGCTGTCGTTGCCATTAAATGTTACCTATAAATTCCTACCTAGCGATAGGGATGTTAAAGTTAGCAATAGATCTTTGAAACCTATTACACCTAAATTTTTAAGACGTTTGAGACTTTAAACTGAAGAGATGGGTGATGTTATCAACGGCATCAGATATGCTTAATGTGTCTGTATCTATTTCTATAGCGTCTTTTGCTCTTGAGAGGGGTGAGATTTCTCTTTGTAAATCTCGCTCATCTCTTAAAATAATTTCACTTAAAACCGAGGCCATATTAGCAGGGTTTCCTTTTGAGATCAACTGTTTATATCTTCTTTCAGCCCTAATTTGAGCGCTTGCAGTTAAGAATATTTTAATGTCAGCATGCGGGAAAACAACTGAAGTCATATCCCGTCCTTCAGCCACCAATCCAGGACTTTTTTCAAAGCTTCTCTGAAAACCGAGAATTGCCTCTCTTAAAGCCTTATGAACTGCAACTTCAGAAGCTCCGCGACCTGATTCCTCAGTGCGTATAGGTTCTGAGATGTCTTTACCATTGAGTAAAATTTGATCATTTTTGAAGTTTAAATCAGCATTTTCGAGAACTTTGAGAAGTAAGGCTTCGTTATCCAGGGGTATATTTTGTATGCGGCCTGCATAAGCGATCGTACGATAGATTGATCCCGAGTCTAGATAATGAAACCCAAGTTTTTTTGCAACAAGTTTAGCAACCGTACCTTTTCCAGAAGCAGAAGGCCCATCAATCGCAATAATTGGAACGTGAGATGTCATCTATGTTTTTACAATACTTTTCAATACTTCAAAGTAAGTAGGAAATGTTTTATTTACACAATCTGGATCATTAATGATGATCGGAATATTTTTAAGGCTGACTAATGAAAAACACATCGCTATTCGATGATCATCATAGGTGTCGATCTCTATATTTTCATTGATATGAGACGGCGGGGTGATTTCAATAAAATCTTCACCTTCAACAACCTCTGCGCCCAATTTTTTAAGTTCAGTCGCCATAGCTTTAATACGATCAGTTTCTTTAACGCGCCAACTTCCAATATTACGAAGCTTAGTTGTGCCATTTGCAAATAAAGCTAAGATCGCGAGTGTCATCGCAGCATCTGGTATGTGATTACAATCAAGGTTGATGGCCTGAAGCATTGAAGCTCTGGAAGTCTTGATCGATCCTTCAAGAATTTCAATTTCAGCGCCCATAAGCGTCAACGCTTCGGTGAATTTTATATCACCTTGAATACTATTTTTTCCAATACCTTTGACTTCAATATCACCGGCAAGCGCACCAGCAGCCAGAAAATATGAAGCTGATGAAGCATCACCCTCGACAAATATTTCACCCGGACTGACATAACCCTCTGAGCTGGGAATTACAAAGTATTGCCAGTCTATTTTTTTTACTTGAACACCAAATCGATTCATAAGGTTAAGCGTGATATCAATATAAGGTTTTGAAATCAAATCCCCGATAATTTCAATAGAGACTTCTTTTTTTGTAAGAGGGATCGCCATTAATAAAGCTGTTAAGAATTGACTTGAAATATCACCTCTAATTTTTACTGAGCCATTAATAATAATTTCAGAAGGAGATATTTTTAGTGGAGGGTATCCTTCTTCATTAAGATAGGTGATATCAGCATTTAATTGAAAAAGTGCATCGACGAGATCTTTAATAGGACGCTCATGCATTCGAGGCACACCACTTAACATGTAATCACCTTGACTAAAGGCCAATGCGGCAGTGAGCGGCCTAAAAGCTGTACCTGCATTGCCAAGAAAAATCTCCGCTGACTTATTTTTAAACTGACCTCGTGCACCTTGAACGAGAATGTCACCATTCTCTTCTTGTATAAGATCAACTTGAAGTATTTTTAAAGCCTCAATCATATGATGGGTATCATCAGATTGAAGTGGAAGCTTGATTGTTGTTTCTCCTTTTGCAATAGCAGACAAAAGAAGAATGCGATTAGTAATACTTTTAGATCCAGGAAGAGTAACTTGACCAAAAATAGATTGAACAGCTTTTAATTTCTTTTGGTTCACCATGTGTTTATATTATTTTGACCATTCGTTTCGCGTTTTACTTGCATTTTCAAATAACGCTAAAATATTTTTGGTATCTTCTTGTTCAATGGCTTCTTTAAGTAATTTAATTTGATTTTCAAAAAGCTGGAAATCTTCAAGAATAAATTTCTTATTTGCGAGTGTAATATCTTTCCACATCTCAGGAGAGCTTGCCGCGATTCTTGTGAAGTCTTTAAATCCACTCGCAGCATACTTTAAAAGTTCATTTGCATTTGTTCTATGAGTAATCATATCTACAAGAGAAAAGGCTAATAAATGTGGTAGATGACTAATTGTTGAAAATATTTTGTCATGATCGTTATGAGACATGTTTGAAACTATGGCGCCTGCATTTTTCCATAGCATTTCGATTTTTTGTTTTGCTTCAAAAGACGTATCTTGATCTGCCGTTAATATGACATTTTTATTTTTAAATAGATCAATATGGGCTGCAGTTGCGCCATGTTTTTCAGATCCAGCAATAGGATGCCCACCAATGAATTGAGAGTATTGTGGACCTAAAATTTGTTTGGCTGATTTAATGACATCAGTTTTTGTGCTGCCCACGTCAGTAATGATCGTGTGTGAAGATAAATGTGACTGGATTAACTTGAGTATGACCGGAAATTGCGCAACAGGTGTTGCGATAATAATAATATGCGCTTCTGAAATATCTTTCTTTAAATCTTTGCTTGTGCGATCAATAAGTTTTAGTTTAATAGCATCATTTAGGTTATCTTGGTTCCTACCGACGCCCACAATATCCGATGCGAAACCTGATTTTTTTGCAGAGAGTGCAATAGATCCGCCAATAAGACCTATACCAAAAATAAGAATTTTATTCACTGTATATAATTGATTTATTTGATATTATTAAAGAATTGAATTGTATCATGTTCACTATTAAATGATCGCCATTCATTATTTATGAATAACTCAAAAGGCTTAAAGTGAGTTTTGTAATTCATCTTTTTACTCTCTTTAATCCAGTAACCTAAATAAACATAATTTAATTTTTTTTCAATGCACCAATTGATAAGCCATAGTATGGAATATGTACCATAACTAAAGGATTTATCTTTTGTATCAAAAAATGTATAGACTGCAGAAATTCCGTCATCAATCGCATCAACAAAACTTATTATCTTTAAATTATCTTGATCTTCAAATTGAATTAATCGACTATCAATATTACTTTGTAATAAAAATTCACTGTACTGATTAACTTCATCATCTGTTGTTTTAGATTTTTCATGTCTCGTTTTTTGGTATTCCATGTAAAGCTTAAAATGATTTTCATGAAAGGAAAGCGGAAGGACTGAAGCTTTTAAATGTCGATGTTTCTTTATATTCCTTTTAAAGCTTTTTGAGGGTATAAAATTTTTAACATTAATACGAATAGGTATGCATGCATTACAAAGTTCACAATAAGGTTTATATGTAAACTTACCACTTCTTCTAAAACCTTTTTTGATGAGATCATTGTAATGATGCTGGCTAACAAGATGATGGGGTGTGGCAACTAATGATTGTGACGCACGGTCATCCAGATAACCACATGCGTAACTTGTAGTGACATAGAATTGAATTTTATGACTTGAAAGCTCGTCAAGAAGACTCATGTTTTAATATAAGTATTTAGCAATTGAATAAATTGATTACGCGTAATTTCTTTAGCGCCAAAACTTAAAAGATGTTTTGTTTTCATTTGACAGTCTATCATTTTAACGCCTATATTTTTTAAATATTGGATAGCAAGTACAAATGCAATTTTTGAGGCATCTGTTTCATAGTAAAACATAGATTCTCCGAAGAAAACATCATCTAAAATAATCCCATAAAGACCGCCAACGAGATTTCCATTAAAATAAATTTCAAAAGAGTGAGCTATTTTCATTTGATGTAATTCTGAATAGGCATTAATAATGCGTTCATCAATCCAAGTTCCATCTTGATCTTTTCGTTTAACTTCACTACAGCCTTTAATGACAGATAAAAAATTCTTATCTACTTCAAATTGATAATTACTTTTTTTAATTTTCTTAGAAAGGGATGATGAAATCTTAAGATCATCCGGAAATAATACTAATCTTGGATCGGGCGACCACCATAAAATAGGTTCATGTTGATTAAACCAGGGAAATATTCCCTGTTTATATGCTTCAATAATTCTCTCAGTCTTAAGTGTATTAGATATCGCAATAAGACCATTAGGCTCAATAAGTGCTTGATCAGTATTCGGAAAGGGGTCATGATGATCAAGAAAAGTGATGGAACCGAAATCAGTTTTTATCCATTGACCCATATGTTTTTATGAGGAATGCTTAATTTAATTTTAAGATATGAAACGTTTTTTAACATTAGTTATATTACTCTTAAATATTATCTCAATGGCTCATGCCAATGAGAGGGGGTTGTTCTGGAAATTAAAGGCGCCAAACGGTTCAACTCATTATTTATTTGGAACAATTCATACTGATGACAATAGGATTATTAAATTCTTACCTGTCGTTAAAAAATCAGTCAGTCAGTCAGATCTTCTTCTTGTAGAAATTACACCGGATAATCATTCACCAAATCTCATTTTGAAGGATCATTCTTTAGTATCGAAATTGACTGAAGATGAATTGAATCAAGTGAAAAAACTTTCAGAATTTCATGTGATGTATTTCGAGAATGTCATCAGAATGAAACCTTGGCTCTTAGCAGTTATTTTTGATTCACCAAAGCCTCATACTGAATTTAATCAAGACTATCTTTTGATGGCCATGGCAGGAGATTTAGATAAAGATGTTTTAGGCATAGAGTCATCCCAAGAGCATTTTGCCACAATGGACTCATTATCTTTAGATGAACAATTAATCATGCTTAGAGCAGTTTTAAAAAAGACAGAGAAAGAAAGATTATCCGACTACAATTTACTTATGAAAGACTATCTTTCGGCTGATCTAGAAAAAATACGTCATACCGATGAGCGATTAACGGGTAAGTTATTGCCAGAAGCGTTGTGGGCTAAAATTAAAGTTCAGCTTATGGATGAGAGAAATAAAAAAATGGTAGCAAAAATTAAAGAACTTTCAAAAGATAAGCAGTTGTTCATTGCACTGGGAGCTTCACATCTTGGGGGTCGAGATGGCTTGTTAAGTCAGTTAAGGCAATCAGGATTTAAAATGTCTCCTATTAAGGCCTTTGAATAATATGAAGCACCAAGTTATTTCATCTCGCGGAAATCAACACTTTAAACATTTAAAAAAACTTAACGAATCACCGCGTTATCGCCACGAAGTGCAGCAAACTATTTTAGATGGGATGCACCTTATTGAATCTTATGCGGAATGTTTTGGTTCTCCTGATTCAATAGCTTTAATCGAGGGCGGTAATCTTGATAAGATTGCATCTTATCTTAATGAAGATACACAAGTATTAGAATTCCCAGCAGGGCTTTTTTCTGAAATAGCGCCTGTCATATCGCCTACGGGCATTTTGGCTTCTATTAACATCCCGCATTTGGAACCACCAAAAAAACAAAACTGTATTTTATTGTTAGAAGATATTCAGGATCCAGGTAATTTGGGCAGTATATTAAGATCTGCAGGTGCCTCTGGTGTTGATCTTGTTTACCTGTCTGATCATTGCGCTGACCTTTGGTCACCTAAAGTTTTACGAGGTGGCCAGGGTGCACATTTTCATCTTCCATGTATTGAGAAGGCAAATTTTTCAGATATCACAAAAGCATTCACTGGAAAAATTTTTGCAACAACATTAAGTGGAAAATCCATTTTTAAAGAAGACTTGAAAGGCCCTGTCGCATTTTTTTTTGGGAACGAGGGAAATGGTATTCATTCAGAAACGATGCAATTAACTTCACATTCAATTCATATACCTATGGAAAAAGGGATTGAATCTTTAAATGTTTCAGCAGCTGTCTCGATATGTCTATATGAAAAATATAGACAAGAGCATTTTAATGTTTAATTGAGTAACCTGATTCATTAAACACAAAATCTACTTCATCTTCCGAGTATTTATAACATTCATTGCAGAAATCACAATGAATTGTGATTGATGATTGTTCTTCGATAATAGATTCACATTCTTTTTTGCCAATCAGGCGAAGCATATTTTCCACGTTTTTTTTAGAACAGCTACATGCAAATTCAGGGAAGCTTGAATCATATAACCGAATCGTTTCTAAAGGAAAGATGTCTTGAAGGATATCGGAAGTTTTTAAACTGGGGCGAATAAATTCAAACGAATTATCGGCAAGAGCCACAACATGTTCCCAGACATTTTTCATTGCGTTAGGGTCAACTACTTCTGCTAAAGAATTAAATGGAAGTTTTTGGATAAGGAATCCATGAAAAATATTATCTTGAGAATGAATCCATAATTTTGTTTGGATTTGTTCTGACCTTAGCATGTAGTTTTCAAGAAGTTCGCTAATTGAATTCCCCTCCATAGGCACAATACCTTGATAAGGCGTCTTCGCATTTTTTTGATTTAAAGTAATGATGAAGTGACCCTCTTTAATAAGATCAATCGGGACTAAGGATTCAATAGGTCCGCTCCATTTGACCGTGCCTCGCATACCGAGATTTTCATTACATTCAGCAATTAATAATTTAAGGGGTCCATTTGTTTGAATTTGTAATGTCAGTGAGCCGTCAAGCTTGAGCGTAGAGGCCATGAGGGCATTTGCCACCATCAGTTCACCTAAAGCAGTAAGGAGGTTTTGAGGTAATGCTTGATGCTGTATGGCTTCTTCGATTGTATGATTAAGCCTTACATAGTTACCGCGTATATCAGTATTTTCAAAAATAAATCGATGCAGTGTGTCTTTAGAGTTGTCCATAAAATTTATATTTTGATCGTTTTTGTTTTGGGCACAAGCAAGATATCCCATAATTGGATAGCGGTAGCCCAAAAGTTTTTAAGTGTATTTTCCTTTTCAACGGCTTTATAGTCTTGCCCAAGAAATTTAAGGCACGCAATCAAATTATCTTTTATGTTTGAATGATCTACAGGGGTAGATTGATTTTCTTTGCTTAATTTTTTTTGATTTAACGTTGCGATAGGTATGTGACCATAATTAATCGAAGGAAGAGATAATTTTTTCTGTAAGTATATTTGTCTTATTGTCGAATCAATAAGATCTGCTCCTCTTATGATCGTGTTGATATTTTGTAATGCATCATCAATTACAACTGCTAGTTGATAGGCGTAAATACCATCAGATCTTTTTAAAATAAAGTCACCAAAATCTTTTAATATATTTTGTTGAATCACACCTTGAATCTCATCTTCAAATACCATGCAAATATCTTCCGTTTTTATTCTTAAAGCATGATATTGCGAGCCTAATTTCTTATCTCTGCAAGTCCCAGGGTAAATTGCCCCATCTATACCAGTTATCGCTGAATCAGCAATTTCTTTCCTGCTGCATTCGCAAAAGTAAGTAATTTCTTTTTGATTTAAATTCGAAGTATAGTTTTCATATATACCTATTCGATGACTTTGATAAATGATTTCATCATCCCATTGAAAACCATAATGATGAAGTGTATCCAAAATAGCTTTATCGCTATATTTAACCACTCTTGGCTGATCGAGATCTTCCATTCTGACTTTCCAAAGACCATTGTGATGTTTTGCATCAAGATAGCTAGCGACGGCTGTCACAAGCGATCCAAAATGCATTGGACCCGTCGGCGAGGGTGCAAATCGGCCTATATACATTTAAGAAACGGTATTGATATAAGGCGGAATATGCCAGTTATGCAAATCTTTTCCCAAAAGAAAGAGATTGCATTTGATGCGATCATTTGTGGAGCTACTCACCATAAATTCATAACACCTTAAGATGGCAACTTGCCCTTTTTCATTTCGTTTCAATGTAATTTTTTCGCAGGCAACGGTTTCGTCTAAGAATTGAAGATCAAATTGCTGAGATAGATTTTTACCCATTTGAATAGCTAGCTCGCGTTTTGAGATTGTATCAATCCAAAACCAAGCAATCGCAATAAGTATCACAAGAAGGCTATATTCCAACATAGGCTTTAATAAAAATTAGATTTTGATATCTTAAACGGGGTTAAAGAGACTTTAATGATTATTTTGATGCACATAAATAGTGCTTAAAAGAAGAATAATCCGTAAGTTTTAAGATAAAAAAATCACAATCTCCAATTTCTATTCATTTTTATATAAAATTAAGGCTAATTTAATATTTCAGAGAAAGAACGCTGATCATGGATAACTTAATTGGTGCAAATGATGTTTTATTTGTTTTATTAGGCGCAATTATGGTGCTTGCTATGCATGCAGGATTTGCATTTTTAGAAGTGGGTACGGTTCGTCATAAAAACCAAGTAAATGCGCTCGTTAAAATCCTTGTTGATTTTTCTGTATCGACGCTTGCTTATTTCTTTATTGGTTATGGTATCGCTTATGGCGTTAGCTTCTTATCTCCGGCAGAGACATTATCAGCTAAAAATGGTTATGAGCTCGTCAAGTTTTTTTTCCTACTTACTTTTGCTGCAGCGATTCCTGCCATTATCTCTGGAGGCATAGCTGAGCGAGCTAAATTCAATTCTCAATTAGCAGCTACTTTTGCTTTGGTGGGATTTATATATCCGTTTTTTGAAGGGATTGCTTGGAATAATCACTTAGGTGTTCAATCTTTTCTTGAAGGTAATTTTGGCTTTAAATTCCATGACTTTGCAGGATCGGTTGTTGTGCATGCGATGGGAGGTTGGATTGCTTTAGCAGCCGTTTTATTACTCGGTGCAAGATATGGAAGATATAGTAAAGATGGAAGACTTCTTGCTTACCCACCCTCTAATATTCCGTTTCTCGCACTGGGTGCCTGGATTCTAACTGTAGGTTGGTTTGGATTTAATGTAATGTCAGCGCAGACTGCAAGTGGTATTTCAGGCTTAGTTGCAATGAATTCTCTTATGGCATTAGTAGGGGGTTCGATTGCAGCGCTCATTGTTGGAAAAAATGACCCTGGTTTTATTCATAATGGGCCACTTGCAGGGCTTGTAGCTGTTTGTGCGGGGTCAGATATTTTTCACCCCATTGGCGCCCTTATAACTGGTTTAGTTGCAGGTATTCTTTTTGTATGGGCTTTCACGCTTACACAAAATCGTTTAAAAATCGATGATGTACTAGGCGTGTGGCCATTACATGGGCTTTGTGGTGCATGGGGTGGTATTGCAGCAGGCATTTTTGGTTCTTCTTATTTTGGTGGCATGGGTGGTGTTAGTTTTATATCGCAACTCATCGGGACTTTATTAGGTATTGGGATTGCGCTTCTAGGTGGATTTTTTGTTTACGGCATCATTAAGCATTTTTTTGGTATTCGTTTAAGCCAAGAAGAAGAGTTTAATGGCTCAGATATTTCGATTCATAAAATTGCAGCTAATACAGAAGATTAGATCTATCTCTTAAAAGCATCATATGAGGCCATGTTAAAATTTGATATGGCTAAATTTCATATTATTATTCCAGCAGCAGGTGTAGGCTCCAGAATGGGATTGGGTCAGCCTAAGCAATATCTTTCAATTCACAAACAAACACTCATTGAGAGAGTAGTTCGTGTTTTTGATAATATTTCACTTATTCATTCAATTCATATTGCACTTCATTCTAGTGATGAGATATGGAAAACACTTAATCTTTCTTTTTCATCTAAGGTAAATGCCCATTATTGTGGCGGTGAATCACGAGCAGAAACAGTGCTTAATTCATTAAAAATAATAAAAGATTATGTAAATAAAAATGATTGGATTTTGGTTCATGATGCGGTTCGTCCTGGTATAGAAGGGAGAGATGTGGAGCATTTAATGCATGTATTAAAAGATGATCCAGTGGGCGGTCTCTTGGCCTACCCATTAGCTGATACTGTAAAAAAATCTGACGAAGAAGATAGGGTAGTTGAGTCTCCTTCAAGAGAACACTTATGGCAGGCACAAACACCACAAATGTATCGTTATAAAATGTTAAGTGATGCATTAGTAAAATTTGATGGGATTCCAACTGACGAATCTCAAGCGATTGAGCGTTTGGGGGTAAAGCCTAAATTAATTAAAGGTAATTTTAAAAATTTTAAAATTACCTATCCAGAAGATCTTAATATCCTTGAGCAATTAATAAGTAAATAGGCGCTTACTATGATAAAAGTCGGACAAGGTTTTGATGTTCATCAATTGGTAAATGGAAGAAAATGTATTATTGGTGGCGTTGATATTCCATTCAGTAAGGGATTGGATGGCCATTCAGATGCTGACGTTCTTCTTCATGCCATATCAGATGCTATTCTCGGCGCAGCTGCTTTAGGTGATATTGGAAAGCATTTTCCAAATACAGATCCTTTAATTAAAGATATAAATTCAAGAGAAATTTTAAAAAAAGTTATTTCACTTCTTCAGCAAAAAAAATATTCTATTGTGAATATTGATGCGACTGTGATTTGTGAGTTGCCTAAATTAATCCCTTACATTGATCAAATTAAAAAGAATATAGCATCAGATTGCAATATAGATATAAATAGAATCAACGTTAAAGCGACAACTACTGAAACTCTTGGATTCACTGGTAGAGGAGAGGGTATTGCAGCCCAAGCTATATGTTTAATAGAGTCTAATTAATCTTTTTCATGTTTAAGTATTTCGAAAACCTACTTAATCCATTCCCTGAAGATTTTTTAGTTACCCCACCTAAAACTTTATTACCATTCATTTGGTCGTGTACGAAAAATCTAAGATGGCTAATTTTATATATGGCATTACTTACAGGATTTATAGGTGGGTTTGAAGCTATTTTATTTTCATATATGGGATCGCTTGTTGATCTCTTAAATCATTCAAGCCGAAATGATTTCTGGAGCCAACATTTTTCTATGCTGCTATCTGCTTCTCTGATTTTAATTTTAAGTACGATACTTATATTATTTCAAACATTAATTAAACATCAATCACTTGCTGGTGCATTTCCGATGCGCATGCGTTGGAATTTCCATCGCTTGCTTCTTAATCAAAGTATGAATTTTTATCACAATGAATTCGCAGGAAGAGTTGCTGCAAAAGTTATGCAAACTGCTCTTGCTGTCAGAGATTTATGGTTTATTTTGGCTGATATATTAATTTATGTCGTGATTTATATCCTTACGATGATTTTAGTTGTTGGTAAATTTAATTATGTACTAATGCTTCCTTTTATCGGATGGGTAATATTTTATATATTAGCTTTAGTATATTTTGTGCCGCGCTTAAGTACGCTATCAAGAAATCAAGCTGATGCTAGAGCTTTAATGACTGGAAGAATTACAGATGCATACACCAATATAAGCACAATCAAGCTATTTTCTCATGCAGGACGAGAAGCTAATTTTGCAAAAGTGGCCATGAAGGAATTTTTAGGTAGTGTCAATAAGCAAATGCGATTAGTTAGCTGGATTGAAGTCGTTAATCATTTACTCAGTATGCTCCTTGTCATCGGTACTGCTCTTGCTGCAATTTGGCTTTGGTCTAGCAGCGAAATTATGGTGGGTGTTATTGCAACTTCCACCGCAATGGCTCTTAGATTAAGTGGTATATCGCATTGGGTGATGTGGGAGATGACTTCGCTATATGAACAAGTGGGGACACTTCAAGATGGTTTAAATACTTTATCAATGCATCAAGAGATTAAAGATGAAAAAAGCGCAAAAGATCTCCATATAAGGAAGGCTTCAGTTTCATTTCAAAATATAGTTTTTAGTTACCCTAACCAAAAAAAATCTGTTTATCATAACTTTTCTTTGCATATAAACCCGGGTGAGAAGGTTGGCTTAGTTGGAAGATCTGGCTCAGGAAAATCTACACTCGTAAATTTATTATTAAGATTTTATGATCTCAAAGCAGGCATGATCACAATTGATGATCAAGATATTTCTAAAGTAAAGCAAAATAGTTTAAGAGAAAAAATTGGTATGGTGACCCAAGATACTTCTCTTCTTCACCGTTCTATTAAAGATAATATTGTATATGGCAGACCTAATGCAACTCAAAAACAAATGATTGATGCTGCAAAAAGAGCTAAGGCGCATGATTTTATCATGCAGTTAGAAGATAATTTTTCTAGAAAGGGTTATGAAGCGCATGTAGGAGAAAGAGGCGTTAAATTATCAGGCGGTCAGAGGCAGCGAATATCTATTGCGAGGGTAATATTAAAAGGTGCACCAATACTGTTGTTAGATGAGGCAACTAGTGCTCTTGATTCAGAGATTGAGGTTGTTATTCAGCAAAGTCTCTATCAACTCATGAAAGGTAAAACAGTAATTGCAATCGCACATCGACTATCAACTATTGCAGCAATGGATAGACTTATTGTAATCGATAAAGGTAAGATTATTGAGGAGGGGTCTCATACTGAACTTATTAAAAAGAAAGGTTTATATGCAAGACTCTGGAGACATCAAAGTGGAGGCTTCCTTGGCGAAGATTAATGTGCTCTTAATAAAACAATAACTGCACCACCACCACCATCATGTACTCTAGCTTGAGCGTATGCTATTACCTCCTCTTTTTGTGCTAGCCAATGCTTTAATTTGTTTTTAAGAACAGGTTCCTTATTTTTCGAATTGTAACCTTTTCCATGCACAATGCGAACGCATCGAACATCATTTTTTTTACATTCAGCAATAAATTGAACAACATAGGCTTTAGCTTCATCTGAAGTCATGCCATGAAGATCAATAGATTTTTGTACAACCCAAAATCCTTTTCTTAATTTTTTTAAAATATCAGGGGAATGGCCTTCTCTAATATATAAGAGTTCTTCCCCATTCTCAATATCATGAATTGGTTCATAGTGATCGCTGATGGAATCAATGAGCGCTTGTTTTTCGTCTCTTATAAAGTTAAGAGGTACCGGCTTAGGTTTCTTTTGAGGGGCTTTATGTTCTTTTTTCTTGGGGCTGATTTTTAATGGATTTGCCCCTTTGATGGCTTCTCTGAATAAATCAATTTCGTCTTCATTATTTGCTGTCATGACATTACTTTGTTAAAAATCTTTCTGCATCGAGAGCTGCCATACAACCCGTACCAGCGCTTGTCACTGCTTGACGATATATATGATCTTGCACATCACCCGCTGCAAACACACCAGGGATTGAAGTAGCTGTAAAATTACCTTCGCGACCTGCGTTGGTAACTATATAACCATTTTCCATATTTAATTGGCCTTCGAAAATTGAAGTATTCGGTTGGTGACCAATAGCAATAAAAATACCTTTGAGAGCTATGGTTTTGTTTTCATTTGTATTTACATCTTTGATTTTGATGCCTGTGACACCTGAAGCGTCACCTAATACTTCCTCGAGGACTTTAAATGTTTCAAGGACAATTTTTCCCTCTTTTACGCGATCGTGTATTTTGTCCATCTGAATCGCTTCAGCTTTGAATTTATCGCGTCTATGAATTAAAGTTACTTTATTTGCAATATTAGACAAATAAAGCGCTTCTTCAATCGCTGTATTACCGCCACCGACAACAGCTACTTCTTGATTTTTATAAAAGAATCCATCGCATGTTGCGCATGCAGAAACGCCTTTACCTAAAAATGCTGTTTCACTATCTAATCCAAGATATTTTGCTGAAGCACCTGTTGAAATAATGAGAGCGTCACAAGTGTATTCGGATGAATCGCCTACGAGTCGAATGGGCTTTTCTTTGAGATGTGTTGTATGAATATGGTCAAATACAATTTCGGTATTGAAGCGTTTAGCATGTTTTTCAAAACGTTCCATCAGTTCAGGGCCCATGACACCGTCAGGATCCGCAGGCCAATTATCAACATCTGTTGTAGTCATTAATTGACCACCTTGGGCAATACCTGTAATAAGGACAGGATTAAGGTTTGCTCGAGCTGCATAAACTGCAGCGGAATAGCCAGCGGGGCCAGAGCCTAAGATGATAAGTTGGGCATGTTTTGCCATAAAAAATTCCTGAAAAGAGTATGAAGTTACAAACGATCAATTTTAGTTTTCATCGCTTGATTAAGCAAACCTATTTTTGTTAGAAGAGGCCTTTTTTGTGGCTTTTTTCATCATTTTTTGGCACCTCAAACTGATATAATTGATTAAACATTCCGAGTACTTACAACCTTGTTTTTTAAAAAAAAATCAGAATCTACAAAAGCTAGCCAAACTCCACAAGATAACAAACTGAGTGGGATTAAAAATAAGCTAACACGCGAAGCTTGGTGGTTAAGTTTAATTTTTTTAGGCTTTTATTTAACCATCATACTTGCGACTTACTCTAGCCATGATCCTTCATGGTCTCATAGTGTCAGTGGTGCAAATTCAATTCATAATGCTGGGGGTATTATTGGCTCTTATTTGTCTGATTTACTACTCTATATTTTCGGCTTATCAAGTTGGTGGTTAAGCTTTTTGTGTTTCTTTAGTATTTGGCTTCTTTACCCGCAATACAATAAAGAGTTAAAAGGCTATCGCTCTTTTTTACTTTTTAATTATTTTGGTTTCTTTCTTCTCATCTCTAGTTCAGCTGCATTTGAGGCTGGCCATCTTGTTGACCTGCCGGCTCAATTTCCCTTGAGCCAAGGGGGCTTGCTCGGAAAATTATTTGATCATGCGTTGCGTGCATCTTTAGGTTATATAGGCTCAAGTATTTTTCTCATTACATCAATTGCGATCGGATTTAGTCTATTTACAGGATGGTCATGGCTTAAAATTTCAGAGCATTTTGGCCACTTTACTTTTGCTTTATTTCAAAGGGCACAATTTAGATATAGAGATTGGCAAGATCGCAAACACGGAAGAATTATAGAGAAACAAAGATTGGAGCTGCTTGAGAGTGGGCGAAGAAAATCTGAAAATAGATCGCCACTTAATATTGAATCTCCAGAAGTTGAAATTAAAAAAAGTGAGCGAGTTCAAAAAGAAAAACAAATTCCACTATTTAATTTTAGTGATAATTTATTACCGCCACTTCATCTTTTAGATCAACCCTCGCATCAGGTTGAACCTCAATCGCCAGAAACAATCGAGTTTATATCTAGACTTATTGAAAAAAAATTAATGGACTTTGGTATTGAAGCGAAGGTGATATCTGCTCAGCCTGGCCCTGTAATTACACGTTATGAGTTTGAGCCAGCACCAGGCGTTAAAGGTAGTCAGGTGACCAACTTATCAAAAGATTTGGCACGCGCACTTTCTGTTGTGAGCGTTCGTGTGGTTGAAACGATTCCTGGTAAAACATGCATGGGATTAGAAATACCCAATCCTAAGAGACAGATTGTTTATTTGTCTGAAATTATGAGCTCTCAAATCTTTGCAGATACGAGCGCTTCACTCACGATTGCTTTGGGAAAAGATATTTCAGGCCGACCCGAGGTTGCTGATTTGTCGAAAATGCCACATGTATTAATTGCGGGTACCACAGGCTCAGGTAAATCAGTGGCAATCAATGCATTAATTTTAAGTTTGCTTTATAAAGCTAATTCTGAAAAAGTTAGGATGATTTTCATTGATCCTAAAATGCTCGAGTTATCCGTATATGAGGGCATTCCTCATTTATTGGCACCAGTTGTTACTGATATGCGCCAAGCTGCTAATGCATTAAATTGGTGTGTAGCTGAAATGGAAAGACGTTATAAGCTGATGTCGATGTTGGGCATTAGAAATTTAGCTGGATACAACCAAAAAATTAAAGACAGTATGAAAGATGGTTCCCCAATTGCGGATCCTATGAATCCAGAAAATACTGAACCTTTATCTGAAATGTCGCTTATTGTCATTGTGATTGACGAACTTGCTGATCTTATGATGGTGGTAGGTAAAAAAATTGAAGAGCTTATTGCAAGACTTGCTCAAAAAGCGAGAGCTTCTGGCATTCATCTAGTATTAGCAACACAAAGACCTTCCGTTGATGTCATTACAGGGCTTATTAAAGCTAACATTCCTGCAAGAATTGCATTTCAAGTAGCTAGCAAAATTGATTCTCGAACAATTTTAGATCAAATGGGCGCTGAAACGCTGCTTGGGCAAGGGGATATGTTATATCAGCCAGCAGGCTCAGGCTACCCTCAAAGAATTCATGGTGCATTTGTGTCTGACCAAGAGGTTCATAAAGTAGTGAGTTATCTTAAGTCGCATGGCGACCCTAATTACATTGAAGGTATTTTAACTAACGAAACTTCAGAGAGCGGTGATTACGGCGACTTTTCTTCTAATTTCTCGGGCGAGAAAGACCCGCTTTATGATGAAGCTGTGGAGTTAGTGTTACGAACTAGAAAACCATCCATCTCTTCAGTACAAAGACATCTCCGCATTGGTTATAACCGTGCCGCAAGAATTATTGAAGATATGGAAAGAGCTGGGCTCGTTTCCGCTATGCAAAGTAATGGCAATAGAGACATCCTAGCTCCCAATCAAAATGAATAAAATCTTTTTGACTTTTTTAATTCTCTCATTCAATGCTCTTGCAGACGGCATTTCAGATTTAAATACTTATATGAATAACGTTTCAAGCATGTCTTCTGAATTTAGTCAGGTTGTTTTGGATAAGAAAGGCTTAAAACTTCAGGACGTAGAAGGCGTTATGTTATTTAAAAGACCTAATAAATTTAGGTGGGATTATTTAAAGCCTTACCAAAATCAAATTATCAGTGATGGCGATCGACTCTTTATATACGATCAGGATCTAAGACAGGTTTCTATTAATCCTATAGCTAAAGTTTCTGGATCAACACCACTTCTCATTATTGCAGGCAAAAATATTGAAAAATATTTTACGCTCAGAAATATAGAAGACCAGGTCGATAATGAAATGAACCAAAATATTAAATGGGTCGAAGCAGTTCCTAAAGAAGAGGGGACTGGTTTTAGCAAAGTCATACTTGGATTAACTGAAAATAAATTGTCAGTGATGAAAATTGTTGATGCATTTGAACATATCACAACGATTAGTTTTAAAAATGCAAAATACAATGTGACCCTAGTAGACAATGATTTTTTATTTAAATTGCCAACTGGTGTCGATGTTGTACAGAATGGCATAGCAACCAACAATACATCATTAGCTTCAATTAAAAATAAGGATGAAGAGCTGATTGCTTTTGCAAATGCTTGGGCAAGAGCTTGGTCAGCTAAAGATGTTGACCTTTATTTGAGTAATTACGCCGAAGATTTTAAAACGCCTAATGGTGATACATTAGCTTTATGGCAAGCCTCAAGAAAACAAAAGATCTCCTCACAAGAAAAAATTCTTGTTGAAATTGAAGACATTAAAGTGACTATGAAAAATGAAAATTTAGCGCGTATACAATTTAAACAAAAATATACCTCTGATAAATTAACTGAGGAATCCAGTAAATTGCTTTTAGTTAAAAAAACTAATGGTAAATGGTTTATTCAAGAAGAAGCTTCGGGTAAATAGTGCTCGTGAACCAAATGTTTGAATCTAATCAATCTCAATTACCACTTGCTGAATATTTAAGACCTAAGACTGTAAGTGAAATTGCAGGACAAAAACATATTTTAGGTGAAGGTAAATCATTACGCGTCGCAATAGAATCAGGAAATCTACCGTCCATGATTCTTTGGGGACCCCCGGGCGTTGGAAAAACAACGATTGCACGTGTGATTGCCAATTCCATTGATGCTGAGGTTATATCTGTATCTGCAGTATTGTCTGGCGTTAAAGATATTCGGGAGGCTATAGATAAAGCACAGCTTAATTTACAGCAATATAATAAGAAGACAATTCTATTTGTAGATGAAGTTCATCGATTTAATAAAAGTCAACAAGATGCATTTTTGCCGCATGTCGAATCAGGGCTCATTACTTTTATTGGAGCAACAACTGAAAATCCATCTTTTGAAGTTAACTCTGCTTTATTAAGTCGATCCCAAGTCTACGTTTTAAAAATGCTGGATCAAGAAGACCTTCTTTTGATCTATGAAAAAGCAAAAAATTATATTGCACCAGATATTGAAGTAGATGAAGAAGCTAGACAAGAAATTATTGGCCATATCAATGGCGATGCCAGACGTCTGCTTAATTTCTTAGAATTACTTTTTAATACAGCCACATCTTTACAAGTAAATAAAATTGATCAAGATTTTTTAAAGAAAACGATTACGAGCAAAGTAAGACGCTTTGATAAAGGCGGAGATCAATTTTACGATCAAATTTCAGCGCTTCATAAATCTGTGAGAGGCTCTGATCCGAATGCAGCTCTGTATTGGCTCCATCGTATGCTGGATGGAGGTGCTGATCCACTTTATTTGGCAAGAAGAATTGTTCGTATTGCAATTGAGGATATAGGGTTAGCTGATCCGAAGGCACAAACGATGGCTATAGAGGCATATCAAATTTATGAGCGTTTAGGTTCGCCTGAGGGTGAGTTAGCGCTTTCAAATGCTGTTATTTACTTATCTATTGCGGCTAAAAGTAATGCAGCCTATATGGCTTTTAATGAAGTGAAAGCATTTGTAGGTGATGGTGATAATAGCGATGTGCCTGTACATCTTCGAAATGCTCCAACTAAGCTTATGAAAGAATTAGATTATGGTAAAAATTATCGATATGCCCATAACGAACCGGATGGGTATGTATCAGGTGAAAAATATTTTCCAGATAATTTAGAGCCTATTGAATTTTATAAGCCTACAACTCGAGGATTAGAGAGTAAAATTCTTGAAAAAATGAATTATTTAAAATCTCAGGACAAGCGAAAGAAATAGGGTATTTATGATAGATATTCAGTTATTAAGAAATGATATTGAATTTATTAAACAAAAGCTTTCAAGTCGAGGCTTTGATCTTGATGTAAGCACTTTTCAGTCATTGGAAAATCTAAGAAAAGATCTGCAGGTTAAGACGCAAGATCTTCAAGAAAAAAGAAACTCTATTTCAAAAGAAATAGGTCTTGCGAAATCTAAGAATGAGAATACTGATTTACTTATGAAGAGCGTCAATGCTATTTCTGATGATTTAAAAGCAGGTGAGTCAGAATTGGCTGAGCTACAAGAAAAAATTAATCAGTTTATGCTGAATCTTCCTAATATTCCCCACAAATCTACCCCTATAGGTAAGTCTCAAGCTGATAACAAAATAATTAAGACGGTAGGCGAGCCTAGAAAATTTACTTTTAAGGTTAAAGATCATGTTGATGTGGGTGCAAATCATGGACTTAATTTTGATTTAGGTGCAAAGCTTTCTGGAGCTCGTTTTGTAGTGATGGAAGGTAAGCTTGCAAAGCTGCATCGTGCTATTGGGCAATATATGCTCGATACTCAAACAGAGAAACATGGTTACAAAGAGTGTTATACGCCTTATTTAGTGAATAGCGAGACACTAATAGGCACAGGGCAGCTCCCAAAGTTCGAAGCTGATCTTTTCAGCCTTGTACATAATGAAAGTAAATTATATTTAATTCCAACTTCTGAAGTGACGCTAACAAATTTTGTTCGAGATGAAGTCGTTAAACAATCCGATCTCCCTATTAAATTAACAGCACATACACCGTGCTTTAGGTCAGAAGCTGGATCATATGGAAAAGACACGCGCGGTATGATTAGGCAGCATCAATTTGATAAAGTTGAAATGGTTCAGATTGTGCATCCTGATAAAAGCTACGAAGCATTAGAAGAGATGGTTTCGCATGCTGAGTTTATTTTGACTTCATTAGAGCTTCCATATCGATTGTTGTCATTATGTACAGGGGATATGGGCTTTGGCGCAGCAAAAACTTTTGATTTGGAAGTTTGGCTTCCATCACAAAATACATATCGTGAAATTTCATCTGTTTCAAATTGTGAAGCTTTCCAAGCTAGGCGACTAAAAGCCAGATTTAAAAGTGAAGATGGAAAGAATTTATTTCTTCATACATTAAATGGTTCTGGATTGGCTTTAGGTAGAACCTTGGTTGCAGTTATTGAAAACTATCAGAATGAAGATGGCAGTATTACGATACCCAAAGTATTGATTCCTTATATGGGCGGTATTGAAAAGATCTAGCTTCTCCAAATTTCACGAACATTTCCATTGTGGCTAATTAGAGCGCCATGAGCCAAATTGTAAAAAATACCATGTTCTACTATGCCAGGTGTTAGTGAAAGTAAGGTATTTAAGTTCTCACTACTCTTTTCAGCAAAATTAAAATCAAGTACAAAATTTCCACATGAAGTAATGGCATAACCATCTTTTGCTGCATTGATTCTAATATCCCCTGTACCTTTTTTCATTAAGACATTTTTTATAAGCTCCCAGGCGAATGGATGAACTTCTGAGGGGATGGGGAAATTATCTCCAATATTTTTAACGATTTTAGACTCATCCGCAATAACGATAAATCTTTTGGCTGCACGTGCAAGTAGCTTTTCTCGAACGAGATCATATCCACGCCCTTTAAGTAAAGTAAGGTCAGCTGTAATTTCATCTGCGCCATCAATATAAAGATCAATTTCTTTTATTTGATCTATTGATAAGAGGGGTAAACCAGCTTCTTTCGCTTTAATCATACTTACAACAGAACTAGATACCGCTCTTACATTTAATTTTTCTTCTTTATTTCGTTTAGCTAAGGCATCAATAAAGAAGTTAGCAGTGGATCCAGTACCTAAGCCCACAATCATATTATCACTAACATATTGTAAAGCTTGATGTGCGACTAATTCTTTATCGTTCATGATATTCCCTCTCAATGAATGCAGCCTTTAAAGCTTATAATATTGGTAATCATTTATTCATGCAATATATGTCAATAGAAGCAAATAATCAAAATAAAGAATCACTATCAATCGTAAATATTGATGGCTCGGATAGCTATTCTTTAGCTAGATATATTCAAGATGAAGTGATTAAGAATAAAAAATATTTAGCTATTTTTACTGAGACTGCATTAGAAGCAAGACGTCTCATGGAAGAAATGCTGTGGTTTAGTCCAAATTTAAAAATTAATCTTTTGCCTGATTGGGAAACCCTCCCTTATGATCATTTCTCTCCTCACCCTGATCTAATCTCCGAAAGACTCCTTACACTCTACCAAGTTACTCAGAAAAGTTTTGATGTGGTTATTATCCCTGTGACAACTGCGCTACATTTATTGCCGCCCAAGAGTTATATTCAGCAATTTAGCTTTCATTTTACCAAAGCGCAGAAAGTTGATATTGAGGCTTTTAAAAATCAACTAATACTAAATGGTTATATGAATGTTGTTCGCGTAATAGCTCCAGGCGAGTTTTCAGTGAGAGGCAGTTTAATTGATTTATTTCCTATGGGAAGCATAGTTCCATATCGTTTAGATTTTTTTGGTGATGAGATTGATTCTATTCGAACATTCGATGTTGACTCCCAAAGAACACTTTATCCTGTAAATGAAATTAAATTACTCCCTGCGCGAGAATGTCCAATGGATGAAAAATCAATCAGTACATTTAGACAAAATTACCGAGAACGCTTTGAAGGAGATCCATCTCGCTCTTCGATCTATAAAGAAATTAGTAAAGGGGTTCCTATAGGTGGTATTGAGTGGTACATGCCCTTATTTTTTGATGAGATGAGTGATATTTTTAGCTATTTCTCTGATAACACTATTGTTTATAAGCACGGTAACCTTGATCATGCATGTAATCATTTTTGGCAAGAAACTGAGAAACGCTTTCGATTATTTGCTTATGATGCTGAACGCCCAATATTAGAACCTAAAGATCTTTTACTTAAATCAGATCAATTTTTCAAATCTATTAATGTATATAAACAATTCGATTTAAAAAGGCCGGAAATATTTGAGAAAATTCCAGATGTATCTATTGATCGAAAAAATATTCAGCCTTTAGCAAAGCTTGATCAATTTCTTTCCGAAAATACCAAAAAAATTTTTATTTTAGCTGATAGCTTAGGTCGCCGAGAGACCGTTTCTGAGCTTTTAAAAGTAGGTGGTATCAAGTTTAAATCTGCAGATGGTTGGTCTGAATCTTTAAATATGAATGACCAAGTTGTATTAACAGTAAGTCCAGTTCATCAAGGCTATATTTCATCAGAACATATTGTAATTACAGAGTCTGAGCTTTATGTGAATACTGTCCGGCAAGCAAAAAGGCGTCAACGCGATAAAAACTTTTCAAGTGATGCAATGGTGCGTGACTTGTCGGAGTTAAAAGATAGTGATCCAATTGTTCATGAACAATATGGTGTTGGGCGATTTAGGGGATTATTTAATTTAGATTTCGGTGAAGGCGAAAGTGAATTTTTACTTTTAGAGTATTTTGGAGACGATAAACTTTACGTTCCTGTATCTAATTTAGATCTTATCTCCCGCTACTCTGGAGGGCCAGCAGAAACTGCACCTCTTCATAAGTTAGGTTCTGATCAATGGGATAAAGCAAAAAAGAAAGCTTTAAAGCAGATTCATGATACTGCAGCTGATCTTTTAAATATCTATTCTCAAAGATCTATTAAGAAAGGCTATGCTTTTAAGATTAATTTACAAGACTATGAAAGATTCACAGATGGATTCCCGTTTGAAGAAACAGAAGATCAATTATCAGCAATCAATGCAGTCATCAATGATATGGAATCTCAAAAGCCTATGGATCGTCTTATATGTGGTGATGTAGGATTCGGTAAAACAGAGGTAGCATTAAGAGCTGCTTTTATTGCAGCGAATGATGGTAAACAAGTCGCAATATTAGTCCCGACAACACTTCTTGCTGAGCAGCACTACAATAATTTTATGGATCGTTTTTCAGATTCACCCATTAAGATTGCAGAAATTTCTCGTTTTAAATCTAAAAAAGAACAAGCTGAGTCACTTATAAAATTAGCAAATGGTGAAATTGATATCATTATTGGTACACATAGGCTTATTCAGAATGATATTAAATTTAAAAATTTAGGTTTGATTATTATTGATGAAGAACACCGTTTCGGCGTCCGCCAAAAAGAATTACTTAAGGCAGTACGCGCGGAAGTTGATGTCTTAACTCTAACGGCAACACCTATTCCTCGAACACTATCTATGGCTATGGAAGGTTTGAGAGAATTTTCCATAATTTCTACACCCCCTCAGAAACGCTTATCAATTAAAACATTCGTAAATAATTATTCGGAAGGCATTATTCGCGAAGCAATTTTAAGAGAATTTAATCGTAGCGGCCAAGTTTATTTCTTGTATAACGATGTTGAAACTATCCTTTCAATGAAAGAAAAATTAGAAAAATTAATACCTGAAGCAAGAATTGAAATTGCTCATGGACAAATGCGAGAGCGGGAACTTGAAAGAGTTATGCATGATTTTTATCAACAAAAAGCTAATATTTTGCTTTGCACGACAATTATTGAAACGGGTATAGATATTCCTTCAGCGAATACAATTATTATTAATCGCGCAGACATGTTTGGATTAGCACAACTTCATCAACTTAGGGGCAGGGTAGGAAGATCTCACCATCAAGCATACGCTTATTTACTTGTTGATCCGGACACAAAAATTAGTAGTCATGCTCAAAAACGATTAGAAGCTATTCAACTTTTAGAAGATTTAGGAGCTGGATATTATCTTGCCATTCATGATCTGGAAATTCGGGGCGCCGGAGAGCTTCTAGGGGATAATCAAAGTGGCCAAATGCACGAAATTGGATTTAATCTTTATGTCGATATGTTGAACTATGCTGTTAAGCAACTCAAATTAGGCAAAAAATTAAGTCTCGATAATCCAATTCAAAAAAATACCGAAATTAATCTGCATACGCCGGCAATTATTACAAATAGTTATTGTGGTGATATCAATGAAAGACTTGTGCTATATAAACGTTTATCAGGACTCAATGATCATGAGGCGTTAATGGAAATGAAAGAGGAGTTGATAGATCGTTTTGGTGTCATGCCTGAACAAACGCAATCACTTATTTCTTTTCATGATTTAAGAATTTTTATTCAACATCTCGATATTAAAAAAATAGATGCTAGTGACACTTCAATTCAAATTACCTTTGCAAGCGACAGTAAAATGGACCCACTAAAGCTTATTAAACTTCTGAGCGAGGATAAGCGGTATCGCATGAATGGTCCGGATAAAATTAAAATAGGTGTCACGAATTTTGATATTTTAGAAAGAGTTAAATTCATTAAAGATTTTTTAAAAAAAATTTCAATCTAAATTTTCAATCGCATAAGTTTTGGTACAAAGTCCTCAATTTTACTATTCGGCGATTCTATTTTAATGTTTGTTATAGGTTTTGCTTCCTTAAAATTCCTGCCGTAGATATCCCAAAGCATAGCCAGAAATGAATTTGAAGCAGCCTTCATTTCATCTTTAAATACTATAGAACCTATAAGGTGAAGTTTCATTTTTGCTCTTGTCATAGCAACATAAAGTAATCTTTTCAATTCATTTTCTTCCTTATTTTTTTCAATGTTATAAATAAGATTATGTAAGTGAGGTAATTTGTTATCTGGTTCACTAAATGCTGTGATATGGCAAATATGATTATTTTTGATGAAACTATCAGATACAATCATTTTTTTGTCTGTTGAGCGTGTAGTTGAATTTAATGATGGAATAATTACTGTATCGAATTCAAGGCCTTTAGCTTTATGAATCGTGAAAAATTGTATACGCTCTTCGGCTGATGTAATGTCTGATAAGTATGTTTTTGTAATTTGATATTCGACTAATTCAAAATCAATAGCTATAGGTGTGCTCGATGTTTGTAAAATATCGAAAAACTTATTGATATCTACGATATCATTTGGGTGATGAAGGCATTTTTCTCCACCTAAATTTATCCAAACTGATTCTATAAGTCTTCTAATGTGTGTCATATTTTGATGCTCAAATGCATCATTAAGTATATTAACTAGTCGGTTGATCCTTTTTTTTCCATCAGCAGAAATATTATTCATTTTGTTTGTATTATGAATAATTTCCCACACAGTGGATGAATGATCATCTTGAAAAAGTAAGACTAAATCCTTAAGTGTAATGCCACACCATGGAGCCCTGAGAATTGCAAGCCAATGAATTCTGTCGCTTAAATCAAGCATAGCGTAGCTTAAAGAAAGGATATCCTGAATTGATTGATGTTGATCTAATGCATCAATTTCTACGGCATTAAATTTTAAGGCAGGTTTAAATTTGCGAATGTAATTAATTAATTCTGAAAGGTGACTTCTTGATCTTGTGAGAATGGCAATTTTTTCATTTTCAGGAAATGTATCAATTAAATTACATACATATTTTGCTTCCTCAGTATCAATATCAGTACCTTCATCAAATGTTAATGCATGAAATTTGAATTCACTTGCACCGGTATCACTTTCTTTTTTTGCTGAGAAAAAAGGCTTGTAACTTACATTGCCTTGTGGAATTGAGTCTTCTTTTGGGAGTATTTTTTCAAATATCTCATTTACTTCATTCACGATAAGGGAGGAAGATCGCCAATTATCTTCAAGCCTTATAGTTTCTAAAGGAATTGTATAGAAGCCATATTTTTTAGCTTCAATAAAAATGCTGACATCAGCCTCTCTGAATTTATAGATGGATTGCATAGGGTCACCCACGCAGAAAATAGTTTTCTGTGCTTCATATGCCCAGCCATCAACTATTTTCTTTAAAAAATTAAAGTGACTTCTGCTCGTATCTTGAAATTCATCAATAAGTAAATGTGAAATTTTATAATCTAGAGATAATAAGAGATCGCTTGCTGCATCATTTTTACCAAGAGCTTCATTTGCTATTTCTATAATCTCAATAAAATCAACTGTATTATTCTGCCTAAATAGCTGCCTTAGTCTTTTTTCACACTGAAGAAGAAGGTTCGCAATAGATTTAAGTTTTATGACATACGCTTCATTTATAGGCTCTGGCATATCTTTAGTGCCTATTATGCAATCTATATTAGGTAGATTGAGACATTTAGCCTTATAAATTTGACCTTCTTCATCATTTTTGAATCCTTCTCGGGCTGCAATTGAAACTCGTCTAGTACTTTTATCTGTATATAATATTTGTGTGATTGTTTGCCATAAAGAAATTTCTTCTGCATCAAAATTAAAGCTATTTTTGTTTCCTAGCTTTATATCTCCTCTAAGCTTTATATTTTCAAGGTAATGAAGCACCTGTATAAGATCATTTAGCTGATCATGATTTAGTGAATCTTTAATTTTTTGATAAATAGGTTTAATTAAATGCTCAAGGTATGCATTGCTTTCTTCGACAATTTTCCCATTTGATTTTTGAATAAGAGCATGGCATCTAGATTTCCACTGATCTCTAATTGACATCATCGCGATTAAACGACGATTAATTTTTTCATATTCATTATCATAATGAGCAAAGACAATTTTAATGTCTTCCATGCTCTCTTTATTCTGTAATGTTTGTTTAACAGATTCTTCGTAAAACTTTTCAGGAGTATCAGTGATATTGGGTTTATCACCCATTTTGCTTAATATAGGAATTTGACTGACTACGTTATGACAGAATTTATCAATAGTCATCACTTTAAGTCGCGATAGATCGTACTCAATGCCCCAGCCTTTTTCTTTTGAGCGCTTTAGAATTGTCTGAGCAAAAGGACTGTCGCCTTTTTTAATGCGCTCTAGGATTTTTGACTTCATCTCTGAAGCCGCTTTCTTTGTGAAGGTAATGGCTACAATTTCTTCGGGCATATCAACAATAGTGAGAAGTTTTAAATACCGATCCGTGAGTAACCTTGTTTTACCAGAACCTGCCGGAGCTTCAACAATAAATGAGCGTAAATCAAGAGCTCTTTGTCTTAATTGGATGTCGCTCATTGCTTAGTTTGCTCAAATTGAAGTATTCGTTCAGGAAGCCTTAAGATTGGCTTAACCTGACAATAAGCCATGTCTTTTTCGCGCGTAAATTTGATAGCTGCGTTGCCTGATTCGTAACTTTTACTAGCCTCATCAATACGGTATTTCCAGAAGCTGATTAAATTATCCCAAGATTGGTACTCGGTAGCATTAGCATCTTTGATGCCTTGAAGCAGACCTCTATGTCGACCGATACCAATCCATTGAGGTTTTGGTGAATTAACAATGCCAATCGCAATGGCATCAATAGGTTTATTTGAGGCAAAGAGGGCATAAAAGGGCATCTGGAGCTCACCATAAACATTTAAAAACCATTCGTTTAGATTTTTTGTTGCCCCGGATTTGTAATCAATCACAATGATGTTTTGATTCACTTCATCGATACGATCAATTTTGATATTAAAGTTAAGGCAACCTAAATGAATAGGTATATTTTTTTCCGTCTCTTTAACTTCAAAATCCCCTCTTTTTAATTCATGTTGAATCCATTTTTCAAGATAGCTTATTAAGCGTATTTCTTCGATATTAAAAAATTCAGGCAAGATTCTAGGGTATTTTTTCTTTTCTATAGATATATTTTTATGTGCAATCCACTGTATTTTTTTTGACAGCTCTTTTTCATTTAAAGCGCTTACGAGAGAGGCTGATTTATTTTCCGTCCAGAATTGTTCTAAGGTTTTATGAAAGAGATTTCCGCGTAATCTAGTAGTTAAATTTTCCTCATCTTCTTCTTCTATTTTTCTGGCGCCAAGTCTAAACTCATAAAATGCCCAAGCAGGGCAGATGGATTGTGCTTCAAGTAATTTTATGCCCGATTTAACCGTCTGCTGCACTTCAATATTACTTGATATGCTGTCTTCAATATATTCTATAAATTCATGATTAAATTCATTTTTTTTAAATTTAAAATTGATATCTTCAAGTAATTTCGAAGATATAAAGTCATGTAATGTTGGTGATGGAAATATCTCTTCTTCGCCCATTTTTTTGGCATACGAAAGTGTTACAAAAGGTGATGTACGGGTAAATTTATCTAAAATCTTTGAGGCATTTAAATGACGTTTTTCATGGGTGTTGATATGCCTATCATGCTGAATTTTTATTGGTATAAATGGATTGTACTGATAAGGCGTAGGCCAGTGATGTTCATTTAAATTCATAATCCACGTAGCGTCATAATTTTCATAAGTTGTTTCATGAAAACCTAAAATATCAATTTTAAAATTGCCTTGATGTTTGTGTTGGTGAGTGGTTTTTTTAAGGTAATACTGAAAAATATCTAGTATCTCTTGGATGGATATTTCACCCATCAGATTATCTAATGAAGATATCATTTCGTTAGTTTTGTTCCATGCCTCATAAACACTCTCTTCAAAGGAATCTTTTGGAGCTAATAAACCAGATTGAATATTCTTTAAATACTCCTCAAATGTTTTAATCCATTCTGAAGGACTTCTTTTTGTTCGCCATTCATGATGTGAAGCATGTATGTGATTTAAATGTATTTTTAGGAATGGTATTTCATTATTTAAGCCTTCAATTAACTCAGACATCTCAATGAGATCTTTAACTGATAGATTGCCCCTTCGTTTTCTTTCTAGGTATTTAATGAGCTTGTAGCGTTGACATAACTCTTTGCTATCTGACCAGCCACTATGACTCAGGATGTTTTTAAGCTCATTGATCTTAGAGGTGCCTCTCGCAGCTAATTCTATTAATTTTAGGTTTAAATAAATCGTAGATAAATGAAATAAGGGAGCATTCAAGGAGAACTGATAAATTCTTTTTTTTTGAGAGAGACTTGGGTTAAATGTTTCAGGATGAAATGTTTTATCAAGCATACTTGTGAGGCGATCGATAATTTGATCGAGTTGCGGCGTCACAATCAATATCTTTTTGTTATTTTCTATTTGTGTTTTGCACCAATCGACAATCTGCATGCTTTCATGTTCTTCATTAAGAAATACACGTGACTCAATATATGGCTCTATTTGTAGCGCTTTAAAAAGCTCTATATCAACTTGAGTTTTACATGCTTCAATAAAAGAATCTTCAAGAGGTGTTGTTATTTCAAAATTAACTAAACAAATAGGGTGTTCAATTGAAATATCGCCATTTTTAATATGTTCTTCACTTATCTTTAAAAGATTATTAAAAGTGATAACATTTTTATCGCTACAGTATTTTTTAAAAAGCAGGCGCCAAGCGTTAAAAAATGCATGTTCTTCACTACGCTCTTCACTTTTTAAAGTATTTTCACTAATATTAAATTGATCAATGAGACGATTGGCCTGCATTGCGGTTTCACTTAAGTTTTCAATGTTTGATAAATCAAAAAATGATTTTTTATATTGCTTAATACTACTTTCCCATAACAATTTTTCTTCAATCCCATTAAGAACCCGATATGGCATCTTGATATTTGGGTGTTTTTTAAAGAGGCTATTGATAAAGTCATGAAGCGCCCATACCTTTTCTTTTGAATCAAAATGTTGGCTTAATTTATAAGCTTCTTTTGAATTGCGGCAGAGGTAGATAGGCT
This sequence comes from Betaproteobacteria bacterium, assembly GCA_016868195.1. Taxonomy (GTDB): domain Bacteria; phylum Pseudomonadota; class Gammaproteobacteria; order Burkholderiales; family Methylophilaceae; genus Methylopumilus. The sequence goes on along the minus strand of VGHQ01000002.1, from coordinate 156,310 downwards.
TTTGCTCAGAATGCATGCTTCTATTGTAAACTTAACCCCGTTAATTATTATTAAAAAATATGACAGAGCGTAAAAATTACATTACTAAGCAAGGATATCAGCGCCTAAAAGATGAGCTCGATTTTTTAGTTAAAGTTGATCGACCTAAGATTGTAGCTGATGTTTCATGGGCTGCAAGTAATGGCGATCGGAGTGAGAACGGAGATTATATCTACGGAAAGAAGCGCTTACGCCAAATTGATGCAAGAGCTAAATTTTTATTCGGTCGCATTGATGAAGCGGTAGTAATTGATCCCTCGGCGCAAGAGCAACAAGAGAAGATTTTTTTTGGCGCATGGGTAACTTTAATTAATGAATCAGATGATTCGGAGCATTATTATCGTATTGTAGGGGAAGATGAAATTGATACAGAAAAAGGCTTTATTAGTTGGGTATCACCTATTGCTAAAGCCCTTTTAGGTAAAAACTTAGATGATGAAGTGAAAGTTGAAACTCCTGGAGGTATAGTGAAATTTAGAATTATTGATGTAGCTTACCATGAGTAATAAAAGTCCTATCGTGTGCCACTTAACATGTAAGGTGATTGATTTTTTTGGGGATATTGGCGTTGCTTGGCGAATTGCAAAGCAGCTTAAGGTTGATTTTAATATTGAGGTGCATCTTCTCGTTGACGATCTTGTAACTGCCAAGAGATTGATACCTTCAATCGATCTTTCCCTGCAAAAACAAACGATTAATGGAATCAATATTTGTCATTGTGATTTTAGTGAAGACTCAACATCACTTCCGCCTCCTCCAGATTTTGTGTTTAACCTTTTTAATATAGATTTGCCACATAGCTATAAAACGCTTATTAAGCTGAGAAAGTCTAAATATATTGCGATTGAATATTTATCAGCCGAGCCTTGGGTAGATAACTTCCATTTAAAACCTTCTATCGATCCTGAATCGGGACTTATTAAAACTTTCTTCTATCCTGGCTTTACTAATCAAACGGGTGGTCTTATTCGTGAAAAGGGGTTGTTGACTCGCCGAGAGGCTTTTGATCAATCTAGACGCAAAAAGTTTATTCAGTCCCTAGGCGGAGATTCTGAATTATATTCTATATCACTCTTTTATTATCCAATACAAAAAATTGAAGTTTTTCTGGATGCTATAGATCGTCTAAAGAATCCTGCACAATTTTTTATACCTCAATATCTATTTGATCTTTTAAAGCTAAAAAATAATTATCAATTTATTCATATCATTCCTTATCCATTTTTAAATCATGATGATTTTGATAGCCTACTTTGGTCATGTGATCTTAATTTTGTGAGGGGAGAAGATAGCTGGACTAGAGCAATTTGGGCAGGCAAACCTTTTATTTGGCAACCTTATATTCAAGTAAATAATATTCATTTAATTAAACTTAGGGCTTTTATGAGGCGTTATTACGAAGCATGCGAGAAGGATTTATCAGATATTTTAATTAAAATGCATGATGACTGGTCGAATAACAAATTTAACGAAGTTTTATGGCGTGACTTTTTCAAGCAAAAAGCTCGTTTAGAAGCTTTTACATTAAAACAAAGTCAAAATTATTTTAAAGAGGTTTCATTAGTAGAGAGTTTGGTCGATTATTGTTATGAAACATAATTTTCGAGTATAATCTCACCCTTTTATTTGGTAAGCATTCCCAAGGATCAATATTATGAAAATCGCTCAAGAGCTTCGCGCTGGTAACGTTATTATGGTTGGCACTGACCCTATGGTCATATTAAAAACTGAATATAACAAATCAGGTCGAAATTCAGCTGTTGTGAAGATGAAAATGAAAAATCTTCTCACCGAAGCGCCTAATGAAAACGTATATAACGCAAGTGATAAATTTGAAGTTATTGTTTTAGATAAAAAAGAAGTTACTTATTCTTATTTCTCAGATCCTGCTTATGTCTTTATGGATAGTGAATATAATCAATATGAAGTTGATGCTGAAAATATGTCAGAAGCATTGAATTTCTTAGAAGATGGCATGCCATGCGAAGTAAAATTTTATAATGGCAAAGCGATATCTGTAGAGTTGCCAAACTCTGTAACGCGAGAAATTACCTATACTGAGCCAGCTGTTAAAGGCGACACTTCAGGTAAAGTCATGAAACCAGCTAAAATCAATACAGGTTTTGAAGTTATGGTGCCTTTATTCTGTAATACAGGCGATAAAATTGAAATTGATACACGTACTTTAGAATATAAAAACCGCGTTTTATAATTTTAAGCAGTTCCACCTACAACTAAGCCATCAATTTTGATTGTGGGCTGACCTACCCCTACTGGAACACTTTGACCTTCTTTGCCGCAGGTCCCTATCCCTGAGTCTAGAGACATATCATTTCCGATCATACTAACTTTTTTTAATACCTCTGGGCCATTGCCTATTAGAGTTGCGCCTTTGACTGGATAAAGTAATTTTCCATCTTCAATCATCCACGCTTCAGCTGCAGAAAATACAAACTTACCGCTTGTGATATCAACTTGACCACCACCAAAGTTAACTGCATAAATACCTTTCTTGACTGATTTAATAATTTCTTCAGGTGTTTTGGTGCCATTAAGCATATAGGTATTTGTCATTCTCGGCATAGGAAGATGCGCATAGGATTCTCTTCTCGCATTTCCAGTGGTGAGCATATTCATAAGTCTCGCATTTAATGTGTCTTGAAGATATCCTTTCAGAATACCGTTTTCTATAAGCACTGTTCTTTGTGTTTCATTGCCTTCATCATCGATATTTAGTGAGCCTCTTCGATCTTGGATCGTACCATCATCAACCACAGTAATATCCTTTGCAGCGACTTGAGTGCCAATTTTATTGCTAAAAGCGGAGCTGCCTTTTCGATTGAAATCACCTTCTAGGCCATGACCAATAGCTTCATGTAAAAGAATACCTGGCCATCCAGGACCCAAGACAACTGTCATGCTCCCAGCGGGCGCAGGTTTTGCATTTAGATTTGTAGTGGCTTGATGAACTGCTTCATGCGCATATTGTTTTAATATTTCATCAGAGAAATATTCAAAACCAAAACGACCACCGCCACCGGAAGAGCCTTGCTCTCTTTTTTCATTCGCTTCTGCAATGACATTAATCGATAATCTTACGAGAGGTCTAATATCTGCTGCAATTTTTTGCTCATGATTAATGACGAATATCACTTCATACTCTCCAGCAATCGATGCTGTGACTTTAGTAATACGCTCATCCATCTTTTTAGCAAAATTTTCTATTTTTTCTAACATTTTAATTTTAGTTTCAGCAGGGACTGCCGAAAGCGGGTCTTGAGTACTATATAAATTAGATATGATTCTTGGATGATCGAGTTTATGACTTTGATTTAAATTTTTTGAAGCAATAGCTTTAGCAATATTTGATGAAGATAAAAGTGCTTCAATGGAAATGTCATCAGAATATGCAAAAGCAGATTTGTCTTTGTTGACAGCCCTAACACCTATACCTTGATCAATTGAGAAGCTGCCCGATTTAACTTGTCCTTCTTCAAGCCCCCAATATTCATTTTTTGTGTATTGAAAATAAAGGTCTGCATAATCGACACCATGTGACATCATGCTGTTGAGTATTTTATTCAGATCAGTTATATCGATTCCAGATTGCGCGAGAAGCAAATCTTTTGCATGAGCAATTTTATATTCCATAAGCGAAATTATTTAATAGTGCGATGTTTAAGGGCCGGTAAAGATTTACGAACGGATTTAATGTATTCTTTATTTAAGAACCCAGTAATTACGCCAGAACCTCGACTGAGACGATCTAGTATAGTACCCCATGGGTCAACGATCATTGAATGCCCATGAGTTTCTCTTCCTGACAAGTGGTAGCCTCCTTGAGCAGGGGCCAATACGTAACATTGATTCTCAATTGCTCTTGCACGAATCAAAATTTCCCAATGTGCTTTACCAGTTGTTTCTGTAAACGCAGATGGAATGACAAGAAGATCAATATCTTTCATGGCTCTGAAAAGCTCTGGAAATCTTAGATCGTAACAAATTGCAATGCCAATTTTTCCAAATGGAGAATCGATAACCACAACATCGGAACCTGCCTCAATTAATTTATCTTCGCGATAGTATTCATCACCCATATCAAATCCAAAAAGATGAATTTTGTCGTAGCGGTGAATTAAATTACCTCTGTCATCATAAATTAAACAACTATTCCTAATTTTATTTTTATCCTTTGATACTAAAGGAATAGAGCCGCCAATAATCCAGATTTTGTTTTTTTTGGCTTGCTTTGATAGAAAAGATTGAACGAGACCTTGTTCGGGCTTTTCTTTTGCCTTTAGTTTTTCAGAATCTTTGGAAGACATGATGGAAAAATACTCAGGAAGCGCTATGAGTTTGGCACCTTGGTTTGCAGCAATGGTAATTAAATTTTCAGCTTCATTAAGATTTGATTTGATGTCTGGCCCAGACGCCATCTGTATACCAGCAATCTTTATAATATCTTTATTTACCAACTTAGCTTTGGTTGTTTTTATTTTAGATTTAATTGCCATTATTGTTTTTTATCATTAAATAAGTTTTTAGTGTTATCGATCGTTGTTTTGATTTTATCAGATGGAGAATTATTCAATTCTTCTGGGTTTTCCCATGTACCAATAATTCGATATTCGGAAGTAAGAATTTTATTGAGGGGATCCTTAAGTATTTTTTGTGCCACGAAAGCAACAGCTCCCGCTAATGGACCACCAGCAAGTGCTGCAAGAGATAAGCTATCACTAATATGAGGGGTTACTTTTACATTTAAATCTTGTGTTTCCTTGATGATATTGGTTTCACCTGACATAAATACATCAGCAGCTGGGCCATTCATCCTAAAATTTGTTGTTTTCATGATGCCATTATTCATTCTTATAGAGGCATTGATTGAGTCAAATATGAAACCACTACCAAACAAATCTCTAAAGTCTAGACTAAGTCGTCTCGGTAAACTTTGCAATGTGACAAGTCCAAAAAAGCGACTTACGCCTGGCTCCACTTTTAAAATTGTTCCTTTATGAATATCTAAAGTGAAAGAGCCATCAATTTTAGTTTTATCAAAATTGATTGGACTTCCAATCCATTTAAATTGACCGTTAATTTCCGCATCACCATCTTTAATTAAATGGTTGTATCCCAAAAAGTCAAGAGTATTGCCAAGATTATTAATCTTCCAGTTAAAATTAATATTTGTTTTTGAATTTTTATTCCAGTCGAGCCAATCACCATCTCCCTGAAAAATGCTTGTATCGCTTGTAAGTTTGAATTTTTGAAAGTTAATATGTTGTTTTGATGTATTGGAAATAAGTTCTAATTTCCCTATTTTTTTACCATCTACCTCAAGCGCTCCAATTTTGACATCTAGGTTAGGCACATTTTGGTTACTCGTATTGTGAGATAAGGAAATCTTTTTTATTTCACTTGGAAGTTTGAGTCCAATTAAACGAGCAATTAATCTGTTATCTTTTTCAAACCATAAAAGATTACCTGATGTTTCGCTTGAGTTAATTTTAAATTTTGTATTGCCGTTACCTGGTGCTATTTCTATTTTGATATTGTTAAATCTTCTGTCAAATAGATCAGCACTCATAAGCGCTATATCTGCTTTATCTATTTTAAAATGATAATGGCTATCACTTCCGCTATATACGCTAATAAAATCATCCAAATTGATGTAAGGGAGATTAGCTTTGAGATAAAGTCCTTTTTGAGGATTTGTTCTAACATCTGAATTAATAGCGATAAAGCCTTGATCAATAGTCATCAGATTATTTTTTTCAGTGCGCGATATTTTTGCGCTTACAATATTGCTGAATTTAAATTCAATCTCATCATTTTTTTGGTTATTCTGTTTTTTACTAAAATAGAATTTTTCTTCTTTATCTCTTGCTTTATTAAATGGGGCGGGGTAGCCCATTTCAATACCTTTTAAATTTGACGAAATTTGGATATTTAGTAAAGGTTTTTTGTATTCTACAAAACCCTCCCAATCGGCTGAGCCACTTAATTTTGTAAAACTTTTACCTAATTTTTCTTCAATACCTTTATCAGTAAATTTACCATTTAATTTAATCTTAATAGCTTTACTTGGATCGGCAGTAAGTGAAATATTCGTATTACCTCCAAACATAGTACCGTTAAGATTTTCAGTTTTAACATTAAGTTCATCAAATGTGACATTACCTTTAATTTTTTCTATATAAGGAATGCCGATCAATGAATTACTAAGAGTACTATTTAAAAATTGATATTGACCTTTAAAGGTAATGGCATCTAAATTGTCCATGGGAATGTCAACATTTACCATCAACTTTCCTTCACCGGATCCTGTAGCTTCATCAAAAAAATGTTGAGCTGATTCTTTTACGGGGCTGTTATTAATAAATTTAATTGCTTCACGTGTAGGACTATTTAGAGTTCCTTGAATATTAAGCACGGGGTGTTCAATTGCTATTGCGGGAATTGTGGTTTTAAGATCTTTAATTGTATTCCCTAAAATTTGACCTTTCTTACTTACCAACTCAAAAGTGCCAGCATTAATTGAGGCATTAAAATCGAATTTTTCGACTACAGGCCATCCTGCGCCATATTCAATTAAAGTATTTTTCCCTGTTGTTGTAACTATAAATGTGCCCTTGCTAGGATCAGGTCGATTATTCGCATCAACAAATGGAAAATCGGCTGTTGAACCTTTTATAGCCACCAATGTATTTTCTAGATTTCCTTCAAGAAGAGAAGTGTCAAGCCAATGAAGGCTTTCTGCGCTAATTGTTCTTGGGTAATAAGTTTTTGCTTGTTTAAAATCGATAAAAGGAATTGAAGCTTGTATGTCTAGATAAGTTACTTTTTGAGCATCATATTTAATAATTCCATTTATTGAACCATTAATAAATGGATTATTAAAACTAAAATTTTTAAACATTAAATAACTTTCTGTCCACTTTAAGTCGCCATGTAGGTCACTAAATTTAAGTTGCTCTCTAAATAATTTATTATATGAAAGCGAAACATCTGCTGATTTAAGTTTCAAAGAACCGTCTTTATTTGACAGACGAATAGTGCCTGAAAGATTCTCGAAGCCTGGCACGTGCTCAAAAGATTTTAAGCTTAATTTGTCAAACTGAGCTTTGAGACTTATTTCAGTTTTTTTATTCTCCATCCATTTAAGATCTAAATTACTTAATAATCCTGAGGGCTGAAGTACATTAATTTTATTTTTCACATCATCAAAGTATGGAATAGTTTGTAATATTTCATTGGCTGTCTCAAGTTGAATTGTATTTATCCTCAGAGAGAATGCGGTAGGTTTATTTGTTTCAGATGAAATAGTAATAGAGCTATCAGCATCTTCGACATTAATGCCATTGTTAGTTAGTATGTAAATATTTTTAAATGCAAGTTGATAATCTTTTTCATTAGAAAGCCATATAATATCGCCAGAAAAATTTTTTAAATTTAGCTCATTTTTGTAAGCTTGATTCAATTCAGTTTTAAAACCTGTGAGCTTAATTGATGACTTAATTTTTGTAATTGTGGCATTAGTGATGCTCGCAGTTAGATTTATATCGCCAGTACCTGCATTGATTTTAATAGGATAATTAATCCAGGGCATATAGGCTGCAAGATTGATATTGCTGGCTTTAATTTTAACTTTGGAGTCCCATGAATTTATATCTTCAATTTTTTTTGCATAAATATTTCCGTTAATGTAAATAAATTGATTGTCGCTATTGCTGATTCTAAAATTTAGAGCAAATTCATGTTTGCTAATGAGTTCGATAATAAAGGGTGTTTTATATCTAAAATTTAAATCTTTTAATGTGAGTGCAGGCGCTTGTCTGTATTCGTCATACCAATCAATTTCACCTTGTTTTATTACCACCTTTTTTTGATTGAGGAGCCAATTCGTTAATTTATTATTAGCAGGTCCATCGATAAGTATGCCACCAATGAAAATTTTGTTATTAACGTCTCTCTTAATAAGAAGCTTGGGAGCTTGCAACCTTATTTCTGAAAGTGTTGGTTTTAAATAAAATGGACTTAACCATGAGAAGTCAATACTAATTTCTTTAAGTGTAAGGGTAATTTTATTTTGACTGTCATAAAATAAAACTTCTCGTAAAGCAATTTCTGGATTAATAAAATCCCACCGACCTTCAAGCGAATTTATTTTAATCGTTTGCCCAGTTGATTGAGATACAAGGGCTTCAATTTTTGATTTATAGTTATTTAAATTAGGCTTGATGTAAAACTGAAATGCAAGACTTGAAAAAGCAACAAAAAGTGTATAGGTAATGGCAAGTACAAAACCAATTTTTTTAAAATAAAGTAGTAATTTTTGCTTCATGGGTCTTTCTTAAACTTAAACCGCCTAAGCTATTTTACTTTAAATTATTGAATTGTTTGTTTTAGTTGCTCAAGAATAGATGGGTTATCTAGAGTTGATATGTCGGATGTAATTTCTTCACCTTTTGCAAGAGAGCGCAAAAGTCTACGCATAATTTTGCCTGAACGCGTCTTGGGTAAGTTGTCACCAAATCTAATATCTTCAGGTTTGGCAATAGGACCTATTTCTTTACCAACCCAATCCCTGAGTTGATTTACTATTGCTTTGGCTTCATCCCCTTCTGGTCTTTTGCCTTTAAGCACTACATAAGCCACGATAGACTCGCCTTTAATTTCATGGGGTTTTCCTACGACCGCAGCTTCAGCCACAAGCGGATTTGATACCAATGAAGATTCAATTTCCATCGTACCAAGTCTGTGACCTGAGACACTTAATACATCGTCGATACGACCCATGATAGTGAAGTAGCCAGTCTTTTTATCTCTAATTGCGCCATCACCTGCTAAATATACTTTTCCGCCAAGCTCTGCTGGGTAGTAGCTTTTTTTATATCGCTCAGGATCTCCCCAGATGGTTCGAATCATTGAAGGCCAAGGTTTTTTAATTACTAATAGCCCACCTGTGCCCCATGGTACTTCATGTCCTGCCTCATCAACAATTGCTGCATCAATCCCTGGGAAAGGAAGGGTACAAGAGCCAGGTACTAATGGTGTGGCACCCGGCAATGGTGTTATGACATGACCCCCTGTTTCTGTTTGCCAAAATGTATCTACAATTGGGCATTGATGATGCCCAATTTTTTCGTAATACCATACCCATGCTTCAGGATTTATAGGCTCTCCTACAGAACCTAGAAGACGAAGGCTCGATAAATCATAAGTATCAGGATTAGATTCTTTATTTGATTCTGAAGCTTTAATAAGAGATCTAATCGCAGTGGGCGCAGTATAAAAAATACTGACATGATGTTTTTCTATCATCTGCCAGAACCGGCCTGCATGAGGAAAAGTGGGAATTCCTTCGTAAATAAGTTGAGTAGCCCCCATAGCAAGAGGCCCATAAGCAACGTAGGTATGTCCTGTTATCCATCCCACATCAGCCGTGCACCAGTAAACATCATCACCTTTAATATCAAAAGTCCATCGCATTGTATTCATGGCATGAAGGAGATAGCCTGCAGAAGAATGTTGAACGCCCTTAGGTGTGCCGGTCGAACCCGAGGTATACAGTAAAAAAAGAGGATGTTCAGCATTCACATATATCGGATCACAATCTTTGGATTGATTCTTAATGAGTTCGTGCCACCACACATCTTTATTTTTTAATTCGATTGCATCATTTGATTTTTTAAGTACCACATTACCAATAATTGACTCACAACCGCCTAAAATAAATGCTTCATCAACTGCAGCTTTGAGAGGAAGTATTTTTCCACCTCGAAATTGAACATCAGCTGTGATAATAAGTTTAGCTTGCGCATCTTTGATGCGCTCTTGAATGCTTTTTGCTGAAAAACCTCCAAATACAACAGAGTGTGTTAATCCAATTCTGGCACAAGCAAGCATAGCTACAACTGCTTCAATACCCATGGGCAGGTAAATAACAACCCTATCACCCAGATTTAGATTGAATGTTTTAAGGCCATTTGCAAATTGACATACTTTTTCATAAAGCTCTTTATAAGTGACATTAGTAATGTCACCATTATCAGCTTCAAAAATAATTGCAATTTTATTTGGTTGACTATTTAAGTGCTTATCAAGACAGTTATATGAAATATTTAATTCCCCATCTTCAAACCATTTATAAAAAGGGGCATTCGAATCGTTGAGTGTTTTAGTGAAAGGTTTTTTCCAGACAATCAACTCACGAGCTAAATTAGCCCAAAAATCCTCATAATTTTTGTTTGCAGCAGCGCATAATTTTTCATAAGCCACCATACCGGAAACATTGGCACTACTCACAAACGATTGATCCGGATGAAATGTTCTGTGTTCACTTAAGACTGACTCGATACCCATGTGTTTTAACTAAAATCTAATTTAAAAAAGTTAATCTATTATTAGTAGTAATTTATTTTATGTAAAGCAAAAAAATGTGCTTCAATTATTTTCATTATTTAACGCTTGTGATCAAGCCTTTATGTGTGGTAAAAGTCTTTTCATATAATGATTAATACCGAGACATCATGAATTTAAGACTTAGATTAAATCTTTTGATTACGGTACTTTTGCTGGTCTTTTTTATTTCAATGGGTTATACCATTATGAAAGGGTCTAAAGAGTCGATTCAAGAAGGGGTAGAGTCGGCCAATAGAGTGACACTGCAGTTATTAGATACAGTTATCATAAGCTCCGCCCAAAATCCAGAATGGGGCTATACCCACGAGGTCTTAAAGAAATTTTTGGAAGAATTAGGCCATGTAAGAAGTAGCGATATTTATTTATATTCACTACAAGGCGAACTTCTTTATCAATCACCACCTTCTAAATATCGTACAGATGATTTGCCACCCCCCAAATGGTTTTTAAATTCCCTAGCACCTAAAGAGCACATTGATACAAGAATAATAAGATTTGGAAAGTTGATTATAAAAACAAATCCAATTGGTGCCATAAAAGAATCTTGGTCTAAAATACATTACTTTTTTTGGATCACCCTTACATTTTTTATTTTGTTAAATATTTTAGTATATTGGATGCTTGGATTTTGGCTCCGACCTCTTGCGCCCATGGTAAATGCTATAAATAAAATGGGGGAAGGCGATTTTGAAGTAAGACTTCCAAATTTTAATTTACCTGAATTTGCAACAATAGCTACAAACTTTAATCGTATGGGCGATTCTCTTCAGTCTAAAATTCGCGAAAATCAAAGGCTAGCATTAATTGCCCAACAAACTGCAGATGCAATTATTATTCATGATCTTCAATCTAAAATATCTTTTTGGAATGCTTCTGCTGAAAAAATATTTGGATATTCCTCAAAAGAAATATTAGGAAAATCAGCCTATATACTCACATCTAAAGCCCATGAGAATGAATTAAGAAAAAACTTTCAATTAATTCATAAAGGAAAAAATATTCATAATATAGAGTCTCAGAGAATTAAGAAAAATGGTGAAGTGGTTAATGTCGCTATATCATTTTCGCCTCTGATTGATCCCATCACTAATGAAATTATTGGTGATATCTGTAGCATGAGAGATATAAGTGAAAAGAAAATTGCAGAGGAATCAAAATTAAAACTTGAAGAAAATAGAAAATTTACTCAATTAATTCAAAGTCATATTGAAGATGAAAGAAGAAGTTTAGCAAGAGAGCTCCATGATGAGTTAGGGCAGTATGTATCTGCTATTAAAATATTTGCATCTAACATATCAAATAAAGCTAAAAAAATATCACCCGAAATAGAGAAAAATGCAGATTCCGTGATCTCCGCAGCGAATCAAATATACGATGGCATGCATAGTATTATTAAACAGTTAAGACCAAGCTCGCTTGATAACTTGGGATTGGCTGAAACTCTTAAAGACACAGTAAATACCTGGCAAAAACAATATCAAGATTTAAAAATTCATTTGTCAATCAAGGGTGATCTTAATGGCTTAAATGAAACTTTAAATATAAATATTTATCGAATTATTCAAGAAGCAATGAATAATGTATTAAGGCATTCAAAAGCTAAAATAATTGAAATTAATTTGATTTTAAATAAAAAGGGTCTTTTGGAATTAAATTTTAGAGATGATGGTCAAGGTATGGACCTTAAAAAAGTAGATCAAACAAAAAATTTTGGTATTTTGGGTATGCAAGAGCGCATTCAATTTTTAAATGGTTCGTTTGAATTAATTTCTAAAAAGAATCAAGGCACACAGATTTTAATTTCTGTGCCCACATAAAAAGGATGATAGATTGAGTCAAATTAAGATATTACTTGTCGACGATCATGCTGTAGTTCGTATGGGTTTTAAAATGCTGATCGAAGCTGAAGCAGATATTAAAGTTATTGGAGAGGCTGAAAGCGGTGAAGTTGCCGTTAAACTATCTCAAGAATTAAAACCTGACATTATTGTCATGGATATTACAATGCCAGGTATAGGAGGGCTTGGGGCCATCGATCGCATTATGGCAAAAGATAAAAATACCAAAATTCTTGTTTTATCTGCTCATGAAGACTCAGTGCATCCTAAGCGAGTCTTAAATGCGGGCGTAATGGGCTATTTAACAAAAAGAAGTGCAGCGGAAGAATTGATCAAGGCAATTAAATCCATTCATCAAGGAAAGCGTTATTTAGAGCCTAATATTGCTCAACAAATGGCTATTACACAATTATCGGGTGAAACGAATCCTGTTGAGATTCTCTCCGATCGGGAGTTTGAAGTATTTATGGCATTAGCCAAAGGTAAAAGTACAAACGAAATTGCAGATACTTTATGTTTGAGTCCTAGAACTGTGGGCACTCATTTATATAATATTAAGCAAAAATTGAATGCAAATAATTCAGCAGAGATAGCTTTAGTTGCTATTCGCTGTGGCTTAATTGATCCTTGATTTTAAGCTAATGTTTGAAGCAATGGCACCGCTTACAATAATGAAGGTTGCCCCTATCAAGTCTTCTATTCTCATTGTTTCGTTAAAATAGAGAAGGCTGATAACACTAGAAAAAACAATTGTCAGATAAGACAATGCACCAATCACAAGTGTATTTCCAAGCCTGTATGCTCGTGTCATTGCAATTTGAGCAATGGTGGCTGATAAGCCAAGCGAAATTAATATCCACATATGGTCCCATACCAACTTTTGACAATCGTTAAAGCTTATCCATAATCCTGAACCAACTGTAGATACGAGTGTGAAATAAAAGACAGTTCGCCAATCGGGTTCATTTAGTCTACTAAGCTGTATGACATGAATGTAAGCTAATGCTGCACCAATACCTGATATCAACCCTACTAAACCCGCAAACCAACTTTGCCATTCTCCGTGTGGATCAAGAATTAATAAAGCACCAATAAAACCAATAATGGTACACATCAAAATGGATTTTTTTATTTTTTGGTGTGAGATAAAAGGCAAGAAAAAGCCAAGAAATATAGGTGAAGTATAGTTGAGCGTCATTGCAGAGCCTAAATTAAGATGTGCAATGGCATAAAAGAAAAAAGCCAAAGATAAAAACCCTATAATCCCGCGATCAATTTGTTTTCTTAGATGAGGTGTTTTTAATTCTTTTTGACTGATAACGATATAAATAAAAAGAATTAATAGGCTTATGAATGATCGATAGAATACAAGCTCAACGCTTGAAAAATGGGTAGCACCAATCTTTACAAATGACCCCATGAGTGAAAAGAAGAAGGTTGCTACGATTATCCATAGCATACCTTTTTTTTGGTTTGTCATAGATAGGTGGACATTTCTGTTTGATACCACTGATGAAAATGTTTTAATCCATCTTCTAAGGGTTCATGATATGGACCCATATCCTCTTGTTTGTTTTTAGAGAGCAGACGTCTTCCTTCGTGCATCTTTTCACAAATGACTTTATCTTCCAGCGCTGTCTCGTTATAGGCGGCTTGTTGTGCAGCAATATAATCTTGATCAAAAAGAATCGTTTCTTCCGGATAATAAAATTCAATAATATTTCTGCAACGATCTACTTCATCGGGAATGAGATGAGAAACGACAATCACATTGGGATACCATTCGATCATAAAAAAAGGATATATAGTGAGCCAAATTGCACCAAATGCAGGTTTTGAGTTGCCACTTTGCTCATTAATCTTTGATTTCCAAAGATCATAAATGGGAGAGCTTGCTGAATGATCTTTCTCCCTGAAAGGCACTTTTTGAATAGATGAGAATGATTTAAATTCCCAAGTTAAATCATCACAGTTCACTATATTATTGAGGCCTAGATGAAAAGCCCAGACATGATAATCTTCAAGATAGACTTCAATAAATGTCTTCCAATTAAAATCGTAATGGTCAATTTTGATGCTATGTAATTTGTAAGATTCGAAATTTAATAATTGATTTAATTGTTTAAATTCCATCGCATCTTTGATATTCAATGAGATTTGTTTATGTGTTTGTTTGAAAATGAGACCATGGATTTCTTCCACCTGAAATGATTCTAAATTGAGACAGGGGGTTTCTTTAAAATAGGGTGCGCCTTTCAATTTTCCATTAAGGTCATATGTCCAACGGTGAAGAGGGCAAACGATATGCGATATAGACCCTTTATTTTCAAGCATTAGCGCTTGTCTATGGCGACAAATATTACTTAATATATTGATTTTTCCGTGGTCATTTACAAGAATCGCTGATTGATTAAGTGCGTCCAAAACTTGGTAATTACCGTGTTGAGGTGCCATTAACCGATGTCCTAAATATTTTGGATATTTATCGAAAATTGCCTTTTTTTCTATTTCGAAAATACGAGGATCGATATAGCTATGAGGAGGCAGCTGACTCAAAATCTTAGCTTGGGAATTAACCGATTTGAGTGTCAACATAGGTGATTATTAACTATTGGGAAATGTTTTTTAAAATCTAGGGCAATTTTGCCTTAAATAGGTTTTTTTGCAAACTTAATTTACCTTTTTAGCGCGCTAACTTGCTTAAATCGGCTATTTGAGCTACCCTCAGTGCTTGAATATTTTGTTTTTGTTTAGAGGAGTTTTAGATGAAAAATCCACTTGATTCCATTTTAGGAACAATCATTTCAGGCTTAGTCCTAACACTAGTTCTTTACGTTTTTCTTAAAAACTTTATTTTGTAGGAGTTTTAATAATGGAATATATATCTGGACTTGCAAGATGGCTTCATGTTGTGGCTGGTATTGCATGGATTGGTTTACTTTATTACTTTAACCTAGTGCAAATTCCTGCATTAAAAGATGCAGCTGCGGATGGCTCAGCAGGCGGCATTACAAAGCATGTTGCACCGCGCGCTTTATTATGGTTTAGATGGGCTGCTGTAGCAACTTGGCTAGCAGGCGCTGCAATCTTACAAGAAAATTTTATTAACGCATTTACCTTGCAAACCGGATACGAGGGAATTGGTATCGGTTCTTGGTTAGGTACGATTATGCTCTTTAATGTTTGGGTCCTAATTTGGCCAAATCAACAGAAGATTTTAGGTATGGTCCAAGCGTCAGATGATGAAAAAGCCAAAGCACGAAGGGTCGCTTTCCTTGCGTCAAGGACTAATTTAATGCTCTCTCTTCCAATGCTTTTATTTATGGCAAATGGATGGACTCATCGCGCATTAATCGGGCTCTAAGATAATTTAAGCTAAAATCAACGGAGGCTTAAGCCTCCGTTTGTATTTATAAGTACGGAAAATTGTATGTCAAAAATGATGGATACCTATGCTAGACAACCCGTCACCTTTGAAAAAGGTGAAGGTGTTTGGTTATGGGCTAAAGATGGTAAAAAATATTTAGATGCTCTGTCTGGTGTAGCGGTCAACGGCCTGGGGCATAGACATCCTAAGTTAATCAAAGCTATTAATGAGCAAATATCAAAACTCATCCATGTGTCGAATGTTTACCATATTGCTGAACAAGAAAGACTGGCAGAAAAACTAACAGCCATTTCTCATATGGATAATGTTTTTTTCTGCAATTCAGGATGCGAAGCGAATGAAGCAGCAATTAAATTAGCAAGGCTTTTTGGGCATCAAAAAGGTATTGATACCCCAGAAATTATTGTCATGGAAAAAGCTTTCCATGGACGCACAATGGCAACGTTATCTGCTACTGGCAATCGAAAAACACAGGCTGGCTTTGAGCCACTTGTAAGTGGATTTATTCGAGTGGCTTTCGATGATCTAGAAGCTATTCAGCAAATTGCGTCAAGAAAGAATAATGTAGTTGCGATTCTTGTGGAGCCTATTCAAGGCGAGGGTGGTATCAATATTCCAAGCAATATTCAAAATTACCTCAAAGGATTAAGAGCAGTTTGTGATGATCATGATTGGCTTTTAATGTTAGATGAGGTTCAGTCAGGTATTGGTAGAACAGGTAAATGGTTTGTCCATCAACATACCTCTGTTCAGCCTGATGTCATCACGCTCGCTAAAGGTTTAGGTTCAGGTGTTCCGATTGGTGCCTGTTTAGCCCAGGGCAAAGCAAGCAGGGTATTTACACCGGGCAAGCATGGATCAACATTTGGTGGCAATCCATTGGCGACCGCAGCAGGTTATGCAACATTAACTATTATTGAAGAAGATAAGCTTTGTAGTCATGCATCAAAAATGGGCGCATTAATTAATGAAGAATTTACAAAGCACTTAAAAGATTGTCCTCAAGTAAAAGGTATCCGTAACTTGGGCTTGATGATAGGTATCGAGCTTGATCATCCATGCGGAGACTTAACTAAATTAGCTTTAAATGAAGGGCTTCTTATTAATGTGACAGCAGAGAAAGTGATTCGACTTTTACCACCTCTTGTTATTAATCATATGGAAGCAAAAGAATTAGCCGAAAGATTATCTCAAGTGATTAAAAATTTTTTAGCAAAGTAAGATTTTAAATAGAATTGATTTTATGAAAACAAAACATTTTTTAAGATTTAACGATCTCAAGCGAGATGAGTTTGAATATATTTTCGCAAGAGCAAGTTGGATTAAAAAACAATTTAAAGAATATAAACAGTATTGGCCTCTTGTGGACAGAACTCTTGTGATGATCTTTGAAAAAGCAAGCACTCGAACAAGATTATCTTTTGAGGCAGGCATTCAACAGCTTGGCGGCTCAGCAATTTATTTAAATACGAGAGATTCACAGCTCGGAAGAGGAGAGCCTGTTGAAGATGCGGGGCAAGTAATTTCAAGAATGTGTGACCTTGTAATGATTAGAACATTTGAACAGGATATCATTGATCGATTTTCACAAAATTCAAGAGTGCCTGTGATTAATGGGTTAACTAACGAATATCATCCATGCCAAATTCTAGCCGATATTTTTACCTACATCGAACATAAAGGCTCTATTCAAGGCAAAACAATTGCTTGGATTGGTGACTCTAATAACGTATGCAATACGTGGTTACAAGCTGCTGAAGTTTTAGATTTCAATGTACATGTTTCAACACCTAAAGGTTATGAAGTTGAAGTCGAGCGAGCAGGCTTGTATGGCGATAAACATTTTGAAGAATTTGAAGATCCAATGGATGCTGCAAAAGATGCCGATATTGTCACAACTGACGTATGGACCAGCATGGGATTTGAATCTGAAAACGAAGAGCGTTTGAAAGACTTTGCAGACTGGCAAGTAGACCAAGAAATGATGTCAGTGGCATCCTCAGATGCTTTGTTTATGCACTGCCTTCCTGCTCATCGAGGCGAAGAGGTGACTGCGGAAGTCATTGATGGTTCTCAAAGCGCAGTATGGGATGAGGCTGAGAACCGCCTTCATGTTCAGAAAGCATTGATGGAGTACCTATTATTAGGAAAGATTAAAAATGAGTGATATTAAAAAAGTTGTTTTAGCATACTCGGGCGGGTTAGATACGTCTGTTATTTTGAAATGGCTTCAAGAAACTTATCAATGCGAAGTCGTTACTTTTACTGCTGACTTAGGTCAAGGCGATGAATTAGAGCCTGCAAGAGAAAAAGCTAAAGTAGCAGGCGTTAAAGAAATATTTATCGAAGATTTAAAAGAAGAATTTGTTCGAGATTTTGTATTTCCTATGTTTAGAGCGAATACAATTTATGAGGGAGAATATCTTCTCGGCACTTCAATTGCGAGACCTCTTATCGCTAAACAATTAATAGAGCTAGCTAGAAAAACTAATGCTGATGCTATTTCTCATGGAGCGACAGGTAAAGGTAATGATCAAGTTCGTTTTGAATTAGGCGCGTATGCGCTTAATCCTGACATCAAAATTATTGCACCATGGCGCGAGTGGGATTTACTCAGCCGAGAAAAATTACTTCAATATGCTAAAAAAAATAATATTCCGGTTGAAATGAAACATAAAAAAGGCGGTAGCCCATATAGTATGGATGCTAATTTATTGCATATTTCTTATGAGGGGCGTCACTTAGAAAATCCAGGAGCAGAACCCGAAGAAGATATGTGGCGGTGGACTGTTAGTCCTGAAAAAGCACCAAATGAATCTGAAACTATAGAAATTAAATTCGAAAAAGGTGATCCAATAAGTCTTAATGGTAAAGCTATGAAAGCGCATGAATTATTAGCTAAGCTAAATCACTTGGGTGGAAAGCATAGTATAGGACGATTAGATCTTGTAGAGAATCGATATGTCGGTATGAAATCACGAGGTTGCTATGAAACTCCCGGCGGTACTATTTTATTAAAAGCTCATCGAGCGATTGAGTCTATTACATTAGATCGTGAAGTAGCTCATCTCAAAGATGACTTGATGCCAAGATTTGCTTCTCTGATTTATAACGGTTATTGGTGGAGTCCAGAGAGACTTGCATTACAGACTTTGATTGATCACACGCAAATAAATGTGAATGGCTGGGTTAAATTGAAACTCTTCAAAGGTAACGTCACAGTAATTGGAAGAGATAGTGAAAGTGATTCACTTTTTGATACTTCGATTGCAACATTTGAAGATGATAAAGGCGCGTATGACCAAAAAGATGCAGTAGGTTTTATTAAACTCAATGCTTTAAGAATGAGAATCGCAGCAAAAATTAAAAAATAAGGTGAATTAGATGGCTCAATTTGACAATGTAAGTGTAAAGAAAAAAGCAAATATTTATTTCGACGGTAAATGTGTAAGCCATACCATTCTTCTTCCAAACGGAACAAGAAGTACGATTGGTGTCATTTTTCCAAGTTCATTAACTTTCAATACTCAAGCAGCTGAAGTTATGGAGATTCTAGCTGGACACTGTCGGGTGAAATTGCAGGGTGCTTCTGGTTGGACGGAATATAAGGAAGATCAAAAATTTTCTGTGCCTGCAAATTCATCTTTTGAAATTGAGACAACAGATACGCTTCACTATGCTTGTCATTTTGAATAAGTAATTTAATTAAGCAAGGAGATTTCATATGCCATCTTTTGATATTTCATCCGAAGTAAATATGGCTAATTTAAACAATTCTATTGATGTCGCATCTCGAATGATTATCAATCGATACGACTTTAAAGGTACGAGTGCGAAAGTTGAATTTTCAGAAAAAGAATTAATTATTACACTTTATGGTGATTCTGATTTTCAATTAGGTCAAATCAAGGATATTTTATTGCCTGCTATGGAAAAGAAAGAAGCTGATAGCTCCAAAAGACTTGATCCTCAGGATATTCAAACTATATCTGGAAATAAAGTAAAACAAGTTTTGAAATTAAAATCAGGCATTGATAGCGAACTTGCAAAAAAAATTGTTAAATTACTTAAAGATAGCGGACTTAAAGTTCAGGCAGCTATTCAAGGTGAAAGTGTTCGTGTGTCAGGCGCTAAAAGAGATAACTTACAAGACGCCATAGCATTCGTTAAAAAAAGTATTAGTGATTTTCCATTGCAATTTGGAAACTTTAGAGATTAGTCAAACGTATGCAAGCTAAAACACTCTACGAAAAATTATTTGAAAGCCATATTGTTAGAGAAGATGCTGGCACTTATCTAATATATATTGATCGACATCTAGTTCATGAAGTCACAAGCCCGCAGGCATTTGAAGGTTTAAGAATTAATCATAGGCCTGTATGGAGGAACAAATCCATTCTTGCAGTTCCTGATCATAATGTTCCTACGACAGATCGATCGCTTGGTATTTCTGATCCTATTTCAAAAATTCAAGTTGAAATGCTAGATGAAAATTGTAGGCATTTTGGATTGACTCAATTTCCCATGAATGACAATCGCCAAGGTATTGTTCATGTTATCGGACCTGAGCAAGGAAGTACATTGCCAGGCATGACAATTGTATGCGGTGACTCTCATACAAGTACACATGGAGCATTTGGTGCACTTGCAATGGGTATCGGTACTTCGGAAGTTGAACATGTATTAGCTACTCAATGCTTAATCTTAAAAAAATTCAAGACTATGGAAGTTCGTGTAGAAGGAAAATTAAATAAAGGCATTACCGCAAAAGATATTGCTTTAGCCTTGATTGGAAAAATTGGAACAGCAGGTGGCACAGGTTATGCGATTGAATTTACTGGTGAGTCTATTCGTTCTCTTTCTATGGAAGGCAGAATGACACTTTGTAATATGGCGATCGAAGCTGGTGCTAGAGCTGGAATGGTAGCAGTAGACGATGTCACGATATCTTATGTTGAAAATAGACCTTTTTCACCTAAAGGCGAAGCTTTTGAAAAAGCAAAAGCTTATTGGAAAACATTACATAGCGATAAAGATGCAAAATTCGATAAAGTAGTCATGCTTAATGGAAGTGAAATTCTTCCGCAAGTTACATGGGGAACTTCGCCTGAAATGGTTGTAAGTATTGAAGGTATGACGCCTGATCCAAAAAATGAAAACGACCCTTCAAAAAGAAAAAGTATTGAGGATGCGCTTACCTATATGGGGCTCGAACCCAATTTTCCAATCAATCAAATTCAAATTGATAAAATTTTTATTGGGTCATGCACTAATTCGCGCATAGAAGATTTGCGAGAAGCTGCCAACATTCTTAAGGGGAAAAAAATTGCCCAAAATATTAAGTTGGCGCTAGTAGTCGCTGGATCGGGTCTTGTAAAACTTCAAGCTGAAAAAGAAGGTTTGGATCAAATCTTTATAGAAGCAGGCTTTGAATGGAGAGAGCCTGGCTGCTCGATGTGTTTAGCCATGAATGCTGATAGATTAAATCCAGGCGAG
Source organism: Betaproteobacteria bacterium (assembly GCA_016868195.1). Classification (GTDB taxonomy): domain Bacteria; phylum Pseudomonadota; class Gammaproteobacteria; order Burkholderiales; family Methylophilaceae; genus Methylopumilus. The sequence goes on along the minus strand of VGHQ01000002.1, from coordinate 135,124 downwards.
CGTTGTGCATCAACTTCTAATAGAAATTTTGAGGGCCGACAAGGTCAGGGAGGCAGAACGCACCTTGTAAGTCCATCGATGGCTGCAGCCGCTGGCATACATGGTCATTTTGTAGATATAAGATCTTTAAATTAATTTATGAATCCATTTATTACTCATACTGGTATTGTCGCCCCTCTTGATCGTGCAAATGTAGATACGGATGCAATTATTCCCAAACAATTTCTGAAGTCGATTAAGAAAACAGGTTTTGGCCCTCATCTATTTGATGACTGGCGATATCTTGATCACGGCGAGCCAGGCATGGATTTAACTCAAAGAAAAAAAAATTCAGAATTTGTACTAAATCAGACCCCATATGAAAAGGCTTCTATTTTGATTGCGCGAGAGAATTTTGGATGTGGCTCAAGTCGAGAACATGCACCATGGGCAATTGAAGACTATGGGTTTAGAGCGATTTTAGCACCTAGTTTTGCTGACATCTTCTATAACAATTGTTTTAAAAATGGTTTGTTACCTATCGTATTGCCGAATGAAACAATCGATTTTTTATTTAAATCTATTTATGCAAATAAAGGTTATGTTTTAACAATTGATTTAGAAAATCAATTTGTTGTGATGCCTTCAAATGAAAAAATAAGTTTTCAGGTAGATGCATTTAGAAAGCATTGTTTAATACATGGATTAGATGATATTGGATTAACGATGCAGCATAGCAAGAGTATTAAAGCATTTGAGCAAGATTACTACCAAAAAAATTCATGGCTTCTTTAAATTAGAAAGATTTTTTTAATAAAATGAAAATTGCAATATTACCTGGCGATGGTATTGGTCCAGAAATTACAAATCAAGCAGTTGATGTATTAAAAGCCCTTAATGTGGGCGCAGAGTTAGTGGAAGCCCCTATTGGCGGAGCTGGCTATGAAAAATTTGGCGACCCATTGCCTGATTCAACACTTGATTTAGCAATTAAATCTGACGCAGTACTTTTGGGAGCTGTAGGGGATTGGAAATATGACACTCTGCCAAGAGATAAAAGACCTGAGCGCGGTCTTCTTCGTATCAGAAAAGAACTTAATTTATTTGCTAACTTAAGGCCAGCAATTCTATATCCTGAGCTGGTTGCTGCTTCTACACTTAAAGCCGAGATTGTTTCTAATCTTGATATTATGTTTGTACGAGAATTGACAGGTGATATTTATTTTGGCCAGCCACGAGGTATTCATACAAATGAAAAAGGAGAGCGTGAAGGTATCAATACAATGCGCTATTCAGAATCTGAAATTAAACGTATCGCTCATGTAGCATTTCAGATCGCAATGAAACGATCAAAAAAGTTGTGTTCAGTTGACAAAGCAAATGTTTTAGAAACCACAGAATTATGGCGTCGAATTATGATCGATCTCTCAAAAGAATATCCTGAAGTTGAGTTGACACATATGTATGTTGATAATACAGCGATGCAACTTATTAAAAATCCAAAACAATTTGATGTGTTAGTAACGGGAAATATTTTCGGTGACATTTTGTCTGATGAAGCTTCGATGTTAACAGGCTCAATCGGTATGCTTCCATCCGCATCACTTGATAGTAATAATAAAGGTATGTATGAACCTAGCCATGGTTCAGCGCCTGATATTGCAGGAAAAAATATTGCAAATCCGCTTGCGACCATTTTATCTTTAGCCATGATGTTTAGATATACATTCAGTGACGAAAAAAATGCAAACAAAATTGAGTCAGCAGTTAAGAAAGCATTGAGTCAAGGTTTTCGAACAGCAGATATTTATTCTGCTGGGGATAAAAAAGTAAGCTGTAGTGAAATGGGCGAGGTAGTGATTGCAGCTCTTAAATAATTAAAGAATAGGATATTTAATGGTTAGAGTTGGCTTTGCAGGTTGGAGAGGTATGGTGGGTTCAGTCCTTATGCAGAGAATGCAAGAGGAAAGTGATTTCAAGGAATTTGACGCTACTTTCTTCTCAACATCGCAAACAGGAAATGCTGCGCCATCTTTTTCCGAAAGTCATAGTACATTAAAGGATGCACATGATGTTAAAGATTTGTCAGCTATGGATATTATTCTTTCGTGCCAAGGTGGCGACTATACATCAGCTATATATCCAAAATTAAGAAATTCGGGATGGCAGGGACATTGGATAGATGCAGCTTCTTCATTAAGAATGGAAAAAGATGCGGTGATTATTTTAGATCCATTGAATGGAGATCTTATTGAATCGGCAATCAAAAAAGGTAATAAAAATTGGATTGGCGGGAACTGCACTGTATCACTTATGTTATTAGCGCTCGATGGACTTTTTAAGAGAGATCTTGTTGAGTGGGTTTCATCGATGACTTATCAAGCTGCTAGTGGAGCTGGGGCGCAGAATATGAGGGAGCTCATTTCACAAATGGGTACTATTTTCAATCATGCAAAAGACTTAATTGAGGATCCTATGAAGTCTATATTAGATATTGATCAAAATGTTTCGTCTACGCTTAAATCGCAGGATTTTCCAATAGATAACTTTGGCGTACCCTTAGCAGGTAGTTTAATTCCGTGGATTGATAAAGATTTAAACAACGGTCAAAGTAAAGAAGAATGGAAGGGGTCAGTTGAAACAAATAAGATTCTCGGAAGAGAAAATAATCCAATTATTATAGAAGGATTATGTGTTCGCATAGGTGCAATGCGATGCCACAGTCAAGCTTTAACAATTAAATTAAAAAAGAATATTTCTTTAGATGAAATTAATGAAAGTATAAGCAATGCAAATGCATGGGTTAAATTAATACCAAATGAGCGTGAAATCTCAATGAAAGAATTAAGTCCTGCAGCAGTCTCAGGTAAACTTTCAATTCCTGTAGGGAGAATTAGAAAGCTTAATATGGGCCCTGAGTACATCTCAGCTTTTACTGTGGGTGATCAATTGCTCTGGGGGGCTGCAGAGCCACTTAGACGTGTTTTAAGAATACTTATCAAATCCATTAAATAAAATTTATGAACAAACAAATTAAAAAGTTACTTTTATTATTCGTATTCTTCTTTCCACTGATCGCGCATGCATTACAGTTAGGCAAAATTGTGGTCATATCTTCTCAAGACCAGCCTCTAAATGCTGAAATTGAAATGATGTTGGTACCAGGTGAAGATTTATCAAAGCTTCAAACATCCTTAGCTTCAAAAGAGAATTATGAATCGCAAGGTATAGAACGACTTCCTATTCATAATAATATCTCTGTTGAATTACAAAAAAATGAAAGAGGCCTCACAGTTCTAAAATTGAAAAGCACTCAACCTGTCCCAGAACCTTTTTTAGATTTACTAATTCAAGTGGACTCTCCTAAAGGAAGAAATTATCGTGAATATACGGTACTTCTTGATCCGCCAGAAACATCTATTATTAAGCAAGATAAAATTGTGGCCGTCGAAAAGACAGACCCAACTCTAATAAATGATAAAAAGGAAACGAAAGAAAGTATTGAAAAAAACAAAGCACCAATTGAAAAAGAAGTTAAAAATAGTCCAAAATCCCAAGAAAAAAATAAATCATCTGATTTTTCTGCAAAATCAATTACAGTTAAATCTGCAGATACTATTTATAAAATTGCCCGTGAAAATAAGCTACCAGGCATCACAACTGAGCAGATGGTAATAGGTATTTTCAATCTTAATGAACTTGCTTTTACAAATAAAAATATTAATGGTTTAGAAGTTGGACAAAAAATTATTTTGCCGATACAAGATGATTTTATGAATTTAAGTCATGCCAAGGCGATGGCTGAAATTAAAATTCAATCCGCACAGTGGAATAAATTGAGCTCAAAAACAGCTGAAGCAGTAGCGGCCAGTCCAAAAATAATTACCCCAAAGTCTGATGCATCAGTCACCTCAACAACTGTAATTCAGAGTGAATCAATTACACCAGTACCCCGTATTAAATTGACCGGAGATACTATAAGTATTGATAAGAACAGTAAAGAAGTTGTTCAAAAAGAAATTAATCAAATTAATGATGATAAAACAGCATTAGAGAAAAATATTAAGGATGTTGAGCAAAAAATAGTACTCTTAGAGAAGGAACTTGCTGATGCTAAAAGAATATTAGCTGTTTCAAATCAAGCTTTATTTGAGCTTCAAGAGAAGTCGAAGCAAGTTAATCAAACTAAAGATTTGGCTAACAAAAATACCGTGGTTGAATCAAAACCAGATTTAAATTCACTTATTAGTAAACCTAACGAACTAGATACAAATAAAAATGAGGTTGCACCACCTGCTGATACAACATTTGAATCATCTATCTCAGATAGCCCAATCGATGAAAAAGCAAGTGCACAATTAGCTTCAGATAAAGAAATTTCTAGTGTCTTATCATCTAGTGGATTATTTATTTTCTTAGGCGTTCTTTTTGCAATTTTAATTATACTTTTTGTTATTAAAACAAAAAAACAACAAGAACAAAAAGAGCTTATGGATTATATCAATACGAATGAAGATAAGCCTAAAGTGTCTTCAATTAAAGGAGATGGCGATAAAGAAGAGGTTGATTTGTCAGGTATTGAAATTAATTTATCAGATAAAGATCAAAAGCCAACTTATCCTGATTAAGCAATTAAATTATTGTGCATGCATTAGTTAAATTTGTAGCTGTTTTTTGTGCATTATTGCTTATTAATAAATATAACTTTAACTTCAATCTTTATTTACTCTTTTTTATTTTAGTTGTTTCTTTTTTCTTAAAGTTCTCAATTCCTAAACTTATCCTTAGATTAAAATTTTTTCTTATCATTACTTTTCTTCTTTATATATTTAATACCCCGGGGGAGTATATAGCCCTTTGGCCTTATTTTTCACCATCTTATGAAGGCCTTTTATTAGGTACAACTCAAATTATGCGCCTCATGAATTCAGTCGCTCTTATTACAATGTTGATTTCATTCATGAGCTATCAGACTTTAATTGAAACTTTCTATTTAATGGTTAAACCATTAAGGCCATTAGGTATTGATGCAAAAATTTTTGCTGTTCGTCTTTGTTTAACTATGGAGTATGTTAAGACTTTCCAGTCGAAACGCAAACTGCGTTTTAATTTTAACGATTTGTCTTCATTACTCTTATATTCAAGTAATAAAACTCATGGAAAGTATACTTATATTGAAATAAAAGAGGAAAGAGTTAATACATTGTCTATGGTTATGATTTCTACAATGCTATCTATTACATTTCTTGTGATTTCTTATATTTAACTCCTCATGAAAATTGCATTGTGTGCTGAATATGATGGTTCTAATTATTCTGGATGGCAAAAACAGAATGATACAGATTCTATTCAAGGTGAAATTGAAAAAGCGCTTGAAAGTATTGCAAAAGAAAAAATAGATACCTATGCATCGGGTAGAACTGATACCGGTGTTCATGCGCTGATTCAGATCATTCATTTTGAAACTTCAATTGACAGGCCTATGACGGCTTGGATAAGAGGTGTTAATGCTTTCTTGCCATCTTCTATTCGAGTATTATGGGCACAAGAAGTTGATGATACCTTTCATGCGCGTTATTCAGCAACACAACGCCATTATGAATATTTACTGTATAACGCCTCTTCCCATTCTGCTCTATGGGCTAAAAAAGCAGGATGGATTCATGATGACCTTGACTTTAATAAGATGAAAACGGCTATTCAATATTTTGAAGGTGAACATGATTTTAGTGCGTTTCGATCTTCAGAATGTCAAGCTAAGAGCCCTATCAGAACAATCACTCGCACATCTATTTTAAATTACCACCCATTTTATCTTTTTAAGTTTTCTGCGAATGGTTTTTTGCATCATCAAATAAGAAATATGATGGGGGCTATTCTCTATATTGGTAAGGGTAATTACCCAAGTGAATATATTTACGAGCTATTGATATCAAAAGATAGAAAAAAATCACCCCCTACTTTTTCCTCTCACGGTCTTTATTTGTGTGGTGTTGATTATGATCCGTGCTATGCATTATCTTTGACGCATCGAACCGTCAATATTTTTGACAATAATCATTTAAGCCAAGATCGTTAATCCTTATAATGAATATATTTCATCTTGAATTGATTTCACATTGAGAACACGTATTAAAATTTGTGGTATTACGCGCTTAGAAGATGCAAAAGCTGCTATTCATGCGGGCTGTGATGCGCTTGGCTTTGTTTTTTATAAAGAAAGTCCACGTTATATTGCTTTAGCTGCATTTAAAGACTTTGCTAGAGTGCTGCCACCATTTGTGACCAAAGTGGGCCTTTTTGTTAATGCGGATCCTGCCTATATTAAAGAGGCAATTCAATCAGGATTGATAAATGTCCTTCAGTTTCATGGCGATGAAACCCCTGACTTCTGTAGGCAATTCAAATTTCCTTATATTAAAGCCGTTGCGGTTTCGGTATCAGTAGATTTGTTACAATATGAAAAGAATTTTTATGATGCAGAAGCCTTATTGCTTGACGCATCACATGAGTATCTTAAAGGTGGCACAGGTCAAACATTTGATTGGAATTTAATCCCACTTTCGCTTTCTAAGCCTATTGTTCTAGCAGGTGGGCTTACAGTAGACAATGTGAAAGAAGCCATCAAAAAGGTCAAGCCATACGCAGTCGATGTGAGTGGCGGCGTTGAAGAATCAAAAGGTATTAAAAATTCTTTTAAAATTCAAGAATTTATAAAGGAAACTCAAGATGCAGCCGTATGATATGCCAGATGAAAAAGGCCATTTTGGTCAATTTGGCGGTATATTTGTCGCAGAAACTTTGATTGAAGCGCTCGATGAATTAAGAGTGATGTATGAAAAGTATCGTCATGACCCTGATTTTCTTACTGAACTTCAGTATGACTTAAAGCATTTTGTGGGTCGACCAAGTCCAATTTACCATGCTAAAAGATGGTCTGATCGAGTAGGTGGCGCTCAAATTTACTTGAAGCGGGAAGACTTAAATCATACAGGCGCTCACAAAGTCAATAATACTGTAGGCCAGGCTTTACTCGCGAAACGTATGGGTAAACCACGCATTATTGCCGAGACAGGAGCAGGACAGCATGGGGTTGCAACAGCCACTATTTCAGCACGTTTAGGCCTTGAGTGCGTAGTTTATATGGGAGCTGAGGATGTTAAAAGACAAGCGCCTAATGTATACCGCATGAAACTTCTTGGCGCTACGGTTGTGCCTGTAGAAAGTGGATCTAAAACTCTAAAAGATGCGCTTAATGAAGCCATGAGAGATTGGGTTACTAACATCTCTACTACCTTTTATATTATTGGTACTGTGGCAGGGCCTCATCCTTATCCCATGATGGTTCGTGATTTTAATTCTGTCGTGGGTGTTGAATGTAAAATGCAAATGAATGAAATGCTTGGACGTCAACCAGATGCGGTGGTCGCATGTGTCGGTGGTGGTTCTAATGCGATGGGTATTTTTTATCCCTATATAGATTTACGCGAAGTTCGATTAATTGGCGTTGAAGCTGCAGGGCATGGTATCGAAACGGGCAAGCACGCAGCACCTTTAACTGCCAATAGTCCGATAGGTGTATTGCATGGCAACAGAACTTACTTAATGCAGAATGAGGAAGGTCAGATTATTGAAACACACTCAATATCAGCAGGTCTTGACTATCCAGGCGTTGGCCCTGAGCATGCTTGGTTAAAAGATATTAAGCGCGCTGAATATGTTGCTGTTACTGATACAGACGCTTTGGATGCTTTTCATAGTCTATGTCTTACCGAAGGTATTATTCCAGCGCTTGAAACTAGCCATGCTTTAGCATATGCAGAGAAACTTGCGAAAACAATGAAGCCCGATCAAGTGATTCTTGTGAATTTATCAGGTCGTGGGGATAAAGATATCAATACTGTAGCTAAAATTTCAAATATCAACTTGTAAAATTTGTATGTCGAGAATCACAGACACATTTCAGGCGCTTAAAGAAAAAAATAAAAAAGCTTTAATTCCATACATTACAGCAGGTGACCCACATCCTGATTTAACTGAGTCAATGTTGCACGCTTTGGTTGATGCAGGTGCTGATATGATTGAATTGGGTATTCCATTTTCAGATCCCATGGCAGACGGACCTACCATACAAAGGGCAAGTGAAAGAGCTTTAGCGCATCATGTAGGTTTGTCCCACGTTTTTAAAATGGTAAAAGCTTTTAGAGAAAAAAACAATAAAACACCTATTATCTTGATGGGCTATGCAAACCCTATTGAAGCAATTAGTGCAGAGACTTTTGTGGTGAGAGCTAAAGCTTCTGATGTGGATGGAATTATCACAGTAGATTATCCACCTGAGGAATGTAAACAATTTACAAAACTTCTTAAAGAAAAGAACATAGATAGTATTTTTTTATTATCACCAACGACAGAATTGGATAGAGTAAAATTAATTATTGAGCAAGCTTCTGGATTCTTGTATTACGTCTCACTTAAAGGCGTAACAGGGGCTGCCAATATCGACATTGAACAAGTGAAATCTAAAGTAGGGATTATTCGAGAATTAACAAAACTTCCGATTGGGGTAGGTTTTGGGGTAAAGGATGCGACAACAGCAAAAGAAGTGGCTAAAATTTCTGATGCCGTTGTAGTTGGCAGTCGCATGGTTCAGGAAATTGAAAATTCAAATAAAGATAATTTAATTCACAATATTTCAAAGTTAATGAAAGAATTAAGAGAAGCTGTTAATTAATGAGTCGAGTGAAAATATGAGCTGGTTAAAAAACGTCATACCTCCCAAAATAAAACGTATCGTTGGTAGCGTATCTAAAAAAAATATTCCCGAGGGTTTGTGGTGTAAATGCCCATCATGCCAGGCAGTTCTCTATCGAACAGATCTTGAGCAAAATATGGAAGTATGTCCAAAATGCTCTTTTCATAACAGAATTTCAGCCCGCGCGCGTATTGATGCCATATTAGATAAAGAAAAAAGAAAAGAAATTGGTGTGCAGATTCAACCACTAGATTCTTTAAAATTTAATGATACACAAAGTTATGCTGATCGCATTAAATCATCACAAAAAGATCTTAATGAAAAAGATGCGATGGTTGTGATGCAAGGTTCGATAGAGGGTAAACCTGCGGTGGTAGCTGCTTTTGAATTTAAATTCATGGGCGGATCTATGGGGTCTGTCGTTGGTGAAAAATTTGTGCGTGGGATTCAAGCTGCAATAAAATCTAAAGCAACATTTATATGCATCTGTGCAAGTGGCGGTGCTCGCATGCAAGAAGGCCTACTATCGCTTATGCAAATGGCAAAAACAAGTGCTGCTTTAACTAAGTTAAGTGAGGCTAAATTACCATACTTCTCAATTCTTACTGATCCCACTATGGGCGGTGCATCTGCTAGTTTTGCTATGTTAGGTGATATCATTATTGCAGAACCTAAGGCATTGATCGGATTTGCTGGCCCTCGTGTGATTGAGCAAACGGTAAGAGAAAAACTTCCTGAGGGATTTCAGCGGTCTGAATTTCTTTTATCACATGGCGCGATTGATATGATTGTAGATCGCCGTGACATGAAAAAGAAACTTGTTAATCTAATATCTAAATTATCTAAAAATTAATTTAACTCTTCTCCAGCCACATAATCGCCCTATGAGTCTTAAAGATTGGCTAGGGTATATTGAATCGATTCACCCCTCAACAATTGATCTCACTCTAGAACGTATCAAAGTCGTTGTTAAGCGTTTAAATCTAGATATTTCTTTCCCTATCATAACTGTTGGTGGCACTAATGGCAAAGGCTCCACCTGTGCCATTTTGGAGTCGATTTATAAAGAGGCAGGTTATAAAGTAGGCTGCTATACCTCACCCCATTTTTTATATTTTAATGAGCGAATTAAAATTCAAGCAGATCCTGTTTCAGATAATCTTATTTGTGAAGCCTTTAAAAAAATTGAATCAGCTAGAAAAGAAATCTCACTTACTTATTTCGAATACAGCACAATTGCTGCCATGATTATTTTTGCCGACGCTGATCTAGATATTGCTATTCTTGAAGTAGGTATGGGTGGCAGGTTAGATGCTGTAAATGTTTTTGATTCCGATTGTGCCATTGTCACTACCATTGATCTTGATCATATAGATTATTTAGGACATACAAGAGAGGCGATTGGATTTGAAAAAGCTGGAATTTATCGTCCTAATAAAATAGCAATATGTGGCGACTTCGATCCTCCTCAATCTTTAATAAATCATTGCAAATCTATTCAAGCTAAATTAAAAATGATAGGCAAAGATTTTGCTTATGAAGTACATTATGATTCCTTTGATTTTTCAATTGAATCCTCTTTTGTGATAAATGTTCCATTACCTCGATTGCAAGGCTCTTTTCAGCTTGCCAATGCTTCAAATGCACTCATGGCTGTCAAAATAATAGAAGATCAATTACCTTTAACTGAAGCTGCAATTCAACAAGGTATTGCTTTAGCATCATTGCCAGGTAGATTTCAGGAGGTAAAAAAAAATCCTTCTTTGATTTTAGATGTTGCACATAACCCCCATGCAGCGGGGTCTCTAAGTGATAATCTAAAAATCAATAGCGTGTCTGGCAAAACGATCGCCATATTTTCAATTCTTAGAGATAAAGATATCTTGGGCGTAGTTGAAGCAGTAAGTCTTGATATTGATACCTGGTATGTTGCAGAAATTAAGAACGAGAGAGCTGCAAATATAGAAACTATCTCTAATGCCATACAAAAAGTTAATCCATCAGCGCATATAGTGCCATTCAAAAATATACAAGAAGCTTACCAATTTGCATCCAATGAAGTTACGAGGAATGATAGAATAATCGTATTCGGTTCTTTCTTTACTGTAGCCGATATTATGAAACTTATTCCCTAAGTTATGAGCGAAGAAAATTCAATACAGTCTCAAGAAGATAAACTGATTAGTCAGGCCAAAAAGAGGCTTCTTGGTGCATGTGTCATTTTATTTATTCTTCTTATTTCAGCCCCTTTTGTTTTAAAAAATCGTAATGAAGAAGGACCCACTGAACCCATTAAGATTTCAATGGAAAGTTCACCCGGCATTGTGGACTTGAATCCTGATAGCATTAAGCCAGCAGATATTAAACCAGAGATTCAAGAATCACCTGGCTCTCAAAACAAAAAAGAATTATTGCCATCATCAACTGATGCAGTGGTAAAACAGGAAGCAATCATATTACCAAATAGCGGCTTGTACATTCAATTAGGCATTTTTTCAGACGTGGAAAAAGTAAAACCGCTTCAACAAAAATTAAATTTAATAAATATTCAAACTAAAAGTGAAGTGATAAAGATTAATGGTGTCGATAAAGTAAGATTAATTACAGATGAATTTAAAACTGAAGCTTTAGCAAAAGATACATTACTTAAAATTAAAAATGCAGGGATCACAGGCATTATCAAGAAGATTAATTAATGACATTTATTGATTATGGTTTTTTTATCATCATCATTATTTCTTCTCTTTTTGGCTGCTTCCGTGGTTTTGCGCGAGAACTCCTTTCTATCATAGCTTGGTTTTTTGCGTTTTATTTAGCTCAATCTTTTTTTCTTGTTATCGCTTCAAAACTTCATTGGATTGATACGGAATCGATTCGAAATTTAGTCGCTTACATCTTGATTTTTATTGTCACCCTTGTTCTTTCAATGGGGGTGATTGCTGTTTTGAACAAATTTATTAAATATACGGGCCTTTCATTTTCTAATATTTTATTGGGCGGCTTATTTGGTTTTTTTCGCGCAATCTTTATTGGCTTGATTTGTCATTTTATTATTCAATCAACCTCGTTTGTAAATCATTCTGCTTGGCAGGATGCTTTTATTAAACCTTATTTCGAATCTTTTACAGCTAAGGCAAGCGTTTATTTGCCACTAGATATCCCTAAGCATGTAAAATATCCTCAACGAACATATTTTTAAGGCGCTGAAATGTGTGGAATCCTTGGAATAGTCGGTAAAAATCCTGTTAATCAGCTACTTTATGATGGCTTATTAGTTCTCCAGCATCGAGGTCAAGATGCTGCTGGTATTGTCACCTGTGATGGCAATGCTTTCTTTATGCATAAAAATAATGGTCTCGTGAAAGATGTCTTTCATACCCGCCATATGCGAAATCTTATTGGTAATGCTGGTATTGCGCATGTGCGTTATCCTACTGCCGGCTCATCCTCTGCTGCCGAAGCTCAACCTTTTTATGTGAACTCACCTTTTGGAATTGTTTTAGGACATAACGGAAATTTAACGAATGCCGAAAAACTTAAAGAAGATATTTTTAGGCAAGATCTTCGACATATCAATACCACATCAGACTCAGAAGTTTTACTTAATGTGCTAGCGCATGAAATTGAAGAGTCTTCAAAAAGCACTGTCCTTAATAGTGACGTTGTTTTTGATGCTATTACTTCACTTCATAAGCGATGCAAAGGCGCATATGCTGTGGTTTCTATGATTGCTAATTTCGGCTTACTTGCATTTAGAGATCCTCATGGTATTCGCCCGCTTGTGATTGGCAAACACGACAGTCCAGAAGGTGTTGAATATATGGTGGCTTCTGAAAGTGTAGCGCTTGATGTATTGGGATTTAAATTAGTAAGGGATGTTGAGCCAGGCGAAGCAATCTTTATTGATATGAATGGTAATTTTTATTCTAAACAATGTGCCAAACCTAATCATCATCCTTGTATATTTGAGTATGTATATCTTGCAAGACCTGACTCTGTCATTGATGGCATTTCTGTCTATCAAACACGACTTAATATGGGAAAGACCTTAGCGCAAAAAATTAAAAAGGCATGGGCATATTTAGATATCGATGTAGTGATCCCTATACCCGATACAAGTCGTCCTAGCGCATTACAGCTTGCGCTTGAACTGGGACTTGATTACCGTGAAGGCTTTATTAAAAATCGTTATATTGGTCGTACTTTTATTATGCCTGGCCAAGCATTAAGAAAAAAATCAGTGCGACAAAAACTCAATCCCATTAAGATTGAATTTCAAGATAAGAATGTACTGTTAGTAGATGATTCTATTGTGCGAGGTACAACATCAAAAGAAATTGTTCAAATGGCGAGAGAAGCGGGCGCTAAAAAAGTTTACCTAGTTTCAGCAGCCCCCCCCGTGAGATTCCCCAATGTGTATGGCATTGATATGCCCTCACGTACAGAATTATTAGCGCCTAATAAAACAGACGAAGAAATCCGCGAAGAAATTGGTGCGGATGAATTAATTTATCAAGATCTTGATGCACTGATTGAGAATATTGCATCGATCAATCCAAAGCTTAAAAAATTCGACGCTTCTTGTTTTGATGGCAAATACATCACAGGCGACATTGATGAATATTATTTAAAAAATATTGAAACGCTTCGCGCTGACTCTAATAAATCTGATAAGCCGTCAAATGCAAGTACACAAATGGATTTAAATTTAATTAAAAATGAAGAGGAAGCTGCTTAATATTAAGCGTTTCTTGACGTATTTTTTTTATCGTGCATAATTGGAACTGCGCTGATTTGAGTGATAATTTATTTCTCAGCTTGCGGGCGCTTTAAAAATACAGCTAAAGCGAGGTCTGTCCCGTTTTAGCTTTTTGTGAAACGGGTTTTTTTATGCCTAAAAAAAGGTAATAAACTATGAAATTTGATACAAAAGCGATTCGAGCAGGCTCACTGCAATCTGAGTTTGGTGAAAATTCTGAAGCTCTCTTTTTAACTTCTAGCTATGTATTTGATTCATCTTCCCAGGCTGCAGCAAGATTTGCGGGTAATGAGCCTGGTAATATATATTCTCGCTTCACAAATCCTACGGTCACAATGTTTCAAGATCGTCTTGCAGCTCTTGAAGGGGGTGAAGCATGTGTGGCAACTTCAAGTGGTATGTCAGCTATTTTGGCAATCATTATGGGCCTATGCTCTTGTGGCGATCATATTGTGGCGTCAAGAAGTATCTTTGGTACAACTGTTCAACTCTTTAGTAATATTTTAAAGCGTTGGGGGTTAGAAGTGACTTTTGTGTCGCTCACTAATCTTAATGAATGGGAAGAAGCCATTCAAAAAAACACAAAACTTTTCTTTGTGGAGACTCCGTCTAATCCATTAACTGAAGTGACTGATATTAAAGCGCTTTCAATAATCGCACATCAAAAAGATATAAAATTGGTGGTTGATAATTGTTTTTGTTCGCCTGCACTTCAAAAGCCTTTGTTGTTTGATGCTGATATCATTCATCATTCAGTCACAAAATATATTGATGGTCAAGGACGTTGTTTGGGCGGTGCTGTCGTAACAGATAAAAAAACAATAGAACCGATATATCAATTTTTACGAACAGCAGGTCCTACAATGAGTGCTTTCAATGCCTGGGTCTTTTTGAAAGGCTTAGAAACATTATCTATTCGTATGCATGCCCATTCCAAAAACGCATTTCATTTAGCTTCATGGCTTGAATCTCAGCCTAGGGTAGATCGAGTTTACTATCCTGGATTGGCTTCCCATCCGCAGCATAAACTGGCTTTAACCCAGCAAAAAACCGGAGGAGCCATTGTATCTTTTGAGGTAAAAGGCAACCAAAAAGAGGCTTGGAGCTTAATTGATTCGACTCGGTTAATCTCTATTACAGCTAATTTAGGGGATGTTAAATCTACAATTACACACCCTGCAACAACCACTCATTCAAGAGTAAGCCTTGAAGAACGTCAAAAAGCCGGTATTAAGGATAACCTCGTTAGAATCGCTGTAGGCCTTGAGGATATAGAAGACCTAAAAGCCGATTTGTCTAGTCTTTCACGCTAAAAAATACCTTTAGCAGGGTAAGAATACAGCCCTGCTACATGTTAAAATTTGGGTAGTTCTCTACTTAAATTATCGATCTAAATCCTATGAATCAATTTGCCAAAGAAACCATTCCAATCAGCCTTGAAGATGAGATGAAACGCTCTTACCTCGATTACGCGATGAGCGTGATTGTCGGGAGAGCACTTCCTGATGTAAGGGATGGGTTAAAGCCTGTACATCGCCGTGTTCTTTTTGCGATGCATGAACTTAATAACGACTTTAATAAGCCTTATAAAAAATCAGCGCGTATTGTCGGTGATGTGATCGGTAAATACCATCCTCATGGCGACACAGCGGTATACGACACAATCGTTCGTATGGCACAAGATTTCAGCTTGCGATATATGTTGGTTGATGGTCAAGGTAACTTCGGTTCGGTAGATGGTGATAATGCTGCTGCTATGCGATATACGGAAATTCGTATGTCTAAAATTGCGCATGAGCTTTTAGAAGATATCGATAAAGAAACTGTTGATTTTGGCCCTAATTATGACGGCTCTGAGCAAGAGCCGCTTATTATGCCAGCGCGCATTCCGAATCTTCTTATTAATGGAAGCTCCGGTATTGCTGTGGGTATGGCGACTAATATTCCGCCGCATAATTTAAATGAAGTCGTCGATGCTTGTTTGCTGCTCCTAGAGAAGCCTGAGTCATCAATTGATGTATTAATTAAGTTAATACCAGCACCAGACTTTCCAACAGCTGGAATCATTCATGGCACTTCAGGTGTTAAAGAAGGCTATAGAACCGGACGCGGCCGAGTTGTCATGCGAGGTAGAACGCACGTTGAAAAACTAGATAAAGGTAATCGTGAAGCACTCATAGTTGATGAGCTTCCATATCAAGTAAATAAAAAAACATTTATCGAGAAGATTGCTGAGCTCGTAAATGATAAAAAAATTGAAGGTATCTCAGATTTACGAGATGAGTCAGATAAATCAGGTATGCGTGTTGTGATTGAGTTAAAGCGTGGCGAAAATCCAGATGTCATTCTAAATAATCTTTATAAGCAAACACAACTTCAAGATAGTTTTGGTATGAACATGGTAGCGCTCATTGATGGTCAACCAAAACTTCTTAACTTAAAACAAATTCTTGATGCTTTTTTAAGGCATCGTCGTGAAGTGATTACAAGAAGAACAGTATTTGAATTAAGAAAAGCACGGGAGCGTGGCCATATCCTGGAAGGTTTAGCAGTGGCGTTAGCAAACGTCGATGAAATGATTAAGATTATTAAAGCAGCGCCGACACCACCAGATGCCAAAAAAGAATTGATGGCGCGCACATGGAAATCTTCTGTCGTAGAAGGAATGCTTAACGGCGCTGCAATGGAATTCTCTCGCCCTGAAGGCTTATCAAAAGAGTTTGGGTTGAGCGCATCAGGCTATAAGTTATCTGATGTTCAAGCTCAAGAAATTCTTCAATTAAGATTACAACGTTTAACAGGCTTAGAACAAGAAAAAATTATTAACGAATATAAAGAGATTATGAATATCATTACAGACCTTCTTGATATTTTAGCAACACCTGCAAGAGTCACAGCAATTATTGCAGATGAACTTAAAGCCATCAAAGAACAATATGGTGATAAACGTCGAAGTGAAATTGTTGTAAATGCATTAGATTTATCAACCGAAGATTTAATTACTCCTGAAGATGTAGTGGTGACACTTTCGCATACAGGTTATATCAAATCACAAGCATTAGCTGAATATCGCGCACAAAAACGTGGTGGAAGAGGTAAGCAAGCAGCCACTACAAAAGATGATGATTTCATCGACAAAATGTTTGTAGCAAATACACACGACAACATTTTATGCTTCTCAAGTCGCGGACAAGTCTATTGGCTAAAAGCATATGAAGTCCCGCAAGGAAGCCGCACAAGCCGTGGTAAACCTATTGTGAATTTATTCCCTCTGCAAGAAGGCGAAAAAATTAATGCGATTCTGCCCATTAAAGAATTTGATGATAAGCACTATATTTTCATGGCAACGGCTTTAGGCACAGTTAAAAAGACTCCGCTTACAGATTTCTCAAACCCACGCAAGTCAGGCATTATTGCGATCAATCTTGATGACAATGACTTCTTAATTGGCGCTGAAATTACAGATGGCTCCAACGATATTGTTTTGGTTTCAAATGGTGGTAAGGCTGTTTGGTTTGATGAAGAAGACGTAAGAAGTATGGGTCGAAATACACGGGGTGTTCGTGGAATGAAACTGCAAGAAGACCAACAAGTACTATCACTCCTAATTGCAAGTGATGATCAACAATCTATGCTCGTGGCTACTGAAAATGGGTATGGAAAACGAACTGTTCTCTCTGACTTTAGACACTCAGGACGTGCTACACAAGGCGTTAAAGCTATACAAGTGAGTGAACGTAATGGGCTAGTCGTAGCTGCAAAACTTGTGAGTGATGAAGATGAAATTATGTTAATTACAACAGGTGGTGTTCTTATTCGAACACGTGTCAGTGAAATTCGTGAGCTTGGTCGGGCAACGCAAGGTGTCACATTAATTAACTTAGGCGAAAACGAAAAATTATCAGGTCTCGAAAAGATCGTAGAAGCTGATGATGATTTAGAGGAATAGCTTTTTAATTCACCATGAAATGTACTTATAACTTTTCAGCAGGTCCGGCAGTACTTCCAAAATCAGTCATGCTTCGAGCGCAAGCTGAAATGTTAGATTGGCATGGCTCAGGCATGTCTGTCATGGAAATGTCGCACCGTGGTAAACATTACATGTCGATTATTGAAAAAGTAGAAAGTGATTTTCGATCTCTTTTGAATGTCCCTAGAAATTACAAAGTACTTTTTCTACAGGGGGGTGCGATCGCTCAAAACTCCATGGTGCCTCTAAATCTTCTTAATGGTAAAAAAGCAAATTATGTAGTGAGTGGATATTGGTCTAAGCGCTCTTATCAAGACGCCTCACCTTTTGGCGACATCACAATCGCAGCCTCTTCCGAAGCTATTCGTTATACAAAAGCACCTGATCCTAAAGACTGGAAAATTGACTCATCTGCGGCTTATATTCATTTTTGTTCCAATGAAACGATACACGGTGTCGAATACTTTGATATGCCATCTATCAAAACGATTCCAGCTGTTGCCGATATGTCATCTCACATTCTTTCAAGACCGATCGATATTAGTCAATTTGGGGTGATTTATGCTGGTGCACAAAAAAATATTGGACCTGCAGGTTTAACAATTGTTATTGTAAGAGATGATCTTTTAAATGTTGCTTCACCATTAACTCCCTCGGTATTTAATTGGAAAACACAAGTCGAAAATCAGTCTATGATTAATACACCGACGACTTATAGTATATATATAGCAGGCCTCGTATTTGAATGGCTTATTGAGCTTGGTGGTCTAGAAGTTATTGAGAAACAAAATATTAAAAAAGCTGAATTGTTATATGGCTATATTGATTCAACAGACTTTTACTCTAATCCGATTGATATCAAAAATCGTTCTCGTATGAATGTACCTTTTAGAATTCAAAATGAAGATTTACATACATCTTTTGTAACAGGCGCTGAAAATTTAGGTATGATCGGTTTAAAGGGGCATCGCCTTGTAGGCGGTATAAGGGCTTCAATCTACAATGCTATGCCTATTGAAGGCATTCAAGCCTTAGTTAATTACATGAAGGATTTTGAAAAATCACATTAATCTTATGACAGACGAATTAAAAAAATTAAGAGACGCCATCGACAAGATCGATAATGAACTTTTAGATCTTATTTCTAAAAGAGGTTCATTAGCGTCAAATATCGGAAGTCTAAAAACCGATGGTGTGATTTATCGTCCTGAACGAGAAGCTCAGGTCTTACGTCGTTTGGTGGAACAAAACCAGGGACCGCTTTCAAATGAAAGTATTGAAAGTATCTTTAAGAGCATCATGTCTAATTGCAGGGCACTTGAAAAACAAATCTCCGTTGCATTTTTAGGACCGCTGGGAACATTCAGCGAAGAAGCTTCTATGAAACAGTTCGGTGAATCGATTGTGTCTATGCAAACATCGAGCATCGATGAAGTATTTCATCTTGTGGAATCATATAAGGCGCACTATGGTGTAGTGCCTGTAGAAAATTCTACAGAAGGCGCGATTAATCGGACGCTTGATTTACTTCTCACATCAAATGCTTTGATATGTGCTGAGATTATTTTGCCAGTGCATCATAATTTAATAAGCAATGAAAAAAAATTATCGAGCATTAAAAAAATATATTCTCACACTCAATCATTATCGCAATGTCATCAATGGTTACTTAATCATGCTCCTGGTATTGAATTACAATCCATTTCTAGCAATGCTGAAGCTGCCAAGATAGCATCTAAAGAAAAGGGTGCCGCTGCTATTGCTAGTATCCGTGCTGCAGGTTTATTCAACACTCCTGTGTTAAATGAAAATATCGAAGATGATCCAAAAAACTCAACGCGATTCCTAGTAATATCTAATCATGAAGTTAAGCCTTCTGGATTAGATAAAACATCCATTATTGTTGCCGCAAAAAATCAGCCTGGCGCTATTGCATCGATGATAGAACCTTTTGCAAAAAATAAAGTTAGCATGACTAAACTTGAATCTCGCCCATCTAAAACTGGCTTATGGGAATATGTTTTTTTTATTGATGTGGAAGGGCATATGACGGACACAAAAGTCGCGCTATCACTCAAAGAAATCGAATCTAAAGCTTCATTCTTAAAAGTCTTAGGGTCCTATCCGCAATCTAATTTGACTTAATGGATTTATGCGCTAGCATGCCACTTAAGACTTTTTTTCATATTTGACTATGTCTATTCAATCTCTCATTCCGAAGTATATTTGTGATATTGCCCCTTACCAAGGTGGCAAACCTATCTCTGAACTTGCCCGGGAATACAACTTAGAAGAATCATCCATTGTGAAGTTAGCTTCCAATGAAAATCCTTTGGGTATGAGCCCAAAAGCGCGTGAAGTGATTTTAAAATCTATTGATGAGATTTATCGCTATCCGGATGGTAATGCATTTAAATTAAAAGACGCTGTTAGTCATAAATTTAATTTAAATCCCGATGGTTTAATTTTTGGAAATGGATCAAACGACATTTTAGAGTTAACTGCACGCACATTTTTAAAAGCGGGTGATGAAGTTATTTTTTCACAACATGCTTTTGCTGTTTATAGTCTTGTAACCCAAGCTATGGGGGCTATAGGTGTTAAGGTTCCGGCATATAATTTCTCACACGATCTTGCAAAAATGTTCGATGCGATCACTTCAAAAACGAAGATGATTTTCATTGCGAATCCTAATAATCCCACAGGAACACTTATTCTTAAAAATGAACTTAAAGCGTTTTTAGGTAAAATTCCTCAACATATTATTGTGGTTTTAGACGAAGCTTACGATGAGTATCTAGACGGTGATGATAAATCCGTGAGCTTTACGTGGCTTAATGAATTTCCAAATTTAATTATCTCAAGAACTTTTTCAAAAGCTTATGGTTTGGCAGGATTGAGAGTGGGTTTCGGGGCATCCAACCCTGAAATTATTCAATTTATAAATCGAGTAAGACAGCCTTTTAATGTCAATAGTTTGGCGCAGGACGCCGCAGTTGCAGCATTATTGGACGATGCATTTGTCACTGAGAGTAAAATACTGAATAATAATGGCAAAAAACAATTAGAATCAGCTTTTCAAAAACTGCATTTAAGCTTTATTCCTACTTTTGGAAACTTTATAAGTTTCAAGGTAGACAAAGCCTCTCAAGTTTACGAGGCTTTATTAAAAGCGGGTATCATTATCCGCCCAGTGGCTAATTATGAGATGCCTGATTATTTGCGTGTCAGCATTGGTCTTAAAGAAGAAAATGAAAGATTTATTCAGGCATTAGTAACGATTATTTAAATAGGATTTAGTATGATTATTGTAATGAGCAACGCTGCGACCGAAGAGCAAATTGAGTCGGTCATTAAGCGCATAGAAGAAAAAGGCCTAGAAGCCAATGTTTCTCGAGGCACTGAGAGAACAGTAATTGGTGCTATTGGAGATGAGCGTAGCCTAGATCCAGAACTTTTAGAGTCTCTTCCCGGCGTTGAGCAAGCACTTCATATTGTAAAGCCTTATAAAATTGTTGCACGTGAATGGCACAAAGAAGATACCGTCATTGATATAAAAGGTAATCTCATAGGCGGCAAACAAATCCAAATTATTTCAGGTCCGTGTTCAGTTGAGACGCTAGAGCAAATGGAAAAATCTGCAAAGGCTGTAAAAGCCGCGGGTATAAGGCTTATGCGCGGTGGTGCCTTCAAGCCTCGCACAAGTCCTTATACGTTCCAGGGTACAGGTGTTGAAGGACTAGAAATGTTTAGAAAAGCTGCAGACAAGGAAGACTTGCCTATTGTTACTGAACTTATGGATGCAAGACAACTTGATGCCTTTATGAAATATAAAGTAGACGTGATTCAAATTGGTACTCGCAGCATGCAAAATTTTGAGCTTCTAAAGGAAGTAGGTAAAGTCAATGTACCAGTGATTTTAAAGCGTGGGATGTCAGCAACGATTTCAGAATGGCTAATGGCTGCAGAATATATTGCAGCAGGCGGCAATCATAATATTATTTTCTGTGAGCGTGGTATTCGAACTTTTGAGACTTATTATAGAAATGTATTGGATGTCACTGCGATTCCAGTGTTAAAAAAAGAAACACATCTTCCTGTGATCGTAGATCCGTCTCATGCCGGTGGTAAAGCATGGATGGTGGCAGCTCTATCTAGAGCAGCTATTGCTGCAGGGGCTGATGGTCTTTTAGTTGAGATGCATCCTAACCCATGCGAAGCATGGTGTGATGCAGATCAAGCGGTTAATCCTCAAGAGCTTATTACGCTCATGGGAGAACTAAGAGGTATTGCAAAGGTGATTGGCCGCGAAATTCTTTAAAGAACTCATGGATTTCATGAGTTCTCTTTAGCAAATTTCCACTATGAGATTAGGTGTTTTTACCTCAGTATCATCCCATATTAAAAATTGATCTCATCGACAGGATTTTATGCATATACATGTATTAGGTTCAGGAGCGGGTGGCGGATTTCCACAGTGGAATTGTAATTGCCAAAATTGTGATGGCCTTAGGAAAGGAACCATCAAAGCTACAAAACGCACACAATCATCCATATGTGTAAGTTCTGATGGTATCCATTGGGTGCTTTTTAATACATCACCTGATGTGTTGCAACAAATTCAAGATTTTCCTCCTCTGCAACCGGGTCGAGCTATTCGTGATAGTGGTATTTCAGCCATTGTGCTTATTGATGCTCAAATCGATCACACCACAGGTTTATTGATGCTTCGTGAAGGCACACAAAAACGCGAACTCTATTGTACAGATATGGTGTATCAAGACCTCACTTCAGGTAATCCGCTTTTAAATATTTTAGATCATTACTGTGGTATCAATCATCATGAAATTCCAACCGATGGAAAGACTTCATTTGAAATACCTCAGATTGAAAATCTTACATTTACTGCAGTTGCATTAAAAAGTGCAGCACCACCTTATTCCCCGCATCGAAATAATCCACATCCAGGCGACACGATTGGTATGTTGATCGAAGATAAAAAAACACAAAAGCGATTATTTTATGCACCAGGCTTGGGCGAAATTGAACCACATTTACCACCTTTATTTGAAAAAGCAGATTGCATTATGGTGGATGGTACTTTTTGGACGAATACAGAAATGATCGATATGGGTTTAATGACTAAGAAGGCCCGGGATATCGGCCACAATCCTCAGTCAGGTGAGGGTGGAATGATTGAAGTATTAGATTGTTATCCTCGCGCTAAGAAAGTACTTATACATATTAATAATACAAACCCAATTTTGCGAGAAGACTCAAAAGAACGTGCCATCTTAATGCAACATGGTATTGAAGTTGCCTACGATGGTATGGATATTGTTTTATAAAAGGAATCGTTAGATATGGAAAAAATTTGGACAAGGTCAGAATTTGAAGAAAAGCTTCGTGAAAAGGGTCGAGGTTATCATATCTATCACCCCATTCATGTAATGATGTATGAAGGAAAACTCACTAAAGAACAGTTGCAATGTTGGGTATTAAATCGTTTTTATTATCAAATTGGTATTCCACAAAAAGACGCAGCGATTCTTTCTAACTGCCCTGATAAAGAAGTAAGAAAGCAATGGATTGTGCGCATTACAGATCACGATGGTGTTGATGGTGCTGAAGGTGGGATTGAGGCTTGGGTGAAATTAGGTGAGGCGGTTGGCTTAACTCGAGAAGATGTGACATCTTTAAAGCATGTGAGTCCAGGAGTTCGTTTCGCAGTCGATGCATATATTAACTTTGCAAGACAAAGACCATGGCAAGAATCAGTTTGTTCATCACTCACAGAATTATTCGCACCACATATTCATCAGCAACGCATTAGTTCATGGCCAGAAGTTTATCCTTGGATTAAAGAATCAGGCCTCTCTTATTTTAAAAAACGTTTAACAGAAGCAAGACGTGACGTAGAACAAGGCTTATCTGTGACACTTGATTATTTTAGTAAGTCACGTGCGATGCAAGAACGTGCATTAGATATTCTTCAATTTAAACTTGATGTGTTATGGGTAATTGCAGACTCCATCATGCTCGCATCTTCTAATATTAAAGTTGAAGATCGCGATTACTTAAGACAACCAAGATACTAAAAATGACGATTGAGCAAAAAGATATATTTAAAATTGCAGCCCATCATCGATTCCAATGGGAAGAAGCACAACAATCTCATGTCATTTTATTTCCTGAAGGTATGGTGAAATTAAATGGTAGTGCAGGTGAAGTTTTAAGTTTGGTTGATGGAAAAAACTCAGTCGATCAAATAATCGCTTCTTTAAAAATAAAATTTAAAGATGTGGAAGGTATTGAAAAAGATATACTATCAATGATCCAATTCGCTTTAGATAAAGCTTGGATTGAGAAAGCTAATTAAGGGGGCAATAAGATGGCAACACAAAATAATGGTGTAGCAGTATCCGTCACACATACCCAGCCGTTATGGTTATTGGCTGAAATTACCTATCGATGTCCGCTTCATTGTGCATTTTGTTATAACCCTACTGATTACGACAAACATACGCAAAACGAATTGTCGACCGAGCAATGGATCAATGTCTTGCGCGACGCAAGAAAATTAGGTGCACTTCAATTAGGTATCTCAGGAGGAGAGCCACTCCTTCGTAATGACATTGAGGAAATCGTGGTAGAGGCAAAAAAATTAGGGTATTACAGTAATCTGATTACTTCAGGTGTTGGCTTAACTGAAAAAAGAATTCAAGTATTTAAAGAGGGTGGATTGGATCATATTCAGCTCTCCATGCATGACATCACTGAAGAAATTAATAATTTCATTACCAATACAAAAACTTTTGAATTAAAGAAAAAAGTTGCAGCTATGATTAAGAGCCATGGTTATCCGATGGTACTTAACGTTGTGATTCATCGCTATAACATTGGACATATCAAAGAAATATTAGATATGGCTGAAGCGCTAGGTGCTGATTATGTAGAACTCGCTAATACACAATATTATGGATGGTCGCTTATTAATCGCAATCAATTAATGCCTACTAAAGAGCAAATTGATTATGCAGAAAAAGTGACGAATGAATTTAGAGAAAAAATTGGTAACAAAATGAAAGTATTTTTTGTTGTGCCTGATTATTTTTCAGATCGTCCTAAGAAATGTATGAATGGTTGGGGTGAAGTCTTTATGATTGTGACTGCCAATGGAGATGTACTTCCTTGCCATTCAGCGCGTGTATTACCTAATATTGAATTTCCAAATGTGCGCGATAAAGGACTTATGTGGGCTTGGCAAGATTCGCCGGCATTTAATCGATATCGTGGCGACAGTTGGATGAAAGAGCCTTGCAAAACTTGCCCTGAAAAAGAAAAAGATTTAGGTGGCTGTCGTTGCCAGGCTTTCCTTTTGTCAGGTGATGCAGAAAGTGCCGACCCAGTATGCAGCATGTCTCCACATCATCATCTAATCGAAAAAGCGATTGAAGATGCTCAAAACCCAGTCCTTCAAGCCCAACCGATTCTTTTTAGAAATGATAAAAATTCTAAAAAGATTATTTCAGGTGAAGCCAAAGAGCTTGTTAAAGACTTCCACACCACACCCTAAGTTTTTAGCTTCATCCTTCCTTTATAATCTAAAACTATGATTTCATCTCATATGTTCCGTGTCTTTGTTTTAGCTAGTTTGGCTGCATTAGCGCCTTTTGCTATTGATACTTATTTACCAGCGTTTTATGTCATGACAAATGATTTAGAAACAACACCGCATGCTATTCAGCAAAGCCTTACTTTTTATTTATTCCCTTACGCATTAATGACTTTATTTCATGGTGCTATTTCTGACGCCATTGGTCGAATTGATACTATTAAAATAGGTTTAGGAATTTTTATTTTAGGTTCTCTTTGTTCTGCATTCGCGAATAACGTTGAGATGTTATGGCTAGGTCGGATTTTACAAGGCTTAGGTGGTGGAGCAGGAAATGTCATAGCGCGTGCTATGGTGCGCGATTTATTCCAAGGCCCTGAAGCGCAGCGTGTCATGGCTACCATTCAAATGTTATTTGGTATTGCGCCTGCAATAGCACCTATGATTGGCGGGCTTTTGTTAGGCATTCATTGGCATAGTATTTTTATATTTCTAGCAGTCTATGCCTCTATTTCTTTAATTGCTGCTATGAAATTTTTACCTGAAACAATGCCTCAAACAAAACGCGTTTCTTTTTCTTTTTCTGCACTTACATATCGCTATAAAACTATTTTTTCTGATAAAGAGTTTTTGTTTCTCATAATTGCTCTAGGCGCAAACTTCTCAGGATTATTTTTGTATGTATTAGCAAGCCCAATGTTTATTATGAGCCACTTAGGTCTTAATTCATCTCAATTTGGATATCTTTTCATACCTACTGTAGCAGGAATGATTTTTGGTTCTTTCTTATCAAAAAAAGCTGCCGGAAAATTGACTCAAAAAAAGACTATTCAAATCGCCTATGCATGGATGGGTTTAATAACGACCCTTAACGTCCTTTTTTGTACTTTTTTTAATACTAATCTAATTATTAATACTGGATTTGTGGCTCTTTATAATATTGGCATGGCATTGGCTATGCCTGTTCTATCTATTGCAGCTCTTGATCGTTTTGAAAAGATTCGTGGTACAGCTTCCTCAAGCCAGGCATTCGTTCAAATGCTGCTCTCTACTTTATCAGCAGGGCTAATAGTGCCTTTTCTTTGGTTTTCAACCCTTGGCTTATCTTTAGGTATGTTGGGGTACTTCATCCTGAGTCTTATCGTGATATCTCAAACAAAATCATTACGATAGTGATTGAGAGTTAGAGATTTAGGTAAAAATTATTATTTTTCGAGCAATTCTCTTTTATTAGGCTTGCCATTAAATGAGTCAGCATCCGGGAGAGGGCCTTTTCTCGACGAGATCACAGGCCATACTTTAGACATCTCAGCATTTATCTTTATAAAGTCTTGCTGATCAGAAGGAACGTCATCTTCCGCAAAGATCGCTTCTGCTGGACACTCTGCCACACACAACGTGCAGTCAATACATTCATCTGGATTAATCGCTAAGAAATTAGGACCTTCAACAAAACAGTCAACTGGGCAGACGTCTACACAGTCAGTATATTTACATTTAATACAATTTTCGGTTACTACGTAAGTCATATCAGTCCTTATATTTCTACAATATAGTTATTTTAATCTATTTTTTTTCTTGATCCAATCATTATGAAATCATGCCGGCACCTACCGTATGGTAAGTCGACTCATCAATAATGATAAATGCACCTGTAGATCTATTGTTTTCGTAGGAATCCGCCATAATTGGTTGTGCTAACTTAAATGTCACTTGAGCTATATCATTCATGCTTAAATTGTCAATCGACTCATGCGCAAGTGTTTCAATATTCACCTTGAAGTCAATTTTATCTAATTTAGCTTTTGATTCTCGAGAGGTATGACGAATTAAATAAGTTCGTGATGATGCCATAGGCGTCTCTGATAACCAACAGACCATAGCATTAATATTTTTTGTAGGCTTTATAACATCATTTGATTTTATGATCATATCGCCACGTGAAATATCAATTTCATCTTCTAGAAGGATAGTGATAGATTGTTCTGAGATAGCTTTTTGAAGTTGTATGTCACCTAATTGAATTGATTTAACTTTTGATTTGTATTGGGAAGGTAGCACTTTAATTTCATCCCCAACAGAAATAGAACCTGATTCAACTCGACCCATAAATCCTCTAAAGTCGTGAAGGTCATGATTATCAGAAGCATGCGTACGGCAAACAAATTGAACTGGGAATCTGAAGTTCTTATCTTTGCCTGCATAATCTGCAGTTATTTTTTCTAAGACATCAAGTAATGTTGGGCCCTTATACCAATCAATAGATTCACCTCTATCTACAATCATGTTTCCATTTAACGCTGACATTGGCACAAATTCAATGGTACGATTTTCAGATAGTTTAATTTCTTTCGCAAACGCTTTATAACTTTCGCAAATAGCTTTGTACTTACTTTCATCGTAATCAATAAGATCCATTTTATTAATTGCGACAACGATATGAGGAATGCCAACCAGTTTTGCTAAAAAGGAATGGCGTCTTGTTTGGGTGAGTACACCTTTTCTAGCATCAATTAATATAATAGCCAAATGAGCGGTTGAAGCCGCAGTCACCATATTGCGAGTATATTGTTCGTGTCCTGGGGCATCTGCAATAATATATTTACGTGTACCTGTACTAAAGTACCTATACGCAACATCAATCGTAATGCCTTGTTCACGTTCAGCTTGAAGACCATCAGTAATTAAAGATAGATCCACAGCTGTCATACCTCTTTTTTTAGATGTCTTTTCAATTTGAGTGAGTGTATCTGTAAGAATGGTTTTAGTATCAAAAAGAAGACGGCCAATGAGCGTACTCTTTCCATCATCAACACTGCCACATGTCATAAAACGTAATAAACTATCTTGAATATTTGCTTGTGACATTTTAGAAATAACCTTCTTTTTTACGTTGTTCCATAGAGGCATCTGATGTTTGATCATCAAGCCTTGTTGCACCTCGTTCCGTGATAGTAGTGCTTGCAGTTTCAATAATAATTTTTTTAACACTGTCGGCCATGCTTTCAACGGGAGCAGTGCAAGTTATATCGCCTACCGTTCTATAGCGCACCATAATTTCTTCAATCATTTCATTATCTTTTTTAGGTGTAAGAGAAGTAATAGGTACAATAGCTCCTCCGCGTCTGACAATTTTGCGTTTATGCGCAAAATAGATACTTGGCAAACCTAATTTTTCACGTTCGATATATTGCCATACGTCCATCTCAGTCCAATTTGAAATAGGGAAGGCGCGAATATTTTCACCCTTATGTACTTTAGCGTTATAGAGATTCCATAATTCAGGCCTTTGATTTTTTGGATCCCACTGACCAAATTCATCTCTAAAGCTCATAATGCGCTCTTTAGCACGCGCTTTTTCCTCGTCGCGTCTTGCACCACCAATACAACAATCAAATTCAAATTCAGCAATAGCCTCTAGAAGTGTCACTGACTGATGTTTATTGCGAGGTTCATCTGGAGTTTTTAGAACAACCGTCCCACGTTTCATAGAATCTTCAACAGATCTTACAATGAGTCTTTCATTAAGTTCTTTGGCTCGAAGATCTCTAAATTGAATGACTTCGTCATAGTTATGCCCCGTATCAATATGAAGAAGAGGAAAAGGAAAGCGTCCAGGCCTAAATGCTCTCTCAGCTAATCTTAATAAACAAAGCGAATCTTTGCCGCCTGAGAAAAGTAAAACTGGATTGCTGCACTGACCAGCGACTTCTCGTAATATATGAATAGCTTCAGATTCAAGCCAATCTAGGTGTGTTAAATTAGAAAGTGTTGTCATATTATTTTACGTGTAGTCCGCATTCTTTATTTTGAGGATCTTCCCACCACCAGCGTCCAGCTCTCACATCTTCTCCCTCAGAGATTGCGCGTGTACATGGCGCACAACCGATACTTGGATAAAATTGATCATGAAGTGTGTTATAAGGTACATCATGTATTTTAATGTAAGCCCAAATTTCAACTTCACTCCATGAGCTTAAGGGGTTTAATTTTTGAGATTGATGAACTTCGTCAAATTCTTCTTCTTGAAGTGTTTGTCTTGTTTGTGATTGCTCTTGTCTCATGCCCGTGATCCAAGCTTTTTTATTTTTCAAGGCGCGATTTAAAGGCTCTACTTTTCTTATAGCGCAGCAAGATTTTCTTAAATCAAGAGAATTATAAAAAGCGTTGATACCATTTGTGTTGACGTAGTTTTCAATTTTTTCTTGATTCGGGAAATAAAGTTTAATTTTAAATTGATATTTATCTTCTACTTTTTGAATCAAATTATATGTTTCAGAAGGTAGTCTTCCCGTATCAATAGAGAAGATCTCAACATTTAATTTATTATTTTGGATAAGATCAACAAGCACCATATCTTCTGCACCTAAGCTATTTGCGAAGGTTATTGAGTCGTATTTCTCGATATTCTTTTCGATGAGTGAAATGACATTTTTTGATTTTTCAACGATTGTTTTAATAAGGACATCATTGATATTAATTTTATCAATACGTTTTTTGATTGATTGGACGTTCATGAGCGAACCCTCCTTTTCCAAACAGGTTCTTTTATATCGACAGCACCTTGATATGGATCACTAAAAGATTGAAGTGCTTTTAAAGCTTCATGAACATCTTTACCAGTTTTAATGAGATAACTATCAAATCCTGAGCGTTTTAAATAAAATAATTGATCTTGTAATACATCACCAAAGGCTCTGAGGGTATTTTTAAATTGATAGCGCGTACGAAGCAAATTACCTAATGAAAATATACGGCCATCTTGAAAGCGCTCCACAAATATAGCAATGAGTGGAAATATATTAATATCTTTTTCTATAGTTATCAGCGCATGCAGTGTTTCATGTGTGGCTAACCATAATGCAATTTCATTATTTTTAAGTCGAGTTTTTAATGCCTCACGATTTTTTAAGTAGACACTTAGTGGCAAAATAATTTTACTATTTTGCGGAATCACAGTTTCGTTAATTTGTAATTCTGAAGGTGAGGATTCGCCTGTTAATTTAAATAGCACTACTTTACCTGCTTGTTTTTTTATTTCTTCATTCTCACTTGGAAGTGCAACAAAGGTCCATTCGTCATCAATGATACTTTGATTGAGTATGAGTTGTGAATTAAGCATAGACATGCTCCTTAAAAGGATTTACACCTATGCGCCTTACGGTATCAATGAAACTTTCTTCAGGATTACGTTGTTTGATATAAACATCAATAAGTTTTTTAATAACCCCTGGCATTTCTTCAGCAGCAAAAGAAGGGCCAATTACTGTACCTAAACTAGCATCACTACCTTGCTTGCCACCAATCGTTACCTGATACCATTCGGAACCATCTTTATCGACACCCAATACGCCAATATGGCCAATATGATGATGACCACATGCGTTCATACAACCTGAAATATTAAGTTCTAATTCTCCAATGTCATGGAGGTAATCAAGGTCATCAAAAGCTTCTTGAATAGATGTTGCAATTGGAATGCTTTTTGCATTAGCAAGCGAACAAAAGTCGCCACCAGGGCAACAGATGATATCTGTTAAAAGGCCAATATTAGGTGTAGCCAATTGATGCGCTTTTGCTTTTTCCCATACGTTAAAAATATCTTTTAATTTGACGTCCGCTAAGATGAGATTTTGCTCATGCGATACACGCAGCTCACCAAAGCTATATTGATCTGCAAGTTCAGCCACAATTCTCATTTGGTCTGAGGTAGCATCACCAGGGGCTAGGCCGTGGGGTTTGAGGGACAAGGTAACAGATTGATAACCTTTTTGTTTATGGGGATGAACAGATCGCTTTACCCATGACGCAAAAGCTTTATTGTTTTGAATAGCTTGATCGAAGACATCATCTTGATCATTTAATTTTTCATAAGGCATGCTCGTAAAAAATTTAGCAACACGTTTTAATTCATTTTCATTAATCGTGTTTGGTGAATTTTTTAAATGAAGCCATTCTGCTTCGACTTGTTTTTTAAATTCTTCAATACCTAAAGCTTTCACTAAAATTTTAATGCGCGCTTTATAGATATTGTCGCGACGACCATGAAGATTATAGACGCGAATGATAGCTTCACAATAAGTCAGTGCATGTTCCCATTCGAGATGTTCGCGAATAACAGATCCAAGAATAGGGGTCCTACCTAATCCACCGCCCACCCAAACGCGAATAGCCATCTTTTGTTTTTTGTCATAATAAAATTCAAGACCTATATCATGCGCTTGAACAATCGCACGATCTTGTTTGCTGCCTGATACTGCAATTTTAAATTTACGAGGTAGGAATGAAAATTCAGGATGAAAGGTACTCCATTGTCTCAAGATTTCAGCGATGGCTCTTGGGTCAATAATCTCATCAGGCGCCACACCTGCAAATTGGTCGGTCGTAATGTTACGAATACAATTTCCAGAAGTTTGAATAGCGTGCATTTCAACTTTAGAAAGCTCTTCTAAAATATCGGGTGTCTCTTCTAATTTAGGCCAATTGAGCTGTAGGTTTTGTCTTGTACTAAAGTGACCATAACCACGATCAAAGCGATCGGCAATATCGGCTAATTTGCGTAATTGTTTTGAAGATAAAAGGCCATAAGGAATCGCAATACGAAGCATTGGCGCATGACGTTGAATATAAAGACCGTTTTGTAATCGAAGTGGTCTAAATTCGTCATCAGTTAGTTTGCCACTTAAATAACGGGATGTTTGATCGCGGAATTGTGCAACGCGCTCATTGACAATAGTTTGATCGATATTATCGTACTGATACATAAATTCTTTTTTAATACTTAATGAAAAATAAGTTTCTGGCCAACATAAATTAAGATTAAAGCCAATACATAGCGAATAGATTGTTCACTGACTTTAGAAGTTAAATGACTGCCAATATAGATACCTGGAATTGAGCCAATTAAAAGCACACTTAAGAGAGAATAATCAACGGTGCCTAAGCTAGCGTGGCCAAGTCCTGCAACAAGTGTTAATGGTACCGCATGGGCAATATCGGTTCCAACAATTTTTGTAATGCCTATTTTAGGATAAATTAGTAAAAGAGCTGTTACACCCAGAGCGCCTGCGCCTACAGAGGTGAGGGTCACTAAGCCACCTAGGACTAGCCCCAAAAGAATAGTTGCAATTGCAATCGCATTTTCTGTTTTTAATAGGCTCGCTTTTGATCTTTCAATCAGAAATGGCCTAAAGATAACAGCGACCGAGGTCAATAATAATGCAATACCTAGATAGAACTTGATGATATCGACTGCGCCTGTCGATGACACACCAATTTGTCTTAAATAATAGGTTGTAAAAATAGAAGCAGGAATACTGCCAAGCATGAGCCTTTTTACAATTTTCCAATCAATATTGCCTAATTTTCCGTGAGCAAATATACCAACCGATTTAGTAATGGATGCATAAAGAAGATCAGTACCGACAGCAAGGGCAGGTTTGATATGGAAAAATAAGACAAGAATAGGGGTCATGAGTGATCCGCCTCCTACACCGGTTAGGCCAACAAGTAGCCCTACTAAAAACCCCGAAAATATAAAACCAATATCCATACAACCCTATAAAAATTTAACTTTTTAATGCTAAAGTGGACCTCAATATAGCAAATTTTGATATTATAAATTAATAATATAATATTCTATCTTTATACTTTTTGGTTATATTGGAATAAGACATGAAACTCCAGCAATTACGTTGTATCCATGAGGTCGTTAAAAATGGTTTTAGTATCTCTAAAGCCGCAGAAGCGCTACATACCTCACAGCCGGGTGTGAGTAAACAAATTCAATTGTTAGAAGAAGAAGTAGGTCTCCACATTTTCTTGAGACATGGCAAACGTCTTGCAGGGCTTACCGAACCAGGACAGCATGTTTATAAGCGTATTAGTGAAGTAATACGCGAAATTAAAAGCATTAAACAAGTCAGCGATGAATTTAGCCATTCAAATGCTGGCGAATTAACGATTGCAACAACACACACACAAGCACGCTATAAATTACCAAGCGTCGTTCAAGCATTTATGAACAAATATCCAGAAGTAAAACTTAATATTCACCAAGGAAATCCAACGCAGGTCACCGATCAAGTTGTTAAAGGTGAAGCTGATATAGGTATAGCTACTGAATCAATCAGTCAAAATGAAAAATTATTTTGTATACCGTGCTATTCATGGAATCGTTGTTTGGTGATGCCAGCAAAGCATCCTTTAGCTAAAGAAAAATCAATTTCTCTTGTAAAACTTGCCACTTATCCTATTATCACTTATGACTATGCATTTACTGGAAGTACTATTGTTTCGAAAGTTTTTCATGATGCAGGACTCACACCTAATATTGTTTTAACTGCCATTGATGCTGATGTGATTAAAACATATGTAAATTTAGGTTTAGGTATAGGACTTATTGCTCAGATGGCTTACGATTCTAAAAGAGATCAAGGGCTTGTAAGTATTGATGTAAGTCATTTATTTCCCACAAGTACAACTTATCTTGGCATCAGACGTGATGTATTTTTAAGAGGTTTTATGTATGACTTTATTGAAATGTTTACACCTCAATTTACAAAACAAACTATCAAGAAAATGATGTTAGAGCAAGATAATATTTGAGTCTCGAAACGACATGAAATCCGACTTAGAAATTAACCAAGCTACAAAACTAAAATCGATCAATGAGATTGTCAAATCACTTCATATCAAAGAAGATGATCTAGATTTTTATGGTCCCTATCAAGCTAAATTAAAAGCTTCTTTTACAAATCAACTCAAAGAAAATCAAGTATCTAAATTAATTTTAGTGACAGCAATGAGTCCTACTCCTGCAGGTGAGGGCAAAACTACCACCACAATTGGCTTGGCTGATGCACTTTTCTCAATAGGAAAAAAAGTGGCCGTTTGCATTCGTGAACCATCTCTAGGACCCGTCTTTGGCATGAAGGGGGGTGCAACAGGAGGCGGTTATGCGCAAGTAGCACCTATGGATAAAATTAATTTACATTTCACAGGTGATTTTCACGCTATTACATCAGCTAATAATCTTTTAGCTGCATTGATTGACAATCATATTCATCATGGAAATTTACTTAATATTGATATTGATCAAATTTCATTTAGACGATGTCTTGATATGAATGATCGCGCTTTACGGAACATTAACTTAAAGCTTGACCATAATGATCGAAATACAGGTTTTGATATTACAGTTGCAAGTGAAGTGATGGCAATTTTTTGTTTAGCAGAATCGTTAGATGATCTTCAGCATCGGTTAGGAGAAATTGAGGTTGCAAAAAGAAAAGATGCAACGTCTGTTTATGCTAAAGATTTAAAAGCAGAAGGTGCTATGACAGCATTATTAAAAGATGCATTTCAACCTAATGTTGTTCAAACCCTTCATGGAACACCTGCTTTTATTCACGGAGGGCCATTTGCAAATATTGCTCATGGTTGTAATTCAGTGGTTGCGACAAAAACAGCATTAAAATTAGCTGATTATGTAATCACAGAAGCTGGATTTGGCGCCGATTTAGGCGCAGAAAAGTTTATTGATATTAAATGTAGACAATCCGGCATCAAGCCCGACATCATTATTTTAGTTGCTACCATTCGGGCACTTAAATTTCATGGTGGTGTAACCGTGTCTGAATTAAATCAAGAAAACTTAAAAGCGCTTGAAGTTGGATTTAATAATCTAAAACGTCACATTGAGAATTGCTCTGAGCATTTCGGCTTAGACGTTATTATTGCAATCAATCGCTTTAATTCTGATACAGACAATGAAATGATCTGGCTTCAAAACTCAATAGATAACATGGGATTTCAATCTGTTTTATGTTCGCATTGGGCAGATGGTGCCAAGGGCGCTCAAAATTTAGCTCAATCTGTTTTAGATCGATTAAGCAAACCTAAAACCTTTAAATTTTTATATGAAGATAGCTTGAGCTTAAAAGAGAAAATTACAATGATTGCTTTAAAAATATATCGTGCAAAAGAAATACAATTTTCGGATAGCGCCCTTAAAAAACTTGTATTACTTGAAAAAAATTATGCAAATTTTCCAGTTTGCATTGCTAAAACACCTTATTCATTTTCAAGCGATCCCAAGGCATATGGTGCGCCTGAAAATCATACGCTTACAATCAGAGAATTAAGGTTAGCAAGAGGTGCTGGTTTTGTAGTGGCTATCTGTGGCGATCTTATGACGATGCCAGGACTGCCGAGGATTCCCGCAAGCGAAAAGATAAAGCTATCTACTCAGGGTCTTCTCGAAGGATTAAATTGAGAGGATGAACTGTTTTAAAAGTATTTCAATACAAGAACAAACGATTCAAAAATCTAGGTTTATTGGGTATACCTTTATAGGTGAAACAAAGCAGGATATATTGCGTGTATTGCAATCAATCGCAAAAGAACATCTTCATGCAAGTCACTTAGCTTTTGCCTACCAACTAAAATCAGAGCACGGGTTTGAGCCCTATTATTCAGATGCAGGTGAGCCTTCAGGCACTGCTGGAAAACCATTGTTGCAATTAATTGATGCCCATCAAATCGTATCAGGTGGAATCGGTGTCATTCGATATTATGGCGGTATTAATTTAGGTACGGGAGGTCTTACAAGAGCTTATGGAGGTACCGGTAAGCTTGCTTTAACGCATTCTGTGATTGAGCCTTATATTAAATATATAAAATTAAAATTAACTATAAATTACAATGAGTTAGATAATTACATTCATGTAATACATTCAATAAATGGCAGTGTTTTAGATAAAGCTTTTGATGATAAAGTGAGTCTTTTGATAAGGCTTCCTGAGAATGCTTTAGATAAATTAAAAGCGCGTTTCCCCATGACTGAAATCAATCATTCGCTATAATCAATCTATGCTTTATTTTATTCTGATTTTACTTATTCTCTTGTGCGTTTTAGTTGCCTATTTGCTGTGGCGATTTCAAAGTCGTTCCCCCGAAGGAGTGACGATAAAAGCTCTTGAAGAAAAACATCGAGAAATGATTGTAGGGCTAAATGATAGTTTAAATAAGTTAACAGATCGTCTTAATGTGACACTTTCTGAGCAGGGCAAAATACAAGGTGAAATTGTTCGTGACACCATGGAGAGCGCTACGAATCAATTAAAAAATCTACTCAATATGAGATTACAAGATATTGATAGCAAGGTAAAAGAAAGTTTGGAGGAGGGGTTTAAGAAAACAAATGATACTTTTGATCGTGTCATGAAACAGCTTTCTACAATTGATGAAGCTCAGAAAAAAATAGATGGCCTCACTACCAATATTGTAAGTTTTCAAGAATTGTTAGGAGATAAAAAATCTAGAGGTGCCTTTGGAGAGGTGCAGCTTGAGAGTCTAGTACGTAATGCGCTTCCGCCCGATGCATTTTCGATGCAACATACATTATCAAACGGTAACCGAGCAGATTGTGTTTTATTTTTGCCAGAACCAACGGGCAGTGTTGCGATTGATTCTAAATTTCCATTAGAAAGCTATAGAAAAATGTTAGATGCTAGCTTACTACCCGATGAAGTTAAAAATGCACAAAAACAATTTAAGCTTGATATCAAAAAACATATTCATGATATTGCGAGTAAATATATTATTTCCAATGAAACTTCCGATGGTGCAGTCATGTTTATTCCTGCCGAAGCTGTTTTTGCAGAAATTCATGCATATCATTCTGATTTGATAGAGGAGGCGATGAGTCAGAGGGTATGGCTTGTATCTCCAACGACACTAATGGCTGTGCTCAATACAGCAAGAGCAGTTTTAAAAGATGTTGAAACAAGAAAGCAAGTTCATATTATCAAGGCAGAACTCGGTAGACTTGGGCAAGAATTTGAGCGGTTTGATGTGCGTATGAAGAAATTAGCGGACAATATTAGACAGGCTCATGAGCATGCTCAAGATGTTCATGTCACAAGTCAAAAAATATCAAGACGATTTTCTCAAATTGAGCGCGTGGAATTAAAAGATGACCCAAATGCTTTATTAGAGTTCGAAGAAGAGATTTACACAAAACAAGAAGAGCAGAATAAAGATGAAAATTAAATTATTTTATTTTGCTCAAGTGAGAGAAATAGTGGGCATTGACCAGGAAGAAATTGATGTTGAAAGTGATATCAAGACATTGGCTGAATTGATAGCTTTTCTAAAGCTAAGAGGTAGTCAGTGGCAAGCTATTTTCGATATGTCTTCATCATATAGAATGGCAATCAATCAAGAGCTAGCAGAAGCAAGCAATAAAATAAATGCGAATGATGAGGTAGCCTTTTTTCCTCCAATCACGGGTGGATGATTATGTCTGTTCATGTTCAGCAAGACTTATTTGACTTACAAAGCATCACTCAACAACTAAAAAAACTTCATAATAGCGGTGCATCGGTAAGCTTTGAGGGATATGTTAGAGATTTTGATCTTGGAAATGATAAGCTAGAGATGCTTGAATTAGAACATTATCCTGGCATGACTGAAAAGGCGTTATTAAATATTCAGTCTTTAGCAATGAATCGATGGCATTTGGATGATGTTTATATTGTGCATCGATATGGCAAATTAAAAGTCGGTGAACCTATTGTAGGTATTGTAGTATTTGCAAAGCATCGCAAAGAAGCTTTCGACGCTTGTCATTTTATTATCGATTTTCTCAAAACTGACGCACCATTTTGGAAGAAAGAGATTACCAACCATCAATCTTATTGGGTTGATGCTAAAAAAATAGATGATGAAGAGAAAAATAAATGGAATTAAATTATATAATCAATACATATAGTTAAATATATAAATTAAAGTTAAATGTTAAAAAATAAAAGCCTATGAAAGTGACTTGATGTATATGAAAGTAATAAAAAAAGCAGTATTCCCAGTAGCTGGGCTCGGTACACGTTTTTTGCCAGCCACTAAAGCGAATCCAAAAGAGATGCTTCCGATTGTAGACAAGCCTTTAATTCAGTATGCGGTAGAAGAGGCTATGCAGTCCGGTATTACTGAACTAATTTTTGTGACAGGCCGCAATAAAAGATCGATTGAGGATCATTTTGATAAAAATGTAGAGCTTGAAGCTAGCCTTATGGCTTCCAATAAAAGTCTTCTACTCGAGTCTATTCGTTCTATTATTCCGTCCTATGTAAAGTGTATTTATATAAGACAATCTGAACCTTTAGGGCTGGGTCATGCGGTTCTTCAAGCAAAAACAATTATCAATGATGAGCCATTTGCAGTTTTATTGGCTGATGATTTAACGGATGCCAATACGCCAGTCTTAAAACAATTAATCATTCAACATGAAAAAGAACAAGCTTCCGTGATAGCCATTGAAGACATTCCAAAAGAGAAAACCTTGCAATACGGTATTGTTGATGTGAGTGATTCCAAAGACAATCTTCATAAAATTAATTCTATTGTGGAAAAGCCTCAACCAAAAGATGCGCCATCAACATTGGGTGTAATCGGACGCTATGTATTTAATCCAGAAATTTTTGATTGTTTAGAAAAAATTAAACCAGGTAAGGGCGGTGAGATTCAGCTCACTGACGCTATTCAAATGTTGCTTGGTCACCAATCAATTTTCGCATATCAATTTGAAGGTAAGCGATATGATTGTGGCGATAAATTAGGCTTTATGAAAGCCAGTATTGAATTTTCAAAAAAACATCCAGAAATCGGAAAAGAATTTATTGAATTTCTAAAATCAATATCATGATTCTCTTTATTAATTAATGGATACTATTCAAACATTGATTAGTAAATCTTCTGTGCTGTATTCAGAAATTGAAATCAAAAATGCAATTCAAGATATTGCAAGTCAAGTTAATCAAACTATTGATGCAAGTGAGATTTACGTATTATGTGTCATGAATGGCGCACTAATTTTTGCAGGACAGCTTTTGCCTCAGTTAGAAAAAAATATTCAATACAGTTACATTCATGCTACACGATACAATAATTCGATCACAGGCGGTTCGATTCATTGGCTTGTTAAGCCCTCAAAAGACATTGAGGGAAAAACTGTTTTGATCCTTGATGACATTTTAGATGAGGGAATTACACTCAATGAAATTGTATCGACTTGTCGCATAATGAATCCAAAAGAAATTTATACTGCAGTTCTTTTTGATAAAGAGATCACGAAAGAAAAATCTTATTCACCTAATTTTATTGGTCTTAGAGTACCAGATCAATTTGTCTTTGGATACGGATTGGATTGTAAGGGCCTAGGTCGAAATCTTCCGCATTTATATGCTTTAAAGTAAAAGCCTCTTAGGTTTCCTTAATTTAATGTCACAATGACACACATATGAGCAAAAAAAATAAATCCATTCGACAACAAGACCCTCAAAAAGAACGTGAGGTCATGTTTTATGAAAAACCATTGCCAAGTCGCGAGCTCATTTTAAAGGTGATGGCTGATCAAGGGGTGCCTCTTTCTATTTCAAAACTTAATGAATTGCTTGAAATTGCTGATGATGAATCCGAAGCGTTTAGTAAACGTATTCGAGCCATGGAAAGGCAAGGTCAGATTTTGCGAAATCGTAAGGATGATTTTTGTATTTCTGAAAAATTAAACCTTATCCCAGGTCGAATTCACGGGCATCCAGATGGATTTGGATTTCTTATCCCAGATCAAGGAGGCGATGATATTTTCTTGTCTTCAAGAGAAATGATGCAAGTGCTTCATAATGATCGCGTCATGGTGCAGACCATCGGCCAAGATAGAAAGGGCCGACCCGAAGGTAAAGTGATTGAGATTTTAGAGAGAAAAAATGAGACTTTGGTGGGAAGAGTGGTTCAAGGTCAAGGCGTTACTATTGTAGCTGCAGAAGATAAAAGAATTAATCAAGACTTTCTGATTCCATATCACCTTGATATGGGGGCAAAACCTGGTCAAATCGTCGTCATTGAAATTACCGCTCAACCCACCTTTAAGTCACGACCAATGGGAAAAGTCATTCAAATTCTTGGTAATTATGCAGATAGCGGCATGGAAATCGAGATTGCTTTACGAAAACACCAACTTCCTTACAATTTCTCAGAAGAAACAATTCGTATTGCCGAATCTTTCTCCAAAAAAGTTTCTGAGAAAGACTTTAAAGGAAGAATTGATTTGCGCGATTTACCACTCATCACTATAGACGGCGAAACAGCAAGAGATTTTGATGATGCAGTTTATGCCGAAAGTGTAGGTAAAAATTGGCGTCTAGTAGTTGCTATTGCTGATGTGAGTTATTACGTTCAACCCAATAACGTTCTAGATAAAGAAGCTTTTGAAAGAGGCAATTCAGTCTATTTTCCTAGAAGAGTTATTCCGATGTTGCCAGAGGCTCTTTCAAACGGCCTTTGTTCTCTAAATCCTCATGTAGATCGATTATGTATGATTTGTGACATGTTGATTGATCAGCATGGAAAAGTAACATCTTATAAATTTTATCCATCTGTGATGGAATCAAAAGCACGAATGACTTATACAGACGTGAGTGCTTTATTAAAAGAGACATCACCAGAATTAATAGAAAAGTATAAAGCTATTATTCCACATATTAAAAACCTTGAATCGGTATATAAAATACTCACCAAACAAAGGCATGCGCGTGGTGCAATTGAATTTGACTCATCTGAAACCATTATGATTTTTAATGACCAAGGAAAAATCGATCGTATTGAGCCTATGATTCGAAATGAAGCGCATCGACTTATTGAAGAATGTATGTTGGCAGCCAATGTATGCGCAGCTAATTATTTAATTGAACATGAGCATCCAGCGCTTTATAGAATCCATGAAGGACCTACTGAAGAGCGTTTAGAAAACTTACAGATATTTTTAGCAGAATTTGGCTTTATGTTAG
Organism: Betaproteobacteria bacterium; assembly: GCA_016868195.1. Classification (GTDB taxonomy): domain Bacteria; phylum Pseudomonadota; class Gammaproteobacteria; order Burkholderiales; family Methylophilaceae; genus Methylopumilus. The sequence goes on along the minus strand of VGHQ01000002.1, from coordinate 94,201 downwards.
GTGGGGGTGATAAACCAAGCATTAAAGATTACGCAAATTTAATTGAAAAAATTAAAGGGCGCCCGGATGGGCATTTATTACAAACAGTTCTCCTAAGGTCCATGCAGCAAGCTGTTTATAGTCCTGACAATATTGGCCATTTTGGATTAGCTTATAAAGCTTATGCACATTTCACTTCCCCAATACGTCGATATCCTGATCTTTTAATTCATCGTGCTATTAAAGCCACATTAGAAAAAAAGAAAATGCCTTCATCAAACTGGCATCTTCTTGGCCAACATTGCTCTATGACAGAAAGAAGAGCTGATGATGCAACACGCGATGTATCTTCATGGCTTAAATGTTATTACATGCAAGATAAAATTGGTGAAATATACGAAGGCACTGTTGCAGGCGTAACAAATTTTGGTTTATTTGTAGCAATTGATGACATTTATATTGAAGGTTTATTGCATGTGACTGAATTAGGGAATGATTACTTTACTTATGACAAAGCAAAACATGCCATGGTCGGAGAGAGATCTCACGTGATCTATCGTCTTGGCGATCGGCTAAAAGTAAAATTAGTTCGTGTGGATTTAGAGCTTAGTAAAATTGATTTTAGTCTCGAGAGCCACCAAGAAGTTCAAAAGACACCATTAAAAGATAGAAAACCAAAAAACTTCTTTAAAGAAAAAGTGACGCATAAGAAGAAATCTAACACCACAAAACATAGAGGTGCTTCGAAGCCAAGTCGACCATCTAAAAGTAAAAAGAAAATAAGAGCTAAATAATATGTCACAAAGTCTAATCATTTTTGGATTTCATCCAATCATTAGTCAATTAAGACAATCTTCAAGAAGCATTCAAGAAATTTATTTGGATAGTGATCGAAATGACCCCAGAGCTAAAGAAATTGTCGAGTTAGCAAAAGAGAATAAAATTCGGATCTTGATGGTAGATCGCGCAAGATTAGATGGTATTGCATCGCAATCTAAACATCAGGGTGTAATTGCAAAAATTATTCCTTTAGTGATTCCCTATAAAACAGTAGAAGATATTTTAGAAAGTGACTTAAAAGAACCAGCATTTTTTCTTATATTAGATGGCGTAGAAGATCCGCATAATTTGGGCGCCTGTTTACGTGTTGCAGATGGCATGGGAGTTCATGCCGTGATTGCACCTAAAGATAGAGCAGTAGGATTAAATGCTACCGTGCGTAAAGTTGCTTCAGGCGCTGCGGAATCGATCCCTTTTATTGTTGTTACGAATTTAGCAAGAACGATTCGTCAGCTCAAAGAAGCGGGTGTTATTGTTGTTGGTACAGCGGAAGACGTTGAAGAGTCTCTTTACGAAGTAAGTTTTAAAGGGCCCGTTGCCGTGGTATTAGGTTCTGAGGGAAGTGGTCTTAGAAGGTTGACCCGAGAAGTATGTGATTTCTTAATAAAAATACCAATGTTAGGTGCTGTTGAAAGTTTAAATGTGAGCGTTGCTAGTGGTATTGTGCTGTCAGAAATTAGACGCCAGCGCTCTAAATCTTAAAGCCAAGTGTTTTATAAGTGGATAGTCGAGTTTTTGTAAATAAAGACGGCTTTTTACTTAAATCTTGATTGTAAGATGGCGCCATTTTTTCAATTTTATTCTTCCAAACTTTAGATCCGATTCTTCCCTTTAAACTTCTTTCAATTACATTTAGCATTGAATAAACTGAGGTTGAAGCTCCAGGAGATGCTCCTAATAAAGCAGCGAGAGAGTGATCATCTGACCAAACAATTTCTGTACCAAATTCTAGTTTCCCGCCTATTTTCTTATTGGGCTTGATAATCTGAACTCTCTTGCCTGCAGTTTCTAATTTCCAATCTTTTTCATTTGCTAATGGATAGAATTCTCTGAGCGTATTCATTTTGTTTTTATAAGAATTACTTGATTGTTTTATTAAATAGCTAAGTAGATTTAAGTTAGATACAAATACATGAAGCATGGGAATAATATTCCGCACTTTGATAGATTTAATTAAATCTAAATAAGAACCCGTTTTTAAAAATTTAAATGTAAAGCTTGCGAATGGACCAAACATAAGCTGTTTTCTACCATTGATAATTCTTAAGTCTAGATGTGGTGCTGACATAGGCGGTGCTTTTGGACCGGCCAAGCCATATATTTTAGAAAAGTGCTTTTTTGTAAGGGATAGATTTTTGCATATTAACCATTCGCCATTCACAGGAAATCCTGCATAACCTATTTGATTTTTAATATTACTTTTTTGAAGAAGATGAATTGTCGAGCCGCCAGTACCAATAAAAATAAATTTCGCATTCACTAAAAATATTTCATCTTTTTTTATATTATATATTTTTATATCCCAAGTTTGATCTTTTTTTTGAGATATAGATTTAATCTCATGATGAGTATGGACAGAAAATTTTTTACTCTTAGATAAAACTTTTAACATTTCATGACTTAATGATTCAAAGTTTACGTCGCTACCATATCCATATTTCGTCATGGCAACTCCATCTTTTGTTTCCACGCCAATAAGAGGTGCCCATTTTTTAATAGTTTCTTTATCGCGAGAAAATTCCATTCCTTTAAATGATAGTGTTTTGCTTAGTGCCTCGTATCTTTTCTTTAAAAAAGAGATATTTTTTTCGCCTTTAACAAAACTAATGTGAGGAACTTGGGTAATAAATGATTTTGGTTTAAAAGCTTTATATTTTCTTGTTAAAAAGCTCCAAAATTGAAGAGATATCTCAAATTCTCTATTGATTTTTAATGCTCTATCGATATTGATTTCATTATGCTTATTTAAAGGAGTGTAGTTAAGCTCACAGAAGCCAGCATGGCCTGTCCCAGCATTATTTATGGATTGAGTGCTCTCTAACGCACAAGAAGAAAGTTTTTCATAAATCGTAATGTTTATGTTGGGATCTAGCTCATGAATTAATTTTGCTAATGTGACACTCATAATACCGCCACCTATGCAAACAACATCTTTTTTTATAGTCACCATCTATTGATCACAATCCTTTAAATTTATTTTTTTGATTTTATTACTTGTTATAATCGACAGAAGTAATCTACCTTTAAATTAACTATTAGTCACTAAATTAATGTCTAGACTCTCTGTCATTATCATTGCAAAGAATGAATCTGAAAATATAGCGGATTGTATTAAGAGCGCTAATTTTGCTGACGAGGTTGTTGTTTTGGATTCAGGGAGTTCTGACAATACCAATTCTATAGCAAAGAAATTAGGCGCTAAAGTTTTCAATAAGCCCTGGAAGGGTTATGGCCAACACAAAAATTTAGCTATTCAATTAGCTAAGTACGAATGGATATTTTCTTTAGATGCAGATGAGCGAATTACACCAAATCTTAAGCGAGAAATTTTAAAAACAATAAATCATTCCAATTTAAATGTTTATGACGTTCCTCGTCGTTCTCTGTTTGTTTCTAGGTTTATAAAGCATTCTGGCTGGCACCCTGATAGAACAAAAAGACTTTTTAAAAAAGGTAGCGCTAGATTTTCAGAACATCACGTTCATGAACATCTTATAACAAAATGCGAGATCGGACATTTAACCGAATCTCTTATTCATTATTCATATAGAGATTTTGAAACGGTTTTAAAAAAGATTAATATCTATTCAAGTTTGGGTGCTAAGGATTTTAAAAATAGAGGCAAGAGGGGGAGTCTTAAAAAAGCAATTTTTCATGCAATTTGGGCTTTTATTAGAACTTATTTTTTAAGGCTGGGTTTCCTGGATGGTCGTGAAGGCTTGATGCTTGCTATTTCTATGGCAGAGGGCACTTACTATCGTTATATCAAGCTTATCTACCTTAAATAAAAAAGCCCATAATAATGGGCTTTTTTTTAATTTGGCTCCTCGACCTGGGCTCGAACCAGGGACACACGGATTAACAGTCCGTTGCTCTACCGACTGAGCTATCGAGGAATTGAGAACGAGATCATAAAGCAGTTATTACTCCAAGGTCAACATATCAAACACTAAATTATACTTGAATTGAAGCCTTATTTAAACAGTGAGGGCGCGTTTGATGCGTTTCATTGCCTCTACTAAATTGTCCATAGAAGTTGCAAATGAAATTCTGAAATAACCATCTGATCCAAATACAGAGCCTGGCACTATGGCCACACCTTCTTTTTCTAGGAGATAATCAGCCAAAGCAAGATCAGTCTTTTCTTTTAGAATTTTTTGATCATATAAACGTTCGATTGCCTTTCTTGCATCAGGAAAAGCGTAGAAAGCTCCTTGTGCTTCAATACACGAAAGTCCTGGGATTTCATTAAAACTCTTGATAACGTAATCATGTCTTTCTCTAAAGGCTTTAATCATAGGTTGCATACATGCTTGCTCTCCCGAAAGTGCTGCTTCTGCAGCTACTTGTGATATTGATGTTGGGTTAGATGTTGATTGTGATTGGAGTATTTCCATAGCTTTAATAATGTCACATGGGCCTGCTGCAAAACCGATTCGCCAGCCTGTCATGGAATAAGCCTTTGAAACGCCGTTCATAACGACACAACGATCTTTTAATGAGGGCTCAACATTTAAAATATTATAAAAAGGTATATCCATTAATTTGACATGCTCATACATATCATCTGTCCCAATTAAAATATTAGGATGTTTTGTAAGTATTTTTGCGAGAGAATCTAATTCTTCTTTTGAATATACAGCGCCAGTTGGATTTGAAGGCGAATTTAACATGAGTAGTTTTGTTTTTGGAGTGATTGCCTTTTCAAGTTGTTTGGCTGTCATTTTGAATTTTTGCTCAATTCCACATTCAACGATCACTGGTTTAGCATTTGAGACTAAGGCAATATCTGCATAAGATACCCAATAAGGTGCTGGAATAATAACTTCATCTCCTGCGTTTAAAACAGCAAGACAGAAATTAAAAATACATTGTTTACCACCAACACTAACAATAATTTCATTAGCGTTGTATTCAAGATTATTATCACGTTTAAATTTTTCAATAATCGCTTTTTTTAAAGATGGAATACCAGACACAGGCGTATATTTAGTAAATCCATTATCGATCGCTTTTTTTGCAGCATCTTTAATGTGTTGAGGCGTATCAAAATCTGGTTCACCAGCAGCAAGACCAATAATATCTTTACCTTCTGATTTATAGCGAGCTGCTTTTGCAGTAATAGCGAGGGTAGGAGATTCTTTTATTCGGCCGACACAGTCGGATAGTTTGATGTCTGACAATTTAGATCCAGGGTTTATTAATGATTGCCCCTATTTTACGCAAAAAGAACTGCAGTTGAAATAGACTTTTAATCTAATCGCAGGTCTTAATGCAGCCAACTAGTTTAAAATAGTCTTCGAGAAGTTCAGGATTAATTTTAGAAATTTGTTCTTGAATATTTTTAATTTCGATTTTGTCTCCTTTACCTTTAGCAATAAAGCCTAAACGCAAAAGTGCATCAGTATTTTGATTATCTAATTTGGTAGATTGTCGATATGCTTTTTCAGCAGCATTCAAATTATTAAGATTTTCATAAGCGAAGCCAAGTTCAAACCAAGCCTCAGCATTATTCGCTTCTTTCTTTGTCCATTCACTAGCTATTTCGAGTAACTTTTTCCAATCTTCTTTAATGGTTGGAATCGCAACTTGAAGAAAGATTGGTTTTTTATTTTCCTCTTCCTCCCATAAAGCTGTGCCAGTGATTGGGAAATTAGTTTCAGTAGGTTTATTTTTAAGTGAATTGAGCCATTCAACCGGAAGAGCATAATAAAAAGAATTTTTTCCAGAAGTTTTGAAAGTATTTATACCTACAAGCCGACCTTCAGTATCAAATAAGCCGCTTCCTGATGCGCCCATCGTAAATTTTGCCGAACTCAAGATCACCTTGCCTTGATCAAGATCATAAGTAGATTTCACAAAACCCGCACTTGTTAATGGGGCAGGTACGCCATTTGAATGACCTATTGCGATCACTTCTTGACCTTTTTTAAGGTCGGTACTTTTACCTATAGGAACAGATTTGTGTGGCATCCCGAATGTACTAACTAAACATAAATCATGCCAACGATCTGCTTTAACTGCCGTCACTGAGTAAGTTTCTTCGCCCTGAGAAACCCATGGTTGCTTTGTTTTTCTTAATACATGACAATTCGTGATGACTTGATTGTCTCCTACAACAACTCCTGAGCCATAAGCAAGACCGCCGGTTTCGTTGTATCCTCTTATCATGACAACGTTTAAAAATGAGCTCATTAACTGCTCATTATTTAAAGCAAATACATTCGTTGAAAAAAATGAAAACCCAATTGAAATAAATGCAAAAAATTTAAAGAATGGTTTCATAGGAAGTCGCTTATAAAAAGTATAATTTTCACTGGACTGTATGCAATACTAAAAGTTCTCGTTAGTTTTGCAACATATTTAATTTTCTAATAGTTTATTTAAGTAGAATATCACTATCTTGTTACTTACATTTCCTAACAGCCCTTATCAGTTATTCCAACCATTTTCCCCTGCTGGAGATCAACCACAAGCTATTGATCTTTTAACACAAGGGATTTTTGATGGCAAAAAGTTCCAAACACTCTTAGGTGTAACTGGTTCAGGAAAAACATACACCATAGCAAATGTAATCGCGAGAACAGGAAAGCCTGCAATTGTAATGGCGCCTAACAAAACACTAGCCGCGCAACTTTATTCAGAATTCAGAGAATTTTTCCCCCAAAATGCTGTGGAATATTTTGTGTCTTACTACGATTACTATCAACCTGAAGCTTATGTTCCCGCTCGAGATCTTTTTATTGAGAAAGATTCAAGTATTAACGAGCATATTGAACAAATGCGCTTATCTGCAACCAAGGCTCTTCTTGAGCGTGATGACAGCATTATTGTAGCCACAGTATCTGCGATTTACGGTATCGGTGACCCTGTCGATTATCAGGGTATGGTTATGCATCTCATTAAAGGTGAAAAGCTATTACAACGTAATATTATTTTACGCTTAGTTTCTATGCAATATGAGCGTAATGATTTTGATTTCTCACGAGGTGCTTTCAGAGTAAGAGGAGATACAATTGATATTTTCCCAGCTGAAAATTCAGAGACTGCAATTAGAGTCACATTATTTGATGATCTCATAGAGTCGATTACGCTTTTTGATCCACTCACAGGGCAGATGTATAACAAAGTGAATCACTTTACAGTTTATCCTTCGAGTCATTACGTAACGCCAAGAGAAACCACTGTGAGGGCAATTGAAAAAATTAAAAACGAACTAAGAGAGCGCTCAGATTATTTTGTAAAAGCCAATAAATTAGTTGAAGCTCAAAGAATTGAACAACGCACTCGTTTTGATATTGAGATGTTAAATGAAATAGGTTTTTGTAAGGGCATTGAAAATTATTCGAGACATTTGTCAGGCAGGAACCCAGGTGATCCACCCCCTACCTTAATTGAATATCTGCCTAAAGATGCGCTTATGATTATTGATGAAAGCCATGTGACCGTTCCTCAAATTGGTGGGATGTATAAAGGCGATCGTGCTCGAAAAGAAAATTTAGTTGAATATGGATTTAGACTTCCATCAGCGCTTGATAATCGACCTTTAAAATTTGAAGAGTTTGAAAAAACAATGCGTCAATGTATTTTTGTTTCAGCAACACCTGCTGAATATGAAGCCCTTCATACACAGCAAATTGTAGAGCAAGTAGCTAGACCTACAGGATTGGTTGATCCTGAAATTATTGTCAAACCAGCAGATACACAGGTTGATGATTTATTAAGTGAAATTAATCTTCGCGTTAAAAAAAATGAAAGAGTGTTAGCAACAACCCTTACTAAACGTATGGCTGAGGATTTGACTGACTATTTATCTGAACATCAAATTAAAGTGCGCTATCTTCACTCAGATATAGATACGGTAGAACGCGTTGAAATTATTCGTGATTTAAGATTAGGTAAATTCGACGTAGTCGTGGGCATTAATTTATTAAGAGAAGGTCTCGATATTCCAGAAGTTTCTCTTGTAGCTGTCCTAGATGCTGATAAAGAGGGCTTTTTAAGATCTGAACGCTCTCTCATTCAAACCGCGGGAAGGGCAGCTCGTAATTTAAATGGACAAGTTATTTTCTATGCGAATAAAATTACGCAAAGTATGAAGATAGCTATGGATGAAACAAGTCGGAGGCGCACCAAGCAAATTACATTTAATATAGAAAATCATATTACACCCATAGGCGTTACTAAAAAGATTAAAGATATTATTGAAGGTACTTTTGATAAAGAAGAAGTTGATTTTAACCGTGCACTTAAGAAAGAAGAGGCTCGCTATGATCACTTAAACGAAAAACAGATGGCCAAGGAAATCCAAAAACTCGAAAAATCAATGCAAACAGCAGCTCGTAATTTAGAATTTGAAAAAGCGGCTCAACTTCGAGATGAAGCAAAATTCCTAAAAGAAAGACTTTATGGCGCAGGGCTTAAGGATCGAATTGATCTCTAAAAATCATTGATTTAATTCAAAAAACACCTATAATGTGTAGTCTTTCTACCTTGCTTTACAGTGAACCGCATCACTGAAAGCTATTAACCATAAGGGGATTTATATGCGACATTATGAAGTTGTATTCATCGTACATCCTGATCAAAGCGAACAAGTGCCTGGCATGATTGAACGCTACAGATCTCTAGTAACATCCAAAGGTGGAAAACTCCACCGCCTCGAAGACTGGGGCCGCAAACAGCTTGCCTACATGATTGAAAAAATTCACAAAGCTCATTATGTGCTTATGAATATTGAATGTGACCTTGAAACGCTTGCAGAGTTAGAGCATGCATTCAAATTCAATGATGCTGTTTTACGTCATTTGATTATGGGTACAAAAACAGCCGTGACTTCACCATCTATTATGATGAAAGAAGAAAAATCAAAATCAGTGCTTGATAAAGATGAGCGTGCTGCACCTGAGGTTATTGAAGCTTAATTTAGATTGAACTGCTTAGAAATTTCTGGGGAAGTGTCCCACGTGGATCAAATTCGATATACACCCGCAGGAATACCAGCACTCAACCTTACTTTAAAACATAACTCAGAGCAGATTGAAGCGAATTTAAAACGTTCAATTAATTGTGAGTTAAGCGCAAAAATCATGGGTAGCAATGCTTTGATACCAGTGAAAATTGGCGACAGAATTAAAACAAAAGGGTTTATTGGAAATAAGAGCGCAAAAAGTAATCAGCTCATTTTTCATATTAATTTTATAGAATATCTATAGGAGTTTAAGATGGCTAGAGAAATGTACAAAAGAAGACGTTACTGCAGATTTAGTGCTGAAGGTATTAAAGAAGTAGATTACAAAGATGTCGATTTATTAAAAGACTTTATTACTGAAAATGGAAAGCTGATTCCAGCTCGTGTCACAGGCACTAAAGCCATTTATCAACGACAACTCAATATTGCGGTGAAGCGCGCTCGTTTTTTAGCGCTTTTACCCTACACTGACAAGCACTAAGGAGATTATTAAGATGCAAGTTATTTTATTAGAGAAAGTTGCTAATTTAGGAAACCTTGGTGACATTGTTAAAGTTAAAGATGGATTTGGTAGAAATTTTTTAATTCCACAAGGCAAAGCTAAACGCGCAACGGATTCAAACAAAGCAGAATTTGAAGCAAGACGTGCTGAACTTGAAAAACAACAAGCAGCGCTCCTTGATGCTGCCAAAGATAGAGCTAAAGCCCTTGCTGGTTTTATTCTTTCTGTGACGCAAAAAGCTGGTGTTGACGGAAAACTTTTTGGCTCTGTGACAAACACAGATATTGCTGAAGGTTTGATGGCAAAAAATATCAAGGTGGTTAAAGCTGAGATTCGTATGCCAAATGGCCCACTCAAAACTGTAGGTCAACATCAAGTCACCATTGCTTTGCATCATGATGTGACAGTCGATATTACAATCGACGTGATTGGTGAACCTGCTTAATAAAAAGCAATCTATTTTTTTAAAGGCTGCCTAGAGCAGCCTTTTTTTATTCCGTTATAATTAATCCATGGCTGACGATATCCTCAACACCCTTAAATTACCCCCTCATTCGATTGAAGCAGAACAGTCCTTATTGGGTGGTTTGCTCATTGAAAATGAAGCCCTTGATAAAATTGCGGACCTTGTGTCGCCCAGTGATTTTTATCGTCAAGATCATCGTTTAATTTATCAGCATATTATTAAGCTTGTTGAGCAAAATAGCCCAGCGGATATTGTGACTGTTGCTGAATCCTTAGAGAAGAATGCTGAGTTAGTAACGGCTGGTGGTATAAGTTATCTAGGTTCTTTAGCACAAAATACGCCAACTTCTGCGAATATTCGTCGATATGCAGAGATTGTCCGCGAACGTTCAATAATGAGACATTTGGTTGAGGTGGGTTCTGATATTGCAGATAGTGCTTTTGCGCCTCAAGGGCGAGATGCTCAGCAACTTTTAGATGAAGCTGAAGCTAAGATTTTTAAAATTGCTGAAAAAGAAAAGCATGATCAATCGGGCTTTAAGGATATTAAAGAGCTTTTGCCTCAGGTAGCCCAAAGGATTGATGATTTATTTACTGCGGGGGTGAATGACGTTACTGGTGTACCTACAGGATTCTCAGATTTAGATGCGATGACCTCAGGATTGCAACCAGGTGACCTTGTCATTGTTGCTGGTCGTCCTTCCATGGGCAAAACTTCATTAGCTCTTAATATGGCAGAAAATGTTGCGTTGGATACAGGGCTTCCTGTCGCAGTATTTTCAATGGAAATGGCTTCTACTCAATTAACTATGCGTCTATTAGGTTCAGTCGGACGTTTAGATCAGCACAAGATGAGAACAGGGCGTCTTGAAGATGATGACTGGGAACGATTAACTCATGCACTTGGAAAGCTTAATGAGGCACCTATCCATATTGACGAAGGTGCTAGTTTAAATTCTTTTGATATAAGAGCGCGCGCCAGAAGACTCTCTAGACAGTGCGGAAAATTAGGTCTGATAGTCATCGATTACCTTCAATTAATGTCACCTCCAGGTGGGCGACAAAGTGAAAACCGTGCGACGGAAATTTCTGAAATGTCACGATCACTTAAAGCTCTTGCAAAAGAGCTTGATGTTCCAGTTGTTGCTTTATCGCAACTCAATCGAAGCGTTGAACAGAGAACTGATAAGCGCCCCGTAATGTCTGATTTGAGAGAATCAGGTGCGATTGAACAAGACGCTGATTTAATACTTTTCATTTATCGAGACGAAGTTTATAACCCTGATACGCCAGATAAAGGTGTTGCAGAAATCATTATTGCAAAACAAAGAAATGGCCCTATTGGTCGAGTTAGACTCACATTCTTAGGTGAATATACTCGCTTCGAAAATTTTGCAAATCCAAGCTTCCAATCCTACGACGAATAATATAGATGCGTCCTCTTAAGGCATTCATTAATCAAGCTTCGCTTCGACATAATCTTGCTATTGTTAAGCAATTAACACCTAAATCTAAAATCATGTCAGTTGTTAAGGCTAATGGTTATGGACATGGCCTTATAAATGTTGCTCACGGACTAAGGGAAAGCGATGGTTTTGCTGTACTTAGTTTAAACGAAGCAATTGATTTAAGAGAGCACGGTTTTGAGCAAACCATTTTATTATTAGAAGGCGCTTTCGAAGCATATGAAATTCCTATTGCAGCAAAAATGCGTATCAACCTTGTAGTGCACAATATTCCTCAATTACAGATGATTGAACACTCAAAGATCAATCATCCTATCGATATTCACTTCAAGATTAATACTGGAATGAATCGCTTAGGTTTTGATCCTAAAGATGTAAAAAATATTCTTAAATCTTTGCAAAATAAATCTTATATTAAATCGATCACACTTATGACTCATTTTGCAACCGCAGATGAGCCCAGGGGTGTTGATTGGCAATTTAATATTTTTAATGATATTGCTAATCATTTTAATTTCTCTCGCTCGGTTGCAAATTCGGCATCTATTCTTAATTTTAAAAAAACGCATCTTGATTGGGTACGACCCGGGATTATGCTCTATGGCGCATCACCAATTGTAGGAGAAAAATCTAGCTCATTTAATCTTAAACCTGTTATGCAATTGAAAAGTAAAATTATTGCAATACAAAATTTATCTAAAAATGATTCAATTGGATATGGTGGTAGTTTTATAGCTAAAAATGATATGCGTATCGCAGTGGTTGCATGTGGCTATGCAGATGGTTATCCTAGACATGCCCCAACTGGAACACCAGTTTTTGTTGAAGGAAAAAAAACATATATAGTTGGAAGAGTATCTATGGATATGCTTCATATAGATATTACAAATATTCCTAATGCATCCATTTCAAGTGAAGTTGAATTATGGGGTGAGCATATTCTTGTCGATGAAGTTGCTGAAAAATCTGGAACAGTAGGCTATGAATTACTTTGTGCTATTTCCGCATCCATAAGAGTGCCTATGGAAACAATATATGGCTAAAAATAAGATTGCATATGTTTGTACTGAATGCGGAGGTCAATCGACTAAATGGCAGGGGCAGTGCCCACATTGTATGACATGGAATACCATGGTAGAAAGTATTATTGAAGCGTCTATACCAAGTCGATATGCGTCTCTTACACAAACCTCAGAATTAAAAAAACTAAACGAAGTTAAAATGTCGGCTGTTTATAAGAGAACGACTTGTATAAGTGAATTTGATCGAGTCCTAGGTGGAGGTTTTGTTCCTGGTGGTGTCGTTTTAATTGGCGGTGATCCTGGTATTGGAAAATCGACACTACTTATTCAATCACTCTCACACATGACTAATGATCAAAGTCAGATGCCATGCAAGGTTATTTACGTAAGTGGCGAGGAGTCACCTCAGCAGATCGCTATGCGGGCTAGACGTTTAGAACTAGAAGTTTCAGATATTTTCATTCTTTCTGAAATAAATTTAGAAAAAATTATTCAATCGATTGATAAATATAAACCCGATCTTGTTGTTATTGATTCTATTCAAACAATTTATTCGGAAGAGTTGCAATCAGCACCTGGTTCAGTGACACAAGTCAGAGAGTGTTCAGCACAGTTGACACGCATTGCAAAACAGTTAGAAGTGAGCATGGTTTTAGTTGGTCACGTGACAAAAGAGGGCTCGCTAGCAGGTCCTCGCGTACTAGAACACATAGTAGATACTGTACTTTATTTTGAAGGCGATCAAAACTCGAGCTTTAGAATGGTACGTGCTTTTAAAAATCGCTTTGGTGCTGTTAATGAGCTTGGTGTATTTGCTATGACTGAAAAAGGTTTGCGAGAAGTGACAAATCCTTCCGCATTATTTTTGTCACATCATCACGAGGAAGTCTCTGGATCATGTATTACAGTCACTCAGGAAGGAACGAGACCGCTTCTAATCGAGATTCAAGCGCTTGTTGATAATGCACATGGAGCATCACCAAAACGCTTAGGTGTTGGTTTGGAGCAGAATCGACTTTCGATGCTTCTTGCTGTATTACATAGACATGGCGGTATTGCATGTTTTGATCAAGATGTTTTTGTAAATGCGGTAGGTGGTGTAAAGATCACTGAGCCAGGGGTGGATCTTGCTATTTTATGTGCGATTGTTTCCTCCTTTAAAAATCAACCTATCAATCAAAAAACAATTATTTTTGGTGAAGTCGGTTTAGCAGGGGAGGTAAGACCGATTCAAAGAGGTCAAGAGCGTATCAAAGAGGCTGCAAAATTAGGATTTACTAGAGCTATCATTCCAAGAGCAAATATAGCTAAACAAAAGATTACAGGAATTGATGTTTTGAGTATTGAATATCTCCCCCAAGCACTTCAACTGCTTAAAGCATAAAATTTACTTTTAAAGAAGCATTTAAATATCACGAGCATCTTCCTAAAAGGCGGAAGGATTACCTTGCGATTGAGTGTTTGTTCTGGCCGATCTCTTTTAATCTCAAGCAGTAATGTTTCATAAATTTTTCCCATAAGTAAGCCAGGAATCTGTGAATTTATATCTTCTTTAGGGATTTTTTCATGAGCAGATTTATAAAAATTTTCTGCACGCTCAATTTGATAAATCAATAAGTTTGATACATTCTTATTTTCTTGAAATCTTAAAATGTCATTTTCAGATACATTGAATTGATGAAGTTCATCGAGTGGAATATAAATTCTATTTTTTCTTGCATCTTCTCCAACATCACGAATAATATTTGTGAGTTGAAGCGCAATACCTAAGTCATGTGCATACTTTAAAGTTGCTTGATTTTTAAAGCCTAATATTTTGACACATAGTATGCCTACTACGCTTGCAACTCGATAGCAATAAAGCTGAAGCTGTTTAAAACTTTCGAAGCGATTAAATTTTAAATCCATTTCCATACCATCTAGCATTTCTATGAAATAGGCCTCATTAAGTTCATAGGTGCCAATAAAATTTAATAGTGACTTTGTCACTGGATGTTGCGGTGTTTCATGAAATAGTCGATTAATTTCATTTTTCCACCAATTTATTTTTGCTGTCGCTACTTCGAGATCAATAGTATTATCAACAATATCATCAATATCTCTACAAAAAGCGTAAAGCGATACAAGGGCATCTCGCCTGTTTTTACTTATAAAGTAAAAAGTCCACGTGAAGTTTGATTTACTTTCTTTAACCTTCTCGTAGCAATATTGAATAGGAGTCATGATAGTTTTAGAGCTGCAGCTTTGAGGAATATGAATATCCAATCTAATGTTTTGATTTTAGGTGGATTAGTGAATAAATTACAGTCATTTTTTTTCATCCTTTTGAGTAATAAAAGTGATGCAAGCTCAATCATTTGTATTTCAAAGCCAAGCCTACCTTTTATTTTTTTTCCAAGACCTAAACCTTCCTTGAGGATTTGGTAATTTCGATTAACCCAAAATTTTTTATAATTTATCCATTGAGCTGAAAAGTTTCTTTTTTCGATATCTTTGAGATTCAGTTGAAATTTTTTTATCTCGTCTTTTGGAAAATAAATTCGACCTTTTTTATAATCTTCAACAGCCCCTTGAGCGAAATTAATAAGCGCTAAAGCCGTACAAATCGCATTAGATTTGCGAATATTTTCTTTATTATCTTTTTTTACAAGGCTTAAAATAAGTTCACCAGCTGGATTTGCTGCATCCTCACAATATTTGATTAGGGTATTAAATCGAGCGTATGGTTTATGATTAATATCTTTATTAAAAGCATTAATAAATTTATATAAGTTACTGATTTTTATATTATATTTAATATATATTTTTTTTAATATTTTGAAATATGGGTCATTAATTTTTTGATTTTTTTCAATTTTTTTTAGATGATCTTTAAGATATTTTATTTCTTTAAGACGGTCTTTCTTAGATTTTTTTCCTTCATCAGCAATATCGTCTCCGGTACGAGCAAAAGCATACAAGGTCGTAATAGCCTCTTTCATTTCTATGCCAAGAATTAATGAGCCTACAGTAAAATTTTCATAATGCTTTTTTGTTTGCTTGATTTTGTAAAGGTTCTTTATGTTTTGCGTAATCCTCATAAACAGTAGTATGTTATAGAATGTCAATCTTTAATAGGCGAGATTAATTTTATGTTTGGAATTATTGGTGGCACGGGATTAGCTTCTATACATGAATTAAAAGTATTAAAGCGTGAGCTCATTAGAACACCTTATGGAGAACCTTCTCAGCCCCTCATTTTTGGATCATTATCAAATAAAAATATTGTTTTTCTAGCTCGTCATGGCTCGGGCCATACAATACCGCCTCATGAAATTAATTATCGTGCGAACATTTGGGCGCTTCAATCGGTGGGCGTTACGAAAATCATCTCCGTAGCGACTGTCGGCGTAATCGATGAAGCAGTTAAACCAGGCACTATATGCATTCCCAGTCAAATTATTGATTATACATATGGCCGTAAAAATACTTATTTTGATGGCGCTGAAATGCCAGTTAAGCACATAGATTTTACTTATCCATATGATGAATCTTTAAGAAAACAAATTATTACTTCTGCTCAAACTTTATTAAAAACAGTAGTGACTGATGGTGTTTATGCGGCAGTGCAGGGACCTCGATTAGAAACTGCAGCCGAAATAAATCGCCTTGAAAAAGATGGTGCTAATATCGTTGGTATGACTGGAATGCCTGAAGCGGCTTTGGCAAAAGAACTTAATATTGCATATGCAGCCATATGCCCTATGGTCAATCACGCCGCTGGAAGAGGTCAAAGTAAAGATGCTATTTCATTTTCTAGCATTAATGAGCTTTGTGATAATGATGTTTGCCAACATATGATGACTGATGTAATTAGACTGATTCAGACAATTATTTTAAAAAATTAAATGGCCATAAGACAAGTCTTGAAAATGGGCGATCCCAGGCTATTAAAAGTTTCAGAGCCTGTGCACGATTTCAAAAGCCCAGCATTAAAAAATTTGATTGAAGATATGCAAGATACTATGCATTCTTTAAATGGCGCAGGCTTAGCAGCACCTCAAATAGGCGTGAGCTTAAGAGTTGTCATTTTTGGTGTTAAAAAAACGCCGCGATATCCAGACGCAGAGGAAGTGCCGTACACTATTTTAATTAATCCAAAACTGACCTTTCTTGATGATGATATGGAAAGTGGATGGGAAGGTTGTCTTTCCGTTCCTGGCATGAGAGGCTTAGTGCCAAGATTTAAAAAACTTCGTTATCAAGGCTATGACTTGAAGCACAATCCAATCGATCGCACAGTTACTGATTTTCATGCGCGCGTCGTTCAGCATGAGTGCGATCATTTAGACGGTATTCTTTATCCTATGAGGGTTGAGAATTTGCGTAATTTTGGATTTTCTGAAGTTTTATTTCCCGATTCAGACCTTCAAGATGATTAAAGGATATGTTAAAATTCACGCTCTGGAAGAGTGGCTGAGCGGTTTAAGGCAGCGGTCTTGAAAACCGTCGAGGGTTCATAGCCCTCCGTGAGTTCGAATCTCACCTCTTCCGCCATATAAAATACTAAATTCCATTTAAAATTAACTAGTTATATTATATTGAACAATATTATTTTATTGTAGTACCCACTACTGGTATCAAAAAAAATAATCTTCAATATAATTGAAGTCTTCTTTTATTTTCCTAAGAATGGTGAGGTCTACCAAATGAAAGCATTAGTCAAAAAATACGCTAAAGAAGGTTTATGGCTTGAAGATATGCCAGAACCTGAAATGGGCAATAACGACGTACTAGTTAAAATAAAAAAGACTGCTATTTGCGGCACAGATATTCATATTTACAATTGGGATGAATGGGCTCAAAAAACAATTCCCGTTCCTATGATTACTGGGCATGAATATGCAGGAGAAATAGTCGATATCGGTTCAAATGTAACGGACTTAAGAGTAGGTGATATTGTCTCAGGAGAAGGCCATCTAACATGCGGCCGTTGCAGAAACTGCTTAGGTGGCAAAACACACTTATGTCCGAATACTATAGGCGTAGGTGTAAATCGAACAGGATGTTTTGCAGAACTCTTGTCAGTTCCGGCTAAGAATATCTTTAAACCCAGTCGTGAAATTTCAACCGACTTACTTGCTATTTTTGATCCTTATGGAAATGCAGTCCACACAGCACTCTCTTTTAACATGGTGGGCGAAGATGTGCTAATCACAGGAGCAGGCCCGATTGGTATGATGGCTGCTATGGTTTCAGACCATGCTGGCGCAAGAAACATTGTGATCACAGATGTAAATCAATATCGTTTAGACTTTATCAAAAAAATTCTTCCGCGTGTTATTACAATTAATGTTGAAAAAGAATCCATTAGTCGTGACATGATGAAGTCTGTGGGTATTTTTGAGGGATTTGATGTAGGACTCGAAATGTCAGGTTCCCCCAAAGCTTTTAGTGGGATGTTAAGTCTTATGATTAATGGCGGCCATATTGCCATGCTAGCAATCATGCCTGCAGGTTCTGGCATAGATTGGGATATGGTGGTATTTAAAGGTCTCACAATCAAAGGAATCTATGGACGGGAAATTTTTGAGACTTGGTATAAAGGTACGATGATGGTTCAAAGTGGACTGCCTTTAGAAAAAATAATCACACATCGGTTTCCTTATACTGAATTTAAAGAAGGTTTTGACATTATGCGATCAGGTAAGTCTGGCAAAATTATCTTAAATTGGGAAAATTAATATTAAGGATCTTAAATGAGCTTTAAAAAAGCTAAAGAGAGTTTTGCGTCTGATTTAGAAGAAATTAAAAAAGCAGGACTATGGAAAACTGAGCGCATTATTAATTCTGATCAGAAAAGTAAGATTAAGCTTTCTGATAATCAAGAAGTTATTAATATGTGTGCGAATAACTATCTTGGTTTGGCTAATAATCCCGAAGTGATTCAAGCTTCAAAAGACGGTCTTGATCGTTGGGGATTTGGTCTTGCCTCTGTTCGATTTATATGCGGCACACAGACATTACATAAAACGCTCGAAGAAAAAGTGAGTGAATTTTTATGTACAGAAGATACGATTCTCTATGCAGCTTGTTTCGATGCTAATGGCGGTTTATTTGAGACCATTTTAACAGCGGATGATGCTGTTATCTCAGATGAACTCAATCATGCGTCTATTATTGATGGTATTCGTTTGTGTAAAGCACAACGTTATCGTTATAAAAATAATGACATGAATGATTTACGCGCAAAATTAGAAGAAGCTAAAAAAAATAAAGCGAGACGTATTCTAATTACTACCGATGGTGTATTTTCTATGGATGGTACGATTGCGCAATTAGATAAGATTTGTGATCTTGCAGATGAGTTTGATGCCATGGTGCATCATGATGATTGTCATGCAACAGGATTCATGGGAAAAGCAGGCCGTGGTATTCATGAATATTGTAATGTAATAGATCGCGTTGATATCATCACAAGTACATTTGGCAAGGCGTTAGGCGGGGCTACTGGCGGCTTTACATCAGGCCGTAAAGAAATTATTGATATGTTAAGACAAAGATCTAGACCTTACTTATTTTCAAATACACTCGCACCTAATATTTGCACTGCTTCATTAAAAGTTTTTGAGTTGCTAAAAAAATCAACTGCGCTTCGCGATAGATTAGAGAAAAATGTTCATTACTTTAGAGCTGGAATGCAAAAAGCTGGTTTTGATGTGAGCGATGGAGATCATCCTATTGTTCCTATTATGTTAGGTGATGCTAATCTTGCTCAATCAATGAGTAAAAAATTATTAGAAAAAGGTATTTTTGCGATTGGATTTTTTTATCCAGTTGTCCCGCAAGGAAAAGCTAGAATTAGAACCCAAATTTCAGCTGCTCATTCATTCGAAGACCTAGATAAGGCAATAGATGCTTTTACTGAAACTAAAAATTAATTAATCTTGAATAATTGTTATGTACGAAAAAAGGCATGGATTTTGAAGTGGTTGATCCAGACTTTAACACTAGTGAAATGCAAGACTATTCTTTCATTTACTTCAATCTAATTCACTTTCAATCTATTTTTAATAGCTTTATGATAAATTTTTAGAGATGTTTTATACATAGTGTCTAGAGTAAAAGGTCTGTGTATATTTTCTATCTGATTTGTATTTGAGGTTTTTATAATTTTAAACATTGCCTTTGAGAGAAGTTCTGGGTTCTTGGGTTCAGTTAATATAGCTTTTTTGTAGATCTTTAAAGTCTCTGGAATACCTCCGACTGGACAGCTAATAATTGGAAGACCAACAGACATGGCCTGTAATAATGCTTGAGGAACGCCTTCATTTGCGAAACTAGGTAAAACAAAACAATCTATTGCTTGTAAATAGGGCACGATATTCTGAATGTCGCCAACAAATTTAATATTCTTTGAATATGAAGAATTTTTAGCTAATTTTTTGCAATTTTCCATTTGTGGACCGTCACCTATTACGATTAAAGTACACATTGGATTATTTAATAGGTTAAAGGCTTGAATTAAATCACTATGTCCTTTCCATGATCTCAATGTAGCTGCAATACCAAAGATAAAATGTTTCTGCGGGAGGCTTAGTAATTTTCTTTGTTGTCTTTTATTGCCAGGAATAAAAATATCCGTATCAATTCCAGTGGGTGATGAGGTAATAGGGGTGCGAACAAATTTATCTTGAGTTAAATCATTTTTTATAGATTCACTTGTTGTCATAATCGATTCGCAGCCATAATTATAAAGCCATTTCGAAAAAACATTTCTATGCACATGAGTGCTGATATGCCTTGTTCTAACAATTGCAGGTTTTATATTTAAAGTTAATCTAGCTAAAGCCGAAAGCCAATGATCGGTGCTTGAGTGGCAAGAAATAACATTTGGGTTTACTTCTTTGATAAGCTTTCTTAACGATAGCAAATCAGCAAATCTCTTTTTTTGAAGATTAATACCTTTGTAATTCACTCCGTAAAGGTGAGCACGCTTGGCGATTAAGCTATTTTTATCTGCTGTAACGATAACTTCATGTCCATATTTAGAAAAAATTTTTGCTTCTGTGAGGACTCGAATTTCTTGACCACCCCAACCTAAGGAAGATTCAGTATGTAAAATTTTTATTTTCTTTTTATTTGCTAATTCTTTGTATAAATGAAGCCATTCTTTATTTTTAATTTTTATATCAAAAGCTCTAGCTAGTTTCAGCGCATTTTTCGAAAGTAATTTTCTTTTTTTCCAGGCGACTATTAAAGCATCGGCAATGCTATGTTTATTTTTCTTACAAATGATACCAGCACTATTCTTGTTAATGTGAGGGGCTAGGCCAACATCTTTTGTTAACACAATAGGCAGTCCGCAACATAAAGCCTCAAGAGCTGCATTAGGGAAACTGTCATAAAGAGAAGGCAGACAAAATATATCGGATGCATCTATGTATTTTTGAATATCATCCTGAGGTCCAGTGATAATAATATTATTGTCACCTGTAAGATCTTTTAGTTCTTGTATTTTCTTATCTTGACCAATAATGATAGCTTGAAATTTTGGAAGTAATTTGATGGCTTCAACGAGTTCAAAAGCACCTTTTCTTTGAAACCCTGAACCCACAAAAAGAATAACGGGTGAATTTGGATCAAGCGATAATTTTTTCTTGCAGGCTTCTTTTTTTGAAGCTGAAACAGAATCAAATGATTCTATATCGATACCATTTTCAATGACTCTTATACGCGATATTGGCACTTTGTAGTATTCATACAATTCTTTTTTAACGAGTTCGCTATTTGCGACATAAAAAAGATTATTGTCCTTAGACATTTCTTTTTCGATATGAATAATTTTTTTGTGATATGGATCAATCTTAAGCCAAATCTTTTTGTACCAAGGACTAGTTTTTATCATCCTATCAATCCAAGCTGCATGAATACCATCCCCTAGTCTATATATGTCGACTCCAGTTAATCTCTCGTGCGATTGCACAAGATCAAAATGATTCTCAGCAAGAATTTTTTTAACAGAATTTTGAAAGCTTAAAAATTTAGAAAATCTGAAAAATCCACGTGATTTTGCCTCTAACCATGAGATATGGTTAGAAGATTTTTTATTAAGTTTCCATAGCTCAGAAATGATTGAAAATTTTATACCAAGCCTACTTAAAGCTAACGATGATCTTAGAATATAATTTTCTGCACCGCCAAAAGGTGTAAATTTTCTTCTAATAATTGCTATTTTCATTGTGTTGATATCGCATGTGATATTTCAATTATACGTGATTAAGCTTTCAAGCTATGGCTGCATTTAATTTTTCAATTAAATCATTGATCTTTTTTTTGCTCATTTTTAAATGATTTTTATAGGTAATTAAAAATGTATCTTCAGCACGGGATCCAAGTGTATTTATTTTTGCGTGATTAATAGATATTTCTTCTTTTGATAGCTGATCTGATATGAGGCTTAAAAGACCACGTCTATCATCTGTGATGACTTCTAATTGATATACAGGTGATTGATCAATTTGTAGAATAGAGATTTTCGTATCAAACGAATGGTGTGTCGCTTGTCGACCTCGTTCAGAAAGTTTTGTGGACTTATTTTCTTTGTGACTTTCAAATCGACTAGTTAATTCTTTTTCAATGAATTTAAAGAGTCCCTCGTAACTTACAGACTTAGGATTGGCATCAAGCAAATCAAAAAGGTTCAATGCATAATTATGATGAGTTGTGAATATTTTTGCTGCAGCAATGTTATATCCAATTTCATCAAAAAAATGACAAGTTTCGTTAAAAATATATAGAGAATTTTTTTGATAAATAAGAACTTCGATGCCTTCCCCATTTGAGCGATGTCTAACTCTAATAATTGGTTTTGTGGGTGCTGTATGTGAAAATAATAACCTTGTCTGCCAAGCTATTTCTTCTTCTGTGTATCTGTAGAAATAATTTTTTCCAAAATTTTCCCAAAGCGCTTTGTAGTGATGATTTTTAATATTGTAATGATCAAGAATTAATGCTGCTTTTTCTTTTCGTTTTGTAATTGAATCTTCATGGGACAACTTATCTTGCTCTAAATAATTTAAAGTATAGTTAAATAGATTTTTGAGAAGAATAGCCTTCCATTGATTCCATACATAAGGGCTTGTTGCTCTTATATCTGCAACTGTGAGGAGATAAAGTGAAATCAAATTTTCTTTGTTTGTTACTTTTTTTGCAAAGTCTTCAATGACTCTAGGATCTGATAGGTCTAATTTTTGTGCTGTATGAGACATAATAAGATGAGATTTCACAAGCCATTTGATGATTGCATGATCTTCAGGAGGCAAATGATTGAGCTTTGAAAATTCATCCACATCTTTTGCTCCTAATTCGGAATGATCGCCACCACGACCTTTTGCAATATCATGAAATAGTGCAGCAAGATACAAGACATATTTTTTTTCGTAATTTTTGAATAAATCGTAACAGTCAGGAAACTCATGTTTCAATTCGTCCTTTGCGAATCTTCTTAAGTTACGAATAACGTTGAGAATATGTTCATCTACTGTATAAATATGGAATAAATCATGCTGCATCTGGCTAACTATTTTTCCAAATGCAGGAATATATGCACCGATTAGATTGCATTTATTCATAATCCTCAACGTTCGATTTACCTTGTCGTCCGATTTGAGAATTGATAAGAATTTTTCTTGTTGTTTTTTATTTTTTCGAAATGCTTCATTTATTTCTTTTGAGGAATTTTGAAGTAACATCATCAAATTTGGCCCTAAAGATTTTAGCGATGTATGCTTTTGAAAAATTATAAAGACATCGAATATATGATGTGTAATAGATTTATTTTTGAAATTTGAATCAATTTCTAAATACTCATCCATAACAATAAGAAATTGGCTATTTTCAATTTTCCTTGGCTTGGTAATTTTTTTGGGGTTAAGCTTTTTAAGTAACACTTCATTAATATAAGTTGCGAAATTGATCGCTTTATAAACATCCCTCATAAATAATTCACTTCTTTTTTTATGGGGGCTATTTTTATAGCTAAGCAGTAAACCTAATTGATTTTGATAGTCGAAAAGCAATCTATCCTCATTCTGTTTTGCAGTGATATGAAGAAGAATTCTTAAGTTTTTAATAAAGATCTCAGTATTTATAAGCTTTTGAAAATTTTGTTTATCAAGATATTTATTTTGATTTAATTTTTGTAAATTAAATCTTGGGATATGACTTTTACCAATCCATTGAATCATTTGGAGATCTCTTAGCCCACCAGGACTTTCTTTTATATTTGGCTCTAGTTGGTAAGCAGATTGATTATATTTTTGATGTCTATGATCCTGCTCTTTAATTTTGCCCTTATAAAAGTGAATGGGAATGAGCGTGGTATGAATGATCTTTTTTAACTCTTTGTAAAGGTCTTTGTCTCCAATAAGAAATCTACTCTCTAAAAGATTTGTTTGTACCGTAATGTCTTTTTTAATTTCCCTTTTAGTCTCGCTCATGTTTCTGACGCTATGACCAATTCTTAAACCAAGGTCCCATGCCAAGGTAATAAAATCTTCAATTTTTTGACTTAAGGATTTATTAAGATTTTTGGGAATTAATATCAACAAGTCAATGTCAGAATAAGGAAATAATTCCTTACGACCATAGCCCCCACAGGCGATCAGGGAAGCGCTATTTTTGAATTCAAGCTCGCTCCATAATTTTTTTAAGACTTGATCAATAAGCAGCGAGTGATTATTAAGATAAGACTGACCATCTCTTTTTTTTAAGAATCCTTTAATGAGTCTTAACTCATTTAAAGCAATTTCTTTTTTTAAATTCAGTATTTCTTCTTGAATCAAGATTTAATTAACAAATGTAGGCGGTGGAGGTGTTTTTTCAGAAACTGTAAGCACCTCATAACCATTATGAGTTACTAAGATTGTATGTTCCCATTGTGCTGAAAGGCTGCGATCTTTAGTGACTATAGTCCAACCATCAGGCATTTGTTTAATATCTCTTTTGCCTGCATTGATCATAGGTTCAATTGTAAAAATCATACCCGCCTCCAAAGTAAGCCCTGTGCCAGCTTTTCCATAATGAAGCACTTGAGGTCCTTCATGAAATCGCTTACCAATTCCATGACCACAAAATTCTCGTACCACACTAAACCCATTTTTTTCAGCAAAATCTTGAATGACAAATCCGATATCACCTAATTTTGCGCCAGGCTTTACTATTTGAATACCAAGCCACATGGCTTCATAAGTCATTTTACATAAACGTTTTGCTTGAATAGAGGTTTCGCCTACATGAAACATTCGACTTGTATCGCCATGGAAACCATCTTTAATAACGGTAACATCAATATTTAATATATCACCTTCTTTAAGCGCTTTTGGTCCTGGGACACCATGACAGATTTGATGGTTAATAGAAGTACAAATTGACTTGGGATATGGTGTGTGTCCGTCCGGAGCATAATTAAGTGGGGCAGGGATAGTATTTTGTACATTAACCATATAATCATGGCAAAGTTTGTCGATTTCGTCAGTGGTGATACCAGACTTTACAAAAGGTGTAATAAAATCAAGGACTTCTGATGCTAATTTACCAGCAATACGCATTTTTTCTATTTCTTGGGGATTTTTGATGTGTATTGTCATGATTGCTACGTTTATATTGCATTTGAGCTTATTTTTTGTGCTATTATAGCGCGCTTCTTCAAGGATCTTGAGGAAATAATTTTGCATTACCTAACGTTAGGGTGTCTATGAATATAGATGTAATTAGGTAGTGTTTTTTTAACCCATAACAACGGAGTCAAATATGTCAGTTACTATGCGTCAAATGTTAGAGGCGGGAGTCCATTTCGGCCATCAAACCCGTTACTGGAATCCAAGAATGGCACCATACATTTTTGGAGACAGAAATAAAATTCATATTGTTAACCTAGAAAAAACATTACCAATGTTTCAAGAGGCTTTGAAGTACATTCGAACTCTTGCTGCAAACAAAGGACGTATTCTTTTTGTAGGCACAAAAAGACAAGCTCGAGAAATTCTCAAAGAAGAAGCATCCCGTGCGGGTGTATCTTATGTAAATCACAGATGGTTAGGTGGCATGCTTACGAATTTTAAAACTGTGAGACAGTCAATTAAACGCCTTAATGATTATGAAGCCATGCTACAAGACGGAAGCTTACAAAAGTTTAATAAAAAAGAAGCTTTAGGCTATAAGCGCGACTATGAGAAATTGCAACGCTCAATTGGTGGCATTAAGGATATGACAGCACTTCCTGACGCAATATTCATTATTGATGTAGGACATGAAAGTGGTGCTGTAGTAGAAGCAAATAAACTTGGTATACCTATTATTGGTGTAGTCGATACAAATAACTCACCTGATGATATTTCATATGTTATTCCGGGCAATGATGACTCAAGTAGAGCTATTAGGCTTTATGCAAGAGGCATGGCTGATGCAGTGCTGGAAGGCAAAAGCCAAGCATTAAATGAACTCGCTAAATCGGTATCTCAAGAAGAAGAGTTTGTTGAAGTAACTGAGGCAGTTACTGAATAATTTTTATGTAATCGTTTAAAAGGGGCTTTATGCCCCTTTTTTAATAATAAGTTTAATCATAAAGAATTTAAGGAGTATCAAAGTGACAGAAATAACCGCAAGCATGGTCAAAGACCTTCGCGATCGCACAGACGCACCAATGATGGATTGTAAAAAAGCGTTGACAGAAGCTAATGGAGATAGCGCGCGTGCAGAAGAAATTTTAAGAGTACGATTTGGCAATAAAGCAAGTAAGGCTGCTGGAAGATTAGCAGCGGAGGGTATTATTGTCGCTTTTGTAGCTAAAGACGGCAAAACAGGGACGCTTCTTGAGGTGAACTCGGAAACAGATTTTTGTGCCAAAAATGAAGACTTTTTAAAATACGCGCATGATCTTGTAAGTGCTATTAATGAAAAAAATCCAACTGATATTGAGGCTTTGACGAACTTAACAATGCCGTCAGGTAATGCTGAAGAAGTGAGAGCGCAGCTTGTTGGGAAAATTGGAGAAAATATTACGCCACGTCGATTTATTCGATATCAAACAACTGGTCAAATAGTCAGCTATGTTCATAGCGGAAGAATTGGCGTTCTTTTAGACCTCCAAGGGGGTGACGATGCCCTTGGAAAAGATTTAGCGATGCATATTGCCGCAAATAAACCTAAAGCGCTTAATGTATCAGGTATTGATGCTCAACTGATTGAGGTAGAAAAACGAGTTGCGATTGAAAAAGCAAAAGAAGCTGGCAAGCCTGAAGCTATGCTTGAAAAAATTGCAGAAGGTACAGTTCAAAAATTCCTTAAAGAAGTTACATTGTTAAATCAATCTTTCGTGAAAGACGATAAAGTAACTATTGAGCAACTGTTAAAATCTAACAATGCGACAATTAATGCATTTACTATTTTTTCTGTAGGCGAAGGTATAGAAAAAGCAGTTGTGGATTATGCTGCAGAGGTCGCAGCAGCAGCAAAGGTTTAATTCAGTAAGAAGATCGCACAAAGGATTGTATGATTTATACAATCCTTTTTTTATGTCTTCTAATTTAAAAATACGTTAAACTTTAACAAAAAATCATGACAAGATCCGCGTACAAAAGAGTTTTGTTAAAAATTTCAGGTGAAGCCCTTATGGGTGAAGATCCCTTTGGTATTAACCAACATACCATTTCAAATGTTGTACATGAAATCAAAGAGGCGCTCGATTTAAATGTTCAAATAGGTATTGTGATTGGCGGTGGGAATATATTTAGAGGAGTTGCTTTAGGTGCTGCAGGTATGGATAGAGCAACTGCTGACTATATGGGTATGATGGCAACTGTCATGAATGCTTTGGCCCTTCAGGACGCAATGAAGCATGCTGGTATCGTAGCTCGCGTTCAATCAGCGCTCAATATTGAACAGGTGGCTGAGCCTTACATCAGAGGTAAGGCAATTCGTTATTTAGAAGAAGGCAAGGTAGTTATTTTTGCTGCCGGAACTGGTAATCCTTTCTTTACAACCGATACTGCAGCAGCTTTGCGCGGGGTCGAAATGAATGCAGATATTATGATTAAAGCCACTAAAGTAGATGGAATTTATTCAGAAGATCCAAAAAAAAATTCAAAAGCAAAGCGTTATGAGGTTGTAAGTTTTGATGAAGCCATTCAAAAAAATTTGAAGGTAATGGATGCTACAGCACTAACTTTATGTCGAGACCAACAACTACCTATTGCAGTATTTAATATATTTAAATCCGGAGCACTTAAAAATATCTTATTAGGGCAAAATGAAGGTACGCTGGTAACGCCTAATGTTCATTGATTAAAGAGGACTGTAATGACTGAAGCAATCAAAATAAATGTAAATGAAAAAATGCAAAAATCTTTAGACTCTTTTAAGTCTGATCTTGCAAAAATTAGAACGGGTAGAGCACATACAGGACTTCTTGATCACATCCTTGTTGATTATTATGGATCAATGGTTCCAATAAATCAGGTTGCTGGTATTAATTTAGGGGATGCAAAAACAATTAATGTGCAGCCTTATGAAAAAAGTATAGTTACTAAAGTTGAGAAATCAATTCGCGATAGCGATCTTGGATTGAATCCTACGACATCTGGAGATCTTATTCGTGTTCCAATGCCAATACTGACTGAAGAGCGAAGAAAAGATCTTATAAAAGTTGTGCGTACCGGAGCTGAATCAGCAAAAGTGGCAATTCGAAATATTAGACGCGATGCAAATGATTCCTTAAAAAAATCTCTCAAAGAAAAAGAAATTAGTGAGGATGATGAGAGAAGATCGCAAGATGATGTTCAAAAAATTACAGATAAATTTATCGCTGAAATTGATAAGTTTCTTCAGTTAAAAGAATCTGAATTACTCGCTATTTAGTGTTTAATTTTTTTCGATTATTACAAGCGCCAGACCAATTAATAGAAAAACCTCAACATATTGCTATCATTATGGATGGCAATGGGAGGTGGGCAGAAAAACGTTTAATGCCACGTATTTCTGGGCATAGAAGAGGCTTGGAATCTGTTAAAACGGTGATTACCCAATGTCAAAAATTAAATATTCCATTTCTTACATTATTTGCTTTTAGTACAGAAAATTGGTTGAGACCCACTCAGGAAGTTGATTTTTTAATGTCTTTATTTCAAGATTCCATTAAAAAAGAATCTTCATCTTTAATTAAAAATAATATTCGTTTTAAGCTTATTGGTGATCGTAAACCTTTCCCAAAGAAGCTGATTGATAAGATTAAAGAGCTGGAGAATCTCACTGAAAAAAATACAGGTCTTACACTAAGTATTGCAATTAATTATGGTGGAAGATGGGATATTGTGAATGCAGTTAATGAATACCGAAAAAAAAATCAATTTAAAAAACCATTTACCCAAAAAAATCTTATTCAAAATCTTTCTTTGAATTTTGCACCAGATCCTGATCTTTTGATAAGAACTGGCGGCGAAAAACGCATTAGTAATTTCTTGATCTGGCAATTTTCATATACTGAACTTTATTTTACTAAAACACTATGGCCTGATTTTAATGAAAAGGCTCTTACATCCGCACTAATTGAATTTCAAAAAAGAGAACGAAGATATGGTAAAACAAGCGAGCAGTTATAAGTGTTGATATCTCGAATTTTTTCTGCAATAGCGATGCTTACAGTTTTCTTATCTTCTATGTTTTTATTTTCAGGAAGATATTTTTCTTTTTTGATTTATATGATCTCGATGTTGGCTCTTTATGAATGGACAAAGCTTTTATATTTTAAATCCTACGAAAAAAAGATTTTTTTATTAATCTCATTAGTTTTAATTTATTTAATTCATAACCATCTTAATCCAGAGGGATCAAAACTCATACTTTGGATAGCTTCAATTTTTTGGTTATGTATGGCACCTTTATTTTTAATTTTTAAAATCAATTTAAAAAATTCTTTTTTAAGTGCTCTAATTGGCTGGACTCTAGTCATACCATTGATTATCTCACTGAATTTTTTAGTTCAATTAAGCCCTTGGACTGTCCTTATTGTTTTAACCACTATCTGGCTTGCAGACTCTGGTGCTTACTTTTTTGGTAAAAAGTTTGGAAAAAGAAAACTAGCAATATCGATCAGTCCGGGTAAAACATGGGAAGGTTTTTTAGGAGCGCTCTTTCTTGTCTCATTATTTTCTATTGCCATGACTTACTTCGGCTTTGTTAATTCTTATTTGTCTATTTTGTTTTTTAATTTAATCTTATTTTTAAGTATTGAGGGTGACTTATTTGAATCATACATAAAACGAATGGCAAAAGTTAAAGATAGCGGTGATTTAATTCCTGGGCATGGAGGTGTTCTTGATCGAATTGATAGTCTCTGCTCAAGTCTACCTCTTGCAACTGTCATTCTTATGTCACCTGCTTTTTTTGGGGTCATAATTTAATTGGAAAATATTGCTATCTTAGGCTCTACCGGAAGTATTGGTTGTAATGCTCTTCAAGTCATAAAACTTCATAAAGATAAATATAAGGTTGTTGCACTGACAGCAAATGAGAATATTGATCTACTTTCTCAACAGTGTATGCAATTTGAGCCTCACTTTGCTATTGCTTTAAATCAAGAAGCAAATCAAAAGTTGAAGAAAAATCTGGTGGCATTAAATTCAAAAACAATTGTTTTAGAAGGAGATGAGTCGCTTGATTGGATTGCTTCTCATAAGGATACAAATACTGTAATTTCAGCAATTGTAGGAGCGGCAGGTCTTAAGCCTACGATGGCAGCTGCTAATAGCGGTAAAAAGATTTTATTGGCTAATAAAGAAACGCTCGTGATGGCAGGGGAGTTATTCGTCAAAGCTATAAATCATTCTGGGGCAACGTTGATACCCATTGATAGTGAGCACAATGCAATTTTGCAAGTTTTGCCACAAAACAAAAAAATGCATTACAAGTTTAGTGGTATTAGAAAAATTTTACTGACCGCATCTGGCGGACCATTTAGGACTTTTTCCAAAGAAGAGCTACTTCTTGTGACACCCAAAGAGGCTTTGCGACATCCTAATTGGGTAATGGGCAAAAAGATTACAATCGATTCAGCAACCATGATGAACAAGGGGTTGGAAATTATTGAAGCTTTTTGGTTATTTGATATCCCAGCTTCAGATATAGAAGTAATAATTCACCCTCAAAGTATTATTCATTCGCTTGTTGAGTATATTGATGGAAGTATGCTTGCTCAATTAGGCAACCCAGATATGAGGACCCCCATTGCTTACGCTTTAAGTCATCCAGAAAGAATTGAATCAGGAGTCTTAGGCCTAGATCTCATAAAAACTAAAAAACTCGACTTTGAAGCGCCTGATTTAAATAAATTCCCTTGCCTTGGATTGGCTTATAAGGCTTTAAATATGGGTCATAATGCCCCCACAGTTCTCAATGCTGCTAATGAAGTTGCTGTAGATGCTTTTTTAAATGAATCGATCGGATTTAGTCAAATTGCAGAGTTAATTGAATTTTGCATGGACGCAATAAAATCGGAGCCATTAGTTTCTATTGATACAGTTTTGGCTGTAGATAAGAAAACGCGTTATCTTGCCCTTTCTTGGATTGAAAGTCATAAGCTTAGTACATGATAACCTTTTTAATTTTTATCCTTACAATCAGTATTGTCGTCGGTATTCATGAGTTTGGCCATTTTCAAATGGCTCGGTGGTGTAATGTTAAGGTACTAAAATTCTCAATTGGATTTGGCAAACCTATTTTTACTTCTTTTTTCGGAAAAGATCATACCGCATTTGTTATATCTTCAATTCCTCTTGGAGGTTATGTAAAACTTTTAGATGAAAGTCATGCGGATTCAGATGAAAAGATAAAAAAAACTGACTTTCATAGAGCATTTAATAGACAGCCACTATTCAAACGTTTTCTTATTGTTCTAGCAGGACCGTTAATCAATATTTTTTTGGGAATCCTCATATTTTTTTCTATTTATATGTATGGGTACCCTCAAATCAAGCCACTTATCAACGAAGTTTCTCATTTTAGTGAAGCTTTCAAACAGGGCTTAAGGGCAGGAGATGAAATCGTATTGATTGATGGCGAGGAGATCAAATCCTTGAATGACTTGCAGATTTATTCAAGTACTCACAAAAACCCATTCAAAATTTTAAGCTTTAAAAGAGGAGGCGAGCTCTATACTATCCATAATTTATTATGGACTGATGACATTCATCTATTTCCCTATGGTATCCCTATTTTAATTCAGTCGATAGAGCCTGGAAGTATTGCTGAAAAAATAGGTCTTAAGGTCAATGATCAGATTCTTAAGATTGATCAAATAGAAGTAAAAACCATTCAAGATCTAGTTAATAGCATTCAAAATAATTGGTTAAAGTCTTATGACTTATCTATAAAAAGAGAAAATATTATTCAATTCATTCATATAGATAAAAAAATTTTTGAAAGTAAAATAGAGAAAAAAAGAATTGGTATTTCACTGAATTATGATGAAGCCTATATTAAACCCAACTTAATTGAAGTAAAGAACACATTTTTAGAGTCCCTCGGAAAATCCCTAAGTCAAACCAATACATTTTTAAATTTAACTTTAGCCACGTTCAAGAATTTATTTACACAAAGTGCTCATCTAAAAGATTTAGGTGGGCCACTGGCAATTGCACACATGGCCTCTTCTTCTTTTATAGAGGGCATTCTTCCTTATATTCAATTTATTGGGCTCATAAGTTTAAATATTGGAATATTGAATCTATTGCCTATTCCATTATTAGACGGGGGCCATTTGGCTCAATATTTCCTTGAGTTTGTGATGGGCAAGCCCTTATCGAACAAAAAAATGATGATAAGTCAAAGGGTTGGCGTGATAATTTTGGGTTTACTAACTGCAATTGCGTTGTATAATGACGCCTGTCAATACCTATTAGGAAGCTAATGACTTTAAGATCTAAACTAGCTTTATTCATTTCACTTCTCGTTCTTTCCATAGCTGCCTTTGCGATGGAGCCTTTTGTTATCAAAGATATTAAAATTGAAGGCCTACAAAGAACTGAGCCAGGCACGGTATTTAATTACCTGCCCGTGCAAGTTGGGGACACAATGACTGAGGATAAATCATCCGAAGCTATCAAATCTCTATATCGAACAGGTTTTTTTAAAGACATTAGAATTGAAGCAGATCAAAATATTCTGCTTATTACCGTTCAAGAGCGACCCTCAATCGCTGACATTCAATTTTCAGGAAATAAAATGTTTCAAACTGATAAATTGAAAGAAAGTTTAAAAAGTGTCGGGTTAACCGAAGGCCAAATTTACGACAAAACAAAGCTTGAATTTATGGAACAAGAAATAAAAAAACAATATTTATCTCTTGGAAAATATACAGCATCAGTTAAAACAACAACATCCCCACTAGAAAGAAATAGAGTAGCTATAAGATTTGATATTGAAGAAGGTATTATTTCAAGAATCAAAGAAATCAATATTGTTGGAAATCAAGTCTATCAAAAATTAGATCTCACATCACAATTCCAACTTCAAACTACAAATTGGCTATCCTGGTGGTATAAAGACGATCAATATTCAAAGCAAAAATTAACTGCGGACCTTGAAACACTTAAGTCTTTTTATATGAATCGGGGATACTTGGAATTTAGTATCGACTCCACCCAAGTATCAATCACCCCAGATAAAGAAGATGTTTTTATTACAATTAATATTTCAGAGGGGTCTAAATATAAAGTTTCTGATGTTAAGTTAGCAGGCGATCTTCTCCAGGTTCCTGAAAATGAATTACAGAAGCTCATTAAAATTAAAAAAGAGGATATTTTTAATCGTGAAAAAGTGACCGAAACAACCAAAGCTATGAATAATCGTTTAGGAAATGATGGCTTTGCTTTTTCAAACGTCAATGCGATTCCAGACATTAATAAAGACGAACATACAGCCTCATTTACTTTTTTTGTTGATCCTGGGCGTAAGGTTTACGTTAGAAGAATAGATATTGAAGGCAATACAAGATCGCGTGACGAAGTTATTCGTCGTGAATTCAGACAGGTTGAATCTGGTTGGTATGCAGCAGATAAAATTGAACGTTCTAAAGAGCGGCTCAAAAGAACGCAATTCTTTAGTGATACGAATATTGAGACTCCAGCGGTGCCTGGAACAACTGATCAGGTCGACCTTAAGGTCAAAGTGACCGAAAGGAATACAGGTAGTATTATGTTTGGTGCTGGACTTAGTAATCAAGAGGGTGTGATTGGAAGCTTTAATGTGACTCAAGCTAATTTTCTTGGCACTGGCGACAGAGTGTCAGCTCAAGTAAATACAGGACGCATTAACCGAACCTACGCTTTAAGTATGACGCAACCATTTTTCACACCTGAAGGCACAGCCTTGTCATACGATCTTTATCGTCGAGATATAAACGCATCAAGAGTAACATTTGCAACTTATGATACGTCATCCATTGGCGCAGGATTTAGGTTTAGTGTACCTTTTACAGAAAGAAATGCTTTTTCTTATGGTTTAACTTTCGATAATACAGAAGTTGAAAATCTTAATTCAGATTTAGCGCCCATACGATTTATTAATTATTGCAGGACGGTTAGGGGATCTGCAAACGTTACTGGTTGCTCGATGAACTCTTTAAATGCATCAGTTGGTTGGACTGAGGATAGTCGTGATGATATTTTATTCCCAAAAAAAGGGGGATTAAGACGTGCAAATGCAGAAATATCAACTCCGGGTCTTGATATTCAAATGTATAAATTAACCTTCCAACAAAGCGTTTATAAAGAAATCACTAATGATCTTACCTTTATGATCAATGGCCAAGTAGGTTATGCAAATAGCTACGGAGGAAAGGAATTCCCTTTCTTTAAAAACTTTTATGTAGGGGGAGTTAATTCTCTAAGAGGTTATCGTATCTCCGCAGTTGGTCCTGTTTGTCGCGCAGGAGACACTACGTGCGGTAGCACAAATCAAGGAAGAGATATGTTTTTAGGTGGTACAAAACAATTGCTTGGTAGTGCAGAACTATTTATGCCTGTTCCTTTTCTCAAAAATAATAATCAATTTCGCTTGAGTGCATTCATTGATGCTGGTAATGTATACGAGGAATCAGAATCTATCCGGTTATCATCATTGAGATATTCTGCGGGTCTCGGCGTTATGTGGATATCACCTTTTGGTCCCTTAAAACTGATAGTAGCTCAACCATTTAATGATAAACCTACAGATAGAACAGAGGTTATTCAATTTCAAATGGGCCAACAGTTCTAATTTGATTAATTTATACTTATAGGAGTAGCGAATTGAAATTTAAGTGTCTAGTTAAAAGTCTTTTTTTATCAACCATCCTTTTTACAAGTGCAGTAGCTTTTGCTGAGCTTAAAATAGGATTTGTTCAAGTAGATAAAATTCTTCAAGAGGCGCCACAGACTATAGAAAGCAATAAAAAATTAGAAAAAGAATTTAGTGTGCGCACTGACAAATTAAAAGCAGATGTCAAATCTTTAAAGGATAAAGAAGCTGCTTATTCAAAAGACGCTCTCACGATGAAGGAGTCTGAGCGTGATTCTAAAGAAAAATCACTCTCTCAACTCCGCGTTGATATTCAGCGTAAAGAGCGTGAATTAAGGGAAGATATCAATATCAGAAGAAATGAAGAGCTTGGTGGACTTCAAGATCAGATTAATAAAGCTGTAACTTCAGTAGCTAAGGCAGAAAGCTTTGACCTTGTTGTGTACAATGGCGTTGCTTACGCTAGTGAAAAAATTGATATCACAGACAAGGTTTTAAAATCGTTAGGCAAAAAATAGTCATTGGCCTAATTTGTTCCTATGGGCCAAACAATCACATCTGGTGATCTAGTAAAGCAATTAGGTGGCGAGTTAATAGGTGATTCAGATATACTTATTGACTCTGTTGCCTCCCTAGCATCCTCCAATCAAAATTCAATTTCTTTTTTTAATAACCCTAAGTACTTAGATTTATTAAAAATTACGAAAGCAGCTATTGTTATAATTCGTAGTGAAAGCCTTGAACTTCGGAAAGGCCCAGTAATTATTTCAAATAATCCATATTTATACTTTGCAAAAGTATCTCGACTTTTAAATCCCAGCAAGGTACTTAAAAAAGAGATTCATAAGTCAGCAATTATTCATCCTACATGTAAATTAGGACAAGATATTTTTATTGGCCCAAATGTTGTTATCGAGGAAAATGTTTCGATTGGTGATGGCGTATCTATTCATGCAGGAGCCATAATCGAAAGTGATAATATCATTGGTAATAATTCAATCATTCATCCGAATGTTGTAATAAAGACGAATAGCATCATCGGTAAATATTGTACTATTTATGCTGGTTGTGTTATTGGTTCAGATGGTTTTGGCTATGCAAAAGATCATGATAAGTGGCTTGCTATTCCTCAAATAGGAAAAGTTATTTTAGGTGATAACGTTGATATTGGCTCAAATTCAACCATAGATCGTGGCGCATTAGATGATACTATTATCTCTAGTGGCGTTAAAATCGACAATTTAGTCCAGATTGGACACAACTGCGTTATTGGTGAAAATACGATAATTGCAGGCTGCGCAGGTATTGCAGGGAGTGCTAAAATTGGAAAAAATTGTGCTATTGGGGGAGCTGCGATGATCTTAGGACACTTGTCAATTACAGACAATGTCACTATATCGCCCGGTTCCATGATTACAAGATCAATAAAAAAGTCTGGCACATATACTGCATTGATGCCTTTCCAAGATCATGAAGCATGGCTTAAAACCGCAGCAAAAATTAGAAGATTAAAATAATAGGAATGGCAAAGATGGCTGAAAATAGCGCAATGGATATACATGAAATTTTGAATCACTTACCCCATAGATATCCTTTTGTACTTATTGATAGGATTATTTCAATGGAGCTTGGGAAGGAAATTTTTGCCATCAAGAATGTTTCAATTAATGAGCCTTTTTTTCCAGGACATTTCCCTTATTATCCTGTAATGCCAGGTGTTTTAATTGTAGAGGCAATGGCCCAAGCTGCAGCTATTTTGTCTTTTAAAACAATGGATACAAAACCATCAGACGATTCGGTATATTATTTTGCTGGCATAGATAATGCACGTTTTAAAAAACCAGTTTCTCCAGGTGATCAATTAATTATTCATGTAAAAATTGATCGCATCTTAAAAGGTATATGGAAATATATTGCTATTGCTAAAGTTAATGATGAAGTTGTTGCTGAAGCAAGTATGATGTGCATTTTAAAGCCTATCGAAAAAAAATAAACTTATAAAGTTGTAATATTATTTTGATTCATCCTACCGCAATTATTAATTCCAAAGCTAATTTGGATTCTAGCGTTAAAGTTGGTCCTTACTCTATCATTGACAGTGATGTAAGCATTGGGGCAGGATCTGTGATTGGCAATCATGTGACAATTACTGGAAATACGATTATTGGTAAAAATAATCATATATATCACAACAGTTCAATTGGTGAATCGCCTCAAGATAAAAAATATAATCAAGAAAAAACATTCTTAGAAATTGGCGATAATAATACAATTAGAGAATTCTGTACTTTTAATCGAGGCACTGCTCAAGATCATAGTCTCACAAAAATAGGTAATGATAATTGGATCATGGCTTATGTTCATATTGCTCATGATTGCGAAATTAAAAATCACACTATACTCGCAAACAATACATCTCTTGCAGGTCACGTATCAATCGATGACTTTGCGATATTAGGTGGCTTTACGCTTGTCCATCAGTTTTGTAAGATTGGAAGCCATATTATTACTGCAGTAAATACTGTGGTTTTTAAAGATATCCCTCCTTATGTTATAGCTGTAGGATATGATGCAAAGCCAAATGGTATTAATGTAGAAGGTTTGAAAAGAAGGGGATTTGACCCAAAAATCATCGCCAAGATTAAAGAGGCATACAAAATTTTATATAGACAAGGCTTTTCTCTAATTGAAGCTGAGGAAAAAATTAGAAATTTAAGCAAAGATACTAAAGAACTTAATCTTTATACAGATTTTTTTGCAAAATCTACTCGCGGTATTATTCGTTAATAATGAAAACGATTGCTATAGTTGCCGGAGAGTCCTCTGGTGACTTACTAGGAAGTCACTTAATCAAATCTTTAAAGTCAGCTCGTCCTGATCTAAAATTTATTGGTATAGCTGGACCTAGTATGATCAAGGAAGGTGCAGTTTCATTTTTTTCATTGGAAGAGCTTTCTGTAAGAGGTTATTTTGAGGCACTTAGAAAATTATTTCATCTTCTAAAATTAAGAAAAAAACTTTTAAATCAAATTTTATATGTAAAGCCTGATTTATTTATTGGTATTGATGCACCAGATTTTAATTTTTGGATTGAAAGGCAATTAAAGAAACAAGGTATACCTGTGATCCATTATGTAAGCCCTTCAGTCTGGGCTTGGAGAAAAAGTAGGCTTAAAAAAATTAAAAAATCGATAGATCATATGCTTACGATATTTCCATTTGAAAAAAATATTTATTCAAAAGCAAAAATTGAAGTCACATACGTAGGTCATCCACTTGCTGAGATGATTCCCCTTAAGCCAAATAAAAAACAAGCTCAAGATAAACTTAAAATTGTGAGAGTGAATAAAGTTATTGCTCTTTTACCTGGAAGTAGACAAGGAGAAGTGAAATGGCATGCACAACTTCTTATTGATTCAGCTATTGAAATATCTAAAAGAATAAATAATCCTATATTTTTGGTACCCTTACCAACAAGAGAAACATATGAAATTTTCTCAAAAACTTTATTTAAAAATATCTATACAAAATTAAATATTCAGCTTCTTATTGGTCATGCATCAGATGCAATTAATGCTGCTGATCTTGTTATTGTGGCTTCAGGTACAGCAACACTTGAAACAGCACTTTATAAAAAACCAATGATAGTGATTTACAAAATGTCATCAATTAGCTGGCAAATTCTCAAACGTATGAGATACTTACCGTATGTAAGTCTTCCAAATATTCTTTTAAAAAAATTTCTTGTGCCAGAACTTTTGCAGGATGACGCCACACCAGAAAATATAACTAATAAGACTATAGAGATTTTTAGAGACGTAGCATATAGAAAAAATTTATTGAATCAATTTTTAAAAATACATTATCAACTAAAACAAAACACTTCTGAACGTTTAAATAGAGTTATTTTAAGATTCATAAAGTAAATGTATGAGAACCTAATTTGTGGCGTAGATGAGGCTGGCAGAGGCCCTTTGGCTGGTCCAGTTTATGCAGCAGCAGTTATATTAGGGCCAGAGTTTAATACTGAGGGTTTACGTGATTCTAAAAAACTCTCACAGTCTAAAAGATACTTCCTAGCTAAACAAATTAAGATGAATGCTTTGGCATGGACAGTTGGTATTTGTAATGAAGATGAGATAGACGAATTAAATATTCATCAGGCAACACTTTTAGCTATGCAAAGAGCTATTAGGTCGTTACATATATGTACCTCGATTAAAATTATGATAGATGGATTATACTGTCCTGAAGTTGAATTTTCTTGTGAAGCTGTAGTTAAGGGTGATAATAAAGTTGCAGAGATTTCCGCAGCTTCAATTATTGCAAAGACTGAACGTGATTTGAAAATGATTGAGATTGATAAAGCATACCCTGTTTATCAATTTAAAAAGCATAAAGGTTATCCAACTAAATTACACATAGAAATGATTAAATGTTATGGTCTTTGTGAGCATCACAGAAAAAGCTTCTCACCCATCAAAGAAATGTTATCTTTGTAAAAGAAAGATGCAAGGCTTATTCTTCAAATCTATTGTAATTATTTTTTTCCAATCCTTAATTTTTTTTGTAACAATAGATTCATTTTCAGATGTTATATTTGACCCTATACAAAGTTGAGTTTGCTCATTAAGCGTTTCTATCAAATCATTAAAAACGTGCTGATTCCTGTATGGTGTTTCAATAAAAATCTGCGTTTCGTTATTTTTTTTAGATTCATTTTCAATTGAAATTACTTTTTTTATTCTATTGCTTTTTTCAGAAGGCAGATAGCCATGAAACTTAAATTGCTGTCCATTAAGACCTGAGGCCATAAGCGCCAATAGAATTGATGATGGACCGATCATTGGTATAACTTTGATATCCTTTTGATGTGCTAATGCAACCAGTTTTGCTCCAGGGTCTGCTATCGCCGGACAGCCTGATTCTGAAAGTAAGCCAATATTAAAACCTTGTTGAATCGGATTTAAGTAATTTATCATTGCCTCATTCGAAGTTGATGAATTAATCACATTAAATTCTAGTGATTGAATAGGATGGTTTAGATTAAGCGCATTTAAATAAAAACGTGCTGTCTTTACATTTTCAACAACAAAATAATTTAAATGTTCAACAATGTATTTATCTTTTGGTAAAAGAATTGATGTCTTGTCACTTTGATTGATAGGAACTGGGACGAGATACAAGTGACCTTTAATTTTTTCTATCATTCAAAGGGCACGCCTTCTTTTTGAAGCATGTCACTCAGTTTCATGAGAGGCAAGCCAATGAGTGCGGTAGGATCTTCACCTCTAATGTACTCAAGTAAAGTAATACCTAACCCTTCTGATTTGACACTTCCAACACAATTATAGGGTTTTTCTTTGAGCAAGTATGATTCAATCCTTTTTTCTGATAACACTTTATACTTGACTTCAAAATCTACGACACATTCCTGTAATGCTTGAGTCTTAGTGTTAATAACACAAAGCGATGTATAAAATTTAACTAAGTTACCACTTAAAAGGTTAAGCTGAGAGACTGCTTGTGAGTGAATCATTGGTTTTTCAATTATTTGACCTTCACATTCTGCAGTTGTATCTGAAGCAATAATTAATGAATTGCTATGGTGAGCTGCTACATGAATAGCTTTTTCTCTTGCAAGTCTTATGGAAATTTCTTTTACAGTTTCATTTAAGCGAGGTGTTTCATCAATATCTGGATTGACGACATCAAAAGGTATATTAAAACGTGATAGTAATTGTCTCCGAAAAGGGGAAGATGATGCTAGGACAATTTTTATCATGCATTGTTTCTTTATGATTCTGGTTGAATTTCCAATAAAGTTTCGTCAGGTGATACCGCTTCACCCTTAGCCACATGTATGGCAACGACAATACCGGAAGTCGTAGATTCAATTTCATTCTCCATTTTCATGGCTTCAATCACTATAACGCTATCCCCAGCTTCAACTCGATCACCAATTTTAACTTTGACGTCAATAATAGTACCTGGCATGGCTGTAGTGATGCATCCGTTATGATTGGGCCTAGGTTTAACTGACTTGGTATTATCCTTGGCTAATTTTTTTAAAGATTTTTTTCCTTGCGTGATTTCCACTTCGTTTAAGGTTTCCACTAAAACTTCTTCAGAAATGCC
The DNA here is from genome assembly GCA_016868195.1 of Betaproteobacteria bacterium. Lineage (GTDB taxonomy): Bacteria > Pseudomonadota > Gammaproteobacteria > Burkholderiales > Methylophilaceae > Methylopumilus. Next base: position 53,287 of record VGHQ01000002.1, on the reverse strand, counting down.
ATCTACGGAAACATAAAATGGGCGCCTAGATTCGCCGGTATAGCCAGAACCTGTTAATTTAATATGAAATGTTTCACCATGAAGGGTGACATTAAATTCACTTGGTGCGTATTTTTCAGTCAATGAAAAAACACTGTCTTTTGGAAGAAGTGGTTCGGGTTGAAGACTTCCTGCATTTCTTTCCTGTAAAAAAATCTTTGCAACATCTGGGAACATAGCGTAGGTTAAAATATCTTCATCCGATTTTACAATTTGCTCTGCTTCTATTTTTAGTTTTACAAGTTCAGCTTCTAAAAGGTCAGCTGGCCTGCATGTCATGGGTTTTTTTTCACCGATCGCCATGGTTTGAATTTTTTCATTTACTTTGCCTGGAGCTTTGCCATATTCGCCCATGAAATAACTTTTTACTTCATTGGTAATTGTTTTGTATCGGACACCAGTTAATACATTGAGGACTGCTTGTGTGCCAACTATTTGTGAAGTCGGAGTAACAAGCGGAGGACAGCCTAAATCCTCTCGTACTTTAGGAATTTCAAGAAGCACTTCATCCATACGATCAAGAGCACCTTGTTCTTTTAATTGATTTGATAGATTAGAAATCATCCCCCCAGGAACTTGGTTACTTAAAACACGAGTATCGACACCTGTGTAGTCAGATTCAAATTGCCAATACTTTTTCCTAACAGTTTTTAACTGTTCACTGATCTCTTCAACTTTTTTAATATCAATATCAGTTTGGTATCCCAAATCCTCTAAGGCTGCAATGATTGATTCTGTAGAGGGATGACTTGCGCCTTCAGCAAAACTAGAATTACATGTATCAATGATGTCCGCACCATTTTGAACTGCGGTGATAAGATTCATACTTGCTAACCCTGACATTGCATGCGAATGAATGTGAATTGGTAACGAGACTGTTTTTTTTAAGGATGTCACAAGATCTTTTGTTGCTGACGGGGTTAGAAGGCCTGCCATATCTTTAATAGCAATCGTGTCGCATCCATAACTTTCCATTTCTTTTGCAAGATTGACGAAGTAAGGGATATTATGAACTGGACTTGTGGTATAACTTAATGTGCCTTCTGCATGTTTTTTATATTTTTTTACTGATTTAATTGATGTTGTAAGATTTCTTACATCGTTCATGGCATCAAATATTCTAAATACGTCCACACCATTATTGGCCGATTGTTTAACAAAAGCATCCACTACATCATCTGAATAGTGTCGATATCCGAGTAAGTTTTGTCCACGCAGAAGCATTTGTATGCGAGAGTTAGGGAGCGATTTTCTTAAAAGTTTTAAACGTTCCCAGGGATCCTCTTTTAAAAATCTAACACAAGCATCAAAGGTCGCGCCACCCCATGCCTCGATCGACCAAAAACCAAGTGCATCTAATTGAGGGCATATTGGAAGCATGTCTTCGGTTCGAAGTCTTGTTGCGATTTTACACTGATGACCATCTCTTAGAACTAATTCTGTGATATGTATTTTTTTCATAGCACTTTAAATTCCTTCATGAGCAGCAATAGCTGCTGATATGGCTGCAGCTATTAATTCAGGTGGAAATTGACTTTGATAATTTATGAGCTCAGGATGATCTTCCACAAAACTCGTATTAAAATTTGCTTCTTTAAATTCTTTATTATTCATAATTTCTAAATAGTAGGGAATTGTTGTTTTCACTCCATATACAACAATATCATTGAGCGCTCTTTTACCTCGCTGAATAACATTTTCCCAATTGAGTGCCCATACAGTCAGCTTTGCACACATGGAGTCATAATAGGGAGGAATCACATATCCCGTGTAAATGGATGCATCGATGCGAACACCAGGACCACCCGGTGCGTAATACCGTGTAATTTTACCAAAAGAAGGCATAAAGGCATACTTGGGATCTTCTGCGTTAATCCGATATTCGATTGCAAAACCTCTAAATTGAATTTCTTCTTGTTTGTATTGCAAAGATAGGCCAAAGGCAATTCTAATTTGTTCTTGAACGATATCAATACCCGTAATAGATTCAGTAATCGTATGCTCAACCTGAAGACGAGTATTCATTTCCATAAAATAAAAATTATTCTCATTATCTAGAAGAAATTCAACTGTGCCAGCATTTTCATAATGAACAGCTTTAGCTGCTTTCACAGCGAGCTCACCTACATAATTTCTTTGAGCATTCGTTAATTGTGGTGAAGGGGCTATCTCTATGAGTTTTTGATTACGCCTTTGAATGGAGCAATCACGCTCAAAGAGATGGACTACATTTCCATAGCTGTCTGCCAGAATTTGAACTTCAATATGTTTAGGCGATACGATACATTTTTCGATGAAAATTTCAGGTTTACCAAAAGCTTTGGTTGCTTCTGAAATGACACGGTCATAATTGGTAGTAAGTTCTTTTTCATTATTGCATCGTCGAATGCCGCGACCGCCACCCCCATTGGTAGCTTTGAGCATAATAGGATAACCTATAAATGAAGCAAGCTTTTTCGCATCATCAAGACTCTCAATATTACCCTCACTACCAGGAATCACAGGAATTGAGGCCTCAATCATAGCTGTTCTTGCTTGAATTTTATCTCCCATTTGACAAATAATTTCAGCGTCAGGACCAATAAATTTAATATCACGTTTAGCGCATATCTCAGCTAATTCAGGATTTTCAGACAAAAAACCATAGCCTGGATGGATAGCGTCACATCCTGAAGTAACGGCGATATTGACAATGTTGTGAGCATTTAAATAGCCAGCAAGCGGGTCTGCGCCAACATTGTAAGATTCGTCGGCTTTTTTGACATGAAGTGCATGACGATCTGCATCTGAGAATATGGCTACCGAGGTAATACCGAGCTCAGAACAGGCACGAATAATTCTTACCGCTATCTCACCGCGGTTTGCTATAAGTATTTTTTTGAACAATGAAAAGCCTTAAGTTTTAAGCGAAAATCGCCAAATTTGGGTTTATTTAGGAAAATTATAGCATGTCATTTCTTATATAATAATGATGTCTTCTAACCATAAATCTATTGATGGAACAGCATATAGACAATATTGATTTTTCAAAAAAATCGAGAGAAATTCGTGATATAATTCGCCTCTCTGATTTTAAGCGATTGCAAGATTTATGCCTAAATCTCGAAGATTCAATTGTTTTTGTTTTAAGAGGCTTCGAAAACAAATATAAAGAGCTTTGTTTAGAGCTATCTATTGAAGGTAAATTGAGTTTAATTTGCCAAAGATGTTCAGAAAAATTAGAGCATACGATTTTTTTAAAGTCAGGATTTTTAATTAAAGAAGAAACGCAACTCACCGATTTTGAGGTTGATGACTACGCGGATTACGATTTAATTGAAGGTAGTGCAAAAATGGATGTTTTAAGTCTTATTGAAGATGAAATCATACTTTCTTTGCCTGTAGCACCAAAACATGAAAGTGATAAGTGCCACTATAAAAAAACTGATGAAATGCCAGATCGCATTCATCCGTTTGCTGATTTAAAACAAAAATTATATAAAAATTAAATTTAGGAGTTGCTATGGCTGTTCAGCAAAATAAAAAATCACCATCAAAACGTGGAATGCATCGTTCTCACGATTTTTTATCTAATCCACCACTTGCTGTAGAACCAACTACTGGCGAAGTTCATTTGCGTCATCACGTAAGCCCAACAGGCTATTATCGAGGGAAAAAAGTTATTCAGAGTAAATCAGAATAATTCTTTTTAATTATTCTGATTTATTTCTTTCATTACTCTTAAAGTATTAAGAGAATCAATGACAATCACCCTAGCAGTCGACGCAATGGGCGGGGACCATGGACCCAAAATCACTGTTCCGGCTTCCATTAATGCGTTAACAAGATACGACCAACTTCATATTATTTTAGTTGGCGATAAGCAGCTCATTGAAAAAGAGCTTCAAAAAAATAAGTACGCCAACTCACGCCTGTCAATACAACATGCAAGTGAAGTTGTGGAAATGGATGAATCTCCTCAAAGCGCTTTGAAGAATAAAAAAGATTCTTCCATGCGTGTTGCTATTAATTTAATCAAGGAAGAGAAGGCGCAAGCCTGTGTAAGCGCTGGCAATACCGGCGCACTTATGGCAACAGCCCGCTATTTATTAAAAATGTTACCAGGTATTGATAGGCCTGCTATTGCATCAAGTTTACCCAGCCAAAAAGGGACAACTTATATGTTAGACCTTGGTGCCAATACAGACTGCTCAGCGGAACATTTATTGCAATTCGCAGTTATGGGCGCCATGCTGGTAAGTTCTGTGACCGGCAATCCTAATCCTTCTGTAGGACTCTTAAATATCGGCTCAGAAGACATTAAAGGCAATGAAATTGTTAAGGAAGCAAGCGAATTACTTCGTCGAAGCCATCTTAATTTCTATGGTAATGTTGAAGGCAATGATATTTTTAAAGGCACGACTGATGTCGTTGTATGTGATGGATTTGTAGGTAATGTAGCACTTAAAACAGCCGAAGGAATTGCTCAATTAATGGGTCGATTTTTAAAGCAAGAATTTAAACGTAATTGGATTACAAAAGTTATGGCATTTGTTTCTTTGCTTGTTCTTAATCGATTCAAAAAAAGACTCGATGCTAGAAGATACAACGGAGCTAGTTTTCTAGGGCTCAGGGGTGTTGTTGTAAAAAGTCATGGTAGCGCAGATAGTTATTCATTCTTTTTTGCAATTCAGACAGCTATTGAAGAGTCAAAAAATAATGTTTTAGAAAAAATACAAAAACAACTTGAGTTAGAAATCCCTTTAGATACTTCGCCATCAAAACATATATGATTTATTCAAAAATCACAGGGACAGGAAGTTATCTTCCTGAAAAAATACTAAGCAATCACGATCTTGAAAAAATGTTTGAGACGACTGATGAGTGGATTACGACAAGAACAGGTATTAAAGAAAGACATATCGTATCTGCACATCAATATACAAGTGATTTAGCAGTAGAAGCATCTAAGCTCGCAATCAATGCCGCGGGTATTGACGCAAATAAAATTGACCTTATTATCGTAGCAACTACTACGCCTGATAAAACGTTTCCGAGTACAGCCTGTATTGTCCAGACAAAACTTGGCTTATCTTTGTGCCCAGCATTTGATATTCAAGCGGTATGTAGCGGTTTTGTTTATGCCCTTTCTGTTGCAGATAATTTTATTAAAACAGGGGCTTCAAAATGCGTTTTAGTCATTGGCGCTGACACTATGTCACGCATTACAGATTATTCTGACCGAAGCAACGCTATTCTATGGGGTGATGGTGGAGGCGCTATTATTCTTGAATCATCAAATCAACCAGGAATTTTGTCTACTCATATTCATGCAGATGGTGCATATGAAAAACTACTTCATGTACCAAGCGGGGTATCTCATCAAAAAGGAAAAGCTACAATTGAAATGCAAGGAAATCAAGTCTTTAAAATCGCTGTGAATACATTAGATTCTATTGTTGATGAGACCCTAGAAATGAATCAATTAGAAAAATCAGATATTGACTGGCTTGTACCTCATCAAGCCAATATTAGAATTTTAGAAGCCACCGCAAAAAAATTAAATATGAGTATGGATCGCGTCATTGTTACCATCGACAGGCATGGTAACACTTCTGCTGCATCCATTCCTTTGGCACTAGATACCGCTATACGAGAACATAAAATTAAAAGAGGCGAAACACTTTTGATGGAAGCTTTCGGTGGTGGATTCACCTGGGGATCATCTTTAATTAAATATTAAAAATCATTTACTTAATGAATATATATAAAGTAAATTATGAATAAATTTTCCTTTATTTTTCCTGGTCAAGGCTCTCAATCAGTCGGTATGATGGCAGATTATAATGATCATCCTTTGATTCGCTCTGTTTTCAATGAGGCTTCCGAAGTTCTCAATATTGATTTTTGGAAAATGGCTACTGAGCCTAATGAAGAAATTAATCAAACAATCCATACCCAACCAATACTTCTTGCAGCAGGCGTTGCAACTTGGCGTCTCTGGCAGTCCAAAACGGACAAGCTTCCTGCTTATATTGCGGGACACAGCCTCGGTGAATATTCAGCGCTCGTCGCATCTGAAGCAATTAAATTCAAAGATGCTTTAAAGCTTGTTAAATATAGAGCAGAAGTGATGCAAAAAGCGGTCCCTGATGGCGTAGGTGCTATGGCTGCAATTCTTGGGATGGGTGATGAGGAAGTCGTGAATGCATGTAAAGAGGCTCAAGAAAATGATGTGGTTGAGGCAGTAAATTTTAATTCACCAGGGCAGGTGGTCATTGCAGGTAATATTTTAGCCATTGAACGAGCTATTGAAGTTGCAAAAGCAAAAGGTGCTAAGCGAGCTATTCTTCTTCCTGTGAGTGTTCCTTCGCATTGTTCTCTTATGCAAAAAGCATCTAACGAATTAAGGGAATATTTAAGTAATATTACAATTAAAAAACCCATTATTACCGTTATTCATAATGTAGATGTAGAGGGGCATGATGATGTAAACGATATTAAGGATGCCCTCTCAAAACAACTCTGTCATCCGGTAAGATGGGTTGAAACTATCGAAAAGATCGCATTAAATAAAATTGGTCATATTGCTGAATGCGGACCAGGCAAAGTACTCACAGGACTTACAAAGCGTATCTCAGCTGATTTAAAATGTATTGCCCTTGTGAATGAAAGCGCTCTAGATGAATTTAAAACATTAATACAGTAAAACTATTTAGGAAAAATTATGTTTATTAATCTCGAAAATCAAGTTGCTCTTGTCACAGGTGCTAGTCGTGGTATCGGACAATCAATTGCTTTAAGCTTAGGGAAACAAAAAGCTTTTGTGATTGGAACTGCAACGACAGAAGATGGTGCACAAAAAATTTCAACTTTTCTCAAAGAACAAAATATTACAGGCAAAGGTATTAAATTAGATGTTAATGATAATGAAGCTATTCTTCAAACAATAGATGCTATTACTAAAGAACATGGCGATATTTCAATACTTGTTAATAATGCTGGCATTACAAAAGATATGTTGTTCATGCGTATGAAAGAAGAAGAGTGGGATGATGTCATCTCGACTAATTTAAAATCTATTTTTCGAATGAGTCAGGCACTCATTCGAAGCATGGTGAAAAGTCGCTACGGCAGGATTATTAATATCACTTCTGTAGTAGGTCATATGGGTAATGCAGGCCAAACAAATTATTCCGCTGCTAAAGCTGGCGTTACAGGTTTCACAAAGTCATTAGCAAAAGAAATCGGTAGTCGAGGTATTACAGTGAATTGTGTAGCCCCCGGATTTATTGATACTGATATGACCAAAGGATTATCAGAAGAACATAAAAAACAGCTTCTAGATCATGTTCCATTAGGTCGCTTAGGAAATCCTGAGGATATTGGGGCTGCTGTATGTTTTTTAGCTTCAAAAGAAGCATCCTATATCACAGGTGAGACTCTTCATGTCAATGGTGGAATGTTAATGATTTAAGTTATTTTTTTAACTTTATTATAAAATTCTTAACAAGATTTGATAAAATAAGGCATGGCTTTGATGCCATTTCTTAAATAAAAGGGGTATTTTAGATGTCTGACATCGAACAACGCGTAAAAAAAATTGTTGCAGAACAACTCGGCACCAAAGAAGCTGACGTAAAAAGTACATCGTCATTTGTAGATGATTTAGGCGCTGATTCACTTGATACAGTTGAACTCGTAATGGCGTTAGAAGAAGAGTTTGATTGTGAAATTCCTGACGAAGAAGCTGAAAAGATTACTACAGTTCAGCAAGCTATTGATTACATCAACAAAAATTTAAAATAATTCAAATCTTGCCTAACCTTTTCTAAATATTGAAAGGTTTCGGTTTAATCCATGTCGAAGAGAAGAGTTGTAGTCACCGGTTTAGGTTTGATTACTCCCGTTGGTATAGGGGTAAAAGAATCTTGGGCCAATATCATTAACGGCCAATCTGGTATAGATAAAATTACGAAATTTGACTGCTCAACCTTTCCTTCACAAATCGCAGGTGAAGTCAAAAATTTTGACCCACTTACATACATTCCACCCAAAGATGCCCGACGTATGGATACTTTTATTCAATTCGGTATTGCGGCAGGTATTGAAGCGTTTAAAGATTCTGGTATTGAAGTCAATGATAATAATAGCGAGCGTATTGGTGTATCTGTAGGTTCAGGCATTGGCGGAATTAATTTAATTGAATCTACAAGCGATGTATTTGACGAGGGTGGCGTTCGTAAAGTGTCGCCATTTTTTATTCCAGGTACAATTATCAATATGATATCTGGCAATCTTTCTATTATGCTTAACTTGAAAGGGCCTAATGTTTCAATTGTCACTGCATGTACAACAGGCACGCATTCAATTGGCGATGCGGCAAGAATGATTGAATATGGTGATGCTGACGCAATGTTGGCGGGCGGGTCAGAAGCGGCTATTACTGAATTATCAGTGGCTGGATTTTCTGCAGCAAAAGCACTTTCATCACGTAATGACGATCCAAAAACGGCAAGCCGTCCTTGGGATAAGGACCGCGATGGTTTTGTTATTGGTGAAGGCGCTGGCGTTATGGTGCTTGAGGAATACGAACATGCAAAACGAAGAGGCGCCAAAATTTATGCAGAACTCTCAGGTTATGGCATGAGTGCAGATGCTTATCATATTACCGCTCCCAATATGGATGGGCCGAGACGTTCTATTGTCAATGCATTAAAAAATGCAAAGGTTAATACAGATAATGTGCAGTATATTAATGCGCATGGTACCTCAACACCTCTTGGTGATCTTAATGAAACTAATGCCATTAAAACCACATTTGGGGACTTCGCTAAAAAACTCGTTGTGAATTCTACAAAATCAATGACAGGACATTTATTAGGTGGGGCAGGCGGCATCGAATCTGTTTTTACGGTATTGGCTATTCATAATCAAATTTCTCCACCAACAATTAATATTTTTAACCAAGACCCCGAATGTGATCTTGATTATTGTGCCAATGAAGCAAGATCTATGAAAATTGATGTTGCACTCAAAAATAACTTCGGTTTTGGCGGCACTAACGGAAGTCTTGTATTTAAAAAAATATAGGTTCTTTCAAATGAGTTTAATCTAAAATGAACTCATTCATTACATCATAATTGGCTATATAAATTGTCAAAACAATTCCTTATTAATGGCACATTCCAGAAGATCAGTCCTTTTGATCGCGCATTTCAATATGGTGACGGAATTTTTAGAACCTTTGTTGTAGAAAACAAAAAAGTACTTTATTGGAAACATCACTACAAAAAAATAGTAGAAGACTGTCTTGCGTTAAAAATTACCCCTCCAAAAGAAAAAGATTTACTAACTGATATTAATGTTTTATTTAAATCTAAGAAAAAGTCAGTGGGAAAATTTATTATTTCTAGAGGTAATAGTGAGCGAGGCTATAAATTTAGTGAGGATATTGTGCATAATCGTTTTTTAATTAAAGCTAAAATGCCAATTTATCCCAAAGAATATTTTAAGCTTGGTGTTAATCTCTTCGTATGCAAGCAAAAGCTTAATCCTTCTATTCTTTCAGGTGTTAAACATCTCAATCGATTAGAAAATGTTATGGCAAGACAAGAGTGGAAGGGGGACTATTATGCTGATGGTATTCTTCTTGATCAGAATGGCTACGTGATCGAATGCATCTCCAGCAATATCTTTATGCGTATTGGAAAAACAATTTACACGCCAAAGATAAACCAAGTCGGTATTAAGGGAGTTACAAGGGAATTGATTATTAAAATTTCTAGGAAATTAGGTTTTAAAATTAAAGAGACGCCATTTAAGTTAAATAAACTTTTAGAGAGTGATGAGGTCTTTATAACAAACAGTTTATTTGGAGTTTTACAAGTTAAAAAAATTAAAAATAAGCTTTGGCAGCATCAAGAATTAGCTTCACTATTTAACCAGTCACTCGAGAATTTTAATACATGAAAAAATGGCTTATTCGGTTGATAATTCTTTTTATTCCCATCTTAATTTGGATCGTTCAATTTCTAATCACGCCACTTCGCATCAATAAATCAGATTTGTCTATAGAAATTGAACCTGGTAGTAGTTTAAAAAGAATTGCTTTTCAGCTCGTTGATGAAAAAATTCTCAATGAACCTTGGAGCTTCATTATCCTTACCAAAGCTTTGGGGCAGTCCAGAAAACTAAGGCCTGGGAACTATAATCTTAATCCAAATATTACGCCTTACCAATTATTGAAATCTTTTGTCGATGGGCGCACCACTGAAGGCTCTATTACTTTCATAGAAGGACAAGACCTTCATTCGATGTTAGAAAAAATTAAAACCAACGATAGCATCAAAAAAACAATGAACCCCTACGATACAAAAGCTATTGCTATAGCAGTTGGAATCCCTTATGAGTCAGCTGAAGGACAATTTTTTCCTGACACTTATTATTTCAGTAGAAATACTACCGACATCGAAATTTTAAAAAGAGCTTATAAGTCGATGCAAAAAAAACTAAATTATGAATGGGCTCATCGATCAGAGGAGGTCCCTTACAAAAATAGCTATGAAGCTCTCATAATGGCTTCTATTATTGAAAAAGAAACAGGTAAGTCAATAGAAGCGAATCTTATCTCTGGAGTATTTATAAATCGATTAAGTATTAATATGAAATTACAGAGCGATCCTACAGTAATATATGGACTCGGTAAAAAGTTTACTGGAGATATTACAAAAAAGGATTTGATTACGGATACACCTTACAATACATATACAAGAGAGGGATTGCCTCCAGGTCCTATAACAATGCCAGGGTTAATTTCTATTCGAGCTGCTCTTCACCCCACAAAAACAGAAGTTCTTTATTTCGTGGGAAAGGGTGATGGCACACATTACTTTTCCGCTAATTTAAATGAACATAATAACGCTGTCAGAAAGTATCAGATTAAATGATAAATAAAGGAAAATTTATTACATTTGAAGGCGTGGATGGTGCAGGAAAAAGTACGCATATTGACGAAGTTATATCTTTTCTCGAATTACAAAAAATTGAGGTTATAAGAACAAGAGAGCCTGGAGGAACAAAACTTGGAGAAAAATTAAGAGAGTTGCTTCTTCATGATGAGATGGATCCTGAAACAGAAACACTGCTTATGTTTGCAGCCAGAAAGCAACATATCGCAGAAATTATCAGGCCAGCACTTGATAAGGGTGTATTTGTAGTATCTGATCGTTTTACTGATGCTACCTACGCTTATCAATATGGTGGCAAACAAGTATCTTATTCTAAAATTGAAGCACTTGAATTGTGGGTGCATCCAGAACTCAAGGCTGATCTTACTTTGTTATTTGATTTACCTGTTGAAATAAGTATTGAACGTTTAAAGAAAAATAGATCTCCTGATAAGTTTGAAAAAGAAGATGAATCTTTTTTTAATCGTCTTAGAAATGTATACCTCGATCTCGCGAGACAAAATCCTAATCGTTATAAGATTATTAATGCAAATCAAGCTATTGAATCTGTAACTCAAGATGTCATTAAGGCAATTAAGACTATTTTATGATGAACTCTATTTACCCTTGGTTTAAAGATGCTTGGATTGCTATTCATGAAAATGAAAAGCTCCCCCACGCGTTAATTCTAAAAGGCAAAGAAGGCATTGGAAAATATGATTTTGCAATGAAATTTACAAAATCATATTTATGTCAAAACCCTCTTGCTAATAATTTTCCTTGCGAGGTATGTTCAAGTTGCGAGTGGTTTCCTGACTCACATCCTGATTTCAAACATATCGCGCCTATTGAAAGTGAGGATGATGAATCATCAAAAAGAAAAACTATTCGTAAAAAGAGTATTGTAATTGATCAAATTAGAGAGCTCTCAGAATATCTAGAACTTTCAGTTCATCAAGAAAGCGGTAAACGTGTTGTTTTGATTGAGCCAGCGGACTCCCTTAATCAGGCAGCATCTAATGCGCTGCTTAAAATTTTAGAGGAGCCACCAGAAAATACTCTATTCATTCTTTTATCAAGTCAAATACAAAAACTCATTGCTACTATCCGAAGTCGTTGTCAATTATTAGACCTTAGAGGTCCATCATTAGATGAGGCTAAATTATTTTTGATTGATCAAAATATAGCCTATGAAGAAAGTTTGCTCTCATTTACTGGTTGCTCACCATTTAATGCTATTAAAGAATTAGAAAATAAACCGGAGCGCGAGGTTGTTACCCAATTATTGTCTCAAGGCCATAATATCGATATTACGAGAGTTAATTATGCAATTCTGACTCAAGGGCTTGATTGGACATTAAATATGATTCAAAAATGGACTTTTGATTTATTGTTAAGCTTTCATTCGCAACAGAGTTATTATTTTACAAAGGAAGAGAAGCACATTCACTCTCAAGCAAAACAAATTAATCTGAATGCCTTACTTTTATTTACAAACGAATTAAATGAATTAAAAAAAATTGCATCACACCCAGTGAATCAGGAACTTCAACTGCAAAACATTTTTATTAAATACAAACAAATTTTTGAGCCATCATGACAAGCTTTGTAGATTCTCATTGCCATATTAATTTTCCAGAGCTATATCAAAATATAGATTCTATTCTTTCCAAGATGTCATCTAATAAAGTCACCCATGCTTTATGTGTGAGTGTTACTTTAGACAAATTACCCGACATTTTTAAGATTGCTAATACATATCCACAATTTTTTGCATCTGTTGGCGTTCATCCAGATTACGAAGATATTGAGGAGCCCTCTTTAGAGGATTTATGTCGCTTTACTAGAGAGAAAAAGGTTGTAGCTATTGGCGAAACTGGACTAGATTATTTTAGAGTACAAGGCGATCTTTCATGGCAAAGGGATCGTTTTAGAACGCATATTAAAGCGGCTATTCAATCAAATTTACCTCTTATTATCCATACACGAAATGCTGCAGAGGATACTTTAAAAATTATGCGAGAGGAGGGCGCTAATCATGTAGGTGGCGTAATGCATTGCTTTACAGAATCTATTGATGTAGCTCTCGAGGCTATTAAACTTAATTTCTATATCTCATTTTCAGGCATTGTGACCTTTAAAAATGCAACAGATCTTAAGGAAGTTGTGAAAGCTATTCCACTTGATCGGATTCTTATTGAGACTGACTCCCCATATCTGGCGCCTGTACCTTATCGAGGTAAAATAAATGATCCATCGAATGTGATTCACGTGGCAGAGGAAATTGCAAAACTAAAAAATATTTCAGTGGAAGAAGTTGGTGACCTAACCACACAAAATTTCTTTAAGCTTTTTTCAAAATGCCGTCCTTCGAATTAACCATTCTTGGAAGTGGATCAAGCGCAGGCACCCCTGTTGTTGGATGTAATTGTGAAACTTGCTTATCTGTCAATCCAAAAAATAAGCGCACACGTTGCTCATCTCTTATTAAATTAAAATCAGGTGAGCACATTCTTATTGATACAAGTCCTGATTTACGTTTTCAATCTCTAAGAGAATCAATCCCAAGAGTTGATGCTGTGCTTTATACACATACTCACGCAGATCATCTTCATGGAATAGATGATTTAAGAGCTTTTTGTCAGTTACACAAAATGCAAATACCTATATACGGAAAAAAAGAGTCAATTGAGCACATTGCATTAAAATTTGGCTACGCATTGAACGAACCTAAAGGGTTTTGGGAAATGCCTGTTTTAAAAGCAATGCCAGTCAATTATCCATTTGAGCTTTTTGGCGAACTTGTAACGCCAATTCCTGTTGCCCATGGAAAATCAGAAATCTATGGTTATCGCATTGGAAATTTAGCTTATCTCACTGACGTATCCGATATTTCTGATAACTCACTGAAACTTTTAGATGATTTAGACATCTTACTCTTGGACTGTTTACGTGTTAAAGAGCATCACACGCATATCAATCTCGAGCAAAGTTTAATTTTCGCTAATCGAATAAAAGCAAAGAAAACATATTTGATTCATATGACACATGATTTAGAATATGAGGCATTAAAAAAAGAATTACCTGACCATATCGATGTTGGATATGACGGGCTTAAAATTATCATCAATTAAAGGTTAATATGTCTATATTATTTAAAAAAATATTATTTATATTCATAGCATTAGGATTTTCTTTTCAAGTATTAGCTGAAGGAAAAAAACTATATACAGAAAATGAGTTTTTAGATACTTTCGGGGCTAAATCAAAAGAAAAAGTGCTTCAAATTTTAGGTGAACCGGCTAAAAAAGAAATTTCAGTGAAACCAACGAATGCTAGTTCCGTAATTGGAAGACCTACAGTAGATAAATCAAACCCTAATAAACGTGTCAATGTGGAGATGTGGTATTACAATAATCTTGTTAAGTCGGATGAAAAAAATACCTGGAAACAGACTGAATTAACAATTATGGATGGTAAAGTCTATAACATAGGCTTTTTTAATAGCCGCTAAGCTCTATGCTTGGCTCATCACAGAAGGAGCTACTTAACCAAGCGATTGTTTTCGCTCTTAACGACGCGTGGGAAGCATCTCACAAAATCGTTCAAGACTTACATTCTAGGCAAGCTTATTGGATTCATGCCGTTCTTCATAAAATCGAAGGTGATGAGTCCAATAGCCGTTATTGGTACGACAGGGCACAACAATCCTTCGAAGCATATAACGACCCCATACAAGAACTTATCAATATACAAAATAATTTATAGAAAGCTCTTATGGATAATCAGGACGCCGTTGAAGTGATTTGTACCGACAATGGAAAAAAGGTAATTGGATACATCCTGAATTATAGGGTAAAGGATCAATTAGAAATTTCCTTAAATACAGTCAAAATTCGAATGCAGTATAAATCAGGAATTTTTGTAGGTTCTATGGCAGGTATGGAGTTTGTAGTCCAGGAAGATAAATTGCCTAGACAGTTTATAAACTTCCAAAGATAAGCCTTTAAGTACTTTATAACTTCGTATAATGTATATTATGTAAAATAGCATATACACTTTAAATTAAATGGCTTTGAAAAGCGCTTTTAGGTCCTCCGCCCCAATATCATTAGCAATCTTATTCGCTTCATCAAATTTTGATTTACTAAGTTCGTGATTAGATTTTTTTTTGTAATATTTACTTTCCCCATATAAAGCTTTAGCGAGGTAATACATTCCCCCATTCTCTCGAGCAAGCTTTTCAAATTTTAAAAGTGTTCTTTCAGCAGGAATAAGATCATTAACTTCAAGGTAGTACAAAGCGAGATTAATACCAGAGTCTGCATATTCACCAAGTAAACCTGTTCGCTCAAAAGCTAAATTCGCTTTTAACTCGTATTCTATAGCTTTGGTGAAATTCCCCATGGAAGCATAAGCAAAAGCAACTCGATCCAAATTAAAAGCACGCTCATCATCATTTGCAGCTAGTCCGTAGGCATCAAGAAATGAATTTGCTGCTTCCTCATGTTTAGCGAGAAGTAATAAAATTTCTCCTATTTCAACTAAGTTAAGGCGCTTGAATGTTTGATTAATATCAGTACGCGAAATAGAATTTTTAAAATTCAAAAGAGCTTCATCTAATTTGTTGGCTTCTTTTAAAGATATCCCTGCGAGTAAATCAGCCATAGCATGATCAATATCATTTTTTGCTAATTTACTAGCTAACCTAAAATCACTTAAAGCCTCGTCGTAATGATAAAGCTTTAAATGAGCTTGTCCGTGGCAAAAGGCAGCTTTATATTCGGCTTTCTTTGTTTTTAATGCTTCTTCATACTTGTTGTCGCTTAATAGTTCATCACAGGACCTATTTATTTCTTTGGAAAAGATATTGTTTGAGAAAAAGATACTAAAAATTATTAGTAAAAATTGTGTTTTAAATTTCATAAGTTTTAATCTATAAGTTTTAAAAGTTCATCTTGGGAAATGATTTTAACACCAAGTTCTTGTGCGACAGTTAATTTACTTCCGGCATCTGATCCTGCGACAACATAATCAGTTTTTTTAGAGACACTACCCGCAACCTTTCCACCATTCATTTCAATAATTGATTTAGCTTCTTCGCGTGACATCGAAGGCAAAGTCCCTGTAAGAACAAAAGTCTTAGCTGCAAAAATTCCAGAAGTGAATTTTTGTATATCGTGTTTAGGCCAATTAACGCCAAATTTTATTAACGATTGGATCACTTCCCTATTCTTATTTTGCTTGAAAAAATCACTGATAGATTTTGCAACTGTAGGGCCAATATCAGGTACAAGTTGCAAGCTCTCTTCTGTCTGTTTCATAACCTCATCTAAGTCCCCATAGAAACTAGCAAGATCTTTAGCGGTTGATTCGCCTACGTTACGAATACCAAGCGCATAGATAAATCGAGGTAATGTAGTTTTTTTGCTTTTTTCAATTGCATCCAATAAGTTTTGACCTGATTTTTCTGCCATACGATCAAGGTTAATTAATTGTTTAAGCTCCAGCTTATAGATATCGGGTAATTCATGAATTAAACCAACAGCCACTAACTGTTCAACAGATTTATCTCCTAAACCTTCTATATCCATAGCCTTTCGTGAGGCAAAGTGAATAATGGATTGTTTCTGTTGGGCTGGACAAATCAGGCCGCCTGAGCATCGAATAACAGCTTCATCATCTATTCGAATAAGAGGTGAACCGCACTCTGGGCATGTAGTTGGCATTTTAAATTTTTTGATTATCTTTGGTCGTTTGTCAATAAGCACTCTTACGATCTCAGGAATTACATCCCCTGCTCTTCGAACACTTACAATGTCACCAATATGTACGTCCTTACGAATCATTTCGTCTTCGTTATGAAGAGTTGCATTCGTGACGGTAACCCCACCAACAAAAATTGGCTTCAAACGAGCGACGGGTGTTATAGCTCCTGTTCGGCCTACTTGAACATCAATACCTAAAATTTCAGTTAAAGCTTCTTCTGCTGGAAATTTATGAGCAATTGCCCATCGAGGAGCTCGTGATACAAAACCTAATTCATTTTGATAATTAAAAGAATTTACTTTATAAACCACACCATCAATGTCATAAGTTAAGGAATCTCTACGTTTTAACACTTTCTCATAAAAGCTCTTTAAGCCTTTTACACCCTTAACGCTTACTGATAAATCAGAAATTGGTAAATTAAATTGTTTTAAAAGCTGAATTGTTTCTGTATGCGTTTTTAAGTTTAAATTAGGTTCGCATACACCAAGACCATATGAAAAGAAAGTTAATCGTCTTTTTGCGGTTATTCTCGGATCAAGCTGTCTTAAGCTTCCTGCCGCAGCATTTCTGGGATTTGCAAATTTTTTTTCGCCTAAAGATTCTTGTTTTTTATTGAGTAATTCAAAATCTTTTTTTAGCATTAAAACCTCACCTCTCACTTCTAAAATTTTGGGTGGGTTTGGATGATTAATTTTAGTGGGTATTGAGCGAATAGTTTTCAAATTGTGCGTGACATTCTCTCCAGTATAACCATCGCCGCGTGTAGCACCTTGAACGAAAATGCCATTTTTATAAGTTAATGTAATTGCGAGACCATCAAATTTTGGCTCAACAGCATATTCCACTTCATCAATGCCGATATCATCTTTAATACGTTTATCGAAAGCAATAAGCTCATCTTCTTCAAAAGCATTATTTAAAGATAACATTGCTTGACGATGGATAACACTCTCAAAAGCTTCTAGGGCCTCACCACCTACCCGTTGGGTGGGAGAATCTGGTTTAATTAAATCAGGATTTGCATTTTCTAGATCAACAAGCGATCTAAAAATTTTATCGTATTCAAAATCTGAAATAGAGGGATTATCTAAAACGTAATATTGATAATCGAATGTATGTATCTTTTCGATTAATTCTTCAATTTTTTTCTTAATATTTTCTTTTTTGGCTTCCATTTAAGAAAATAATCTTCGCGCACAAGAACTTCCAGGAGGGATATTTTTAGCAATCATTTGATTTTCAATTTTTTCAACTTGATATCTAATACGCTCAATATGATTAACGTTAAGTTCTTTTTTATTTGAATCAACAAGCATGCAATCAAGATCTTTTTGAAAATTAGTAATTGATTCCAACATAACATCAAAAGATTCTTTACAGTTTAACGTTAGTGGTAAATCCATTTGAAAAAGAATACCTTGAATATAAGGATCAAGGTTGAAGTTTAAGGGTTGTTGATTTAATGAAGCTATACGAAATAAGGGATGTTTATTGTGACCTTTGAATACATGATAACCATCTTTATTCTCTTTAAAACCATCTTTTTTTAATATATCAATAAGCTTTTTATTGTCAAACATACCGTTATTTTTTGGGATAAGAGTTAATGTCATTATATGGTCTACAAGAGCACAAAATTGATTAAGCTCTTTTGCATCATTTTCGATATTTGAGCTAGAAAGCCAAATGAGACTACCGTCCAAATCATTTTTAGTTTTTTCTACCAACATTCTAAATGTTTGTGTATGCGCTGATGATATAGGGCCTTGACGATCTACCAACTGTATCGCTAAAAGTATTTGATCAAATGAAACTGATCCGCTCATACCACCTGTTGAAGTCCACACATCCTCATTTTTACGAATAAATATATGCGTATGAGGCAATTCAATGAAATCTCTAAGATTTAATTTTGAGATAGCATGAGTTGCTTTGTTAAGTTTAATAAATGTAATAGCATCAATATTACGGTAGATATCTTTAGGTAAATTTGAAAGTAAGTATCTCTCAGAGATACTTAAATCTTGATCGTAAGGATTTTTTTCTTCTTGGCTTAAACCATCTTCATCTTTATATAAAAAAGAATTTTCAGTCTGGTTTTGTTTTCGATACTGGATAAGGCGAATCCAGTTAAAAATGATCATGATAAGAATAATTATTACAGCGAGAATCGTCAAAGCAAACTGAATATCAGTCATGCTTGTAATAAGCCCTATTATCTTAATTTGCCAACTCCATTTTCTCTGCTTCTTCTATTGAAACCTCAACGATTCTTGATACGCCAGATTCTTGCATCGTTACGCCAATGAGTTGTTGGGCCATTTCCATAGCAATTTTATTATGTGATACGTAAAGGAATTGAGTATTTTTAGACATTTCAGTCACCATATTCGCAAAACGAAGTGTATTACTATCATCAAGTGGTGAATCAACTTCATCCATGAGACAGAATGGCGCTGGATTCAATTTAAATAAAGCAAACACAAGAGCGGTAGCGGTTAATGCTTTCTCTCCGCCTGATAATTGACTAATAGTCGTATTCTTTTTGCCTGGGGGCTGCGCTGTAACTTGAATGCCTGTATCTAAAATCTCTTCACCTAGAAGCTCTAATTGAGCTTGTCCGCCATTAAATAGAACTTTAAAAAACTCTGTAAAATTTTTATTTACTTCATTAAATGTTGCAATCAAACGATCTCGAGTTTCTTTATCGATACGTCTTATAGCGTCTTCTAGGGTATTACTTGCAGAAGTTAAATCTTCCACTTGACTATCAAGGTAGCCTTTTCTTTCTTTTTCGGATGTGAGTTCATGAATAGCTGCTAAGTTAACTGGACCCAGTAAATTAATTTCTTCTTGAAGTTTATTGCATAACTCTTGTACTTCTTTCACTGTTGTTTTTTCTGTAATTGACTCTGAAAGAACAACCTCATCTAATTGAGACTCATTAATTTCGTTTTGAAATTGCTCAAATAATAATTTTGATTCTTGCTCATTTAAGCGTGACTGTTCAAGCTTATCTCGAATTGGATGAACTGCCTGCTCGGTTTGCAATCTCTTTTGTTCACTTTCACGTAAATCGGTTTCCTTTTGCGCAAGATTATTTCGCGATGCGATTAGAATTTTCTCTCTTTCATCCTTAACGGTGATTTTTTCGCGTAAAGACAATTGCAGAGCCTCGATACTTTCAGTATTAATTGAAGCCTTAGCTAAATCTTTTTTGTTATTAAGGGTATTATTATCTTCAGTAAGTATATTAATTCTATTATTTAACTCATTGATTTTATTATTAATAATTTTTAAATTGAAATGGCTTTCTTGAAGTTGAATCTCAGCTTCATTAATATGCTTCCTAACGCTTTCATATTCTAACTCATGCCTTTTTTTAATTTCTTCAGATGAAGTTTTTTGTTCTAAAAATTGATGCGCATCATTCTCTAAATTATGAATAAGACTAGATTTAGTTGTTTTATCAACTTCGATTTGAGTTAATTTTGCTTTGAGCTCATTTTGCTCGTTAGTAATATTGCTATGCTTCTCATTTGCGTAAGTAATGCTTTGTTGAATTTTCTCAACTTCAATCTCTGTTTGATAGAACGCATTTAAAGCATCTTTCAATTCTTCGCTAAAAGAATCGGCTTGCTCTTCATAATCATTCAATTGAAGTTCAGCTTCACTAAGCTTATTCAATACATCTTTATAGCTTTTTTCTATAGACGGAAACTTTTCTTTTAGTGCTTTGAGTCTCTCTTGGCGCAAAAGAATGCCATTAAGGGATGCGTCCTTGCCATAAAAAGAAATGCTATTTTTGGTAAAAATATCACCTTGTTGATTAACTAAAAATTCGCCTTGCTCCAAATTACCAATGAAATTTTTATAACTTTCACCTTTTGGAATAATATAACAATCAGATAACCATTCTGACAAAAGATTCATTAGAAGCGGATCGCTAATTTCAATTACATCCAGAGCAGAATTTAATTTATTATTTTTTGGTTTGTAAGTATGAGATGCGTTTAAATTAGCAAGCACGATAGATGCTGGAGGTCTATGAGAAATAGTTTCATATTGAGCCAGAACTGCATTTAACTTTCCGCCGAGAGCAGATTCAATCGCCGTTACCCACTCTGTTTTAATCTTAAGTTTTTCCCACAAGCGATTAGATGTGTTGATATTATGCTGAGAAGTCCAACTTTTGAGACTTTCATTGCCTTGTGTGTCATCTTGAATTTGCGCCAGTGTTTTAATTTCACCTTCAATTTGACTTAATTCTTTTTGCATTTCGATTTGACGGTGTCTTAAAGTATCAATCTCCTCTTCAAGATCAGTTGCAAGCGATTTGTTTTCATCTATCTTAGCCTCAATTTTTTCTACATGTGATCGCTTATCAGCTAAATCACTTTCTTTTTCCTCAAGCAAAGACTGCCTGGTTAAATCAATATTACTAATCTCATTATTTAAAAATGTAATA
Organism: Betaproteobacteria bacterium; assembly: GCA_016868195.1. Taxonomy (GTDB): domain Bacteria; phylum Pseudomonadota; class Gammaproteobacteria; order Burkholderiales; family Methylophilaceae; genus Methylopumilus. The sequence continues at coordinate 32,080 of VGHQ01000002.1, read as the reverse complement.
CGAGCATTTGTTTCTTCTTCAGTTTTATGAATGAAGTCTATCGTTGCTTTTTCAAGATTAATTTTTTCTTGCGTCGATTGGAATTGATTTGCAGCTTGATTAAATTGCTCTACTGAAGCTAAGTATTTTCCCTCTACTGATTGAATCGATGATTTAAGTGAATTAAAATTTTCTTCCTTAGTTTTATAAAGCTCACTTAATACTGCTTTTTCAATCCCTGCTTCTTCAATGTCTTTTGTAAATTTAAGCTGATCGTCTTCATTCTTAGCAAGATTAGTCTCAATCTCAATTAATTCTTTTTTGCTGCGCTCTAAAAGCTCTTTTTGATTTCTAATATTATTTTCAATATTAGAAACTTCAGCATTGATTTCATAAAAGCTTGCTTGATTCTTATTAATTTCGTCGGACGCATCAATATGAGCTTGCCTCAAATTTTCAACCTCGGCTTCAATTTTTCTTAAAGCGGCAGTTTGTTGCTCCAATTCATTTACAAGCTTCTCAACCTGGGACTGATGTTTTTTCCAGACAATACTAGCATCATACTTTTTTAATACCCAAACTTGTGCTTGATGAAATTTGTGCTTCTCTGTTAATTCATTATATTTTGTTGCAATGACTGCTTGAGATTCAAGCTTTGCAATTTGCTGGATAATTTCATTTAAGACATCTTGAATACGACTTAAATTTTCTCGCGTATCTCTAAGTCTAAATTCTGTTTCGCGACGACGCTCTTTATACTTACTAACACCTGCAGCTTCTTCAAGATAATTCCTTAATTCCTCAGGCTTGGCTTCAATAATTTGTGAAATTGTATTTTGGCCAATAATGGCATATCCTCTTCCACCTAAACCTGTTCCCAAAAAGAGATCTGCAATATCTTTTCGTCTAACAGCTAAATTATTAATATAATAAGTAGAACCTTTTTCTCGTTCGATCACACGCTTTACTGAAATTTCTGCATATTGTGACCATTCTGTAGGTGCTTTACCCAAAGAATTATCGAAAATAAGTTCGACACTTGCTCTTGAAATTGGTTTGCGATTTTCTGATCCGTTAAAAATCACCGAATCCATATTCTCACTTCGCATTTCTTTAGCTGAAGATTCACCAAGTACCCATTTTACGGACTCCATAATATTGGATTTTCCGCATCCATTGGGACCAACTATACCCACTCTTTGGCCTTGAAGTTGTATGGTGGTGGGATCTACGAAAGATTTAAAACCAGCTAATTTAAGTTGTATAAGTCGCACAATTTTCTTTTATCGAAGTGAAGTAGGTCGCATCTAATAACAGTATAATAACTTTTTTTACTTCACTTATTTTAATCCATGAACGCACTTTCTTTGGGAAAAAAACCAAGCGCAAAGCCTACTAAAAAGCTTGAAACTTTCGCTAATCCATGCCCTTCTCGGGACTTCCTTATTCATATGCAAATCCCTGAATTTACGTGTTTGTGCCCTAAGACTAGGCAGCCAGACTTTGCTACTTTATATCTCGATTACATCCCTAATAAAAAATGTGTAGAACTCAAAAGTCTTAAGCTCTATATTTGGTCTTTTAGAGATGAGGGCTGTTTCCACGAAGCAGTAACTAATCGTATTCTAGACGATCTAGTTAAAGCGACAGAGCCACGTTTTATGCGTCTTCGTGCCGAATTTTTTGTGCGCGGTGGCGTATTTACTAACGTTGTGGTTGAACACAAGAAAAAGGGCTGGAAACCTGAGCCTATTGTTGATTTAAGTCAATTTTCAAAACAATCAAACACTCGATCCTAAAAGGATTGACGCGCTTACTTCTAAAATTTAAGATGTGCGCCTTTGATTAAATACCTGGGGGTATAGCTCAGCTGGGAGAGCGCTTGCATGGCATGCAAGAGGTCAGCGGTTCGATCCCGCTTATCTCCACCAAATACCTTATATTAACCGCTGTTCTATAGTAGAATAGCACCTTCTTTTCTTAGGTCCCCATCGTCTAGAGGCCTAGGACACCTCCCTTTCACGGAGGGAACAGGGGTTCGACTCCCCTTGGGGACGCCAATTATCAAGCTAGCTCAGTCATTAAGGGATAGCTTCAAACATGCTAAAATCACTTTTTTTTAAATTTCCCACTAAAAACCTATGAGCTTAGATAATGTTCTTCCTGGTAAAAATGTTCCAACATATTTCAACGTCATTATTGAAATTCCAATGAATGCTGATCCAATTAAATATGAAGTCGATAAAGAATCAGGGGCGATTTTTGTGGATCGATTTATGGGCACAGCTATGCACTACCCTACCAATTATGGTTACGTGCCCAAGACAATCGCAGGTGACGGTGATCCAGTAGACGTGCTTGTTGTTACTCCCTTACCTTTAATTCCAGGAGTGGTTGTGAGCTGTCGTGCTGTTGGGATATTGGAAATGGAAGATGAGCAAGGCCAGGATGCAAAAGTGTTGGCAGTTCCTGAAGATAGAATTCTTTCAATTTATTCACATTGGCAAAAACCTGAAGATATGAATCCTTTGCGACTCAATCAAATTCAGCATTTTTTCGAACACTATAAAGATCTAGAAAAAGGTAAATGGGTTAAAGTCAAAGGCTGGAAAGGCCCTCAAGATGCGCACAAAGAAATTCTTGAAGGTATTGAAAGATACAAAAAAAGTTAATCTTTAAAACCTATGATGGCCCACAATTTCTGCTGAGTCTTCATCTTTAAGATACGCAAATTCTCTTGCGACATCTATTTCGATCCAATCGCATGACAAAGATAAAGTCTCAAAACTTTCATCAATTACACAACAATCTAACCATTTCTTTTCGCCATTGATTAAAACTGCTTGAAAACCAATATCTCTCCATGCATTGACCAAATTTTCCATATCAATAGGATTCATGGCGCCATCTCTAAAGAGATATTCGTCATACCAAACTCGAGTCCCAAGAGAAGAAGCATGATCAAATAAGCATTGATACCATCCACCAGGATATTTTTCTTCAATAGTTGATTTTTGAACAATGAAGTTAAAATGCTCTAATACAATAGCCATTTAAAATTTTTCTTTCTGATCTAAAAATCGCCACATTCCTGTTGGTAAGTCACCTAGTAAAACATTACCAATCCTCATTCTTTTTAATCCAATGACATGAAGACCAACAAGCTCGCACATTCTTCTGATTTGTCTATTTCGGCCTTCTATTAAAACAAAACGCAGTTGATCATCATTTTGCCATTGAACGATAGCTGGCTTTAGCTTATAACCATCTAATGAAAGTCCATGCCTTAATAAATCCATGCCTTTATTAATCAATTTGCCTTCAACTCGAACTAAATATTCCTTTTCAATCACACTTTGTTCGCCAATAATTGTTTTAGCAATTCTTCCATCTTGTGTGAGAACCAATAAACCAGAAGAATCAATATCAAGTCTTCCGGCGGGAGCTAGTCCATCAGTATTAAATCTTGGATTACGAGATGAATGTTGTTTCGAAACTTGAAAGTTATCTTGAATAATAAGACTTGCAGCGGGTCTAAAAGCTTTATTATCATCAAGATGCGAAATATAACCTACAGGCTTATTTAAAATAACGGTGACTTTGGATGACTGTTGAATGGCTGCTTGTTTTTTTAATTCAACTTTTTGGGAACGATAAGCGCGCGTACCTAATTCAGTTACAACCTTACCATCAAGCGTCACGAGACCTTGTTCGATATAAGTATCAGCTTCTCTTCTTGAACAAAGACCAAGTTCAGATAAAATTTTAGAAATACGAACAGCTTCTTCCATCTTTAGGTAGTTTAATTTATTTAAGTTTATAAACTAAAACGTTGTCACCCTCTTTAAAGCCAAAAATAGAATTACCACCCGCAGCAACTGCAATATATTGAGTGCCATCAATTTCATAACTTATTGGTGGGGCATTAACACCAGCATCAGCTTTATTTGTCCAAAGAAGCTTTCCTGTTCTTGAATCGTATGCATTAAAATTTCCATTACCTTCGCCCATAAATACAAGATTACCTTCGGTGGCTAATAGCCCACCCGTTAATGGCTGTGGTGTTTTAACTTGCCATTTAATTTTCTTAGTATTTAAATCGATAGCAGAAAGTAAACCCCATCGCTCATCTTGAGTGGGTTCAGAAGATGCATATTTAATTGAAGGCAAGGCATCATGAGCAGGTTCATCGACCAATGTATATTTGATAGGTGCATGAATCGCAGAAACAAATACGATTTGATTTTTTTCATCGAGTGAAGTTGGACCCCAATTAGCCCCACCCAATATTCCTGGATATATAACCGTACCCTCAGCTGTCGCTTTTGCAAAAAGATTTTTTTGTGGCACAAAAGGCTCTGTCTTTGCTAAAAGTTCACCCGTGATGCGATTGTGTATGTAATACCAGCCGGTTTTACTAGCCTGGCCTACAGCTGGAACTGTTTTGCCCTCTTTTTTAAAATCGAATAATACTGGCGGACTTGCTACATCATATCCCCAAACATCGTGAGGTACTTGCTGGTAAAACCATTTTAACTTTCCTGAAGTTGCATCAAGAGCCACAAGAGAAACTGTATATAAATTATCTCCGGGTCTTGATGTATCATTCATTTGTGGTGAAGGATTGCCAGTGCCAAAATATAAAGTATTTGTGTCTTCATCGATCGCTGGCGTGCTCCATGCAGAGCCACCCCCAAATTTCCAAGCTTCTTTATTAGTTTTAAAGTTTTCTTTTTCCTGAATAATATTTCGATTTAAAAATATATTGTCCTCGATTGTTTCTTTAAATTTACCCTCCCAACCATCTGAGGGTATTGTATCGAACTGCCATACGCGCTTGCCTGTTTGAATGTTATAAGCTGCTAAAAATCCTGGGCGGCCAAATCGACCATCTACACCGATCACAGCACCTAGCGGAGCATCAAGTCTTGGTGTATCCACATGCAAGCCATATCCAACACCTGTAATGCCAACAATAACCATATCCTTATAAGTCACTGGCGCCATAGCAATACCTACACCCGTTTGTCCATAGACATCCTTTTGACTTTTGCTGTCGGACTGGCTCAATGAGCTACTACTTTCAAATTTATTATCATTATCAGCAACATCGATATCCCAGATTTTTTTACCTGTTTTTGCGTCCAAAGCAATCAGTCTCGCATCAACAGTCCCTATAAAAATTTTATTACTCGAATAAGCCAATCCTCTATTAGCCGGGCCACAGCACATCCTCCAGTTATCTCTTTTTTTATGGGTATAACGCCATAATTCATTACCTGTTTTTGCATCTAAAGCAACAACATGGTTATGAGGAAGACTTACAAACATGACATTATTGATTACCAAGGGAGAGGATTGAAATGTTGCAGCAACACCTGATTTATATTTCCATGCGAGCTCAAGATTTTTTATATTATCTGGATTAATTTGAGTTAAAGTCGAAAAACGCTGATTAGTGAGATTTTTACCGTATGAGGGCCACTGCTCAACTAAGCCAAATTTAAATGAGGTAAGCTTAGGTAACGATATCTTATCTAAAGATAATGAATCTAGTGATACAGAATTTATAGAAGCGCAGCCTGCAATAATGAGAAAAAAAAGACTTAAAACTGCCTCTTTAATTGTTTTCAATGTTTACCCTTCAAAATGATTGCGTGAGTCTGCTGAATTAATAAATTACTTTATCCATGATGCATACAACTGATATCTTATCTCAAGCCATTATTTTTATACCAAATATAAATAGATAAATTTACTCATGCAAAAAAATATTTTAATCGTTGGAGCGGGTATCGCTGGTTGTTCTTTGGCATATTTTTTAGCTAATTCTGGATGGGATGTAACAATACTAGAAGGCGAAGATGATATAGCGCAGGGGGGGTCTGGAAATCCTGTAGTAGCTATTTATCCAAAGTTTATGTTAAATGATGAAGCATACAATGATTTTATGTTAAAAAGCTTTACTTTCACGACAGCATGGGTAAGACAATTAGGTTTGTATGAAACTGATTATCGATTTGATGGAGCAATTGAAATGTTGGGGGCAACATACGCCCAAAAATTAGAAAGTAAATTATCAGCAAAAATTACAGGAAAGGAAAAATTTTTAAGCTTAATAGATGAAACAATTTTAAAACAATACTCCATGAAGTCTAGCTCAAGCGGAATTTTATTTAACCAAGGCGGATGGGTAAATCCTTTAGCCTTATGCAGCCATCTCATAAAACACTCTAATATCAAAACAATCACTTATCAAAAGATTAAGTCAATTGAACAATCGGTTGATCAATGGATACTTAAAACTGAAGATCAAAGAATTTTTAATTCATCACATGTGGCTATTTGTAATGCTGGGTCTGTGAATCAATTTGATCTTACCCAACACTTACATCTAGACTTGTTCAGAGGACAAGTTAATTGGATTAATTCAAAATCTTTGCAAATGCCCCGTATCGTGGTTTGTGATGAGGGTTATTTAATACCAATGTATAAAGATAAGCATTTTTTTGGTGCAACTTATGCCATGAATGACTTTGATAAAAATGTTAGAACAAGGGATACAAAAAAGAATATCGCCTCAATAAAGAGGATTCATCATGATTTTTATAATCACTGTCTTTCACTACAATCAATTTCTGGAAGAGTGTCCTGGCGAGCATCTTCAAAAGATAGAAAACCATTTGTAGGCCAAATATTTGATAATCAATTATTAAAAAAAATGCGTGTTAGAGAATTAGCGAGAGCTGATCATTTCCCTTGGCTTAAAAATTTATATATTGCAAGCGGATTTGGTTCTAGAGGCTTTACATTTGCACCCTACTGTAGTTACGTCCTTAAAAATCTTATTAACGATAACTTATCTCAAGAAGATAAAAAAACGTTAAATTATACAAATCCAGAGAGATATAGATTGAAAAAAATGAGTTTAAAAAAAGTGGCAAGCCAGATTTTTAAAGTGTAAATTTACGTCATGACGAATATATTAATGGAAGAAGCAGAAAAATTTGAAAGAGAAGGAAATATCTCTCAAGCTATTTTTTCTCTTAAAAAAGCATTGCAATTAGAGCCTAGAAATTACATCATCCAATTGGAATTAGGAAATCTTTGTGCCTCCAATAAACAGTTCGAGGAAGCTGCAGGTTATTTTAGAAGATGTCTATATCAATTTAAAGATAATGAGGAAATTAAAAAAGCACTTTGCTTTTCACTTACATCGTTTGGCAATGAGTATTTCTTAAAATCAAAATTTGAATTATCTGAAGCTTGTTTTGAAGAAGTTCTAGAATATGAGAAAAACAATTGGGTTTATTATTATAATTTAGCCAATGTACAAGATAAGCTTAATAAGATTTCTAAAGCCTGTGAGAATTATCAAAAAGCTATTCGACTTAATCCCAATGATGCTGATCTTTGGAATAATAATGGCAATTCAGAACGCAAATTAGGCTATTTAGATAAAGCTCTGATATCCTACCAAAATGCCTTAAAAATCAAACCTGACCTTTATCATGCATTAGCCCACATGACACATCAAAAACAGCATATGTGTGATTGGTATGATATTGATAAATATTTCCAAAAAATATGTTTTATTGTCAACACACATGCAGAAGCTCTTATTTCACCTTTTGCTTTTGTTGCAAATCCTCTGTCGACTCCCCAAGATCAGCTAATATGCGCAAATCAATGGACACAAAATCATTTCAAAGCCCAGCCTTTTAAAAAGGAAAAATGGATACCAAAAAATAGAATCCGTATTGGATATTTATCTTCAGACTTCAAACTTCATCCGCTATATTTTTTAATACGAGATGTTATCAAATATCACAATCGCGATATTTTTGAGATTTATGCGTATGACGCAAGTCCTCATGAGAATACTAATGAGAGAAAAAATCTTATTAGCTTATTTGATTCTTATAGGGATATCTCAAATCTCAGCGATGAAGATGCAGTGAGTATTATTCATAATGATGAAATTGATATTTTTATTGATTTAACAGGCTATACAAATAATAGTCGTGCTTTTATTGCGCCACAGCTTAAAAATTCAATTACTATAAATTGGTTAGGATATCCAGGCACAATGGGCTTTACTCAGGAAAAACCACTTTATGATTACATCCTAGCTGATGAATTTATTATTCCCAAAGATGAAGAAAAATATTATGCAGAAACTATTCTAAGACTTCCATGTGCTTATCAGCCCAATATAGAAAATCGTACTCACTTTAATCAAAAAAATAGAAAAGATTATGATATTCCTGAGGATGCTTTTGTTTACTGTGCCTTTAACCAATCATTTAAAATTACGGAATTTATTTTCAAAGCCTGGCTTACACTTCTTGAAAAATATCCAAAAAGTATACTTTGGTTAACTTATTCAAATGAATGGGCAGCCAATAATTTGAAAGATTATGCAAATAAACATGGTATTAACCCAGAAAGAATCATTTTTGCAACAATAGTATCTAACAATGAGCATATAGCTCGTCATGCTCTAGCAGATATTTATTTAGATACCTTGCCTTATAATGCTCATACATCAGCAAGCGATGCTTTATCCATGACTTTGCCTATTGTTACACTTAAGGGAAGAACATTTGCTTCAAGAGTTGCTGGAAGCTTACTTCATAGTTTGAAATTGGATGAGCTCATTACTGATAATATTGAAAGCTATATTCATTGCGCAAGTCGTCTTACTGAAGACTTACCATATAGAAAAGATATTATTCATAGATTAAATAAAGCTAAAAAAAATTCACCCTTATTTCAGCCTCAATTATTCGTAAAAATATTAGAGAGTGTTTATCGTAATTTAATTTAATTTTTTGCGGCAAGAATAACACCCACCATAATCATGATACCACCAAGCCATTCTCTAATTTCAATACTCTCACCTACAAGAAAGTAAGATGAAATTGCAGCAACGACGATCTCAAAAAGAAAAAAACTAGATGCTTCTACCGCTTTAATTTGTGTGACTCCAAATTGAACAAATAAAGTTGAAAAAAATAAACATAATGCAATTGCTATTGCAATCATGGCATCTCTTGGTCTAAAAAATTCTAATGAAGGCATGGTATCTTTATCGAACAGAATAAAGATTATGGCAACTGTAATAACACCTATCCAAATTGCTAAAGCTTTTTGATTGATTGTCATATGATGATTTTTTCTTGTCATGACATTAGTCATCGCAAAACCAATTCCTGAGCTGATTGCCAACCAATCACTCTTTAAACCCAAATCAATAAAATGATTTGGTTGCCAAAACATGATTAATGCGCCGAGAAGTGAAATAAATGCTGCAATATAATATCTTTTTTGTGTATCTTCATTAAGCATAAAGTGAGACAAAAAAATAGTCCAAATTGGCGATAAGTAAAATAAGAGCATTACGCGAACAACCTCGCCGTCAATAACAGCTAATACATAACTAATATTGGTATAACCAGCAATAATAGAGAGTAACCAGAAATCTTTCGACCATATAGGAATTTTCTTTCGGGTGACTAAAAAATAAGGTAACGCAATAGCAAGAGTTAATATAAAGACAAATAGGCTTGAATAAATACCTGAAACACCAGCTTGTGCCATCAAGCGATATGGATACCAAATAATTCCCCAGACAAAAGCTCCAAAAAGTAATGAAAATATTGGAAGGTATTGTTTTATTCTCATACTAGTTGAGCTTTTATGAAAGCTTCGATTTCTTTATTTATACATTCACCCGTAAAATCGAAAATATTTAGATTTTCCATACCCCTCATCCAGGTCATTTGTCTTTTTGCAAGTTGTCGTGTTGCGAAGACAATTTTATTGATACACTCTTTTTCCTGAGAATCACCATTAAAATACTCAAGTACCTGGCGATAGCCCACTGATCTCATGGATGGCATGTGACTTTTAAGCTTTGGGTATTTTTTAAGCAAAAATTCCACTTCTTTAAATAAGCCAGCATCAATCATCTGATTAACTCTCAATTCAATGCGCTCATGAAGAATTTTTCTATTGCTGGGCATTAATCCTATTTTACATATAGTAAAAGGAAATTGATTTTTATTCTTAGGTTTATGAAAATAAGATAAAGGCTTTCCAGAAGAATAAAATACTTCTAAACCACGACTTATGCGCTGAGTATCATGAGGACTTAATTTCATTGCTAATTCCTTATCATAAGACATAAGTTTTTCATGAAGTTTTGGCCATCCAAATTGCATAGCTTCTCTTTCTATCTCTTTTCTTATTTGATAATCAGTTTTTGGCATTTGACTAATCCCTTTTTCAAGAGCGTTTAAATACATCATGGTGCCCCCTACTAATAAAGGAATATGGCCTCGAGTAAAAATTTCATCTATAATTTTTAAACTATCTTGCAAAAATTTTGCTACCGAATATGTTTCATCTGGCCTAATGATATTGATAAGATGGTGAGGAGCAACATTCAAGATATCTTGAGATGGCTTAGCTGCACCAATATTCATATCATGATATATTTGTGCGGAATCAACACTAATGATTTCAAATGGGAAAGTATTAACGAGATCAACAGCAAGTTGTGTTTTGCCTGACGCTGTTGGCCCTATTAAAAAGAAAATAAGTGGCTTATATGTTGCCATACTTCTAGAAATTCTTGGCAATATTAGGGTTAGAAGATAAATATTTTTTTATGCCAATTAAAATATTTTTAGCTAGAATTTCCTGATGTTCATCATTATTTAAGGCCTGCTCTTCTTTAGGATTGCTAATAAAAGCTGTTTCAATAAGAATGGAGGGAATATCAGGTGATTTAAGAACTGCGAATCCTGCTTGTTCGACATTAGATTTATGTAAGTCATTAATATCACGTAACTGATCCAAAACGAAATTACCAAGCTTTACACTGTCATTAATCGTTGCTGATTGAGATAAATCAAGCAATGTTTTTGCTAACATCGGATCTTTATCATCTAAGCTTACACCACCTATTAAATCTGATTCATTTTCCTTATTAGCCAAATACCTTGCCGAAGCAGAAGTAGCACCACTTTCTGATAATGCAAATACAGAAGAACCTTTGGCATCTGGATTAGTAAAAGCATCTGCGTGAATAGATACAAAAATATCCGCTTTTAATTTTCTTGCTTTTATCACTCGTCCGCGAAGTGGAACAAAATAATCATCATCTCGCGTTAATACTGCTCTTAATTGCTCATCATTATCAATTTCTTTTTTTAGTTTTCTCGCAATCGATAAAGTAATATTTTTTTCCAAACTGCCAGAGGCGCCTCTTGCCCCAGAATCCTCACCACCATGTCCTGCATCAATAGCAATCACGATTTTTTTAGTAGTGCTTTTTTGAACTTGTGATGATGGAGCTTCTTGAATTATTTTTTCTTTTTTAGTTTCTGGCGGAGATAATACGATATTTTCTTTTTGGGTAGGGGTTACATCTTTTTTCTCTTTATCTTGAATAAGTGAATTTATTTCATCAACTCTAGGATAAACATCGATCACTAAACGATGCTTATAACCTCCCGCAGGCTTTAGAGAAAAAATATTAATTTTAGATTCAGCTCTAAGGTCTATTACAACACGAGAAACTTGGCTATTAAATTTAGCAACACGAATTAGTTTAATATTGGGATCGCTTGACAATATTTTTGTACTTAAATTTTTTAATACATCATTTAGTTCAATGTCGTGAAGATCAATCACCAAACGATCTGGATTTTTTAAAATCATTTGATCATTGCTAATAGACTTAAGAGATTCGATAGTAACTCTTGTGTATTCTCTTGCAGGCCAGATTCGCGCAGATTCAATCAAATTTTTTGCAAAAATATGATGAGGGAAAATTGCCCATAATATTATAAAAAAAACTTTTAAATGATGGCTTTTAAACATTCAGTTCCTAATGCTGTATAAGCAATCAAGCGAAGATGTCGGCCAAGAGCTCTATGACTGAGCTCAATTGAAATATCAGGCTTAGGAAGAATATGCCCTGCTTTTTCTGGCCATTCCACCAAGCAAATTGATGTATTTTTAAAGTGCTCTCTAAAGCCAGCGTCATCCCATTCAGTTTCATTTTTGAAGCGATATAAATCAAAGTGGTAAATAGTAAATCCTTCTAAACTATAAGACTCTACGAGCGTATAGGTTGGACTTTTCACTTTATCTTGATATCCAAAACCTCGGAGAATACCTCTCACAAAAGTTGTTTTACCAGCCCCTAATTCACCCCTTAAATATAAATTCATTCCAGGATATAAATGGCTTGCGATACCCTTCGCCAAACGAAGTGTTTCACTCTCATCTTTTAAGTCATAATTAGAATCAAATATCATAAGTACAATTTATATAAAAAATTATTAAAACATGACAGAAATTTGGGATCAATTAGCATTGCAAATTAAAGGCTGGGGCCGAGAATTTGGTTTTGATCAAATTGGCATTACTGATATAGATCTTAATCATACTAAAGATCATTATCTAGACTGGATTAAACAGGGATTCCATGGTGAAATGCATTATATGGTAAAACATGGCTCTCTGCGATATAAGCCAGAAGAGCTAGTGCCTCATACCATTCGTATCATCACAGCTAGACTTAATTATTTTCCGCATTCACAAAATTCAGAGGCTATTTTGCAAAATGATCAAAAAGCTTTCATTTCCCGTTACGCTTTGGGTCGTGATTATCATAAAGTCATGCGTGCAAAATTAAAAAAGCTTTCAGAAAAAATTCAAAAAGAAGCAAATAAAGCTTTAGATCACGCTTTTCAATTTAGGTTATTTACAGATAGCGCTCCCGTTATGGAGGTTGAGCTTGCTGAGAAATCTGGGCTTGGTTGGAGAGGAAAACATACTCTACTTATTAATAAAGAACATGGCTCCTGGTTCTTTCTGGGTGAAATTTATATTAACTTACCTTTGCCTATTGATAAAAAAGTCGAAAATCATTGTGGTACTTGCACAAGTTGTATGGATGTATGTCCAACCAAGGCTATTATAGGGCCTTATAAACTCGATGCAAGAAAATGCATTTCTTATATCACCATTGAACATAAGTCCTCAATACCCATGGAATATCGCAAACAAATTGGCAATCGTGTGTATGGTTGTGACGACTGTCAATTATATTGCCCATGGAATAAGTTTGGTCAAATCTCGAAAGAAGATGACCTTAAGGTAAGGCATGGTTTAGATGATATCGAACTCGTAGAATGTTTTTTGTGGACTGAAGCAGAATTTTTAAAAAACATGGAAGGTAGCGCAATTCTTCGCATAGGCTATGATCAATGGTTGAGGAATGTTGCAATAGGGCTCGGCAATGCCAAAACATCTGAAATTATTGTGAATGCACTTAAAAGTAGATATCAAGAAGCCTCTCCTCTCGTTAAGGAGCATATAACATGGGCTCTCGCACAACATAATTTTCATATAAATTAAGTATGTCTTTGCTATAATGTGGAGTTAAATTAAATTTTTTATTATTAAATCCTTAAATTGAACGTTATACATGTCGCAAATTAATCAATCGTCCATCTGGCAGTCTCTAAATCAACATAAAAAAGATATCGAATCCATCTCACTTCGCGAGATGTTTAAATCAGATCCTAATCGTTTTAATCAATTTCATATTCAATTTAATGATTTACTTCTAGATTATTCAAAACATCGTATTTCTAAAGAAACCATAAATCTTTTAGTTAAGCTTGCAAAAGAGGCTGATGTTGAGGGTTGGCGAAATCGGATGTTTGAAGGTGAAAAAATAAATACCACTGAACATCGTGCAGTCCTTCACACGGCTCTTCGCAACCAAAATCACTCGCCCATCATTTCAGATGGTGAGGACGTTATGCCTAAGATTAAAAGTGTACTCAAAAAAATGCGAAGTTTTAGTGAAGAGGTAAGATCAGATCAATGGAAAGGTTTCACCGGTAAAGCAATCACAAGCGTCATTAACATAGGTATAGGTGGATCTGATCTTGGTCCAGCTATGGTTTGTCAAGCATTAAGAGCTTATGGCTCAAAAACCATCACACCCTATTTCGTTTCTAACGTGGATGGGGCAGATCTCTCACAAGCTTTAGAGAAATGTAATCCTGAAACAACCCTTTTTATCATTGCTTCCAAAACATTTACGACACAAGAAACAATGACCAATGCTTTTTCAGCAAGGGATTGGTTCCTTAAAGTGGCGAAAGACAACCAATATATTAAAAAACATTTTGTTGCACTATCCACAAATCATCATGCTGTGTCGCAATTCGGTATCGACACAGAAAATATGTTTGAGTTTTGGGACTGGGTAGGCGGACGCTACTCCCTTTGGTCAGCAATTGGACTTTCTATTGCGCTTTATATTGGTATGGATGGATTCGAAGAGTTACTCAAAGGTGGTTTTGAAATGGATGAGCATTTCAAGACTGCGCCCATCGAACAAAATATTCCGATGATGATGGGGTTATTAGGTATCTGGTACATTAATTTCTTTAATTTTCCAACCCATGCAATCTTAGCTTATGATCAAGGCTTATCTAAATTAGCGCCTTATCTTCAACAAGCCGATATGGAAAGTAACGGTAAATTTATCAATCGAGATGGCGAATATATTGATTTTCATACAGGTCCAGTTATTTGGGGCGAAGTGGGTACTAATGGTCAGCACGCTTTCTATCAACTGCTTCATCAAGGCACTGAGATTGTTCCTGCCGACTTTATCATGCCGATAGAATCTCAATACGCAATAGGTAAAGACGATAATGAGCATCATAAAATTTTACTTTCAAACTTTATCGCGCAAACACAATCTTTGATGGTAGGAAAAACATATGATGAGGCTCGCGCCGAAATTGAAAAACAGGGTTATGAAGGTGAAGATATTGAAAGCTTTATTCCACAAAAGACATTTGAAGGTAACCGACCAACCTCTTCCATACTTTTCCCAAAATTAAGTCCAAATACCTTAGGTCAAATTATTGCAATGTATGAACATAAAATTTTTACCCAGGGAATCATCTGGAATATCAATTCATTTGATCAATGGGGCGTGGAATACGGCAAACAGATTGCAAAACAAGTTTTACCTCAATTATCTGAAGAAATACCTACAGATCACTTTGATAGCTCTACAAATGGATTAATTAATTACATTAAAAAATATAAGTAAGTTATTGATTTTATTTAATAATTAATTTTTGATTAAGTATGGCGGCCCTTAGAGATTCATTCATGGAAGACCCTAAACTTGCTCCAAATTTACGAGCAAAACGATCAGCAAAACCTTCGTAAGTCGTAAAATCAACTACCTCTTCAGCCTTAATTATTTCACGAGCAACAAAATCATAATTTCCAAAACCATCCGCTAAACCAAGTTTGACAGCAGATTCACCATTCCAAAAAAGTCCGCTAAATGTATCTGGTGATTCCTTAAGGCGATTTCCACGCCCTTCTTTAACTACCACAATAAATTGCTGATGAACTTCATTTAACATTTCTTGAACAAAAGCTTGTTGTTTTGGATTGATTGGTGAGAAAGGATCAAGCATGGCTTTGTTCGATCCTGCTGTCATCAGCCGTCTTTCAATACCAACTTTTTTCAAGGTATCTGTAAAGCCAAAGCCATCCATTAAGACGCCAATTGAGCCAACAATACTAGCTTTATCAACAAAAATTTGGTCGGCAGCTACAGCAATGTAATAGCCTCCTGAAGCGCAAATATCTTCTACTACTGCATAAACGGGAATATGTGGATGTAATTTTTTTTGCCGCTTAATTTCGTCATTAATCATGCCAGATTGAACAGGGCTTCCGCCAGGACTGTTAATTTTTAGAACAATGCCCCGTGTACCACGGCTATCATATGCCCTCCGTATACTCTCAAAAAAGTCTTTTGCATTTACTTCATCCCTCTCACCAATGACACCATTAATTTCAATCAATGCGGTATGATTGCCTGACCTGCCTTTTGTATGCATCGCACTCAATCCCAAAAATAAAAGTACAAAGAGATAAAAAAATGTAATCGATTTAAAAAAAATACTCCAGCGTCTAGCAATTCTTTGTTCACCTAAAGCTGAAAGTGCAATTTTTTCTAATGCTTCTCTTTCCCAATGATCGATTGGTTTCTTTTCTATCTTTTTTCTAACTGCCATTTGTTTTGCTCCGTAAATACTTTTAATAAATTTCAACCCATAATACATCGTTTGATTCGATTATATTTAATTTTTCTAATATTTGACCGCGACAAGGCCCAGAAATGCATTCCCCAGACATGGGATGATATATGGCCCCATGGGTCGAACATACAATCCATTGTTTTTGATCATCCATAAATTCATTAGGCTTATAATCAAGCTCGATTGGCATGTGTTTACATTGATTTTGATAAGCATGATACTTACCCTCAAAAAGGACTACAAAACCAGATTGAATAGAAGCTTCGGTGTGGTATTCAAATTTGATCGTTGAGCCGTCCCCTTGAAAAGCCTTTTTATTTATTTCAATTTTTGCAATTTGTGTCATGGTAATAAGAAATCTACAACCTCTTTAAATGAATCAAAACATGCTAAAGGCTCAAAACTTATTAACAGATCTTTTGGGTGCGCTCCATAAGTAACTGCGATAGTTTGAATGTGCGCGTTCTTTCCCATTTCAAGATCATAATGCGTATCGCCCACAATCACAGCACAATCAGCTGGTATCTGAGTTTCTTCTAAAATCGCCTCTACCATGTGGGGATGTGGTTTAGAAAAGCATTCATCTACTGTTTTTGTAGATAAAAAAAATCTATTTAAATCAGTATCTTGCAATGCAAAATTTAGACCTTTTCTACTTTTACCTGTAGCGACTGCAAGTTTACATCTATGTCGATAAAGCCGCTCAATACCCTCTTTTACACCATCAAAAAGATATGAATTGCCCTCATTTACATGATAATGCGAACGATAACCCTCAGCGACTTTTTCTCGTAATTCAGAAGACAAGTGAGGAAAGAGGTTAAGCAATAATTGATTTAAGCCTAATCCTATCGTCTTTAAGATGATTTCTCTTGGGGGCGCTGTAACCCCAGCACTTTTAGCAGCTGATATAACGGCATCTATAATAATGCCTGTTGAATCAGCCACAGTGCCATCCCAGTCTAAAATAACTAAATCAAAGCGAGGAGATTTCATGAGGTTTGTTGACTCAGAAAGGCATCAAGTTCGGGTGGTAAAGGAGCTTTTATCTCCAGCAACTCTTCCGTTAAGGGGTGTTTCATTTTCATGGAGAATGCGTGAAGAAACATACGTTTTAAACCTTTTTTTTGGAGCGCTTTATTTAAGGCAAAATCTCCATATTTATCATCGCCTAAAATAGGAAATCCCAGATGCGCAAGCTGAACCCGAAGCTGATGCGTTCTTCCAGTAATAAGCTTAGCTTCCAAGAGTGAGAAAGTCCCTAAAGATTTTTTTAAATAAAAGATAGTTTTACTCATTTGATTCTGACTATCATTTTCACCATCAGTCACATTGACTCGCCTGTCGCCACCTTGCGTGAATGTTTTTTTGAGCAATAATTCAACTGTTTTTTTAGGCTTAGTCCATTCACCTTTAACCATCATGATATATTTTTTTTCGATACGGTTATGACGCATCATATCGTGCATATTGACCAGCGCCGAGCGCTTTTTTGCAATCAATAAAATGCCAGAAGTTTCTCGATCAATACGGTGAACAAGCTCTAAAAACTTAGCTTTCGGTCTTGCATGACGAATCAGTTCTATAACGCCGAAATTCAGTCCGCTACCACCATGGACAGCATAACGACTTGGCTTATTAATCGCTAATAACCCATCATCTTCATAAATAATATTTGTTTCTAACCAGGCTGTTCGTTGCTGTTGGGGCTCGATAACATGAGACGGCCTCTCCACTTTTATTGCAATAGGGGGAATCCTTACTTGATCATCTATTTTGAGACGGTACGAAGTATCGATTCGTTTTTTATTGACCCTTACTTCACCACTTCTAAGAATTTTATAAATGTGACTTTTAGGTACATTTTTTAAAATTTTTAAAAGGAAATTATCAATTTTTTGTGTTTCACTTGCTTCATCCACAAGAACAAATGTAGCTTTTTCATGAGAAAAAAGATTTTTAGCATTAGAATTTTGAGCCATATTTTGTTTAATTGGATTTATACCCTATACTAGATGTATTCAGACTCTCTTAATCAATTGAATTGAAGAGATAATTTAAACTGAATTATACCGTGACAACAAATTACTATGGTTTTTTCCGCTCGCCTTATTTTAAGTAGCGGCCTTGAAACAAGGTTTAAAAATTTAAAGAATATTTTAGTTTTATGGCATATGGACACAACGAAGATTCATAAATATTTTGCTCAACAATCTTACAAATAAGATCTGTGACCAAGTAAATAATTTAAAAACTTTTTTCAATATAGAAGTTTTATTGCAAAAAATACTAACCTTTTCTGAGGTTAGATGTGCGCCTGAATAACTAAAATACATTCTTTATCTCAAAACCTACTTGTAGGAGTTTTAGATAATGAAACGTATGCTTTTTAATGCAACGCAATCAGAAGAATTGCGAGTTGCAATGGTAGATGGTCAAAAATTAATTGATCTTGATATTGAACGCGGAAGTCGTGCACTCAAGAAAAGTAATATATACAAAGGTATTGTCACTAGAATAGAGCCCTCTCTTGAGGCAGCTTTTGTAAACTATGGCACAGAACGTCATGGTTTCCTCCCCTTTAAAGAAATTTCACCTCAATATTTCAAAGAATCAACTCAAAACCGCCCCCGCATTCAAGATGTCATTGAAGAAGGTCAGGAAATTATCGTTCAAGTTACAAAAGAAGAGCGAGGTAGTAAAGGTGCAGCGCTATCAAGCTACCTTTCTCTTGCGGGTCGATATATCGTATTAATGCCTAATAATCCTGATGGTGGAGGTGTTTCAAGGCGTATCGAAGGTGAGGAACGCAATGAGTTTCGAGATCATATTTCAAATTTAGACATTCCAGAAGGTATGAGTGTTATTGGTAGAACAGCTGGCGTAGGTTCGTCGCTTGAAGAGCTTCAATGGGATTTAAATTACCTCAAACAATTATGGACTGCTATTGACGAAGCCTCGCAAGGCCAATCAGGAGCATTCTTAATATACCAGGAAGGCAATCTGGTAATCCGAGCCATCAGAGACTATTTCCATCCCGACATAGGTGAAATTCTAATTGATACGCAAGATATCTATGATCAAGCGACCCAATTTATGAATCATGTTATGCCGAATTATGTAGATCGCGTAAAACTTTACGAAGATGAAGTTTCTTTATTTTCTCGCTTTCAAATTGAACATCAAATTGAGTCAGCTTTCTCTAGGGAAGTTAGATTGCCCTCAGGCGGCGCTATTGTGATTGACCGCACTGAAGCCCTTGTTTCTATTGATGTAAATTCATCAAGAGCCACAAAAGGAAGTGATATTGAAAACACTGCATTTCATACTAATATTGAAGCTGCTGAAGAAGTTGCTAGGCAATTAAGACTTAGAGATTTGGGTGGCTTAGTGGTGATTGATTTCATTGATATGGAAAGTCAAAAAAATCAACGCGAAGTTGAAAATCGCTTTAAAGAGGCACTTCATCATGATCGTGCGCGAGTCCAGACAGGCAAAATTTCTCGTTTTGGATTGCTTGAGCTTTCTCGTCAGCGACTTCGTCCAAGTATTGGTGAATCCAGTAATAGTATATGCATGAAGTGTAATGGCACTGGTTCAATTAGAGATATTCAATCAACGGCATTACATATTCTTCGTATGATTCAAGAGGAATGTATGAAAGAACATAATGCAACTATTTCGGCTCAATTACCTATTGAAATTGCAACATTCCTCCTTAATGAAAAACGCTCCGAAATTTTTAATCTTGAACAGCGTTTAAAAGTTGAGATCGTATTAATTCCTAATAAGCATCTTGAGTCTCCAAACTATTCAATCTCAAGTGCAAAACTAGAGGATGTTGCAAATCAATCTAAGCCTAGCTATCAAATGATTGAGTCATTAAATGAAGGTAATCAAGTTTTAAGTTATAAAGAAGTGTCTAATGTACCCAGACAAGAACCTTTAGTAAAAGGTATTATTCCTGATAACCCTGCTCCTTCAGGATCTGGAAAATCGAATAGAACATTATTTGGCTTCATAAAAAATCTCATTGCTGGAGATGATGGGAATTCAGAAAACTATAATGAAGAAAAACAGGAAACTTCTGAAATAAACGAAAATAATCATCCGCGACCCCATCATAATAATCGAGGAAGAAATAACCGTCATCAGAAATTTAAACAACATAACAGAAGACAAGCTCAAGGAGATGGCCAGTCTTCTGAATCAAACATTACAACAACTTCTACTGAAAAAGTATCAGCTTTAGACATGCGACCAAATCAAGAAAGCAATAGAAGAGGCCGAAATAATAGACGTGGTCGTTTTAATAAAAATCGAGATACCAGAGCTAAACAAGAGCCAAATGATTTTGAGAAAAAAGCTTTGGCAGTTCAAGATGCTACCGTTTTAAATAAACCTTCCCTTGAAGTTAATGATATTCAAGCTAAGAAAATAGAGTCTAAATCAAATGAAATTTCCAAAAAACCAACTAAGGCTAAGAAGATAATAGAAGAAAAACCAGTTGATCTAAAGGCGATTGGTCTTGAGCTTGTTGAAACAAAAACCAAATCAAAACCTAAAGCTAAAAAAGAAATAGAAGAAAAACCTAAAAAAGCAGCACCAAAGAAAACAGCTGCTTGGCAAAAAAAAGAAAAAGATAAAGTGAAAGATGAGCCTATCGTAATGATAGAAACTAAGGCTACGAAGAAAAAAGCTGCTAAATAGTCTATTGCTTAATAAAGCTTATAGATAGCCAGCCAAGGTAAGCCATTAGTAAAGATCCAAAGACATGAAGCGCAACTAGAATGAGCGAGGAAACAAACTCATTCTTTTGTAGCAATTGAAAAACTTCGGCAGTGAAAGCGGAGAATGTAGTTAGCCCACCTAAAAAACCTATATTAATAATCAATTTTATGTCAGGGCTAAGTTCGCTATATAACTCGAACGCGCCCAACGATATACCTATTAAATATCCACCTATTAAATTTACTGTCAGCGTCCCCAATGGTAATAATGGATGCATAGAATTTAATAAAATACTTAAACTCCATCGACTCCAAGCACCGCAAGCTGCAGCTAATCCTATATATAAAAAATTTTTCAAGATAATTTTAAAAAATGTTCACGATAATATTTTAATTCTTCAATAGACTCATATATATCTGACAACGCCTCATGTTTACTTGATTTTTTAAATCCTTGGTATAGTGAAGGTCTCCAACGTCGAGAAAGCTCTTTAAAAATGCTTACATCTAGATTCCTGTAATGAAAATAGCTCTCTAGATTTGGCATATGCTTTGCCATAAAACGTCGATCTTGGCAGATTGAATTTCCGCACATCGGTGATTTATTTGGCCCAATATGCTTTTTTAAAAACTCAATGGTCATCTCTGATGCATAAATCTCATCAAATGTAGATCGCTTGACTCTCTCTATGAGGCCTGACTTCAAATGTGTAGATTGATTCCAGGTATCCATGCCATTTAGTATCTCATCCCCTTGATGAATAACAATAACAGGGCCCTCTGCAATGATATTTAAGTGTGGGTCAGTTACTACAGTTGCAACTTCGAGTATCTTATCAGTCTCGGTATTAAGCCCACTCATCTCCATATCAAGCCATATTAAATTATCGTCCGAAGAGCTCATCATGATTTCCATTAAAAAAGTACCAATTGTTTAAACAATCTACAAAATAAGATTGTTTTCATAGAGAATACTAGAATATTAACTTAATTCAGAGATATTATGGACGAAATACTACGTAACACCTTTATTGCAATTCTTGCCTTATCTACAGGCATTCACTTATGGCTTGTAAAAAGACATATAAATTTTATATCACTTAATAAAAAAAAAGTACCTGATGCATTTAAGAAAAATATCAGTCTTAAAGATCATCAAAAAGCGGCTCATTATGCAATTGAAAAGAGTGAATTAAGTCTTAAAGATACAATCGCTCAAGCTTCTGTTCTTTTACTTCTGACTGTTGGAGGATTTATCAGCGTAATCTCTCAATTTTACAATGATATTACCTCGCCTATTTTAAAAGACGTCGCAATCATTTTGAGCGTGATGTTGATTTCAAACCTCATCGACCTTCCTTTTAACTATTACAAAACATTCATGATTGATGAAAAATTTGGCTTCAATCGAATGACAAAAAAATTATTTTTTACGGACCTTTATAAACAGATAATTTTAGGCTTATGTCTTGGGCTCCCTATTTTATTTATTGCATTGTGGATGTTAAAAAATGCGGGGAATTATTGGTGGTTTTATCTTTGGGCAGTATGGAGTTTATTTAATCTTTTAATACTTGCTATCTATCCTACTTGGATTGCTCCTTTTTTTAATAAATTCTCACCTTTAAAAAATAAATCCTTAAAAAATAAAATCATCGCATTGTTAAAAAAATGTGGTTTTAAGTCTCAAGGATTATTTGTCATGGATGGATCGACAAGAAGCAATCATGGCAATGCATATTTTACAGGCTTTGGAAAAAACAAACGTATCGTATTTTTTGATACTCTTTTAGAGCGTCTTAATCATAACGAAATTGAAGCTGTTTTAGCTCATGAGCTTGGTCATTTTTATCATAGCCATGTTAAAAAAAGAATTTTTATGATGTTCGTAGTGAGTTTTGTTGGTCTCGCTATCTTAGGCTACTTAAAAGATCAAATATGGTTTTATCATGGTCTTGGTATTTCAAGCCCTTCAGATGGAAGTGCCCTGCTTCTTTTTATGCTAGTTGGACCCACTTTCTTCTTCTTTATAAGACCTATCATGGCTTTCTATTCAAGACAAAATGAATTTGAAGCAGATCGTTATGCACAAACACATTCGAGCGCAAAATATCTCAAAGACTCGCTCGTTAAACTTTATCGAGATAATGCATCTACTTTAACTCCCGACCCTTTATATTCTGCATTTTATGATTCTCATCCTCCAGCATTACAACGTATTGCAAGGCTATAGATCTTTTAAGGTGCAGCAATGGTAAAATGTCATTTACTAAGACGATAATTAAGTTTAATAAATGGATATTACTACCCGCTTAGAGTTTGATGCAGGGCATCGCATACCTAACCATAAAAGTAACTGCAAAAATTTACATGGTCATCGTTATGCTATCGAAGTTACCGTAACAGGCCCTATTCATGACGATAATAAAAGCTCAGATTTTGGTATGGTTATTGATTTTTCTGATGTCAAACAAATTATAAAAGATCTAATAGTGGATCGCTGGGATCATGCGTTTATTGTTTACAAAGATGATAAAGAAATTGTTAATTTTTTAAACACACTAACTAATCATAAAACTGTAATTTTTCCAGTTGTTCCAACTGCAGAAAATATGGCGGCAGAAGCTTACTTAACTTTAAGCTCTGAATTTAATAATCGTTTTAATCATCAGCTTAAAATTAAACAAATTCGTATCTACGAAACGCCAAACAGTTGGGCTGATGTATTTCAAATTTGACTACCAAATTAACTTCTTTTCGCCTTTCATTTTATTCAAATATGCTTCATGCTTTTTAAGCTCTTCATCATCAGCCTTTAAAACAAAAAGATTAGTTGGCCGTTTGGCATTTTTTTCTCCAAGAAAATCTGACCCGTTGTATTGGAAATCTATCATAAGATCCTCTTGGCCTCGGGTCATAGCTAAGTAAACTTCAGCTAATAGTTGTGCGTCTAGCAGGGCTCCGTGAAGACTTCTTTGAGAATTGTCGATATTATAAAAACGACATAAGGCATCTAAGCTATTTCGCTGCCCCGGTCGCATATCTTTCGCTAATTTTAATGTATCAATAATATTAGCAACCACTTCTTCAATCGGTGGTTTTTCAATTAAACCAAATTCCATGTTTATGAAACCAACATCAAATGGGGCATTGTGAATAATAAGTGTGGCATCTTTTACAAACTTAATAAAGTCAGAAGCAATTTCCGTAAATCTAGGCTTGTCTTGTAAAAAATCTAAAGTAATACCGTGAACCTCTTGTGCCGCAGGATCTATTTCCCTATCTGGATTTATATAAAAATGAAAAGAATTATTTGTGGGTCGGCGATTGATAATTTCAATTGCAGCAATTTCAATAATTCGATGTCCTTGATTTGCATACAATCCGGTTGTTTCTGTATCTAAAAAGATATGCCTCACTATGATTCCTTAAATAAACTGTCAATGCCTTGATTTGCGAGTTGGTCTGCTTTCTCATTGCCGTCATGACCTGCATGGCCCTTAATCCATAGCCATTCGATTAAATGAGTCGACGCTAACTCATCCAGCCTTTGCCATAAGTCTATATTCTTGATAATTTTTTTACTACTATTTTTCCAATGGTTACGTTTCCATACATGAATCCACTCTGTAATACCTTTTTGAACGTATGTAGAATCCGTGAATATTTTAATTTTTGATGTCTGCTTAATAATTTCGAGCGCCTTAATAACTGCCAATAACTCCATCCGATTATTTGTAGTATTTCTTTCACCCCCACAAATAGATTTCTCATTTTTTCCAGAAATTAATAATGCACCCCATCCTCCATCTCCTGGATTACCTCTGCAAGCTCCATCCGTGTAAATCATAATTTCATGTTTCATGGTTTAACTTTATATATTTTAGATTTCTGGGGCGAGTATATTGGTGTCTTAATTGGTCTTTTTTGCCAGAGGGGTTTAATAGGTGTCATACCATGCACCTTTTTTTGTATAACGAGAAAATAAAACCCTCCCAGCATAGGCCACCATCGATCGCCTAATTTTTCCATAACTTGTGTTTTTTTCAGCCATGATGTCTGCTGAATTGGGGGGATATAACACCCCATTTTTCCTTCAACCATTTCTAGGCCTACAATAAGCAGCCACTCTCTAATTTTACTCAGTGATATAAATCTAGTATTCCAAGGATAATCTATATCAAAACTTAAAAGTCTTTTTATTCCCCACAGACTCATTGGATTAAAACCTGTAATTATTAAGCGTCCTTCAGGCATTAATACCCGATGGATCTCTTTCAGTAATTCATAGGGTTTGGACATTTGCTCTAATATATGAGGAGCAATAAGTAAATCTACCGAAGACTCATCAAATGGCAAAGCTTCGGTCGACGTTATTAAATCAGCCTGATTTGAGTTTAAGGAGAATTTGTTCGGAATACGCGAATAATCAAGAAAATCAATATCGTAATTACCCATTTGAATTGCATAAAATCCAAACGTGTCTATAACAACAGGGTTTATATACTTATACTCTAAAGAAATCAAATATCGACCTAAAGGGCTATTAAACCATTCCTGTGGTGAAATTTTAGGCATAAAAAGTATCTTATAATGATAGAAATACTTTACTATGAATATAAATGACAGGCTACAAAGAAAAACAATTAATTCAAATCGAGCCCATTGAAGCCTTTCAAGATAATTATATTTGGTTAATTCATAACGATCAAAATTGCATCGTTGTTGACCCTGGAGATGCAAACCCAGTTATCGAAGTATTAGAAAGAAAAACCCTCAGCCTAACTGCTATTTTAATCACACACCATCACATAGATCATATTGGCGGCGTTTTAGAACTTCGCAAAAAATATCCGCATATTAAAATCTATGCGCCTCAAAAAGATAAATATAATTTTGTCAATATAAGCCTTAAGAATGGGGATGAAATTAATATTCCTGAACTTCAAATAAGCTATAAAATAATTGAAATTCCTGGGCATACCCGAGGTCATATTGCATATTATGATATGAAAAACCTTTTCTGTGGTGATACCCTTTTTGCATGTGGATGCGGAAGAATATTTGATGGAACCCATGAGCAAATGTATAACTCGTTAAAAAAAATAAGTGCTTTACCGAAAGAGACAAAAATCTATTGTGCTCATGAATATACTAAAAAAAATATTGCATTCGCTCTCTCATTAAAACCCCATGATATGAATCTCAAATTAAGAAGTGAATTTACTTCAAAACTAAAAATTACTATTCCATCGTCGCTCGATGAAGAGTTAAAAACAAATCCATTCTTGGGTTGTGATTCTTTAGAAACATTTAAAAAGCTTAGAGATCTTAAAGATCAGTTTTAAATGATATTGCTCATAAAACGCCTATTCGCTTGTATTTATATTTTGACATCATTAATGTCGAGCGCTTTAGCTGAAAAAAATATTCTAGAAGAAGAAATTAGTGTTTTAGACAATGATCAACTTGATCCAGAAATCAATAAATTAAATACTTTAAATTTCAACTCAAGCAGCTCAACTAGCAAGTCTCAAAACATAAAATCCATTAAGGCTGAAATTAATTTATGGCAGCGAATTTATTCGAGATTTGATATTAAAGATGAGAATAATTCAAGATCTCAAAAATATGAAAAATGGTATTCATCGCGACCAGAGTATATAGAAAAAATGATGGATCGAAGCCAGAAATATCTTTTCTACGTTGTGGGAGAAGTTGAAAAAAGAGGCATGCCATCAGAGATAGCGCTTCTTCCTATGATAGAAAGTGCATATAACCCGATTGCAAACTCTAGGAGTAAGGCCGTAGGCATTTGGCAATTTATCTCCTCTACAGGAAGGCTCTATGGCTTAAAGCAAGATTGGTGGCAGGATAAAAGACGTAATGTGGTAGATGCAACAAATGCAGCTCTTGATTACCTTCAAAAGCTTCATGCATTATTTGGCACCTGGGATCTTGCATTGGCTGCCTACAATGCTGGAGAAGGGACTGTAAGTCGAGCTATAGCTAAAAATAAAGCGAAAGGTTTGCCAACAGACTATACAAATCTCAAACTACCACGCGAGACAAAAGATTATGTGCCGAAACTACAAGCTATAAAAAATATTGTATCTAATCCAAGCCAATACGGACTCTATATAGATCCGATACCCAATAAGCCTTATTTTACTTATGTTGAAGCGCCTGCTGTTATAGATGCCGATCTTGCCGCAAATCTTGCTGAAATTTCTTATGATGAGTTTTTACTTTTAAATTCTGAACATAGAAGACCACTTATTAGGACAAATGAAAAAACACAAAGATTTATATTGCCTATAAATGCAGCTGACACCTTTGTGAAAAATCTAAGTCAAAATGAAAAGCCTTTAGTCTCCTGGAATATCTATCAACCAAAACGTAATGAGAAAATTAAAACAATAGCAAATAAATTTGATATGGAAGAAAGCGATCTTATTAAGGCAAATGACTTACATCCAAAAAAATTAATCAAGCCCTCTTCAATCATCCTAGTGGCAAAGAAAGAGGGTAAAGAGACAAATGTGAGTCAAGATATTGGCGAATTAAATATCCAAAAAGACAGTAAAACTGATATTTCAGCTAGCCCAAATAAATACAAAGTACAACCTGGGGATACGCTTACTAAAATTTCAAAAAAATATGGAATTTCTATTGATGAGCTGAAGGATATCAATCAAATTACTGCATCATATATTCAAATTGGATCTACCTTGCAGCTCAAAAGAAACAATTAATTGACAAACTTTATGTTTCTAAAATATATATTTTTATTTCTTTTTTTTCTTAACTTACCTTCGTGCAATAGTAAGAAAGAATTTGTCTACGACCATGAAGGCCCTTTCAATACTGAAAAAGGTGGGTTACTGATTGATGCAATGTCTGGCGAGCCAAGTAATCTTATATCAATAATTGCTGGGGACTCGGCCTCATCAGCAATCTCAGGAAATATTTTTAATAAACTTATTAAATATGATAAAAATTTAGAGTTAGCGCCTGAATTAGCTGATAAATGGACAATTTCTGACGACCAAAAAACAATTACTTTTTATTTAAAAAGAAATCTTAAATGGGCTGATGGTCATCCCCTAACTACTGATGATGTTCTTTTTACTTGGAAACTTGTGACAGACGAAAAAACGAGAACTCCTTATGGGTCAGACTATAAATTAGTTGATGAAGCTGAAGCTCCCGATCCTTATACATTTCGAATTCATTATACAAAAGCGTATGCGCCTGCGTTGGATAGCTGGGCATCTCTTCAAATTCTTCCAAAGCATATTCTAAAAGATGAGAATATCAATCAGACATTTTTCTCTAGAAAGCCAACTGGTTCAAGTTATTACAAATTAACTCAATGGGTAAATGGAGAAAAATTAACTTTGGAAGCTAATCCTTTTTCAGTGATGGGAGAGCCTAATATCAATCAACTAACTTCAAGGTTTATTCCTGACACATCTTCTCAATTTTTAGAATTGATTGCTGACAATATTGATCTTATGAATATTAATCCTATTCAATTTGCTCGAGTTATTCCCTCCAGACCTGATCTAAAAAATAAGCTAGCACTTTATAAAGAACTCGGAAATAGCTATACCTATTTGGGCTTTAATCTAAAACATAGTCCATTTAATGACTTAAAAGTAAGGCAAGCGATCAATTATGCACTTGATAAACAAGAAATAATTGATGGTGTGCTTTTAGGTTTAGGGGAGCCTGTTGCTTCACCTTACAAACCTGGGACTCGATGGAGCAATAAAAATCTTCACCCTTATTCTTATGATAAAAATCAAGCCCTTAAATTACTTCATGAGGCTGGTTTTAATGACTCAAATCATGATGGTATCCTAGAGATGGATGGAAAGCCTTTTACTTTTGAAATTCTTACAAATCAAAATAAACAAAGAGAGATGACTGCGGTTCTAATTCAAAGAAGGCTTAAAGATGTCGGTATTGATGTAAAAATAAGAGTCATTGAATGGGCAAGCTTTGTAAATCAATTTATTAAAACAGGCGATTTTGATGCGGTGATTCTTGGCTGGAGTCTATCTCTCGATCCTGATCAGTATAATATTTGGCATTCTTCACAACAAAAACCTGGTCAATTTAATTTTATTGGATATAACAACAAGGAAGTTGATCAACTTCTTGAAGAAGGTCGCACAGAACTAAACGCTGATAAGCGAGAAAAAATTTATCATGAATTTTCAAGGATATTACTTCAGGAAAGTCCCGTGATTTATCTTTACGCTGGATATGGATTGACTGCCATAAATAAACGTATTAAGGGCATTGAGTCACCTGCCCCACCAGCTGGGATTTCGTATAATTCCTATGAGTGGTTTATTCCCTCCTCTCTTAGAAGAAACGAAATAACCCCATAAAATGTTTAACTATCTTATTAAACGTTTGCTATGGATGATTCCAATGTTAATTGGTATCAGTCTTATTTCATTTTTTATTATGCATCTAGCTCCTGGTGATATTACTGCATCAGAATCTGCATTTAATCCAAAAGCATCGGAAGAATCTCGACAAAAATTAAGAGCGCTTTACAATCTAGATAAGCCTTTAATGACGCAGTATAGCTTGTGGTTAAAACGGATTGTTAAACTAGACTTTGGCAACTCTTTCGCCTCACATCAGCGTCCCGTCTTATGGGAAACTAAGGATGCTAAAGGAAATATCAGTAAAGGTATGATTCAAGACGCATTACCTATAACGCTTATGATTAATTTAATAGGGCTACTTATCATCTTTGCGCTATCTATTTTTCTAGGTGTGGTTTCAGCAGTCAATCAAAATCGATGGCCAGACCGGCTCATTACTATAATTGTATTTATAGGCTTTGCGGTTCCGGGTTTTTGGCTAGCACTTTTATTAATGTATTGGACTGGCGTCACTCATTCTTGGCTTCCTATTTCAGGTCTTCATAGTGCAGGTTTTGAAAAGATGGATCATTTTTCACAATATGTAGATTTATTTAAGCATCTTATATTGCCCGTTTCTATTTCATGTTTAGGTGGACTCGCAAGCATTTCTCTTTATGTAAGAAATGGAATGTTAGATGTCCTTCAGCAAGATTTTATTACTACTGCTCGAGCCAAAGGCTTGCCAGAAAATAAGGTTATTTATAGTCATGCTCTAAGAAATACACTACTTCCACTTATTACTATTATAGGCTTATCTATTCCAGGCCTAATTGGGGGCTCTGTAATTGGAGAATCTATTTTTGCAATTTCTGGCATGGGTAAATTATTTTTTGACGCAGTTTTAATGAGAGATTTTCCTGTGGTAATGGGAATTCTCACGATGGGATCAGTTTTAACGTTATTTGGGAATTTAATCGCAGATATTGGCTATGCCTGGGCAGATCCAAGAATTAGACGGGGCATTTCAAATTGAAAAAAATCATACAAAATCCTTTAGCTTTAAGTGGGCTTATTATTATTAGTAGTATTCTTTTTATAGCGATTTTCGCTCCATGGTTATCACCCTATGACCCAAATTTTATTGATATTCATTCTATTCTTTTACCACCGAGTCTCTCACACCTAATGGGAACGGATGGACTAGGAAGAGATGTTTTTTCGCGTATGCTCTATGGATCGAGAATTTCACTTCTAGTAGGTTTCGTCGCAGTAGGTATCGCTACTTTAATTGGTACATTTTTGGGTGCTATTGCTGGATTTTATCGTGGTTATATCGATTCAATTATCATGCGCTTTGTAGATATCATGTTATCCATCCCTACTTTTTTTCTTATTCTTGCAGTGATTGCTTTTTTAACACCATCTATATGGAATATTATGATTGTTATTGGCTTGACCTCGTGGATGGGTGTGACGCGTCTTGTCCGGGCAGAATTTTTAAGTCTTAGAAATCGAGAGTACGTATTAGCTTCCGAAGCAATGGGCGCTTCCGATTTCAGACTTATCTCCAAACATCTTCTTCCAAACAGTTTAACACCTATTATTGTAAGCTCTGTTTTGGGTATCGCAAGTGCAGTTTTAACTGAATCTGGATTAAGTTTTCTTGGGCTTGGAGTTCAAGCGCCACAATCATCTTGGGGAAATATTCTCACAGATGGCAAGGAATATATTCAGTTTGCATGGTGGCTTTCATTATTTCCAGGGCTCGCTATTTTGATAACAGTCCTAGGTTATAATTTACTCGGTGAAGGGTTGAGAGATTTACTTGATCCAAAGAATAAGAATCAAAAAAAATAAAGGGATACAACATGGGTTTTTTGACAGGTAAACGCGTTTTAATTCTTGGTTTATTAAGCGACCGTTCAATTGCATATGGTATTGCTTCAGCCATGAAAAGAGAAGGAGCTGAATTAGCTTTTACCTATCAAATGGAAAAACATGATGAGCGCGTTAAAAAACTTGCTCAAGATTTTAGTTCAAATATTGTGCTACCCTGCGATGTTTCAAGTGATGAGCAAATTGATAATTTATTTCCTCTTTTAAAAAAACATTGGAATCAATTAGATGTTATTGTTCATTCATTGGCTTTTGTGACAAAAGAAGCATTAAAAGGTGATTTTGTTGAAGCAACAACTCGTGAAAATTTCAGAATAGCTCATGATATAAGTTCTTATAGCTTTACTGCATTGGCAAAAGCAGCGTTGCCGATGCTTAGTGAGCATGCGAGTTTACTTACATTAAGTTACTTGGGCGCTGAAAGAACCATGCCTAATTATAATGTTATGGGGCTTGCCAAAGCGAGTTTAGAAGCAAACGTGAGATATATGGCTCAGAGTCTAGGACCAAAGGGTATAAGAGTAAATGCAGTATCTGCAGGGCCAATTAAAACACTTGCAGCATCAGGCATCGCTGACTTTGATCGCATGATTGGATTTAATGAAAAACATGCCGCCTTGAGGCGGAACGTTACAATTGAGGAAGTTGGAAATGCAGCAGCTTTTTTATGTAGTGATCTTGCATCAGGCATTACAGGTGAAATTACCTACGTGGATGGCGGTATGAATATTACTGCTGCAGGCTCTATCGACTAGTTCTTTTGTGAAGTTTCAAAGAACTTTTGATTGACCGATACACTCGCCTTCGCTTTTAAACCTTTCAAATAAGCACTTAAATACTCAGCAGATAATGCTTCTGAGTAATCTGATGCAAATGCTTGTTTATTTTCTTCATTGCTATCATTTGGAAATGATAC
>VGHQ01000001.1 GCA_016868195.1 Betaproteobacteria bacterium | reverse complement strand
ATAACATTATGGCAAAAGGCAAATTTGAACGTACCAAACCCCATGTGAACGTCGGCACAATTGGTCACGTGGACCATGGTAAGACAACACTGACAGCGGCAATCACAACGATTCTTGCTAAGAAATTTGGTGGAGAAGCTAAAGCTTACGATCAAATTGATGCGGCGCCAGAAGAAAAAGCACGTGGTATTACCATTAATACAGCCCACGTAGAATACGAAACAGCGAATCGCCACTATGCGCACGTTGACTGCCCAGGCCATGCTGACTATGTTAAAAATATGATTACAGGTGCAGCGCAGATGGACGGCGCAATCCTCGTATGTTCAGCCGCTGACGGTCCAATGCCTCAAACACGTGAACATATCCTTTTAGCTCGCCAAGTGGGCGTGCCTTACATCGTGGTCTTCTTAAACAAAGCAGACATGGTAGATGACAAAGAATTATTAGAACTCGTTGAAATGGAAGTACGTGACCTTTTAACGAAGTATGACTTCCCAGGCGACAAAACGCCGATCGTGATGGGTTCTGCAAAATTAGCACTCGAAGGTGACCAATCTGACATTGGTGAACCATCAATCTTTAAACTCGCTGAAGCACTTGATAGCTATATCCCAACACCAGAACGTGCAATCGACGGTACATTCTTAATGCCAGTTGAAGACGTATTCTCAATCTCAGGTCGTGGTACGGTTGTGACAGGTCGTGTTGAGCGCGGTATTGTTAAAGTAGGTGATGAAATCGAAATCGTAGGTATCAAACCTACGCTTAAAACAACATGTACAGGGGTTGAAATGTTCCGTAAGTTACTTGACCAAGGTCAAGCAGGTGACAACGTAGGGGTGTTATTACGTGGTACAAAACGTGAAGAAGTTGAACGTGGTCAAGTATTAGCTAAATCAGGTTCAATCACACCACATACAAAATTCACTGCAGAGATCTATGTGCTTGGTAAAGATGAAGGTGGTCGTCATACACCATTCTTCAATGGTTACCGCCCACAGTTCTACTTCAGAACCACAGACGTCACAGGCGCGGTTGAATTACCAGCAGGCACAGAAATGGTGATGCCAGGTGATAACGTGTCAATTACAGTAGCGCTCATTGCACCAATTGCGATGGAAGAAGGTTTACGCTTTGCGATTCGTGAAGGTGGTCGCACAGTAGGTGCTGGTGTTGTTGCTAAGGTGATTGAATAGTTTTAGAGATAAATTTTATATTTAGGCCAGTAGCTCAATTGGTAGAGTATCGGTCTCCAAAACCGAGGGTTGGGGGTTCGAGACCCTCCTGGCCTGCCATTAAAAGAAAGAAGTATTAATGACGGATAAGTTAAAAATTGTTTTTTCATTCTTACTTTTTGTAGCAGGAATAGTTGGGTTTTATTTATTAAGTGATCAAGCCTTAGTATTAAGAATACTAGTAATTCTCGTTGGGCTTGGATTGGCAAGTTTAGTTTTCTGGAAAACAGCGCTTGGTCAAAAGACATTTGGATTTATTAATGAATCCATCGTTGAAGCAAAAAGAGTTGTCTGGCCAACAAGAAAAGAAACAATACAAATGACAATTACTGTATTTATTCTTGTTGCTGTGATGGCAGTTTTCTTGGCATTTGTAGATATAAGTTTTTCATACATGATTAATTGGTTATTGGGACGGGGTTAGTAATGACAATGCGCTGGTATGCTGTCCAAGCTTTTTCTGGATATGAAAAGTTAGTTCAAAAAGGACTTTCTGAAAGAATTGAGCGATCAAAACTTCAGAATCTTTTTGGCGATATTTTGGTACCTGTAGAAGAGGTTATTGAAATGAAAGCTGGCCAAAAAACATTAAGCGAAAGAAAACTATACCCAGGCTATGTTCTCGTTCAAATGGAAATGAATGACGAGAGTTGGCATTTAGTTAAAAGCACGCCGAAGGTAACAGCATTTATTGGTGGAAGTGCGTTAAAGCCCACACCAATTAAAGATAAAGAAGTAGAAATTATTTTACAACGCATGGATGAAAGCAAAACTAATCCAACGCAAAAACTTACTTTCGAAAAAGGTGAATCGATTCGCGTTATTGACGGACCATTTAAAGAGTTCTCAGGAGCGATTGAAGATATCAACTACGAAAAAAGCAAACTTAAAGTATCAGTGGTTATTTTTGGTAGAGCAACGCCTGTTGAGCTTGAGTTTAGTCAAGTAGAAAAAGAAGTTTAGTAGTACAGCAGTAAAAATTAACTAGGGAGCTTTTGTGAAAAAAAGCGCTTGTACCTAATTTAGGAGAATGAAATGGCAAAGAAAATCGTTGGCTACATAAAGTTACAAATCCCAGCCGGCAAAGCTAACCCAAGTCCACCAGTAGGACCTGCGTTAGGACAAAGAGGCTTAAACATTATGGAGTTTTGTAAAGCATTTAATGCTGCTACACAAACTTTCGAACCCGGTTTACCTATCCCTGTGGTGATTACCGCTTTCGCAGACAAGAGTTTTACTTTTGTTATGAAAACGCCACCCGCATCGATTCTAATTAAGAAAGCAGCAAAATTAGAGAAGGGCTCACCAAGACCACATACAGATAAAGTTGGAAAAATTACGAGAGCGCAAGCTGAAGAAATTGCTAAAACAAAAATGGCAGATCTTACAGCGGCTGATATGGATGCTGCAGTTCGAACAATCGCAGGCAGTGCGCGAAGCATGGGTATAGAAGTGGAGGGTGTATAAGATGCCATTAAATAAAAGAATTACAACATTAAGATCTAAAGTTGACCGAGATAAAGCCTATCCGGCACAAGAAGGTCTTCAGCTTGTTAAAGAAACAGCAACGGCAAAATTTGATGAATCAGTAGATGCAGTGATCAATCTAGGTATTGATGCTAAAAAATCTGATCAACTTATTCGTGGTGCATTAGTGCTTCCAAATGGCACAGGCAAGACCACACGTGTTGCAGTATTTGCTCAAGGCGCTGCAGCTGAAGCTGCAAAAGCAGCCGGCGCAGACATTGTTGGATTTGATGATCTCGCTGAAAAAATTAAAGGCGGTATGATGGATTTTGATGTAGTAATTGCCACGCCAGATGCTATGAAAGTTGTGGGAGCTTTAGGACAAGTATTAGGTCCAAGAGGTTTAATGCCAAATCCAAAAGTGGGCACGGTAACACCGGACACAGCTGCAGCAGTTAAAAATGCAAAAGGTGGACAAGTTCAGTATAGAACTGACAAAGGCGGTATCGTGCATTGCACTATTGGCCGGGCATCATTCTCTGTTGAGCAATTAAAAGGCAATTTAGCAGCATTAATTGATGCAATTAATAAGTCTAAACCACCAACAACAAAAGGTATTTTTGTAAAAAAATTATCGGTTTCTAGCACGATGGGTGCTGGTGTAAGAATCGATTCAACACGTTTAGTGTAAAGAATTAAAAGAAAGCGAAAGCTTTTTTTAAAAAGAACTTTGGGTTCATTGATATGAAAATATCAGTGAAGCTTTCAAAGACCGTAGGTGCTAACAAGTTTAATTCTAGTGATCTTTTGCTAGAGCCTACGCAGATGGCGGTAACCCTGAAGGATAGCATCCTGATAGAGGTCGCCGTAATGTTGGTATTAAGATTACTTAATACTTAATTTAACGGAAGGAGAAGACCTTGAGTCTTAATCTTGAACAAAAAAAGGCAGTGGTTGCTGAAGTTAATAAGCAAATCGCAGGCGCTCAAGCAGTTGTTTTAGCTGAAAACCGAGGTATCGGTGTAAGCGAAATGACGGCATTAAGAGTTCAAGCCAGAAAATCAGGAGTTTATCTTCGCGTCTTAAAGAACACATTAGTTCGAAGGGCCGTAGATGGAACTGCGTTCTCTGACTTAGCCAATGAAATGGTAGGTCCAATAGTTTATGGCATCTCAACTGATCCAGTTGCTGTTGCTAAAGTGCTAAATGAATTTGCCAAATCAAACGATAAGTTTGTTATTAAATTAGGAGCAATGCCGAATAAGGTAATGAGCGCTTCAAATATTGAAGCATTAGCATCATTGCCAAGTCGTGAAGAATTACTCGCAAAATTATTGGGAACAATGCAAGCACCGATTGCGAAATTTGTTCGTACGCTTAATGAGGTACCAACAAAATTTGTACGTGGCTTAGCAGCAGTTCGCGATCAAAAACCTGCATAATTTTTAAACGATTTATTTAAATTTTTTATTAGGAGTATTAAATGGCTATTTCTAAAGCTGAAATTTTAGATGCAGTAAGTGCAATGTCAGTTCTTGACTTGTCAGAACTTATTAAAGATATGGAAGAAAAATTTGGTGTTTCAGCTGCTGCAGCTGCTGTTGCTGTTGCTGCTGCTGCACCTGCTGCTGCTGGCGGTACTGCTGCTGCAGAAAAAACTGAGTTTACAGTGATGTTGACTGCTTCAGGAGACAACAAAGTAAACGTAATTAAAGCTGTTCGTGAAATTACAGGTCTTGGCTTAAAAGAAGCTAAAGATTTAGTAGACGGCGCACCCAAGGCAATTAAAGAGGGTGTTGCAAAAGCTGCAGCTGATGAGGCACTTGCTAAATTAAAAGAAGCTGGCGCTACAGCAGAACTTAAGTAATGCTAATTAGCATGGCTGACAGCTTGCTGTCAGCCCTTGCTATTTTTTGTTTTAGATAATTATTAGGTTAAAACTTATAAAAATTTATAAAACAATATTCTTAAATTTTAAAAGTTTATTGTTTTATGAAAATTACACCAGGAGATGCAATGAGCTATTCCTTTACTGAAAAAAAACGTATTAGAAAAAGTTTTGCTAAAAGAGAGCGTGTGCAAGATATTCCATATTTGCTCACCATGCAGCTTGAATCTTATGCAGCTTTTTTACAAAAAAATACGCATCCTGAACAAAGACTAAATGAAGGTTTACAGTCTACATTCAATTCAGTATTTCCTATTGTAAGTCACTCCGGCAACGCAAGACTTGATTTTGTTACTTACAATCTAGGTGAAGAAGCGTTTGATGTTAAAGAATGCCAACAACGCGGATTAACATACGGTGTTCCATTAAGAGTCAAAGTTCGTTTAACTCTTATGGATAAAGAAGCATCAAAACCAACAGTTAAAGAAATTAAAGAACAAGAAGTGTACATGGGCGAGATTCCGCTTATGACCGATAACGGCTCTTTTGTTATTAACGGTACTGAGCGAGTGATTGTATCTCAACTCCACAGAAGCCCTGGTGTATTCTTTGAGCATGATCGAGGTAAAACACATAGCTCCGGTAAATTATTATTTTCTGCAAGGATCATCCCTTATCGTGGTTCATGGTTAGATTTCGAATTTGACCCTAAAGATTATTTATATTTCCGTGTAGATCGTCGCAGAAAAATGCCGGTCACAATTTTGTTAAAAGCCTTAGGCTATTCACCAGAACAAATTCTAGAAACATATTATGACTTTGATTCATTCCATGTGACTGCAAAATCAATTGAGTTTGAATTAGTTCCTGATCGTTTAAGAGGTGAAATTGCTAAATTTGATATTACTGATAAAAGAGGAAATGTAATTGTTCAAAAAGATAAACGCATTACTGTTAAACACATTCGCGATATGGAAAAAGCCGTCGTAAATAAAATCACAGTAGATAAAGATTTTATTTTGGGTCGTAAAATTTCAAAAGCAATCGTAGATAAAAATACAGGCGAAGTTATAGCTAATGCAAATGATGAAATTACAGAATCAGTGTTAGATAAATTTATTGAAGCAGGCGTAGGACAAATTCATATGCTCTATTCAAATGATTTAGATCATGGCGATTATATTTCTCAAACACTTTCTTCAGATGAAGTGCCTGATCAATACAGCGCTAAAGTTGCTATTTATCGAATGATGCGACCTGGTGAACCACCCACTGAAGATGCAGTTGAGGCTCTATTTAAAGGATTATTCTTTAATGAAGATCGATATGACTTATCTAATGTAGGTCGTATGAAATTTAACCGAAGAGCATACCCAAAGAGTTTCGAACAACATGCAAATTGGTTACAAAGATTTTATAAGCGCGTTGGTCCTCAAGGTGAAACTGGTGCAAACATTTTATCGAACGACGATATCTTGGCCGTGATTGGTGTACTGATCGAGTTGCGCAATGGTCGGGGTGAAATAGATGATATCGATCATTTAGGTAATCGAAGAATTCGCTCAGTGGGCGAGCTTGTCGAGAATCAGTTTAGAACAGGACTTGTTCGTGTTGAACGAGCTGTTAAGGAAAGATTAAGTCAAGCTGAGGCAGATAATTTAATGCCGCATGATTTAATTAATTCAAAACCTATCTCAAGTGCTATCAGAGAATTTTTTGGTTCGTCACAACTATCTCAATTCATGGATCAAACTAATCCATTATCTGAAATTACACATAAACGAAGAGTATCAGCATTAGGCCCTGGTGGTTTAACAAGAGAACGTGCCGGTTTTGAAGTGCGTGACGTTCACTCAACGCATTATGGCCGTGTTTGCCCTATTGAAACTCCGGAAGGTCCAAATATCGGATTGATTAATTCCCTCGCACTTTATGCAAGAACAAATCAATACGGATTCTTAGAGACGCCTTATAGACGCGTTGAAAATGGCAAGGTCACTGCGAAGATAGATTACCTTTCTGCAATCGAAGAAAGTGAATTTGTAATCGCTCAAGCAAATACTGAGCTTGATAATAAAGGACACTTTCAAGACGATTTAATTTCATGTCGTCACCGTAACGAATTTACGATGTCGTCAGTAGATCCTATTCAATATATGGATGTGGCACCTGGACAAATTGTTTCTGTAGCTGCTGCACTTATTCCATTCCTAGAACATGATGATGCAAACCGTGCACTGATGGGTGCAAACATGCAACGTCAAGCAGTCCCTTGCTTAAGAGCAGAGAAAGCTGTTGTAGGTACAGGTATTGAAAGAACAGTAGCCACTGACTCTGGTACAACAGTTCAGGCCAAGCGAGGGGGTGTTGTTGATTATGTTGATTCAAGACGTATTGTGATTCGCGTAAATGACGATGAAGCTGCAGATGGCGAAGTTGGCGTTGATATTTACAATCTAACTAAATATACAAGATCAAATCAAAATACCAATATCAATCAAAGGCCGCTCGTAAGAATTGGCAACAAGATTGCAAGAGGTGATGTGATTGCTGACGGTGCTTCCACTGATGTGGGTGAATTAGCGCTTGGTCAAAATATGCTTGTTGGGTTTATGCCATGGAATGGTTTTAACTTCGAAGATTCGATTCTAATTTCAGAGCGTGTAGTAGCTGAAGATCGATATACATCAATTCACATTGAAGAGTTATCCGTTGTATCTAGAGATACAAAATTAGGCCCAGAAGAAATTACACGAGATATTTCAAATCTTTCAGAAAGAATGCTTGGAAGACTTGATGAGTCCGGCATTATTTATATTGGTGCTGAAGTTGAATCAGGCGATGTGCTTGTAGGTAAGGTGACACCGAAAGGTGAAACACAACTTACACCTGAAGAAAAACTCTTACGAGCAATCTTTGGTGAAAAAGCTTCTGATGTAAAAGATACAAGTTTGAGAGTGCCATCAGGTATGTCAGGAACAATTATTGACGTTCAAGTATTTACTAGAGAAGGCATTGATAGAGATTCAAGAGCGCAACAAATCATTGATGATCAATTAAAACATTTCAAACAAGATTTAGCTGATCAATTAAGAATTGTGGAAGATGATACTTTTGGAAGAATCGAAAGATTACTCACAAACAAAGTTGCAACTGGCGGTCCAAAAGGCTTGAAAAAAGGTGAAAAAATTTCTAAAGATTTTCTTGCTTCGATTAATAGATATGACTGGTTTGATATTCGTCTAGGTAATGACGATGCTTCAAAACAATTAGAAACATTGAAAGATAATTTAGCGGTTGCTAAAGAGCAATTCGATAAACGTTTTGAAGAGAAAAAACGCAAATTAACTCAAGGTGACGAACTTCCGCCAGGCGTTCAAAAAATGGTTAAGGTTTACTTAGCTGTGAAACGTAGAATTCAACCAGGCGATAAAATGGCCGGACGTCACGGTAACAAAGGTGTGGTTTCAAAAATCGCTCCTGTAGAGGATATGCCTCATATGGCCGATGGTACACCTTTGGATATTGTGTTAAATCCATTAGGCGTTCCTTCCCGAATGAACATCGGCCAAATCTTAGAAACCCATCTTGGATGGGCAGCTAAAGGATTAGGCGTTCGTATTGGCGAAATGTTAAAAGAAGAAGCGAAGGTAACTGAAGTTCGTAAATTCTTAGATCAAATTTATAACGATGCTTCTGGTAAAAAAGAAGATATTAAGTCATTGAACGATGATGAGGTTGTAGAGCTTGCTCAACATTTAAAAAATGGCGTTCCATTCGCTACATCTGTATTTGATGGCGCATCTGAGTCCGACATTGAATATATGTTAGATCTCGCTTATCCAGATAACGATCCAAAAACAGAACTCTTGCAATTTTCAGCAAATAAAACGCAAGTTAAATTGTTTGATGGTCGCACAGGTGAGGTATTTGAAAGACCTGTCACAGTAGGCTATATGCATGTACTTAAATTACATCATCTAGTTGATGACAAAATGCATGCACGTTCAACAGGACCATACTCGCTTGTAACGCAACAGCCTCTCGGTGGTAAAGCGCAATTTGGTGGTCAACGTTTTGGT
The DNA here is from genome assembly GCA_016868195.1 of Betaproteobacteria bacterium. Classification (GTDB taxonomy): domain Bacteria; phylum Pseudomonadota; class Gammaproteobacteria; order Burkholderiales; family Methylophilaceae; genus Methylopumilus. The sequence continues at coordinate 288,546 of VGHQ01000001.1, read as the reverse complement.
GAGATGGAAGTTTGGGCGCTTGAAGCATATGGTGCCGCTTACACCTTGCAAGAAATGTTGACTGTAAAATCAGACGACGTTGCTGGTAGAACTAAAGTATACGAAAACATAGTGAAGGGTGAGCATAAGATTGATGCAGGCATGCCTGAATCATTCAACGTGTTGGTAAAAGAAATTCGTTCACTAGCTATTGATATTGACCTCGATAGAAACTAAGGAGATCACAGATGAAAGCTTTATTAGACCTATTTAAACAGGTTACACAAGAAGAAGAGTTTGATGCAATTAAGATTGCATTAGCATCTCCAGAAAAAATTCGTTCATGGTCTTATGGCGAAGTTAAGAAGCCAGAAACGATTAATTACAGAACATTTAAACCTGAAAGAGACGGTTTGTTTTGTGCAAAAATATTTGGACCTATTAAAGACTATGAATGTCTTTGCGGTAAATATAAAAGACTTAAACATCGCGGTGTGATTTGTGAAAAATGTGGCGTTGAAGTTACGCTATCTAAGGTCCGTCGTGAGCGTATGGGTCACATTGACTTAGCAAGTCCAGTTGCACATATTTGGTTTTTAAAGAGCCTACCAAGTCGTCTAGGTATGGTGCTTGATATTGCTTTAAGAGATATTGAACGCGTTCTTTATTTTGAAGCATTTATTGTTGTTGACCCTGGTATGACTCCTTTAACAAGAGGACAGCTTCTTACAGAGGATGACTATCTCGCAAAAGTAGAAGAGTTTGGTGACGAATTCACAGCAGTAATGGGTGCAGAGGCAATTAAAGAATTGCTTAAATCACTTGATATCAACAGTGAAATTGAAAAATTAAGAACTGAATTAGCTGAAACAGGTTCAGAAGCAAAAATTAAAAAAATTGCTAAGCGTTTAAAAGTGCTTGAAGCGTTCCAAAAATCAGGTATCAAACCTGAATGGATGATTTTAGAAATTCTTCCTGTACTGCCTCCTGAATTAAGACCATTAGTTCCTCTTGATGGCGGAAGATTTGCTACATCCGACCTTAACGATTTATATCGTCGAGTGATTAACAGAAATAATCGCTTAAGAAGACTCTTAGATCTTAAAGCACCAGAAATTATTGTTAGAAATGAAAAGCGTATGTTGCAAGAAGCGGTTGACTCACTTCTTGATAATGGCAGACGTGGCAAAGTGATGACAGGCGCTAATAAACGACCATTAAAATCTCTTGCCGATATGATTAAAGGTAAGGGCGGTCGTTTTAGACAAAACCTTTTAGGTAAGCGTGTTGATTATTCTGGTCGTTCAGTAATTGTTGTTGGACCACAATTAAAACTTCATCAATGTGGTTTACCAAAGAAAATGGCACTTGAATTATTCAAGCCATTTATTTTCCATAAATTAGAAGTGTTAGGCCTTTCTACAACCATTAAAGCAGCAAAGAAAAAAGTAGAAGAAGAAGGACCAGAAGTTTGGGATATCTTAGAGGACGTCATTAGAGAGCATCCTGTTTTATTAAACAGAGCACCAACATTACATCGTTTAGGTATTCAAGCTTTTGAACCTATTCTGATTGAAGGTAAAGCTATTCAATTACATCCCCTAGTTTGTGCTGCATTTAATGCTGACTTTGATGGTGACCAAATGGCAGTTCATGTGCCTTTATCTCTTGAGGCTCAGATGGAAGCAAGAACCTTAATGCTTGCATCTAATAACGTTTTATCTCCTGCAAATGGTGAACCAATTATTGTTCCATCACAAGATATTGTGCTTGGCCTTTATTACATGACACGAGACAAAATTGCTGCACGTGGCGAGGGTATGAAATTTACTGACGTGACTGAAGTTCATCGTGCTTTTGATAGTGGCTTAGTTGATATTCATGCGCGCGTCACAGTTCGGATTAAAGAAACTGAATTAGGTTTAGATGGCACAAATACTGATAAAGTAAATCGATATGAAACTACAGTTGGTAGAGCAATACTTTCTGAAATTCTTCCAGCAGGACTTTCTTTTGATTTAATTAATAAAGCATTAAAGAAAAAAGAAATTTCAAAATTAATTAATGCAGGATTTAGACGTGTTGGTATTAGAGAGACAGTAATTCTTGCTGATAAATTAATGTACATGGGTTACACCTATGCGACAAAAGCAGGTATCTCAATCAGTATCCATGACATGCTTGTCCCACCAGAAAAAGAACAGCTTATTGAAGCTGCTGAATCTGAAGTTAAAGAAATTGAAGATCAATATATTTCAGGCCTGGTCACACAAGGAGAAAGATATAACAAGGTTGTTGACATCTGGGGTCGTGCAGGTGACAAAGTTGCTGATGCAATGATGAAACAACTTAAAGAAGAGCCTGTTAAAAATGATGCCGGTGAAAATCTGAAGGGTAAAGATGGCAAAGATCTTTATCAAGAATCATTTAATGCAATTTATATGATGGCCGATTCTGGTGCGCGAGGATCTGCAGCTCAAGTAAGACAGCTTGCAGGTATGCGAGGCTTGATGGCGAGACCTGATGGCTCAATTATTGAAACACCAATTACAGCTAACTTTCGTGATGGTTTAAATGTGCTTCAATACTTTATTTCTACGCACGGTGCGCGAAAAGGTCTTGCAGATACTGCATTAAAAACAGCTAACTCAGGTTATTTAACAAGACGTCTAGTTGATGTGACGCAAGATCTTGTGGTGACTGAGCATGATTGCGGTACAGAAGATGGTTTAGTTACTAAAGCGCTTGTTAAGGGCGGTGAAGTAGTTGAGCCATTACGCGATCGTATTTTAGGCCGTGTAAACGCCCTTGATATTATAAATCCAGAAAATCAAGAAGTGGTTTATCCAAAAGGTACTTTACTTGAAGAAGATCACGTTGAAAAAATTGATGCACTTGGTATTGATGAAGTCAAAGTAAGAACTGCACTGACTTGCGAAACAAGGCATGGTATTTGTTCTCAATGTTATGGTCGCGACTTAGGTCGAGGTAAATTAATTAGCCAAGGTGAATCTATCGGTGTGATTGCAGCACAGTCTATCGGTGAGCCTGGTACACAATTAACAATGAGAACCTTCCATATTGGTGGCGCAGTTTCTAGAGCAGCATCAGTAAGCCAAATTGAAAGTAAATCAAACGGCGTTATTCAATTTACTTCTACAATGCGATATGTAACGAACGCTCGAAATGAGCAAGTAGTTATTTCGCGTAACGGTGAATTAATTATTCAAGACGAAAGTGGTCGCGAAAGAGAACGTCATAAAGTGCCTTATGGTGCAAATCTTGTTGTTCAAGACGGTAAGCCAATTAAGGCCGGCGGTGTTCTTGCAACATGGGACCCACATACACGTCCAATTATTTCTGAATATGCTGGACAAGTTAAATTTGAAAACGTTGAAGAAGGTATTACGGTTGCAAAACAAATTGATGATGTCACAGGCTTATCATCGCTCGTTGTAATCGATCCTAAGCAACGTGCAGGTCAATCAAAAGGCTTGAGACCTCAAATTAAAATTTTAGACACTTCAGGTAATGAAGTTAAATTAGCAGGAAGTGATATATCTGTTAATGTAACCTTCCAACTTGGTTACATTATTACAGTGAAAGATTCTCAAGAAGTTAAAGTGGGCGATGTGATTGCGCGTATCCCACAAGAATCCTCCAAAACAAGAGATATTACTGGCGGTCTTCCAAGAGTTGCTGAGTTATTTGAAGCAAGATCTCCAAAAGATGCAGGTATGTTAGCTGAAAGCACAGGTACAGTTTCATTTGGTAAAGACACCAAGGGTAAACAAAGACTTGTGATTACAGATCTTGAAGGTGTTTCAAAAGAATTTTTAATTCCTAAAGACAAGCATGTAACAGCTCATGACGGTCAAGTGGTAACAAAAGGTGAAGTCATTATTGACGGACCTGCGGATCCGCAAGACATTCTTCGCCTTCAAGGTAGAGAAGCGTTAGCAAGATATATCATTGATGAAGTTCAAGATGTGTATAGATTGCAAGGCGTTAAGATTAATGACAAACACATCGAAGTCATTGTAAGACAAATGCTAAGACGCGTTCGTATTACTGATGCAGGTGATACTTCATTTATTCAAGGCGAACAAGTTGAAAGAGCTGAAGTATTAACTGAAAATGAATTGGTGTTGTCACAAGACAAAAAACCAGCAGAATATGAGTATGTGCTTTTAGGTATTACTAAAGCATCATTATCAACAGATTCATTCATTTCAGCTGCTTCGTTCCAAGAAACAACCCGCGTTCTCACTGAAGCTGCAATTTTAGGTAAGCGTGATGACCTAAGAGGGCTCAAAGAGAACGTGATTGTTGGTCGATTAATTCCTGCAGGTACCGGCTTGGCTTATCATGAAACAAGAAAAGCTGCGGCTGCTGGAGAGGATATCGATCCTGTTGAAGTCCCACTCGATCATATTGAAGCTCCAATTGAAGAGGCTCAAGTTAGCTCTGAAATTGAAGCGCCGACTGAATGATAGGTTGACATTATGCAGGAAGCAAAATACAATTTGCGGCTTTTTGGAATCTTCGCTTTTGTTGCGAGATTTTAGAAAGTCATCATCAATAGTAAGTTAGAAATTTAAGGATTTAGGCGATGCCAACAATTAATCAGTTAATTCGTAAACCACGAAAAAAAGTTGAAAGTAAGAGCAAAGTTCCAGCTCTAGAAGCTTCACCTCAAAAAAGAGGTGTGTGTACGCGTGTTTACACAACAACTCCAAAAAAACCAAACTCTGCTTTGCGTAAAGTGGCTAAAGTTCGTCTGACGAACGGGTACGAAGTGATTAGTTATATCGGTGGTGAAGGCCATAATCTCCAGGAACACTCTGTAGTTTTATTAAGAGGCGGTCGTGTAAAGGACTTACCAGGTGTTCGATACCATATGGTTCGAGGTAGTTTGGATACTGCCGGTGTTAAAGATCGTAAACAATCTCGATCTAAATACGGCGCTAAACGCCCTAAAGAAGCTTAAGTTTTTAGAATACTAAATTAAGGTAAACAAAATATGCCAAGACGTAGAGAAGTGCCCAAAAGAATCATCCTTCAGGATCCAAAATTCGGAAGCCAAGAAGTTTCTAAGTTTGTGAATGTTTTAATGACGAGCGGAAAAAAATCCGTTGCCGAAAGATTAATTTACGGCGCATTCGATCAAATTAAAACGAAAAGTGGTAAAGATCCTATTGAAGTATTTTCTCTCGCATTAACGAATTTAAGACCAGTTGTTGAAGTAAAAAGTCGACGAGTAGGTGGTGCTAACTACCAAGTACCTGTCGAAGTTAGACCTTCAAGACGGATTGCTTTAGCTATGAGATGGCTAAGAGATGCTGCTCGTAAAAGAGGTGAAAAATCAATGGATTTACGTTTAGCAGCAGAAATTGTAGAAGCTTCAGAAAATAAAGGCGCTGCCATGAAAAAACGTGAAGAAGTTCATAGAATGGCAGAAGCTAATAAAGCGTTCTCACATTTCCGTTTCTAAACATAATAATCAAAAGGTAATTTAAAGTGGCTCGTTCAACCCCCATTAATAGATACAGAAATATAGGAATTAGCGCGCATATTGATGCAGGTAAAACTACAACAACTGAGCGTATTCTTTTTTATACAGGGGTAAACCATAAAATTGGTGAAGTACATGATGGCGCTGCAACCATGGACTGGATGGAACAAGAGCAAGAGCGAGGCATTACTATTACTTCAGCGGCAACAACTTGTTTCTGGAAAGGTATGGCCGGACAATTTGATCAACATCGTATTAATATTATCGATACCCCAGGACACGTTGACTTTACAATTGAAGTAGAGCGATCAATGCGGGTTCTAGATGGTGCATGCATGGTTTACTGTGCGGTAGGGGGCGTTCAACCTCAGTCAGAAACTGTTTGGCGTCAAGCAAATAAATACAAGGTTCCACGTCTTGCATTTGTAAATAAAATGGATAGAGCTGGCGCAAACTTTTTTAAAGTTTACGATCAAATGCGTTTACGTTTAAAAGCAAATCCAATCGCTCTTCAAGTGCCTATTGGCGCTGAAGAAAAATTCGAAGGTGTTGTTGATCTCATTAAGATGAAAGCAATCTATTGGGATGATTCTTCTCAAGGTATGAAATTTGATTATCGTGATATTCCAGCTGATTTAGTGGATACATGTAAAGAGTGGCGTGAAAAAATGGTTGAAGCAGCAGCTGAAGCCAATGAAGAATTAATGAATAAGTACTTAGAAAATGGTGATCTAAGTGAAGATGAAATAAAAAAAGGCTTACGTCTGAGAACAATTAGTTTTGAAATTGTACCGATGTTATGCGGCTCAGCTTTTAAGAACAAAGGCGTACAAGCCATGTTGGATGCGGTGATTGAGTATTTACCTGCACCTACGGATGTCCCTCCAGTACCTTGTGAAGATGCTAAAGGTCAACCTACAACTCGTAAAGCTTCTGATGAAGAGCCTTTTGCAGCGTTAGCATTTAAAATTATGACTGACCCTTTTGTGGGGCAATTAATTTTCTTCCGTGTTTATTCTGGCGCGATTAATTCAGGCGACACAATTTACAATCCAATCAAAGGCCGTAAAGAGCGTATTGGCCGTATTCTTCAAATGCATGCAAATCAGCGTGAAGAGCTTAAAGAAGTTCGTGCTGGCGATATTGCAGCAGCTGTAGGACTAAAGGAAGCAACAACTGGTGACACATTATGTGATATTAGTAACGAAGTTGTTCTTGAAAGAATGATTTTCCCTGAGCCTGTAATTCACGTTGCAGTTGAACCTAAAACGAAAGCTGACCAAGAGAAAATGGGGATAGCATTGAATAGACTTGCTCAAGAAGATCCTTCATTTAGAGTTAAGACGGATGAAGAAACAAATCAAACTATTATTTCAGGTATGGGCGAACTCCACTTAGAAATTCTTGTGGACCGAATGAAAAGAGAATTTGGCGTTGAGGCTAACGTAGGCGCACCACAAGTGGCCTACAGAGAAGCGATCAAGAAGCTAGTTGAAATCGAAGGTAAGTTTGTTAAACAATCTGGTGGTAAAGGTCAATATGGCCATGTATGGCTCAAAATGGAGCCAAATGAAGCCGGTAAAGGTTTTGAATTTATCGATGCAATTAAAGGTGGAACAGTGCCTCGTGAATTTATTCCCGCTGTCGAGAAGGGTCTTTTAGAAACTCTTCCTGCTGGCGTAGTTGCAGGTTATCCAGTGGTAGACGTTAAAGTCACGTTGTTTGATGGCTCTTACCACGATGTTGACTCAAACGAAAATGCATTTAAAATGGCAGCTTCGATAGCTTTTAAAGATGGAATGCGTAAAGCAGATCCTATCCTTCTAGAACCCATGATGGCTGTTGAAGTAGAAACCCCAGAAGATTATATGGGCGATGTGATGGGTGACCTTTCATCCAGACGCGGCATGATTCAAGGTATGGAAGATAATGCTACAGGTAAGGTTATTCGCGCCGAAGTTCCACTAGCAGAGATGTTTGGATATTCAACAACGATGCGCTCTTTATCTCAAGGTAGAGCAACATATTCAATGGAATTTAAGCATTACACAGAAGCACCAAGAAACGTAGCAGAAGCAATTGTTAATAAAAAATAAGTTAAAAATCTAAGGATAACATTATGGCAAAAGGCAAATTTGAACGTACCAAACCCCATGTGAACGTCGGCACAATTGGTCACGTGGACCATGGTAAGACAACACTGACAGCGGCAATCACAACGATTCTTGCTAAGAAATTTGGTGGAGAAGCTAAAGCTTACGATCAAATTGATGCGGCGCCAGAAGAAAAAGCACGTGGTATTACCATTAATACAGCCCACGTAGAATACGAAACAGCGAATCGCCACTATGCGCACGTTGACTGCCCAGGCCATGCTGACTATGTTAAAAATATGATTACAGGTGCAGCGCAGATGGACGGCGCAATCCTCGTATGTTCAGCCGCTGACGGTCCAATGCCTCAAACACGTGAACATATCCTTTTAGCTCGCCAAGTGGGCGTGCCTTACATCGTGGTCTTCTTAAACAAAGCAGACATGGTAGATGACAAAGAATTATTAGAACTCGTTGAAATGGAAGTACGTGACCTTTTAACGAAGTATGACTTCCCAGGCGACAAAACGCCGATCGTGATGGGTTCTGCAAAATTAGCACTCGAAGGTGACCAATCTGACATTGGTGAACCATCAATCTTTAAACTCGCTGAAGCACTTGATAGCTATATCCCAACACCAGAACGTGCAATCGACGGTACATTCTTAATGCCAGTTGAAGACGTATTCTCAATCTCAGGTCGTGGTACGGTTGTGACAGGTCGTGTTGAGCGCGGTATTGTTAAAGTAGGTGATGAAATCGAAATCGTAGGTATCAAACCTACGCTTAAAACAACATGTACAGGGGTTGAAATGTTCCGTAAGTTACTTGACCAAGGTCAAGCAGGTGACAACGTAGGGGTGTTATTACGTGGTACAAAACGTGAAGAAGTTGAACGTGGTCAAGTATTAGCTAAATCAGGTTCAATCACACCACATACAAAATTCACTGCAGAGATCTATGTGCTTGGTAAAGATGAAGGTGGTCGTCATACACCATTCTTCAATGGTTACCGCCCACAGTTCTACTTCAGAACCACAGACGTCACAGGCGCGGTTGAATTACCAGCAGGCACAGAAATGGTGATGCCAGGTGATAACGTGTCAATTACAGTAGCGCTCATTGCACCAATTGCGATGGAAGAAGGTTTACGCTTTGCGATTCGTGAAGGTGGTCGCACAGTAGGTGCTGGTGTTGTTGCTAAGGTGATTGAATAGTTTTTTAAAAAATTAATACCGCAAGGTATTCGCTCTTTGGAAAGGTAGTAAAAAATGCAAAGTCAAAAAATTCGTATACGTTTGAAAGCGTTTGATTATCGTTTAATCGATCAATCAGCTCAAGAAATCGTTGAAACCGCAAAAAGAACAGGCGCTGTTGTTAAAGGACCTGTCCCACTACCTACTCGAATTGAAAGATTCGATATTTTAAGATCGCCACATGTGAATAAGACATCACGCGATCAATTTGAAATAAGAACTCATCAAAGATTGATGGATATCTTAGATCCTACAGATAAAACAGTGGATGCTTTAATGAAGCTGGATTTAGCTGCTGGGGTTGATGTAGAAATTAAGTTGTAAAAGTTTAAAGCGTTAGGTATAATTTCGCGCTCTTTGTAGAAATCGGTCAATTGTAATCGGTTTCGTTTAACAATAATAATTTAAGGATACGATCATGAGCTTAGCGCTTATTGGTCGCAAAGTGGGTATGACAAGGGTGTTTACAGAGGATGGCACTAGCATTCCTGTAACAGTACTTGAAGTTTTACCTAACCGCGTGACACAGATCAAAACAATCGCTTCGGATGGCTATACTAGCCTCCAATTAGCCTATGGTGAGACAAAAGCTACCAAGCTTGACAAAGCACTTACAGGTCATTACGCTAAAGCAGGTGTAACAGCAAGTACTGGATTACACGAAACTGCAATCAAAGAAGAAGATGTAGCAAATTTCCCTTTAGGCACCAATATCACAGTAGAAAACTTCAAAGAAGGCCAGCTTGTTGACGTCACAGGTACATCAATTGGTAAAGGCTATGCTGGTGTTATTAAAAGATATCACTTCAGCTCAAATCGCGCATCTCATGGTAACTCAAGATCACACAACGTTCCAGGTTCAATCGGTATGGCTCAAGATCCAGGCCGAGTTTTCCCAGGTAAGCGCATGTCTGGTCATTTAGGTGCTGTGAAAGTAACAACACAGAATTTAGAAATCGTTCGTGTAGACGCTACAAAAAATTTAATCCTCATTAAAGGAGCAGTTCCAGGCTCTAAAGGCGGCGATGTTTTAGTTCGTGCAGCTGTGAAAGTGAGCAAATAATGGAATTAAAATTACTCGATAAAAACGGAAAAGCTGCCAAGAAAAGCGTTACAGTGTCTGACGCATTATTTGGCCGTGAATTCAATGAGGCTCTTGTTCATCAGTTAGTTGTGGCATACATAGCTAATGCACGCGTTGCAACACGCTCACAAAAAACAAGAGGCACTGTAAAACATAGCACTCGCAAACCTTACGCACAAAAAGGTACAGGTAATGCACGTTCTGGTATGACTTCAAGCCCTATATGGCGAGGAGGTGGTAGAACATTCCCAAATTCACCTGATGAAAATTTCTCTCACAAAATGAATCGAAAAGCATACCGCGTGGGTATGAGATCTATTTTGTCTGAATTAGTAAGACAGGAGCGATTAAGTATTGTTGAGGAATTTAAAGTAGAGACACCAAAAACAAAACAACTCGTCGATAAAATCAAAGATATGGGATACACACAAGGTGTTTTAGTTTTAACGGATGCTTTTGATGAAAATTTATATTTATCATCAAGAAATTTAACTAACGTAATGGTTGTAGAAGCGCAATATGCTGACCCAGTAAGCTTAGTTCAGTTTCCAAATGTAGTAGCTACGGCTGGTGCACTTAAAAAACTTGAGGAGATGCTAGCGTGAGTCAAATAGTCCATACACAAGATCGTATTATTCAAGTTATTTTAGCGCCACAAATTACTGAAAAGGCAACATTTGTTGCTGACAAACATAATCAAGTGGCATTCAAAGTAAGAACTGATGCGACTAAATCAGAAATTAAAGCTGCTGTTGAATTAATGTTTAAAGTTGAAGTGAAAGCTGTGACATTACTCAACCTAGGTGGCAAGGTAAAAAGAGCAGGCCGATCATTTGGTAAAAGAAATGATTGGAAAAAGGCTTACGTAAGTCTTAAGCCAGGCCAAGAGATTAATTTTGCGAGCGGTGAATAAGGATAAAAAATGGCTTTAGTTAAAGTAAAACCAACCTCCCCAGGAAGACGCGCAGTTGTTAAGGTCGTTAACCCTGACTTACATAAAGGCAAACCTTTCGCACTTTTACTCGAAAAAAAGAATAAACATGCCGGAAGAAATAGCCGTGGCGTTATTACTATTCGTCATCATGGCGGCGGCCATAAACAACATTATCGAATGATTGATTTCAAACGAAATAAAGATGGTATTCCTGCAAAAGTAGAGCATCTTGAATACGATCCAAACAGAACTGCAAATATTGCACTTCTTTTGTATGCAGATGGCGAGAGAAGATACATCATTGCCCCTAAAGGTGTAGCTGTCGGTGCTGAATTAATTAGCGGCTCCGAAGCCCCTGTTAAAAATGGTAATGCAATGCCATTAAGAAATATTCCTGTTGGAAGCACAATTCATTGTATCGAATTACAACCTGGTAAAGGCGCACAAATGGCGCGTTCTGCTGGAACTTCTGTACAACTTTTAGCAAGAGAAGGTACATATGCTCAGTTAAGACTTCGCTCAGGCGAAGTAAGAAAAGTACATGTAGATTGCAAAGCAACTTTAGGTGAAGTCGGTAACGAAGAACACTCTCTTGGATCTATCGGTAAAGCCGGTGCTATGAGATGGAGAGGTGTTAGACCAACAGTGCGCGGTGTGGTTATGAACCCTGTCGATCATCCTCATGGTGGTGGTGAAGGTAAAACTGCGGCTGGTATGCATCCAGTAAGCCCTTGGGGAACTCCAACTAAAGGCTATCGAACAAGAACAAATAAACGTACTGACAATATGCGCGTCAGTCGTCGTCCAGCGAATAAGAGGTAATAAATATGGCACGTTCAGTTAAAAAAGGACCATTCATCGATGCACACTTGGCTAAGAAAGTTGAAGTTGCTTCAGGTAATCGAGATCGTAAACCAATTAAAACGTGGTCAAGAAGATCAACGATCTTACCTAACTTCATTGGCCTTACCATTGCAATACATAATGGCAAACAACATGTACCTGTATTGATTACAGAAAATATGATTGGACATAAATTAGGCGAATTCGCATTAACAAGAACCTTTAAAGGTCACGCTGCTGACAGAAAGGCGAAGGTATAAAAATGGCTACTGAAGTTTCAGCTGTTCTTAAAGGCGTTCGTTTATCACCTCAAAAAGCAAGATTAGTTGCTGATTTAGTTAGAGGAAAAAAAGTAGATTACGCACTCAATATTCTTAATTTCAGCCCAAAAAAAGGTGCTGAAATTATTAAGCGAGTTGTGGAGTCCGCAATTGCAAATGCTGAACACAATAATGGGGCTGATATAGATGAATTGTTTATCAAAACAATTTATGTAGATAAAGGCATTATTTTAAAACGTATCCGTGCTCGCGCTAAAGGTCGTGCAGGGAAAATCACAAAACCAACTTGTCACATTAAAGTGACAGTCGGTAATTAAAGAGAAAAAATATGGGTCAAAAAATTCATCCAATTGGTTTCCGCTTAAGCGTTCAAAAAAATTGGACATCACGTTGGTATGCTAATAGTAAAAATTTCCCCGCGATGTTGAACAATGATATCAAGGTTAGAGAATTTTTAAATAAGAAATTAGCAAATGCTGCAGTAAGTAAAATTCTTATTGAGCGTCCAGCTAAAAATGCAAAGATTACAATTTATTCAGCAAGACCTGGCATTGTAATTGGGAAAAAAGGTGAAGATATTGAAACATTAAGATCAAGTTTACAAGCGCTTATGGGTGTTCCAGTTCACTTGAACATTGAAGAAGTGCGTAAACCAGAAATCGACGCTACCCTTATTGCACAAAGTATTGCCCAACAATTAGAAAAGCGTGTGATGTTTAGACGTGCAATGAAAAGAGCAATGCAAAACGCGATGAGACTTGGTGCTCAAGGTATTAAGATTATGAGTTCTGGCCGCTTAAATGGTATCGAAATTGCAAGAACAGAATGGTATAGAGAAGGCAGAGTACCTCTTCATACACTGAGAGCTGACATTGACTACGGCGTTGCCGAAGCAAAAACAACATATGGAATTATTGGTATTAAAGTATGGGTCTTCAAAGGCGAGTTATTTGAAGACAATTCAAAAGATGCTTCACAATCATTAGATGCTGTAAATCCAGCAATTGAAAAAACAGCTGAAGAAAAGAAGCCAAGAAAACCAAGAGTTAAGAAAGAAGAAACAACGGCACAAGAGCCAGAAAAAAAAGTGAGAAAGTCGAGGGCTAAAGATGTTACAACCAGCTAGACAAAAATTTCGTAAGATGCAAAAAGGCCGAAATAAAGGTATTGCGACGACAGGAAATAAAGTAAATTTTGGGGACTTCGGTTTGAAAGCTATTGGACGTGGTCGTCTAACAGCGCGTCAAATTGAAGCTGCACGTCGAGTGATGACACGTCACATTAAACGTGGTGGCCGTGTATGGATTCGTATTTTCCCAGATCAACCAATATCAAAAAAACCTGCTGAAGTTCGTATGGGTAACGGTAAAGGTAGTACAGAGTATTACGTAGCTCAGATCCAGCCAGGAAAAATGTTATATGAAATGGACGGAGTAACTGAAGCATTAGCGAGAGAAGCATTTAAATTAGCAGCAGCTAAGCTTCCAATTGAAACAACCTTTATTACTCGTCATATCGGAGGCTAATATGAAAACAGCTGATTTAAGAAAAAAGACAACCGAAGAATTAGGTACCGAGTTATTAGAGTTAAGAAGAGCTCAGTTCTCATTGAAAATGCAATTGGCAACTCAACAATTAAACAAAGTTGATCAGATTGCGAAAATTAAACGTGATATCGCAAGAGTTAAAATAGTTCTTGGCGAGAAAGTTAAACAGGCCTAAATATGACTGATACAAAAAAAGTTGTTAGAACCTTTACGGGCAGAGTTGTAAGCGACAAAATGGACAAAACAGTAACTGTATTGGTTGAAAGAAAAGTAAAACATCCTTTGATTGGCAAAGTGATTGTTAAGTCGAATAAATTTCATGCTCATGATGAAAAAAATGAAAGCAAGGAAGGTGATTTGGTTGTTATTACAGAAAATCGTCCTATTTCAAAAACTAAGACATGGGTCGTTAGTAAAATAGTTACAAAGGCAGTTCAAGTTTAGTTTTAAGAAGTTGAGATTAAGAAGTAAATAGCATATAATGCGAGACTTTTTTGGGGTTCATAAACGATAAGTTTATAAGCTAACCCCCCAATACTGACCGTAGTATATCGGCTAATTTAAAAGCTGGCTTTAGTAATAACGGATTAAGTTGGAGATAAATTCATGATTCAAATGCAGTCAAGATTAGAAGTTGCTGACAATACTGGCGCACGTTCAGTAATGTGTATTAAGGTATTGGGCGGCTCAAAACGACGTTATGCAAGTATTGGTGACATTATCAAAGTAAGTATTAAAGATGCAGCCCCTAGAGGAAGAGTAAAAAAGGGAGAGGTTTATAGTGCAGTTGTTGTGAGAACAGCAAAAGGCGTTAGAAGACCTGATGGTTCTTTAATTAAATTTGATGCAAATGCAGCCGTTCTTTTAAACAGTAAGTTTGAACCTATTGGAACACGTATATTTGGACCTGTGACTCGCGAATTGAGAACAGAACGGTTCATGAAGATTGTTTCATTAGCGCCAGAAGTTTTATAGGAGTATACGGATGAATAAGATTCGTAAAGGTGACAAAGTCATTTTAAATACAGGTAAAGACAAAGGTAAGCAAGGCGTTGTTTTAAGTGTACTAAAAACAGGCCATGTTGTGGTTGAGGGTTTAAATATGGTGAAAAAACATACCAGACCTAATCCAGCAAAAAATATTCAAGGTGGAATTTTAAGTAAAGAAATGCCACTTAATATTTCTAACGTTGCTCTCCTTAATAGCTTGACTCAAAAAGCTGACAGAGTCGGAATTAAAAAATTGGACGATGGCAAGAAAATCCGTGTTTTCAAATCAAACAACGAAGCAGTTGACGCATAGGAAAAGAAATGGCTCGATTAAAAGAATTTTATAAAACAGAGGTCATTAAAAAAATGACTGAACAATTTGGTTATACATCACCAATGCAAGTGCCCAGAATTGAAAAAATTACTTTGAATATGGGTGTAGGTGAAGCAGTAGCTGACAAGAAAATCATGGAGCACGCTGTAGGTGACATGGAAAAAATTGCTGGTCAAAAAGCTATTGTTACAAAAGCTAAAAAATCAGTGGCAGCATTTAAGATTCGTGATGATTATCCAGTAGGTTGCAAGGTGACTCTTCGAAGAGATCGCATGTATGAATTCTTAGACCGACTCGTCACAATCGCTATTCCTCGAATTAGAGACTTTAGAGGTATTTCTGCCAGATCATTTGATGGTCGCGGAAATTACAACATGGGTGTTAAAGAGCAGATTATTTTTCCTGAAATTGAATACGACAAAATCGATGCATTAAGAGGGATGAATATCACAATTACAACGACAGCAAAAACTGACGAAGAAGCAAAAGCATTGTTATCTGCGTTCAGTTTTCCATTTAGAAACTAGGTTTAGACTATGGCTAAAATGTGCATGACAGAACGCGAATTAAAACGACGCAATATGGTTGAGAAATTTAAAGCCAAGCGCGCTGCTTTAAATGAAATTATTTCTGATATCAACGCATCTTCAGAACAAAAACAAGAAGCGAGACAGAAATTACAAAGTTTACCCCGCAATTCAAGTCCAGTTAGATTAAGAAATCGTTGTTCTCTAACAGGTCGTCCAAGAGGCGTCTACAGCAAGTTCGGGATTGGTCGAAGTAAATTAAGAGATTTAATGATGCGAGGCGAAGTGCCTGGCGTGATTAAAGCAAGTTGGTAATAGGAGAAAAATAATATGAGTATGAGCGATCCAGTTGCCGATATGCTAACCAGAATTAGGAATGGTCAAGGTACGAATAAAGTATCTATCACCATGCCTGCATCTAAACTAAAAAAAGCTATCGCAAATGTTTTAAAAGATGAAGGCTATATTGAGAATTATGCTGAACACGAAGTTCAAGGCAAGTCAGTATTAAATATTGAATTGAAATATTATGCCGGCAGACCTGTTATTGAAAAAATTGAAAGAATAAGTAAACCAGGTTTACGTGTTTACAAGGCAAGTGAGAGTATTCCAGAAGTAATGAATGGTCTTGGTGTTGCAATCGTGTCGACATCTAAGGGAGTTATGACAGATAGAAAAGCAAAAGCTGCGGGTATTGGCGGCGAAGTGCTTTGCTATGTGGCTTAAGGAGATAATGTATGTCACGTATAGCTAACGCACCCGTAACGATCCCTCCTAAAGTAGAGGTTTCAATTACTGATTTGAATATTTCAATTAGTGGACCAATGGGTAAATTAAATCAGTTCATTACACCTAACGTTAAATTAAATAACGATGGTCAAGCAATTACATTTACAGCAGCTGACGAGTCTCAGCAAGCAAATGCAATGGCAGGAACTATGCGAGCTCTTGTTGCAAACATGATGAAAGGTGTTTCTGAAGGATTCGTAAGAAAATTAACTTTAATTGGTGTTGGATATAAAGCTCAAGCGCAAGGTGCAAACCTTAATCTTGATTTAGGTTTTTCACATCCAGTAAATTACAAAATGCCTGAAGGCATTAAAGTTGAAACACCAAGTCAAACTGAAATTATTTTAAAAGGTTCTGATAAGCAATTAATAGGTCAGGTTGCTGCTCAAATTAGAGCATATCGACCACCAGAGCCATACAAAGGTAAAGGCGTTCGCTATTCAGATGAGAACGTTATTATCAAAGAAACTAAGAAAAAATAAAGGTTGAGATATGTATAATACGAACCCCCGTTTACGTCGCGCCAAAAAGACAAGAGCAAAAATTGCTGAGCTTCAAGTGACAAGATTAAGTGTTCATAGAACGAACACAAACATCTACGCACAAATCATAAGTGCTGGCGAGAATAAAGTTTTAGCAAGCGCTTCATCTCTTGAAGCAGATGTTAAAAAAACTTTAAAAAATGGCGGCAATATTGAGGCAGCAGCTCAAATTGGCAAACGCATTGCTGAGAAAGCAAAAAAAATCGGTATTACAAATGTGGCATTTGATAGATCAGGTTATCGCTATCACGGCAGAGTTAAAGCTCTAGCAGATGCTGCTAGAGAAAACGGCTTGTCTTTCTAACCCAACAATTTATATAGGTCAAAACATGGCAAAAGATTTAGAAAATCAACAAACGCAAACAGACGGTTTAAGAGAAAAAATGATCGCTGTAAACCGCGTTACTAAAGTAGTTAAAGGCGGTCGAATCATGAGCTTTGCTGCGTTAACTGTTGTAGGTGATGGAGACGGTTCAGTTGGTATGGGTAAAGGTAAAGCAAGAGAAGTGCCTGTAGCTGTTCAAAAAGCAATGGATGAAGCTAGAAGAGGCATGCTTAAAGTAAAACTAAACAATGGTACTTTGCAACATGCAGTGATGGGTGAGCATGGCGCTGCAAAAGTATTCATTCAACCGGCTTCAGAAGGCACTGGCATCATTGCTGGTGGAGCGATGAGAGCGATTTTCGAAGTGATGGGTATTACAAACGTTTTAGCAAAATGTATAGGCTCAACTAATCCATACAACGTTGTAAGAGCAACATTAAATGGACTTGAGTCAATGAATACGCCTGCTGAAATTGCTGCCAAACGTGGTAAATCAGTAGAAGAAATTAGAGGCTAATCAAATGGCAAAAACAAAAAAAGAAATCACAGCTGGTTTAAAAGTTACATTAATTAAAAGTTTAATTGGTAGAACTGAACCTCACCGCGCAACGGTCAAAGGGTTAGGCCTTAGAAGATTACATCATACGGTTGAATTGCAAGACACTCCTGCGATCCGAGGCATGATCAATGCAGTGAATTATTTACTTAAAGTCGAAAAGATATAAAGAGAAATTATGAAACTAAATACATTAAAACCAGCAGTTGGTTCTAAAAAAGTAGCAAGACGCGTTGGCCGAGGTATTGGTTCTGGTCTTGGAAAAACAGCTGGACGTGGCCACAAAGGTCAAAAATCTAGAGCTGGTGGATTCCATAAGGTTGGTTTTGAAGGTGGTCAAATGCCTATTCAAAGACGCCTTCCAAAACGCGGATTTAAATCACTCACGCAAAAACTAACTGCACGCGTTAGAACAAATGAACTCAATTTAGTTGAGTCAGATAATATCGATTTACTCGTTTTAAAGTCGGCTAAATTAATTTCTGATAATGCAAAAACAGCAAAAGTTTATTTGTCTGGTGAAGTAAAAAGAAAATTAACAATCCAAGGTTTATTACTAACTAAGGGCGCTCGTGCAGCAATTGAAGCGGCAGGCGGAAAAGTAGTAGAAGTTTGAGAATCTAATTTTGGCTCAAGATAATCTATTAGGTGCTTTTAGTAAGACAGGCGAATTAAAAGGTCGCATATTGTTTGTTTTGGGTGCCATTGTTGTGTATAGACTTGGTGCTCATATTCCAGTACCTGGAATTGATCCACTTGTGCTTAAAAAATTATTTGACTCACAAAGTGGCGGCATCTTGGGCATGTTTAACATGTTCTCTGGAGGCGCATTAAAAAGATTTACGTTATTTGCATTAGGGATCATGCCTTATATTTCAGCATCGATCATCATGCAGTTATTAAGCGTAGTATCGCCTCAGCTTGAGCAATTAAAAAAAGAGGGCGAAGTAGGCAGAAGGTTGATAACAAAATATACGAGATACGGCACGGTTATTCTGGCCGCATTTCAGGCGCTTGGTATCTCAATTGCGCTAGAGTCTCAACCAGGATTAGTACTCGATCCTGGGTTAGCTTTTAGACTCACAACAGTTGTAACTTTAGTAAGTGGAACAATGTTCCTGATGTGGTTGGGTGAGCAAATTACTGAAAGAGGTATTGGTAATGGAATCTCAATCGTTATTTTTTCAGGCATTGTGGCTGGATTGCCAAGTGCTTTGGGAAGCACGCTTGAGTTAGCTAGAACGGGGGCATTTTCAATTCCCTTAGTTTTCTTTTTGTTTGCTGCAACTATTTTAGTAACAGCGTTGGTTGTTTTTGTTGAAAGAGGCCAGAGAAAAATTACTGTTAACTATGCAAAAAGACAAGTTGGCAATAAGTTATATGGAGGTCAAACCTCTCATTTGCCTTTGAAATTGAATATGGCGGGTGTAATACCACCTATTTTTGCATCAAGTATTATTTTGTTTCCAGCGACTTTGGCTGGATGGTTTGGGTCTAGTGAAAAAATGTTGTGGCTTAAGGACATTGGCGCTGCGATTTCACCAGGACAACCTATTTATATTTTTCTATTCGCGGTAGCGATAGTGTTTTTCTGCTTTTTTTATACAGCTTTGGTTTTTAATCCAAAGGAAACGGCAGATAACTTGAAAAAAGGTGGTGCGTTTGTTCCTGGGATTAGACCGGGAGAACAAACCGCAAAGTATATCGACCAAATAATGGGTAGATTAACTTTAGTAGGCGCTGTGTACATAACGCTCGTGTGTTTATTGCCAGAGTTTTTAATACTTAAGTTTAATGTTCCTTTTTATTTTGGAGGTACATCGTTATTAATTATTGTGGTGGTAACGATGGATTTTATGACCCAGGTTCAATCTCATCTGATGTCATATCAGTATGAGGGATTGCTTAAAAAAGCTAACTTTAAAGGTGGCGCAAATGCGCTTAGATAACCTTTAATCAATGGCCAAAGAAGACACAATTGAGATGCAAGGGGAGATTATAGAAAATCTTCCAAATGCAACTTTTAGAGTTAAATTGGAAAATGACCATGTTGTATTAGGTTATATTTCAGGAAAAATGCGTATGAATTATATTCGTATTCTTCCGGGAGATAAGGTGACTGTTGAAATGACGCCTTATGATTTAACCAGAGCAAGAATTACGTTCAGGGTTAAATAAGTAATATTAATGAAAATTTAAGAGGTATAAAAATGAGAGTTCGTGCATCCGTAAAAACATTATGCCGAAACTGTAAAGTTGTTAGACGAAGAGGTGTTGTGAGAGTAATTTGCTCAGATCCTCGACATAAGCAACGACAAGGATAAGGGTAGGTTGTGAATTGTTAAAAGTTCAACAACCTGTTAAAATATAAGGCTTTTTATTTAATTTGCCATTTTTTTTGGAGTAAGTTATGGCTCGTATTGCTGGGGTAAATGTACCCGATCATCAACATGCAGAAATTGCTTTAACAGCAATTTATGGCATTGGAAGAAATACCGCAAAGAAAATCTGTGTTGCGGCGGGAATCATTGCGACTGCTAAATTGAAAGATTTGAATGATACTGATGTAGAAAAGCTTCGTGATCAAGTAGCGAAAATTAAAGTTGAAGGTGACTTGCGAAGAGAAGTCACAATGAACATAAAACGATTAATGGATCTTGGTTGTTATCGAGGTGTAAGACACAGAAGAGGTCTTCCAGTGAGGGGTCAGAGAACTAAAACGAATGCAAGAACAAGAAAAGGCCCTGTTAAAGCAATTAAACAGGCTAAATAAAAAAGGTTTAAGGATTATTTATGGCAACAAAAGCTAATGTTCGTGTAAAAAAGAAAGTTAAGAAAAACGTAGCGGAAGGTATTGCTCACGTTCACGCATCTTTCAATAACACAATCATCACAATTACAGACCGACAAGGTAACGCATTATCTTGGGCAACATCTGGCGGCGCTGGATTTAAAGGCTCAAGAAAAAGTACGCCTTTTGCAGCACAGGTAGCAGCTGAAGCAGCAGGTAAAGCAGCTCAAGAGTGTGGTGTAAAAAATCTTGAAGTAAAAATTAAAGGGCCAGGCCCTGGAAGAGAATCTGCAGTGCGAGCTCTGAATGCTGCAGGATTTAAAATCACAAGCATTCAAGATGTGACGCCAGTGCCACATAATGGTTGCCGTCCACCTAAGAAAAGAAGAATTTAATAAGTTGAGCATTGAATTGCTCATTGAAACAGGAGAGTTATTTTGGCAAGAAATCTAGATCCTAAATGTCGTCAATGTAGAAGAGAAGGCGAAAAACTTTTTCTTAAAGGCGAAAAATGTTTTACTGACAAATGCGCTATTGAAAAGCGTAATTTTCCTCCTGGCCAACACGGACAAAGAAGAGCGAGTCGTTTATCAGATTACGGTGTTCAATTAAGAGAAAAACAAAAGCTTAGAAGAATTTATGGAATCCTAGAGACGCAGTTTAGAAGTTACTATGCTGAAGCGGAGAGAAAAAAAGGCATTACCGGCGAAAATCTTTTACAACTCTTAGAATGCAGATTAGATAACGTTGCTTATCGCATGGGCATTGGTGCTTCCCGCACAGAAGCTAGACAAATCGTAAGACACAATAGTCTTTTAGTAAATGGTCAAAGAGTAAATATCCCTTCTTATCAAGTAAAGCCAGGCGATATACTCTCAGTTGCAGAAGCATCTAAGCAACAATTAAGAATTAAAGGTTCGATTGAGGCCGCAGAACAAAGAGGTTTTCCAGAATGGATTGAGGTTGACGTAAAGGGCCTTAAAGGTACATTCAAAAATAAACCATTGCGTGATGATTTACCTGCAACAATCAATGAATCACTCGTTGTTGAGCTCTATTCAAAATAATTAAATAAGAATTATTGATAAGGATACATAATGCAAAATAGTCCTACAGAATATTTAAAACCAAGAATTGTAAATGTTGAAGTTATAAACCCAGTAAGAGCTCGCGTTACTTTAGAGCCCATGGAAAGGGGTTTTGGCTTTACTTTAGGTAATGCATTAAGACGTGTTTTATTGTCCTCAATTCCTGGCTATGCAATTACTGAAGTGAAAATTGATGGTGTAGTTCATGAATATTCAACTTTAGACGGTGTGCAAGAAGATGTAGTTGATATTCTCTTAAATTTAAAAGGTGTTGCATTAAAGCTTCATAATAAATCTGAATCAATCCTCACATTAAATAAAACTACTGAAGGCCCGGTAACAGCTGCTGATTTTGAAACCAATCATGATGCTGAAATTATTAATCCAAATCATTTAATTGCGCATCTTACAAAAGGCGGAAAATTAAATCTAGAGGTTAAGGTTGAAATGGGCAGAGGATATCAGCCTGTCCCAGTAAGAAGAAAATCAAATCAAGAAGATAAAACTTTAGGTTTTATCATGGTAGATGCTTCTTTCAGTCCAATCAATAAAGTAAGTTATTTTGTTGAGAGTGCACGTGTGGAACAAAGAACAGACTTAGACAAATTAATCATGGACGTTGAAACTAATGGCGTTATTGATGCTGAACAAGCCATTAGAGACGCTGCTCGAATTTTAATGGGACAACTTTCCGTTTTTGCTAACTTAGAAAGCGCTCTAACTGAAGTGGAAGTTAAACAAGCGCCTCAAGTTGACCCGGTTTTATTAAGACCCGTTGATGATCTAGAACTCACTGTAAGATCAGCAAACTGTTTAAAAGCTGAAAATATTTATTACATTGGCGATCTAATTCAAAAAAGTGAAAATGAACTTTTAAAGGCTCCAAATCTTGGAAGAAAATCACTTAATGAGATTAAAGATATTCTTGCTTCTAAAGGGTTAACTTTAGGTATGAAGCTAGAAAATTGGCCTCCAGCAGGTTTACAAAAAGCGTAATTATTAAATAAGAAAAATTTGAGGGTAAGAGTATGCGTCACGCAAATGGTCATAGAAAACTAAACAGAACGAGCAGTCATCGACAAGCAATGTTGAGAAATATGGCTACCTCATTGCTAAAAAATGAGATTATTAAAACTACATTACCTAAAGCTAAAGAGCTCAGAAAAGTAGCTGAACCTCTTATTACATTAGCAAAAAATGCAACTTTATCTAATAGACGTTTAGCTTTTAGTCGCTTAAGAGATAGAGATATTGTGACTAAATTATTTGCTGAATTAGGCCCAAGATATAACACAAGAAAAGGTGGCTATTTAAGAATTTTGAAGTGTGGTTTCCGAGATGGAGATAATGCGCCTATGGCCTTTGTTGAGCTTGTAGATAGACCTATTGTTGAGGTTTCGATACCAGCCCCTAAAGAAGAGGCTGTAGCATAATAATAAAGTATTATCGTATAAATAAAAAAGCCAGCATAAGCTGGCTTTTTTATTGTTTTGATTTAAAGCTTAAAAATTATTTGATTTTAGCTTCTTTATATACGACATGTTTTCT
This sequence comes from Betaproteobacteria bacterium, assembly GCA_016868195.1. Taxonomy (GTDB): domain Bacteria; phylum Pseudomonadota; class Gammaproteobacteria; order Burkholderiales; family Methylophilaceae; genus Methylopumilus. Next base: position 265,524 of record VGHQ01000001.1, on the reverse strand, counting down.
GACAACAGGATCAAATTTTTTGATTTCCATTTTGTCTGGCATCGTTCTTTTATTTTTTGTTGTTGTGTAGAAATGCCCAGTACCCGCACTAGACTCTAATTTGATTTTTTCACGCATATATATCCCTTAAATTTTCTGGCCAGCTGCACGCATTTTTTTAACAATAGCATCAATACCTAGCTTGTCGATTGTTCTTAGCGCAGCATTAGTAATTCTCATTGAAATCCAACGATTCTCTGTTTCAACCCAGAATTTACGATTTTGTAGATTAGGTAAAAAGCGTCTTTTGGTCTTGTTATTGGCGTGTGATACGTTGTTTCCTGACATTGGTTTTTTGCCGGTTAATTGACATACGCGAGCCATAATTTAAATCCTTTATTTGTTACAATAATTTCGAAAAAGAGTGCTATTAAACCACATAACCCACTGTCTTTTCAAGTGAATTCGTTAGTTTTTACCTGTACTTCCAAAGCCACCTTCACCTCGTTCGGTCTGAGGAAATTCGTCGACCAGGTTAAATTTAGCCTGAATAACAGGAACAATGACAAGCTGGGCTATACGCTCCATAGGGTTGAGCAGGAAAGCTTTTTCGCTTCGATTCCAGCAAGAAACGAGTAATTGACCTTGATAATCAGAATCAATTAGGCCTACTAAATTACCTAAAACAATCCCGTGTTTATGGCCTAAACCCGATCTGGGAAGAATAAGGGCTGCATAAGCAGGGTCTTTAATAAACATAGAAATGCCAGTGGGTATAAGAAATGTTTCGCCAGGATTGATAGTTTGTACGTGTTCAGTACATGCTCGAAGATCAAGACCTGCTGAACCTGATGAAGCATAATTAGGTAACATTTCCTCGATACGTTTATCCAAAATTCTAAAATCAATAGTTAGACTCATATTATTTATCCAAATGTATGCGATGTGCTATTTCTTTCAAAATCGTTTTTGCCGCAACTATTTTATTTGATTTTGGCACCTCAATAACATTGTTTTTATCGATTATTGAAATCTTAGTATCTTCAAGGCCCATGGATTCATGAATTAAGTTTGCCACAATTAAATCTAAATTTTTTGCCTTCAATTTTTTTTGTGCATTCTCAATGAGGTTTTCATTTTCTGCTGCAAAGCCTACTTTAAAAATTTTATTTTTAGATAATCCTATCTCTTTAAGAATGTCGATCGTAGGGGTGAGTTGAAGCGTCATGTCTGAATCACTCTTTTTTAATTTACCCTTTATTTTTTCTTTTGGCGTGTAATCAGAAACAGCTGCGACACTAATAAAAATATCTTGATTGTTGATATGCTTAAGAACTGCTTGATGCATTGAGTGTGCATCGCTTGTATGAATGACTTTAATATTTTCTGAAAAATTTTGATGTTTTGATGTGATTAAAGTGACTGATGCACCCATAGATGCAGCTGTATTGGCGATAGCAAAACCCATATTCCCTGAGCTAAGATTTGTAATACCTCTTACGTCATCTATCATTTCAATTGTGCCACCAGAAGTTATTAACAATTTTTTATTATTAAGTATTTTTGGGGTGAGATGATTTTGAATTGATTTAAATAATTCTTCAGTATCCGTCATTCTTCCAAGTCCTATATCGCCACAAGCTTGCTCTCCTGAGTCGGGACCAAAAAATAAGACACCATCTTTCTTCAACTGAGAAATATTGCGCTGAGTAGCTTCATTGGTCCACATATGAACATTCATAGCTGGTGCTACTGCAATTGGACAAGTTCTCGCTAAACATAAAGAGGATAAAAGATCGTCAGCAAGACCATGTGTTAATTTTGCTAGGAAATTAGCGCTGGCAGGAGCAATAACTATGAGGTCGTAATTTCTTGATAGTTCTATATGTGACATACCATTGTTAGCATTACTTTTCCATAAACTTGTTAGTACTTCTTTGCTTGATAAAGCTTGGAATGTAAGTGGTGTTATAAAATGACAAGCAGACTCAGTCATTACAACTTGAACATCAAAATCGTTTTTAACCAGAAGGCGGGTTAATTCAGCAGCTTTGTAAGCAGCTATACCTCCAGTAACGCCAAGAATAATTTTATGATTTGCCAAGATAAGATTTACGCAGTCAAAATGAATTAAGTTATTTTAATTTTTACAAATTGCATATAATTAAAGAATAAATGGAAAACAAGTATAACAAAGATATATAAGGCAATAAATTAATTTAGGAATCAAATTCGGAAACATCATGATTAAAAAATATTTAAAAAATATAATTTGGATTTTAGTGGCCTTGTTGGGAGCTATTGCTTTTTCTACGATTGCACTGAATCGAAATGAAAGTATCAATGCTGTTTGGTTTATTACTGCTGCTGTATGTATTTATATGATTGCTTATAGATTTTATGCAAGCTGGATCGCAGCAAAAGTCTTAGTTATTGATGAATATAGAAAAACGCCAGCTTTAAGACTTAGAAATGATAAAGACTTTATTCCTACAGATAAATGGATTGTTTTTGGCCATCACTTTGCTGCTATTGCTGGGCCGGGACCACTGGTTGGTCCGACATTAGCGGCACAGTTTGGCTATCTGCCAGGAATGTTATGGATACTTATAGGGGCTGTGTTAGGCGGTGCTGTGCAAGATATGACTACATTATTTTTTTCAATGAGGCGCAATGGAAAAAGTTTAGGGCAGATGGCTAGAGATGAAATTGGTTTAATCGGTGGGACTGCTTCATTGATCGGTACTTTTTTAATTATGGTTATTTTGATTGCTGTTTTAGGGTTGGTGGTTGTGAATGCTATGAAACACAGTCCTTGGGCAACATCAACAGTTGCTGCAACCATACCGATAGCAATTTTTATTGGTATTTATTTGCGATCTATCAGATCAGGAAGAGTGCTTGAAGCATCGTTAATAGGATTTGGATTATTGCTTCTAGCTGTTTTTGCTGGAGGTTTAATTGATCATTCGCAAACCTTAAGAGCTTATTTTGATCATGACAGCTTGACATTGGCGTGGGCAATTATTTTTTATGGCTTTGCAGCAGCAGTTCTTCCGGTTTGGCTTTTATTAGCACCGAGAGATTATCTTTCGACTTTTGTAAAATTAGGCACAGTGATTGTTTTAGCTGTTGCAATTATGACATTGCAACCAGAAATTAAAATGCCAGCATTAACGCAATTTACTAATGGTACAGGACCTATTTTCGGTGGTAGTGTGTTTCCTTTTGTTTTTATTACCATCGCTTGCGGATCAATTTCTGGATTCCATTCTTTAATTGCTTCGGGTACAACCCCTAAATTATTAGAGAATGAAAAATATATTCCTATGATTGGCTATGGCGCGATGCTTCTAGAATCTTTCGTAGCGATTATGGCCTTGATAGCTGCAACAGTATTAGAACCAGGTATATTTTTTGCAATTAATAGTCCTGTGGGAGTGGTTGGAGCAGAAGCTGCGGGGGCTATTCAAAAAATAAATTCATGGGGATTTAAAGTGACAGTTGAAGAAATGGAATTGCTTGCAAAAAATATGGGCGAAACTTCCCTATTCGCGAGAACAGGTGGCGCGCCTTCATTAGCAGTAGGTATGGCAAATATATTTGGTAAAGCTTTTGGTACAAACTTATTAGCGATGTGGTATCACTTTGCTATAATGTTTGAAGCAATATTTATTCTTACCACACTGGATGCAGGCACCCGTGTGGGAAGATTTATGTTGCAAGATATGATTGGCAACATTTATCCGAAATTCGGTCAAACATCATGGATGCCATCTATTATTTTAAGTAGTGCAATTGTTGTCAGTTGCTGGGGATATTTTTTATATATTGGGGTGATAGATCCAAATGGTGGGGTAAATATTTTATGGCCGTTGTTTGGTATCGCAAATCAGATGCTTGCAGCTATTGCTCTATGTGTGGGTACTGGCATTCTTATCAAATCAAATAAATTAAAATATGCTTGGGTAACAGGGTTGCCTCTAATTTGGCTGATTATTGTGACGACGACAGCTGCTTATCAAAAAATATTTAGTCAAGATATTAGGGTTGGATTTATCTCAGCAGCAAGAGATCTGACAGATAAAATAAATATAGGACTCATTGAGGATAGTAAAATATCCATTACTCACCAATTAATTTTTAATCAAAAATTAGATGCCTTTATTACTTTATTTTTACTTATTATTTTATGGACAGTTGTTGTTGATATGTTAAGAATTTCATTTTTCAAAAAGAATTAATAAGCTATGTTGAAAGTTATAAAATCATTATATGAATTCATACGAAGACTATCAGGGGACGATCTCTATGATCTATATTTGAAGAGCCATAAAAAATGTTCAAAAAAACATAGATTGATGAGTAAAAAAAACTTTTATCAAGCTACGATTGAGAAAAAATGGAGTGGTTTAAAACGCTGTTGTTAGTTTTTTTTAAAAAGATAAATACCAGCCAAGAGCATTGGAATAGTTAACCATTGACCCATTGAAAGATTTAAAAAGAGCAAGCCTAAGAATGAATCAGGCTCTCTTGTAAATTCAATTAAAAATCTAAACGCTCCGTATAGTATTAAGAATAAAGCAGCAATACGGCCTGTCTTCCTTTTTTGATTGGAATATAACCAAAGCAATACAAACATAACAAAACCTTCAAAGAAGCTTTCGTAAAGTTGAGAGGGGTGTCTTGGAATGCCATCTAAATTTGGAAAGACCGTACCTAAGAAAAATTGTGTTGGTCTGCCCCATAGCTCCGCATTAATAAAATTTCCAATGCGACCAAAAGCAAGCCCTAGAGGAACCAACGGGGCAATGAAATCTAAAACTGAAAGTAAAGTTATTTTATATTTTTTAGCTGTGAGAGCCATAGCAATAACTACACCTAAAAATCCTCCATGAAATGACATGCCGCCTTTCCATAATGCAATGATCTCAATCGGTTCTTGAAGATAATATTCCAGTTGATAGAATAAGATGTAACCTAATCGACCACCGGCAATGACACCTATAGCCCCATAAAAGAAAGCGTCATCTAGCATCTTTTCATTCCAGGATAGCCACGGACGTGTTTTGATTTGAACTTTACCTAACTGAAGAAATCCTAAAAAGGCGAAAAGATACATGATTCCGTACCAATGAATTTGAAACGGCCCAAGATTAAACGCAACAGGATCTATGTGAGGATGAATAAGCATAAGATTCATGTCATTATAAGTTAAAATAACTATTAAAATTAATTGTAATTAAAGAGGCCATTATGCCCATATATCGCTCTAAAACAACAACCCATGGTAGAAATCAAGCTGGTGCTCGTGCACTTTGGCGAGCCACAGGCATGAAAGATGAAGATTTTTTAAAGCCAATTATTGCAGTTTGTAATTCATTTACTCAATTCGTTCCGGGTCATGTTCATTTGAAAGATATAGGACAGCTTGTAGCAAGAGAAATTGAAAAGCATGGTGGTGTTGCGAAAGAATTTAATACTATTGCAGTAGATGATGGTATAGCTATGGGACATGATGGCATGTTATATAGCCTACCAAGCAGAGATCTTATTGCAGATAGCGTCGAATATATGGTAAACGCTCACTGTGCAGATGCCATTGTTTGTATATCAAATTGCGACAAGATAACGCCCGGTATGCTCATGGCGGCACTCAGAATTAATATTCCTGTAGTCTTCGTTTCAGGTGGACCCATGGAAGCTGGAAAGGTTAATTGGAATAATGAAATAAAGAAATTAGACTTGGTAGATGCAATGGTAGCTGGTGCTGATACAAGAGTATCTGATAAAAGTTCTGATGAAATTGAACGATCAGCTTGTCCAACATGTGGATCATGTTCTGGAATGTTTACAGCAAACTCAATGAATTGTTTAACGGAGGCCTTAGGATTAAGCTTGCCTGGTAATGGAAGCACTCTAGCTACGCATGCGGCTAGAAAAAAGTTATTCCAAGATGCCGGAAAATTAATTGTTGATTTAGCTAAGCGATATTACGAAAAAGATGATGAAAGTGTGCTGCCTAGAAATATTGCAAATTTTAAAGCTTTTGAAAATGCCATGAGCCTAGATGTTTCCATGGGGGGCTCTACAAATACTGTTCTTCATTTACTTGCGGCAGCTCATGAAGCTAAAGTAAATTTCACAATGAAAGATATAGATCGTATTTCAAGAAAAGTGCCTTGTTTAGCAAAAGTAGCGCCTGCTACATCCAAGTTCCATATGGAAGATGTTCATAGGGCAGGCGGTGTGATGGGAATTTTAGGGGAGCTTGATCGTGCATCTTTAATTCACAGAGATGTTTCTACGGTCCATTCTAAAACTCTAGGAGAAGCAATAGATCATTGGGATATTGTGTCAACTAAAAATGAAGAAGTAAGAAATTTTTACCGTGCTGCACCAGGAGGCATACCCACGACAATTGCATTTAGTCAAAGCATGCTATATCCAACTTTAGATGAAGATAGAACTTCTGGCTGTATTCGAAATAAAGAGAATGCTTATACTCAAGATGGTGGACTTGCTGTTCTTTTTGGAAATATTGCACGAAATGGCTGTATCGTTAAAACGGCAGGAGTCGACGAAAGTATATTGAAATTTAAAGGGCGTGCACGTATTTTTGAATCGCAAGACGAGGCTGTTGCAGCTATTTTAGGCGACAAGATTATTGCAGGCGATGTTGTTGTGATTATATATGAGGGGCCAAGAGGCGGACCAGGTATGCAAGAAATGCTTTATCCAACTGCCTATTTAAAATCAAAAGATCTTGGCAAAGTTTGTGCGCTTTTAACTGATGGTAGATTTTCTGGGGGAACCTCTGGACTAAGCATTGGCCATGTGTCACCCGAAGCTGCGGAACAAGGAGAAATTGCGCTGATTGAAGAAAATGATCAGATAGAAATTGATATTCCAAATAGAAAAATTGATTTAATGATCGATGATGCGACTCTCACCCTAAGAAAAAATGAAATGAATGCTAAAGGCATGGATGCTTGGAAGCCTAAGCCAAGAAACAGAAAAGTATCTCAAGCATTACAAGCTTATGCATTAATGACGACAAGTGCAGATAAAGGAGCTATTCGAGATATTTCAAACTTAGAGGAAATATAATTTTTAAGATGTTAAGTGAAACAAATATATCTTCTGCCCAAAGCTATAAGATTAGCCAAAATGAAATTGGACTAAAATTTATCACAATTAATAATGAGCTAGCTTCTGCAAAAATTGCTCTGCAGGGGGCTCATCTCATGCAGTGGAAGCCTCATAATATTGAAAACGAAGTGTTGTGGCTTTCAAGTAATACAAGATATATGCATGGGAGGTCTATTCGGGGCGGCGTGCCCATCTGCTGGCCTTGGTTTGGCGCACATCCCACCGATGGAAGTTTTTGTCCGCACGGATTTGCAAGAGTTATACCATGGCGCATTAATGAAATTATGGATATAGAAAATGGAGCTACTAAAGTTACTTTGGTAATGCTGCCAACCCCTGAGGTTAATAGACAACTTTCATATCAATTTAATTTAGAGCTTTCTGTAATAATAGGTAATTCAATTCATTTAGACCTTAAAACAACTAATTTATCTGAACAACCTTTTTTAATTGGCGAGGGCTATCATACTTATTTTGGAATAAGCGACATAGAAAATATTAAAGTGACAGGATTGGAAAATAAAATCTATTCAGACAAAGTCAGAGGCTATAAAAAATTTACTCAGGAGGATCAAATTAAATTTAATTCTGAATTTGATAGGGTTTATTTAGATACAAGAGATACATGCGTGATTCATGATGAAGGTTTTAATCGAAAAATTACAATACAAAAACAAAATAGTGAATCAACAGTTATCTGGACGCCCTGGGATAAAAAAGTTAAAACTATGGTTGATATGGGCACCAAACATGAATGGAAAAAAATGATCTGTGTTGAAAGTGTTAATGCTCTTGAGAACAGCGTAATAGTTTATCCGAATCAATCCCATAGCCTAATAGCTGAGTATTTGGTTCAAGAATATTAATTGGTTAATTTTATTTAAATTACTTTTAATTTAAATAAGTTTAGGAGTATCATAAGTAGCGCAAAATCAATTTAAGGGTGTAAATCATATGAAATTAGTAATTTTAAGTATTGCAATGGTTGGTGCGTTCGTCGCAAATCAAGCTCAAGCCGCAGATGCTAAAGCTGCTGAAGCACTTGCTCAAAAAAGCGGATGTTTAGCATGTCATGGCGTTGAAAAAAAAGTAGTTGGACCATCTTACAAGGATGTTGCAGCTAAGTATAAAGGGGACAAAGGCGCTGAAGCGAAATTAGTAGCTAAAGTAAAAGCGGGTGGTAGCGGCGTTTGGGGCCCAGTTCCAATGCCACCTCACCCACAAGTTAAAGAAGAAGATATTAAAACAATCGTTCAATGGGTTCTTTCTCTTTAATGAAGTAAAAAAATAAAAAACCGGCCTAGACCGGTTTTTTATTTAGATGGCTATGTTTAATTGAGTAAACAAAATAGAAAACAATACCAATCATCACCCAAATTAAAAATCTTCTCCAAGTTTCGAGCGGTAAGAAAAACATTAAAGCACTGCATGAAAAAATTCCAAGAACAGGAATAAGCGGGTGCCATTTATTCTTAAAAGTTGCATTATTATTTTTATGAAGTTTTCTTATAAAAATTACTCCTAATGAAACAATCACAAAAGCAGCTAACGTTCCAATATTTACAATTTCAGCAAGAGCGCCAAGTGGTATAAAGCCCGCAATTAATGAAATGATGAGGCCACAAAAAACAATAACTCTTATAGGCGTATTAGTAGCTTTATTGACTTCACTTAAAGTATGAGGTAATAACCCATCCCTACACATTGCAAAAATAATTCTTGTTAGGGCGTAATAAAGCACAAGCATTACAGTTGTAAGTCCTGTAATAACTCCGGTAGCTACAACTGCAGAAGCTCCTTGAAAACCTATTTTTTGAAGCGCATAAGCTACAGGAGAAGACACATTAAGTTCTTGGTATGGAACAACGCCAGTAAGTAATAAGGATACGATGATGTATATCATTGTGCAAAAAGCAAGTGAACCAATAATACCTCTAGGCAGATCTCTTTGAGGATTGATCGCCTCTTCAGCAGCAGTCGATACTGCATCGAAACCAACATATGCAAAAAATACTAATGAAGCGCCTGCCAGAATACCAACAGTTTTTCCATTAGGTAATGTTGAAAACCATCCATAAGGCATAAATGGATGCCAATTTGATGGATTCACATTAAAAATAGCGACTGAAATAAATAGTGTGACGGTTAAAAGTTTAATAAAAACCATTGCTGCATTAAATTTGGCACTTTGCTTCGCCCCTATGATTAGCAAAGACATAATTATTAATATAATAACCATTGCTGGAAGATTAACCATACCTCCTAATGAAGGGGCTTTTGATAATGATTCTGGAAGACCGATACCCATAGCTGTAAGTGCATTATTAAAATATCCAGACCATCCATTTGCCACTGCAGCAATAGACATTCCATATTCCATTAAAAGAATCCAACCAATAATCCATGCAAAAAATTCACCAAATGCAACATAACTATAGCCATATGCACTTCCACAACCGCCAATCGATGAAGATAATTCTGCATAGGCTAAAGCGGCAAAAGCACATGCAAAACCTGAAACTATGAAAGACAAAATAACTGCGGGACCAGCTTGATTTGCAGCAGCAATGCCGGTTAAGACAAATATACCTGTACCGATAATACAGCCAATACCAAGTAGTGTTAAATCTAGTGCACTTAAACATTTTTTTAGATGAGCTGGATGTTTATGATTTATATGCTTTTTTCTAAAAATTTTTGCAAATAGATTATTCATGGTCTAACCAATCTTTATTTGTTAAAAAATATGTATATAACTTTTCCTCTTTGCTCCCTGATTCTGGTTTCCAATCATATTTCCATTGAGCCATCGGCGGCATCGACATTAAAATTGATTCAGTCCGGCCATTAGATTGCAAACCAAATAGAGTGCCGCGATCGAATATTAAATTAAATTCCACATAACGACCACGTCGATAAAGTTGAAAGCTTCTTTCTTTTTCTGTGTAATAAGTATCTTTTCTTCTCTGAAGAATAGGTAGGTATGCATTTAAAAAAACATCCCCTACAGATTTATTTAAATTAAAAGATTTATCAAAACCTAATTGATTAAAGTCATCGTAAAAAATACCTCCAATACCTCTGGGCTCGTTACGGTGTTTTAGGTAAAAGTATTCATCACAATTTTTTTTAAATTTCGAGTACAGTTTTTTGTCGTAAAGATCAAGCATAGTTTTAAGTGTTTGGTGAAAATGAATGGCATCTTCGTCAAAGCCATAATAAGGAGTTAAATCCATACCACCGCCAAACCACCAAATATCCTCAAGACCTTCTTTTTTTGCAATAAAAAATCTTACATTCATATGCACTGAAGGGGCATAAGGATTTTTAGGATGTAAGACAAGAGAAAGACCCATAGCTTCCCACTTTCTATCTGCTGCTTCTAAATGAGCAACGCTTGCTGAGCGTGGTAGCTTATCACCCAAAACATGAGAAAATCCAACGCCTGCCCTTTCAAATACATTGCCATTCTCTAAAATGCAAGAAGTGCCGCCTCCACCTTCTTTTCGTTGCCATGAATCATTAATAAAATTTTTTCCATCAACAAGCTGAAGTGTTTCAACAATCTTTATTTGAAGGTTGTTAAAGTACTCATAAACTATATTTGAATTAATCATTTTATTTTCCTTGATACAGGATTTATTGGCCCAGTCTATAAAAACAACTTAAATACTGGATTAAGTTTTGATGAGTCAATTTAATTATTATCTAATGCTCTGAAACCTATATCTTTTCGATATTGCGCTCCATTAAATCTGACAGTATTGATAGCCTCATAAGCTTTTGATTGAGCTTCTTTGACAGAATAACCAAGCGCTGTAACAGCCAATACCCTACCTCCAGAAGTGAGAAGTTTATTATCTTTAAACATTGTGCCTGCATGAAAAATATAAGTATCAGAAATGACACGATCTTCAATATGAATTTCGTCATTTAATTTTGGAGTTTCAGGGTAGCCTGCTGAAGCTAAAACGACAGCTAGAGCTGTTCTTTTATCCCATTCAATTTCTGTTGAGTCAAGATGTCCAGTTGATGATTTATAAAGCGTTTCAAAAAAATCACTTTTAAGCCTCATCAGAATCGGTTGAGTTTCAGGATCTCCCATTCGACAATTGTATTCCAATGTTTTTACTTCACCTTTTTTGGTAATCATTAATCCTGCGTAGAGAAATCCAGTAAAAGGAATACCATCATTAGCCATACCATGGATGGTCGGGTAGATAATTTCTTTCATAACTTTAGAGTAAATTTCATCAGTAACTATAGGCGCGGGTGAATATGCCCCCATACCGCCGGTGTTTGGCCCCATGTCTTGATCTAAAAGCCTTTTATGATCTTGGCTCGTTGCAAGTGGCAAAATTGTTTTACCATCACAGATGACCATAAAGCTAGCTTCTTCACCTTCAAGAAATTCTTCAATAACAACCTTGGCTCCAGCATCACCAAATCTATTGTCTACAAGCATAAAGTCGATTGCATCATGAGCTTCTTTTAACGTCATAGCGACGATGACACCTTTTCCTGAAGCTAATCCATCTGCCTTAATTACAATAGGCGCACCTTCCTTATCAACATAGCTATGGGCTTCATCTGGCATTTTAAATGCTTTATATTTTGCAGTAGGGATTTTGTGTCTATACATGAAATCTTTAGCAAAATCTTTAGAGCTTTCAAGCTGAGCAGCTTTTTGAGTGGGCCCAAAAATATTTAAATGTTTAGATCGAAATAAATCAACAATACCTCTAGAAAGAGGTAGTTCTGGGCCAATGACAGTCAAGTCAATTTTTTCTTCAATTGCAAAATCTGCAAGAAGATTAATATCAATCAGATCAATATTTTTGAATTTTGGATTGAGGTGAGTTCCGCCATTACCTGGCGCAACAAAAACAGAATTTACTTTATTACTTTGAGAAAGTTTCCATGCCATTGCATGTTCTCTGCCACCACTTCCAATGACTAGAACTTTCATAAATTAATGCCTAAAGTGACGATATCCAGTAAATAACATGACGAGACCTAATTCGTCGGCAGCATAGACAACCTCTTCATCTCTAAGACTTCCGCCAGGTTGAATGACGCATTTTGCACCAGCCGCGGCCAGCACATCAATACCATCTCTAAAAGGAAAGAATGCATCTGAAGCGACGACTGAATTTGTTAAGTCAAGATTTGCATTATGAGCTTTGATCGATGCTATTTTGGTGCTGTCTACTCTGCTCATTTGACCTGCACCGATTCCTAATGTTTGATTATTTTTACAAAATACAATCGCATTTGATTTGACATATTTCGCAACGCGCCATGCAAAAAGCATGTCGTCCATTTGCTCCTGATTAGGTGTGAGTTTAGAAACTACTTTGCAATGATCCATATCGATATTAAAATTATCGGACGACTGAACTAATAAACCACCACCAACTTTTTTTAATTCAAAAGCATTAAAGTTGTTATCTAATGTAACTTCTAACAATCTGATATTTGGTTTTGATTCAAATATTTTAAGTGACTCAATGTCGTAAGACGGAGCAATTACAACTTCTACAAATTGTGTAATAATTTGAGATGCAGTATTTATGTCTATAGGTGCATTGCAAGCAATAATGCCGCCGAATGCAGAAGTTGGATCAGTTAGAAATGCTTTTTTATAAGCGTCTAATAAGTTTTTAGAAGACCCTACTCCGCATGGATTGGCATGTTTTACGATGACGCAAGATGGAAGCTGAAAGTTTTTAACACATTCCCATGCTGTATCTGCATCATTTAAGTTGTTGTATGAAAGTTCTTTACCCTGTAATTGTTTAAAGCTTGCTAACGAACCTTTATTAGCTATTTCATCAACATAGAAAGATGCACTTTGATGCGGATTCTCACCGTAACGTAAATCCATTTTTTTGTTAAATACGAGATTAAGTTTATTGGGGTAAGTTACACTTTTATTTGTATCTAAACCATTAAGATAATTTGAAATGGCTGAATCATACTTCGCAGTGTGTTCAAAAGCTTTTTTAGCCAAATTAAATCTGCATTCTAGATTAAGTGCGCCATCATTTTGCTTTAAGGCATTTTCAATCATTTTATAATCCGAGGCATCAGTGACCACAGCTACACCATTATAATTTTTAGCTGACGATCTAATCATTGCTGGACCACCAATATCTATATTTTCAATAGCTTCAGGGAGCGTACAATTTTCTTTAGATATGGTTGCTTCGAATGGGTACAAGTTCACGACCACCAAATCAATTAAAGGAATATTTGATTTATTCATCGTTTGTAGATGTTTTTCGTCATCTCTTTTTCCGAGGATGCCGCCATGTATTTTTGGATGAAGTGTTTTTACTCTCCCATCAAGCATTTCAGGGAAACCTGTATAATCACTGACCTCAATGACAGGAATATTATTGTCAGCAAATAATTTTGCCGTACCTCCAGTAGATAAAATTTCAACATTAAACTTAATTAGCGTCTTAGCAAAATCGATAATACCTTTTTTGTCTGATACGCTTATAAGAGCTCTTTTTATTTTAATCATGACTAGATATCAATCTTATGTTGTTTTAATTTTTTTCTGAGTGTGTTCCTATTAAGACCAAGAATTTCTGCAGCTTTACTCTGGTTACCTTTTGAAATACGCATAATATATGATAATAGAGGCTTCTCTACTATACCAATGACCATATCGTAAACATTCGTTGGATGTTCGCCGTTCAAGTCTTTGAAGTATTGATCTAAAGATTCGTTTACACAATCTGGGATGTCTGTTTTCTTTTCCATTAAGCTACCAACATTTCTTGTTCGTACTTTAAATATGGGGATTCGATTGAAAGAAAATTAAAATAATCTTCGATTGTTTTAATTTGTGCATCGATTTCTTCAATTGTGTTCATATGGTGTCTAAAATTCGCAGAATTTTTTAATCCTTTTGTGTACCAAGAAATATGTTTCCTGGCAATTTTTAATCCCGCATTTTCACCATAAAAATCATAAAGCTCTTTCACATGAGTAATCGTAATATTTTTGATTTCATTAATAGATGGATTATCTAAATGCTTTCCTGTTTTAAGATAGTGGTCAATTTCTCTAAAAATCCAAGGCTTACCTTGGGCAGCTCTTCCGATCATTACCCCATCTGCACCTGTGTAATCTAAAACAAATTTAGCTTTTTCAGGTGAAGTAATATCACCATTTGCAATAACGGGAATTTTGACTGACTGTTTTACTTCGGTGATGGTGTCATACTCAGCATCACCCATGTACAAACAAGCTCTTGTTCTGCCATGAATGGCTAATGCTTTAATGCCAATATCTTCGGCAATTTTTGCAATTTCTATCGCATTACGATTTTTAGTATCCCAACCAGTTCTTATTTTTAATGTGACAGGAACTTCTACAGATTTAACTACGGAAGATAATATTTTTTTTACAAGCGGCTCATCTTTGAGAAGTGCTGATCCTGCCATGACGTTACATATTTTTTTTGCAGGACAACCCATATTAATATCGATAATTTGAGCACCATGATCCACATTAAATTGAGCTGCTTCAGCCATCATTTTTGGGTCAGCACCAGCAATTTGAACTGAGATTGGATCTACTTCACCTTCGTGATTAGCGCGACGAAGTGTTTTTTGACTACCGTATAAAAGTGAGTTTGATGTCACCATCTCACTTACCGCCATGCCAGCGCCAAACTTTTTACAAAGTTGACGGAAAGGACGGTCTGTGACGCCAGCCATGGGGGCGACTATGAGATTATTTTTAATGGAAATGGAGCCTATTTTCACTGTCTTTTATATTTATTTAGGGAAAGTTGCTTATTTTATAGGCAAATGGCTTTTTATAAAAGTGAAGACTTTAAATTACTTATGCCATTCATAGCCCAAATTGGCTATTTTTTCTTGTATTTCCAATATAGCTTTATTAACTAATTTTGATGAGCCTTTAACGCCAAGCTCTATTGTTTTTACAGGGTTTAATTTTGGCAGGCTAAAAAGTTTAATTTCTGGATATTTTTTTACAATTTCATTCATCAAATCAATTAATTTACTTTCACTCACATCGTTAATCCAAATCGAAGCTTCGGCAAAATCATTTTGATTTAATAATTCTTGATAATGTGTATTGAGAACCCATTCAACCATCGGCCATGCCATTTCTGGAAACCCTGGCAAAAAATGATGATGATTAATTTTAAACCCAGGTATTTTATTAATTTCATTTGGAATTAATAATGCTTGTTGGGGAATATTTGCCATCAAAACTCTTTTTGGATAAGCCCCATCACCAAAATGTTCTTCAATAAGTTTGACAGCTTCATTATTTCTCATTAATTGAAGATCAAAAGCTTCTGCTGCAGCTTGACGTGTGAAGTCATCTGGTGTTGCACCAATGCCACCAAAAGAAAAAACAATAGTCCTGGAGTTTGTTGACTCTTTGATAGATTGAATAATACTTTTCGAATCGTCTTGAATATATTTCACCCAAGACAATGAAAGCTCATATTTTTTTAATGTTTTTTGTAAAAATTCGAAATGTTTATCTTGTCTTTTGCCAGATAAAATTTCATCGCCAATAATTAAAGTGCCGAATTCCATTTTAATGTGCCGCATCCCAGTTCAGTCCAACACCAATATCAACGATAAGAGGAATATCTAGTTTTGCAACACCCTCCATTAGGCGAGGCAATTCTTTTTGTAATATTTCAATTTCATTTTGGGGTACTTCAAATACAAGTTCATCATGTACTTGCATAATCATTCTTGTTTTTAAGTGCATATTTTGACATAACCATTGATCAACGGCGATCATTGCTAATTTTATAAGGTCCGCTGCAGTGCCTTGCATAGGCGCATTAATCGCAGCTCTCTCTGCTGCAGATCTTCTAATACCATTCGAACCATTAATTTCTGGAATCCATAATCTCCTTCCAAAAAATGTTTCTACATAACCTTTATCTTTAGCAAATAATTTTGCATTTTCCATGTATTTTTTAATGCCAGGATATCGGGCAAAATAAGTTTCTATATAATTTGCGGCGGCGCTACGTTCAATGCTGAGTGATTTCGATAAACCAAAAACACTCATTCCATAGATCAATCCAAAATTAATAACTTTGGCATAACGTCTTTGTTCATTAGAAACACTATTCAGCTCACACCCAAAGATTTCAGCTGCCGTGGATTTATGTATATCTTCATTATTCTTAAATGCATCAAGTAATCTTTTGTCTTGAGATAAGTGAGCCATAATTCTCAGTTCGATTTGAGAATAGTCTGCAGATAAAATTGATGATCCTTTGTTTGCAATAAATGCTTCTCTTATTTTTCTACCCTCTAGTGTTCTGATCGGGATATTTTGCAAATTAGGTTCTGAACTCGCAAGACGTCCTGTAATTGCCACTGCTTGGTTGTAGCTGGTATGAATGCGCCCAGTATTAGGATTAATCATTTTTGGTAATTTATCTGTGTAAGTTGATTTGAGTTTAGATAGACTGCGATGTTCAAGCAGAAGTTTAGGCAGAGGATAGTCAAGAGCTAATTCTTGCAAGACGTCCTCGTCAGTAGATGGAGCTCCTGAAGGTGTTTTTTTTAAAGACTTAATACCTAATTTGTTAAATAAAATATCTTGTAATTGTTTGGGTGATGCGAGGTTGAAAGGTTGTCCCGCTAATTGGTAAGCCTCCTCTTCAAGTAGCAGAATTTTTTTGCCAATTTCATGGCTTTGCTCATTTAATTTTTTCTCATCTATAAGCACACCATTTCTTTCAATCTTTAAAAGTACCTCTGCGGTGGGCATTTCAATACTTTCATAAATGAATTTTAGTGACGCATCATTTTCAATTACAGGATTAAAAAATTGATTTAATTGCAAAGTAATATCAGCATCTTCAGATGAATAATGAGATGCCACATCAATATCGACTTCATTAAATCTAAGTTGATTTACACCTTTGCCTGCAACTTCTTCGTAACTTACACAGGTATGTCCTAGGTGTCTTAAGCTTAAATTATCCATGCCATGACTTTGATGACTTTCTGTCACATAGCTTTGTAGCATCGTATCGTGCCTAATACCTTTAAGACATATATCGTGGTTTAAAAAAACGTGCGCATCATACTTTAAGTTTTGCCCAATTTTCTTGATCTTTTCATCCTCTAAAATGGGCTTTAATAAATTTAATACAGCATTAATCGATAACTGTTGAGGAGCTCCAGGATAATCATGTGCTAAAGGAATGTAGGCTGCTTCTCCTGGAGTCACTGCCATAGATATACCTACAATTTTTGCTTGCATTGGGTCGAGAGAGTTTGTTTCCGTGTCGATACAAACATATTTTTTTATTTTGATTTTTTCTAGCCATGCATGTAATAAAGTTTCTTTAAATATTGTGTCGTATTTAATTTTAGAAATAAAATGGCTTAGTGATTTAATGGATGGTTTTTCTTCATCACTTTTACTTAATGAAACTACCTTAGGACTACCTTCTTTGATTTCATTAAGCCAATTCTTAAATTCAAACCTTTGGTATAAATTTTCTAACGCGGATAAGTCTTGTTTTTTGGGTTTCAAATTGTCCCAATTTTTATTGATATCTAAATCACATCGAATCGTAATAAGATCCCTAGCTTTAGGAATCCAATCGAGTGCTTTTCTTAAATTTTCACCGACTACCCCTGGGAATTGAGAAGCATGCATTACGATATTGTCGAGCGTTTGATATTCATTAAGCCATTTCAATGCAGTTTTAGGACCTACCTTATCAACACCGGGCACGTTATCAGAGGTGTCTCCAATAAGTGTTAGATAATCAATAATTTGGCTCGGCATCAACCCAAATTTATTTTTGACGCCTTCGATATCAAGTTTTTCGTTCGTCATCGTATTAATTAAAGTGACATGATCATTTACAAGTTGAGCTAAATCCTTGTCGCCTGTAGAAACGACAACATTATATTGATGTTGGCTAGCTTCTTTGCATAATGTACCAATTACATCATCAGCTTCAACACCCTCTTGAATAATAATAGGCCAGCCCATCGCTGTAATTGCTTCATGAAGCGGTTGGATTTGAGCTCTTAAATCATCAGGCATCACTGAGCGATTAGCTTTATACTCAGGGTATAGATCATTTCTGAAAGTTTTTCCTTTTGCATCAAAAACGCAAGCGTTATAATCTGAAGGAAACTCTTTATGAAGTTTTCGGAGCATATTTAAAACGCCGTAAATAGCCCCAGTAGGTTCTTGGCGACTATTTCTAAGATCTGGCAATCCGTGAAATGCCCTATAGAGATAAGAAGAGCCATCGACCAATAATAGTGTTTTCATAATTTAATTTTGAAAGTTTTTATGTCAGCAGATAAAAAGATACCTAAATTTAATGGCCCAGAATTATTTGATGAAACTCATAACGAAAGCGAATCCTGGTATGCATTTGAAATTATGTCAGAATTTGTTGGCGCTACCGAGAAACTTAAAAAAATAACGCCTGCCGTATCTGTGTTCGGCAGCGCTAGGGTCAGTGAAGACAATCCCTATTACAAACTCACCGTTGATATAGCAGAGGTTCTATCTAATGCCGGATTTAGCGTCATTTCTGGCGGCGGTCCTGGTCTCATGGAAGCAGTTAATAAAGGAGCTTCTTTAGGGAAAGGGTCTAGTATTGGCCTTAATATCAACTTACCTCACGAACAAAAGCCAAATGAATACCAAGACATTTCAATTAATTTTAAATATTTCTTTATGCGAAAAGTCATGTTTATTAAGTATGCTTCAGCATACGTAGTTTTACCTGGTGGATTTGGAACATTAGATGAATTAATGGAAGTGATTACTCTTATTCAAACCGGTAAATCAAGAAAAATCCCTATTATTTTAGTCGGTAAGGAGTTCTGGTCTGGTTTGCTTGATTGGTTAAAAGATAAAATTGTAAAAGGGGGTATGGCGCAAGAAAAAGACTTGGATTTGATTCAAATTCTTGAGGAGCCCAAAGAGATTGTGGATGCAATATTTAATCATTATGAATCTATTGGTTTTTCATTAACGCCGGCGGAACGAAAAGCCCAGCTTTATTTATAAATTGTCAAATAAACCATAACATCTATAGGTTTTTTGCTAGAATCTTGTCTATGATGATACAAAATACAATCAAAGCTTTCTTGTTAGCAATTACCTTAATAAGTTTAAATGCCATAGCTGAAAAAAAGCTCGAGCCACTAGAGGAAGTGAAGCCACCACCAAAGAATTTTGAAAGTGATATTGTGGAAGAACCTCAAATCACTATCACTAAAAAAGGTGATGATACCGTTGTGGAATACCGCATCAACGGCGAGCTTTATATGATGAAAGTCACGCCCCCTGCTGGCGGACCTGCATATTATTTGTTGAAGGAAGATCAATATGGTGGTTGGGCAAAATATGACGGCCCAAGTCAGCCCGTGACTGTGCCTAAATGGGTAATATTTAGATTCTAAATTTTTTTGAAAGGGCTTTTAGGCCCTTTTTTTTATGTCCGTCTATACATCAGTTAATATTGAAGAATTAAAAATTTGGCTTCAAGATTATGCTTTGGGCGATCTTACCGATTATCAAGGCATTAAATCTGGTATTACGAATACCAACTATTTTTTGATGACAGCACATGATCGTTTTGTGCTAACACTGTTCGAAAAAAATACGATAGAAGACCTACCTTATTTTGTAGATCTTATGGCTCATTTAGCAGAGTATTCGTTTTTATGTCCTAAGCCAATTTTCAAGAAAAATGGTACAGCTTTAAGTATTTTAAAAAATAAACCTGCTTTAATTGTGACGTGCTTAAAAGGGAAAGAACTCTCAAAACCCGAAGTCAATCATTGCGCAGCTGTGGGTAAAAGTTTAGCAGAACTCCATGTGAAATCAGTTAATTTTGAGTCCCAACATCAAAATACAAGAGATCTTAATTGGATCAAAAAAACCGCTGACTCTTTATTTAATGTGTTACCTCAAGATGAGAACCAATTACTAAAAGAAGAAATTCTTTACCAAGATAAACAAGATTATAAACTCCCTAAATCTACAATTCATGGAGACTTATTCAGGGATAACGTGCTTTTTTTAAATGATGAGGTAACAGGCTTTATAGACTTCTATTATGCATGCACAGATTTTATTATTTTAGATGTAGCAATTGCTGTGAACGATTGGTGTGTGAATGATGATGGTTCTTTTGATAAGGTTAGATTGAATGCCTTCCTAGATGCCTACAAAAAGATAAGACCATTTAATGATGATGAAAATCAAGCTTGGAATAATATTTTGAGATTAGCCTCTCTTAGATTTTGGGTTTCCAGGCTTAATGATTTCTATCATGCAGAAGTGGGGGTACTTACTTACACGAAGGACCCCAATCATTTTAAGAAAATTTTAAAGCAACGTATTAGTGAATAAATTTTAAGGTTAATTAATATGAAAAAAATTACATTCCGAGATTCTATTCGTTGGAATAAAGAAAGTTTTGTGCTCTTTAAAAAAACACCAAATCAATCATTGATGCTGAGCCTGGCATATCTTTTTATTTTTATGCTTTTGCCTTCAATGCCTATAGTTCAAGTTTTTTCAATTGCATCTATTTTAATTTGGCCAATATTTTTAGTATTTGCAGTGAACTTCTATAAGATTCATGACAAGAATAAGTCTGAAAAATTTTTAGCGGTATATGAAAAAATTAAACCCAAGCTAGCTACATTGTTAACACTTGGCCTGATCTGCTTAACTTATGCTGGCCTAGTCACGATGGTTTTAAATTCTGAAATGCAAGAATTTATTAAATTATCAGAAAACAATAATGAGTTAGTTAGCGTGATTAATAATTTTTTACCAATGATAGGAAAATTAATCCTACTATTACTTCCATTGCTTATGGCGACATGGTTTTCACCGATGCTAATCGTTTATAACCACTATTCACTCTTTAAGTCGATTAAATCAAGTATTGCGGGATGCTTAATGTATATTGCCCCATTAGGCCTTTCATGGCTAATTTTTTCAACAACAGCGATATTATTTATGTTGTCTTGTGGATTGTTAATTGGGTCTCTAGCTTCATTCTATCCTTCGATCGGACCTTCATTGATGGGCGCGATTATTTTCTTTGCACTACTTGTAATTACATCTGTGATGTTTGCATTTCAATACATCAGTTACCGTGATATTTTTAAGTCAGCTAAAAGCTATTAACATTTAAAAAGTTTTGCGTATTCCATGGCAAGCCATTTTGTGCCTGCTTCATTAAATTTAATTTGAATTCTTAAGTCGTCCGAATTGCCTTCATAACCTAAAACCGTTCCTTGGCCAAATTTTTCATGCATGACAGATTCACCGATTCGCCAAGTATGCTTCTGCTGATTAGGTTGCGGGTAATTCTCCTCTATTTGATCCACATTATTTTTAAAACTAATAGTATTAATGTTTTTAACGAGACTCTCAGGAATCTCTCCTAAAAATCTTGACGGCATTCCATATCTCGTTTGGCCGTGAAGCATTCTTGATAGGGCATAACTTAAATATAATTTTGAACGAGCTCTTGTTACAGCAACATACATAAGTCTTCTCTCCTCTTCAAGACCTTTGGATTCGAATAAGCTTTGTTCATGAGGACATAATCCTTCCTCAAGACCAGAAATAAATACTACGTCAAATTCCAAGCCTTTAGATGAGTGAATCGTCATGAGCTGGATAGCATCTACACCTTCACTGGCTTGCATATCACCACTTTCTAAAGAAGAATAATTCAAAAAATCTCCAAGTGGGTTTGAAGATTCATTATTGTCATTATTTAGAAAAGTTGCGGCAGCAGAAACTAATTCATTTAAGTTAGAAACTCTGTCTAGACCATCTTTTTCATTGGTATAGTGATCTTTAAGTCCTGATTCATTGATAATAAGATCAATCATTTGAGGAAGAGTAAGTCCTTCAAAACTATTTTCAATATGTTTTATGAGGTGTATAAAATAAGGCAAGCCCTTTTTAATTGCATCCGCTTGATCTGATGATTTCTGTGCGGCATCCCATAAACTACAACCATCACGCCTAGAAATGTCTTGAAGACTTTCTAGTGATCGACTTCCAATGCCACGCGTTGGAAAATTTACAATTCTCAAAAATGCACTGTCATCATTTTTATTTGCAATAAGTCTTAGATAAGCGATGGCGTGTTTAATTTCGGCACGTTCGAAGAAACGTAAACCACCATAGACGCGATAAGGTAGGTTAGATGAAAAAATATTATGCTCGAGAATACGAGACTGAGCATTGCTTCTATAGAGAATAGCAATATGATTAAGAGAGATGCCTTCTCTATGAAGCATTTTGATTTCATCCACTATAAATTTAGCTTCATCAATATCAGTATGGCCAGTATATATTCTAATAGGGTCGCCTTCTCCGGCTGATGTCCATAAGTTCTTGCCTAATCGATTTTTATTGTGATCAATGATCGCATTAGCTGTATTAAGGATATTACTTTTAGATCTGTAGTTTTGTTCGAGCTTAATAATTTGTTTGACATGAAAATCTCTTTCCATATCTTTCATATTTCCAACTCTTGCACCTCTAAAACTATAGATAGATTGATCATCATCTCCTACAGCAAATACAAAACTGCTATTGCCCGCAAGAAGCTTTAACCACTTATATTGAAGCTCGCTTGTGTCTTGAAATTCATCAATCAGAATATGTTTAAATCGATCTTGATAGTGCTGACGTATCGCCACATTTTTTTCAAAAAGCTCATAGCATCTTAAAAGTAATTCACCAAAATCAACCAAGCCTTCTTTCTGACATTGCTTTTCATATTCAAGATATATTTCATTTAATTTTTTTGAATGTGTGTCATAAGTATCTACATGAGCAGCCCTCAGTCCTTCATCTTTATATCCATTAATATAGTGTTGTACTTGTTTTGGCGCATAAGTTTCATCATCAACATTCATGGTTTTTATAGTTCTTTTAATGAGTGATAACTGGTCCTGACTATCTAGAATCTGAAATGTATCAGGCAATTCTGCATCTCTTGCGTGTGTTTTAAGAAATCGATTGCATAAACCGTGGAATGTGCCTACCCACATACCTCGTGTATTAATCGGAAGCTGCATAGTAATTCTTTGTAGCATTTCTTTTGCGGCTTTATTGGTAAATGTCACAGCAATAAGTCCAAAGGGACTCACCACATTCGTTTGGATGAGCCATGAAATTCTGGAAGTTAGTACTTTGGTTTTGCCACTTCCCGCACCAGCTAAAATCAGTGCAGATTCATTTTGAAGCGTGACAGCTTCAATTTGTTTCTCATTTAGGTCTTTGAATTGATTTTGATTGGATGGAGATGCATTCATGAGGTGTAATGCTATCCTAAATTATTGGAAGATAAAAAAAAGATTAAAAAAAAGACCTCCTAAGAGGTCTTTTTTTATTGATGCTTATGAGTTACATCATGCCGCCCATTCCACCCATACCACCCATTCCACCCACATCACCTCCGCCCATTGCTGGAGCGTCATCTTTAGGGAGTTCAGCTACCATACAGTCAGTTGTTAACATGAGGCCTGCAATTGATGCTGCATGTTGTAATGCTGTGCGAGTAACTTTAGTTGGATCTAAAACACCCATCTCAACCATATCGCCATAAGTTTCATTTGCAGCGTTAAAACCATAGTTGCCTTTGCCAGCCACTACGTTGTTAACTACTACTGATGGTTCTACACCAGCATTTGCTACGATTTGTCTTAAAGGTTCTTCAACAGCACGAAGTACGATTCGAATACCTGCTTCTTGGTCTGCATTTTCACCTTTGACTTTAGCAATTGCATCACGAGCTCTAATTAAAGCAACGCCACCACCAGCTACAATACCTTCTTCAACAGCAGCTCTTGTTGCATGAAGAGCATCTTCAACACGCGCTTTCTTTTCTTTCATTTCAATTTCAGTCGTTGCACCTACTTTAATTACAGCAACCCCACCTGCGAGTTTTGCAACACGTTCTTGAAGTTTTTCTTTATCGTAATCACTTGTCGCTTCTTCGATTTGTGTTTTGATTTGAGCAATACGTGACTTAATATTTTTTTCGTCACCTGTGCCATCGATAATGATGGTATTTTCTTTGCCCACTTCAATTCTTTTTGCTTGACCTAAATCTTCAATCTTTATTGTTTCTAATTTCAGACCTACTTCATCTGAAATTACTGTGCCACCGGTAAGAATTGCAATATCTTCAAGCATTGCTTTTCTTCTATCACCAAAACCAGGAGCTTTAACTGCAACAGTTTTTAAGATACCACGAATGTTATTGACCACTAGCGTTGCAAGTGCTTCTCCTTCGATATCTTCAGCAATAATAAGGAGTGGGCGGCTTGATTTAGCCACTTGCTCAAGAGCTGGAAGTAGATCTCTGATGTTAGAGATTTTTTTGTCATGTAATAAAACATATGGATTTTCTAATAATGCAATTTGACGATCTGCATTATTAATAAAGTAAGGTGAAAGATATCCACGATCGAATTGCATACCTTCTACAACGTCAAGTTCATTTGTTAAGCCTGATCCATCTTCTACAGTGATCACACCTTCTTTGCCTACTTTGTCCATTGCATCTGCAATGATTTGTCCAATAGAGTGATCAGAGTTTGCAGAGATGGAGCCTACTTGAGCAATTTCCTTGCTTGTTGTACATGGCTTACTTAATTTTTTTAGTTCAGCAACGCCACCTTCAACAGCTTTATCGATACCTCTTTTAAGATCCATAGGATTCATACCCGCTGCGACTGATTTCATACCTTCGCGAATAATAGCTTGGGCTAATACAGTTGCAGTGGTTGTTCCGTCACCTGCGATATCAGAGGTTTTGGATGCAACTTCTTTAACCATTTGCGCGCCCATATTTTCAAATTTATCTTTAAGTTCGATTTCCTTTGCGACTGAAACACCATCTTTAGTGATTGTAGGTGCGCCAAATGAACGCTCTAAAACAACATTTCTTCCCTTAGGACCAAGTGTAACTTTCACTGCGTTCGCTAAAATATTCACACCGGTAATCATCTTTTGGCGAACATCGTCACCAAATCTTACGTCTTTTGCTGCCATTTTTATTTCTCCAAAATATTTATGAATGAATGTTTAAGGGTTTATTCAACAATGCCCATGATGTCTTCTTCACGCATCACAAGTAACTCTTCGCCATCAACTTTAACGGCTTGGCCAGCGTATTTTCCAAATAAAACTTTGTCGCCTACTTTGACGTCTAGTTTTTTAACACTGCCATCTTCGAGAATTTTTCCATTACCTACGGCTTGAACTGTGCCTTGATCTGGTTTTTCTGTTGCACTGTCAGGAATAACAATGCCTGATGCTGTTGTACGTTCTTCTTCAAGACGCTTTACAATTACGCGGTCATGTAAAGGGCGAATTTTCATTTCATATTCTCCTAATAGTGTATTCTTTGAAAATTAATCAAAATCGAAAACACGAGTAATTAGCACTCAATGTCATAGAGTGCTAATAATAGGGACGAAAGCCTAAAATTTCAAGTGTTATTTCGTTAAATATCTGAATTTAAACATTATTTTTATATGAGCTATTACATAGAAAAGCAAAATTATCGAAAGCTAGGACAGTCGGATTTGCTGATTTCACCGATCACCTTAGGAACCATGACCTTTGGGGAACAAAACACGGAATCCGAGGCATTTTTACTGCTTGATTGGGCGATATCACATGGTATTAATTTTATTGATACGGCTGAAATGTATCCCGTTCCTCCCAAAGAAAATACTTTTACGGCAACCGAAACAATCATAGGCAATTGGTTAAAAAAACAAAAAAGGGAGGATATTGTTCTAGCAACTAAAGCGGCAGGTCCAAGAAGAGCGCTCAATTGGATTCGCAACGGACCTAAAGCTTTCGATGAAAAAAATTTACGTGAGGCAGTGGAGGGCTCTTTAAAAAGACTTCAAACAGATTATATCGATTTATATCAACTCCATTGGCCTGAAAGAAATGTGCCAATGTTTGGTCAGTATAAATTTGATCCTAGTGCCGAAATGGAAGGCTCAAAATTAAAAGAGTGGGTGCCGATTCATGAACAACTGGAAGCATTAAATAGACTTGTGCAAGAAGGTAAGATTAAATATATCGGCATATCTAATGAGCAATCTTGGGGTGTGATGGAATTTATTCGTATTGCAAAAGAAAAGAAATTACCTCTCGTAGCTTCCATTCAGAATTGTTACAACCTCATCAATAGAGGGTTGGAGTTTGGTATGACAGAAATTTTATATCGAGAAAAGATTGGCTTCCTAGGCTATTCACCCTTGGCGTTCGGACATCTCACCGGAAAGTATTTAAAGGATATTGATGCAAGAGGTCGCGTGACTCTATTTAAAGGGTTTGCTCAAAGATATGATAAGCCTAACGTATTTCCTACTGTTAAAGCATATGAAGCATTAGCACTGAAACATGGCATGACCTTAACTGAGATGGCCTTAGCTTTTGCTTATCATCAGTGGTTTGTTACATCAACCATCATAGGCGCCACATCGCTTGATCAACTGAAAGAAAATATTGAAGCGTATAACATAAGTCTCTCTAAAGAGTTGTTAGGTGAAATTGAAATCATTCATCTCACCCACATGAACCCAGCGCCTTGACATATGAAGAATCAAAATTTCATCGATAGAAGCTTAAAAAGTTTGTGGAACCCATGTACACAAATGAAAATTCAAGAGAGTCAATCTATTACCCCTATTAAGCGCGGAGAAGGTGTTTGGCTATTTGACTATGATGATAAAAAATATTTAGATGCAATTAGCTCCTGGTGGGTCAATTTATTCGGCCACAATCAAAGCGAAATTAAAAAATATATTACAGACCAACTCGACCTTGTTGAGCACGTCATGCTCGCAGGTTTAACTCATGAACCAGCCATAAAACTTTCTGAAAAATTAAGTCATCTCACAAATCTAGGCCATGCTTTTTACGGTAGCGACGGGTCCAATGCGATTGAAATTGCTATTAAGATGAGTGTGCATTATTGGAAGAATAAAGGTCAACCAAAGAAGAATAAAATAATTTATTTACAGAATAGCTACCATGGTGAAACGCTCGGCGCCTTGTCTGTGACAGATATTAAACTTTTTCGTAAAAAATATGCTTCATTAATAAAAAAAAATAATCCTATCAAAACGCCGGATTGGCGATATGCAGATAAAGGAGAAACAGCAGAATCCTTCGCATTAAGATGTATTCAAGACTTGGAAAGATATTTTCAAGATAATCATCAATATATAGCCGCTTTTATATTGGAGCCCCTTGTGCAATGTGCAACTGGGATGGGAATGTACCACTCCATTTATTTAGCAAAAGCTAGAGATCTTTGTACGCAATATCATATTCATCTGATTGATGATGAGATTGCAGTGGGGTTCGGAAGAACGGGAAAGATGTTTGCATTTGAACATGCTAATATAAAGCCTGATTTTATTTGTCTTTCAAAAGGATTAACCGGCGGCTTCCTTCCCCTGTCAGCCGTGCTAACCACCGATAAAGTTTATATGGCTTTTTACGAGGATAAGATAGAAAAAGGCTTTCTACACTCGCATAGCTACACTGGAAATCCACTCGCATGCAGTGCTGCGTTAGGCACAATAAATTATTTTGAAAATCATGATGTGATTAATCAAAATAGTAAAACTTCAGCTTATATTTCAGAGCGTATGAAGTCTCTATCAATATTACCAATTTCTAATTTAAGAAATATAGGAATGATATGGGCATTTGATCTTGATGGAGCTACAAAAAAGATAATTAAAAAAATAAGTTCAAAAGCCATGAATCGTGGTCTTTTAATAAGGCCGATAAGCCATACTATTTATTTCATGCCACCTTATGTTATCAATCATGATGAAATAAATTTTATGATTGATACTACTCTTGAAGTTATTCAGTCATCCATATAAATATGCGAATACTATTTCTTATATTTCTCTTATGGATAAATCTGGTATTTGCAGATTCGGATATTGATGCAATCAATAAAATATTGAATCGCTCAGAACTTTCAAAAGATAATTACTCGCTTTACATTAAAAATATCTCTAAACGAGAAAAAATTTTTAGTTATAACGAACAAAAGGCATTCAATCCAGCCTCGGTGATGAAGTTAGTTTCGACATATGCTGGACTTCAGCTTTTAGGCCCTCAGTATCAATGGAAGACGGAAGTGCTTTATAAAGGCAATATAAAAAATAAACATTTATACGGCGATCTCATTATTAAAGGTTATGGCGATCCGACGCTTACTTATGCAGATTTTTATGAAATTATTGAAAAAGTTCAACAAAAAGACATTAAGTATATTCACGGTAATATTATTTTTGATGAAAGCTTTTTTGGCGAACTAAAAAATCAAGAACTTATTGACGATAAAAAATATCGTGCTTATAACGTAAATCCAAAATCTTTTGTAGTTAACGAAAATACAATCAATTTTAATTTTTCGATAAGTAATGAAAAAATTAATATACAAACCTTTCCTGAAATCCCAACATTAAAAGTCATTAACCATTTAAAACTTACAGACCAGGACTGCAATGAGTGGAAGGATGCTCTTGATTACGAGGTAGAAAAAAAATCTAATGTTTCAGAAATCAGATTTAATGGTAGCTTCGATAAAGCATGCGAAAGTAAGGATATTAATTTATCGATATTAAGCGCCAATCAATTATCTAAAGATCTATTTGAAAAAATTTGGAAGCTACATGGAGGAGTCATTGAGGGCGAGTTTAAAAATACATATCAAAATTTTAATGACACACATAAGATCTATGAGCATCAATCGAAGCCTTTAAGTCTTGTTGTGAGAGATATAAATAAATATAGCCAAAATCTGATTGCCAGAAATTTATTACTCACCATGCTCGCAGAAAATAATGGTAATCCAATCACTGAAAATGAGGCTGGAAGGTTTACGAAAGAGTCTTTGATGAGAGAAAAATTGAAACTGGACTCTCTTAAAATGGATAATGGCGCAGGACTTTCAAGAAATGCAAAAATAAATGCAGGAGATTTAGGTTTCTTATTAGAAAAAGCTTACAGTAACCTTTATATGCCTGAATTTATATCATCACTTCCAAATATAGGTATTGATGGTACTTTGAAAAATAGAGGAAAAAAATTATCAGTCGCTAAGCATGCTTATTTAAAAACCGGTAGCATCCAAAATGTTAGTGCTATCGCAGGATATATTTTTGATAAAAATAACGATGTAAAAGTTTTTGTATTTATGGCGAATGATCCTAAAGCAAATGAATCTTCTAAGATTCAAGATGATCTGATTGAATGGACCTATCTCAACTAAACTTGAGGAAATCTTAATATGCGACATACAAACGTGTTTAAATTTATTTTAGTTTTTGGTGTTATTTTATTGAATATTGACTTAGCGTCTGCTGAGTCACAAATCTCACAAAAGGAAATTAAATTGGAAAAAAATATTACGACATTAGTTATTAAAGATACTGTTTTAGGCAATGGACGACAAGCCGAAAAAGGCCTTGCTGTGACAGTGCATTACTCAGGTTGGTTATATGATCCGAATCAGAAAGATGGCAAGGGAAAAAAATTTGATAGCTCTCTAGATCGCAATGACCCTTTCGTATTTAATTTAGGGGCTGGTCAAGTGATTCGAGGTTGGGATGATGGTGTGGATGGCATGAAAATTCATGGCAAAAGAACCCTCATCATTCCGTCAGATATGGGCTATGGCTCTCGCGGCGCTGGTGGTGTTATTCCTCCGAATGCTACTTTAATTTTTGATGTTGAGTTACTCGGAGTTAAGTAATGAAAGCTAGAGTTAAATGGATTGAAAATGTATGTTTCATAGGCGAGTCTGAGTCCAATCATTCAGTGATTCTTGATGGTCCCGAAGAATTGGGCGGCAGAAAACTAGGGATGCGACCTATGGAGATGTTGCTTATCGGCATGGGTGGATGCACATCATTTGATGTGGTCACGATCCTTAAGAAATCAAGACAAGCTATTAGTGATTGTTATGCTGAAATTGAAGCTGAAAGGGCTGAGACAATACCTAAAGTTTTTACTAAGATTCACATCCATTTTGTTCTAAAAGGTAAGGGCTTGGATAAAGATCAAGTTGAGCGCGCAATTAAATTATCAGCTGAAAAATATTGTTCAGCATCCATTATGCTGTCTAAGTCGGTGCAAATTACACACGATTTCGAAATTAAAGAAGATATCTAACTACTCAATTAATTTTTAATGATTTTTAAATCAAGTGGCTCTTCATTTTCCATAACGGTAAGAAGACGATCAATATTTGGATGCTTGCCAGGATTTTTTTGAGCATCTTCAGTATGTTCCGAATATAAATCAAGACCTTCAATTGCCGCATCAAGGGTAATAGCACCAAAAATTTTCCAGAGATGTTGATAGACTTTTACGGAGCCTTGGCTTCCTGGTTTATTTTCGATAGTACCAATCAAAACATTATTTTTATAAATTTCGATACGATCAATATGATCTGAATTGTCGAGCGTTAATAAAATGTCATTAAATTTTTGCATCGATTAAATTTTTGCCGAGAGAATTGTCATCATTTTTGATATTAATGACATAGCATTTTTGACCTGACGGGGTAATTCAGCGCCACCTAGTTCTTTTGCCTTGATTGCATGTTGTTCTTCGTCATCCGCCATAACTTCTAGTATTTTATTCGTCTTAAGATCTTTTTTAGAAATTTTCTTTAAATGACCTGTTAAATGTTGTGCTACTTGTCGTTCTGTTTCAGCTAAGAATCCTAAGTTATATTTTTCACCTAACGCGCTTGCAAAAGAGCCTATTAAAAAAGAGCCCATATACCACAAAGGATTGAGAAGGCTTGTTTTACCTCCTAATTCTTGGATCCTAGAATTACACCAATCAAGGTGATCGATCTCTTCTTTGGATGCTTTCTTTAAAGATTCGGCACCTTCACCATGTGAATTGAAAAGAAGTTGTCCGCTATATAAGGCTTGAGCGCAAACTTCACCTGTATGATTAACGCGCATCAATTCGATCGTACGTTTTTTTTCGTCTGGGGTTAATTCAGTTTCTTTAATGTGAATGTCAGGTCTCGGTCTTGAGGCTTTAGGTTTAGAAAATAAAACTTTCAGCCCCTTATCAAACTCAACGATAAGATCATTAATCATTTATTTTGAATAATCTGAAGACCTTTGAGAATATTCATTGCTTCTAGGAATTGCTTATCCGCTTTACTTCCTGGCTCAATTGGGCCTGAGGGAGCATCAGAGGTCTTCTTTTTATCCTCTTCAGATTTTTTAACTGGCGAAGTTACAGGTTTACTATCTTTATCTTTGGGAGCGACGTTCGCATCACTATCTTTTGGATTTGAAAGATGATTTGTCAGATCTGCTTCTTTTGTCATAAATGAAGGATCACTTCCATCATCAACGATGATGTCAGGCACAATACCTTTAGCCTGAATTGATCTACCTTTAGGAGTGAAGTATCTTGCTGTTGTCATCTTAATTGCAGTGCCGTTATTCATAGGCAGAATACTTTGTACAGATCCTTTACCAAAACTTTGCATGCCGACAATCAAGGCTCTCTTGTGATCTTGGAGAGCGCCTGCCACAATTTCAGATGCAGATGCAGATCCGTTATTTACTAAAACTGCCATAGGCGTTGATCTAATATCTTCTGGAAAGTCTTTAAGATAATCATCTTTGCTGCCACCTTTAAGATAATTTTCAGGGGTTGCAGTAAGATGCATTTTTGAGTCTTGCGCACGACCTTCTGTATACACAACTAAATCACCCTTAGGCAAGAAAGCAGCAGAAACCCCAACTGCGGCATTTAATAAACCACCAGGATTATTTCTAAGATCAAGCAATATACCTTTTAAAGGGGCTTTATTTTGTTGACGAAGATTTTTTAAGAGTTTTGCTAGATCTTCACCTGTATGCTCTTGGAATTGAGCGATACGAACATAAGCGTAATTAGCCTCAGTAAGCTTTCCTTTAATGCTTTGAGATTTGATAATAGCGCGTACTAAATTAAAAGTTAAAGGTTTGGTTTCACCTTTTCTTAATACGGTAAGTAAAATGCTAGTTCCTGGTTTGCCACGCATTTTTTTAACGGAGTCATTCAATGATAAACCTTTTGTAGATGATTCATCTAATTTCATAATTAGATCACCACTCTTTAATCCTGCTTTATAAGCTGGGCTATCTTCAATGGGAGAGATTACTTTTACAAAACCATCTTCCATGCCGACTTCAATTCCAAGTCCACCAAACTCACCTTGGGTTGCTTGATTTAAATCCTTAAAGTCTTCGATATTTAGAAAAGAAGAATGAGGATCAAGGCCGGTCAGCATGCCATTAAGTGCTTCGTTGATAAGCTTTTTGTCCTCAACTGACTCTACATAATCAGATTTAATCTTGCCAAAAACTTCAGCAAAAGTTCTTAGCTCATCAACTGGGAGATTGTTTTTTTCAGCCTTATCCGCAAAGACGGTTAAATTCAAACTGATCAGAACGCCTATAATAGCGCCACAGGCTATGAGGGTAAATTTTTCGAATTTTGAGCGCATGAATGACTTTCGTAATAAGCGATTAAGCAATAATTAAGTAATAATAAAGCATTCTGTCTTTTTGTTTGGCTTATATCAATAGTCTTTAATAAATATATTTTAAAAATAACTTTGAACTATGGGAACTAAATCTAAAACACATCAAATTGAAATTCAATTTTGTACGCAATGTGGCTGGCTTCCTCGAGCTTCATGGATGATGCAGGAAATACTGATGACTTTTCAGGATGAAATTTTATCTGTTACCTTGACTCCTAAATCGGGTGGTATTTTTGAAATTTTCTTAGATAAAAAAAAGATCTATTCAAGATCAGATTTTGGAGGATTTCTTGATATCAAGGAGATTAAAAAGTTGATAAGGGATATCGTTAACCCAAAGAAAAATCTTGGACATAGCGAACTTTAAAGCGTTTCTTCTGGGTCAACTCTTGTTGCGCCATTAAATCTTTTAAGCCAGTAGTTTTTTGTAAGGCTTTCAACACGAATAGTTTTGCCTGTTCGTGGTGCATGAATAAATTCATTATTTCCAGTATAGATACCGACATGAGAGAACTTAGATTTTCGTGTATTAAAGAATACAAGATCACCTGGCTGCAAGTCTTCAAATTTAATTGTTTCACCCATCTTACTGAGGGATCTGGCGCTTGGTGGGAGGCTAAGATTTAAAGCCTGCTCAAAGACATATTTTACAAATTGACTGCAATCAAAACCAGTTTCTGGCCTTGAGCCCCCCCACTTATATTTAATACCAGTGAGCTCATAAGCTTTATCAATAATGAGGGCAATATCGCTTTTCCATTGCTGATCAGCTACCGTGGATACTTCCGATTGTGAAGCTGTGTCTGAAGTACTTAAATTCAATGAATCAGTTTCCGCCCAAGATGGACTAGAAAATGTGATCGCGACAAAGATGAGTAAAGTTTTGGAATTCATAGTTTGAAAATGATTCAATCAATGAGATTTTATCATTTATAGAGGGTTTGTGAAATCGGAGTTTCATACGCATGAGATAATCATATGATTATGAATGAAATATTTATCAAAGAATTT
The DNA here is from genome assembly GCA_016868195.1 of Betaproteobacteria bacterium. Taxonomy (GTDB): domain Bacteria; phylum Pseudomonadota; class Gammaproteobacteria; order Burkholderiales; family Methylophilaceae; genus Methylopumilus. Next base: position 231,707 of record VGHQ01000001.1, on the reverse strand, counting down.
TTTAGCGAAAAAGGTGATCTTTCTCATAATATTGATGGCTATCGAGTGAGACAAGAACAGATCGATATCTCGGTATTAATTGACGAAGCGATTACACATAAAAAAAAATTAATTGTCGAAGCGGGAACAGGCATTGGTAAAACTTTTGCGTATCTTGTACCGGCATTTCTTTCTGGTGGCAAAATTATTATTTCTACAGCGACTAAAAATTTACAGGATCAATTATTCACTAAAGATATTCCTCTTATTAGGGACGCATTAAAGGTCCCTGTGAGTGTAGCTATGCTCAAAGGTAGATCAAATTATTTATGCCATTTGCGATTAGAAAACGCGATGATTGAAGGCGCTTTTATGACCAAAGAAGATGTCACCTATTTGCATCTCATAAATCAATATGCAAAGCATACTGTTGACGGCGACAGAGCTCAATTAGATACTATTCCAGAAAGCTCCTCTATATGGCCGCAAGTAACCTCTACTAAAGAAAATTGTTTGGGTCAGAATTGTAGTTTTTATAAAGAGTGTTTTGTCATGAATGCCCGAAAAAAAGCCTTAGCTGCGGATGTTACCATTGTCAATCACCATTTATTCTTTGCTGATCTTAATATGAAGGAGGAAGGTATATCTGAACTTCTTCCAAAAGCTACAACAGTTATTTTTGATGAAGCACATCAGATACCTGATATTGCTTCTATTTTTTTTGGGAAAAATATTTCAACCAGTAAGATTAGCGAGATAGTTCAAGATGGTTTTCAGATTTATTTAAAACATATGAAAGATGTTTCAGATTTTGAACCTATTTTAAATGACTTAGAAAAAGCAAATAAAGATTTTAGACTTATATTTCCCAGAGAATCTAATCGATATCCCTATCAAAAGATTTCCTCTTTTAGTCAATTCGAATCCTACTACCTAAATCTGGTTCAAAAAATCAAAAAAATAATTGAATTATTAACACTTCATAAAGATCGAGATTTAGAGATCGAAAAGTATTTTGATAGCGCAAGTGAAACACTTAAAAGTTTTGATAATTGGCTTGAGGATAATGATAACAATTCAATTAAATGGATCGAAGTTTATTCGCAGTCCTTACAACTCAACAATACGCCGTTATCTATTGCTGATATGTTTGCAAGCCATATTAATAATGAATCAACTTCATGGGTCTTTACATCAGCAACACTCGCTGTAAAAAATAATTTTGATCATTTCAAAAACCAACTGGGCCTGATAGATGCAGATTCAGTTTCTAAAGAGAGCCCATTTAATTATGCTGAAAAAGCTTTACTCTTCGTTCCCAAAACAATGCCGGATGCCAATCATGAGAATTTCAACTTTGCGGTTGTGAATCAGATCTATCCTTTTATTAAAGCAAGCAAAGGCAGAGCATTTATTTTATGTACGACATTAAAATCTATGCGAGAAATATTTACACTCCTTAAAAATAAGATTGAAACAGATCAATTAGATTATCCAATCTATCTTCAAGGTGATGGTTCAAGAAATCAACTTTTAAATAAATTTAGAGAACATGGTCATGCTATTCTTATTGGCTCGTTGAGTTTTTGGGAGGGTGTAGATGTGAAGGGTGACGCATTGTCATTGGTGGTAATAGATAAATTACCATTTTTTTCGCCAGAGGATCCTGTCCTGGCTGCAAGAATTGATAAAATTAACCAAAGTGGAAAGAATGCTTTCATGGAATATCAATTACCTAATGCAGCCATTACTTTAAAACAGGGTGTTGGTCGATTAATACGTGACGAGTTTGATAAAGGAGTTCTTGTGATATGTGATACAAGAATTATTGATAAAACTTATGGAAAAAGAATGTGGCAGAGTTTGCCCCCTTTCGCTCGAACGCGAGATGATCTAGAAGTTATCCAATTTCTAGAAAAAATTTGATTTATGAAAATTTTGTCTTTAGATACCTCTTCTGAATATATGTCTTTAGGTTTAAAGATTGATGAAGATTTTTATTCGATCAATATAAATGCTGGACAGACTCATTCAGAAATAGTCTTACCTGAAATAAAAAAATTATTAGACGGGCATCAATTAACGACAAAAGATCTAGATGCCGTTGCATTTGGTAGAGGGCCAGGATCATTTACGGGCATAAGAATTGCATGTGGTATCGCATACGGACTTGGTTATGGTGCGTCAATTCCAGTTATTGGCGTGAACAATCTTTTAGCTCTCGCCGAGAGTTCGGGCAAAAATAAAGTGATAAGCGTCATTGATGCCAGAATGGGTGAAATATATTTAAGTGCTTACATAAAGGAGAGAAAAATATTTTCAAAGCCAATCATTGAAGGGGTTTATAAGCCAGATGAATTACCTCAGATTAAAGAATCCGGCTGGACTTTGATTGGGAATGCAATCGAAACATACAAGAAAGAAATGAAAGATCATTTTGACCAACAAATAAATGATCTCGTAGATGGACCCTATGAGGTAGTCGAATCTATTTCTAGATTGGCAATACCTTTTATTAAAAATAGAGTATTTGAGTTGATTCATGCTGAGCCTGTTTACTTAAGAAATAAAGTGGCATTTACTAACCAAGAGCGAAAAGTTTTGAATGCAATTTAGTGAATTTAAAGAGAATGATTTAAGCGCGATCGTATTGATTGAAAAAGAAGTTCACACCTATCCTTGGACACAAAGTAACTTTTTAGATTCGATAAAATCAAATCACACATGTTTAATGATGAGGCTTAATGAAGAAATTATAGGTTATACCGTCATGATGTTTGTGGTAGATGAATGCCATCTTCTTAATATAAGTATAAAAAAAAGTATGCAAAAAAAAGGCTATGGATCCAGTTTGCTTAAGGAAGTGATCCGTCAGGCAAATTTAGCTCACGCAAAAACAATTTATCTTGAAGTTAGAGCCTCTAATCAGACTGCTATTCATTTGTATGACAAACATGGATTTAATGAAATGAGTATTAGAAAAGATTATTATCGTGCTAAAGAAGGGCGGGAAGACGCCGTATTAATGGGGCTTGTGATTTGATGGACGCTGATTACAAAAAAAAAATCTTAAAAGAGCTTGAATTATTTCCTCTTTGGAAATTAAAAGACAGGCCTAGCAATGAGCTTTTTCCGAAGCAAGATACAAATTCTATAGAGGTTGATTTATTTTTTGGATTCAAAATAGATTATGCAGAAGGATCTTTATTACTTTTGAGCCGAAAATTTTTACTAGGAACTGAAGAGGCTGCCCAAGAATTATTTTTAAACATTGCAAAATTTATTTCAACGTCGATAGTCGAACATACATTCCAGAAAAATCATTTATTAAAGCTTACCAAAGATCAGATTGGTGACTTATTTTTAAATACTACCCCAATGCATGTATTAGCATTTGGATTCAATAATCAGTTTTTTGAGGAATACAAAAAAATTGATTTGATGAATAATGTCTCTATGAACATTAAGCATACGCTTGATATAAATCATTTACTTAAAAACCCAAAAGATAAGAAATTAGTTTTGGAAAACATTTTAGATTTAATGAAAGCCTTTTAAATTAAGAAAGAATATAAATGCTCGCATCAAAATTTTACATCTCAACCATGAAGGAAGCGCCTTCAGAAGCAGAGCTTATTAGTCATAAGCTTATGATTCGCGCAGGCTTTATTAAGCGCCTAGGTTCAGGCCTTTATTCTTGGATGCCGCTTGGCTTAAAAGTTTTAAGAAAAATTGAAGCGATTGTGAGAAATGAAATGAATCAAGCTGGCGCGGTAGAGTTATTAATGCCAGCTATTCAACCAGCTGAGTTATGGGAAGAGACCGGTCGATGGGCTCTTTTCGGGCCACAGATGCTAAAGATCAAAGATCGCCATGATCGAAATTTCTGTTTTGGTCCGACGCACGAAGAAGTCATCACGGATATCGCAAGGAAAGAAATTAATAGTTACAAACAGTTACCCATTAACTTTTATCAGATACAGATGAAATTTAGGGATGAGATTAGACCGCGTTTTGGTGTGATGCGTGCTCGCGAGTTTTTAATGAAGGATGCTTATTCTTTCCATGCATCAAGAGCTTCATTAAAAAAAACATATGAAACAATGTATGAGGTCTATACCAATATTTTTAATAAGATAGGTCTTCAGTTTAGAGCAGTGAAAGCAGATACCGGGGCTATCGGAGGCGATGGTTCGCATGAGTTTCATGTTTTAGCTGATTCTGGCGAGGATGCGATTGCATATAGCTCAGTGTCTGACTACGCGGCTAATATTGAATTAGCAGAAGCGATTCTTCAGGATGACAAAAGACCAGATGCAAAAGAGCCGATGGTGAAATTTGACACACCAAAACAGACCACTTGCGAGGATGTGGCTAATTTGATGGGTGTGGGCATTCAAAATACAGTGAAAACTATAGCCCTAATCAATCAGACTAATGAAGCAAATGAATTTTTCTTAGTCCTTCTTCGTGGGGACCATGAGCTTAACGAAGTGAAATTATCCAAGCAAAAAGACTTTGAAAACTTCCGTTTTGCGACGGACGAGGAAATAAAAGAGCATCTTAAATGCCCCCCAGGATATATTGGCCCAGTCGGAGTTCAATCTTCCATAAAAGTTTTGGCAGATAAGTCCGTCGGCATTCTCGCTAATTTTATTTGTGGTGCAAATGAACCCAAACTTCACTTAAAAGGCGTGAATTTTGTGCGAGATCTTCCTGAGCCGCTACTTTTTGCTGACTTGAGAAAAGTGGTCGAGGGTGACATGAGTCCAGATAAGCAGGGCATTCTTAAAATATGTAGGGGTATTGAAGTCGGTCATATTTTCCAATTAGGCAATAAGTACTCTAGGGCAATGAAAGCAGAATACTTAGATGAAAATGGCCAGAGTCAAATTCTAGAAATGGGGTGTTATGGCATTGGGGTGTCGCGTATTGTAGCAGCCGCTATTGAGCAGTCGCACGATGATAAAGGGATTATTTTTCCGATTAACATTGCACCTTTTGAAGTGGCGATTGCACCTGTAGGTTATGAAAAAAGCGCTGAAGTTAAAGCTTCGGCACATAAAATTTATAATGCGCTTAAAGAAATGGGGGTCGACGTCCTGCTTGATGATCGAGGGGAGCGTCCAGGCTTTATGTTTGCTGAGATGGAATTGATAGGTATACCTTATAGAATCGTCATTGGAGACCGCAGTTTAAAAGAAGGTAAAGTTGAGTTACAAGGTCGATTGGATCAAAAATCTAAATTAATTGATGAAAATCAGATAGTTAAAGAAATTAAATCTTTATTAATTTCCTAAGTATTCTATCCTTTTTATTTTAACTACATGATTTAATTGAGTTATTTTTGTCAGGTATTTATTACAAAATAATTACAATTAAGGGATGTATTTATTAAAAAAAAAGGTTAATATTCGGCAAGTAGTTAGCGATCAATCACCTGGAAGACTAGGGCCAATTGATAACTAAATGCTCAAGTACTATAGCTCTTTGATGTGTATATAAAGTCAACTAACTTAGGAGATATTATGTCGAAATCATTAGCAGTATCAATAAGCATTGGCGTCTTAGCATTTATATGGACTTTTCTCAGTGGTGGTGTGTTAAGCGGTGTAGTAACCACAACCGTTCCTATCGGTTTTATAGCTTGGGCTTGTTCTAGTCTTGCTGGTAAAACAGATGCTTTACAAAAAACAGTTATCGGAATGACATTTGGCGCACTTATTGCATCAGTTGCTGTTTATTTAGGAAACGCTGAATTGCCCGTAATAGGTGCAAATCTTGCAGTAGGCGTTGGTATAGCAGCGCTCATACTTGTATTGGTCTCCGACAGAGTAAGTCAAGTTTCAAATGTGGGAATAAATGTTCTAGGTTTTGCGTCAGCTTTTACATTATCACCGAATACAACTAGTATCGCTGCAATAAATTTATCTAATCCAGTAGCTATTGTTTTAGTTTCAAGTATCCTGGGCGTAGTTGCAGGTAATTTAGCAGGAAGACTTGCAGTTGCAATTAAATAATTACTTTACATGACTCTTAAAAAACGCACCTCAAGGGGTGCGTTTTTTATTTGGACTTTCTAGAAATTTTAAATCCGTAATAGGTTCCGAATTCACCCTCAGATTCGTTATATATAAAGAATAAATTATTTGTATAGCCAAGGCCGTTGTAATGATTTTGCGCTCTTAATTTTATATCTTTTGGTAAAGCAGATTTGCCAACATACCCCCCCTTGGTATTAAAGATTAATATCGCTTTATGGTCGACATCAAGAATGGCCAATTCTTCTCCATCAATACCCGTTGAAGCAATAAAATTATCACTCAAATCATCAAATGCGACGTTCGCTGACTTGAGATCTAAATAAATTTCTCCCAATTTGTTACCCTCACTCGCGTCAATAATGATGACCTTGTCACTTCTTTTTTGTTTAGCAAAGTAACGATTCGTTTTTGAGTCAAATGAAGGCATTGTAGCTGAGTCGCCAAAGGCAGGATTGAAGTTAGACACTTCTTTTGATGTGCCCTTTAAATTGCCTTGAGCATCAAGGTCTAAAGAAAATATACCCGTATTAGGAGCAAAACCAGCTTCACTGGAAACGTTGTAAGTAATGGTTGTTAGTTGATAAGTTAGTTCATTATAAAAAATTGAGCGATTATCGAATCCCGCCTGTGTTGAAGACAAGTATTTTCCAGATTGGTCATAGGTATGAATAAGTGATTTGGAAATAGGCGCTTCAGTTTCTGAGCCCAGAGGCGCTAAACCACCATCGGCGATGTAATATTTTTTTTGTCCCGGAATGAAAGCTACGGTCATGGGACGTGTCGTAGGTTTTTTAGCAAGTGTAATTTTAATTTCGGATTGTGCTTCAGGAAGCACTTCCGCAAAAATGGAATAATTTAATATTAAAAAACTTAATGCAATAATAATTTTCATAAATTTAACTTTAATAAGGTTGGTTTTTAATTTAAGACCGCTCAATAAACGTAGCATCGCCATAGCTATAGAAGCGATATTCATTCTTAATAGCGTGCTGGTATAGTTTTTTCATGATATCACTTCCGCTAAACGCACATACCAGAATGAATAAAGTGCTTTTAGGTAGATGAAAATTTGTGAGTAATCCATCAACAACTTTAAACTGATAACCTGGTTTGATAAATATTGCAGTTTCTTTAAATCCAGGCTGGATACTTTCCTCAGAAAATTTACTTTCAAGCGCTCTTAAAACAGTGGTACCGATTGCAATAATCCTACCATTCTCTGACTTAGCTTTATGAATCATTTGAATAGTTTTAGTAGGGACATTAAAAGATTCGCTATGCATTTGATGCTTATTGATATCATTTTCTCTGACAGGTTGAAAAGTTCCAGCGCCAACATGCAGCGTTAGAAAAGTATATTTAATTTTCTTATCATTTAAAGCTTGGAAGATTTTATCCGTAAAGTGGAGTCCAGCTGTCGGCGCTGCAACGGCACCCGACTCCTTTGCATAAATGGTTTGATATCTATTTTCATCTGATTTGTCTGGATTTCTTTCTATGTAGGATGGTAGGGGGATGTGTCCATATTTTTCAAGGATATCGTGAATTGATACATTTGAAATAAATTCAATATAGAACAGATTATTTTCTTTCCTTAAAACCTTCACAGAGACATCTTTATTAATTTCAAATATGGCGTTATTTAATATTTTTTTTGATGTTTTTATGTGTGCTAATGCATGGTGTTTATTCAAGATACGCTCAATCATGATTTCAACTTTTCCACCCGTTATTTTTTTCCCAAATAATCGAGCTTTAATTACTCGTGTATCATTGAAAATTAGTAGATCATTGCTATTTATAAGATCAATAAATTCGGTAAATTTTTTATCACTAAATGACTTTGTATTTTTATTCAAAACAAGGAGTCGACTTGCATCTCTTTTTTGAAGAGGGACTTGAGCAATGAGATGCGGGGGAAGATCAAAATCAAATTCATCAAGTCGCATATTGTTTTTTTGATCTTAAAATTTTAAATAATAACTTTAATTAATCGAAATTTTGTAGTCATTTAATATGACTTAAAATAAAATTTACCAAGATTGCAAGTATTAAAAGTAGAAGAATAGCCAATAAAAACCCTGTTATTAAAAAATATTTGATTCCATGTTTTTCAATAAAAGTATTATCCTGGGATAATTTTCTATTACTTTGTATGCCAAAAAAAGCTGAGATGATACTGGTAATGACCTTTAACATAGTCTTTTATTAAGTTTAAATTTTTGACAATTTTAATATACTTAACTTATCTATTGAGCTGATATTGGCTATAATTTTAGTGTGTAGCCTTCAATAAGCCGGGATGGCGGAATTGGTAGACGCACGGGACTCAAAATCCCGCGCTAGCAATAGCGTGCGAGTTCGATTCTCGCTCCCGGCACCATAAATATTGAAATTATTGGAATTTTTTTCTTAAAATTACGTCTAGTAAAAGTATGATCCAGGTTAAAAAGTTGAGAAAAGGTACTTTAAGCGAATTTGTTCTTCGCCCAAATCCCTCTATGCCGTGGAGAATAATAAAAAAAATTTACTTTTTTTTCTTTATTTTTATCCTCGTAATTAGCTCAATACTTTGGTATCTGGGATTATACCTAGCGATTCCTTTTTATGGTATTGAGATTTTCTTGCTGGGATATGCCTTATACCTTACTTGTCTTAAAAGTAGGTTTTATCAGGTTATCAAAATTAGTGCCCGCTTAATTGAAATTAAAACCGTTAAAGGAAAAAAAATCTTTAATGAAGAGTTTAATCGGGACTGGAGTAAATTTAGACTTGTTACAACATACTTTAATCGGCCTAGTTTTATTGTAATTAGTTCTAGAGGAAAAAATACCCATATTGGAGATTTTTTATGTGAAAGTGAACGTTTAGAATTGTTTAAAAAAATTTCATAAATATAATGTTTCGTATTGATTTTAAAAAATGCTACTGATAACATGCTTTAACAAATTTTCAGCGACCTTAAAACACATAACTTTAATTGTAAAGGGATACAGATGTTTTTGAAAAAAAGTATGATTAGATTTTTAACTAAATTCTCAGTTGTTTTCGCGTCACTATTTCTCTTAAGCTCCAACCTAGCACTCGCTGCTTGGGGTTTAAATATGACTCAAGGTGTTACTCCTATAAGTCAAGATGTTTATAACATGCATATGACTTCTTTATATGTAGTTACTATTATTGGCATTTTAGTTTTTAGTGTGATGTTTTGGTCTATATTTCAACATCGAAAGTCTAAAGGCGTCAAACCAGCAAAATTTTCCCACAGTACAACCGTTGAAATAATTTGGACTCTCATACCTTTTGCAATCATTGTTGCATTGGCAATTCCAGCAACTAAATTACTTGCACGGATGGATGATACCTCAAAATCTGAAATCACGATTAAAGCAACTGGGTATCAGTGGAAATGGAAATATGACTACATAGACGAGGACATCACTATTTATAGTAATTTGGCAGCTGATAGTGTGGATGCGAGCCAAAAAAATTCGGGTATTGATCCAAAGACCGCTGATAATTATCTACGTAACACTGATACAGCTCTCGTTCTTCCTGTCGGTAAAAAAATTAGAATTATGACCACCGCGAGCGACGTGATACATGCTTGGTGGGTTCCTGATTTAGGTTGGAAAAGAGATGCAATTCCAGGTTTTATTAATGATAACTGGACAGTAATAAACAAAGAGGGTGTTTATCGCGGACAATGCGCTGAAATTTGTGGGAAGGGGCATGGATATATGCCTATTGTAGTTAAAGCTGTTCCTGAGAAGGAATATACAGCTTGGGTTCAAGAAACAAAAGTTGCTTTGAATTCTAAACAAGATAGTGGAGATAAAGTACTGTCAATGGATGACTTAAAATCTAAAGGCGCAGCGGTTTTTAAAGCAAATTGTCAAGCTTGTCACCAAGCAAATGGGCAAGGTATTAAGGGGGTCTTCCCAGCAATTGATGGCAGCCCACTTGCAAACCTAAAGGAAAATATACCAGCTCATATTCATCAAGTTATCTATGGCAAGGGAATTATGCCAGCTTTTGGTGAGCAACTATCGGATACTGATATTGCTTCAGTCATTACTTTCACAAGAAATAATTGGGGTAATAAAACAGGCGATATTATTCAGCCTAAAGATGTATTAGCTAGCAGAAAGAAATAATTTTAACTTTTTAATATAGAAAGACCTTAAGAATGAGCACAATAGCACACGCCAATCACGATCATCACGATCATAAGCCCACAGGTATTAAACGTTGGTTGTTTTCAACGAACCACAAGGACATAGGAACAATGTACCTAGTCTTTTCGCTGATCATGTTCTTTATTGGTGGTTCAATGGCGATGATTATCCGTGCCGAGTTATTTCAACCAGGACTTCAGTTTGTAGATCCACAGTTTTATAATTCCATGGTAACTGTGCATGCTCTAGTCATGATTTTCGGGGCTGTTATGCCTGCCGGAGTCGGCCTTGCAAATTGGATGATTCCGATTATGATTGGTGCCCCAGATATGGCGCTTCCTCGCATGAATAATATGAGTTTTTGGATTATGCCTTTTGCATTCGCCCTTCTTTTAAGCACTTTGTTCATGGATGGAGGGGGTCCTGCAGGAGGTTGGACAATGTACCCACCTCTTGTGTTACAAACTGGAAAAGCTTTTCCATTTCTAATCTTTGCAGTCCACTTTTTAGGTATATCATCAATTATGGGAGCTATTAATATTATTGCTACCGTATTTAATATGAGGGCGCCGGGTATGACTCTCATGAGAATGCCCTTATTTGTATGGACATGGGTTATAACAGCCTTTTTGCTTATTGCTTCATTGCCAGTTTTAGCTGGTGCCGTGACAATGTTATTAACTGATAAATATTTTGGTACAAGCTTCTTTAGCGCTGCCGGAGGTGGTGATCCGGTTTTATTTCAACATATTTTCTGGTTCTTTGGACACCCTGAGGTATATATTCTTGCTCTTCCTGCATTTGGAATAATTTCTCAGATCATACCGACTTTTGCTCGAAAACCACTTTTTGGGTATGCATCTATGGTATATGCAACAGCCTCAATTGCTATACTTTCTTTCTTTGTCTGGGCTCATCACATGTTTACAGTCGGACTTCCTATCAATGGCGAATTATTTTTCATGTATGCCACCATGTTAATAGCTGTTCCCACTGGCGTGAAAGTCTTTAACTGGATCGCGACAATGTGGAAAGGTGCTATGACCTTTGAGGCACCTATGCTTTTTGCTTTAGCATTTGTTGTTTTATTTACTATTGGAGGATTTTCAGGTCTGATGCTAGGCATTACCCCAGTCGACTTCCAATATCATGATACCTATTTTGTTGTAGCTCACTTCCATTATGTCTTATTAACTGGCGCAATATTTGCTCTCATGGCGTCGGCATATTACTGGCTCCCCAAGTGGACTGGCAATATGTATGATGAAAAGTTAGGTAAAATACATTTTTGGGCTTCTGCAATTTCTGCAAATGTGCTCTTCTTCCCCCAGCATTTCTTAGGTTTAGCCGGAATGCCAAGGAGAATACCTGACTATAGTGTTCAGTTTGCGGACTTTAATATGATTTCAAGTCTTGGCGGTTTTGCTTATGGAATTTCGCAACTTTTATTTGTGTATATCGTTGTTAAATGTGTTTTAGGTGGAAAAAAAGCGACGGGTCAAGTATGGGACGGTGCAAGAGGTTTAGAGTGGACTCTTAGTTCTCCACCTCCTTATCATTCATTTAGTAAACCACCCAAAGTCACTAAAGCATTAATGGAATATTGATGTCAAAAAAGAAATTTGATGACAGTGATTCAGAATTAAAAAAAAGAAATCAGCGTTTAGCGATACTACTTGGTTTTATTGCGATCTCTTTTTATGTGGGATTTATTTTAAGCAATATTAAATGATTAAAGTGCGAAGTATTAAACGAACTTCTGTTCTTTTATCTTTGTTTACCCTAATAATGTTTGGCTTTGGTTATGCCCTTGTGCCTCTTTATGACGTCTTTTGTGAGGTTACTGGCCTAAATGGTAAAACTGGTCGTATTTACAATGAGGAAGCAAAACAGTTAATTACTGATAATCAAAGGCTTGTGACTATTCACTTTGATTCAAATATAAATGGTAATCTAGCTTGGAAATTAAAAGCTGATCAAAAGTTTTTAAAAGTTAATCCAGGTAAATTTTATTCAGTCACTTATACTGTAGAAAATATGATTAATGAAGAAATTGTGGGTCAGGCCATACCAAGCGTTTCTCCGCAAATTGCTTCCTTATATTTAAAAAAGTCCGAATGTTTTTGTTTCAGAAATCAAGTTTTAAAACCAGGCGAGCAAAAAAAACTTACAGTTCGCTTCGAATTGGATAGAGATTTACCCAAAGGTGTTGAATCACTCACTCTTTCATATACTTTTTTTAAAGCTGTGAAAGATAATAAAAAAATAAGTTAGTAAGAAGTATTAATTAATTATTGATCGTTAACGAGGAATCATATGGCAAGCAAAGATATTTATTTTGTTCCTGAATTAAGTAAATGGCCGATAGTAGCCTCCCTAGTTCTATTCACCTCTTTTATTGGTGGTGCAATGATGCTTAATCAATCACCCAACGGTAAATATGTTTTACTACTAGGGATTCTTGGAATCATTTACATGTTCTTTGGTTGGTTTTCAAATGTTATAAGTGAAAGCTTAGCTGGTTACTATAACAAACAAGTTGATGTGAGTTTCAGAATGGGTATGGGCTGGTTTATCTTGTCTGAAGTAATGTTTTTTGCCGCTTTTTTTGGCGCTCTTTTTTATGCTAGAGTTTTATCAGTGCCATGGCTTGGGGGGGAGGGTCATGGTGTTGTAACCCATGAATTTTTGTGGCCTGCTTTCAAAGCTTCCTGGCCCATGGCTGTAATGCCCAACCCTGCTAATTTTACTCAACATAAAGAAACTATCCCAGCATTTGGGGTTCCTGCACTTAATACATTAATTCTATTAACAAGTGGGGCGACAGTTACTCTTGCCCACTGGGCTTTAAAAAAAGGACAAAGGCTGCAACTTTCTGCTTGGCTTGCAGCTACAGTTGCATTGGGTGCTGTATTTGTTTACTTTCAAGCGGGAGAATATCACCATGCATATTCTGAATTAAGTTTAAAGCTAAGTTCAGGTATTTATGGATCGACATTTTTTATGCTGACAGGATTTCACGGATTTCATGTAACAATGGGCGCTGTCATGTTGGCAGTTATATTATTTAGATCTATTAAAGGCCATTTTACTAAAAGTGATCACTTTGCTTTTGAAGCAGTGGCATGGTACTGGCATTTTGTAGATGTAGTCTGGCTTGGGTTATTTATATTTGTTTATTGGTTATAAATTCCTAAACTGAGTAAATAAAGCGCTATAAAAATTAGCGCTTTTTTATTTTAGATACCATGAGGTTGAATTAGGCCTGAATAAAATCCGTAGAAGAGTAAAAAAAATAAAATTATAGAAAGTCCAACTCTCAAAGATAATGAAGTTACCATTTTGTTAGATTTTTTTTTATCTTTGATTAGAAAAAATAGTCCTCCTGAGAGAGATAACAATATACATAATAAAATTGTAATTACTAGAATCTTAAAAAATAATTCTTGGCTCATATTTAACTTTGTCCTGATAAAATTTTGAAATTTTCAATTTATAACATTAGTTTTAATTATAAATTATTACCTAGCCTGGTATTTATAATATTTTTTACTCTTTTTATCAAATTAGGTTTTTGGCAAATGGATCGTGCCGATCAAAAAAAGATAATTAATATGGCATTTGTTGAAAGACAACATCAGCCACCAATAGAGTTGAATAAAGAAACTGTCCAAACCCCAATAAAGGATATTATTTGGCATCGGGTAACTCTAACTGGGGAATTTTTAAATGATAAAAACATTATTTTAGATAACCAAATTCGCGAAAAAAAAGCAGGCTTTATTATTTATACTCCTTTTAAGATTTTAAATTCTAATCGAATTATCTTAATTAATAGAGGCTGGTACCCTCTAGTTAATTCAAGAAAAGATATTCCTGATATAGCCCCTATCAAAGAGATACAAACAATTGAAGGTGAGGTAAGTCAAGCCCCCTCTTCTGGTATTTCACTGGGGAAAATTGAAACTGAAAAATTAAATGAGTCATCTTTTAGGCTGCAAAAGATGGATTATGACATTTTAAACTCGCTAATAAGCAAAGATTTAGTGAGTTATGAAGTAAAACTCAAAAAACCAATTTTTGATAAGTCTTATATTTTAGACTCAGGTATTCCAGTTCCAGATAGTGATAAAAATTATGGCTATGCTTTTCAGTGGTTTGCGATGGCACTTACTATTCTTATTATTTTTATAAGACTGGGTGCACAAAAGAAATGACTATAAATCATATATTTAAATCACGGTTAAAACTAATTGGTATTATCTTATTATTTTTTATGCCAGTGATTTACGCATGGTATTTGGTTTTTTTTACAGACTTTAAAATGGATTCAAAGGGAGTGGAACATGGGCTTTTGATTCGCCCAATCATTCAGATTGGTAATTCTAAATTAGTTGAGCCAGTGAGTGGTAAAATCTATGAATTAACTGGCAAATGGACATTAGTCTCTTTTATTGAAAATAAATGTGATAACTCATGCGAATACCAATTATATGAATTGAGACAGATTTGGCTTGCATTAGGTAAAGATGCTGACAAAATTCAAAGGCTGGCCATAGTCAAGAGTAGAGACTTAATGTCACTTCAGCAAATTAAATTAAGCCAAGGACAACTTGTATTAAAAGATGACAGTGATTTAAGCAGACTAAGTAATTTATTCAGATCCCAAGCAGACTTTCAAAATGAGTCTATCTATTTGATCGATCCTTATGGCAATTTGATGATGCAGTATAAAAAAGGAACAAATCCATCCGGAATAATTAAAGATATAGAGCGCTTAATAAGAATATCAAAGTAATTTAGAATCCAGATGCTCTTTCAAAAGAACATTCAATTTATTAAAATTTAACTCCCCTATAACTTTATCGATAATTTTTCCGTTTTTATCAATTAGTATCGACGTCGGAGTGAGGCGAACGTTTTCAAATGATCGAGCAATATTACTATCAAGATCTAATACAACAGGAAAAGGAATATTATTCTTTTGAGTAAAATTTAAGACCTGGTTGGGGGGGTCGTAACTCATAGATACAGCAATAATTTGTAGGCCTTGCCCCTTGAATTGATTGTATAAGGCAACAAGACTTGGCATTTCTTTGATACAACCTGGGCAATCAGTTGCCCAAAAATTGATGATTGTGAATTTATTTTTCTCTTGATAAAGCTCAATTGTTTCGCCAGTAATTGAAGTAACTGTAATTTCAGGAACTTTCTTATTTGTGGCTAATGATAAAAAAAATAAAATTAAAAGAGGTAATAAAACGAGTATTAGCCAGAGAGTTTTTTTTGCCCGAATAGGGTAAATGTTATAATTTTGCATAGTAATTGAATTTTTTCATATGAGTCTAATCGAAATTTAAATAAATTTATAGAAATTTAAATATGCTTCTTTTTAAAAAAATTACTTTATTCACAACAATTATCGCTTTTTGTTTAATTGTTTTAGGTGCTTATGTAAGACTTTCAGACGCTGGTTTAGGTTGCCCAGATTGGCCAGGTTGCTATGGGACACTGACTGTCCCGCAAAGTCAAATGGAGATTGAAAAAGCTCTGCAAACTTTTCCGGATCAAATTATAGATAATGGTAAAGCTTGGAAAGAAATGGTTCATAGATATTTGGCGGGAATATTAGGGTTTTTAATTCTCACAATCGGTATCTTAGCCCACAAAAATAAAAATTCTTTAAAAGTAAACATTTTTATTCCATACAGCCTATTGGCTATTGTATTTTTTCAGGCTATGTTAGGGATGCTTACAGTTACCCTTTTACTGAAGCCTATCATTGTAAGTGCTCATCTAATAGGTGGCATGACAACTTTAGCTATACTTACCTATATAAGTTACGAACATTTATACAGAAATTCAAAATTTGCTTTAAAGAAGAGCATAATTTTTTATATGACAAGATTTAGTCTTATTCTAATCTTTATTCAAATCTTTTTAGGGGGCTGGACTAGTACCAATTATGCTGGTTTGGCTTGCACAGATTTTCCAACCTGCCATGATCAATGGATACCGAACATGGACTTTAAGAACGGATTTAATATATTTAGAAATTTAGGTCAAACTTTTGAAGGAGCGCCAATTACTATTGATGCCCTTCAGGCAATCCAGTGGGTGCATAGACTGGGAGCTATAACTCTGATTATTTTTTTCAGCTACTTGTCAATAGCATTAATGAAATATAAACAATTGAGATTTGAGTCAATGCTACTATTGGGTTTACTCACAGCTCAATTTATTATAGGGATTGCAAACTTGATGCTTCATCTCCCTGTGGTTTTAGCTGTTAGTCATAATTTAATAGCTGCTTTATTGGTTATCACCATTACAGTAATAAATACAAAAATTAAAAAAGCGACATACTGAGAAGTATTTCTAGAAGTAATATTTTGAATTTTAAAACTGACTTTAATAATTTTTTAGTTCTTTGCAAATTACGAGTTAACACACTTATTGTTTTTACTGCCGTGATTGGAATGTTTTTATCTACTCCAGGAATGGTCCCATATAATCTTCTATTAAGTTCTATTCTTGGCATTGGTTTTGTTTCCTGCGCGGCAGCGGCGTTTAATTGCTTAATTGAGCAAAAGATAGATGCCATAATGGCAAGGACAAAAGCAAGACCTATAGGAACAGGACATATCTCATCTAAAAAAACTTTAGTCTATGCAACTATTTTTGGCAGTTTTGGTTTAATAATTCTTAATTATTATGTGAATTCACTAACGATGTGGCTTACTCTCGCAACTTTCTTTTCCTATTCTGTGATTTACACAATTTTTCTAAAACCTGCAACTCCTATGAATATTGTGATTGGTGGAGCTTCTGGCGCTATGCCCCCAATTCTGGGATGGGCAGCTGTTAATAATAATGTCGGGCCGGAGGCATTAGTGTTATTTTTAATTATTTTCTGCTGGACACCACCTCACTTCTGGGCGTTAGCGCTTTATCGCAGAAATGATTATGCAAAGGTTGGTATACCAATGTTACCTGTGACACATGGCCAGTCTTTTACGTTACTACAAATCGTTCTTTATACAATCATTTTGATTATTGTTACGATGTCTCCATTTAGTCTTGGCATGAGTGGACTTATTTATTTAATTTGTGCCACTATTCTTAATGCTTTTTTCTTATACTATGTAATTATGTTATACAAAAATTACTCAGATCGGTTGTCTATGAAAACATTCAGATACTCTATTCTTTATTTAAGTCTAATTTTTTCTGCGATGTTAGTTGACCATTATTTTAAATTTACTCTTTATTAAGACTATCAAAGGATAATTAAATGAAATTAGAAAAAGAACAAAATGGGTTATTTGAATTAATAGGAATTATTTTAGGGTCAATGGTTGGAGGGATTTTATTCATTTCGTTCCTGACCTATGATTTTAAGAGCGACACTAGTTCTAATGTTATGGCAGAAAGTAAAATTAAAGAAAATATTCAACCAGTGGCTCAGGTAGTTTTAGCTCAGGCTACTCCAGAGGGATCGGTTCTGGGGGGGAAACCAGGAGAAGATGTCTATAAAGCTGTTTGTTCAGTGTGCCATCAGGCTGGCATGCTTAATGCCCCAAAATTTGGTGATATTCAAGCTTGGGCTCCAAGAATAGCTCAAGGTTATGAATTACTTGTTCAGCATGCTATTAAAGGAATTCGCTCTATGCCAGCGAAAGGTGGTAATGCATCTTTATCTGACAATGAAGTTGCAAGTGCGGTCTTATATATGTCAAATTCATCAGGTGCTAACTTTAAAAAATAATTATTCATGGCAATTTACGCAATTGGTGATATTCAAGGTTGCTACTATTCTTTTCTAGACCTACTAAAAAAAATTAAATTTAAACGCGGCAGAGATAAGCTTTGGCTCGTTGGTGATTTAGTAAATCGTGGCAAGGGGTCATTAGAAATTGTAAGATGGTGCTACAAAAATAAATCCTCAGTGACTGCTGTCCTTGGCAATCACGATCTTCACGCGTTAGCTATTAAATACAAGATCATTGAGCCTGGTGATGAAGATACTTTGTCTTCCCTTCTTAAAGCAAAAGACTCAGATTTACTTTTTGAATGGTTAAGATCCCTACCTTTAGCACATTATGAAAAAAAATACTTAATGGTTCATGCAGGTGTAATGCCTCAGTGGACTGTTGAGAATACTCTCAAATTCTCAAAAGAAGTAAGCACTCAACTCCGTAGTAAAAAATATATAGAATTTTTGTCTTCCATGTATGGTAATAAGCCAGATAAATGGTCGAGCACTTTAAATAAAAATGATAGAGCTAGAATCATTATTAATGCAACAACGAGACTTAGAGCTTTAAATTCAGACGGAGCTATTGATTTTACTTACAAGGGGGAGCTAAAAAACATGCCCAAAAAATTAAAACCTTGGTTTGATTTTTCTAAACGAAAAACCAAGGATAGTCCGATTATTTGCGGCCATTGGTCAGCCCTTGGTCTTATGACAAGAGGAGATATTTTTGCAATTGATACAGGATGTGTTTGGGGTCGAACTTTAACAGCCTTAAGACTGGATGACAAATCAGTATTCTCAGTAAAAACCAACTCAAAAGATATTTAATTAGCTGTTCTCCTCAACCAACTTTTTTGTGTAAATTTTTTCGATATCATCTCGGGTTGGACGATGATTTTGACCGCCTTTATTTTGAATTTTAATAGACCCCATCACGGATGCTAAACGACCTATTGACTGCCAATCCCATTTTTTAGAAATTCCATAAAGCAAGCCTGCACGATAAGCATCGCCACACCCAGTTGGATCAACAGGGGCTTCAACTTTAATAGGATCGATGATATATGTTTTGTTATTAGCATAAATGATCGAACCTTCAGCGCCCTTTGTGACAATTAGAGCCTCTACTTTTTTAGAAATTTCTTCTAAACAGAGAGAGGTTTTCTTAGACAAAAGAGTAGCTTCGTAATCATTCACTACAATATAAGTAGCATCACCAATAAACACTAAAAGTTCTTCGCGATTAAACATTGGCAAGCCTTGTCCAGGATCAAATATAAAGGGGATATTAAGCGACTTACATTCTTTTGCATGATTCATCATGCCATCTTTGCCATCTGGAGCAATAATAGCTAAGCATACACCTTTAGTTCCTTTAATTTTATTTTGATGAGATTCCAACATAGCGCCTGGATGAAATGCAGTGATTTGATTATCACTCAAGTCAGTTGTGATGTAGGCCTGAGCTGTATATAGAGTTTTAATTTCTTTGATATATTTAGTATTAATATCATTTTGATTAAGCCAGTCAAAATAAATTGAAAAATCATTACCTACTGTTGCCATGACAAGAGGATTTTCATCAAGAAGTTTAAGATTGTAGGCAATATTTCCTGCAGTACCCCCAAATTCTTTTCTAAGCTCTGGAACGTAAAAAGCCACACTTAATTTATGAATACTTTCAGGCAAGATATGATTTTTAAATTGGTCTTTGAATACCATGATGGTATCGAAAGCCAATGAGCCACAGATTAAAATACTCATGTGGGTTTAAATTCTACAAGGTAAATTATGGCAATAAGAGCTAATACAGGTACTTCATTGAACCATCGAAAATATATATGAGTATGCTTATTTTTATTATTCTTAAAATCAATAAGATATTTAAAGCATAAATAATGATAGATGAGTAATAACATGACGAGGCTCACTTTAATTTTAAGCCATTGCTCAGTAATACCGTCGAGCTTCCAGAGCCATCCTCCAAAAAATATGGTTAGGAAAGCCCCAGGCGTCATGATGCCAAAAAATAGCTTTCTTTCCATGATTATGAATCTTTCGTGACTAATTTTATCTTTACTCATTGCATGATAAACAAAGAGCCTTGGTAAATAAAAAAGCCCAGCAAACCAGGTCACCATAAATACGATATGTAAGGTTTTTATCCAGAGCATTTGGTTAATTCTGATTAATTAATCTGAACTTAATTGAAGTCATTGGGTTCAAAAAACACATATAGCAAGGTTATCCTAATTGAGTCAATTAAGCCTATATTCTAGCTGAATTTTTTGCCTAAAGTTCAATTACCATAAGGCTTATAACGTTGTTAGCAATTCTCCTACATGTTATGCTCACGGTTAAAGTAAATACATTTAAATGAACGCCCCAATACTCAAATCTATTTTTAAAACTCAACCATTTCCAATCAATCGATTGCGTGAAATACCATATAACTATACTTCGTTTTCAGACCGAGAAATTGTTATCCGATTTCTAGGTGAAAATATCTGGAACATCTTAAATGAACTAAGAGACGAGAGAAAAACAGGTCGATCTGCACGAATGCTCTTTGAAGTCCTAGGTGACTTGTGGGTGGTCAATAGAAATCCCTATCTTCAGGATGATCTCTCAGAGAACCCAAAGAGACTTCAAGCATTAGTGGATGCCATGTATCACCGTATTCATTCCATTGAAGAACGGAGTTCTGGAAATGCGAAAGTTATGGAACTCGCTGAAGCGGCTAATAAAGCTGTGAAGACTTTCGAAAACGATTTTAAGTTATTTAAAAAACTTAGAAGAAAGATTTTTTCTAAATTAAAGAAATTTACCAAAAAAGATAATATTCAATTTGATGGGTTAGCAAGAGTATCTCATGTCACTGATGCAACAGATTGGAGAGTTGAATATCCATTTGTTGTGATAAACCCAGATCACGAAGAAGAAATAGCATACATTGTCAAAGCATGTATTGACCTTGAATTAACTATTATTCCAAGAGGAGGTGGAACAGGTTATACCGGTGGCGCTATACCACTAACTCCATTCTCGGTAGTTATTAATACTGAAAAGCTTGATGATATTAGTAACGTCGAATATCAAAATTTACCCGGTGTCAGCGAACGAGTGCCTGTACTCAAATGCGGTGCTGGTGTTGTTACAAAGCGTGCGATGGAAATGGCAACAGAAAGCGGACTTGAATTTGCTTGCGATCCAACATCTGCAGATGCATGTTGTATTGGTGGAAATATTGCTGTGAATGCTGGCGGTAAGAAAGCAGTACTTTGGGGAACAGCTTTAGATAATTTAGCCTCTTGGAAGATGGTTGATCCTAATGGTAATTGGATTGAGATTGAGAGACTAGATCACAATCTTGGCAAAATTCACGATGTTGATTTAGTGCGTTTTAAAATTAGCCATTATACACCGAATGGTAATGACCTGATTAATGAACCAGAGATTTTAGAAATTCCAGGAAGCAGTTTTAGAAAGATTGGATTAGGCAAAGATGTGACTGATAAATTTTTGAGTGGTCTACCAGGCGTTCAAAAAGAAGGATGTGATGGCCTCATCACATCTGGTACTTTTATTCTTCATAAAATGCCTAAATATATAAGGACTGTATGCTTAGAATTTTTTGGAAACGTATCTCACGCAGTTCCTGCAATTGTCGAAATCAAAGATTATTTAGATCAATCTGATAATACGCTTTTAGCTGGGCTAGAGCATATGGATGAACGTTATATTAAGGCGGTTGGGTATAGCACTAAAGCAGCGAGACAAGAACGTCCTCGCATGGTCTTAATTGCTGATATTGCAAGTGATGATGAAGATGCTGTAGGGTTATCCGCTTCTCAAATAGTCCAGATTGCTAATTTGAGAGATGGTGAGGGTTTTATAGCGGTTTCAGCGGATGCAAGAAAACGTTTCTGGCTTGATCGCGCAAGAACAGCAGCCATTGCAAAACACACCAATGCGTTCAAGATTAATGAGGACGTCGTCATTCCACTCCCAAAACTTGGCGAATATTCTGATGGTATTGAAAGAATTAATATTGAACTTTCTATTAAAAACAAATTAAAACTCTTAGATGACTTAGAAACGTTTATTGAGCATGATAAATTTCTTTATGAAGAAGAAGGCTTAAATTCAGATCCAGAGCTTAATCAAGTTAAGCAAAAAATGAGTATTGAGTTGATTCATAGATTGAGAGAAAAATGGGGCCAAATGCTCGATAATTTGGATAGCCCACTTTCAACCCTTCTTGAAAGACATAATGATATTGAAAATAAGTATGAAAATATATTTAGAGCGCTTCAATCTTATGAATTAAGAATTTCATGGAAAAAAGAGCTCAAAGAGCCGCTCCATGAAATTTTTAGCGGAAGAGAGTATCAAAGCCTCTTGCTTAAGTTGGATCAAATACATAAAAATACTTTAAAGAGCAGAGTATTTATAGCGCTTCATATGCATGCTGGAGACGGTAATATCCATACTAACATCCCAGTCAATTCAGACGATTACCATATGATGCATGAGGCTCATGAAGCAGTCGTAAGAGTAATGGCTTTAGCTAGAAGTCTTAATGGCGTCATTTCTGGTGAACATGGTATTGGTATTACCAAAATGGAATTTTTAGACGAAAGTACAATTGAAGTATTTGAGAAATATAAAAATAAAGTAGATCCTTTCGGGCATTTTAATAAAGGCAAACTACTTCCAGGATCTGGTTTAGAAAATGCTTATACACCAAGTTTTGGACTATTAGAACAAGAATCGATCATTATGGAACAGTCCGCTGTTGGAGAAATAGCAGATTCAATTAGTGATTGTCTGCGTTGTGGTAAGTGTAAGCCCGTGTGTACAACTCATGTTCCGCGCTCTAATTTGCTTTATAGCCCAAGAAATAAAATTTTAGCAACCTCTCTTCTTATCGAAGCATTTCTATATGAAGAGCAAACAAGGCGTGGCATTTCTCTTAAACATTTTGATGAGTTCAATGATGTCGCTGATCATTGCACGGTCTGCCATAAATGCTTAAATCCATGCCCTGTAGATATTGATTTTGGTGATGTTTCAATTGCAATGAGAAACTTTTTAAGAGAGCAAGGCAAGCGTCATTTTAGTCCGGGTACTGCATTGGCTATGAGTTACTTAAATATGAAGGATCCTGTCACCATTAAAATCATGAGAACTTTGATGGTTGATTTTGGCTACAAAGCTCAAAGAGCCGGACACAATTTATTGAAAAAAATGGGTAGTATTAATTTCTTTAAAAAAAATCCACCTTCAACAATTGGCAAGGCTCCAATCAAGTCTCAGATTGTTCATTTCTTAAATAGGCCTATGCCTAAAAATATGCCTACTAAAACCTCAAGAGCCCTCCTTGGCATTGAGGATGACAAAGTTGTTCCTGTGATTCGAAATCTGCAAAAAATTAATGAAGATTCTGAGGCAGTATTCTATTTCCCTGGATGTGGATCCGAAAGACTTTTTTCCCAAGTAGGATTAGCGACGCAGGCGATGTTATATGAAGTTGGAGCCATTACTGTTCTGCCGCCAGGATATTTATGCTGCGGCTACCCACAAACGTCAACTGGTAATCATGACAAAGGCCAAAAAATAACTTCAGATAATCGCGTTCAATTTCACAGAGTAGCAAACACACTTAACTATTTAGATATTAAAACAGTGATTGTTTCTTGCGGCACTTGCATGGATCAATTACAAAAATATGAATTTGAAAAAATATTTCCTGGCTGCAGGTTATTAGATATCCATGAATACCTTATGGAAAAAGGGATAAAAATGGAAGGTGTATCTGGTACAAGATATATGTACCATGATCCTTGCCATAGTCCAATGAAAACATATGCGCCTACTAAAGTTACTAATACGTTGATGAATACAGATGTGCCTTTAAATGATCGTTGCTGCGGTGAATCCGGAACTTTTGCTGTCGGTAGACCAGATATTGCAACGCAAGTAAAAAAGAGAAAACAAGAAGAAATTGAAAAAGGCATTCAAAAAATGGGCATTGATCAACTAGGGTCATTAGGTGAAGTTAAAATTCTTACTTCTTGCCCCTCTTGCTTGCAGGGATTAGCTCGTTATGGAGAAGAAACAAATACAACAGCGGATTATATAGTTGTTGAATTAGCGAAGAATCTTCTAGGCACTAATTGGGTGCAAAATTATGTAGAAAGCTCAACCAAAGGTGGAATTGAAAAAATACTTTTATAGCTTTTAAATTGGTATTAATAGACCAGTAGCTAAATTTTGAATAATTTTTGTAATGCTTCGCTCCATTTTTTCTGAAAGCGTAAAAGCAAGAAAATCCGTTCTGCCAATAATTTTTCCAAACTCTCGCTCAAAGGATAAGTTATTTTCTTTTCCAGTTAATTCATTCGTAAGTAAGAAAGGTTTTCCAGAGCTATTTTTAGAATTAGAAAGTTTCCAGACTGCCATTTCAATATTGCGAGATGTGTTATATAAAAGCTGAGGATCAATGGAGTCAAATAAATAGAATTCTTTTTTGCCTCCATGAGCTTTTATAAGCATTGTGTAAATACCTACAATAAAAGGAAGGACACGATCACCTTTATATTCTTCGTTAAAAGCGAGGTAGATTGCATCAGTGCTTTGAGCATTATTTATGGCATCAAAATTCCAGTTATGATTGCCATTGAAAACCCAATTAACCATCTTTTCCACATCATCTGAGGTGCTCTTCTTTAACTCCGAAGGATTCCTTTTATAAAGCTTAATCATGAGCGTTTGTAAGCTTTGGATATTCTCTCTAATTTCATGGTCAGCCATGCGATCAAAATCAGTTTTACCAAATTGATTTCCAGATTGTCTATCTGGTTCCACTATTTCTTTAGCGCTTGAATTTTGAATTACGCAGAAGATGGATAATAACAAATAAAAAAATATGCAATAAAATTTATTCTTTTTCATTTATTTTTTTTAAGGACAATCTCTCTTGCGGAAAGATTATTTTAAATTGGCTGCCTTTGCCTATTTGACTATAAATTTCTATTTGGGCTTGATGTCGAATACATATGTGCTTAACAATAGACAAACCTAATCCAGTGCCACCTGAATTTCGACTTCGATCAGCATCTATTCTGAAGAAGCGTTCTGTAAGCCTTGGAATTAATTTTTCATCAATACCTATACCTGAATCTTGTACTTCAAAGAAAGGTTTTTGATCTTTAATATCCCATATTGCATTGATATTGCCGCCCTTTTTGGTATAACGTATAGCATTGCTAATAAGGTTTAGAAAGGCGCTATAAATTTCTTTTTCATGCCCTAATAAAGCGATATTTTTATTGATGGACATATTAATTTTATGTGATTTTCTTGATAAAAATTCAGAATCTTTTTTTAGCTTTTTGAAGAGTTTAGTCATGTCTATTTCTTTTTTTTCTGCAGGTGCTGCGTTAGATTCTATGGATGAAAGCTGAAGCAAATCTTCAACTAATTTTTTCATTCGATCCGACTGCTCAAGCATCATTTGGAGATAAGGGAGCGTTTTTGCATTGAATTCATTTTTCATGTCAGAAAGTGTTTCTAAAAATCCAATAATTACAGTCAATGGTGTTTTTAACTCATGCGAAACATTTGCAATAAAATCGCGTTTAATAGAATCATTTTTTTCAATTTGTGTAATGTCTCTGCAGATAAGCAGTTTTTGACTTACACCAAAGGGAACTAGAAGTATCTCGAATGATCTGCCTGAATTTCGCCATGAAATTAACTTAAGCGTACCGTCGTATTTGTTATCATTGAGATATTCAGTAAACCTCGTTTCACGTAATAAATAATTAATAGGTTGATTGATATCCTTAGCTAGCTGAATATCAAGCATTTTTTCAGAAGGTTTGTTGCACCATTCAATTTCATTATTTTGATTTAATGCAATTATGCCATCAGGAATAGCTTCGGCAGCAGTCATAAATCTACCTAGCGTAGTCGTAAGCTCAGATTTACTCTTTTTTTGTTTTCTATATTCTCGATAAAGTATTGCAAAAATTTCTTCCCATATACCGGATCCATTAGGAATGGTCGATAAATTTCGATTTTTAAGCCATTTGTTTAGTCGATAAATCCAATAGACATGAGAAAGTAAATAAACAAGTATGCATAAAATGAAAGAAAATAAAGCAACTTCTAAGCTTTTAAATCCCCAAAATATTAGAGATAAAAAAGATACAAGTAATAAAACCCAAAAAGTATTCCAACGGATATCTTGCAATGTTTTTTCTCATTAAAGACGTACGAGTATTATAGCGAGTAATAGTTGAAAGTGATCCAGGTAAATTCTATTTTGTAGAGAATCTATAACCTGAGCCACGAATGGTTTGTATTAAATTTTCATGCTGAGATTGAGCAAGAATATTTCTTAGTCTTCTAATATGAACATCTACCGTTCGATCCTCAATGAAAATTTGACTTCCCCAAACTTTATCTAATAGCTGACTTCTTGAGTAAACTCTTTCCGGGTTACTCATAAAAAAATGGAGGAGTCTAAATTCTGTTGGACCCATTTCCAATGGTTTATTATTTCCAGTCACCCGGTGGGATACTGGATCCAATTCTAGACCATTAATTTTTAAAAGATCTTCAGTAAGCTCAGGAGCTTTTCTTCTGAGAACAGCTTTGATTCGAGCATTGAGTTCACGAGGACTATAAGGTTTTGTAATATAGTCATCAGCACCAACTTCCAAGCCTTTGACTTTATCTAGCTCATCACTTCGAGCAGTTAACATGATAATAGGGATTGTCTTTGTTAAAGCATTACTGCGTAATTTTTTTGCAAAGTCTATACCTGACATGCCGGGCAACATCCAATCAAGCAAAATAATATCGGGAAGTGCCTCACTAATCAGTTTTTCTGCATGCTCAGCACTTATTGCTCTTAAAGGGTTGTAGCCCGCTTGAGAAATATTGAGGGCTAAAAGCTCAAGAATGGGGCTTTCATCTTCAACGATCAATATATTTGCTTTCATAGTTTCTTAATATTAATAGATTGATTATGATCGTATGACATTAATATGACATTTTAATGACATTATCTTATCCATAAAGAATTAGATAATATTTTTTTATGATTAATTTAATATTGATTGATTTTCGGAGAATGTGTATGCCCAACTTTTTTTCAAAAGAATATATCACTGCTAAAGCTTCCTATAATCGTTGGTTGGTTCCACCTGCTGCATTAGCCATTCACCTTTCAATAGGTATGGCATATGGATTCAGTGTTTTTTGGAAGCCTCTGGGAAATGTATTAACAGGCGGCAATGGAAAACCTTTGGCTGCTTGCTCTGCTGGGGCAACAACTTTTGCAGATAAGCTCCATGGAACACTTCGAGCTTTAACTGCTACCGACTGTAACTGGACTCAATTTGATTTAGGATGGATGTACACCTTATTTTTTGTTCTTTTAGGGTGTTCCGCAGCACTCTGGGGAAGCTGGTTAGAACGAGCTGGCCCTAGGAAAGCAGGCCTTGTATCTACTTTTTGCTGGTGTGGGGGGTTATTACTTTCTGCATTTGGTATCTATACACATCAACTTTGGATGTTGTGGCTTGGAAGCGGCGTCATTGGAGGAATAGGTTTAGGCTTAGGATATATTTCCCCTGTCTCTACGCTCATTAAATGGTTCCCAGATAAAAGAGGTATGGCAACTGGTATGGCCATTATGGGTTTTGGGGGAGGCGCTATGATAGGCTCTCCGCTCGCCACAGCCTTAATGACAAAATTTTCCGCAGAAGCTAATGGCATTGTTCAACCAGGCATTTGGCAAACATTTGTAGTGTTAGCCATTATTTATAGCTTTTTTATGATTTCAGGTTCCTTAGGTTATCGCGTACCACCATCAGGATGGAAGCCAGCAGGATGGCAACCACCTATAAACAAAAGTAACAATATGATTGCGGGTAATCATATACATTTAAATAAGGCACATAAAACCCCACAGTTTTGGTTTTTATGGACAGTGCTTTGTATGAATGTATCAGCAGGCATTGGCATCATTGGGGCAGCAGCGCCTATGCTTCAAGAGACGTTTGGTGGCGCTTTAATTGGCCATGCAGATCTGGGTTTCGTAGATCTTAAAAAAGATGAATCTTTATTAGCGCTTTCAGCTGCTGTAGGTGCTGGATTTGTCGGATTAATTTCCTTATTTAATATTTTTGGCCGTTTTTTCTGGGCCAGTATTTCAGATAAGTTAGGAAGAAAGTTCACTTATATTCTATTTTTTACGCTTGGTATTTTGATGTATGTCACCGCATCCTATATGGCTGGATCAAAATCATTAGCGCTTTTTGCGGCATGTTTTTGTATTATTGCCTCTATGTATGGTGGAGGATTTGCAACAATACCTGCTTATTTGGCTGATATATTTGGTACTCAATTTGTAGGTGCAATTCACGGAAGAATCTTAACGGCTTGGTCAACCGCCGGGATCTTGGGACCTGTAATTGTAAATTATATGCATGATATGAGGCTCGAAGCACAAGTCCCTTTTGCAGAAATTTACGCACCTATCTTTTATATATTGGCAATAATGCTTGCTGTCGGATTTATCGCGAATCTTATGGTGAGGCCTGTCGCTAAAAAATTCTTTATGACTGACAAAGAGTTATTAATTGAAAAAAAATTAGCACATGAGAAATTTATATCAGCAAAAGAAGTGATTGGAAAAGCCGAAAAAACACCATTGATTACTTTACTTGCCTGGTCAGCCGTTGGTATACCTATCTCTTATGGGATATGGAGCACTATACAAAAGGCCTGGATATTGTTTCATTAATTCATATAAAAATTAAAGATACCTCTCATGTAAGTTAAAATAATCTTTTATTTAAAAAGTAATTCTATAGGACTTATAAATTGAGAGAAATTGTAAAAAATTCAAATGGAGAGTCATTTTCCATTGGTATTGTGATGTCAGAATTTAACCCTCATGTTGGCGAAGCTTTGCTTAAGGCCTGTCATCATGAGCTTCTTAAGCTTGGTGTAAAAGATGATCGCATCGTATTGGCAAAAGTTCCTGGTGCCTTAGAAAGTCCTTTAGCTCTCAAAAAGATGGCGCAATCAAAAAAATTTGATGCGCTAATTGCATTGGGCGCTGTGATAAGAGGAGAAACTTTTCATTTTGAAGTGGTAGCAAATCACTCAGCAAAATCAATTATGGATGTTCAATTGGAATTTAGTATGCCAATTGTTAATGCAATACTAACTACCGAGAACGATGAGCAAGCTATGGAGCGGACTTCGCTTAAAGGTGCTGAGGCTGCCCAAGTTGCCATACAAATGATTCATTTATTAAAGTCAGTTCAATGTTAGAAACACAGCCAATTAAAAAGAAAAAAAAGCTTGTAAATAATAGGCGTAAATCTAGAGAGCTTGTGATGAAGAGTATTTATCGTGGCATCTTAAATCAATTTGATATTAATCAAATTAAAAAAGATATTAAAGATGACCCAGACTACCTAAAGGCCGATGAAGTTTTTTATCAGGATCTTTTTGATGGAGTGATGAGCAATTTGGATCAATTAAATAGTGAAATTTCAAGCTTTATTGATCGACCTATTGAAAAATTAAGCCCTATAGAGCATTCAATCTTATGCATTTCAATTTATGAGCTTATACATGATAAGGCCATTCCATATAAAGTAATTATTAATGAAGGTATTGAATTGGCGAAGACTTTTGGTGGCATTGAAGGATATAAATATATCAATGGCGTATTGGATAAAGTGGCAGAAAAAAGAAGACTTTTAGAGTTTTCTAAAAATTAGACTTGATGAGTTTCAATGCTGTGTGCATTAAAGCTCAAATAACTTCCTTGCTCATACCAATCGCCAAGAACAATTCGCTCTATTTGATGACCATCAAGCTTAATTGAATGACGGTTTGGTCTGTGTGTATGTCCGTGAATAAAAATATCTGGATAATTAAACTCAATGAGGGTTTGATTTACTGCCTCATTATTAACATCCATGATTTCCAAAGATTTATTTTTTTTATTTAATTCACTTTCTTTTCTAAATTCATTAGCTATTAAAATTCGTTCAGAAAGAGATTTTTTTAGAAATTCATTTTTCCATGATTCACTTCTAATTTTATCTCTGAATGATTGATATTCGATATCATCAGTGCAGAGACAGTCTCCGTGCCCTAAGAGCACTCTCTTGCCGTAAATTTTAATGACTGTAGGATCATCTAATAAAACAGCACCTGTTTTTTTTTCAAATTCTGATCCTATGAGGAAGTCTCTGTTGCCATGCATTAAAAAAACCTGAATATGTCGATCTGTTAATTTCTTGATGGCTTGAATTACATTTTCATGTTGCTTTGAGTCGTCACCTATCCAATATTCGAAAAGATCGCCAAGTATGTAAAGCGCGTCGACTTGATTATTTGTTTTATTTAAAAAATTTATAAAAGCATCAGCAATACTTGGCCGACTTTTGCACAAGTGAATATCTGATACAAATATAGTTTGATTAGGCAATATTACTCAATAGTGACATTAAGAATCGTCACAGCTTCACGAGGAACATCTTGATGGCCGCCTGAATTACCTGTTACAACTTTTTGAATTTTATCTACTACATCAGTACCTTCTGTAACCCTTCCAAAAACACAATACCCCCAACCATCTTGCCCTGGGTAATTTAAAAAATCATTATTGCTTACATTAATAAAGAATTGACTTGTAGCTGAATCAGGGATCGAGGTTCTTGCCATTGCAATAGTATATTTATTATTTTTTAGACCATTATTCGCTTCATTTTTAATAGGTTTTTTTGTAGGCTTTTGTTTCATTGAAGAATCAAATCCCCCACCTTGAATCATAAATCCATCAATAACTCTATGAAAAATTGTGCCATTGTAAAAACCATTTTTTACGTAACTTAAGAAGTTTTCGACGGTAACAGGCGCTTTCTCGGCGTCAAGTTCTAAAACAATATTGCCTAAATTTGTTGAGAGTGTAATCACTTAGATTCCTTTATTAAAATATTAATTGATATGTTTTACATTAATAATTATGACGGGCCTAATAGGCACATCTGAAAAACCTCTTGAGTTGCCTGTGGGCAATTGACCAATTTTATGCACCACATTCATACCCTCAATAATTTTGCCAAAAACACAATAACCAACAGAACTTGACTCGGGACTTGTATAGTTTAAAAAATTATTGTCAATAAGATTAATAAAAAATTGAGCCGTAGCAGAGTTAGGGTCATTTGTTCTGGCCATTGCAACTGTTCCTGCGTTATTTACTAATCCATTATTGGATTCATTAGCAATTGGAGGCTGCGTCTTTTTTTCCGACATTTCTCTGGTAAATCCACCTCCTTGAATCATAAAGTTACTAATAACTCTATGAAAGATAGTTTCTTTATAAAAACCGTTATCAACGTAGTATAAGAAATTGCTTACAGTTTTTGGGGCCTTATCTGGATAAAGTTCAATTTTAAAATTGCCCTGATTGGTTTCAAATTCAACAATTGGATCAGCTGCATATGTTAATGGGGAGCATAACAATAAAATAAAAATTAATTTGATTAAATTAAGCGCCGCCTTCATACATAATTCTCCATTCATTATTTTCATTAATCCAATACTGTCTCTTATTCATTTTATTGTTAATTGTAGGGCTTTTATAGTCCTGCATAAAATCTACTAAAACCATTTCATTTTCTGTATTTGGATAATCAAAAAATGAAATTTCAGATAAACCAATGGAAACTTTAAATTTTTGAGCCTGGAT
Organism: Betaproteobacteria bacterium; assembly: GCA_016868195.1. GTDB lineage: Bacteria > Pseudomonadota > Gammaproteobacteria > Burkholderiales > Methylophilaceae > Methylopumilus. Next base: position 199,952 of record VGHQ01000001.1, on the reverse strand, counting down.
TATTCTTTTTCTCTCAGCCCAACTGTCGTAGTTATCTTTTTCGCTAAAGAAGTTTTTTGAGTAAAACTTTAGATAAGTTTCAGTATCTTGATCTTCCCAATTTTTTCTCCAAGCCTCTATTGCGTTAATAAGAGAAAGTTTTTTTTCATCCAAGCTATGATTACTAGATTCTAAATCTTTTAATGAGCGAAAAGAAATGACGATAGGAATTCTATTGCCATCTAAAATTGCGGAAAGCTTCATTAAATCAGGATTACTTAATACAATACATCCATCGCTTGCTAAGGGCGCTCTGTTGTATGTTGTTTTTGGCGTTCCATGAAGCCATATACCTGAGCCATTTCGTTTATTTTTTTTATCGATTTCATTTGGATAACTTAAAGGGTAGGCAGCATCCCCGTAAAAATCCGATAGTGATTCTTTGATTTTTTTCCCTGTAAAATAAACACCTATGGGTGTTTTCTTATCGCCTTCATATTGTTTGCCAAACCCATTCTTGCCTATAGATGCATAATAATCATCTTTGTAGGAGAGTTTTCCATTGATATTTTCGTACAAATAAAGCCGAGAGTTAGGTGCGTCGACATAAAAAAGATATTTCTCTTTTTCATTTAGCTGAGCAAAAATTTTAGGTTCATTTTGAAGATTAAGACTATTGAGATATCTCTCAATTCTGACTTTTGCTTCGTTTTTAAAATTTTCAATTTCTTCTTTTTTTTCACCTTTGGACTCATCGCCAATACCATTAATTTGTTTTGCATGAGCTAAAAGCAAATCACCTTGAATAAGGTAGGCTAATTTAAAATTTGGTGTTTGTTTAATAAGATTATCGATAGTTTTAAGCGCTAAATCCACCCTACCTTCTGAAATCTCCACTAAAGATTTTATAAGCATCTTTTCGGGTGTTTCGTAGGTTAATTCAGCAGTATCGAAATTTTTATTTGAAATGAATACTTCTTCACTTGAAACTTCGGCAATATTAAAAAGAAGTATTAAGATTAAAAAAAAGCGAAATTCCTTTTGTAGAAAATTGTTGATGAAAGTTTTCATTAGTTATTGCTTGCCAGAGTACTCTTGCTCAATAAACCATACGGCGCCATCTTTTCTTAAGATAAGCGTTTTGCTTGATACCTGACTTAATTTATTCGATATATATTTTTGCTTAAAAGTTACTTGAGCAAAACTATCGCCTTTTCTTGTTATTCTGGGTTCCGATACTTCCACAGTAATTATATCTTTACCTAATATTCTATTTTTTCTTGAATCTTGCCAGTCAGCAAAACTTTCTCCATTAGGCGTTTTGAAGTTAGGAGAGTATTTAGTAAAATAAACATTAATATTTTTTGAGGACCAAGCTTCAGCCCATTCTGTAATGAAAGTATTAATCTCTGATTCGCCGATATTAGACACATTATTTTTAACCGCAGGGATTTCCTGAGGTAAAGTTTTTAGTGGCTGCGAATTGGAAGCTGAAGCTGGCACGGCTGCTGGCGGCTGTGGATTTGCGGGAGCTACTTGAGTTATTACAGGCTTCTTATTGACATCACTATTAACTGCCACTTGAGTTGGAGTTGAAATCGGTGCGACCGGAGGTTTAATATCATTTGCATTAAATAGTTTTTTAATAAGAGATAATTTTGTTTTAGCTTGCACATTTGTTCTGTCAATTTCTAGAGCTTTGTTATATGCGACTGTAGCGCGTTTGGTATAGAGATCACCTAAGTTAACATGCGCAGTTGCGTAGCTAGGATGAGTTTTTATAGCTGATTCAAGTGCCTTTTGAGCCTTGTCATAGTCGCCTAATTCCGCATAAAGTACTGCTAAGTTATTAAATGGTTCAGGCAAGCTCGGATGTTTTTCGGTGAGATAAGTAAATGCTTGGATAGCTTCGTTATATTTTCCGAGCTCAGCATTTACAACCCCTTTAATAAAAATGACCTGGGGATCATTCGGGTTTGTTTTAAGATATTGATCTATTTGTTGAGCTGCTTTTTCTTTTTCGCCTCTTTCAATTAATTGCATGATTGATTTAAAGTCGTCAGCTGCGTAAATTTTATTTACGATAAAAAATGTAGATAGAGATAAAAGGATAAACAGTAAAAAAGCTCTTAAATTCTTAATATTAGAATATTCGTTTTTTTGAGGCATGGTATGATTTACCCTAATAAATTTAGCATAATTCTACCAAATAGCACCCTTATCATCTATATGTTATTTATGAATAAGCCCATCACTATCTCCTTGTTTCCTTTCGGCTTACAGGCTTATTTGTAATGATTAAAATCTACAACAGCCTTTCAAAAAATAAAGAGACTTTTAAGCCTATCCAAAAAGGGCAAGTAAATATGTACGTCTGTGGCATGACGGTCTATGACTTATGTCATATTGGTCATGCGCGCGTGATGATTATTTTTGACGTGGTAAGACGTTGGTTTGATATTTCAGGATACAGCGTCAATTACATCAGAAATATTACTGATATAGATGACAAGATTATCAATCGATCGATTCAAAACAATGAAACTATACAAAGCCTAACTCAGAGATATATAAATGAGATGAATGCTGACGCCAAGGTCCTCGGAGTGATAAGCCCTTCTAGAGAGCCAAAAGCAACCGAACATATTAAAGAAATGATTTCCATGATCCAAAGATTGATTGAAAAGCAACATGCCTACCTTGCTAAAAATGGAGATATTTTTTATTCAGTAAGATCTTTTAATGAATATGGAAAATTATCAGGTAAATCAATTGAGGAGTTACGCGCTGGTGAGAGGGTTGATATTGACCAAAATAAGCACGATGAATTGGACTTCGTTTTATGGAAGTCGGCAAAGCTTAATGAACCCAGTTGGGATTCGCCTTGGGGTAAAGGAAGACCCGGCTGGCATATTGAATGTTCAGCTATGAGCTCTCATTATCTTGGCCATCATTTCGATATTCACGGGGGCGGACAAGATCTTCAATTTCCTCATCATGAAAACGAAATAGCTCAATCCGAAGCTGCGCACGAATGCAAGATGGCTAATTATTGGATGCATAACGGTTTTGTTCGCATTGACGATGAAAAAATGTCTAAGTCTTTAGGAAATTTTTTCACGATACGGACAGTACTTGAAAAATTTGATCCAGAGGTGGTTAGATTTTTTATTTTAAGAGCGCATTATCGAAGCCCTTTAAATTATTCAGACGCTCATCTTGATGATGCAAAAATTGCACTACAAAGATTATATGTAAGTATAAGAGGGGTTAATATCAAGCATTCTGACGTAGATTGGAGTCATCCATTAGCAAATAAATTCAAAGAGGCTATGGATGATGATTTTAATACACCAGAAGCCATTTCCGTTTTGTTTGAATTAGCAAATGAAATTAATAAAAATAAATCTGTACTACTTGCTAACTTACTTAAAAGTCTTGCAAAGACAATTGGACTTCTGGAAAGAGACCCAGAAACTTTTCTAAAGGGGGATATAAAAATCTCCCTTGATATTGATGCGTTAATCTCCCAAAGACATGAAGCAAAAGCCAATAAAGATTTTAAAGAAGCAGATCGTATAAGATCTTTATTACTTGAAAATGGCATTGTGTTAGAAGATACATCCCACGGGACTATTTGGAGAAAAGAATAAGTTATGCCAGTTAATCTTAAACCACTTACCATCGATTCTATTTTTCCGATTAAAGGCCTATCACTTGGCATTGCTAAAGCGCATATTAAAAAACCTAATCGCAAGGATTTGCTATTAGTCACTATTGCCGAAGGTTCAAAAGTTTCTGGGGTATTCACGCAAAATGCATTTTGTGCAGCACCCGTACTTCTATGTAAAGAATATTTAAAAAATTCAGCTGGTATTCGTGCACTTATTGTGAATACAGGCTGTGCTAACGCGGGTACGGGTGAAGATGGCATATCAAAGGCTAAAGAAACATGCAAGGCTGTCAGCGAACTTTTGTCGATTAAACCCGAACAAGTTTTACCATTTTCAACGGGGGTTATTTTAGAAAGTCTGCCCATCGATAAAATCAAAAATGGGTTACCTGACACAATTAAAAATTTAGACCCATCTCATTGGATAGATGCAGCAGAAGCGATTATGACTACAGATATTGTACCAAAAGCTGCGTCTAGAAAAATAAAGATTCAAGATAAAGAGGTTGTTATTTCTGGCGTAAGTAAAGGCTCTGGCATGATTCATCCAAATATGGCCACTATGCTTTCTTTTATTGCAACTGACGCTTCTGTCAATCAAATCTTGCTCGACAAACTTCTCAGAGAAGTGACAAGAGAATCATTTAATTGCATTACTGTTGATGGAGATACATCCACTAATGATTCATTTATTCTGATTGCCACAGGAAAAGCGGAACATGATGAGATTAATCAAGAAGATAAAAGCTACGAAATTCTTAGAGATGCCATCCGTGAAGTTGCTATTGAATTGGCCCAGGCTATCGTAAGAGATGGTGAAGGCGCTACGAAATTTATTACTATTCAAGTGGAATCAGGCGTTGATGATGCCGAATGCAGAAAAGTGGGATTTGCGATAGCGCACTCACCTCTCATCAAGACAGCTTTCTTTGCATCTGATCCAAATCTTGGGAGAATATTAGCTGCCATCGGTTATGCGGGTATCGAATCGCTTGATATTACAAAAATACAATTATTCTTAGGAAATGTCTTGGTAGTAGAAAAAGGTGGCCGTGCAATTTCTTATACCGAGACACAAGGTCAGGAAGTCATGAAGCATCCTGAAATCAGCATGCGAATACTTCTTAATCGAGGTCACGCAAACGCAACAATATGGACATGTGATTTTTCATATGACTATGTAAAAATCAATGCTGACTATCGCACTTAAATTGTGAATATTGTTCGCGCAGCAGCAGCCGTTATTCAAAGACAAGATGGATTTCTCCTTATGGCTCAGAGGCCTTCTGGACGAGGGTGGAGTGGTTGGTGGGAATTTCCAGGCGGCAAGATTGAAGAAAATGAATCACCTTTTGAAGCGCTTCAAAGAGAACTTCAAGAAGAAATTAATATTTCTGCAAATGATGCGACATTATGGTTTGAACGAAGTTACAACTATCCAGACAAAAAGGTTTACATTTATTTTTTTAAAGTCACGGATTGGACTGGTGGAATTAAATCATGTGAGAATCAATTATTAGAATGGCAAAATCCATCTCATGTATCGGTTGCGCCAATACTCCCTACTAACTTATTTGTTCTGAAATCTATTTTACTTCCTCCAGTTTATGCCATTACAAATATTGCAGAGATGGGGGAAGCATTATTTTTTGACCGATTGAAAATTAAATTAGAAGAAGGCTTAAAAATGATACAGGTGAGAGAAAAAAATTTACCTTATCAAGATATAAAAAAAATAGCCCAAAAAATTTTAGATTTAGCAAAGCCTTATCAAGCAAAAGTTTTAATTAATGAGAATGAAAAGCTCGCACTAGATATTGGAGCTGACGGAGTTCATTACCCATCACGTAGTTTGCTTCAATTAAAAGATAGACCAGAGTTTTCAATATGTGGTGCTTCTTGTCATAACCTAGAAGAGCTTATGATTGCACAAGATATGGAAATGTCATTTGCTGTTCTTTCTCCCGTTCAAAAAACTGAATCACATCCACTTGCTGATCCGATAGGCTGGGAAATTTTTAGTGAATACGCAAATAAGTTAGATATGCCGATATTTGCCTTAGGTGGACTTAATCAAGAGAGCCTCACCACGTCCTGGCAATGCGGTGGACATGGTGTCGCCATGCAAAGAAGTATTTGGGAATAAGGCTATTTAATCAAAGCATCGATTGATTTATCAAAAGAATGATTTGCTTTGTCTTTAAAATGTAATATCAATTTCACTTTTTGACCAGCTTTAAGAGGGCCTTTAAAATCCATAAGCATTAAATGGCTGCCACCAGATTTAAATTCAAAAGTTTTGCCATGTTCAATTTTAATTTGATTTGTCATGCGCATCTTCATAATGCCTTTTTCTGCAATAGTATTATGCATCTCGATCGTTTTAATTCTCGGAGAAGTCACAGAGGTTAGAATTAAATCTTCATTACTTAAGAGTGACATGTAAGCGACACTCATGTCATCATCTTCATCAGTAGAACCAATCCAGGCATTTTCTATTCTAATATCTGGTGCTGCCAATATATCTGTTGAAATTAAAAGCGCAATTATAAATAGTGTAAATTTTAAGAATTTCATAGTGAGAGCCTTAAAAAAATTTCAAGTAATATCATCGTTAAAATTTTCCAGGTTGATTTCAACTGGAATTTTATAGCCTTCATTAGCCCATTGACCCAAATCAATCATGCGACATCGTTCGGAGCAGAAAGGCCTAAAAGTATTAGATAAGCTATACTCAATACTTTGATTGCATTGGGGGCAATTTACAAACATAGTCTTTACACTCATAACCAACAAATACTAAATTTAAATTCGAGATTCGATTTAACAGGCTCTTTTTTTAATTCTTCATTGAGCTGGTTAAAGAAGACATTGACTGTGTATTTGTTTGCACTAATTTCAGGGTAGATATTTAAGGGGTTATAAAGTTCAAGTCTTATAAGATCATATGTTTTGAGGGGATCGGTGGTTTTTTGATACTTACCTTCTTTCACTTTAATTGATTCTACATGGCATTGATTTCTCAATATCAACAGAATGACAGTAGCTGCATCTTTGAAGACCATGAGAGGTTGCGCCCAGGATTTAAAGTCTTTTAGTTTAGATTTTCTTGTATTTTGAGTTGTCCAGGTACGAAAATTTGGAAAATCAACATCTAATAGGCCCCCTGGTAAGCTAATTCTTTTTTTCACTTCTTCTAAAAATAAGTTATTGTTGAAATTAAAGCCAGGTTTTACATCTATATTTTCTAATTTTTTACGAGCGACTTGTATCAATGGAATGATTTCTTTTGGATCAAGCTGGCCTTCTTTTGATTCTTGAAGATCCAAGAGAGCCGATTGTTTCTTTTCTTGTCTTTCAAGCTCTTGAAGAAAGTCAATTTTTAAATCGGACCTAGATACAAGCTGCACTATTTCAAAAAGTGTATTGAAACAACCAAACTCAAAATAGTCATGCGAATTTTTTAATTGGCATTCAAATTTTTGATAGATTTCTTCAATTCGAAGGAGTCTTCGAATACGTTCATTAAGCGGAAATTCAAATGTCATCATATCGGCATTATCGGATTGATTTTATTTAACAGCAACTATATTTAAATATTTTTTATGTAATGCCTTAATCGATTCCTTAAGCTTTTCTATTGAGCCATCATTGAGGATGATATCATCCCCTTTTTCGATACGAGACCTGCGATCAATTTGTTGATTCATGATCGATTGAATAATTGATGTATCGATACTATCTCTTTTTTTAACACGTTCAATCTGATCGTTCACTTCACAATCAATCACAAGCGATCTAGAAATGAGGCTGGTATATTGGTTTGTTTCAAATAATAGTGGAATATCAATCACCACATAAGACTCATCAGATAAGGTATTTAATTTTTTCTTTACTTCTTCAAGAATTTTTGGATGGAGGATTTTCTCAAGATTTATTTTTTGATTGTTATCTGAAAAAATAAGTTCTCTTAATTTTTTTCGATCTAATCGATTATCTTTATCGAATATGTTTCCAAAAGCCGATTTAATCTCTTCTATAGCCTGGTGGTTTGTTTCTGTAATTTCTTTTGAAATTTTATCGAGATCAATAACTTTAATATTTAAAGATTCGAATATTTTTAGCGCTTCACTTTTACCTGATCCAATACCGCCAGTCATCCCGATAATAAGCATTATTTCCCTTAAACTTTTTTAAATATTATGAATAAATTTACTTGAAATTAAAGAATTAATCACCATTAATAGATCATGAATGATTTAAACTATGACCTATGAGTGAATTAAAAAATATATCAAATAAGTTAACTTCTGCAGAAGATCAGTCTGCTTGGGGTGATTTAGTCATTTGTCGAGTAGAAGTTGATCTACCTAATTGGCTCTCACAGCTTGCGGGAGGTAACAATTGGCAGGTTTACTCTGAATCCGAATATGACCACTCTATTAGTTTCTTTTTGCGACAAGGCAAAAAAGAAGCTGAAGTGACTTTATTTAACAATGGTTATGCACAAGTGGATCTTAACGGTAAATCAATTTTTGATGGGTCTATCACTTCAGGGGCAAGTAAGTGTGCATATCTAAGTTATTATCGTGCCGATAATGGCGACCCTATTACTTTAAATTAATAATCTCTCGATGTTACAAATTGAGTGAGCGTTAAGAGAGCATCTTTATAAACTGAAGTTGTAATGTGTTGAATTAGTTTTTCGCCTTTTTCTATTTCTTCTTTTGCAAGCTGTCTCACGTATTCTAATGCTTTGGTTTCTTTAACAGTATTTAAAACACTTTCTAATTCTGTTAAGCCACCATTTTCAATGGCTGCCCTGATAATATTTTTTTGCTGATCACCCCCCTTTTTCAAGGCGTAAAGTAGGGGCAATGTAGGTTTGCCCTCAGCCAAATCATCGCCCAGATTTTTTCCTATTTCTTCAGGATTGCCTGATAGATCAAGCACATCATCAATCAATTGAAAAGCAATACCCATATGCTTTCCAAACTGAGCAAGAGCTTTAATGTCATTATCATGAGCGCCACCTATAATGGCACCGAGTTCGGCAGCAGATTCAAATAATTTGGCAGTTTTGTAATAAACAACTTTTAAATAATCCTCATCTTTAATAGAAGCATTATGAATATTTAAAAGTTGCAAGACTTCACCTTCAGCAATTGTGTTTGTTGTATTTGCTAAAACTTCCATAACCTTCATATGATTTATTTTCACCATCATTTGAAATGCCCTAGAGTAGATAAAATCACCCACTAAAACGCTCGCAGCATTTCCAAAAATCGTATTCGCTGTTTTGTGGTTTCTTCGTTTTGTGGATTGGTCTACCACATCATCGTGAAGAAGGGTTGCGGTATGAATAAACTCAATGACAGCCGCTAATTCATGGTGCTCTTTTTGAATAGGGCCAAATAGACCGCCTACCAAGAGAAGAGTGCTAGGCCTTAAGCGTTTGCCACCACCTTGGATAATATGGCCTGCGACTTGGTTGACGAGAGGCACTTCAGAGTGAAGGGAACCACGAATCACCTCGTTTACGGCCAGTAAATCGCTTTTAATTGGGGATAAGATGGTGCTAAGGCTCACAAAAACAAGGCTTAAGGATTGTTAAACACTTATTTTAACATAGCCCTACGTTATGGGCTTTATAGACAAAAAACCTTCATTTTTAGCCTTGAAGAATTTGCTTAACAGGCCTAATTTAAGTATAATTCGCGATTCTTTTAAAGTTGTTAAAGTTTGAGGTTTTATCATGTACGCAGTAATCAAAACAGGTGGTAAGCAATATCGCGTAAATCAAGGCGATAAGCTTAAGATTGAAAAAATAGCAGGCGATGTGGGCGCAAATGTCGTTCTAGATCAAATTTTGACAGTCGTTGATGGTGATAATGTGACGATAGGCTCTCCTATTGTAAGAGGTGCAAGCGTTACAGCAACCGTAGTAAGCCACGGACGCCATGATAAAGTGCGAATTTTTAAAATGCGTCGAAGAAAACACTACCGCAAATCTCAGGGCCACAGACAAAGCTTTACTGAGATTCAAATCGATAAAATATCAGCTAAATAATTTAAGGATTAATCATGGCACATAAAAAAGCAGGCGGAAGTTCAAGAAACGGTCGTGACTCCCAAGCCAAACGTTTAGGGGTGAAGGCTTTCGGTGAGCAAGTAGTTTCAGCTGGTAGCATTATTGTTCGTCAACGCGGCACTAAAATGCACCCGGGTGTGAATGTAGGGATGGGCAAAGATCATACTCTTTTTGCAAAGGCTGACGGTAAGGTAACCTTTACCATTAAAGGTGCATTAAAACGTAAAACCGTTAATATTCTTCCAGTCTAAGCGATTCTAAGATTTTTCGAAGCCCTGTCAGTTGATAGGGCTTTTTTATTTGATAAATTGATATTATGAAATTTATAGATGAAGCAACCATTAAGATTTACGCAGGCGATGGCGGTAATGGCGTTGCAACATTTCGTCGTGAAAAATATGAGCCTATGGGAGGTCCAAGTGGTGGAGATGGCGGTCGGGGAGGCTCTGTATTTTTTGAAGCTGATCAAAATTTAAATACACTCGTCGATTATCGTTATACGCGCACCTTAAAAGCGCAAAGAGGTGAAAACGGAAGAAGTGCGGAATGCTATGGTGCTAAAGGTGAAGATTTAATATTAAAAGTGCCGGTAGGCACGGTCATTTCAGATAAAGCGACCGGAGAGTCTTATGCTGATTTAAGTCAACATGGAGATAGGGCCCTTTTAGCTAAAGGCGGTAAAGGCGGGCTAGGCAACATTCATTTTAAGTCGAGCATAAATCGAGCCCCTCGACAATGCACTAAAGGTGAGCCCGGGGAAGAATTTGAACTTTACCTAGAGCTTAAAGTATTAGCTGATGTCGGCCTTTTAGGTATGCCAAATGCAGGCAAATCTACTTTTATAAGATCTGTATCAGCTGCAAAACCAAAAGTAGCGGACTACCCTTTTACAACATTACATCCTAATTTAGGCGTGGTAAGAGTTGGAGAGAATCAGAGTTTTGTAATTGCTGATATTCCAGGCTTGATTGAGGGTGCATCAGAAGGGGCTGGATTAGGGCATCAATTTTTAAGACATCTTGCGAGAACTACATTACTCTTACATTTAGTCGACATTGCTCCTTTTGATCCCGCAATCAATCCAGTAGATGAAGCACGAGCTATCGTGAATGAGCTAAAGAAATACGATGAAGTGTTATACCAAAAACCACGTTGGTTAATATTAAATAAAATTGACATGGTGGAAGACGTTGCAGATAAAGTAAAAACATTTATAAAATCTTTTGGTTGGACCGGTCCTGTATATTTAATCTCTGCAATTAAAGGAATAGGCTGTAAAGAGCTTACTTATGACATCATGACTTTTATAGAAGAAAATAAGAAAATTCAAAATGAAATCGTTATTAACGAATAGTCAACGCATTATTATTAAAGTAGGTTCCAGCCTAGTCACCAATCATGGTGAAGGGTTAGATCAAAAAGCTATTGCTTCATGGGTAGAGCAGATTGCTCATCTCGTTAAATCAGGTAAAGAAATTGTTTTGGTGACGAGTGGTGCTGTTGCTGAAGGCATGCAAAGATTAGGTTGGAAAACCAGGCCTACTTTAATTAATGAATTACAAGCGGCTGCTGCGATAGGTCAAATGGGCTTAGTGCAAATTTATGAAAAGAATTTTTCACAACACGCATTAAAAGCAGCACAAATTTTATTGACGCATGATGACCTTGCGGATCGAAAAAGATATCTCAATGCACGCTCTACATTAAATACTCTTTTAGAGCTTAAAGTCATTCCAATTATTAATGAAAACGATACGGTTGTTACAGATGAAATTCGTTTTGGTGATAATGATACATTGGCATCATTAGTTGCTAATTTGATTGAGGCGGATCTTTTAGTTATTTTGACTGATCAACTAGGATTATTTTCAGAGGACCCTAAAAAAAACATGGAAGCTAAGCTTATTCACCATGGCGTTGCAGGAGACTTATCTCTTGAAGCTATGGCCGGAGGCGCAGGCTCTTCAATAGGCACAGGCGGTATGCTGACAAAAGTTTTGGCAGCTAAACGCGCATCCAGAAGTGGTGCTCATACCATTATTGTATCAGGCAAAGAAGAGAATGTTTTGATTCGATTAAGCCAAGGCGAGATGATAGGCACTCATTTAGAAAGCAAACAATTAAAAGTTGCAGCAAAAAAACAATGGCTCGCTGATCATTTACAATTGAGAGGTAAATTAGTATTGGATGATGGCGCTGTTGAGGCGCTAAAAAAAGAAGGAAAGAGTTTGCTCCCTATCGGTGTAAATAAAGTCGAAGGAGATTTTGATCGGGGCGAAGTGGTCCTTTGTTTGGATACAGAAGGACGTGAAATTGCACGCGGACTTATTAATTACAATGCAACTGAAACAAAAAAAATTATGGGCAAGTCCACTAATGCGATAGAAAATTTATTAGGCTACATTGATCAGCCTTCTTTGATTCATCGAGATAATTTAATTTTACTTTAAGATTTTTAAAGGGAGTTTTATATGGCAGAAAATAAAAAACTTGTAGCCATCATCATGGGGTCAGATAGTGATTGGCCAGTCATGAAGTTTGCAGCACAAATGCTTGCAGATTTTGAAGTGCCCTATGAAGCTCAAGTGATTTCAGCCCATAGAACTCCAGACCTCATGTTTAAATTTGCCGAACATGCTGCAAAAGAAGGGTATCAAATTATTATTGCAGGTGCTGGAGGCGCTGCACACCTGCCAGGCATGGTTGCTTCTAAAACAACATTACCTGTATTAGGTGTACCTATTCCTTCTAAACATCTTCAAGGTCAAGACTCTTTATTATCTATTGTTCAAATGCCAAGAGGTATTCCTGTAGCAACTTTTGCTATTGGAGAAACGGGTGCTGTAAATGCAGGACTTTTTGCAGTATCTGTTTTGGCACATGAAAATAAAGCGTTAGCTAAAAAGCTTGAAATCTTTAGAGAGAAGCAAGCAAAAAAAGTGATTGATATGAATTTATCGGAGAAGCCTTGAGTCATTCAGATCAACCGCTTTTACCTTCAGCGATGCTTGGCATTCTTGGAGGGGGTCAACTGGGCCGCTTTTTTGTCATTGCAGCTCACGAAATGGGCTATAAGGTGACTGTTTTAGATCCCGATCCATATAGTCCTGCAGGAGCCATCGCAGATGTTCATTTATGCAAAGCCTTTGATGATTCTTCAGCATTGGAAGAGATCAGAAATACATGTGAAGCTGTAACTACGGAGTTTGAAAATGTATCTGCTGATAGCATGGATTTTTTATCAAAAAAAATATATGTAAGTCCATCCGCAGAATCAGTCAGAATTGCTCAATATCGTATACTAGAAAAAACTTTCTTAAAAGAGTCAGGTCTCCCTGTAGGTCCTTTTGAAATTATTCGGGAAGATAAAGACATTCCTTTGGAAACTTCTTCTATTTACCCTGCGATTTTGAAAGTCGCACGGTTTGGTTATGACGGCAAAGGTCAGGCAAGAGTTGCATCGCAAAAAGAAGCTATAGAAGCATTTCATCAATTCTCAAAAAAAGAATGTGTATTAGAAAAAATGCTTCCTTTAGATATGGAAGTTTCTTTGGTTTTAGCCCGAGATCAAAAAGGCTATATCAAAACATTTAATGTTTCAGAGAACATCCATACGAATGGCATACTAGATGTATCTATTGTGCCAGCTCGCTCAGCAAAAGCAATCAATGATTTGGTAGATCAACTTGCAAAACGCTTAGCTGAAGCACTTAATTATGTGGGTGTTTTAGGTGTCGAATTTTTTATCAGTGAAGGCAAAGTGTTTGTAAATGAAATTGCTCCTAGACCACATAATTCGGGGCATTACACCATTGATGCTACTGTGACGAATCAGTTCGAACAGCAGGTAAGGGTATTAGCAGGTCTCCCGCTCGGAAGCTCACGACTTCATTCATCTGCAGTGATGGTGAATCTTTTGGGTGATGTTTGGACAAATAGCAAAACAAAAGAACCTGAATGGGATAAAGTCTTTAGAGAGCCTGGTTTAAAAATGCATCTTTATGGCAAACACGAAGCAAGGTCAGGTCGCAAAATGGGCCACTTTACAGTGCTAGATGAGAAACTGGAAATAGCCTTTCAAAAGGCTATGGAAGTAAGAAAACTTTTAGGAATTGCTTAATATCAAAGAGAGAAGCTCTCTTTGATATTAAGCCATTGATTTGATTGCTGCGTTTAAGCGTTGTTTATGACGTGACGCTTTGTTCTTATGAATAATCTTTTTGTCAGCTATACGGTCGATGACTGAAACATTTTCTTGGAAAGATGTTTTTGCAGCCACTTTATCGCCTGATTGAATTGCTTTTAAAATCTTTTTGATTGCAGTACGCAAAGTTGAACGCAAACTTGCATTGTGAGCTCGTTGCTTCGTTGCTTGGCGGGCACGTTTTCTAGCTTGTGCGGTATTTGCCATGTTTATCCTTTAATTAATATCTTTTATTACGAAGGCGAGAATTTTAGCGATATTTGAGGTTTTATACAAGATAAAACGCTCATTTTAGACCTAAATTTCAGCCATATCCCCCTGATATTCTAAGCTAATCATTATTTTTTTTGGAAACCTTGATAAAACGACCTCCATGCTAAAATCTTTGTAATTTAGTGACACTTAAATAGATAAATTCAATGAATCTTCTTAAAGCACTCGCAACCGTCGGAAGCATGACTTTCGTATCAAGAATTTTAGGTTTTGTGAGAGATAGCTTAATCGCTAAAATTTTTGGTGCAGGCATGGAGACAGATGCCTTTTTTGTAGCCTTTAAAATTCCTAATTTATTAAGACGTATTTCCGCTGAAGGTGCTTTTTCTCAAGCCTTTGTCCCGATTCTTGCTGAGTACAAGAATAGACGTAGTTATGAAGCCACGCAACTTTTGATCAATCATGTGTGTTCACTATTGAGCCTTTTTCTTATTGTTATTACATGTGTGGGGATTTTTGCCGCACCTTGGCTTGTTTATATCAGCGCGCCGGGTTTTATTGAGCACTCAGAAAAATTTCAGCTTACCGTTGATTTATTGAGAATCACATTTCCTTATATCTTTTTTATTTCTTTGGTGTCGATGGCAGGCGGTATTCTTAATACATTTAACAAATTTTTAGTACCTGCTTTTACACCTGTATGGCTTAATTTATCCTTTATTTTTGCGGCATTATTTTTTGCAGACTATTTTGATCGACCTATCTTAGTTTTGGCTTGGGCTGTATTTTTTGGAGGCGTGCTTCAATTGGTTTTCCAAATTCCTTTTTTAAAGGAAATAGGGTTTATTCCAAAATATCAGCTAGATCTTAAAGATGAAGGTGTATGGCGAATCATCAAACTTATGGGACCTGCTATTTTTGGTGTGTCTATCGCGCAATTATCTTTACTTATTAATACTATCTTCGCATCCTTTCTTGAAACAGGAAGTGTTTCATGGCTTTATTACGCGGATCGATTGATGGAATTTCCAGCAGGCGTTTTAGGTGTCGCACTCGGTACAATTCTTCTTCCGAGCCTTTCAAAATCATACTCAGGTAAAGATCAAAACGAATATTCAGGCTTACTTGATTGGGGCTTAAGATTAACATTCATTCTTGCGGCTCCAGCGGCTGTGGCGCTCGCTGTATTGTCACTTCCTTTAATTACTACATTATTTCATTACGGCGCTTTTAATATGCAAGATGTTTTAATGACCCAACAAGCCACAATTGCATACAGCATCGGATTGATGGGTTTGATTATGATTAAAGTATTAGCCCCTGGATTCTATGCAAGACAGAATATTAAGACCCCGGTCAAAATAGCACTCTTTACTTTATTTTCAACACAATTGATGAATATGATATTTATTGGGCAATTTAAGCACGCAGGTTTAGCCTTCGCGATAGGTTTAGGTGCTTGTTTAAACGCAAGTCTTCTTTATTACCATTTAAGAAAAGGAGATTATTACAAGCCACATGAAGGATGGTTTCAGTTTTTAATAAAGCTTTTTGTTGCATTAACTTTGATGGGATTAACTTTATTTTATTTAAAAGGAGACTCATCTCTTTGGCTTGAATATTCTATTGCGAAAAGATTATTTTTTTTAGTGATGCTTATTCTTGCTGGCTCTAGTGTTTATTTTGGCGCGTTGTGGATGATGGGATTAAGACTCCAATCATTCATTCGAAGATCTATTTAATTTTTCATGATGCAAGTTTTTAGACACTTTCCATCAAGTTCGAATACGTCTATAGGCCTTACCATTGGTAATTTTGATGGCATTCACATAGGCCACCAAGCACTTATCGAAAAATTAATTGCAGAATCCAAAAAAAGAAAACTCACTCCTGCAGTGATGACTTTCGAACCGCATCCTAAGGAATTTTTTACACCTGAAAATGCACCTGCTCGGCTTACAACGTTAAGAGAGAAGTTAGAGTTCTTTTTAAGCTATGGCATTGAAAAAGTATTTGTTTGTGCTTTTAATCAAAAGTTTTCAAATATTTCTAGTGAACAGTTTATGGGTCAAATATTGAAAGAGCAATTAAAAGCTAAATTACTGATTGTGGGTGACGATTTTCGTTTTGGAGCTGAGCGAAAAGCAGGAATTGAAGATCTAAGAAAGAATGCATTTGAGTTATTTGAAATTCCAGAGATTGATGTGAACGGTAAAAGGGTATCAAGTACTCGCATTAGAGAAGGCCTTAAAGAGGGGCGTATTGAAGAAGTAAATCAGTTTCTAGGTAGGCCCTACACCATCAGTGGAAAAGTGGTTGAAGGTGATAAACGTGGCAGACAAATGGGTTTTCCAACTGCCAATATTCACATGAAGCACTTGAGGCCGGCGTTAACTGGGGTATATGCGGTAAAATTAGGGAATAGAAATGGTGTCGCTAATCTTGGAGTCAGACCTACAATTGCAGGCATCCCAAAACTGTTATTAGAAGTTCATCTGCTTAATTTTAATGAAGATATTTATGGCCAGCATGTTCAAGTGACTTTTTTAGAAAAAATTAGAGATGAAATGAAATTTGAGAATATTAATATACTCATTGAGCAAATTATAAAAGACGTAGTTCACGCGACACGTTATTTTGAAAAATAGAATATATGACCGAAGAAAATAAATATCAATTAAATTTACCAGACACGTCATTTCCTATGCGTGGTGATCTTGCTAAACGAGAGCCTCTTTCGGTTAAGCGCTGGCAAGAATTTAAGCTCTATCAAAAAATAAGACAAAAAAGAAATGGGGCTAAGAAATTCATTCTGCATGACGGCCCTCCTTATGCGAACGGCGATATTCATATTGGCCATGCTGTAAATAAAATCTTAAAAGATATTATTGTTAAGTCGAAAACTTTATCTGGATTCGATGCGCCTTATATTCCAGGATGGGATTGTCATGGCCTTCCAATTGAACTTGTTGTTGAAAAACTCCACGGTAAAAATATTGAGCCTAAAAAATTTAGAGAGTTATGTCGAGAATATGCAGCGTCACAAGTTGAAAAACAAAAAAATGATTTTATACGTTTAGGTGTATTAGGAGATTGGGATAAACCATACCTCACCATGAATTTTGAAACCGAGGCTGATATTATGAGAGCGCTCGGGCACATTTACCAAAATGGCTACCTCTACCAAGGAAGTAAGCCAGTGCATTGGTGTATTGATTGTGGTTCAGCATTAGCTGAGGCAGAAGTTGAATATGAAGATAAAACTTCTCCAACAATTGATGTAGGCTTTAAGGTTGCAGATAGCGAATCTTTAAAAAATATATTTAATATTAAAGAAATAAAAGATACGTTTGCAGTCATATGGACAACCACACCTTGGACGCTCCCGGCAAACCAAGCGGTATGTGTTCATCCAGATTTGAATTATGGTTTGTATAGTACTGAAAAAGGCAATCTCATACTTGCTGAAGATTTGGCTGACAAAAATATGGCTTATTACGGTTTTGAGTCTTTTAAGAAATTAGCTTCTTGTAAAGGCCAGGCTCTAGAACACCTCAAGCTTTATCATCCATTTTATAAAAAGAATGTACCTATCATATGTGGTGATCATGTCACTCTAGATGCTGGCACCGGCCTTGTGCATACAGCTCCCGCTCATGGTTTAGATGATTATGCAGTGGGTATGCGATATCAATTGCCTTTAGATAATCCAGTGAATGAAGAAGGCAAATTTTATTCCTTTGTAGAACAATTTGCAGGTGAAAGTATCTGGGAAGCCAATAAAAAAATTATTGAAACATTAAGTACAAATCAATGTTTATTTGCTTCGAAAAAATTATCACATAGTTACCCTCATTGCTGGCGCCATAAAACACCAGTGATTTTTAGAGCAACACGCCAATGGTTTGTCGGCATGAATCAGGAAAATAATAAAAAAACATTGCGTGACAAATCTAACGAAGCCGTTAGCCATACAACCTTTTATCCTGAATGGGGTAAAGCTCGCTTGGAGGCAATGATTAAGAACCGTCCTGACTGGTGTGTTTCACGTCAAAGAAACTGGGGTGTTCCTATGCCGTTTTTTGTCCATAAAGAAACTTACGAGTTACATCCGCGAACAAATGAATTAACAGAGCTCGTTGCTAAAGAGGTTGAGAAATCAGGTATTGAGGCTTGGTTTAATTTAGACGCTAAGACCTTACTTGGCGAGGATGCCAATCAATATAAAAAAATAAGTGACACATTGGACGTTTGGTTTGATTCTGGAACGACACATGCATCCCTACTAAAAAAACGTAAAGATTTGTCTTATCCAGCCGATCTTTATTTAGAAGGTTCAGATCAACATCGAGGCTGGTTCCAATCGAGCTTACTCACAGGTTGTGCAATTGACGGAAGAGCGCCATACGAATCTCTTCTTACACACGGCTTTGTTGTGGATGGTAATGGACACAAGATGAGCAAATCAAAAGGCAATGTTATAGCGCCTCTAAAAGTTATGGATCAATATGGTGCTGATATTTTAAGGTTCTGGGTAGCTTCCACTGATTACTCTGGTGAACTTACTATTTCAGACGAAATTTTAAAGCGTGTTGCAGAAGGTTATAGACGTATTCGAAATACATTACGCTTTTTATTGGCCAACCTTGGTGATTTTGATGCCAAAAAAGATTTGCTTCCAGTCAAAGAGTGGTTATCAATCGATCGCTATGCATTGCATTTAACGCATCAACTTCAAGATCATATTAAACAAGATTATGCGTCTTATGAATTTCATTTAGGGATGCAAAAATTTGTAAGCTTTTGCTCTGAAGACTTAGGTGGATTCTATCTTGATATCTTAAAAGATCGACTTTATACGTCAAATGAAAGCTCAAAAGCAAGACGAGCTGCGCAAAGTGCAATCTTTCATATTTCGCATGCTCTAATGAGATTGATGGCCCCTGTTTTAAGTTTCACCGCAGATGAAATTTGGCAGATTCTTATGCCACAAAATGATGAATTAGTATTTATGGATACATGGTATGACATTCCAGCTCATGAGTTGAATACGAGAGAGTTATTAGCATGGGAACATATTATCCATGTGCGTGCAATCGCCAATAAAAAAATTGAAGAATTACGTGAAAAAGGTTTGGTCGGTTCTTCACTTCAAGCTGAGATTGATATTTACGTATCAGGCGACATTTATCAATCCTTGTCATTGCTTCACGAAGATCTAAAGTTTGCCTTGATTACATCGCATGCAAAGCTTCATGAAAGACAGGGTGATTTACATATAGATGTTCGCGCAAGTAAGCATAAGAAATGTGATCGATGTTGGCATTATCAAGAAGAAGTTGGATCACATCACGAATATCCAACCATTTGCAATCGATGTATTAGTAATCTTTTTGAAAAAGGTGAAGTAAGATCTCATGCTTAAGTATATTGTGATTGCATTCTTCATTCTTATTTTGGATCTCATATCCAAACAATGGATATTTAATCATCTAGATTTTGGAAGCGCTTTAGTAATAACTCCATTTTTTAATATTGTGCATTTTCAAAATACGGGAGCCGCTTTTAGTTTTTTAAGTGAAGCCTCTGGCTGGCAGAGATATTTCTTTATCGTCGTTTCATTGATCGCGATTGTTATCATAATTCGATTAATGCGTGAGCGATTAAAACAGCCATTATTATGCCTAGCACTCGCTTTCATACTTGGTGGGGCTATAGGTAATTTGTGTGATAGAAGCTATTATGGCTTTGTGATCGATTTCATTTATGTTCACTATGAAGCTTATTACTGGCCAGCATTTAATGTGGCAGATAGTTTTATTTCAATAGGTGTTGCTTTAATTCTCTATGATGCATTCAAAAACAAAAAACCTTTATTGAGCTAATCATGCCTGACTGGAAAAAACTGATAGAAGGTAAAATCGCTCTTGCTAAAAAGGGCTTAAAACGAAACGAACCCAATCAAAATGATCGCATTCCTGCAGGGCAAACACTCACGACTAAATTTCCTATACTTGATTTAGGAATCAGACCTGAAATAGATGAAAGTAATTGGAAATTAAAAGTGTTTGGTCTTGTTGAAAAAGAAATTGATTTGGACTGGATGTCCTTATTGAAACTCCCTCAAACAAAAGATATTTCAGATTTTCACTGCGTGACACGCTGGTCCATCTTGGATGTGCCGTGGGAGGGTGTTTTAGCAAGAGATATATTAGCCTTAGCTAAGCCATTAGATAAGGCTAATTTTGTGACGCTTCATAGTTATGACGATTACACAACTAATATCCCATTAGAAGTAATATTAGATGATGATGTGATTGTTGCGCACCATGTTTTTAATAAGCCGTTAGAAAATGAACATGGCGGCCCAGTGAGATTAGTCGTACCTAAACGTTATGCGTGGAAAAGTGCAAAGTGGCTAAAAGCCATTGAATTACACGCTGAAGATAGGCGGGGCTTTTGGGAAATCCGAGGCTATCATAATGATGCTGATCCATGGCTTGAAGAGCGTTTTTCAGAAAATTAGCAATTAATTTCTGTTACAATTTACCGACTATGAAAAATGCATACAAAAAAATAGGAAGCTGGATTGCGATTTTTGCAATGCTTTTAGTATCCTTTATGCCATTCATTTCACACGCAGTTGAGTTAAAAAATAACCTTCATAATGTTGAGAGAGTTTGTACTTCTCAAGGTATTAAATTTGTTTCGACGCAAAATCAGAATCCAGATAAAAATCATGCAGGTATTAATCTGACGCATTGTGCATATTGTTCGATAGCTTCAGAAAAGAGTTATTTGCCAGAAGATAATATCCAATTAGGATTAACTTTAATTCCCAATGCTGCAAAATTTTTCCTAGAATACGAATCTCCGATACTTCAGTCTTACTTTAGATCCTCTCACCCTCCTCAAGCTCCACCAGTTATTTAATCTGTCTATTAATGCATTACTTGTGCAGAAATTTGCACAATTTTTTTCTATTGTATAGAGATTGATTAAATGATTTTTAAGAAGATTATTCCTGCTATTTTATATTTATTTGTGATGCCATCGGCTTTGTCTCAAGAGACATCTGATTTAGTGACCGGCACTATTACAGTGAAAGATTCTCTAATCGATAGCCGCATCATGAAATTTGCGGCTACCGTTGAAACCTATGATAAAAAGCAAATTGAAGAGAGTGTTAACGCTGCAACACCTGCGCAAACTTTAAAATACCTGCCCAGTATTCAAGTGAGGGAGAGGTCTATTGGCGATAGAAACGGTATTATTTCATCAAGAACCATAGGAAGCATATCTAGCGCACAAAGCATGCTTTATGCAGATGGTGTCCTTTTATCTAATTTACTTGGGAATTCATTTTCATATCCTCCAAGATGGGGCATGGTAAATCCGGAAGAAATACAAAGGATAAGTATGATGTATGGGCCTTTTTCTTCACTTTACGCAGGAAATTCAATGGGGGGGGTGATTAATATCGAAACACGAATGCCTGAAAAATTTGAAAGCCATGCTGGTGTACAAACTTTTTTTCAAAACTTTAAGCTTTATGGAACAAATCAAAGTGAGAGCGGACACCGTGAATTTATTTCCTTAGGAAATAAGGTTAATGATTTCAGTTTGTGGGCGAGTGTGAATAGGCTTGAAAATACGGCACAGCCCCTTGATTTTTCGGTTGCCAATCTCAGTTCAACTGCAGCAGTAGCAGAAACTCCGGTGACAGGCGCTTATCAAGATAAAGGTATTTCAAATCAGGATAGAGTTATTTTTGGCGCAACAGCAATCGATACTTCTGTTCAGACAAATGGAAAATTTAAAGGTCAGTATGAATTCTTAAATGGATCTAAGCTCGCATATACGATTGGTTTATGGGATCTTGATAGTAGACAGAATGTACAAAGTTATATTAAGGATAACAATGGCAATTCGATTTATGGTGGAAACGTGAACTTTAATAATAAAAAATATAGTTTAGCAAAAATGAATCCAGCTCAGGCAGAAGCGTTTCACGTGATGCAATCGATTGATTTTAAATCTAATGATAAAGGTTTCTTTAATTGGCAAATGACACTATCTGATTATAATTACTCTAGGGACTTGAGTAATCGATCAAATTTAACCGGAACTTCTAATAATAATCCTTATATTACGAAAACAGGTCAAATCACGGACCTTTCAGGTACGGGTTGGACAGTATTTGATAGTCGCGTTACTTTACGTCCAAAAGATCACACCATCGATCTAGGCTATCACTTAGATTATTACCATTTAAGACAAATAGTAAATGCATCTAGTGATTGGATGGGAACACAAAAAGAAGCTTTTGTTTCCTTATCTTCCGGTAATACAAAAACACATGCAGTTTACGTTCAAGATAAGTGGCAAATAATGCCGTTATGGGCGCTTACATTGGGAGCCCGTCAAGAGCATTATGAGGCTTATGATGGAGTAAACCAAAATACTAATGGTCCTGCTAGGTATGAGGATAGATCTAGAAATACCTTTTCTCCCAAGTTATCTTTAAGTTTCGAACCAATGCCGGCATGGGGCTTTCGAGCCGCCTTTGGCAAAGCATACCGATTCCCAACCGTTACCGAGCTATTCCAACAGATAACAGATAACAACACCATTGTTACGAATAACCCAAATTTAAAACCTGAAGAGATTTATTCCGCTGAAATAACTGCAGAGCGTCGTTTTGTGAATGGTCTTGCGAGAGCTAGTCTTTTTAGAGAAGAGAGGTATGACGCATTAATCTCACAAACAAATATTTCGAGGGTTGGTACTTCAAGTACTTATATTCAGAATGTAGACCATGTCAGAATACATGGCATTGAATTAGCAACTGAATGGAACAACATAATGATTCCTAAACTTGATGTGTTAGCTAACGCGACCTTAATCGATTCAGAAATTTTGAAGAATGATGCAGCACCTTCTTTTATTAATAAAAATTTACCTCGTATCCCAAGGCAGCTATATAAAGCTGTAGCAACATATAGAGTTAGTGAAGATTTCATAATGAGTTTAGCTGCAAGATATAGCGGGCGCCAATTTATACAATTGGATAATTCAGATGTCAATCCAGAGACATATCAGGGCGCTAGTCGATTTTTATTTGTAGACGCAAAAGCAAATTATAAATTTAAAGACAGGTGGACGGCATCATTGGGAGTTGATAATATTTTTAATGATCAAGCTTTTGTTCATCATCCATTTCCTCAAAGAACAGGCTATGCGCAAATTAAATTTGATTATTAAGTTTTTTAAAAAAATAGTATTTTTACTATTGATTTTATTCTGTGAGACGAGTTTTTCTCATGAGGGTCATAGTCATGGCTCTTCGGTTGTCGCTTCGGTCTCATTTGATAAGTCAGGAACTTTATGGCGAGTGAGAGAACAGCAGGGATTTGTTATTGTTGACTCATCAAATGATCAAGGACTTAATTTCTCGAAATCTATAAATGTAAATACTGAATTCCAGAAAATAGGAACATCAGGTGACGCGAAACCTAAGATTACTATTGGCCCTGAGGGGAATATTTATGTCACCTGGACTCAAATGCTCTCAAAGCCTTATACAGGCTATATATGGTTTGCAAGATCAAAAGATCGTGGCAAAACTTTTGAATTGCCTCAGATTGTTCATCAAGATAAATCAGAAATTACACATCGTTTTGATGCAATCAATGTAAATAAAGACGGACGAATTTTTGTAGCATGGGTAGACAAACGCGATTTAGAAAACGCCAAACTGCAAAAAAAAGAAAAAGAGTACAAAGGTGCGGCCCTGTATTATGCTGTCTCAGAAAATTTTGGCGAATCATTTAAAATTGAGAAAAAAATTATTGATAGCAGTTGTGAATGTTGCAGAATTGCGCTTACAAATGACAAGAGTGGAAACATTGTTGCTATGTGGCGGCAGCTTTATGATGGAGGCATTAGAGATCATGCAGTAGCTAAGATTGATATTAACGGTAATGTCGTTGTTAATAGAGCCACTTTCGGTGGTTGGAAAATTGATGCATGCCCCCATCACGGCCCAGTAATAACAAAAGGAGGAGACTGGGGATATCACATGGCTTGGTTTGATGGAGGAGAGAAAGCAGGTTTATTTTATGGGCGAATCGATGGCGATGCTTGGGTAAGTTCACCCGCTAAGAGGTTTGGAAATATAAATTTTCAGCCAAGCCACCCGTCACTGCTAAGTATCAATGAAAAAGTTTATTTGGCTTGGAAAGAGATCAATGAATTTGGTAGCTATATTGTTTTATCTGTGTCAGAAGATGGCGGGAAAAATTGGCTAGAATCTAAGGTAATTAAAAAAACTGATGGCGTTTCAGACTACCCAGAGCTTATTCAATTTAATAATAAAGTCTTTCTTTCTTGGAACACCATCAAAGATGGCTATAAATTAATATCTCTAGAATAGGCTATATGAAATTAAAGATTCTTTTAATATTTTTGTTTTTTTCGAACTTTTCATTTGCATATGATTTTATGCCGTTTGATATCAACACTCGAAAAGCTATCGAGACGAAATATCTCAATCAGCCTTTAATTATTTCTTTTTGGTCTATTGATTGCCCATATTGTATAGAAGACCTTAAAAAACTTGGTAAAGTCCTCACTAAAAATACAAGCGTTAAATTAATCACAGTATGTGTAGATGGAAAAGAGTCTGCTAAAAAAGCTGAAAGAATTTTAAGTCAGGCAAATCTCCCTCAGCATGAACAATATCAATATGCAGAGGTTGATGAAGATAGGCTCAGATATAGTATTGATCCAAATTGGTACGGTGAGCTTCCTAGAACATACTTTTATGATGCAACGCATCAAGTCACTCCATTCAGTGGAAAAATCTCTAAAGCATTTCTCGATAAATGGTTTAAAAAATAATTCTATAAACTGATTGAAATTTATCAATTTATCCCCATGTAAGAAGTATTAGACTAATTTATGAGGAATTAACATGCGTTTTGATAAATTGACCACGAAGTTTCAGCAAGCATTTGCTGATGCACAGAGTCTTGCAAATGCGAATGACAATCCTAATATCGAGCCAGTTCACATGGTTCAAGCCTTGCTTGACCAAGACGACGGAAGTACAGCTTCACTTTTATCTTATGCGGGTGTTAATTTAGCACCTCTTAAAGTGTCGCTTAAATCAACTATTGATAAATTACCTAAAGTTGAGGGTAATCAAGGTGAAATTTCAATATCTCGAGATTTAAATAATCTTTTAAATTTAACAGAAAAAAATTCACAAAAACTAGGTGATGCTTATATCTCAAGCGAGATGTTTTTATTAGCATTGGCTGATGATAAAAGTGATATGGCTAAATTATTAAAACAACATGGTTTAACCAAAGCGGCTTTAGAAAAAGCTGTTCAATCTGTAAGAGGTAATAACAAAATAAATTCTCAAAATGCAGACGGCCAAAGAGAAGCCTTAAAGAAATATACAATTGATTTAACAGAACGAGCACGCATCGGTAAGCTTGATCCAGTGATTGGTCGTGATGATGAAATTCGTCGCACTATTCAAGTTTTACAACGACGTACGAAAAATAACCCTGTATTGATTGGTGAGCCTGGTGTGGGTAAAACAGCGATTGTAGAGGGTTTGGCGCAACGCATCGTCAATGGTGAAGTCCCTGACTCATTAAAAAATAAACGAGTGCTATCACTTGATATGGCAGCATTATTAGCAGGAGCAAAATACCGAGGAGATTTTGAGGAACGCTTAAAAGCCGTCTTAAAAGAAATTGCGTTGGATGAAGGTCAAACGATAGTTTTTATCGATGAGATCCATACGATGGTAGGTGCTGGTAAGACCGAGGGAGCTATGGATGCAGGCAATATGTTAAAACCTGCATTAGCACGTGGCGAACTTCATTGTGTAGGCGCTACGACTCTAGATGAATATCGAAAATATATTGAGAAAGATGCTGCATTAGAAAGACGATTCCAAAAAGTGCTCGTAGATGAACCTTCAGTGGAGGCTACTATTGCAATACTTCGTGGCCTGCAAGAAAAATATGAGCTTCATCACAATGTCGAGATTACTGATCCTGCGATTGTAGCTGCAGCAGAATTATCACATCGATATATTACGGATCGATTCTTACCTGATAAGGCAATTGACCTAATTGATGAAGCTGCATCTCGTATCAAGATGGAGATTGATTCTAAACCAGAAGTTTTAGATAAATTAGAACGTCGACTTATTCAATTAAAAATTGAACTTGAAGCTATGCGTCGCGAAAAAGATGAAGCGTCTAAAAAACGTTTTGAGTTGATTGAAGATGAAATTAAGAAGCTTGAAAAAGAATTTAGCAATTTGGAAGAAATTTGGAAATCAGAAAAAGCACAACTTCAAGGCTCAAAACATATTAAAGAAGAGATTGAACAAATACGTTTAAAAATTGAAGAGGCAACACGAAAAGGTGAATGGCAAAAAGTGTCTGAGTTGCAGTATGGAAAATTACCAGAATTAGAGACGCAACTTAAACAAGCTGCTAAAGCTGAAACTGCCAAGACCCAAGCAAATCCCATGCTTCGAACCGAAGTGGGGGCTGATGAAATAGCAGAAGTCGTGAGTCGTGCCACAGGCATTCCTGTGGCAAAAATGATGCAAGGTGAACGCGATAAGCTTTTAAAAATGGAAGATAAACTCCATGAGCGTGTCGTAGGACAAGATGAGGCTGTGCGTGTAGTGTCTGATGCAATCCGTCGTTCAAGATCAGGTTTAAGTGATCCTAATCGACCTTATGGTTCCTTCCTTTTCTTAGGGCCCACAGGAGTTGGTAAAACCGAGCTATGTAAATCATTGGCTAACTTTTTATTTGACTCCCCAGATCACTTAATCAGAATTGATATGAGTGAGTTTATGGAGAAACATTCTGTAGCTCGATTAATTGGTGCACCTCCAGGTTATGTGGGCTATGAAGAAGGCGGTTATCTCACTGAAGCTGTTAGACGAAAACCTTATAGCGTTGTTTTATTAGACGAGGTTGAAAAGGCACATCCCGATGTATTTAATGTGCTTCTTCAAGTATTAGATGATGGACGTTTAACAGATGGACAAGGACGCACTATAAATTTTAAAAATACAGTGATTATCATGACATCTAACTTAGCTTCTAACATGATCCAGTCGATGTCAGGTGATGACTATCAAGTGATTAAATTAGCTGTGATGGGAGAGGTTAAAAATCATTTCCGCCCAGAGTTTATTAATCGTATTGATGAAGTGGTTGTCTTCCACGCGTTAGCAGATGATCATGTGAAATCGATTGCAGCGATACAGTTACAGTATTTAAAAGATCGATTAGCACAACTCGAAATGAAAGTGGACATTACGGATGCTGCCTTAGAAGAAATTTCCAAAGAAGGATTTGATCCAGTCTATGGTGCAAGACCTTTAAAGAGAGCGATTCAATCTGAAATTGAAAATCCACTCGCTAAAGAAATTTTAGCCGGTCACTTTATGGCAAAAGATACCATCAAGATTGATAATGTTTCAGGTAAACTTAAATTTATTAAAGTTTAAGTAAAGCCTTAACTGATGAAGCAAGCAAGTCAAACATTGGCGATCCGAACTTCGGGTCGCCATTTTTACGATGTCACCCAAAAAGTATTAGATTGGGTAAATGAATCGGATTTCAAAGAAGGCTTATTAACGCTCTACGTGCAACACACTTCAGCAAGTCTTCTTATCAATGAGAATTACGACCCTGATGTTTTAGTTGATCTGGAAAGTTTTTTTGAGCGCTTAGTACCTGATGGCGATTCTTTGTTTATTCATACAGCTGAAGGTGAAGATGATATGCCGGCGCATATCAGAACTGCCCTAACACAAACCAGCCTCTCTATACCGATTAAGCAAGGTAAAGTTGCTCTAGGCCAATGGCAAGGTATTTTTTTATACGAACATCGCTATCAATCGCATGAGCGACGTATCTTGATGCATGCGATTGGTGAATAATTTATTTAATTGAAGTCCAGGCCAAAGGATCAAAAGGTTTACTGAGTTTTCTTAATTCAAAATAAAGACCATTTGATTCGTTTCCACCAGTGTTACCTACTAAAGCAATCACGTCACCTCCGCGCACAATTTCGCCTGTCTTTTTGAGTGTGGATTGATTGTTCCCATAGAGGCTCATAAAACCCTCCCCATGATCAACAATAATAAGATTGCCAAAGCCTCGAAGCCAGTCAGCAAAAACCACTCGACCTGTTGCGATTGATTTTACTTCATTACCTTCATTAGATTTAATAAATAAACCTTTCCAAGATAAGCCAGTATCTTCCCGTGGCGAACCAAATCGATTAATCACATCTCCCTTTACAGGTAAGCTTAACTTACCTCGAAGCGATTCAAATTTCTGACCCGCAAATGTTTCTGTAGGAATAGTTTCATTACGTACAATAGGTGTTTTCGAAGATGTTTTTTCTTCGCGTTTTGAAGAGATAGGTGCTGAAGGTAGTCTTGCTAAACGATCAACGAGGTCAGTCAATCTTTTTTCATCGCGCATTAATTTTTGAATTTCATTGCGCTGCTGATTAATCTTAGAAGATAAGCTTGCAATGAGTTTGGCTCGATCTTTCTTTTGTGACTCGAGCTCAGCCCGCTTCACTTCTTCCTTTTGTTTTAAGTTCGCAATTTCTTTAAGTTTCGATGCGGTTTCAAGGCTATAGGCTTCAATCTTTTTTAAATTACCTTGCATTTGATAAATACTTTTAGCGCGAGCCTTAGCCACATAAGAATAGTATTGAATATTTCTTGCGACAACACTCGGATTTTCAGATTGGATAATCATTTGTAAATAACCAGGATTACCCTGGAGATATTGTTGGTAGATTTGCTCGCTTAACATTTTTCTCTGGAGATCAACTTGAGACTCTACTGTATCGGATTGTGCTTTGAGTTCTTGAAGTTTGGTATAGTTTTTCTTTTGTTGAACTGATATTTCATACAGTGAACGATTCGTATCGCTAATTTGTTTTTCGCTTTTTTTTAATTGATCAGTTGCATCTTCCTGCGCTTTTTGTGTGCCGCTTAATTCTTTTTTAAGCTGGTCAATTTTTTCATGAACAGCATTTAAATTTTCTTTCGCAGAATCAGCTTTAGTTGCAGCTAAAGCAGAATGAGATAAAAATAATATGAAGATGCATTGAATTAAAAAATTCAATGGGATATTTTTGACTTTAATCATTCAATTGAATTAAGTTTTGTCCTGTCATCTCGGATGGTTGTTTTTCACCCATGAGATAAAGCAGGGTAGGAGCAATATCAGAGAGTTTTCCGTGAGGCTTAATTGTCGCTTTACGGCCCACATAAAGAAAAGGCACTACATTTGTGGTGTGTTGGGTATGAGCTTGTTTATTTTCGTAATCTTCCATAAGCTCTGCATTGCCGTGATCTGCCGTAATGATGACTTCGCCACCAATGGTTTCCATCGCACTTACCACTTGACCGATACATGCATCAAGGGCTTCCATAGCCTTAATCGCGGCATCAAGATTACCCGTATGACCTACCATATCAGCATTCGCAAAATTACAGATGATGGCGTGATATTTTTTACTATGAATTGCGTCGGTAAGTTTTTGTGCGACTTCAAATGCGCTCATTTCAGGTTTTAGATCATAAGTTGCAACTTGTGGGGATGGCACTAGAATGCGATCCTCACCATCATATACAGTTTCATTACCGCCGTTAAAAAAGAATGTGACGTGCGGATATTTTTCTGTTTCTGCAATACGTAGTTGTTTTAAACCTAATTTCGAGATGTATTCACCAAACGAATTATTGACTGATATCAGTTTAAAAATAGCCGATGATTTTTTATCATTTTGATCATATTGAGTGAGTGTGAAATAGTGACTGATATTGATTTTCTTTTGACGTTCAAAAGCATTAAAGCTATCTTGCAAAAGCGCATCTGTAATTTGTCGCGCACGATCAGATCGATAATTCATACACACAACTGCATCACCATCTTGGATAGTGATGGCTTTTTGATTTTCATCATGAATGGATGTAGGTTTTATAAACTCATCCGTTTCTTCCCTTTCATATCCTTTGTGAATCGCATCAATCGGATCTCTGAGATGAATAGGAGATCCCATGGTTAATGCGTTATAAGCCAACTCAATACGAAGCCAGCGCTTATCGCGATCCATTGCATAGTAGCGACCTGATATAGAAGCAATTTTACCAATACCTATGTCTTTTAAATGAGATTCGAGTTGTTCGATATATTGCAGAGCGCTTTTAGGTGGCGTATCTCGACCATCTAAGAAAGGATGAACGTAAACATCTTTTAGATCACATTGCTTCGCGAGTTTTAACATAGCATAGAAGTGATCTAAATGACTATGAACACCGCCATCAGAAAAAAGACCTAAAAGATGCAAGGCTTTCCCCTTTTCTTTAATTGATTTGAATGCGTTGATCAGTGCTGCATTTTTAAAAAAATCACCTGAGGCAATGCTTGAATTAATTCTTTCAAGATCTTGTTGAACAATACGACCAGCACCTATATTTAAATGACCTACTTCTGAATTACCCATTTGTCCTTGAGGTAAGCCTACAAATTCCTCTGAGGCATTAATAAGGCTATGCGCATATTTAGCCCACAGACTATTCCAGTGAGGCATTTTTGCATTTTTAATTGCATTATGGCTTTCATCTTCTCGGTGTCCAAAGCCATCCAAGATGATGAGTAATACAGGTTTTTTTAACATAGTAGAAGGCATGTATATGTGGCTTTAAAGATTAATGAATTATAATGCTTGTCATCAAATTTCACACTCCTTAACGTGACTGCGCTATGAAATCAATTAAGATGTATACCAGTGCGTATTGCCCTTATTGTTCAAATGCTGAAAAGCTTTTGTCCAAAAAAGGAATTACAGATATTAAAAAAATACGCGTAGACGAAGATTCGGCTATTTTAGAAGAGATGATTGAAAAAACTGGACGTCGCACAGTGCCTCAAATTTACATTGGTGATTATCATGTAGGTGGCTTTGATGATTTAAGAGCGCTAGATTTAGAAGGCAAGCTCGATCCACTTCTTGGAATTTCCTAGAAAGATTCCCCTTATTTTATTTAAATATTCTTGATAAAAAGATAGAATGCTGTATTCGTTTAATTAAATAACAGCGGCTTTAAAGCTCGCGTGACTGGAAAATAACATGGCAGAAAAAAAGAAAGCAGCACCCAAATCAACTAAAGTAGAAAAAAGCGTCAAAATTGATCCGCAAGCAAATGGAAGCGCGCAACCTGGTTTTGCTATTGAAAAACTTTTTCTTAAAGATGTTTCGGTTGAAGTGCCTAATTCTCCAGAAATATTCACACAACGAGAAGCCCCCCAAATTGCTATTGAATTAGGTAATTCAGGAAAGCCTTTGGCTGACGGGTATTTTGAGGTTGCTTTAAAAATTACTGTGACATCAAAAATTGCTGATAAAACAGCTTTTCTCATTGAAGTGACTCAAGCAGGTATTTTCGCATTACGTAATATTCCAGAAGAAAATCTTGAAATGATTATCGCGATTACTTGTCCTAATATTTTATTCCCATATGCACGCGAAGCTATTTCAGATTTAGTGATTAAGGCAGGTTTTTCCCCTGTGCTCTTAAACCCAATTAATTTTGAAATGCTCTATATGCAACAAAAGCAGCAAGCAGCGGGAAATGCGGTTGGCACAAAAAACTAACTCTTTTTTTAGTTATTTTTTTGTATGGATTGTGTGCTTCATTTCACAATCTGCTTATGCTGAATTTCGATCTGTTGCATTTGCTAAAACCATTCTCTATGAAGCGCCATCAGCCACTACTAAAAGAGTTTATTTAGTAGGCGAAGGCTATCCTTTAGAAATTATTGTGAATCTTGGCGACTGGCTTAAAGTCAGAGATCCTTATGGCACTCTAAGTTGGGCAGAATCAAAAAATTTACAATCTAAAAGAACGGTGATTGTGAAGGTAGATAAAGCAAATATATACAAAGACCCTGAATCTAAATCAGCGCTTGTAGCTACAATTGAAAAAGATGTCGTCATTGAACTTTCAGATCCTCTTATTACAAATGGTTGGATTAAAGTGCGCTATCAACAAGATCTAGATGGGTACATTCAAACCTCTCAAATATGGGGAATTTAATTAATTGAAAATTGCAGTCTTAGGTGCGGGCGCATGGGGTACAGCTTTAGCAATGCAAATCAGCCAAAAGCATCGCGTAACTTTATGGGCTAGAAATGCAGGTCACATCTCTGGTTTGCGTAAAGCAAGATCGAACCCACTTTATCTAGGCGACTTTCCTTTCAATGATCAATTGATGCTCGAATATAATTTGAGCGAAGCGATTCATGATGCCGAACTTATTTTATCCGTCGTACCTACTTCCGGTTTTAGAGTTATTTTAAAAGAGATTAAATCTTTAAATCATAAAGCGCCGGTAATATGGGCTAATAAGGGCCTAGAAGCAGGGACTGCAAAATTACCGCACGAAGTTGCCATGGAAGAGTTAGGCGACCCTAAAAAAACAGGACAGCATTGGGGCGCTTTATCAGGCCCTAGTTTTGCAGCTGAGCTCGTAAGATCTCTGCCTACTGCACTAACCCTGGCAGCAACCGACGAAGCATTTACACAAAGTTTAGCTTCTATTATTCATGGAAATAACTTACGCGTTTATACAAGTCAGGATGTGATTGGCGTGTCTGTCGGAGGCGCACTTAAAAATGTAATCGCTATTGCTGCAGGTATTTCAGATGGGATGGGATTTGGAAATAACGCGAGAGCTGCTTTAATTACACGAGGCTTAGCTGAGATTACACGTTTTGGTATGAGTTTAGGTGGTCAAAAAGATACTTTCATGGGACTCACAGGCGCTGGCGATTTAATTTTAACCTGTACCGGAGACTATTCAAGAAATCGTGAAGTTGGTTTAAGGCTTGCCAAAGGCCAAGCGATTGATGAGGTTTTAAAAGGTTTAGGGCATGTTGCTGAAGGTGTCTATACAGCTAAAGAAGTTGTGAATCGTGCAAAAGCGCTTCATGTATCTATGCCTATTACGCATGAAGTCAATCAAGTATTAAGTTTTGGTAAATCACCTAAAGAAGCTGTGATTGACCTATTAGGTCGCGAGCAAAAGTCAGAAATACATTAATCCCTAAGCTCCACCTGTAAATCCATTTTGCCGCCAAGCTTCATATAAAAGAATTGCGGCTGCATTCGATAAATTTAAGCTCCTACTATTTTCCCTCATAGGGATTCTTATTTTTTTATTTTCATCAAATTGATTGCGAATCGATTCAGGCAATCCTCGCGTTTCAGGTCCAAATAAAAAGATATCCCCTTTTTGATATGCAACTTCATGGTAGGACATGCCCCCTTTAGTTGTGACAGCAAATATTCGAGAGTCGCCAAGAAGGGATTCAAATACTGAAAAATCCGGATAAGTTTTAACTGATGCATATTCATGATAATCGAGCCCCGCGCGCACAAGCCGCTTATCATCCAAATTAAAACCTAAAGGTTCAATTAAGTGAAGTTGTGTGCCTGTGTTGGCGCAAAGCCTAATAATATTGCCAGTGTTGGGAGGAATTTCAGGTTCAAAAAGGGCTATAGAAAACATAAAATATAACAACTGATTAATTTTTATACAATTGTAACAAATTATAGTAAAATAACTTAACAATTGCATTTTAAGACTATTTTAATAATTAAATCATATAGATAGGGTTTTATCATGATTGAATCGCAGCCTAATTTAAGTCAGCAACCCATACAATTCGAACGAAAATCCCCTAAAAAACAAAAAAATTCCCCAAAAGACCGTTGGTCAGTTGCTGAAATTGAAGCTTTATATGCACTACCTTTTAGTGACCTTATGTTTAAGGCACAAACCATTCATCGTGAAAATTTTGATTCTAATAAAGTTCAAGTAAGCACGCTCTTGTCTATTAAGACGGGAGGATGTTCAGAAGACTGTGGCTACTGTCCTCAATCTGCCCGCTATGACACCAATGTAGAAAATGAAGCTATGTTGCCGATCGATGATGTGCTTAAAGCTGCGAAAGCTGCAAAGGATGCTGGCGCCAGCCGTTTTTGTATGGGCGCTGCTTGGAGAAGTCCAAAGGATAAGGATTTAAAGCCCGTCTTAGAAATGATTCAAGAAGTTAAAAAAATGGGACTCGAAACTTGCGCAACCCTGGGCATGTTAAAGGATGGGCAAGCCAATATGCTAAAAGAAGCAGGGCTTGATTATTACAACCATAATTTAGATACAGCGCCTGAATTTTATGGTGACGTAATTTCAACGCGTGTATATCAAGACAGACTTGATACATTAGACCGTGTTCGAGAAGCTGATCTTCATGTATGTTGTGGCGGCATAGTAGGTATGGGGGAGAGCAGATCCCAACGTGCAGGTTTGATTGCGCAACTCGCCAATATGGAAAAGCAGCCTGAGAGTGTCCCGATTAATTTATTGACACAGGTAGAAGGTACACCTTTACATGGAACCGCACCGCTCGATCTTTTTGAGTTTGTGAGAACGATAGCTGTTGCGAGAATTACGATGCCAAAAAGTTATGTCAGATTATCCGCAGGAAGACAATCGATGCACGAAGGCATTCAATCATTAGCTTTCTTAGCTGGAGCTAACTCAATTTTTTATGGCGAAAAGTTATTGACGACAGATAATCCGGATGCAAAAGTTGATCAAGCTTTATTTAATAAGTTAGGTATTCATCCTATATAAGTTTGTGATGCTAGATCAAATCCATCATGAACTTCAATCCTTAAAAGATAATCATCTTTTTAGAACAAGAAAATTATTAAACGGAAGATTGGGGTCTCATCTTTCCTTTAATCACCAAGATTATTTGAGTTTTTCATCGAATGATTATTTGGGTCTTTCACAAAATCAATCTATCCAAGATGCGCTGATCGAAGGTATTCATTTGTCAGGCAACGGCATGGGCGCCTCGCATCTTATTTCAGGACATCATGAATTTCATGAGGCATTTGAAAATGCATTTAGTGAAGCAATTCGTTTTGAAAGAGCGCTTTTATTTTCATCAGGCTATATGGCCAATATGGGCATCATCTCAGCATTGGTTGGGAAAGACGATACTATTTTTTCTGATAAGTTGAATCATGCATCATTAAATGATGCATCTATTCTTTCTCGTGCCATTCACAAAAGATATCGACATCATGATTTACAACATTTAGAAGATTTACTTCAAACATCAAAATCAAAAGTAAAGCTTATTGTGACTGATGCTGTTTTCAGCATGGATGGTGATTTAGCTAATATTCCAGATTTGTTGCAATTATGTGAAATGTACGATGCTTATCTTTATATAGATGATGCACATGGTTTTGGTGTATTAGGCAAAAACGGTAAGGGCATACTGCAATACTTTTATGATCAAGAAAAAATTAAAGAACCTTATTCGCCCAGAATTATTTATATGGCAACGCTGGGGAAGGCCGCTGGTATTCATGGTGCTGTCGTAGCATCTTCAAATAATCTTATCGAATATTTCATTCAAAAATCCAAACAATATATTTATACGACTGCTATGCCAGCTTTTATGGCCTATGGATTAAAAGAATCTTTAAATCAAATTTTAAAAGCAGATCAAATAAGAGCTCACTTAAATAATCTTATTTCACAGTTTAGAGCTAATGTTAAATTTCAAAAAATAGCTTTAGGTAGCTCTTTAACAGCTATTCAGCCTCTTATTGTTGGAAGTGAAATTAATGCATTAAGATTAAATCAATGGTTAATGAAAAAGGGAATATATGTTCCTGCTATTAGGCCGCCTACTGTGCCTCATGGAACTTCTCGGTTACGCATCTCATTTTCAGCATTACATCAAAATAAGGATGTGATGACATTAATGAAAAATATATTAGCTTTTGAAAGCCAATCTGATGCACATTAAAAAAATTGGACAGGGCAAAGATCTTGCTCTTATTCATGGATGGGGTATGCATAGTGGTATATGGGAACCTATCATTGAGAAATTTTCAAATCAATACACGCTTCATCTTGTTGATATTCCAGGCATGGGTAAAAGCCATGTTATCGACCCTTATGATCTCAATCACTTAGTTGAAGCGATCAGTCAAAAATTGCCATCTTCGTTTGATATTTTAGGATGGTCTTTAGGTAGCCTGATTGCATTAAAAATGAGTTTAATATACCCAAAAAAAATTCATCGTATGGTTTTAGTGGGAGGGACACCTTGTTTTATTAATCAGACAGATTGGAGTTTTGGCGTAGATGTAAGAGATTTTAATGATTTTGCTAATAAGCTTTTTAAAGACTACAAATCAACCATGATGAATTTTTACACTCTACAACTCATGCATTCAAAACATAGTAAATCCCTGATTAAAAATCTTAAAGAGATGAACGAAGAAGTAGATCCGTCGAAAGTCAAGTCATTGCAACTTGGACTTGATATCTTATTAAATAATGATTTGCGAGATGACATTAATAAAATTAACCATCGAACACTTTTAATGGTCGGTGACATGGATCGCTTGACACCAAAATCAGCTTCTATGTGGCTTGAAAGTCATTTAAAACAAGCACAATTGAAGATAATCCAAGGCGCATCACATATTCCGTTTTTATCTCACCCAGATGATTTTTTTGATCATCTCGATCAATTCTTATTGGCAGCATAATCATGACTCAACATCATATTGATAAAAAAAGAGCTCAAGCATCATTCAATAAAGCTTCAGCTTCTTATGAAGATGCCGCAGTGTTTCAAAAGCATGTGCTAGGAGAAATGTTTTTAAGGCTTAAATTACTAAAAATTAATCCTAACATTATTCTGGACTTAGGCTGTGGGCCTGGCAATGCAGGACCTGATTTAAAAGCTGCATATAAGCCTAGCGATCTCATTTATTTAGATTTTGCATATGACATGTTAAAAAAAGCAGAAGAAAAAAACAAAGATCATTTCTTAAAGGCATTTACAAGCAAAACGGCACAGCAATTTATTTGTGCAGATATGGAAGCTATCCCATTATTAGAAAATAGTGTCGATATGGTTTGGTCAAATTTATCTCTTCAATGGTGCAATGATCTTGATCAGGTATTTACGCAAATAGCGAAAACATTAACGCATAATGGACTTTTTATATTTAGTACACTTGGACCAAGTACGCTTCAAGAATTAAGAGCTTCACTCGCATCATTTTCTAAGCACTCCCATGTAAATCAATTTATTGATATGCACGATATTGGCGATGCGCTAATACGATGTGGCTTTTCAGACCCAGTTTTAGATGTTGATGTTTATACACTCACCTACAGCACATTTAAAGAGATTATGTATGACTTAAAGCATATTGGCGCTCGAAATGCGCTTCAAGGAAGAGCAAGGAGTATGACAGGTAAAGGCTTCTTATATGAATTAGAAAAATTATATGAAGTTTATAGGGCTGATGAAA
Source organism: Betaproteobacteria bacterium (assembly GCA_016868195.1). Classification (GTDB taxonomy): domain Bacteria; phylum Pseudomonadota; class Gammaproteobacteria; order Burkholderiales; family Methylophilaceae; genus Methylopumilus. Next base: position 162,292 of record VGHQ01000001.1, on the reverse strand, counting down.
AACTTCCTGCAACTTACGAAGTTGTATATGGACATGCATGGAAAGTGAATAAGCAACTTGAAGAATCTTCAATTGTTAAATTTTATCCAAAACAATAATGTACTCATTTTTTATCACTGGTACTGATACGAATATTGGAAAGACAGCTATTACTTGCAGCTTGATTGCTAAATGCATTGAAGAAGGATTTCGTGCAGGTGGTATGAAGCCTGTTGCTGCAGGGTGCCATATTGAAAATGGAAATATGATTTCTGATGATGTTAAAAAAATCATTGAAGTAAGTAATGTTGATCTGAATTTTAAAGAAATTAATCCTTATTCATTCGAACCACCGATCGCTCCCCATATAAGCTTTAAGTCAAATGAAATTGATCTTGATTTAATCAAGAAATGTTTGCGATCTTTTGAAAATAAAATGGATTATTTATTTATTGAAGGTGTCGGGGGTTATGCAGTACCTCTAACTAAGACTTTTACTACAGCTGACTTAGTTGAGGATCTAGATATACCAGTTATTTTGGTGGTGGGTATGAAATTAGGCTGTATCAATCATGCCTTATTAACTGTTGAATCTATCTCGAATAAAAAACAAAAGCTTTGTGGCTGGGTTGCTAATCGAATTGATCAACATATGCTAGCTTATGAAGAGAATATATCTTTTTTAAAAGAAAGGATTGTGGCGCCCTGTTTGGGGGAAGTACCTTATTTCAAAGATTTTGATCCTTACAAAGCATCAAAATTTATCGATATTAATAAGCTTAACGATAAAGCTTATTAAGGCTGATGTAGTCAGCTACTTCTGCAGGCAAAAGACCTATGGGATTCTTATTTGAATAAATAGCTTCTCGAATTTGAGAAGACGAGACATCAATATACTCAAATTGTTTTGCCATAACTAGACCGTGACTAGATCTACGAAGATCCTCAATATCTCCAGTGAGCCTATCATCCCATTCTTTTTTTAAAGCGGACGTTAATTGATCTTCAAGAATAGGGGATTCTCGTCTTTCTACGATTAATATATGGCAATAATTAAAGAGCTCATTCCATAAATGCCACGACCCAAGGTTCATAAAAGCATCACTTCCCATTAAAAAACAAAACCCTTCCCCATCTTTTTTTTCTTTTGTAAGACTTTGCAATGTTTCAATCGTGTAAGAGGGTTTATGATCGATTTGATATTTTTTAATTTCTCGGTCATCAATAAAGAAATTAGCATATGGATTGAGAGCGAGATTAAGCATTTCTAAGCGATGCTTATTTTCTAAAACAATATTTTTATGCGGGGCTAAACCAGATGGGATAAAAAGCACTTTCGACAATGACGCAAAATTTTGCCACGCTTTAGCTAATTTTATATGACCATGGTGTATTGGATCAAAAGCACCACCTAATACACCAACAAGCTTCAAAGACATTCCTTATTTACGTATATGTCCATTGCCTAAAACGATATATTTGAGCGAAGTCAGTCCTTCAAGACCTACAGGACCTCTTGCATGTAATTTATTTGTTGAAATGCCTATTTCAGCGCCTAGACCATATTCAAAGCCATCAGCAAAACGAGTTGAGGCATTCACCATAACGCTACTTGAATCTACTTCTTTTAAGAATCTCATAGCGCATCCATAGTTTTCAGTGACGATAGCGTCAGTATGATGAGAAGAGTATTGATTAATATGATGAATTGCATCATCCATATCATGGACAATCTTGCATGAAATAATTGCGTCAAGGTACTCAGTATAAAAATCATCTTCACTTGCAAGTTTAATACCCTTAACAAGTTTCATAGATTCTTTGCAGCCACGAACCTCAACTTTATGTTGATGAAGCATTTTTACAATTTTAGGTAAAAAATTGCGTGCAATATCTTTGGATATCAAAAGTGATTCTGTCGTATTGCATGTGCCCAATCTTTGAGTTTTAGAATTCTCAATAATTTTTAGTGCTTTATTTAGGTCTGCATTTTTATCCACAAAGACATGACAATTTCCATCTAAGTGTTTAATGACAGGCACAGTAGCTTCATCACTAATCATTTTAGTTAAGCTTTTGCCACCTCTAGGAATGATCACATCAATATAGTCATTAAGCTTAATCATGCCTTTAACTATAGATCTGTCGGTTGAATCAATCACTTGAATAGCTTGATCCGAAAGATCAGCTTTTTTAAGCGCCTCGTGAATAAGATTGCTTAAAGCAATATTAGAATGAATAGATTCGCTACCCCCTCTTAATATAATGGCATTTCCCGATTTGATAGATAAGCTCGCTGCTTCAATAGTGACATTAGGACGAGATTCGTAGATCATGCCTATGACACCAAGAGCTACACGCATTTGACCGACTTGAATACCTGATGGACGTGAATTCAAACGCATAATTTCACCAATAGGATCCTTAAGGTCAATAATATCTTGTATGCCTTTAATCATCGAATCAATAGTTTTGCTTGAAATGGTAAGACGATCGATGGAAGCGCGATCTAATTTATTTTTTTTAGCTTCTTTAACATCTTTCTCATTGGCTTTCAGAATAGTGTTTGTTTTTGTATTTAAAAGATGAATGAGATGAGTCAATGCATGATTTTTTTGTTGTGTTGATGCTTTAGCCATCAGGCGAGAAGCTTTTTTTGCTTCTAGTCCAATCTTTTTAAGATATTGATTAATATTTGTCATGTGTGAATTATACGCGTTAAGAAATTAACTTGTATAGGATCAAATTTTTCGGCCTCGAGATGCTATTTTTGCAAGCCCCAGGCAAAGTCTGGTCATTTCAAGCCAAGCATCACCCGGTGAAACACCCTTTGATATTTTATCTATCTCAGATATTTTTTGAATAGCTGCTCTTAGATGTTTGAGTGAAAAAAAAGATAATGCTTGTTTAGTAAATAAAAGCTTATCCCCAAATATTCTTGATTTTGTGAGATGGTTTTCCAAAGATTGGCCTCTGAAATCAAGTTCTTTTATTTCAAGCATGGGCTTTAATACCCAAGAAAGGGAGCTTGTAATACTAATAGGATTTTGGCCTTCTTCTTTTAAGAAATTAAGCGTTGAAATGGTTTTCATCAGGTCGCCATTTAATACATATTCAGTGAGCTCAAAAGCATCATAACGAGAGACATTTGAAATAGATTGTGAAACTTTTTCATCTGAAATTGATTGGCTTGGAAAAAGTAATGCTAATTTATTTAATTCTTGGTCAGCGGCAAGCATATTCCCATGAACAAATTGACTAATCAGCTGAATACTTCCTTCATCTAAGTTTATTGATAATAAAGAAGCTCTTTTCTTTAGCCAAAAAGGAAGTTCGGATGGTTTAATTTCATCAAGTCTAATTGTATAAGCAATTTTTTCAATTTCTTTAAACCATTTCTGCAGCTTTGTTTCCTTATCTATTTGAGGCAAATGAACAACAATAAGGTCATCTTGAGAAAAATTTTGGATAATTTCGTAAAAAGACTCCCCGCCTTCAGCATTTATTTTTCCTGAGGGAATGATTATTTCAATAATGCGTTTTTGAGAAAACAAGCTCTGGGAGTGAAGGGATGAAGCACATTGATCCCATTTAAAATAACGATCAACAGTAAAGCTTAATTTTTCTGTATAAGTTTGCTCTTTTGCAAATTGACGGATGATATCGAAGGCCTCCTTTCTTGAGAGTGCTTCATCCCCTAAAAGAAGGAATTTTGATTGCTGATTTTTTTGAAGCTCTCTACTAAAAGCTTCCGAATCAAACGCTGCCATTAATTATTTATTAGTAAGCCGAATTTGATTAAATAGATTTGTAATAGCTTCATTACGCATAGATTCATTAAGCTGTCTTTCTTCTTCTTCTTTACCAATAAGATTTGAGTCGCTGTAGGTAAAATCTCGACGTGTTTCTAGAATATTTTCTTGGCTCCAAGTTTCGCTATCTATAGTTTTAATTCGGTAACGAACTCTATAGAAAATCTCAAATTCTCGAACAAGACCTTGGCCGCTTAAAGATAAAATTCTTTTTTCTGTCTCTTCACTAAGAAGTTCAATTCTTAATTCTGGATTTTCTGTCGGAAGAATAATAGCCACTTTATTACTAGCTAAGGTTTTTTTGAGATTTTTTGTAAAACTTAATTCCTTACCTTCTAAGCTGATTGTTTTAAATGATATTTCTGTCATACCTCTCAAATGAAATCCACAGCTTGTTATCATCAAAAGCATGAAGAGCGTTATAAATTTTTCATATATGGTATTCATCATTTATCCTGTAACGATATTAATGAGTTTTTTAGGTACAAATATCATTTTTTTAACATCATTTTCATGACTAATAAATCTTTTGATATCTTCATTATCTAGAGCCATGCGCTCAATGTCTTTTTGTTCAAGATCAGCTGATACTAGCATATTTCCCCTGAGTTTTCCGTTTACTTGGATCACCATAGCATATTCGTTTTTAATTAATGCATTAGAGTCGGCTTTGGGCCAAGGCTCTTGATCAATAGAACTATTAAAAAGGTGATCCCATAAGGCATGACATATATGAGGTACGAAAGGGTTAAGTAATAAAATTACATTTTGTATGACTTCTTGTTTCACTGAAAGTGTTACAGCATCTTCACCTTCAACTTTTGCAAAAGTATTCATAAGCTCCATCACGGAAGATATAGCTGTATTAAAACTATGCCTTCTTTGAATGTCATCGGTAATTTTTTGTATAGTTTGATGTAGCTCGAATCTTAAATTCTTTGTTTGGGCCGAGAGTTCACCTTTTTTATAGGGCTCAATTTTGCCTTTAGCATGATGGTCATAAACAGTTTTCCAAAGCCTTTTTAGGAAGCGATTGGCTCCTTCAACACCACTATCAGACCACTCTAAGTTTTGTTCCGGAGGAGCTGCAAACATAATAAAAAGTCTGGCAGTATCAGCGCCAAATTGATCAATGAGTGACTGAGGGTCGACGGTATTGCCTTTTGATTTTGACATTTTGGTGCCATTTTTTAATACCATGCCCTGCGTTAAAAGATTTTTAAATGGCTCCGTATGTTTTATAAGTTCAAGATCTCTTAAAAGTTTATTAAAGAAGCGTGCATATAATAAATGTAAAATTGCATGTTCAATACCACCAATGTATTGATCAACAGGCATCCAGTAATTACTTCTCTCATCCACCATAGCATTTTGATTGTCATAACTTGGGTAGCGAGCAAAATACCAGGAGGATTCCACAAAAGTATCCATTGTGTCTGTCTCTCTTTCAGCATCTTTGCCGCAGGAAGGGCAGGTTGTTTTGAAAAAAGACTCAGCTTGCTTGATGGAGGAGCCAACGCCATTCATAACAATGTTTTCAGGTAATACAACAGGTAAGTCTTTTTCAGGCACAGGCACTTCGCCACATGAATGGCATTTAATAATAGGTATCGGACATCCCCAGTAACGCTGCCTTGAAATACCCCAATCGCGCAATCTAAATTGCGTTGTTTTTTTACCTTTATTTAGGGATGTTAGTTTTTTAACAATGGCATCGAATGCTGACTGAAATTCCAAGCCATTAAATTCACCAGAATTAATTAGCCTACCATGCTCAGTATACGCAGCCTCAGATATATTAATTGTTTTTGAATCTATTGGTTCAATGACCTGTTCAATTTCGAGTTTATACTTTTTCGCAAAATGAAAATCTCTTTCATCGTGAGCGGGAACTGCCATCACTGCCCCGGAGCCATAATTCATAAGTACATAATTGGCAATCCAAATGGGTACTTCTTTTTGTGTGATAGGGTGAATAGCTCGAAGTCCAGAATCGATACCTATTTTTTCTGCAGTTGCAAGATCAGCTTCAGCAACGCTTCCCCTTGTGCATTCATTAACAAATGCTTCAATCGCAGGATTATTTTTTTTAATTAAATAAGCAAGCGGATGCTCTGCAGCAATAGCTAAATAAGTCACGCCTAATAAAGTGTCTGGGCGCGTGGTATAAATTTTAACTGAATCAGCATGGTCTTTGATGTCAAATTCAATTTCACAGCCATAACTTTTGCCTATCCAATTTTTTTGCATAATTTTGACTTGTTCTGGCCAACCTTCAAGACTATCTAGATCATTTAAAAGCTCATCTGCATATTCAGTAATTTTCATGAAGTATTGAGGAATCTCTTTTTTTTCAACAACAGCACCAGATCTCCATCCTTTGCCGTCAATCACTTGTTCATTTGCAAGAACAGTTTGATCAATAGGGTCCCAATTAACAGTAGAAATTTTTTTATAAATTAATTTCTTTTTAAAAAGCTGAGTGAAAAGCCATTGCTCCCATTTGTAATACTCTGGGCGACATGTTGCAATCTCTCTTTTCCAGTCAATAGCTAGACCTAGCTTCTTTAGCTGATGCTTCATATAATCAATATTGCTGTATGTCCAATCTGCAGGAGCTGATTTATTTTGTAGTGCTGCATTTTCTGCAGGCAAGCCAAAAGCATCCCAACCCATAGGTTGTAATACATTAAAACCTAGCATGCGATGAAAGCGGCTTAATACATCGCCGATGGTATAATTCCTCACATGTCCCATATGAAGCTTTCCGCTAGGATAAGGGAACATCGACAAGCAATAATATTTTGGCTTTTTAGAATCCTCGGCAACAGAAAAAGTAAGTTCGTTGTCCCAATAGGATTGAACCTTTTCTTCAATCTCTTTAAAAGGATAGGTGGCTTGCATAGATTAATTAATTAATTTGGTCAAAAATTATTTTTTGAATATCTTTAACATCGCCGAGTCCATTAATCTTGATATAACGAAGTCGTTCATTTTCAGAAGCTGCCCATTTTGAATAATAATCAACAAGTGGTTTCGTTTGGCTATGGTAAACATCGAGTCGTTTTAGAATCGTTTCTTTTTTGTCATCATCTCTTTGAATAAGAGGTTCGCCTGTAACATCATCTTTATCTTGCATTTTAGGTGGTTTGTTTTGAATATGATAAATACGACCAGATGCAAGATGGGTTCTTCGGCCACTTAACCTATCTACAATAACATTATCTGGAACATCAATTTCAATAACGATATCTATCGAAATGGAGGCTTGTTTCATTGCTTCAGCTTGGGGAATAGTCCTAGGAAAACCATCTAACAAAAAGCCTTGTTTACAATCTTCATCTTGAATTCGTTCTTTAACTAATTCAATAATAAGCTTGTCCGGCACAAGCGCGCCACTGTCCATAAACTGTTTGGCTTCAAGACCTAATTTTGTATTCGCTTTAATAGCGGCACGAAGCATGTCACCAGTAGATATTTGCGGGATGTTAAATTTGTCTTTAAGTATCTGGGCTTGTGTACCCTTACCCGCACCTGGCGCTCCTAGTAGAATAATTCTCATGTATCTCTCCTTAAGCCTTAATTATATCAGCCGATATTCATTTCAAATGGTTATTAGTCTGTATAAATTAAACTAGATAATTTGAAATTTTCACGAAATCTGATACCGATAAATTTTCGGCTCTTAATTGCGGGTTTATACCAATTTTTTCAAAGTCATTTTCACTTATAAATGATTTGAGTGTATTGCGAATTGTTTTCCGTCTTTGTGAAAAAGCTTCTTTAACAATCCTTGCAAACTGTTCTATATTGTTTGCAATAAAAGGGTATTCTTCATAAGGAATAAGTCTTACGAAAGATGATTCAACTTTAGGTTCAGGCTCAAACGATTCTTTGGGCACATCCAATAAATGTTCCATGGCAAAATAATATTGCAGCATTATTGATAATCTTCCGTATTCCGGAGATGAAGGGATGGCGACCATGCGATCTACAACCTCTTTTTGCAACATAAAATGAAGATCTTTTATGATTAAAATATTGTCTATGCACTTGAATAAAATCGGCGTTGAAATGTTGTAAGGTAAATTACCTACAATTCTAATTTTCTGATCAAACTGATTAAAGTTAAAATTTAAAACATCCTCATTGAATATAGTGATGTTTTTTTTTGAATATTCATTTTCCATCCAACTTACAATATCTCGATCAAGCTCAATTGCTAAAAGACGATTAGTTTTTTCGAGTAGTAGTTTTGTAAGTGCTCCAAGTCCTGGACCTATTTCAATTAGCAGGTCATTAGGAAGAGGGTTGATTGATTGAATTATTGCATGAATGATCGCAGCATCTTTGAGGAAATTTTGCCCAAATTTTTTCTTGGCAATATGCTTCATGAGTTTGATTTTTGGGCCAAGTCAATTGCCAAATCAATTGCACTAAAGAAGCTATTTGGGTCTATCGTTCCTTTTCCAGCAAGATCGATAGCGGTTCCATGATCAACTGAGGTTCTAATAATGGGAAGGCCAAGCGTGACATTCACGCCTAAGCCAAAGTTAGCATGTTTAAATACTGCAAGACCTTGGTCATGATACATTGCCAAAAAACAGTCAGCTTTTTCAATGTATTTTTCTGTAAAAAGCGTATCCGCCGGAAGCGGACCTTCAATTAGCATACCTTCTAATTTTAATTTATTAATAACGGGTATAAGAATGTCGGCTTCTTCCAAACCTAAGACACCATTTTCGCCTGCATGTGGATTAAGGCCAGCAACAAAAATTAGAGGATTATTAATTTTAAATCGGTGAATAAGGTCGCGATGAATTGTTTTTAATGTTTCTTCAAATTTCTTCTGTGTTATTAAGCTACTTACTTGTGATATAGGCACATGAGTTGTTACAAGTGCAACCTTCATAGATTTGGAAGCAAGAAGCATGACTTCATTTTTGGCATGAGTGTATTGCGCAATATATTCAGTATGACCAGTAAAGTGTTGGCTTACATTGATAATACTTTTATTTATAGGAGCTGTAACAAGCGCATCAAAAGATTTATTTAAACATCCATCTAATGCGAAATTTAATATATCAAAAACGTAATTATTGTTATTGGAGTTGAGGACTCCTGCTTTAATCGGTTCGGGAGCTGCGATATGAAAAACAGAAAGTGAATGGTCGCCTTTATGTTCTATCAGTTTATTTTCATGAAATGTAATTGCTTTATTGAGCTGAGAAGCTCTATGGGATAAGGCATTTTTATCTGCAACAACCGTAATAAAGGCTGGAAATCTTTTTTCGCTCAGCAAAACGCAAAGATCAAGGCCAATCCCCGCAGGTTCGCCTGAGCTTATGACGATATGTGGCTTAAAAAAACTCAAAATAAGAAATTAAAAATTATCTTCTAAACGAAGCTCTACAAAAGAGCGATCCCTTAATTCTTGAAGCCAGTCTTGGTAAGCCTCTTCAGATTTTCGCATTTTGATTTGTTGCCTGGCTTGAATTCGAGCTGATTCCTTCGACATATCTTGAGATCTTCTTTCCAGAACTTGAATAAGATGCCATCCAAAAGGAGTTTTAATAGGATCGCTTATTTGATTTATATTAAGCTGCTTGATTGTTTTTTCAAACTCAGGAACAGTATCTCCTGGATTGATCCAGCCTAAATCGCCGCCATTATTTGAAGAAGGGTCCTCTGAATATTGCTTTGCCATATCCTCAAACTTCGTACCATTTTCTAAACGCTCCTTGATGCCGATCAGTTTTTGACGACCTTCATTTTCCGAAGTAATTTCAGAAAGTTTAATTAAAATATGCCTTACATGTGTTTGTTCAACAACTAGAGGACCACTAAACCCTTTTTTGTTGATCAGTTTAAGAATATGAAAACCATTAGGACTTCTTAAAATAGAGGTAAGTTTACCCACTTCCGTTTTTTTTAGAGCATCTACAAATAATGTTGGTAAATCTGAAGCCTTTTTCCAGCCCAGATTCCCACCTTCAAGGGCATTTGGTGTTTCTGAAAATATTGCAGAAACTTGAGTGAAATTTTTACCTGATTGAATTTGCTTAACGGCTTCTTCAGCTTTATTCTTTAATTTATCAATTTTTTCAGGCGATGCATCTTCAGGCACGCGAATAAGAATATGAGCAACTTCAAATTCGTCTTGAAATTCTTTTGATTGTGCATTCAGGAAGTTATCAATTTCTCCATCCGTGATTATAATTTTGCTATCAACCTCACGTTCTTTCAATTGCGCAATCGTGATTTCATCTCTAATTTCTTCTCTAAACTTATAAAAATTAGTACCATCACTTTCTAGGTTTTTTTTGAAATCAGCGATATTCAGTTTATTTTTTTCTGCGATACGTTCAATAGTTTTATCAACTTGGGCATCGCTAATTTTTAATCCAGTTTGAATAGCTAGTTGGATTTGAATACTAAATGATATTAATCTTTCTATTACTTGTTTCTTCAAGATACTTTCTGAAGGAATTTCAATTTTTTGACTTTTGAGGTTACTAATAACCGAATTTATTTTTTCTTGTAATTCTTTTTCTGTAATAACATCTTGATCAACGATAGCAATAATACGGTCAAGTTTTTTAATATCAGATTCAGGTTTTGTTTGCCCGAAAGAGGAGGATATTAAGCCAAAGACAATTAAGGCCCAATAAATATTTAATATTAATTTTTTAAATTGCATTTAAAAATTAGTTAAAGTTAGCCTGACGATTAACATCTGGGATTTGATTGACAGTTCTCAAGCCTGGAACATTTCTGTATAAAAAGGTATTTAATCTATTTGTATCTGAGCCTATAGATCCAATACCATTTAATTCAAGCTGCACAAAAAATGTATAATTTGCTTCTGGAGTTGTTGGTAATGATATTCTGTCAAAAATTGATCTTGCAACCCAGCAGCCTCCGTCGTATTCTAGTCCTGCTAAAACTTCAATGGTTTGTGAGGCCCTCAAGTCATAATTATAACGACCAATAGAGTAGAATCGGTTTCCAAGAGGCCACTGACCCGCCGCATTAAAAACTTCTAAGTTTTGATTACTATCAAGAATATTTTCAACTAATCGATAACTTACATTAAGCATTTTTCCAGGCTCTGGGTTATATCGACCCCCAAGTGTGCTTCTTAATAAATTATTAGAGGTTGGGTCAAATTGAAACATCGCATCTAAGTTAAGTGAATTTGGTAATTTTGCTGATGCACCCATAAAAATATCTGAATTTGCTTTTTTAGCTTCCAATAAATCATTACCAAAAATTCTTCTATCTTCAAAATAATATCTTTGTGCAATTATGGCCGATAATCTCTCCTTGCCATTTCTATCTATAATTTTAGAAGTTAATGATGCGGTTAATTGATTTGCATCGTTTATTCGATCTTGCCCATTGTATTGATTTTCATAGAATAAAGTTTGCATATTTAAATCAGCAAGACCTGTGTCAAAATTAGGTAATAGTGATTGATCTTTATATGGAATGTAGACATAAAATAATCTCGGTTCAAGCGTATTTGTAAAATTTTGACTTAAAACATTTATATTTCTGTCGAGATAAACACCACTATCCAAAGAAAAAATGGGCGTGATTATATCTTTGTTATTATCAGGTGAATGATTGAGATTATAAGATCGTAAGTTTGTAGATACTTTAGGTTTGATATATCCATAAGAAGAGGTTAATGGAATAGTGATTGCTGGTGTCATGCTCAATCTGCTCCCAGTAATCTTTTGCGTATCTGTAAAGGTTGATGCGAACTTATCATCCCTCTCAAAAAGAGTCCATTGTGACTTAAAGTCTAATGTAAAATTATCGAAGTCTTTTTTTCCTGAGAGATTGACTTGTGGAAGTCTTTGGTATGGAGAATTTGATGCATTTGTTAATGTTTGATATTTTTCAGTTAATAAGTTTAATTTCCAAATATCACCCGAATAATTTAGATTTACTCTTTGAGGTAAATTAACCACGCTAGTCACTTGAATCATGGTGGCTAAATCAGCAAAATAAGTATTATCCGACACTTTTTGAAGATCATAAGATCCTGACCAACCACTACCAAATTGATGTTGATGAGTGAGTTTTAAAAAATATCGATTATCTCGGCCACTTGCCTCATCATGATTCATGTATTGAAGTTGATTAATTCCTGAATAATTCTCTGATAGGTAGCGAAATTGACCATCTGCCATAGGACCTCTTTTACCTAAATACCGAGCTGACAGAGTTGCGTCCATATTAGGTGAAATATTAAAATAATAAGGCACTCGAAGATCAAAACCACTTCTAGTAGTCGTACCAAATGTGGAAGATAAAAAACCAGACTGTCTATTCTTATTAAGAGAAAAGCTTGTACTAGGCATATAGAATATCGGGACCCCTTTGAAATCAATCGAGGCATGTGAGGCTTTTACTTGGTCTTTTTTTGTATCAATTTCCATATTTTTAGATTTAATATACCAATCATTGGAATCTACCTCACACGTGGTTAATCTGCTAGATTCGAGTTTTGTCTTATTTTCACCTTCAAAAAAAATTGATTTAGCATCGCCTCGGAAGTCATAATAACGTTTGGTGACTTGAATATTTTTCTTAACGACTGTTTCTTCTTTTTTATCAGATTTTATATTAAAGGTTACATCCTCCATCTGCCCAGTCTGGTCGCTTAATCTATAATTAAGCTTTGAGCCAGTGAGGGAAATGTTTTCTGATTCTATAGATGTATTTCCTTGCGTTATTAGTTTTTCTGAGATCTCATCGTACTCAATCACTTCAGCTTTAATCGTTTTATTACCTTTCTTAAGGATTGCATTGCCTCTTGCTTTCATCTTGCGATCAAGAAGAGTTTCAAGCTTATCGCCTTCAATTTCAACTAAGTCTTGAGAAATTTCTGGGGATTGTTTTTCACTAAACAAATCTTCAGCAGATGAAAGCTGAGGAAGCAGCAAAAGCAATAGCCATAGCGGTGAGATTGTTTTCCTAAACATGGAATTTTGCTGAAGGAGCAAGTAGGGGTGCTATAGTTTTAATGTTGAATATTTCATAAACGATAAAATCTCATATTTTAGCTATTTTATCAACTTAAATTTATTAATAATCAGGTAGTTATATAATTTACTTCATTAAGCTAATTGCGTTAAATGTAGAATTTTTTTTAAAAATTGCTAGGTATTCTTTATTGTGACTCGCGAACTTCAAATCACTGAATGGTTAAATAATATTCTAAAAAATCAAGAGTATACGATAAAGCCTGCTTCATCAGACGCTAGTTATCGGCGTTATTTCCGCGTCATGTCTAATCATCAATCTTATATTTTGATGGATGCCCCTCCTGGAAAAGAAAATTCAAAGCCCTTTGTTGACATAGCGAATACTCTTCTTAATGCAGGGTTAAATGTCCCCAAAGTTTATGAGTCAGACCTTAAAGCAGGGTTTTTATTGTTGTCAGATTTGGGTAATAAAACTTATCTTGATGAGCTTAATCATCAAAATGCATCATTACTTTATAAAGACGCCTATTTAGCGCTAATTCAAATTCAAAAAAATGCTGATATTCAGTCACTCAAACTCTATGACGATGCATTATTGATCCAAGAACTTAGATTATTTCCTGATTGGTATCTTAAATTCCATAAATCTTATGAAATGAATGATTCGGAGAAAAATGTACTTGATTCAACTTTTGATTTACTAATTCAAAATATTAAATCTCACACCCAAGTTTTTGTGCATAGAGATTTTCATTCTAGAAATTTAATGTTTTGTAATGGCGATCTGGGAAAAAATCCAGGCATTTTAGATTTTCAAGATGCAGTCAAAGGGTCTATCGTCTATGATCTTGTGTCCTTATTTAAAGATGCTTATATTGTTTGGAGTGAGGAAGAGGTTTTAGACTGGCTTATTCGATATTGGGAGCGTGCCAAACAAGATAAACTTAAAGTGCAAGATGACTTTGCTGAGTTTTATCGAGATTTTGAATGGATGGGTGTCCAAAGGCATTTAAAAGTCTTAGGTATTTTTGCCCGCTTAAATTACAGAGACCATAAAGCAAATTATTTGAATGACCTGCCAAATGTTGAAAATTACTTGATAAGAGCTTGCGAGCGCTACAAGGATTTGCATCCCTTATTGAAGTTGATGAATAAATTAAGTTTGACATAAATCTATGAAGGCTATGATTCTAGCAGCTGGTAAGGGTGAAAGAATGCGCCCTCTTACAGATCAAATACCAAAACCACTTCTAGAGGTTGCGGGAAAGCCATTGATTTTTTGGCATTTAGAAAAATTAGCTAAAGCTAATTTTGAAGAGGTGATTATTAATCATGCATATTTGGGTGAGATGATTGAAGCTTATGTTGGCGATGGCTCAAGATGGAATCTTAAAATTACATACTCCAGAGAAGGATCTCCACTAGAAACAGCAGGTGGTATTAAAAAAGCATTGCCTCTCATTGGTGACCAGCCATTTTTGGTAGTTAATGCAGATATATATACTGATTTTAATTTTGCCACTTTAAAAAATAGGAACTTAAATGACTATAAAGGTCACTTAGTAATGGTTAAAAATCCAAAACATCATCCTGATGGCGATTTTTTTTTACAAAACAATCAAATTGAGCTAAAAGGAAAAGAAAGGCTTACATTTTCGGGGATTGCTATTTATCAGCCGGAAATTTTTGAAAATATTAACGAAGAGCCCGTTGCAAAATTAGCACCTATTCTTACAAAATTAATTGACGCGAAATGTATAGGTGGGGAGGCATTTCAAGGACTTTGGTTTGATATAGGAACGCCAGAGAGATTAAATGAAATTAATCTTTTTCTAAAAAGGAATTGAAAAGCTAATCAAAAATGAACCAAAAAAATTATCAAGAATTTAAAAAAAGAAGGACCGCATTAACTGAAAAGATCGGCGATGGCGTAGCAGTCATTTTTAATGCACATGAGGCAATTAGAAATCGAGATAGTCACTACCCATATCGCTCAGATAGTTATTTTTACTATTTTTCAGGTTTTTCTGAGCCTCAGTCGGCGTTGTTTATTTTGGGCGGAAAGTCACCAAAGACAATACTCTTTTGTCGAAATAAAAATTCAGAAATGGAAATATGGAATGGTTTTATATATGGCCCCAAAGAGGCAAAAGAAGTTTTCTTGTTTGACGAGGCTTATGACATAAATTTATTAGATGAGATTGCTTTGAAAGAAATTTCAGGGCGCGAGAAAATATATTATCGAATAGGGCAAAACACTTTTAGTGATCAAAAAATTAATGATTGGATTAAAGCATTACGAGAGAAGACAAGAGCTGGAGTGCAAACCCCTCAGTTGATAGAGGATATTAGTCATATTGCTGATGAAATGAGACTTATAAAAAGTGATTTTGAAATCGACATAATGAAGCGATCAGCAAAAATTGCATCTCTTGCCCATAACCGAGCGATGAAATTTGCAAAGCCCCAAATCTATGAATATGAACTTGAAGCTGAAATTGTGCACGAATTTATGAGTCATGGCATTCGCGCGCCAGCTTATCAGTCTATTGTTGCTTCCGGAAAGAATGCATGTACATTACATTACGTTGATAATAATTCTAAAATTCAGGATGGCGATTTAATTCTTATAGATGCCGGATGTGAATTGGATAGCTACGCATCTGATATATCAAGAACATTCCCTGCAAATGGTAAATTTTCAAAAATACAAAAAGATTTTTACCAGTTGGTATTAGAAGCTCAAAGCGTAGCTCTAAGTAAAGTCTCATCTAATCATCATTGGAATGAGCCCCATGAGGCAGCATTATCAGTTTTGATTGATGGATTCAAAGACTTTGGTTTATGCCAAGGAAGCCATCAAGAAATTTATGAAACGGGCGCTTATAAAGAATTTTATATGCATAGAACTGGCCATTGGCTCGGTCTTGATGTACATGATGCGGGTGACTACAAAACGATCGCGAAAGAATGGAAGCAATTACAGCCAGGTATGACTCTAACTGTGGAGCCGGGATGCTACATTAGACCATCTCCGAATATTCCAGAGGAATTTTGGAATATTGGAATAAGAATCGAGGATGATGTATTAGTCACTCATCATGGACATGAAGTACTTACAAAAGATAGCCCAAAAACGATAGAGTCGATTGAAGCTCTGATGGCGAAATGAAAAATCCAGAGTACGTCATCGTAGGTGCTGGCCCAGTTGGACTAGTATTTTCACTGTTGCTTGCAAAGCAAAATCAACATTTACATCTTTTGGAATCAAGAAAAAAAAATGATTCGTATTCGGATAAACGCGCTTTAGCTCTATCTTACGGTACAAAACTCATTCTTGAAAATCTTGGTATTTGGGAATCTTTAGAAAATAAAGTTAGTGAAATAAAAGATATTCATACAAGTCAAAAGAATAGCTTTGGACGTGCCATATTATCTGCTAGTCAATATAATTTATCTGCTCTAGGTTATGTTGTCTCTTATGGAGCTTTATCAAAGGCCCTCGAAGAAGCAGTTCATCAATCTTCAAAAATAAAGATCACTTACGAATTTGAAGTGTCGGCCATTAAAAATGAAAAAGACAGATCTACTTTGTACGGAGTTAATAAAGATTTTTCTATTGTGGCGCCACTTTTAGTATTAGCTGATGGTGGAAAAAATACTACAGGGTTGGTTGAAGGCCTTAAGAAAAAAGAAACTAGCTACAACCATATGGCACTTGTAACCAAAGTTACTACTGAGATTCCCCCCAATAGGATTGCGTATGAAAGATTTACTTCCATGGGACCTATTGCACTTTTGCCAAATGGACCCAAAGAATTTTCTCTGGTTTGGACAGGTAAAAATAAAAATATTCAGGAGTTAGCTAAAAAACCAAAAAAAATATTTTTAGAAAGATTACATGAGCATTTCGGAGATAGAGTCGGAAAGTTTCTCGACTCTGATGAGTTTATTACGTTCCCGCTTAAAAAAATTACCCTTGAAGATTTTCCAAAAACAGGGGTGGTTGTAATTGGCAATTCCGCACAAACTATGCACCCAGTTGCAGGACAGGGCTTTAATACTGGTATTAGAGATGCTTATGCATTATCAGCATTAATAAATGAATTTGAGCCTGCCCGAGTGGGATCTGATCGCTTCATCAGTCAGTACTATGCGCTAAGAAAATCAGAAACAAAAAAGACGCTTTTTTTTACAGACTCTCTAGTGAACATTTTTTCGAATGATTTGATTGGCCTTTCTTTAACCAGGTCAATTAGTTTATCTCTTTTAGATAATTTAAAGCCCATTAAAAATTTTTTAGTCAATAAAATGAGTTTTGGTAAATGAATGAAAAATCAAGCGATGTATTGATTGTAGGCTCAGGCATTGTTGGCATGGCGACATTAATGACGCTAGAAAAATATGCTATCAAAACAAGCCTACTAACCCATTCAAAAAATATTAAAAATAATTTACCTGATCCAAGATTTTATGCTGTTACACCAGGCGTTAAAAATTGGTTAGAAGAAAACGGTGTTTGTAATTTCCTAGCTAAAGATTTAATGTCGCCTGTAAATAAGATTTTAGTCTATTCAAACAAAGAAAATTCAGCATTAAGTTTTGATGCATATGATGCAGGAATGAGCGAGCTTGCTTTTATTATTAATCATGATGATCTTGAAAAAGCTTTTATGAATCGAATAAGCAAAATTAGCTATGATGAAATTAAAATAGATGGCGCTGAATCATTAAATATTGAAATGGATCATGTCGATCTTGTGAATGAAAAGGGTCAAAAATACCAATTTAAATTGATCATCGGGGCTGATGGTTCTGATTCTTGGGTAAGACGTGAATCAGGCATTGAAGTTAAAAGCAAAACATTTAATCAAACCGCTCTAGTATTTAATATTAAAAGCAGTAAAACCCATCAAGGATGTGCTTTTCAAAAATTTATGCAAGACGGTATTTTGGCTCTTTTACCTATTCAAACGCATGAATATTCAGTTGTTTACTCTTTAAATGACAATATTGTAGATGAATATAAAAAATTAGATGATCTAGCGTTTCTCATGAGATTAAAGAAAAACTTAGGTGAAAAGTTTGGCGATATTGATCTTTTGTCTAAGCGACAATATTTTCCATTAAGTATGAAAATTAATGAATCATTAATTTCAGAGCGAGTTATTTTAATGGGAGATGCCGCACATCAAGTTCACCCTCTCGCAGGTCAAGGCTTAAATTTAGGCTTAAGAGATGTGATTGAGTTTGATGCATTATTAAACTCACATCAAAACTATCATCATGATCTTGGTTTAAAGCAATTTATTAAAAAATACAATCGAAACAGAAAGACCGATATATTATCTTTAAGTTATTTAACAGATCAGTTGAGCCATATTTTTTATTCTCAAAGTCGTATCATGAATTTTGTGATTAATCTTGGCTTTAACAAAATAAATCAAAACCATTTAATTAAAAAAATTCTTATAGAGAAAGCAGCTCAATAAATGACAATTTTTAGAAAGATTGCCCTACTCATTTTGTTTTACCCTTCATTTTTTCTAATGGCTGATGAAGCTAACTTGAAAAAAATGATTGAAGCTTCATATCCTAAATATAAAGTAGAAAGTATTAAAAAAACTTCTTACAGCGGGCTCTATGAAGTTTTTATGGGAGGGCAAATTATTTATACAGACGAGAAGTTTTCTTTTTTGATTGCAGAAGGCCATATCGTAGACCCTAAAACAAAAAAAGATTTAACTGGTGAACGCCTTGAAGACCTCACTAAAGTTGATTTTTCATCCTTACCTCTTAATTATGCTATTAAAGTAGTTAAGGGCGATGGCTCGAGAAAGCTAGTTGTTTTTGCTGATGTGGATTGTCCTTTTTGCAAACGCCTTGAACAAAATGAATTTACACATCTTAATAATGTGACTATTTATACATTTTTATTTCCTATTGAAAAACTTCATCCAGACGCAAAAAATAAATCACAGTTAATTTGGTGTGCCAAGGATCGCTCAAAAGCTTGGACGGATTGGTCCTTAAACGACGTTCTTCCTTCAGGAAAGGTTGCATGTGAGGCACCCACTGATCAAACACTGGAATTAGGATCAAAATTAGGTATTACATCAACGCCTACCTTGATTTTTTCAGACGGAAAGCGAATGTTAGGGGCTCAACCTTACAAAGAAATAGAAAAAGCCTTTAATAACAGTAAGCCTTAAGCCTTTTTAAACTAACAAATATCTTGACATTTAAGACTAAACCACGTAAAAAAGCTCACAGGTGTTTGGTTTCGAGTTTTTTTTAGCTAGCTTTAATTTATATTTAAGTAGTGCTTTAGTTCTTGATTCAAACTTTTGGGGGGCCTCCCTTGTTTAAAGTTAAGGATTTATGAAATGGCAACAGGTACAGTTAAGTGGTTTAATGATTCAAAAGGTTTTGGTTTTATTACTCCTGATGATGGCGGTGACGATTTATTT
The DNA here is from genome assembly GCA_016868195.1 of Betaproteobacteria bacterium. Lineage (GTDB taxonomy): Bacteria > Pseudomonadota > Gammaproteobacteria > Burkholderiales > Methylophilaceae > Methylopumilus. Next base: position 143,032 of record VGHQ01000001.1, on the reverse strand, counting down.
GCTCACTTCTCAGCAATTATAGATACAGGATATAAAAGTCTTAAAGAAGGTCAAAGAGTAACTTTTGACGTTACAGACGGACCAAAAGGCAAGCAAGCTTCAAATATAAATAAAGCCTAGTTTCAAATTAAATAATTAAGCCCGCAAATGCGGGCTTTTTTTTACATGTAACTTATGATGGCATCCGCAAAATCATCTGTAGATAATGGCGAGATAGTATTTAATTGCGAAGAAAAATCTTGAGTGACTTTTTGAGCTATTAATGTTTTTCTGAATGCTGAGATAAGAGTATCGGCAGCTTCAATCCAGCCGATGTGCCTTAACATCATTTCAGCGGAAAGAATTAAAGAGCTAGGATTGGCAATTTTTTTACCTGCAATACTTAGCGCGGTTCCATGGGTGGCTTCAAAAATAACTGTTGAGTCTGATAAATTAGCACCAGGAGCAATACCAATACCACCTACTTGAGCAGCCAATGCATCTGAAATATAGTCCCCATTAAGGTTGAGAGTGGCTACAACATCATATTCGTTTGGATGAAGTAAAATTTCTTGGAGAAAAGCGTCAGCAATACAATCTTTGATGATAAGGCCATTAGAACATATAAAACCAGGTTTGCCCTTAATGGGCTCAGCGTCAAATTCTTCCTGAGCTAATTGATAACCCCATTCTTTAAATCCACCTTCAGTAAATTTCATAATATTGCCTTTGTGGACTAGCGTGACTGATCTTTTTTTATGTTCTATAGCATATTCAATCGCTTTTCTTATAAGTCTTTGGCTACCTTGTTTAGAAACAGGTTTAATGCCTATAGCGGTTGATTCTGGAAAGCGAATTTTATTTTTAATACCCAATTCTGAGATCATTTTTATAATTTTTTTTGATTCTTCTGAGAATGCTTGCCATTCAATCCCTGCATAAATATCTTCTGTATTTTCTCTAAAAACCACCATATTAGTTTTTTCAGGATTTTTTAAAGGGCTTGGAACACCATTAAAATATTCAATTGGCCTTAAACAAACATATAAATCTAGTCCTTGTCTCATGGCCACATTAAGCGATCTGATACCGCCACTGACAGGCGTTGTGAGAGGGCCTTTGATAGACACAACAAACTCTTTCATTGCATCTAGAGTTTCTTGAGGAAGCCATGTATCTTTATCGTATATTTTTGTAGCTTTTTCTCCGGCAAATACTTCCATCCAAGCAATTTCTTTTTTTCCATCGTAAGCTTTTAGAACGGCTTGATTCACAACCTTTAACATCGCTGGAGTAATATCAACACCAATACCGTCACCTTCAATAAATGGGATAATAGGGTGATCTGGAACATTCAAACTTAGATTTGAATTGACAGTAATTTTTGATGCATTTTTTGGAAGATTAATTTGGCTAAGCATCCATACTCACTTTAAGTTTAATGAAAATATTATTAAATAAGCCTTATGGCGTCGTTTGCCAGTTTAGCAAACATGATAATCATGAGACGTTGAAAGACTTTATTTCAATACCTAGTGTTTATCCTGCGGGCAGGCTTGACACAGATAGTGAAGGTTTAATTATTCTAACTGATGATGGCTTATTTCAACATCAAATTAACGACCCAAAATATAAAATGCAAAAAGCTTATTGGGCTCAAGTTGAAGGCGCCCCAAAAGAGAGCGATTTAGATGAATTAAGGTGCGGTGTTGATTTGGGCGACTTTAAAACTTTACCTGCACAAATAAAAATTATAGATCAGCCAAAAACTTTATGGGAAAGAACGCCTCCTATTAGAGAAAGAAAAACAATTCCGACGACTTGGCTAGAAATTAAAATATCGGAAGGTAAAAACCGTCAAGTAAGAAGAATGACAGGAAAAATTGGATACCCCACATTAAGATTAATTCGTTTTGCAATCGGAGCTTATACACTGGAAGGTTTGGATATAGGTATGTATAAAATTATCCATGAATAAAAAATTAGTTTTAATCATGAGGTTTTATGAAACTGAAGGCCCAGGCTATTTGGCTGATTTTTTAAATCAAAATGCTATTCAGTATCAATTGATTAAAGTAGATCAGATGGAAAATATTCCTAGATCTATTTCTGAATATGCTGGTTTGGTGTTGATGGGAGGCCCCATGAGCGTGAATGACGATTTGCCATGGATCAAAGAAGTGGTTAAATTAATTCAAGAAGCCATACGCTCTGATGTACCAGTTCTTGGACATTGCCTTGGGGGTCAATTAATCAGTAAAGCCCTTGGTGCAACTGTTAAAAAAAATTCTTGTAAGGAAATTGGATGGTTTGAAGTGCAAACCCTTAACCACAATTCTCAGCAAATAGAAGCTTCTAAAAAATGGTTTGGTGATTTATCAGAATTTGAAGTCTTTCATTGGCATGGCGAAACTTTTGAATTGCCACAAAATGCAATTCATCTTTTAACCAATAAAAATTGTCATCATCAGGCTTATAGCTATTTTGATTCGCACATTGCATTTCAATGCCATATTGAAATGACACCTTCCATGTTAGAAAGTTGGGTAAGAAGTGGGGCGGCTGAAATGGAAAGTGAAAAAAATAAAGAAGCGATTCAATCACCAGTAATGATATTAGAAAATGTTTCTAACAAATGTGATCAATTGAATAAGTTAGCTTATCGAGTCTATAAACAATGGATTAAGGGCTTAAGACTCAATTAATAAGTTAAAGGCTACAATCGGGTTATGATAAAATTTAAATATATTTATAAAAAAGCATATCTATGTCAGGTAATACTTTAGGCACTTTATTTTCGCTCACCTCTTTTGGTGAATCTCATGGTGCAGCTATAGGCGGAATCGTAGATGGCTGCCCGCCTGATTTGGATTTGTCGGAACAAGATTTACAATTAGATTTAGATAGAAGAAAACCTGGCACTTCTAAGCATGTTACTCAACGTAATGAAGAAGATAAGGTCGAGATTTTGTCAGGGGTCTTTGAAGGCAAAACAACTGGCGCACCTATCGGATTTATTATTCGAAATACAGATCAACGAAGCCAAGATTATTCAAAAATTAAAGATGTATTCCGTCCCGGACATGCAGACTACACATATGCCCATAAATACGGCATAAGAGATTATAGAGGTGGTGGCAGATCAAGTGCTAGAGAAACCGCTGTCAGAGTTGCTGCAGGGGCTATAGCTAAGAAATGGCTAATTAAAAAATATGGCATCAAAATCCGAGCTTATTTAAGCCAAATGGGTGCTATTCAAATCACATTTAAAAATTGGGAAGATGTAAATCAAAATCCATTTTTTTGTCCTAATCAAGCCCAAGTTCCTGAATTAGAAAAATATTTAGATGGCATTCGCGCAGAGAGAGATTCAGTAGGTGCCAAAATTACCGTAGTGGCAGAAAATATGCCCGTAGGCTTAGGGGAGCCAGTTTTTGGTAGGCTGGATGCTGAAATTGCATACGCAATGATGAGTATAAATGCTGTAAAAGGCATTGATATTGGGGAAGGTTTTGGTTCGATTAGCCAAAAAGGCAGTGAGCATGGCGATGAATTAACTCCCCAAGGTTTTTTAACGAACCATGCAGGTGGTATTTTAGGCGGCATATCAACAGGACAATCTATTATTGCGCATGTAGCTTTTAAGCCAACCTCAAGTATTCCCCAAGACCGAAAGTCAATTAATACTGAAGGTGAAGCTGTGCTTATGCAAACAACAGGTCGTCATGATCCTTGTGTTGCAATAAGGGCGACACCGATTGTTGAGGCTATGTTAGCTTTAGTCATTATGGATCAAGCATTAAGACATCGCGCTCAAAATGCCGATGTCGTTTCTCATATACCAAAAATTTAGTGAGTGCCACGCATAATCTTCACTGGCGCTTATCGCGTTTTTATTTTTTCTATTATTTTTTTGTGGGCTCGTTTGTTCCATACTGGGGCATTTATCTTCAATCTCAAAACTTTTCACCTGCAAGTATTGGTATTCTTCTTTCTTTATTTCAAATAAGTCGTATTGTTGCTCCCAATTTTTGGGGTTGGCTGGCTGATCACACAGGTCATCGTGTTAAATGGATTAAACTTACATCGCTTTTGGGTTTGATCGGGTTTGTTGGTGTTTTTTGGGCAAAAGGATTTTTTTGGATTTTTTTGATAATGTCAGCTTTGAGTTTATTTACGAGTTCAACTTTGCCGTTAGCAGAATCTTTAACTCTTGCGCATTTAGCAACTACAGATGGACATTACAGCAGAATAAGATTATGGGGATCGATCGGATTTATTGTGGCATCTTTATTGTTAGGTTATCTAATTGATCTTCAGGGGATTAATATTTTGCTCTGGGCTTTATTAGTTGCTCAAGCCATTATATTTTATTTATCAAACACTATTCCTGAGACCCAGAAGATTCATCACGAAAAAAAAGATTTATCTATTTGGAAGATTATCAAAACACCCTCTGTGGTAGCACTTTTAATTGGCTGCACTTTGATGGTTTCAGCACACGGGGTACTTTACAATTTTTATTCAATTTATCTCAAAGAGCATGGTTATAGTGGCGGCACGATAGGCTGGCTTTGGGCAGTTGGCGTTATCTGTGAAATTTTGATTTTTATGATGATGCCAAAAATTTTACGTCGCTATTCACTTAAAACAATTTTGCTAATGAGTTTATTTTTAGGCGTCATTCGATTTATTCTGATCGGAGCCTCTCCTGATCATCTTTATTTATTGCTCATAGCACAAATGTTTCATGCTGCAACTTTCGGAAGCTTTCATGCGGCGTCGATTGAAGTTATTGCCTATTATTTTAAAGGTCGCAATCAAGCGAGAGGACAAGCAATATATAACAGTGTAGCTTATGGCATTGGTGGCACTGTCGGAGGGTTGGGGGGAGGATATCTGATTCAATATCTTGGAGGCCAGATTGGTTTTACAGTTGCTGCCATATCTCCATTGATTGGTTTTTTTGTGATTTGGTTTGAATTAAAACTAGAGATTAAAGGAAATAAAATATTTGGCTAAAATAAATTAGCTAGATTTACCCTTCAATTAATGCGTAAGCAGAATGATTATGAATAGATTCAAAGTTTTCGGATTCCACTACGAAATGATCAATTCTTTTTTCTAATTTTAATTGGGTTGCAACATCTCGCACCATATCTTCAACAAATTTAGGATTATCATAAGCTTTTTCAGTCACAAATTTTTCATCAGGTCTTTTTAGAAGACCATAAAGCTCACATGATGCTTGTTTTTCAATAAGTTCAATTAATTCTTCAATCCAAATAAATTTATTAATTTCAGCGGTGACTGTGACGTGAGATCTTTGGTTGTGCGCGCCATAATCTGATATTTTCTTCGAGCATGGGCAAAGGCTGGTTACTGGCACAATTACTTTAATTGTATTCTTAAATTTTCCATCAATAATTTTTCCAATAAAACTTACATCATAATCCAAAAGGCTTTTAACTCCGGAAATAGGTGCAGTTTTATTAATGAAATATGGGAATGTCATTTCGACATCACATGACTTAGCTTCAAGTCGTTCCATCATTTCTCTTAAGATATTTTCAAAAGACTCAACAGATATTTCTCTTTCATTCATGTTTAGGATTTCTACAAATCTAGACATGTGAGTCCCTTTAAAATTATGTGGCAAATAAACATACATATTAAATGTTGCAACAGTGTGTTGTGCCCCACCTGTTTTGTCCTTCACAAGCACAGGATGTCTTATAGATTTAATACCCACCTTATCAATATCCAAACTCCTTAAATCAGGGGTGTTTTGAACATCTTCAATTGGGCATGTGTGATTGCTTGTTGTCATAATTAATTGTTAGGTCTTAATACTTGAGTGTAACACTAGGTTAATTTTTTCTCAATTGATTTGATAATAGAAGAAGCATCCAACCCATATTTTTTACGAAGTTGTTCTTGACTGCCTTGTTCGACAAACTTATCAGGTAAACCAAGGCGTAATGTTTGACATTTTAAATCATACCCACTGATAACTTCTAGAACTGCTGATCCAGCACCGCCCGAGATTGCGTTTTCTTCTAACGTAACAAGTAGCTTATGCGATGACGCCAAATCACGAATTAATTTAATATCGAGAGGTTTAATAAATCTCATATTAACCACGGTCGCGTTAATCTTATCTGCAACTTTTAGAGCTTCATTCAACATATTGCCGAAAGCTAAGAGAGCAATCTTTTTTCCTTTTTTAATAGTTTCAGCTTTGCCAATCGGGATAGCTACCATCTTAGATTTTACTATTGCGCCTGGCCCTTCACCCCTTGGGTAGCGAACCACTGAAATTCCCTTAAATTTAAATCCGGTAAAAAGCATTTGACGACATTCATTTTCATTACTTGGCGCCATAATCACAATATTTGGAATACACCTTAAGAATGACAAATCAAAACTACCTGAATGTGTAGGCCCGTCTTGGCCTACAATTCCGGCCCGGTCAATAGCAAACAACATAGGAATATTTTGTAAGGCGACATCGTGTATTAATTGATCGTAAGCTCTTTGAAGAAAAGTCGAGTAAATGGCAATGACAGGTTTGTAATTTTCACAGGCAAGCCCTGCTGCAAAAGTTATTGCATGCTGTTCAGCAATCCCTACATCAAAAAAACGATCTGGAAATTTTTCAGCAAATTTATTTAAGCCAGAGCCATCTGACATAGCAGGAGTAATTGCGCATAGTTTTTTATCAATCATAGCCATATCGACAATCCAATTGCCAAATACGTCGGTGTAAGAAGTCTTTTTTGTTTTGAATGGTTGGTTGCCATCATCTAGATTAAATTGACCTACGCCATGAAACTTATTGGGATTAATCTCTGCGGGCTCATAACCATAACCTTTTTGGGTAGCAACATGAAGGAACTGTGGCCCATGAAGCTCTTTAAGATTGCTGAGTGTATCAACTAAAGCGTCAATATCATGGCCATCAATAGGACCTATATAGTTAAAGCCAAACTCTTCAAATAAAGTACCTGGAATTACCATACCTTTGACATGCTCTTCAGCACGCTTCGCAAATTCAAGCATAGGAGGGATAGCAGATAAAACTGCTTTACTTGAACGCTTAATACTTCCGTAAAGATTTCCGGACATAAGTTTTGCTAGATAGTTATTAAGCGCACCTATGTTTTTAGAGATCGACATATCATTATCATTCAAAATAACTAAGATATTATTTTTTGAATTCCCTGCATTATTGAGTCCTTCAAAAGCCATACCTGCCGTCATGGCTCCATCGCCAATAATTGCAATTGCTTTGCGATGCAAGTTTTTCTTTTTAAGTGCTTCAGCCATACCTAAGGCAGCTGATATTGAGGTGCTTGAATGACCAGTACCAAAAATATCATAATCACTCTCAGCAATTTTTGGAAAACCTGAAATTCCAGACATGGCTCTTAATGAGCTCATTTTATTTTTTCTTCCAGTTAGAATTTTATGAGGATAGGTTTGGTGCCCAACATCCCATATGAATTTATCTAGAGGGCAATCAAAAACATAATGAAGTGCAACGGTAAGCTCAATAACACCAAGATTTGAAGAAAGATGGCCACCTGTTTTTGAAACACTTTCAATAATGAAAGTTCTTATCTCATCGCATAATTTAGTAAGTTCGTTGCGGTTTAGTTTTTTTAAATCTTTTGGTGAATTAATTTTATCAAGGAGATTCATATTCATATTAGTGCGATCGCGTCATAATTAATTCAGCCATGCCAGCTAAATAATATGCTTTATCCCCGAAAGGTTTGAGAGCGGTTAAAGCTTCTTCGTAATATTCAGCAACCAATTCCTTAGATTTAGAAATACCTAGTAAAGACACAAATGTAGATTTATTATCTTTTTCATCTTTGCCAGGTGTTTTACCTAAAATCTCTTGATTTGCTTCTTTATCAAGTATGTCATCTTGAATTTGGAACATTAGTCCAATTAATTTTGAATAGGTATCTATTATATTTAGTATGTTTTTGTCATAACTTTCCGAGACAAGCACTGTCATTAAACAAGCTGCGTTAATAAGTTCCCCAGTTTTATATTGATGCATCTTTTTAAGTTCTTCTAATGAAATTTTTTTATTAGTATTTGCAATATCTAAGGCTTGACCTTTTGCCATACCTTCAATACCAATTGCATTAGAGAAGGTGTGAATCATTTTTAATTGATTATTTGGGTTAACTTGAAGAGACGGTGAAGATAAGTAAGAAAAAGCAATGGATTGCAAAGAATCTCCAACAAGAAGTGCAGTACTTTCTCCAAATTTTTTATGGCAAGATAATTTCCCACGTCTCAAATCATCATTATCCATACAAGGCATATCATCATGAACTAAAGAATAAGCATGTGCAAACTCTAGGGCACATATAATATTTTCAATTGCAACCGGGGGGGTCTCTATAATTTCCGCAGTTGCAAGAACAAGTAGTGATCGTATTCTTTTTCCGCCATTAAGAACGCTATATCTTATTGCTTCATTTAAGGGTGTTTCATGGCTAGTTTGAGGTAATTTTTTTTCAAGCAAAGCTTCGACAAATGCTTGTTTTTCTCGGAGCCATTCATGAAAATTATTCATTAGCAGACTTGAATTGTTCGAGTGTATTCTCTGCAGAAAGCACTAAAACTTTTTGTTCAATTTCTTTTAGAGAGTCTTGACATAATTTAAGAAGAACCATTCCTTTTTCATAAGATTTTATAGATTCCTCGAGTGCCATATCACCTTGTTCCATTTTTGAAACAATAGATTCAAGTTCTTTAAGGTTTGTTTCTAGTGAATTTTTATTCATAAAATTATCTTTAGTTAAGTGAATGATTCAAGAAAATTGATAAATCATCAATTTCTTTTTCACAAATTTCATGTCCTATAAGGTATTTTTCAAAAATTGCACAATTAAATTTTTTTAATAGTTTTTTATAGGAGTTATCAGCAATTTGTATATCTATAACATTATCATATAGGCCATGAGCCATAAAGATTGGCATGTTGATTAACTCTTTTTTTATAGGACCTGTAAGCTTTTCTTTTAAGGGCAGATAGCCTGATAAAGCAGCAATGCCACCTAATTTTTTATGATATTTCAATCCTATATAAAAACTCATAGCAGCCCCTTGAGAAAAACCCCCAATAATGATTTTTTCGGAAGGTATGCCAAGGGAAATCTGCTCTTCAATAAGCTTTTGAATGATTAAACTTGATCTTTCCATTCCTAATTCATCTTCATCTTCATCTTTTTTTAAGGATAAATCAGATAGATCATACCAAGCTCTCATTTCAAAGCCTTGATTAATGGTTACTGGCTGATGAGGCGCATGAGGTAAGATAAATCGAATTTTGTTGAATTGTGGTCTTGCAAAAATGTCTTTAAGGTTAAATCCATCAGCACCCAAGCCATGAAGAAATATCACTGCTCCTATGGGCGCCGTCGTACTATTAATTATAATCGGCATCATAAATAAAAAAAGCAGAATTAAATTCTGCTTTTTTCTAAATAAATTAAATTATTTGGTTTCAGCTAATTTCTTAAGTGCCGGAAGTCCTGCATCATAAATTTCAGTCACAGCTTTTACTGCTGTTTCATCATCTTGACCAGCTGGAATAGGTGGGTTGCGTTTATAAACCCTATAAAAACGACCAACCCATGTTACAGTCGATTGGTTGGGATTTGAGCCTTTTGCTACAACAATAAATGAATTGTAATCAGCCACAGGTATGGCACCTTCTACAATTTCATATTTTAATTTCATGGCTTCTTCATCGATACCTTTAAGTCTCTCAATGACTTTGCCTCCAGATTTTAATGCAAGTATTCTTGTTGTATCTTCACCTTTTTTTTCTACTTTACTATCAGTTACAAGGGGTATCCATTTTTGAACAGCACCAAAATCTTTAACAATTGCCCAAACTTTATCAGGGGATGCATTGATTGTAATTGACTTTTCAACTTTTTGAGGCGATGGGCCGTGAGCAAATATATTGAAAGATATAAAAATAAGCAAAATACTGGTAATAATTTTTTTCATTTGAATTAAGGCCTTTATTGATTAATTAACTAATTAATTATAAATTGTTTTTATATATAATATTAGTCAATTTTAATAAATTGACCAAAAGATCGACTTTGCTTGCCCGTTTTAATGTCATAGAGATACTCTTGTTTTTCTAAGTCAATAATTGAAATTGAGTCGCTTCTCCAATTAGAAGTTATTAGTATATTATTTTGCTCATTAATATCGATACCTTCTGGATTTCCGCCCACTTTAATCTTTTTGACTTCATTTTTTGATTTAAGATCAATGACGCTAATATTGTCATCTTGAGTATTTGTGACAAAGGCAAAATGATTATTTAAATCAGATACCACGCCATATGGATGATCACCAACCTTAATCGTCTCTGAAGCAAATGAACTGGTATTCACAATAGATATAGAGTCATCTAAGACGTTAACAACAAAAAGTAAGTCTTTATTCACAAATACACCGTAGGGATGCTTGCCTACTTTAATTTTATTAACAAGATTTAAATCCGATTGGTTATATATTTCAACTGTATTTTCGTCGCGATTGGAAATAAAAAGATACTTCCCTTTAGTGTCACAGATTATGCCGGAAGGTGATTTGCCAACAGTCATTTTTTTAATGACCTCTAAAGATTTTGTTTCGATTACATAAATCTCGCTATTAAACCAATCGCTCACAAAGATATAGTCTTCGTTGCTAGATTTAGTAATTCCAACTGGCGTTCCGTTAAGTTTGATTGTCTTAATAACCTCATTACGTTGAAGATCTAAAACACTTACAGAACTATCATTGGCATTTGAAATATAGCCATAAGATTGCTTTAGAGAAATAGCAATGCCTACAGGACCATTGCCTACAGAAATTTCTTGTTTAATTTTTTTCTTTTTGATGTCAACGACACTAACTGTATTCGAGCCTTGATTAGTAATATAGGCAATAGGTGCGCTGAAACATCCGCTAAGGTATATACATAAAATAACTAAAATAAGATTTTTAAAAATCATGTTTTTTTCAATTTTTTTTAATAGATTCTAGCTTTAATTCTGACTTTTAATTAAACTAAATCAATAAAAAAACTGAAGTTAATCTTAAGGTATTTCTATGATTGATAAAGATGGGTATCGGCCCAATGTTGGTATTGTAATTTGTAATGCTGAGAATCAGGTTTTTTGGGCAAAGCGTGCACAAGAACATGCTTGGCAATTTCCTCAAGGTGGCATTCAAAAAGGCGAGGCGCCAGAACAGGCTATGTATCGAGAGCTTATGGAAGAAGTAGGATTAAAGCCGCAGCATGTAGAAATACTAGGCCGAACAAAAGACTGGTTGAAATACGAAGTGCCATCACAATTACTTCGAAGAGATTTTAGAGGCACTTACAAAGGTCAAAAACAAATATGGTATCTATTAAGAATGAAGGGTCAAGATACCGATATATTCTTGAGAAACACCAAAAAGCCTGAATTTGATGCATGGCGATGGCATGATTACTGGTTACCTCTTAGTGAGGTGATTGAATTTAAGAGGGACGTTTATAGATTAGCTTTAAATGAGCTTCGTTTATTTATAGATAATTAATTTATTTTTTTAATTCAGCAATAATGGTTTCGCTATTAAAAACTTTTTCGCCAAGAGAAACTTTTATCTTTGAATTGATAGGCAAGAATAAATCAACACGTGAACCAAATCTTATAAATCCATATCTTTCACCAACATCCAATACTTCACCTTTATTTACATAGCATAAAATTCTTCTCGCAATTAAGCCTGCAATTTGAACGCAAGTGATATCAAAACCTTCTTTAGTTCTAAGATGAAGTGCACATCTTTCATTCTCTAATGATGCTTTTGATAAGGCTGCATTTAGGAATTTGCCCGGGAAATACCATTTATTCATAACGGTTGACTTGGCGGGGCTTTTGTTCGAGTGGACATTGAAGACATTCATAAAGACGCTTACTTTAATTGCAGGTCTATTAAGATAATTGTCTTTGCATTTTTCAATTACAATTACTTTGCCATCAGCCGCTGATACCACAATATTCTTCTTAGAAGGTGCCTCTCTTTTTGGATCTCTAAAAAATTGCAAAATAAATAACGAGATGATCCAAAGAGGAATCGACCATAAAGCGCATATATTGAATACGAAGGCTGATATAGCAATCGATACTATTAGAAATGGCCAGCCTTCTCTAGCGATTATAGGGTAAGTTTTTTTTACCACGAAACTAGTTTTTGCTTTGATCTACAAGCTTGTTTTTAGCAATCCAAGGCATCATTGATCTTAATTGTGAGCCGACTTTTTCAATAGGATGTTCAGCATTAAGTCTTCTTCTTGCTGTCATTTCTGGATAGTTTGTTTTTCCCTCAAGGATGAAACGTTTTGCATATTCACCGTTTTGAATATTTTTCAAAGCTTCTTTCATTGCTAATTTGGCTTCATTACCAATCACTCTTGGGCCAGTCACGTATTCACCATACTCAGCATTGTTTGAGATGGAATAGTTCATATTAGCAATACCACCTTCATACATTAAATCAACAATGAGTTTAAGTTCATGTAAGCATTCAAAATAAGCCATTTCTGGAGCATATCCTGCTTCAGTTAATGTTTCAAAACCTGCTTTAACAAGTTCAACTGCACCGCCACATAAAACAGCTTGTTCTCCAAACAAATCAGTTTCAGTTTCTTCACGGAAATCTGTTTCAATGACGCCGCCTTTAGTGCCCCCATTTGCCGCTGCATATGACAGTGCGATGTCTTTAGCTTTACCAGATTTATTTTGATAAATCGCAATTAATGTAGGTACACCACCACCTTTGAGATACTCTGAGCGCACTGTATGGCCAGGGCCTTTTGGCGCAATCATAATGACATCAAGATCTTCCCTTGGAATAATTTGGTTATAGTGGATATTAAATCCGTGTGCGAAAGCTAACACTGCATTTTTTTTCAAGAATGGCGCGACCTCTTGATGAAAAATTTGAGGCATTGTTTCATCTGGGATTAAGAGCATAACAACGTCAGCATTTTTAACGGCTTCATTGATTTCTAAAACGTTATGCCCAGCATTTTTGGCTTTATCCCATGAAGCACCACCTTTTCTGAGGGCAACAGTGACGTTGACGCCTGATTCTTTAAGATTAGCTGCGTGAGCATGGCCCTGTGAGCCATAACCTACAATAGCAACATTCAATTTTTTAATTAAATTTAAATCAGCATCTTTGTCGTAGTAAACCTTCATAATAACCTTTCAGTTTTAATTTATACTTTTAAAATTCTATCACCGCGTCCAATACCTGACGCACCAGTTCTCACTATTTCTAAAATAGCCGCTTTATCAATACTTTCAATATAAGCATCTAATTTACTAGATGATCCTGTTATCTCAATAGTAAAAGAGTTGTCAGAAACATCGATAATTCGTCCTCTGAAAATATCGCACATCCTTTTCATCTCATCTCGATATTGAGCATTCGCTTTTACTTTAACGATCATTAATTCTCGTTCAATGAATCGACCATCATTAAGATCTAACACCTTTACAATATCAATTAATTTATTTAACTGCTTAATAATTTGTTCAATAATTTCATCCGAACCAGAAGTTACAATGGTCATTCTTGATAGCGTTGGGTCCTCAGTGGGCGCTACAGTTAAAGATTCAATGTTATAACCCCTTGCAGAAAAAAGCCCTGACACTCTTGATAAAGCCCCAGACTCGTTTTCCATCAAAAGAGAAATAATATGTCTCATTTACAGATCCTCAGCTGTAATCATTTCTGACAAGCCTTTTCCATTAGGAACCATTGGAAATACATTTTCTTTTTGATCGGTAATAAAGTCCATAAAGACTAAACGTTCTTTAAGTTTATTGCTAAAAGCTTCTTTCAGAGCAGGTTCAACATCGCTAGGTTTTTCAATCTTCATTCCAACGTGCCCATAGGATTCGGCTAATTTTACAAAATCAGGTAATGCTTCCATGTAGGACTCCGCATAACGATTTCCATAAAAAAATTCTTGCCATTGTCTTACCATACCCATGTAACGATTATTAAGATTAATGATCTTAATAGGCAAATGGAATTGCTTACATGTAGATAATTCTTGAATACACATTTGTATGGAAGCTTCGCCTGTAACGCAAGCAACTTGTGCATCAGGGTGTGCTAATTGAGCACCCATCGCGTAAGGTAGGCCAACACCCATCGTTCCAAGCCCGCCCGAATTAATCCATCTTCTGGGTTTGTCAAAAGGATAATATTGCGCTGCCCACATTTGGTGCTGCCCGACATCCGAAGTTATAAACGCATCACCCTTTGTGACTTTATGTAATGTTTGAATAACAAATTGAGGTTTAATAAGTTTTTTATCATTTTTAAAGCTTAAACAATTCATTGATCGCCATTGATCAATATCTTTAAACCAATGTTTAAGATATGCGTTTTGTTTCATATTTTCTTTAGACAAGAGATCATTGAGTTCAGTGAGTATCGAAACGACATCGCCTACGATAGGAATATCGATCTTTACTCTTTTAGAAATAGATGATGGATCAATATCAATATGAATGATTGTTTTTGGTTTTGATAAAAAATGTTCTGGATTACCAATTACCCTGTCGTCAAAACGAGCACCAACAGCCAACAATACATCACATTCTTGCATCGCCATATTAGCTTCATAAGTGCCATGCATGCCTAACATGCCGAGAAACTGCTTATCGCTTGCTGGAAAGCCACCCAAACCCATAAGTGTACTTGTGATGGGGGATCCGATAGTGCGAACAAATTTGGATAATTGTGAAGAGGCATCTCCTAATACAACGCCACCACCTGAATAGATCATTGGTCTTTTCGCATTTAAAAGGAGCGATAATGCTTTTTTAATTTGACCGCTATGACCCTTAATAATAGGGTTATAAGATCTTAAATGCACTGATTTTGGATAACTAAATTCGTATTTTTCGGCTGTAATATCTTTTGGTATATCAACGAGAACAGGGCCAGGCCTGCCGCTGGATGCAACATAAAATGCTTTTTTCATTGTTGATGCAATATCTTTAATATCTTTAACTAAAAAATTATGTTTTACACAAGGACGAGTAATACCAACCGTGTCACACTCCTGAAAGGCATCTTGTCCTATAGCATAAGTGGGAACTTGACCGCTAATGATCACCATAGGTATAGAGTCCATGTATGCGGTAGCTATACCAGTTACTGCATTGGTAGCACCAGGACCTGAAGTTACAAGGGCAACCCCTACTTTTCCAGTAGATCTAGAGTATGCATCAGCTGCATGAACCGCAGCTTGTTCGTGACGAACTAAGACATGCTTAAATTTATTCTGCTGAAAAACAGCATCGTAAATATTAAGAACGGCGCCTCCAGGATAGCCAAAAACGAATTTGACTTTTTCCTCGTGAAGGCAACGAATAACAATTTCTGCCCCAGAAATGTGGTTTGAGCTCATAGAATTCTTGATTGTAATTAATGAGATAGCTATAAACCCTCAACCTTAGCGCTTTAAGCGTATTTGGTCAAGTTTAGAGACTTTTAAAAGTCTCTATTTTCATAGATAAATCAATTGCTTTGATATTTTTTGTGAGCGAGCCCAGAGAGATTCTATTTACACCCGTGAGTGCAATTTTTTTAACATTTTTTAGTGTGATATTTCCTGATGCTTCAAGAACGGCTCTTTTTTTATTAAGAAGCACAGCTTTTTTAAGATTTTTAATGCTAAAGTTATCAAGCAATATATTTTTAAAACCTATTTCTATAGCTTTCTCAAACTGATTAAGGTTTTCAACCTCGATTTGAATGTCTTTATTTTTTACATATTTCAAAGAAAGCGAAAGTAAATCATCCATTTTTTTTGAAGATTTAATATGATTTTCTTTAATAAGAATTTGATCAAAGAGCCCCATACGTTGATTATTACCACCCCCTATAGTGACAGCATACTTTTGTGCAATTCTTAATCCCGGTATTGTTTTTCGTGTATCAAATATTTTTGCATGGGTATTTTTTATAGCCTGGACATATTGATGGGTGATTGAAGAAGTTGCAGACAAGGTTTGCAGGAAATTAAGTGCTACTCTTTCGCCGCTGAGAATAGGCTTTGTTTTGCCATAAATCTCACAAAGCCTTTGATTTTTTTTCACAATCGCACCTTCTTTAATAAACCACTTTATTTTGATCTTTGGGTCCAGCATTAAGAAGGTAGCATTAAACCAGGGAATGCCAGAAATCACAGCCGAATCTTTAGATTTAACATATGCTTTTGCAGAAGATTTTTCTTCAATCAGTTCACTAGATAAATCGATATTGCCTATATCTTCTTGAAGCGCTATAGCGATATTTTTTTGTATGACTTCCTTTAAATTTTTTTTATTTATTTTTGATCTATGCATAATCTAATAGCTTATCAAATTATAATAAATTTAGTTTTTTTAAATCGAGAGATACATGAAGCTTTTTTATTCAAATAATAGCCCATACGCAAGAAAGATAAGAGTTCTGATTAGCGAAAAAAAAGTCTTTGTCGCTTTAGAGAAGGTTGTACTTGCAGATAAAAATTGTACCATTCATGAATATAATCCTTTGGCAAAAGTTCCTACATTAATTGCAAACGATGTATCTTTTTTTGATTCACCTATAATAGCTGAATATATTGATCATAAGAGTGATCCGCCTTATTTAATACCGAGCGATTTTGAAAAAAAAATATTAGTCAAAAGATGGGAGGCCATAGCGGATGGATTATGCGATGCCGCTGTAGCGATTATGTTGGAAAAACGTAAGCCCCTTTCGCAACAAAATGCTGATCTTTTTGAAAAGCAAATAAAAAAAATAAAACTAAGTTTGGAATGGCTGAATCGCGAAATGGAAGGCAAAAAATATTACATGGAGAATAAATTTTCTTACGCTGATATAGCAGTTGGATGTGCTTTAGGATATGTTAAATTAAGATACCCCGAAATTGACTTTGAAAAAGAATATTTAAATTTACATCATCTTTATGAATTGCTTATGCAGCGACCGTCTTTTCAGAAAACGATACCTGAGCCTTATCTATAGCATTTTCAATAATAGCTCCACCTAAGCAAACATTACTTTCATAGACTACTACCGACTGTCCAGGGGTAATGGCCCATTGTTTTTGCCCAAAGAATATCTCAATAGAGTCATCGGTAATTGCATCAATTTCGCAAGGAGCATCAGGTTGACGATATCTCGTTTTAGCACCGTATACCCAATGTTTTTTTGGCAAAGCCCCATGTATCCAATGTGTTTTCTTTGCAGTTAATCCATCTTTAAATAAAAGAGGATGCCCATGCCCTTGCGCAACAATAAGAGTATTTTCTTGAATATTTTTCTCAACAACAAACCAAGGTTCTCCATTGCTTGTTTTTGAGCCGCCAATCCCTAATCCTTGTCTTTGACCAAGCGTATAAAACATAAGGCCTGTATGTTCCGCCAACTTTTTACCATGCTCGTCTTTAATGGGCCCTGGCAAATTTTCTATATATTTATTTAAAAATTCAGTAAAAGGCCTTTCACCGATGAAACAAATGCCAGTTGAGTCTTTTTTTTCACTATTATGCAAACCTTCTTTTTTGGCGATCTCTCTTACATCTTTTTTAAGAAGGTTGCCTAGAGGAAATATAGATTTTGAGAGTTGGTGTTGGTTGAGTCGATATAGAAAATAACTTTGATCTTTAGTTGAGTCGTCAGCTTTAAGCAGACTAAATAGACCATCATTTTCTTTAATTTGCGCGTAATGCCCGGTTGCAATTTTATCGGCACCCATTGAAATGGCATGATTTAAAAATGCATTAAATTTAATTTCGGAATTACATAAAATGTCTGGATTCGGAGTTCTGCCATTTTTAATTTCATTAATAAACTCAGAAAAAACTTTTTCTTTGTACTCTTTACTGAAATTTACGACTTCAATATCAATGCCGATTTTATCGGCAACAGATACTGCGTCTAAAAGATCTTGTTTGCTTGAACAATACTCGTCATCATCGTCATCTTCCCAATTTTTCATGAAGAGCCCAACGACTTTGTACCCCTGATTTTTTAAAAGCAAAGCAGTCACTGAAGAATCAACGCCGCCAGATAAACCTACAATCACTGTATTATTTTTCATTTAATTAATTAAATTCTGAGCCAAGTTTTTTCGATCTTTCATATGCAGCTCGCGTTGCTTTTAAAAGTGCTTCATCTAATTTATTTGACTCGAGTTGATTTAATCCCTCTTCTGTCGTGCCACCTTTTGAAGCTACCGATGTAATTAAATTTTGAAGATTATTTAGTTGGTCTTTGGCCAAATGAGATGCGCCAAGCATGGTTTTGCTGCATAAATTCTCAGCTTCATTTCTTGATAAACCTAATTTGATAGCTGCTTCAATGAATGCATTAAGGAAATAAAATACATAAGCAGGGCCGCTTCCTGAAATAGCTGTAACTGCATCCAGTTTAGATTCATCATCCAGCCATATAAAATTTCCAATAGCACCTGCAATTTCTTCTATGGCCATTTTATTTTTTTTATCTAATGTTTCTTGGGTAAAAAGAGCTGTAATGCCAAGTTGAATTTGAGCGCACATGTTAGGCATAGAGCGGACAATGTTTTTATGTCCATTCGTCCATTTTTCAATAGATTTTATTTGAATACCTGCGGCAATCGATAAAATAATTTGTTGCGAAATTTGATGAGATATTGATTTGAGAAGAGATTCAGTTTGTTGAGGTTTAACTGCAAGTACAATAATTTCATCTTCATTTATTTTCTTAAATTCTGCTTCTGAGAAAATATTAAATTTGGTTTTAATATCCAATCTCTTTTTGCTATCAGATTCAATGACTCGAATAAGCTCAGGGGAATAGTTTTTGTTTAATAGGCCGCTAATCATAGCAGAAGCCATATTTCCACCACCTAAAAAGCAAATATTCAATTATCGTCCCCTTGAGTTTTTACGGCACGCGCTCCAAAAATAGCGGTTCCAATTCTAACAAGATTTGAACCATATTCAATTGCTAGTTTAAAGTCACTCGACATTCCCATAGACAGGGTATCAATGGTAGCAATTTCATTCTTGAGTTCGCTATAAAGTATATGCATAGCCTTAAATTCATCAATCACTTGTTTGGTATCTTTTGTATTAGAGGGTATAGACATAATACCTCTTAGTTTAAGCTTGGGAAGTTCTTTGAGTGCTTGAATTAACTCTGATAAATGTGCTTTTACATCTTTAATAGGGATGCCACTTTTAGTTTTTTCTCCGCTGGTATTAATTTGGATGCAAATATTTAAAGGAGGGAGGTTTAAAGGCCTATTATCGTTAAGCAATTTCATAACTTTTAATCTATCAACGCTATGTACCCAATTAAAATTTTCTGCAATAAGTTTGCATTTATTGCTTTGAATTGGCCCCAAAAAATGCCATTGAATTGGAAATTTTTCTAGCTGCTTTTTTTTATCGAGCGCTTCTTGAAGGTAATTTTCCCCAAAATTCAAAACGCCCACATCAAAAGCCTCGATAATTTTATTAAAGTTCTGACCTTTGCTCACGGCTACTAAAGTAATTTTTTCAGGGGAAGCATCAGTAGCAGAAGCTTCTTGAATGCCATCATGAATTTGAGAGATATTTTGGGAGATTAAAGACATTAATTAAATAAAAAAACCAAGCAAAATTGAAGTTTGCTTGGTTTTATTGTATTTAGCAACAAAGAACTTGCTAATAAAAACGGGACCTAAAGTCCCGTTAAGATTATTTCTTAGCTGCTGGTTTTCTTTTAGCTGCTGGTTTTTTCTTAGCTGCTGGTTTTTTCTTAGCTGCTGGTTTTTTCTTAGCTGCTGGTTTTTTCTTAGCTGCTGGTTTTTTCTTAGCTGCTGGTTTTCTTTTAGCTGCTGGTTTTTTCTTAGCTGCTGGTTTTCTTTTAGCTGCTGGTTTTTTCTTAGCTGCTGGTTTTTTCTTAGCGCTAACCGATGTTGAGGGTCTTGAAATTGTTGCTGGAAGCGTACTATTAGTTTCTGCTGGTTTAGAAGAACCAAAAATTGCTGAAATTAATTTTTTGATCATTTAAAAAGGCTCCAAAGAATAAAAAAAATTTTTTTTACTGCAAGTGCAAGTGTAAATATGGACTTGTTTTTAAAGCTAGTCAAGTTTTTATTGTAATTATTTTGATATAAATTTGAACGATAAATTTACTCTTTTTATTTGGCTTTTTAAAATTGCTAGTGACCATTAAAGACAATATTGCCGTTAAAAATAGTACTTGATACTTTTCCGGTTAAATTTTGGTTCAAAAATGGTGTATTTTTACCTTCACTAATCAAAGTTTTTGAATTTATTTCCCATGGATGTTCAGGATCAAATATACAAATATCAGCTCCCGAATTTATTGAGAGATTTCCTTTATTAATTTCTAGAATGTTTGAGGGCTGATAAGTTATTTTGTTAATCAGCAAACTTAAATCTATTTTATTTTCATCAGAAAGCTTGAATATAAGTGGCATGAGAAGCTCTGCGCTTGATGCACCATATTCCGATTCTGCGAAAGGTTTTAATTTATTATCTTCATTTACCGGAGAATGATCTGAGCATATTGCATCAATTGTACCATCAATAATTGACTCAATAATTTTTACTCGATCAAATTCTTTCCTTAAAGGAGGCTTTAAAAAACAGTTTGTGTTAAAGAAGCCAATATCATTATCTGTAAGAAAAATTTGGTGGATAGAAACATCGCAAGTTACATTGATACCATTTTTTTTAGCTATTTTTATTAAATTTAATCCTTCAGCTGTTGATATTTTATTTAAATGAACTTTAGTTTTAGTTAAGTCCGCTATTTCTAATATTTTATTAATAGCGGTGGTTTCACTGATACTTTGAATGCCCTTTAGTCCAAGTCGAGTCGAAATTTCACCTGCATTTATAATGCCTTTTTCTGATAAATAGGCATCTTCAGCCCTTAAAAAAGCTTTGAGATTAAACGTTGAGAGATATTGAAATGATCTATATAGAACCTCTGTATCTTGGATAGGTTTTTCTGCTTGAGAAAATCCAATGCAACCTGATTCATATAAATCATTTATTTCAGTTAATAGTTTTCCATTTAATTTTTGAGTGAGCGCACCAAGAGGGTAAACATTCCCTAATTTGAGAGCTTCAGATTTGTTCTTTAGCATTTTTACAAGACCAGGCTCATCTAGAATAGGGGTGGTATCTGGGGGGCATACCATGCCAGTAATTCCACCAGCATTTGCCGCTTTCATTTCACTTTCTAATGTCGATTTGTATTGATTGCCAGGCTCTCTTAAATTCAATTGAAGATCTATAATGCCTGGCATAACTATTTTTTTTGAGGCATCAATTATCTGTGTTGCTTTTTTTGGATCTAAATTTTTATTTAATTCTGCAATTTTCCTATCCGCAATCAAGATATCTAAATCTGCATCAATATTATTTTTTGGGTCAATCACACGACCATTTTTAATTAAAATACTCATGAGTGTTGTCCCGCCAAAATTGCCATCACAGCCATTCTCACTGCAATTCCAAAAGTAACTTGGGGAAGGATAACGGATTGATCACTATCCGCAACCGCTGAATCTATTTCTACACCTCTATTCATTGGGCCTGGGTGCATAACTATTGCATCTTTTTTTGCTAAGTCCAGACGCGTTTGATTTAATCCGTAAGTTTTAAAATATTCTTCTTGGGAAGGAAGCATGACACCATCCATTCTCTCATTTTGAATCCTTAACATCATAATGACATCTGCATCCTTAAGCCCTTTATCAATATCATGAAACACGTGTACCCCTAATTTTTCAATCTCGTAAGGAAGTAATGTTTTAGGAGCAATCACTCTAATTTCAGGAACGCCAAGTATATTTAATGCATGAATGTTGGATCGAGCAACTCTAGAATGCAAAATGTCTCCCACAATGGCTACTTTTAACTTATTAAAGTTAGTTTTATATTTTCTGATTGTAAAAGCGTCTAGCAATCCCTGGGTGGGATGAGAGTGATTCCCATCACCTGCATTAATAATATGGATATTCGGCTTTACATGTGTCGCAATAAAATGTGCGGCGCCGGATGATGAATGTCTTACAACAAAAACATCTGCATTCATGGCAATTAAATTATTAATCGTGTCTAAAATGGTCTCACCTTTAGATTGAGACGAGGTGGCTACATTTAAATTAATGACATCAGCAGAAAGTCTTTTGGCGGCAATTTCAAAAGTGGTTCTTGTTCTTGTGCTATTTTCGAAGAAAACATTACATACTGTTTTTCCTCTTAATATAGGTACTTTTTTAACATCTCTCTCACCTATCTTTAAAAATGACTCTGCCGTATCCAATATTTGAATAATTTTTTCTTTAGATAAACCTTCAATAGATAGAAGATGGTTTAAATTGCCTTTGCTATTCAACTGAGGATTAAACATGAGAATCCTTTAGCTGAAAGATAAATTTTTTATTTTCATCTAATCCAAGCTCTAAATGTTGATTTTTACTTAGACTAATTTTTTCAATATAAATCTGAGGGGCAATCGGAAGTTCTTGCTCATTACGATCGATCAAAACAGCTAATGTAATTTTTGCAGGTCTTCCATAGTCAAAAATTTCATTCATAGCAGCACGGACAGTTCTTCCAGTAGAAAATACATCATCAATAAGAATAATATGCTTATCATTAATTTCTGTATCAATTTTTGATGGCTTATTTTTAACTTTCAATCCGCGACTTGAAAAATCATCCCTATAAAACGAGGTATCAATCGAACCTGTTGCGACAGTATCTTTTAAACCAGGCAAAATCCTTTGAAGAATAAGTTCTCCACCACGCTGAACGCCAATGAGAACAGTCTTGTCATCAATTATTTCATTGATTTTATTTTTTAAGATTTCTACGAGTTTTTCTGCGTTAGGTAGGGTCATTTTTTAGTTAAATTTGATCAAGATAAGATTGTAAAATAATTTTTGCAGCTATTTGATCAATTAAAAGTTTCTTTTTCTTTAAATCAATTTTTTTATCTTTAATTTCATGATTAGCTTCAATCGAAGTGTAGCGTTCGTCAATAAGATGAGTCGGTAATGAATATTTTTGTTCTAGCTGTTTAGCAAATTTTTTAGATAGATTTGTGACTTTATGTTCAGAGCCATCTACATTAAATGGAACGCCAACGACGATAGAGATCGGTTGCCATTCTTCTATAATTTTTTGTATTGCTTCAAATTTTTGATTATTCGATGAAGAGTCAATGGTGACTAAGGTCTGGGCTGTCTTGGATATATTGTTTCCAATTGCAACGCCTATGCGCTTTTGTCCAAAATCAAACCCTATAATATTCCCTTCTTTTTGCTTGCCAGATTGATGATGATTCTCGTTCATTAACATAGCAATGTTTTTGGGCTTAATTTTAAATTTAAGCTAATGAGGGTAGTTTTTTTCGAAAAAAAAACTGACGTGAAGTCAGTTTGACAGATTGTTTTAAAATTATTTTTTCTATAATTTTTCAATGACAGTATTCTAGCATAATTTATCAATGGCACATGTTAATTTTCTATGTAACCTGTAATTTCAAGGCCAAAACCAATCATGCTTGGCATTTTTCTTGGTGTAGATAGTAGTTTCATTTTTTTAACCCCTAAATCCACTAGTATCTGAGAGCCGATTCCGTAATTTCTTAAATCATTATTGCTTTTTAGGGGGGTAGTATTTTCTGTTTTAAGGATGCCTAAAAGATCATTTGTGTTTGTATTGTGATTGATAAAAATCAAGACGCCACCATCTTCACTTATTTTTTTAATAGCCTTTAATGCATTCCATGAGTGTTTTTTATCTTCCATATCCAAAAGGTCTATGACCGACAAAGGCTCATGAACTCTTACAATAGTTTCCTTATCTTTTTGAATTTCACCTTTTACAAGAACAATGTGACTTTCTTCTAAAATCTTATCTTTATATAAGATTAATTTCATTTCACCATAAGGCGTTAAGATATTTTTTTCGATTAATTTTTCAATTAATTTCTCATTTTTTCTTCGATATTCAATGAGATCTGCAATCGTTCCAATCTTAATATTATGCTGCTCAGAAAATTTAATTAAATCTGGAAGTCTTGCCATATTTCCGTCTTCATTAAGAATTTCGCAAATTACTGATGCTGATTCTAAGCCTGCAAGATGAGCAAGATCACATCCGGCTTCGGTATGCCCAGCCCTCACAAGCACGCCACCCTTTTTAGATATCAATGGAA
Organism: Betaproteobacteria bacterium; assembly: GCA_016868195.1. Taxonomy (GTDB): domain Bacteria; phylum Pseudomonadota; class Gammaproteobacteria; order Burkholderiales; family Methylophilaceae; genus Methylopumilus. The sequence goes on along the minus strand of VGHQ01000001.1, from coordinate 118,717 downwards.
ATATGTGACCTGGCCTTACAATACTTTTTGAAGTAGCATTTTTATGGATAGCAGCCTTGATTGTAGTGGCTCTATCATTGGCTGAGATCCCTGTAGTGACACCCTCAGCTGCCTCAATAGATACAGTAAAATTAGTCCCTAAGCGAGTTTCATTTTCTTGAACCATTAAGGGTAATTCGAGTATCTTGCACTTTTCTTCAGTTAGCGTAAGACAAATAAGACCACGTCCAAATTTAGACATAAAATTTATGTGGTCTGTATTTGCAAACTCTGCAGCAAGAACGAGATCACCCTCATTCTCTCTATTTTCTTCGTCTACAAGGATAACCATTTTGCCTTGTTTGATATCTTCAATAATTTCAATTATCGGACTGATCATTTATTTTTTATTTTCTTTTGAGTATGTTTTCGAGATATCTGGCAATTAAATCTATTTCAATATTAACTTCACAACCCTTAGTGAGGCCCCCTAAATTAGTTTCTTTTAAAGTATAGGGAATAATATTTATCTTAAATTTATCGTGATTAATTGAATTTACCGTAAGACTTACACCATTGATCGCAATGGATCCTTTTTCGGCAATAAATTTAAGTAGTTTTTTAGGAGGCTTTATTTCAAGAATCCAGCATTCACTGGTGACTTTAATACTTATAATTTTTCCTATCCCATCAATATGACCTGTTACAAAATGACCCCCCACTTTTCCATTGAATAAAAGTGCGCTCTCTAAATTTACAAGAGATTTTTCGGTAAAAGTTATGGTTCTATTTAATGTTTCTTCCGACACATGAAATATAAATTGGTTTTTTTGTTTTTTTTGGATGGTAAGACATACACCATTTATACATATGCTGTCACCTAGACTACTTACTTTCATTTGACTTGGCTTGTATGCAATAGTAATGCGAACATCTTTTTTTAAAGATTCAATTTTTTTTACTAAGCCAACTGATTGAATAATGCCTGTGAACATAAGGTGATTTTATCAGATTAGAATGTATAACCCTGATAAAATAAAACAAATGCTTTCACTTATCAAATATATACCTTTTGAAGTTTGGATTGCTTATAGATATATAAAATTTAAGCAAAAAAATAGCTTTATATCTTTTATTTCAACGACAAGTATGGTTGGGATAGCCCTTGGAGTTTCGGCACTCATAATTATTATGTCTGTTATGAATGGTTTTCAAGATGAGCTTCGAACACGAATTTTAGGAGTAGCTTCTCACATTGAAATTACAAGCTCAAATAATACATTAACTGATTGGGAAGATGTAACAAAAAAGCTCCAGGGAGTTTCTGAGGTTAAGGGTTCAGCACCCTATATAGATGGTCAGGGTATGTTGGTTAGTGAATATGGAAGTCAAGGAATTATGCTTCGCGGCATTTCATCAGAACTAGAAGGCAATGTCGATGACCTTGAAAAGAAAGTTAAGGTAGGCCATTTGTCTGATTTAAAGTCTGGGACATTTAATATTATTTTAGGTATAGATGCTGCAAAGCAATTGGGCATTGTCGTTGGGGATAAAGTTAATATTTTAATTCCGCAAGGTTCTTATACACCAGCAGGCACATTTCCTAGAATGCGACAATTTAATATTGTGGGTATTTTTGAAATCGGAATGTATGAATATGACTCAGGAATGGCGTTAATGAATCTAGAGGATGCTCAAAAATTCCTTCAAATGCACGATACAGTTTCTGGAGTTAGAGTCAAAATTGATGATCTTTTTTTAGCCCCTGCAGTAGCTCAGAGGTTGTCAAATAAACTCTCGGAATCAGGTCTTTTTTATATAAGTGACTGGACAAAAAAGCATTCGAATTTTTTCTCAGCTGTAAAGATGGAAAAGAGAGCAATGTTTATCATTCTCACGTTAATTATTGCTGTTGCAGCATTTAATATTGTATCGACCTTGGTAATGGCAGTAACTGACAAAAGATCAGATATTGCAATTCTTCGAACATACGGAGCAAAACCAAAAAGTATTCTGTATATATTTATTATTCAGGGTTCTTTAATTGGCATTATTGGAACTCTCGCTGGTGCATTTTTTGGAATTGCTATCTCACTTAATATCCAAACAATTGTTCCTTTTATTGAGCATTTATTTAATGTCCAATTTTTATCTAAAGACATTTATTATATTTCTGAAGTGCCTTCTAAGCTTTTATTAACTGATGTTATCGCTATCACTTCAATTTCTATTTTACTGACAATTCTTGCAACGATTTATCCTAGTATCAAAGCATCTAGCACTTCACCTGCTGAGGCGTTAAAGCATGACTAAAAAATTACTTATAACTTGTAAAAATTTATCGAAGACATTTCCTGGTCTAGATGAAGAAATTATTAATAAGTTAAATCTAAACATTAATGAAGGGGATCATTCAGCTATAGTTGGAGTTTCTGGCTCTGGTAAAAGCACACTACTTCATCTTATGGCTGGGCTTGAAAAAGCCTCCTCTGGCCAGATAAAAATTTTAGACCAGGATATTGCATCCTTAACTCAGGATGATCTGGGTGTTTTGAGAAATGCGCATCTAGGTTTTATTTATCAATTTCATCACTTGCTTAGTGATTTTAATGCGATAGAAAATGTTGCAATACCATTATTAATTAGAAGATATTCATACAAGCTTGCTTTTAAAGAAGCTGAAGCGCTTTTAAAAAAAATAGGACTTAACAAAAGACTAACTCATAAGCCTTATGAATTATCTGGAGGTGAAAGACAGAGAGTTGCAATCGCTAGGTCTTTAATCACTAAGCCAAAATGCATTCTTGCAGATGAACCTACAGGAAATTTAGATGGAAAAACAGCGCATTTTGTATTTGATTTATTACTTGATTTAACAAAAGAGAATCGTTCAACTCTAGTCTTGGTAACACATGATAATCAGCTTGCATCAAAATTAAAGTTTCAATATAAATTAACCCTGGGAAAACTTAAAAAGATATAAGTTGGTTTAAGCAATTAATCGAATATTAAGATAAGTTGATTTAAACAATTAACTGAATATTAAGATAGAATAATACTCATCAAACACTTGGAGAACTGAATATGTGGGAAATTATTTTAGCTGCAGGATGGCCTATTTGGCCGCTCATATTTGCATCAATTATTGCCTTAGCAATAATTGGTGAGCGCTTCTGGTCATTAAGAGTTGAAGTAGTTGCCCCAAGCGATCTTCTTCCTGAGGTTCAGAAGTTGTTGAATCAAGGCTCGATAAAGAAAGATGTGATTGCGAAAATCAGAGAGCATTCTCTTTTAGGTGAAATTTTTGCAAATGCTCTTCTTAATTCAAATACATCTGCAGCTCATATTAAAGAGGCTATAGAAGAATCAGGTAGAGCAGTGAACTACAAGCTTGAAAAGTACCTGCCAACATTAGGCACAATTGCAGCAGTGGCCCCTCTTCTAGGACTCTTGGGAACAGTCATAGGTATGGTCGATCTTTTTAGCTCATTTACAAACAGTGGTCATGACGTAGCTGTATTTGCGAGAGGTATTTCTGTTGCTTTGTATAATACAGCAGCGGGTATTATTGTAGCAGTTCCTGCAATGATTTTTTATCGCTTTTTTAGATCTAAAGTAGATGATTTAATTTTTGATATGGAGCAACAAGCGCTTAAACTGATTGATTCTATCGGTGTTCGTAAATAAATAATTAGGATTACATATGAATTTTCAACGAGGAAAAAAGCACGAAGAAATGGAATTAAACTTGGTTCCTCTAATCGACGTATTATTGGTTATTATTATTTTCCTTGTCGTGAGTACAACCTTTTCTAGATTTAGCGAATTAAAAATTAATCTTCCGACCGCTGAAGCTAATAGTCTGGATAAAAAACCTAATGTTATTAATGTATCTATTACTGCGGATGGTATTTATTCGGTCAATGAAACACAACTTCCAAATAAGAGCCTTGAGTCTATTATTACAGCCTTAAAAAATTCGGCCAAAGATGAGAAAGAAATTCCTGTGATCATTAATGCAGATGCAAAATGCGAGCACCAATCAGTAATTAACGTTATGGAAGCTTCAAGACAAGTTGGTTTGACTCATATTACATTTTCTACAAAAATTAATTAGACTTTAGAGAAGATTAGTTTTTTCCTTGGCCTAATGGCAAAAAATATTAAAAAAATAACTGCACAACAATCAATTAACCTTAAATATCTTTATAAAAGGCTGTTCAAATATACTTGGCAACATAAGTTTATTTTATCCTTAAGTCTTTTATCGCTAGTTGTTTTGTCCTTAACTAATACAGCATTTCTGGTCATTATAAAAAAGATTACTGATCACGGATTTGGATCTGATGTTGGACATAGGCAAGTCTCTTTGGCATTTCTTTTACTTTTAGTAATGGTGACAAGAGCATTATCAGGATTATTTTCAAGTTATTTTATGAAATCAATTTCAATGAGAACTGTTGAAAGTATTAGATGCGATCTTTTTAAGAAAATTATGATGTTACCAGTTAATTTTTTTGATAAAAACTCTTCTAGCCACATTGTTTCTAAAATTATCAATGATGTTCAGCAACTTTCAAATGTCATTACAGATATTGGCTTTAATTTTATTAAAGACGGAATAAGTTTTATTGGGATTGTCTCATATATGCTTTATTTAGATTGGAGACTTACCTTAGTATTTTTTTTACTGGCCCCATTACTCACTTACTATTTAAAGATAATGTCACCTAGATTAAGAAATGCTGGGACTGTCTCTCAGCAAGCCATGGGCGAACTTACAATGTCTTCTGATGAGGCTATCTCAGGCCAAAGAATTGTTAAAATTTTTGGCTCAAATCAATATGAAATTAATCGGTTCACTAAGATTTCTGAAAAAATAAGAAAAGCACAAACTAAACTTGTGAGAATAACTGCATTAAATTCCTTCACTGTTGAAATTTTAGCGGGTGTTGCATTATCTAGCATTGCTTTCTATTCTTTCGGTAAATTTACCGCAGGCCAATTTGCAGCGTTTTTTGGTGCTTTACTAATGATTATTGCTCCGATTAAGAGCTTAACTTCAATAAATGATAAAGTTCAAATTGCCATAGCAGCAGCAAGAAGTGTATTCGGATTGATGGATGAGGCTGCCGAGACTGATCGCGGTTCAAAATCTATCAAGCGGGCAAGAGGATATTTAAAAGTATCTAACTTAACCTTCAAGTATCAAAATAGCAAACATAATATTCTTGAAGGCATTAGTTTTAATATAAAGCCTGGGGAAAAAGTAGCGCTTGTTGGTAAATCAGGCGGAGGAAAAACAACACTAATTAATTTATTGCCAAGATTCTATGAATTTGAGCAGGGTCAAATATTATTAGACGGTATTAATATTAAGGATCTCAAGCTAAGAAGTTTGCGAAATCAGTATTCCCTGGTAAGTCAAGATACAATTTTATTTAACGATACTATTATGAATAATATAGCTTACGGTGCCATGGATAGATCGGCAAATAAAGAAGAGGTAAAAAAAGCCGCTATAGCGGCTAACGCTTGGGAGTTCATTGAGCCACTTGAAAATCAATTAGACCATGAAATTGGCGATAGAGGGGTAAGATTGTCAGGGGGACAGCGTCAAAGAATTGCAATAGCTCGTGCAATTTTAAAAAATGCACCTATATTGCTCCTCGATGAGGCTACATCAGCATTAGATTCTCATTCTGAAAAATATGTTCAGTCTGCTTTAGACAATTTAATGAAAAATAGAACAACTATAGTTATTGCTCATAGACTCTCTACAATTTTAAATGCTGATCGAATCATTGTGATTGAAAAATCAAGAGTCATTGATATCGGGACTCATAAAGAATTAATTAGGCGCTGTAAGCATTATTCAGTCCTCTACAAAAAAGGGTTAAAGTAATATTTTGATTCCGTACGAAGAAGTTTTTTCTAAAATACATTACTCAAAAAGCCCAGCTTTATTATTGCTTCTTCCTTTATCAGCAATATTTTTTTTAATATCTTATGCTAGAAAATATCTTTACCAATTTAATTTTCTAAAATCTTACAAATTAAAAGTCCCTATAGTTATTGTAGGAAACATTACTTTGGGTGGGACAGGCAAAACCCCTTTAGTTATTCATCTTGCAAATGAATTGAAAAAAAATGGGTATCATCCCGGTATAGTAAGCAGAGGATATGGCTCCAAAACAATAGGTGCTGTTGAAGTTAATCAAAAAAGTAATACAGATGAAGTAGGGGACGAGCCTATTTTGATTAAAAAGCGGACTCGTTTGCCAGTTTTTGTTTCAAAAGACAGAGTGATCGCTGCAAAAGCACTTATAAGAAAATATAAAAAAATAGATGTCATTTTATCTGATGATGGTATTCAGCATTATCGTTTAATGCGCGATATAGAAGTAATAGTAATTGATGGCACTAGAAAATTTGGAAATGGATATCTTTTGCCAGCAGGACCGCTAAGAGAGTCTATATCTAAATTAAATGATGTAGATATTATTGTATGTAATCACAAAAAAGTGGTAGATGACAGTTACTTGATGAAATATAAAAGAGAGGTCTTAATAAATCTAAAGACTAATCAAGAGATTTCATTAAATAAGATTCGCCTAAAGAATATTCATGCCATAGCTGGCATAGGGAATCCAGATCTATTTTTTAATGATCTTAAATCGCTTGGTTTAGTATTTGATAGTTCCGCCTATAAAGATCATTATCGATTTACAAAAAAAGATTTTAAAACTATGAATGATAAGAATATTATAATGACTGAGAAAGATGCTGTGAAATGCGAGAAGTTTGCTCAAGATAATTTTTGGTATTTGCCAGTTTCTGCCGAAATAAATTCGAAGTTTATTGACGTAATTTTAAAAAAGTTGAAGCATATAAGCCATGGATAAAAATCTACTAAAAATCTTAGTTTGCCCAGTAACCAAAGGACCATTAATTTATAAAAAAGATCAAAATGAGCTCATATCAAAATCTGCCAAGCTTGCTTACCCTATTAGAGATGGTATTCCTGTTTTATTAGAGAGTGAAGCGAGGATGCTTAAAGATAATGAAGATTATTCATGACTTTTAAAATTGTTATTCCAGCAAGATATCAAAGTAGTCGTTTAGAGGGAAAACCGCTTTTGGATATCGGTGGCATTCCAATGGTCATTCATGTTGTGCAGCAATCATTAAAAAGCAAGTCTAATGAGGTCGTAGTTGCAACTGACAATCAAAAGATTTTTGATGTTGTTGAAAATTTTGGTTACAAAGCAATCATGACTAATGTCAATCATAAATCTGGCACGGACCGTGTAGTAGAGGTCGTGAATTTAATGGATTGGTCAGATGATGAGATTATTGTGAATGTGCAAGGCGATGAGCCTCTCATCAATCCTTTATTAATTAATCAGGTTGCTGAATATTTGGAAAATAAAAAAGACATTTTTGTCTCTACGGCGTGCCATTCTAACTCAGATTACAATGATTTTATTGATCCAAATAACGTCAAAGTCGTACTAGATAAAAATTTTCAAGCATTATATTTTAGTAGAGCACCCATTCCTTTTCCGAGAGATGAATTTGCTCAAAAGATCATAGGAAAACAAGGTTTCTATAAACATATTGGTATCTATGCTTACCGAGTCAAGTTTTTAAAAGACTATAAGGATACAGGGCAGACTGAATTAGAAGGTATTGAAAAGTTAGAACAACTTAGAATTCTCTATGCAGGGTACAAAATTGGTGTTGTGGCATCAATTGAGATTCCAATGATAGGTGTTGATACACTTGAAGACTTAGAAAAAGTAAGAAAGTTACTTCTAATTAAATAGCAGATTCGCCTGTTTCGCCCGTTCTAATTCGTACCACTTCCTCGATATTACTGACAAAAATTTTGCCATCACCAATTTTGCCTGTATGCGCGGCAGTTGATATTGCTTCAATCACTTTTTTAACCATTTTGTCTGAAACGATAATATCTAATTTGATTTTAGGTAAAAAATCAATTACATATTCTGCGCCCCTATAGAGTTCAGTATGTCCTTTTTGTCTTCCAAAGCCTTTAACTTCGGTAGCCGTGATTCCATTAATACCAATTTCAGAAAGGGCTTCTCTTACTTCATCTAATTTAAATGGCTTAATTACTGCTTCAATTTTTTTCATCTATCTTCCCTCTTTGTATGCATTAATGTTTAAAGGTAATGGGGTATCTTCTATCTTTGCCAAAAGCCCTTTGGGTAATTTTTGGACCTATTGGGCTTTGAGCTCTTTTGAATTCGTTATCATTAATTAACTTTACAACGTGATTTACATTTTTACTAGAAAAACCTTTTTTTACAATAGAGCCTATAGACAAATCTTTTTCAATGTAAAGCTCAATTATCTTATCAAGAATTTCATATTTAGGTAGACTATTCTGATCTAACTGATTAGGCCTAAGTTCAGCCGTTGGCAGCCTCTTAATTATTTCATTTGGAATGATAGTTGATATTGAATTTCTATAATTTGCTAATTTATAAACCCACGTTTTTGGCACATCTTTAAGAGGGGCAAAACCTCCTACCATATCGCCATATAGCGTTGAATAACCAACAGCAGTTTCACTTTTGTTACTTGTTGATATTACAATTCCATTAAATTTATTAGATAGCGCCATTAATAAAACGGCTCTTATACGAGCCTGTAAATTTTCTTCGGTAGTATCAAAAGGCTTATTTTTAAATTCACTAGACAATGTTTTTCTGAAAAGTTTAAAAATAGATTGAATATCTATTTCCTTGTAATTCACGCCAGTATTTTTAATCATTCTTCGAGACTCTGTAATACTTAATTTTGCCGTAAATTCTGAGGGCATCATAACAGCAGTAATATTTTTCTTATCAAATGTATCACTTGCCAACGCTAAAACTAGAGCAGAATCAATACCACCGGATAAGCCTATAAATAAGTTTTTAAAATTATTTTTAACTACATAATCTTTAAGTGCTAATTTAAGCGCTTCATATAGATGTGCCTCCCTATGATAAGAGATTTTATGTCTATTAAATTTAACAATTGTTTTTGAAGAAAAATCAATAATTGCTGTTTCTTCCTTAAAGAACGATGATTGATGTAAGAGTTTTAATTCTTTATTGACAACGAAAGAGCCACCATCAAATATCAGCTCATCTTGGCCTCCAATTGCGTTGAGATAGATCACAGTGGATTTAGTTTCTCTCGCTAATTTAGAAATAACTTTTATTCGGACATGAGATTTTTCTATTTCATAAGGAGATGCATTAATTACAATAATGCCATCAACTGATTTTTTTTTGAGTAATTTGCTTGGTAAAAAACTCCAGGCATCTTCACATATTAGAAGACCAATTTTTAAAGTTTTATGTGTAAAAATAAATTCTTTTTTACCTGATTTAAAATATCTATTTTCGTCAAATACGCCATAATTTGGCAATGTTTGTTTGGAATAGGTACCTTGAATTTTTCCATTAAAAAGTAAGGAGGCTGAATTATATATTTTGCTATCTTTTTTTAATGGGTGTCCAACGATAACCTTTATGAAAGGTAAGGCTTTCGCAATTTTTTTTAATGCTTTTGTACATGTATCAAGAAAATCTTCTCTTAAAACTAGATCCTCAGGCGGATAGCCACATATAGAAAGCTCAGGAGTAATAAATAGTTCAGCACCTTTATTAGAAGCTTCTTTGGCGCGCTTAATAATAAGGTTACTATTTTTTTCTATATCACCAACAAATGAATTTATTTGCCCTAGCGCTATTTTCATGATTTTTAGTAATTACCACCTGCATTTTTAATTAGATCAACAATTTCAGTGTTTTTAGCTTTAAGCGCATATACAAGAGCCGTTAATCCATAGCGATCCTTTGCTTTTAAATTTACTTTTGCGTCAATGAAAAGCTGAATCATTTCTTTGGATTTATTTGCTACAGCGTAATGAAGAATAGGTGTGCCATCAGAATCTTTACGATCAATATTAGCGCCATTTTCTATCAGGATCTTGGCAACAGGTAAGCGATTCTTTTTAGTAGCCCATGTCAGTGCTGTCCAACTATATTGGTCTTCATAATCAACTTTTACACCGCGTTTTATTAAAATAGCTACTGCATCTGCATTACCCTCTCTGGCAGCATACATTAGAGGACTACATTTATATTTATCTGTAATATTTGGATCAGCACCATGATCTAGTAATATTTGAACTGTTTTGATGTCACCATTTTTGGCTGCATACATTAAAACAGTTTGTCCTGTATCGTTGGCGTTATTTGGGTCAATACCGCGCTTAATTAAAAGATCTACAGTCTCGTGAAATCCTGATATGGCAGCTAATCCATAAGCACTCCACCCATCTTTGTCTCTTATTTTAGGATCTGCTCCATTATCCAGTAGCATTTGAGCTGATCTCACATAATTTTTTTTGGCTGCAAACATCAGTGCAGTCCAACCATTGTTTTCAGTTGCATTTACTGCCGCACCTTTTTTTATTAAAAGCGCTACAATCTTATCCATATCTTTTCTCGCGGCATACATTAATGCTGTGACGCCATCTTCATCTTTAGTATTTGAATTACCACCACTTTCTAAAATAGCACTTACTGTTTCAACATCACCTTTTGAGGCTGCAGTTAAAAGATAATTCACAGACTCTTCAGCATATGCAATTGATACAAATAAAGAAGTAATCAAAAGAAAAACGAAAATAGTTTTTTTATACAATTTTTATTTTTTTAATAAGGCTTGCATGGTAAGTCCTATGTCGGCAGGCGATTTAGCCATGCTGACCCCAACTTTTTCTAATGCTTTAATTTTATCTATTGCAAGACCAGAGCCTTGGGAGATAATAGCGCCGGCATGACCCATTCGTTTCTCTTCAGGAGCTGTAATACCAGCAATATAACCTGCGAGCGGTTTTTTGATATGTTGTTTAATATATTCAGCAGCCACTTCTTCATCCGAGCCGCCAATTTCACCGACTATGATAATGCCCTTAGTATTTTTGTCTTCCTCAAACATTTGCATGCATTCAATAAAATTAAGTCCTTTGATAGGATCTCCACCAATACCAACACATGTGCTTTGACCTAAACCAAGGACGGTAGTTTGCTGAACAGCTTCATAAGTTAATGTGCCTGATTTTGAAATAATACCAATTGATCCAGGCAAATGAATGTTGCCAGGCATAATGCCAATCTTGCATTCGCCAGGTGTAATAACACCGGGACAATTTGGACCAATAAGCTTCGATTGATTAGCGCGTATTGCCGCCTTAACATTAATCATATCCTGAATTGGAATGCCCTCTGTAATACATACAATAATTTCAATACCTTCTTCCGAAGCTTCAATAATTGAGTCTGCAGCGTAAGCAGGGGGGACGTAAATTACTGAAGCATTAGCATTAGTCATTTTAATAGCATCTCTTACTGTATTAAATACAGGTAGATTAAGATGAGTTGTACCACCTTTACCAGGCGTGACTCCACCTACTAATTTTGTACCATAAGCGAGTGCTTGCTCTGAGTGAAAGGTACCCTGTTTACCAGTAAAACCCTGGCAAATTACTCTGGTAGATTTATTAATAAGAATAGACATTTATTTTTTTATAAGGCTAGTCGCGATGGTTGCCGCTTCAGTAAGTGAATTTGCGGCTTTGATATTTAAGCCACTTATTTGTAAAAGTTTCTTGCCAAGATCCACATTGGTACCTTCCAATCTCACTACTATAGGTATTTGCATACCGACTTCTTTGACTGCTGCAATAATGCCTTCCGCAATAATATCGCAACGCATAATACCGCCAAAAATATTAACTAAAACAACTTGTACGTTATTATCATCAAGAATAATTTTAAAAGCTTTCGCAACAGTTTCAGCAGTTGCCCCACCACCGACGTCTAAAAAGTTTGCAGGTTCTCCACCATAAAGTTTAATAAGATCCATGGTAGCCATAGCAAGTCCTGCGCCATTAACCATGCAGCCAATATTTCCATTAAGTGCAATATAGTTTAATCCAGCGTTAAAAGCCTCAGCTTCTTTAAAATCATTTTGTGACCAATCGCGAAATTCTGCCAATGTTTTTTGTTTCAAGAGTGCATTGTCATCAACTGTCACTTTGCAATCGAGAGCAATTATTTTTTTATTAGAAGTAATCACGAGCGGATTAATCTCCAATAGTGCAAGATCATTTTCAATAAAGACCTTAAAAGCACTTCGAGCAAGCTTAACAAAATCATTAATCATTTCATTAGGCAAACCTAATGTAAAGGCAATATTTCGGGATTGAAAGTCCATGAGGCCGTTAATTGGACTACATAGCTCTCTGATAATTTTTCCAGGATTATTTTTAGAAATTTCTTCAATTTCTATGCCGCCAGCAGAAGATGCAATGACAACGATCCTTTCTGATTGCCTATCAACCAATATAGAAAAATATAATTCTTCTTCTATATCGCATGATTCTTCGATAAGAATTGAATTAACAGGCTGACCATCTGGCTTATTTTGATAAGTGACAAGTTTTTTATGAAGAAGTGATTTTGTAATTTCAGACGCCTCTTTTTTTGAACTCACAATCTTAACGCCACCTGCTTTACCTCTACCACCCGCGTGAATTTGGGCTTTTATGACATAAGAAGGTGTTTCCATCTCGCCTATTGATTGATCTACTTCATCTATCGACTTAATTACAATACCTTTTGGAACAGAAATACCGTATTTTGCAATTAATTGTTTGGCCTGATATTCGTGGAGATTCATGATAAAAAGGAGCTAAATAAGCATTATTTTCTACGAATTTAAGCAAACATGCTAGTTAAGAATTATATTTTCATAGCAATGTTAGAATTATTCATTTAGAGCCTTTTATCACTTATTCATTTTATGAAATTATTAATTCAATCTTCATATAGTTTCAAAAGTCATTTGGCAGAAATCTCTGAAATTTTAGGCCAAGCGACAGATTCTCCATATCAGGTTATTAATGACAATGCTGCCATATATGAGATTGGAGAGGACTTATCAGAAGATTTAAAAAATCAGCTTCATCTTAAACATATAGATTTTGCAATTTTAGATCATTACAAAGCTTTAAGTGAATTTAGCTTATGTGTCATGGATATGGATTCAACAGTCATATCGATTGAATGTATTGATGAAATCGCCGATATGTGCGGCAAAAAAGAAGATGTCACTTTGATAACTAAAAGCGCGATGAAAGGAGAAATTGATTTTTCACAAAGCCTTATCAAACGTGTTTCATTATTAGTAGGTCTTGGAGAAGAAATGCTTTTTAAGGTCATAGAAGAAAGATTAAAATTTAACGAGGGCACTCAAGCATGGATTAAAGCTTGTCGTAGAAATAATGTCACGACAGTGCTTGTTTCAGGTGGCTTCGATTATTTTGCAAATTATGTGAGAAATAAACTTGGGATTGATGTTGCTATATCTAATCAGCTTGAAATTAAAGACAAGAAGCTCACGGGTAAAGTATTAGGGCGTATTGTAAATGACGAAGTGAAGGCTCAAGTAGTAAGAGAATTTCAAGCTAAACTCAATATTGATAAGTCAAAAACAATCGTGATTGGTGATGGAGCGAATGATTTAAAGATGTTAGCTGAGGCTCAATATAGCATTGCGTATCACGCAAAGCCTATTGTACAAGAAAAGGCACGGTTTAAATTCAACCACTCAGACTTTAACGGCGTATTAAATCTTTTTAAAATTTAAATAAGCTCTTCTTTTAAGAAGCCCGCTTTATATCGTGCTTCCTTATTTAGCTTTCCATAATTTAATTCAATATCGTACTTTTTAAGCAAACTCTTATAGGTTTCATGAGGGTCTAGTTTCTTAGATTCACATGCCCAGCGATACCAAATATTGCCGATAGACACATGACGAATCTCTTCTTCATAAATGATTTGTAAAATCGATACAATTTCATCATCTTTTTGCTGCTTAAATTTTTTGACAATAGGTGGGCTGACATCAAGACCTCTTGCTTCCATGGTTCTTGGAATAAGTGCTAAACGATGTATTAAATCGTGATGAGTTCTTTCAGCCATTTCCCAAAGGCTATTATGTGCATTAAAGCTGCCATAGCTTAAACCAAATTTTTTAAGATAGTCATTAAGTAAATTAAAATGTGCCTGCTCCTCGTAGGCGACTTGGATCCAGTCAAAATAAAATTGTTCTGGAAGATTTTTAAAGCGCCAGACGATATCGAGCGCTAAATTGATTGCACTAAATTCAATATGGGCTAGTGCATGAATGAATATTAATTTTCCATATTGAGTCGAGGCTGATCTTTTTTCAACTAGTCTGGGTGCGACAATATCAGGTTTAGAAGGTGCACCTGGTAATTGAAAGGTATGTTTTATATCATTTTTTGAATCAATCGTTACTCGGCGAGATTTAAAGGATTCGTATAAAGCTTTAACCTGATTTAATTTATCATTTAAATCATTTGTGGCAAGAGCCTTTAGGCTTTCCGCTCTTAACTCCATAATGTAATCAATTAATGAATAGGTACGATCGCAACAGAACCAGCTTTCATATCTGGTGTAATGATAGATTTTTTATCATAAGATAGCGCTATGTCGGCAGCAGCTTTAAAGCCGGCTTTAAATATACTGACTTTGTTGCCTTGAACCTTAAATATCTTTCCATTTTTCCAGTCACTAACAAAGAAATTATTTCCAGACTTAATTAGGCCATCACCACCGCCAAGCGCTTCAGCAACCTTTGTAATTGATTTAGTTTTTAAATTAATTTTGTATAAAATGCCACTTGAAAAGTCCACTTCATAAAGATCATTTTTTTCAATCCATAGACCATTAGGGGCAAGAATTTCAGGTGTATCTTCATTAAGTACTATTGTAATTTTTTTGTCCTTCGCAATTTTAAAAATCGCACCACCTGATTTAAGATTACCGCTATCACTTACGTATAAATTACCTGATCCATCTGAAGTAATATCATTTAAAAAAATAGGTGTTTGTGGAAATGCCATAGTACTTCCGAATACAGTCCAATTACCATCTTGTTCAACTTTCAATATACGATTTTTATCTGCTACATACAAAGACTTACCAACAAGAATTAACCCTTTAGGATCATCCATCCCACTTGCAAATGTTGAAAGTTTTCCATCAATTGAAATACGTGTAATTTTTCCATCACCATCTTTATTGAATTCACCAATCTCAGAGACATAAATGTCACCTTTGGCATCTTGAACGACTGATTCAGGACTTACAAAACCTGAGATTATATTTAAGGATTCATGCGCTTTTAAAGTGACACTTACGAGCGCTGATAATAGACATAAGAAAACACGTAAATTTTTCATTATTTTTTAGAAAGTTTTAATTAAAGACACTTGTCTTCACAGCCTTCTTCACTTACGCCTAACGAAAGAAGCAACTCCGCCATTTTTTCATCACCTTTTTCTTGTACTACGCGGATAATAGATACGCCACCTTTCATTTTTTTATTAATATCAGCGCCCTTAGATGCAAGGTATTTAACCATATCAGTTCTGCCATCAAAAGCAGCATGATGAAATGCATTCATTTTTGTAAGGGGGTGAGTGTAATTGATATCAGCGCCATGATCGACCAAATATTTGAGAACTTGAAATTGACCTTTAGCCGCTGCCATGAGAAGCGGGCTCCATGCAAAATAAGTTGAATTAACATCTACTTTTTTGACTTCAACATATTTTTTAACGATAGGCAATTTGCCTTCATTCACAGCGCCTGAAAATTCGATTTGTTCTGCATCAGTCAATGCAAAAAGATGCATTGAGAAAGTAAGTAAGATTAATGTTAATGTGGTTTTTAAAAATTTATTCATGAAGATTGATTCTTTCGTTTAGTTAAAAAATTGATAAGCATTGGTAAACATTTTATACCATGGCGCTAATCCATCCCAGGTTTTAGGATGCCAAGAGTTTTGTATTACTCTATAAACTCTCTCGGGATGAGGCATCATAATAGAAAACCGTCCATTTTCCGAAGTGAATCCAGTAATTCCTTCAGGTGAGCCGTTTGGATTCATAGGATAGATAGAAGTTCCCTTGTGGTAATTATCAACATACCGAAGTGTTGCAAGTTGATGATTTAAAACATCATTCAACTGATTCTGAGTTTGATATTCTGTAAAGCCTTCACCATGTGCTACTGCAATTGGGAGTATTGCGCCATTCATTTCATTAAAAAATATTGAATTAGATTTAAGAATTTCGACAGATACAAATCTTGCTTCAAATTGCTCAGATTTATTTTTTATAAAATGTGGCCATAAAGCGGAGCCTGGAATAATCTCTTTCAAGTTACTCATCATTTGACAACCATTACAAATGCCAAGTGCTATCGTGTCAGTTCTTGAGAAAAATTCTTCAAAAGCATCACGAGTTTTTGAATTAAACAAAATAGATTTAGCCCATCCTTCACCTGCACCCAATACATCGCCATATGAAAAGCCACCACATGCAACGAGCGCTGAAAAATCAGTTAAAGATTTTCGATTCTCAATAATATCTGACATATGCACATCATGTGCTTCAAATCCTGCAGTCGAAAACGCAGATGCCATTTCAACATGGCCATTAACGCCTTGCTCTCTTAGGATAGCTATCTTAGGTTTTGTTTTTTTAATTCCAAAAGACTGGGGAATCTTAAAATCAAATTTTGGATTTAATCCTGGATCAAAATCATCTGAAATTTTAGAAAACTCTTCTAAAGCGCATACTGGATTATCTCGTATCGATTGCATTTTGTATGATGTTTCAGTCCATGCGCTTTGTAAACTTGACCTTGTATCTTCAAAGACAGTGTTATTTTGATATTTGATGTGAATGATTTGATCTGAATTGACAGATCCAATTAAGAAGGCATTCTGATTTAAAGCAGCATTCAGTTTTTTAAGTACACTTGAGATATATTCTTTCTTAATTTGAACGACAGCACCTAACTCTTCGTTAAATAGAATAGCTTTAATATCAGGCCCACACGCGGTTAAATCAATATCTAAACCACAACGCCCTGCAAAAGCCATTTCAGTTAAAGTCGCAAGGAGTCCACCATCCGATCGATCATGATAAGCCTCAATCATATTTTCATCTTTCAATGTTTGGATCACATGAAAGAATGCTTTAAGAGTTTTTGTGTCTTCAAGATTTGGTGGCGTATCGCCAACTTCATTAAATACCAAGTTAAATGATGAAGCTCCTAATCGATTCTTGCCTAAACCCAGGTCGATATAAATCAGACCACTTTCCTTAAGATTTCTATTAAGTGTAGGCGTTAAAGTTTTTCTAGCATCAAAAACAGGTGCGAACGCAGTTAAGATAAGCGATACAGGCGAAACAACAGCTTTTTCTTCTTTGTTATCAAGCCAGGATGTCTTCATAGACATAGAATCTTTACCGACAGGAATACTGATACCTAAATCAGGGCAAAGATGCATACCGATTTCTTCAACAGCATCAAATAAAGCAGCATCTTCACCTTCATGCCCTGCAGATGCCATCCAATTAGCTGATAATTTTATATCTTCTAAATGATGAATGGATGCTGCGGATAAATTAGTAATCGCCTCACCTAAGGCCATGCGAACAGAGGCTTTAGCATCAATCATTGCAATAGGTGTTTTTTCACCAATAGCAAAAGCCTCACCGAGATTACTATCAAAAGATGACAAGGTGACGGCGACATCTGCAACAGGAATTTGCCAAGGACCCACAAGCTGATCTCTTGCAATTAATCCTGTCACTGATCGATCGCCGATATGAATCAAGAACATTTTATTTGCAACGGCGGGGTATCTTAAAACGCGATATGCTGCGTCTTTGATATCAATATTTTCTATGTTGACAGATTTAACTGTTCTTTCTTTTCTCTTTACATTGCGCGTCATCTTAGGCGGTTTTCCTAAAAGGATAGATAAATCCATATGGACTGCATCTTTTTTAAGAAGACTATCTTCGACAATAAGTTGTTTGTCGTCTTTTGCAATACCTACAATGGCAAACGGACATCTTTCTCGTTCGCAAAGTGATTTGAATAAATCAAAATCTTTTTCTTTGATCGCTAATACATAACGTTCTTGAGCTTCATTGCACCAGAGCTCGCGTGGAGACATACTTTGCTCTTCATTGTTAATTGCGCGTAATTGAAAAGTCGCACCAACACCACCGTCATTCACTAATTCAGGAAATGCATTTGATAAACCACCAGCACCAACATCATGAATACTTAAGATAGGATTTTGAGTCCTTAATTGCCAGCATCGATCAATCACTTCTTGCGCTCTTCTTTGTAATTCAGGATTGCCACGTTGTACAGAATCGAAATCTAAATTTTCTTCATTAAATCCAGTACCCATACTTGAAGCAGCTCCACCACCAAGACCGATAAGCATCGCAGGACCCCCTAATTGAATAAGAAGGGCGCCTGGTGGAATTGCATGTTTTTTTGTATGAATATCATTAATACTGCCAATGCCACCCGCCAACATAATGGGCTTATGAAAACCTTTTATCTCATTATTGTGTAGGATTTCTAATGTTCTAAAATAGCCTGTAATATTGGGTCTGCCAAATTCATTGTTATATGAAGCACCTCCAATGGGACCGTCAATCATAATTTGAAGTGCTGATGATATGCGAGCAGGAGCGCCGTAAATATCTTTTTCCCAAGGCTGAATAAATTCAGGAATACGTAAATTAGATACTGAAAATCCTGTGAGACCCGCTTTAGGTTTTGAGCCTCTTCCTGTTGCACCTTCGTCTCTGATTTCACCACCTGCACCTGTTGCAGCGCCTGAGAAAGGAGAGATTGCTGTCGGATGATTATGTGTTTCTACCTTCATAATAAAGTGAGTGAGTTCTTCATGATTGCTATAAATACCATTTTGATTTGGATAAAAGCGATTGATCCTAGCACCCTTTACAATAGAAGAATTATCAGAGTAAGCCACAATCGTATTGCCAGGATGTAAGTGATGCGTATTTTTAATCATGCCGAAAAGTGATTTAGATTGCGTCTTATCATCTACAATCCAATCGGCATTAAATATTTTATGGCGACAATGTTCTGAGTTTGCTTGAGCAAACATCATGAGCTCTACATCTGTAGGATTTCTTTTGATAGAAGTGAAGTAATTAAATAAATAATCGATTTCATCTTCAGATAAAGCAAGTCCGAGTTTTTTATTGAAATCATTTAAGACTTGTTTTCCACCTTCAAGTATTTCTGCGTACTGAAGTGGTTTAGGAGGTAGATGAGAAAAAAGAGATTGAGCTTCATAAAGATCAAAAATCGAAACTTCTGTCATACGATCATGAAGTAAAACTGAAAGCGTTTTCTTTTTATCATCTGATAATAAAGATTCGTCTTTTAATTCAACATATACAGCAACCGCTCTTTCGATACGTTTGATGTCATAAAGTCCGCAATGGTTTGCAATATCAGTAGCTCTTGAAGCCCAAGGCGATATGGTGCCAGGACGTGGCATGGTGATAATCGCGTTATGTTTAAATTTTAGCGTGTGAGCCTTAGGGCCATAATACAGAATTTTTTCTAAGGTAGCTTTATCATTTTCTTTGATTTTTTTTTCACACCATACGATATGAATGTATTCAGAGTGAATATCTTTGATTTTTTTATTAATTGTTTGAAGCTTTTCAAGAAGTTTTTCTTTTCTAAACTTTGAATAAGCTGGGCCACCAGCAATATGAATAATTTCTTGGCTTTGCATGTTTTGGGCAGTGTTTTAAGACGTTACTTTAAGCTTGTGATTTTAACAGAAGCTATTTTCTAAAACCTCGTTAATTTTTAATAAATTAACTAGAAAAATAGAGTGAGGTTTGATAGAAAATAAAGCTAAAAACCCAGGCCATAAGAAGTGCCCATGAAACTGAATAAATCACAAATGAAAGGTTTTTGGATTCATTTTTAAGGGTTGCGATCGTAGATAGACAAGGCGTATAAATGAGGGTAAAAATCATAAAGCTAATAGCCTGAATTTGAGTTACATTGCTATAAAGATGATGGATTAAAGCTGTGCCCTCCGCGCCGTAAATTACAGCTAAGGCACCAATAACAATTTCTTTGGCAATAAAACCAAAAATGAGGGCAATCACCAATTGTTCATTAATACCAATGGGTTGGAAAATAGGGGATAGCCATTTACCTAATTGGCCAGAATAAGTGAGTTCACTCGCAATCGGCACATCCATTGGGAAATGCGTTAACGCCCAAACAAGAAGCACGCCAATAGTAATAAATTTGGTGGCACGTGTTAGAAAATGTTTAATTTCAAGCACGCTTCTTTTGATGATGTGATTCATTGTAGGAAAGCGATAGGGGGGCAATTCAATAATAATAGGTTCTTTATTCTTGAATTGATTTTTAAAGATAAGTGCTGAAATAAAGATCGTGAAAAAACTTAATAAATAAAGACAGAAAAGCACCAGTGGCCCGTACTTGGCGTTAAAGAGTGCTGTAATAATAAATAAAAATACTTGGAGTCTCGCTGAGCACAATGAAAATGGAATCACAAACATCGTTAAGAGACGAAGTTCTTTTGTGCGCATAATTTTTGTGCCTATGAGAGCCGGCACATTGCATCCAAAACCCATAAGCATCATCACAAAACCTCTTCCATCCAAGCCTATTTTTTCCATTAAAGCGTCCATCAAAAATGCAGCTCTTGAAAAATAACCACTATCTTCTACAACGCTCATGATGAGGAAGAAAAGAATAATAATGGGTACAAAAGCAGCTATGGTGGTGACCCCTAAATAGAGACCATCTAAGAGGAGGCTTTGAAAAATACCATGATGATTTGTAAATAAAGGCTCAAGATAATCTGCTCTAAAGAAATTGAAGAATTGAGCCATTAAATCTTGAATAGGTTTGCCTAGCGTGAAGATAAACTGAAAAATAGAAAATACAATTATAAAAAAAATAGGTAGACCCCAGAAGGGATTCAAAAAGAGTGCGTCAAGTTTTTTTGTATTCTTATCGTTAAGTTTAGTTGGATATTTAACAGTTAATTGAATTAAAGTTTGAATTGTTTTTTGATGAGATATTTGATCAGATGAATTTAATGGGCTAATTTTTTTAATGGGTGTGGCGACATTTTGACTCATTAGTTGAGAAGAGGCTTTTAAAAGTTCAGTCATACCTTCGCCGAATTTAGCACTTGTTTTAACCACAGGTATTTTAAGTTTTTTCTCTAACAATGCGGCGTTTATACTGATACCCATTTTTTTTGCTTCGTCATGCATATTGAGAGCGAGTACACAGGGAATATTAAGCTTTTGAAGTTGTAATAATAATGAAAGTTGTCGCTCAATTTGAGCGCTACATAAGACAACAATCGCTAAATCAATTTTGTTATGATTGATAAAGGTTTGTACAATTTTTTCATCTTCAGATAAACCTTGAAGATCATAAATGCCTGGTAAGTCAATGAGTTCAGCCATATGGCCGGCTAGTATTGTTTTCACCACATGAAGGTCTACAGTAATACCAGGCCAATTACCGATGCGTGCAGAGGAGCCGCTTAAGCGATTAAACAGAGTCGACTTGCCCGTATTTGGCATGCCTAAGAGAGCAATACGCTTCATAGGGCAGATGAGTTAATTTGAATAAGTGATGCTTCTTGTTCCCGAATCATAAGCTCAGTTGTATCAATCATGATATGAAAAGGCCCTTTAAGTGGCGCCTTTCTTAAGACAGTGATTTTTTTGCCGCGTTTCAACCCCATGGCATGGAGCCTATGAATCAGCAAGCGATCCATATCGAGCTTTTGAATAATACCGCTTTGGCCTTCTGACAATTCTAATAAAGTAGTCATAGCTATCTAAATGATAATGATTCTTATTATTATATACAAAAAAGCCTGCATAACGCAGGCTTTAACTGGCTCCCAAGACGAATTTCTTTATTTTCGGTTATCAACAATCTTAGCTTTTGCTTTGAGATCTGTTAATAGCTTATCAAGTTGTTTTTGTTGAAGTGTTTTGGCTAAACCTTCTTTTACTTTATCGAACTCAGGTGCTTGAAGTACTCTTGTATCTTCTAGCTTAATCACATGCCAGCCGAATTGTGTTTGAACTGGTAGAGTAGTAAAGCTACCTTTTTTAATCGAGGTAAGGGCTTCAGCAAATGGCTTCACCATTGAGTTCGCTGGGAACCAACCCAAATCACCACCTTTATCTTTTGAGCCTGGATCTTTTGATTTATCTTTAGCTATTTTGCTAAAGTTTCCACCTTTATTAAGTTCAGTAATCACGTCTTTAGCTTCTTGTTCGCTTCCAACAAGAATATGTTTTGCATTGAATTCTTGAGTACCCAAATCTTTTTTATATTGTTCATATGCATTTTTAATATCAGATTCTGGAATAGGATTTTTTTGAACGTAATTTTGTAGGAAAGTGTTGTATAGCATTTCTTTACGAGCTAACTCTTCTTTCAAAAGATAGTTTGCGTCCTTGCTAAGCCCGGTTCTTTCTGCTTCTTGAATAATAACTTCCATGGCAATCATGCGATTGACAATCATATTATTAAGGTTGTCATCCATTTTTTGGCCGCGATTTGCAAGATCTTTCACTACAAAATCATAGAGATTCTTTTTAATAGGCTTGCCATTCACTGTAATATTTAAATCAGCTGCATGCCCTAATATACCGAACTGAAAAAGTAAAATAAAGACAAAGGTTTTGATAAAAGAAAACATTAAAGCTCCTTGATAATTAATATTGAAGAGTGATTCCTTAAGGCAAATCAGCTTTGATACTTAATGCATGAATTTTTTTAGGAATTAAATCTTTAAGCGCTTCGTAAATCATGCGATGCCTCATTATCGTTGATTTTCCTGAAAAATGCGAACTTGTAATTTCCAAATCGAAATGGCCTCCACCTGTATTGCCGTTATGTCCTTTATGAAGATCACTTAAGTCTTTGAGACTTAAATGAGAGGGTTCTAAAAATGCTAGCCTTTCTTTAATAAGATCTTTTAACATAGATATTTAAGGAAGTGTTTTTCTGAAAGGTTTCACTTCAACAGAAGCATAAACGCCTGAAGTATAAAAAGGATCTTCATGAGCCCAGTTTATCGCTTCATCGAGCGAAGTAAATTCAGCCACAATTAGACTTCCTGAAAAGCCATCTAAACCAGGATCAATCGCATCGATTGCGGGGAAAGGCCCTGCGAGAATCAACTTTCCCTGATCTTGCAATATTTTAATGCGCGCTAAATGCGCTGGCCTTTGAGCCAATCTTTGATTGAGGCTATTTTGGTGATCTTTAGCGATGATGGCGTAAAACATATTATTTATGATTAGCTCTTGATGCCATAACCGCAATCAATATGGCATAACAAATGATTAATCCTGTAATACCGAATAATTTAAAATTTACCCAGATACTCTCTGAGAAATTAAAAGCAACGTATAGATTAAGAAAGCCTAAGCCTGCAAAAAATACTGCTGAAGTCATGTTAATTTGATTCCAAGTTTTTTCATTTAATCGAATTTGTTCGCCCATGAGATTTTTAATAAGATTTTTTTTCTTAAAAAAATGAAAAAATAAAAGCGCGCCTGCTAATAACCAATACAAAATACTAGGCTTCCATTTAATAAAATTTGCATCGTGAAGCCATAATGTTGTTCCACCTAAAATGCTGATCAATACAGCATTAAATATAAGCAATTTATCCACTCTTTTGTGAATGAGCTTGCTATAGATCAGTTGAAAAAACGTAGCAACTATAACGACTAATGTTGCTGTATAAATGTCTGAAAATTTATATGCAATAAAAAAAAGAATGACAGGAAAAAGATCAAATAGAAATTTCATTTGTAAAATTACCTCATGGCTTTTATACATTATGTTTGGTCTAGACTATCTGTTACTATGGTAGTTCATATTGAAGTACCTAATACCCATGATCGATCTTCATTCACATTCTACTATATCTGACGGATTATTGAGTCCAGCTGAACTTGTTCGGTATGCTCATACTAAAGGTATCAAGGTTCTTTCTTTAACCGATCATGATGATGTTGAAGGTTTAAAGGAAGCAACTTCACAAGCAAAATTATTGGGCATGCATTTAATTCAAGGTGTTGAAATTTCAGTGACATGGAAAAGGGCCACGATTCATATTGTTGGATTGAATGTAGATCCAGAAAATAAAACCTTATTACAAGGCCTTTCTTCTATTCGAGAAGGTCGTTTTGAAAGAGCAAAACTAATGGCGCGTGCTCTTGATGAAGTGGGCATCAAAGGCAGCTTAGAAGGCGCATTAAAATATGCAAAATCTGGCATTCTAGGCCGGACACATTTTGCGAGATTTTTAGTTGAAAAAGACCACGCTAAAGATGTGAGAACTGTATTTAAAAATTATCTCGTCAAAGGCAAACCAGGCTTTATTGAACATACTTGGACTACTTTAGATAAGGCGCTGGCATGGATTCATGAAAGTGGGGGTATAGCTGCCATCGCACATCCTGCTCGATATAATTTAGGTAAAAATAATCTTTTGGCATTCTTGAATGAATTTAAAGCATTGGGAGGCCAAGGGATTGAAGTCATATCAGGAAGTCACACAACCGAAGATTCTTTAAAATTCTCAAGAATTGCATATGAGTTTGAATTACTAGCATCTATAGGTTCTGACTATCATGGGCCAGGTATTTCTTATAAGGAGATGGGGTCTTTGCCCAGACTTCCTGAAACATGCGTTCCAATATGGAAAACTTGGAATGAAGTCAATGCCATATTGAACTAAATTTTTTCTCAAAAATACATATTTCTTGAATGAATATAAGAATATTCAAATAGAATGACATTCTATATATGGAATTAACTGTTATACAAAAAGTTACCGTTTACGCGCTTCCCATTATCTTTGCGATTACGGCTCATGAGGCAGCGCATGGCTATGCCGCCAAGCATTTTGGCGATTTGACAGCTTACAATCAAAAT
Organism: Betaproteobacteria bacterium; assembly: GCA_016868195.1. Taxonomy (GTDB): domain Bacteria; phylum Pseudomonadota; class Gammaproteobacteria; order Burkholderiales; family Methylophilaceae; genus Methylopumilus. Next base: position 93,725 of record VGHQ01000001.1, on the reverse strand, counting down.
AGAATCAGTCTTAATCCACTAAGACATATTGATCCCATTGGCACTATTCTTTTACCAGCTTTAACTGTATTACTGGGCGGTGTTTTATTTGGGTGGGCTAAGCCTGTACCAGTTAATTTTATGAATTTGCGCCATCCTAAAAAAGATATGCTTTGGGTAGCTGCAGCTGGCCCTTTTTCAAATTTAATTATGGCGATCTTTTGGACAATTTTATATGGACGAAGTGCCTATTTACCAGAATCGATGTCTTTGTTTATTCAGCAAATGGGTATAGCGGGTATTAGTATTAATCTATCTTTAATGGTATTAAATTTAATTCCATTGCCCCCACTCGATGGGGGAAGAATTGCCGTGAGTTTATTACCTAATCATCTCGCTTATAAGTATGCACAAGTTGAACGATATGGTTTTTTAATTTTAATAATTTTATTAATGACTCATATTCTTGATTTAATAATTTTTCCGCTTATCCAAATTAGTCAAAGTCTAATTTTATGGATATTTGCATAAGGATGAAGATATAAGTTATGGCTATTGAACGTGTCATATCTGGGATGCGACCCACGGGCAATCTTCATTTGGGTCACTTCAATGGAGTATTGAAAAATTGGATCAATCTCCAACATGAATTCGAATGTTTATTCTTCGTAGCCGATTGGCACGCTCTCACGACGCATTACGACTCTCCTGAAATTATTGAAGAGAACGTTTGGGAAATGGTGGTTGATTGGCTTGCAGCTGGCGTTGATCCAGTGACAGCAACTATTTTTATTCAGTCTAAAGTCCCTGAGCACGCTGAGCTTCATATCTTACTATCTATGATCACACCACTAGGCTGGCTTGAAAGAGTGCCAACCTATAAAGATCAGCAAGAAAAATTATCCTCTAAAGATTTATCGACTTATGGATTCTTAGGCTATCCATTATTACAAAGCGCAGATATTCTGATTTATAAAGCAACTAAAGTGCCTGTTGGTGAAGATCAAATTCCTCATGTTGAATTTACACGTGAGATTGCAAGACGCTTTAATCATCTCTACGGCAAAGAAGCTGGTTTTGTTGAAAAAGCTGAAGAGGCAATTAAAAAATTAGGCTCTAAAAAAAGTAGTCTCTATATGGAGATGAAAACAGCCTATCAAGAAAATGGTGACGAAGAAGCTTTAGATTCAGCGCGCGTATTAATCGAAGAACATCAGGGATTAAGTTTAGGCGACAAAGAAAGATTATTAGGCTTTTTAGAAGGTGGCGGCAAAATGATTCTAGTTGAGCCAGAGTATAAGCTAGCACCTGCATCAAGGATGATTGGTTTAGATGGTCAAAAAATGTCTAAGTCTTATAACAATACAATTGCTTTAAGAGAGCCTCCTGAATCTGTTGAGAAAAAAATTAAAACAATGCCAACAGACCCTGCGCGCATCAGAAGAAATGATCCAGGTAATCCAAATCATTGTCCTGTATGGCAATTGCATCAAGTGTACTCAAATGACGAAATAAAGTCTTGGGTCGAAACAGGATGTAAAGAAGCAAAAATAGGATGTATTGAGTGTAAGCAACCTGTGATTGAAGCGATCAATAAAGAATTGAAACCTATTCAAGAAAGAGCATCTTATTACATTGAAGATCCTGATCTTGTAAAAAATATCGTGGCAGAAGGTTGTGAAAAAGCGAGAAAATTAGCAAGAGAAACGATGCGAGAGGTAAGAGAAGCGATGGGGTTAAGTTACTAATGAATCAAGAAGTGCAAACAATGAGGATTGGAAAAATTCATGGAGAGAATATTGAGGTATTACCCCAGGATCTTTACATTCCCCCTGATGCACTTGAAATTTACCTAGAAGCTTTTGAAGGGCCGCTCGATCTTCTTTTATACCTAATTAGAAAACATAACTTAGATATTCTCGATATCCCTATGGCTGACTTAACAATTCAGTATATGGATTATGTTGAGAAAATGAAAGAAATTAAACTTGAGTTAGCTGCAGATTATTTACTTATGTCCGCTGTCTTGATTGAAATTAAATCAAGAATGCTTTTACCTAAGAAAACAGCCGAAGAAGATACAGAGCAAGATCCTCGTGCTGAACTTGTGCGAAGACTGATGGAATATGAGCTTATTAAAATAGCCTCTGAAAAACTTACACAAATGCCACAAGTGGGCATTGATCTTTTTGTAGCCAATGCTTATTTTGAAAAAATTACAGAAATTACCTATCCAGATATATCGATTGATGAAATATTCGCAGCATGGAAAAATATTTTAAATCGTGCAAAACACTTTGAAGCGCATAAAGTTGCTCGAAATAAACTCTCTGTAAGGGAGCATATGACAATGATTTTAAGAAAACTTCAAGAAGAGGAATTTATTGAGTTTTCATCACTATTTAATGTAGCTGAAGATAAAATTCAAAAATTAGTTGTATGTTTCTTAGCTATACTAGAATTAGCAAGAGAGCGGCTCATTAAGATTACTCAACAAGAAAGCTTTTCTCCTATCTACATTAAATTACAGATTAATTAAGCCATGACGGATTTAAATAACATATCGAAAATTAAACAAATACTAGAAGTGGCACTTCTAACAAGCGCTAATCCTTTATCATTGGATGATTTGCAAAAATTATTTTCAGAAAAAATTGAGCGATCTACATTAAGAATGTTGTTAGATGAACTTAAAACAGAATGGCAAGACCGCACTATGGAATTAGTCCTTGTCGCATCGGGTTATCGCTTTAAAGCAAGAGATGAATATTCAAGCTATCTTATGAGATTGAGCCCTGAAAAAGTAGCTAAATATAGTCGTGCAGTTATGGAGGTGTTGGCGATTGTGGCTTATAGACAGCCAGTCACGCGGGGCGATATTGAAGAGATTAGAGGTGTTGCACTTAATCCTAATGCTATTAGGCAGTTGCTAGAGAGAGACTGGATTGATGTGATTGGTCAAAAAGACGTTCCTGGCAGACCTTCATTGTATGCAACAACAAAATATTTTTTAAATGATTTTAATTTAAGGTCTTTATCCGAGCTTCCTGATATCGAAAGCTTCCTCCAAAATGAAATTCCTTTGAATGTCTAATGTTAAGTCATTAAAGACTTAATTACTTTATGCGTTCACAAGATCAAGATTCACCAAAAGAAAGTAAGCAAACAAGCGTATCAAAAACTCAGCGCCTTCATAAACTCCTTGCTCAATCTGGCATTGGATCCAGACGAGAAATGGAAAAATATATTGAAGCGGGTCGTGTGTATGTTAATGATAGCCTAGCAATTTTAGGTCAATTGATTTATGAGCATGACATCATTAAGATTGATGGAAAAACGACTCATCTTTTCTTTGATTTAAAATTTCCTAAAATTCTTATCTACCATAAGCCTGAAGGTGAGATCGTTTCTGTAAGTGACCCGCAAAAAAGAACTACAGTATTCTCAAAGTTGCCTAGAATTAAGAATGAAAAATGGATTTCGATAGGGCGTCTTGACATTAATACTTCAGGGCTCCTTATGTTTACTACTTCAGGCGATCTTGCTAATCGCCTCATGCATCCTAAATTTGAAATTGAACGTGAATATGCTGTTCGTATCTTTGGCGAATTAACTGAAGAGCAAATATCAAAGTTAAAATCAGGCGTTAAGTTAGATGATGGCCTCGCGAAATTTGATGAAATTCGTTATCAAGGTGGCGAAGGAGCTAATCGCTGGTATCAAGTCATACTAATGGAAGGCAGAAATCGAGAAGTAAGGCGTTTGTTTGAACATTTTAATTTGCCCGTGAGTCGACTCATTCGAACTAGATTTGGCCCCGTGTCTCTTCCATCTCGGGTAAAAAGAGGCATGATGCTAGAGCTTGAAGTGAAAGAAGTTGAAAAAATTTTAAAATGGCTAGATATGCCTTTTTCGATGATCAGCCGTAATGAAAGTCTTAATAAAGTTAAAGCGCGAAAAAAACATGCGCATCCATCACCCTATGCGCCTAAAGTGAAGCTTGATCGAAAAGCTATATTAGATAAAAAGATTAAAAAGATTGGAAGAAAACCAGTTAAGAGAAGAATCAGAAGTGATTCTGATATTAAAAAAATCTAATCAGGTAATTGAGATTTTTGTAGCATAAGCACAAAGTCATTACCTAAAGAAACATCTAGCCATTGAAATTTAAGTTTAGGGAATTTATTTAATAAAACTTCTTTGTTGTGACCAATTTCAACAATTAATATGCCATCATCATTAAGATAGCGTTTTGCTTCGTTGATAATTCTAATGGTGTGATCTAAACCCTCTTCTCCACTCCCTAAAGCCATACTTGGTTCTTTTAAAAATTCCATAGGGAAGCTATCAACTGAAGCTTGATTTACATAAGGAGGGTTCGAAATAATGAGGTCATATTTCTTATCTTGTAAGGCATCAAATAAATTAGATTGAATTAATTCGGTACGATCATTAAGCCCATAATGATTAATATTGATTTCCGCTACCTGTAATGCTTTTTCAGATAAGTCTACAAGATCAATAATTGCATTCTGAAAGCTATGTGCCATCATTATGCCTAAGCAACCACTGCCAGAGCATAAGTCTAGCGCGCTAAAGATTTTTTCAGGATCATCAATCCATGGGTAAAGATTTTCGCTTAATAACTCCGCAATTAAAGATCTAGGAACAATGACGCGCTCATCCACATAAAACTTGTAATCTCTTAGCCAGGCTTCATTAAGAAGATAAGCAGTTGGGATTTTGTCTTTAATTCTTTTTTCAATTAAAAATAATAAATCTTTTTTTTCTTTGCCTGTTAGGCTAGCGTCTAAAAAGTTTTCTATCGTATCGTGAGGAAGGTGAAGAAAGCCAAAAATAAGCCAGACAGCTTCGTCATATGCATTAGAAGTGCCATGACCAAAAAAAATATCAGAACTTTCAAATTGACTAACCGTGTATCTAAGCCAATCACGAATTGAAGAAAGCTCAGCAAGAATTTGCGCTTGGCTCAAGTGAGAATCTTATGCAACGTCAGTTTATAGATATCTTTGAGTGGTTCGATATCTTTTACATCAATACATTCATTTATTTTATGAATCGTGGCATTGAGCGGGCCAAATTCTACAACCTGATCGCTGATGTTCGCAATAAAGCGACCATCCGAAGTGCCGCCCGTTGTAGAAAGCTCGGGTGTGATACCCACAGTTTCTTTAATCGCTTGCGATAAAATCTCTACAAGCTTCCCTTTTTTTGTTAAATAAGGATTGCCCGAGTGCTCCCAATCAATTACGTAATCAAGTTTATGCTTATCTAAAATAGCATGTGCTCTTTCTTTTAAATTTTCAGCAGTACTTGCTGTTGAGTATCTAAAATTAAAAAGAATATCGACTTCGCCAGGAACAGTATTTGTAGCACCTGTGCCGCCTTTAATATTTGAAATTTGCCAAGAGGTTTTAGGAAAATATTCATTACCTTCATCCCAGGACATATTGACTAAATCTGTGATTGCAGGAGCAACCATATGAATCGGATTCTTAACCAAATGAGGGTAGGCAATATGACCTTGAATGCCTTTTACAGTAAGCTTTGCGGAAAGCGACCCTCTTCGGCCATTTTTTATCATATCACCGAACTTAAGATGTGAAGTAGGCTCACCGACTACACAAAAATCAATCCTTTGATTTCTTTCTTTAAGAAGTTCAACTACTTTTACGGTACCATCCACCGCCACACCTTCTTCGTCGGAAGTAATAATTAATCCAATTGAACCTTTGAAACCTTTGGTTTCGTCTAAAAATTCTTCAATGGAAACAATAAAGGCTGCAATAGATGTTTTCATATCCGCAGCACCTCGACCATAAAGCTTGTCATCTTTGATTGTAGGTTCAAAAGGAGGCGATATCCATTGATCGACTGGGCCACTCGGTACGACATCTGTATGACCTGCAAAAAAAAAGAAGGGTGCTTCAGTCCCTCTCCGTGCGTATAAATTTTCTACATCACCTACTTTAATTTTTTCACATTTAAAACCTAAAGGTTCTAAGAGGCTTATAAGAAAATCTTGACAGCCAGCATCGTCAGGCGTGTTAGATTTTCTAGCAATTAAATTCTTAGTGAGTTCTAATGTTCTGGTCATTTTTATTTTTTAAATAATTGTTTAAATTTAGCTTCATCAAATCCAAGCGATACTACTTTTTTGTCGATTGCTACCAAAGGTCTTTTCATCACCGTTGGGTTTTCTATAATTAATTGAATGGCAGTTTCTTTATTGTCTCCAAGTTTTTTTTCTCGGCCTGTCAGATTTCTCCAGGTCATGCCGGATTTATTAATGAGCATATCCCAGGTTAAATGATTTGGTAGTTTTTTAACCCATGCAGTCAAAGTAGCCTGATCTAATGCTTCTTTTTTTAGATCAAAAAATTCATATTTAATTTTATGGTTATCAAACCAAGTTAATGCTTTTTTGACAGTACTACAATTTTTAATGCCGACTACCATCATAATTAAATACCTCTAAGCAACTCATTAATACCAACTTTACCGAGTGTTTTTTCGTCTACCTTTTTTACAATCACTGCACAGTAAAGACTATAAGAGCTATCTTTTGATGGTAGGTTTCCTGAAACAACAACTGAGCCTTTAGGAATGCGGCCATAAGTTACTTCGCCTGTCTCACGATCATAAATTTTAGTAGATTGGCCAATATAGACCCCCATAGAAATAACTGCATTATCTTCAACGATCACACCTTCAACCACTTCTGATCGTGCACCAATAAAGCAATTATCACCAATAATAGTTGGACCAGCTTGAATAGGTTCCAATACCCCACCAATGCCTACGCCTCCTGAGAGGTGAACATTTTTACCAATTTGCGCACAAGAACCGACAGTCGCCCATGTATCGACCATTGTACCTTCGTCTACATAAGCCCCAATATTTACATATGAAGGCATGAGCACAACATTTTTGCCAATAAATGAACCGCGTCTTGCAATAGCATTCGGTACAACACGATAACCACCTGCTTTAAAATCTTCATCAGAGAAATTAGCAAATTTTGAATTTACTTTATCAAAGTAATTGGTATAACCACTCTTCATGACCTCGTTATCGTAGAGTCGGAAAGAGAGTAATACCGCCTTCTTAATCCATTGATGTGTTTCCCACTCTTGTGAGTCTCTGATGCGCGTTGCCACTCGCAGCGATCCATTATTTAAATTATTAAGCACTTCATCCACAGTATCTTTAATTTCTTTTGGTGCATTTTTTGGATTGATTTCAGCTCTTATTTCAAAAGCGTTTTCGATGATTGATTTTAATTGATCCATACAAGTATTTTTTTAAGTTAAAACAGTATTTTACATTAAAGTCTATTGCAATTACCTTGGTCGATTTGATTCATAGAGGGGCTTGAATTTATTGGCAAGATCAGTGAGCTCCCTAATACGATTGTCATCAGATGGATGAGTGCTTAAAAATTCAGGTGGTTTTTTAGTATCTTGTTGTTTCATTTTTTCCCATAAGGTGACTGAAGCCAAAGGATTAAATCCTGATCTCGCGGCAAGTTCAAGACCAATAGCATCAGCTTCTCTTTCTTGTGTTCGGCTATTAGGTAGGGCGAAAAAGAGGGTAGTACCCAAAGAAACTGCTTGTACAGTGGCATTCGCTCTATTGCGTTTACTTGTATTTGATATGTAAGCTGCAAAACCAATCAAACCTAATTGTTGAACGGCTGCAGTCGACATTCTTTCCCGGCCGTGTTCACGAAGTGCATGAGAAATTTCATGTCCGATAACGGCTGCTAATTCGTCATCAGTAGCTTTTAGTTTTCGAATAAGACCTGAGAAGACCATAATTTTCCCCCCAGGCATACAGTAAGCATTAACTTCATCATTGTCTTCAATATTTATTTCCCAAGTCCACTGATTAGCTTCAGGCTTAAAAAAAGTTGTATTAGCAATTAGTCTATTACTAATTCTCTTAACGCGACTTACTTGAAAAGAATCAACATTCAGTTTATTTTTCTTTCTTGCTTCTTGAAGTGCAGCTCTGTAGCTATCATTTGCCAGGCTTGCCACCATAGATTGGGGCATAAGTAAAAGTTGTTTTCTATCGATACCTGATTGATTTTTTATAGTAGTTGAGGCACAACCTGTAATAAGAAATACTAATAAAAATAAAAAACTATATTTCATTCTTAAAACAATACTTGGCTTCCTAATTCAACCACTCGGTTAGGTGGAAGCTTAAATTGATTGGTAATTGTTTCCGCACTTCTAAATAAACCGATAAATAGTTTCTTTCTCCAATAATTCATGTTGTCTTTTGGCGTCGCTAATAAAATTTCCTTACCGATAAAGTATGAGCTATTCATTGGATCAATATTGACAGCATTTTTCACACATAATGCCAAGTCTTTTGGTAAATCGGGCACATCTTTAAATCCATATTTCACAGTGACTTTGTAAAAGTTATAAGGCAGTTTTTCAACAGTTACTAGATCTTTTGTAAATGAGTGAGGATAGTCCATAAACATCACAGTCAAAATAATAACTTTTTCATGAATTACTTTATTATGTTTAAGGTTATGAAGAAGTGCATGAGGAACACCCTCAGGATTAGGCGTCATAAATATTGCAGTACCTTCTACTCGAGGTGGCGGATTAGTGCCTATAGATGAAATAAATGAATTAATTTCAATAGCTTCACCCTGAAGTATTTTATAAAGAAGTGCACGACCTTTTTTCCACGTAGTCATTAAAACAAAAAGAATGCAGCCGATTAAAATCGGAAACCAACCACCATCAGGTATTTTTAAAATATTGGCACTAAAAAATGCTAAATCGATCATTAAAAAAATTGCCATAAAAATAAGTGTTTTAATGGGGTTCCATTTCCACACTTCATAGAATACAAAGCTCGCTAGAAGCGTTGAGATTACCATATCACCTGTAACTGCAATACCATATGCCCCTGCAAGATTGCCTGAGCTTTTGAAAGTCACAACCAAAGCCATCACTGAAATCATTAAGAGCCAATTAATTCTTGGGAGATAAATTTGCCCCTCTTGATTTTCCGAAGTATGTTCGACGTGCATTCTTGGTAAGAATCCCAATTGAAGTGCTTGTCTTGAAACTGAAAATGCCCCAGTGATCACTGCTTGTGAAGCTATGATTGCAGCGAGGGTCGCTAAAATAATAAGAGGAATACCAAGAAATTCGGGGGCCATAAGATAAAAAGGATTTTTAATATTTTCAGGATTACTAATAAGTAATGCACCTTGTCCAAAGTAATTTAATGTAAGCGCTGGAAGCACAAAAATAAACCATGCAAGCCTAATAGGATGTTTACCAAAATGTCCCATATCTACATAAAGCGCTTCAGCACCGGTTACAGATAAAACGACAGCACCTAAAGCTACAAATGCAACCATGGGAGCTAATTGGAAGAAATGAAATGCATGTAAAGGATTAATCGCATGAAGTACATGTGGCTCTTGCGCAATATTCGTAAGACCCAATAATCCAAGTGTTAAAAACCAAAAAAACATAATGGGACCAAAGAGTGCGCCTACAATATTTGTTCCTTTGCTTTGTGCATAAAATAAAATAAAAAGTACTATAAGAGTTATTGGGATAATAAGGTGGCTTAAGGAAGGTGCAACAACCTCAAGACCCTCTATCGCAGATAAAACAGAAATTGCAGGTGTAATCATTCCGTCTGCATAAAACATACAAGCCCCAAGAATGCCTAAAATCATAATCCAATTTCTTTTATTACTGCTCGGCGCATTTTTATTAGCAAGAGAGAGTAAAGCCATAATGCCGCCTTCCCCTCTATTATCAGCTCGCATGATAAAGCCTACATATTTCACTGACACAATCATAATGAGAGACCAGAAGACAAGTGAAAGTATACCTAGAACGTTAAATTGAGTAAGTTCAACTGGATGTTTGCTTAAAGAAAAAACTTCTTTCATAGTGTATAGGGGGCTTGTGCCAATATCACCAAATACGACACCTAAGGCTGCAAGTGAAAGTGTTGCTATCGAGACTTTCTGATTATTTTTTTTGGTATCTTCCATGAGCGCCAGAGTATATTTAATTCAATTAAAATGATTAATTTTTAAGATCTGAAATATTTGCATCAGCTTGGCCATGGTTCAATTGAATACGAATTTTATCATCAAGCTTTAACTGGTTTACATTATTTACAATCTGGCCATCAACATTTGTGATAATGGAATAGCCTCTTGATAAAACAGCATGAGGGCTTAAATGATCTAAGTTTAATTTCAATTTATCGATCTTTAAACGATATTGAATCATTGCATTTTTCATGCTTTGATTAATCCTTTGTATATATTGATGAATCTGTTCCTTTTGTCTTTGAATTTGTTGTCGGGGTGATATAAGCCTTTTCTCTAGATAGTCTATTTTTTGCATCAATTCACGGATGACACCAGCCATTACTTTATTTAATTGATTTTTGTATACTTGAATTGTTTTAACTAGTTCGACAGTATGGCTTGTGACGAGCTCAGCCGCGCCTGTCGGAGTTGGTGCTCTAAGGTCTGATACAAAATCAGCTATGGTTGTGTCAGTCTCATGACCAACACCTGTAATAATAGGTATTTTAGATGCAATAATTCCTCGCGCTACAATTTCTTCATTAAAGGCCCATAAGTCTTCAATCGAACCACCACCTCGCGCAAGAATGAGCACATCACATTCCATTCTGATATTTGCAGTTTCAATAGCTTTTACAATCGCGAGAGGCGCCTCTTTACCTTGAACGAGACAAGGATATATAAAGATTGGAATATGGAGACTTCGTCTTTTAAGAGTAGTAAGAATATCTTCAATTGCAGCACCTGTAGGAGAAGTAATAACTCCAATAGACTTGGGAAATTGAGGTATGAGTTTTTTACGAGAAGTTTCAAAAAGACCTTCTTTGAGAAGCCTTTCTTTTAATTGATTAAAGGCTTCCGATAAAAGCCCAGCACCCGCATGTCTAATCAGATCAATATTAAGCTGGTATTCTCCGCGAGCTTCATAGAGCCCAATAAAACATTTCGCTTCAATTTTTTCACCATTTTTAGGGATCCAATCAGCAGCCATATTTTTATTTTTAAACATGGTGCAGCGTACTTGAGCTTCATCATCCTTAAGAGAAAAGTACCAATGTCCAGAGGATGCGCTTATAAAATTAGAGATTTCGCCTGAAATCCAAAATGAGGGAAAACTCTGCTCAAGAAGCTCCCTGACGAGGCGGTTTATTTCTTTAACAGAAAAAACCTTGGCCTCGTTAGGTTTGGTGCTATTTATTGGTGTTGAATTAATCAAACTAGGGGGATATCCGTTACAATTATCTTCATTATAGAGTCTATGAATAATTAAAGAGCTTTAATTGAAGAAATTTTTTTTATCACATAAACAAGCCCATTTATTTGCTTTTTTTGCTGCTTATTTTTTAGTTGCATTAGCGCTGTTCATTCAAAAAAAATTTAATCTCGAACCTTGCCCTTTATGCATTACGCAAAGGATTATTTTTATGGTGTTGGGACTATTCTTTTTGATTAATGCATTTATTAGGCCAACATACTTAATGAGAAGACTGTCCCTAGTTGTCTTATCTATAACCTCAATTATAGGCATGGTATTTTCGTTTAAACATATTCTGATTCAATCGAAAGCCGTTGATGTTCCTAATGAATGCGGCGTTGACTTAAATTATATGTTTGAAAATTTTCCATTTTCAAAAGCTTTAAATTTACTTTTTAAAGGGACGGGTGACTGCTCCCATATTGATTGGAGTTTACTGGGCCTTACAATTCCTCAGTGGGCTTTAATTGGATTTATATCTTTTCTCGTATATACCGTTCTTATATTTCGGATGAATGTAAAGTAATGCACTTAGAAAATTTTATTGGTAACACACCGCTCGTTTCCCTGCAGCGCATGAATGGAAATTTAACCAGCGCGATCTACCTTAAATTAGAAGGTAATAATCCCGCAGGCTCAGTAAAAGATAGAGCCGCGTTTTCTATGATTCATAACGCTGAATTAAGAGGCGATATTAAACCAGGCGATACACTCATTGAGGCTACATCTGGTAATACAGGTATAGCGCTTGCTATGGTGGCTGCGATGAAGGGCTATAAAATGATTTTGGTTATACCAGAAAATCAAACCATCGAAAGACGGCAAACCATGAAAGCGTTTGGTGCAGAACTCATTCTAACCTCGCAAGAGGGCAGTATGGAGTTTGCAAGAGACACCGCCTTAGAGATGCAAAAAGAAGGTAAAGGTTTTGTTTTGGATCAATTTAGTAATCTTGACAATCCCAAAGCACATTACGAAGGTACAGGTCCCGAAATATGGAAAGATACAAAAGGTCGCATCACTCATTTTATCTCGAGTATGGGTACTACAGGTACGATTGTAGGCACCTCAAGATTCTTAAAAGAAAAAAATAAAGATATTCAAATTATTGGTGTTCAGCCAGAAGAAGGCTCTCAAATTCCAGGTATACGTAAATGGCCAGAAGCTTATTTACCTAAAATTTATAGTCCAAAAAATATTGATCGGATTGAATATGTCTCACAGCAAAATGCAGAAGAAATTGCACGAAAACTTGCAAAAGAAGAAGGTATTTTTTCTGGAGCATCTACTGGCGGAGCGCTTCATGTCGCTCTTCAAATAGCGAGAGCAAATAAAGATGCTGTGATCGTATCTATTGCTTGTGATCGAGGCGACCGCTATTTATCTTCCAATTTGTTTGTGAGTTAAAGTTTTGACTCCTATTTTAGTATTTGATATCGAAACCATTCCTGATATTCAAGGTATTAGATCTTTATATACATTAGATAATTATTTTTCTGATGATGATGTTGTGAATGCTGCTACTTACAAAAGAAGACAAAAAAATGGCTCGGATTTTCTACATCACCATCTTCAAAAAATTGTAGCGATCTCATGTGTTCTTCGGGAAAGAGATCAATTAAAAATATGGACATTGGGAGATATTGACGATTCCGAAGAAGAAGTTATTCAGCGTTTTTTTGATGGTATTGATAAGTATACCCCTACACTTGTATCGTGGAATGGATCAGGATTTGATCTACCTGTATTAAATTACAGAGCTTTGATTTATGGCATTAATGCTTCCAAATATTTAGATATGGGTGAGATTGATAAGGATTTTAAATGGAATAATTATTTAAGCCGATATCACACACGCCATACAGATTTAATGGAATTTTTAGCTATGTTCCAGGGTAAAAATAATGCTCCATTAGATGATATTGCAAAGCTTTGTGGCTTCCCAGGTAAGTTAGGTATGGATGGCGGAAAAGTTTGGGATACCTTTAGAGAAGGAGATATTCAATCGATAAGAGACTATTGCGAAACTGATGTTGCGAATACTTATCTTGTTTATCTTAAATTTCAATTAATCCGAGGCCAACTTAATCAAAACGAATATGATGCTGAAATTAATTTAGTTAAAAATACGATTAAAGAATATCAAAAAGATTATTGGGATGAGTTTTTGTCCGCCTGGAAATCTTAAGTCTTCCTCAATGCAAGACGACATTAAATCTAAAAAAAAATTATTACTCGCCACAATAGAAAATATTGATCAAGAGGGTAGGGGTGTCAGTCATATTGATGGTAAAGCTATTTTCGTAGAAGGTGCACTTCAAGGCGAGTTGGTTGAGTGTGAGTCTTATGTGAGAAAGCCAAGCTATGAAATCGCTTTTACACATAGAGTGATTCGACAATCTAATTTAAGAGTAAAGCCTAAATGCGATCACTTTAATCGATGTGGCGGTTGTTCTATGCAGCATTTTGAGTTTCAAGCGCAAATTGCAGCTAAGCAAAGAGTATTTGAAAATACATTATCTAGAATTGGTAAGGTTAAATCCGAATTAATCTTAACACCACTTGCAGGGCCCTCCTGGCGTTACCGATATAAAGGCCGACTAAGGGTTAAATTTGTTGTTAAGAAAAATAAAGCACTTGTGGGTTTTAATGAAAAAAGAACACATCTTATTGCTGATATTTCCAGCTGCGAAATATTACCTCAAAATCTCTCTGATATCCTGCCCCCGCTTCAAGACTTGATTACTCAGCTTTCTATCAAAGACAAAATACCTCAGATTGAATTTGCAGCGGATCAAAAATATTTAGTATTGGCATTAAGAATTTTAGAAAAGCTAGATTTAAGTGATGAAGTACTTTTAAATGCATTCTCAAGTCAATATTCCGTCCAATTTTGGACGCAATCTAAAGGCCCTGAAACAGTGAAACCGTTATCAAAGAAAGATGACGTGAAGCTCTCTTATACTCTAAAAGAGTTTGGTCTAAAGTTTAGTTTTATGCCTTATGACTTTACACAAATTAATCCTTTTATTAATCAAGTATTAGTTAGAAGAGCGATGAGTCTATTAAAGCCCTCAAAAGATGAACGTATTTTTGATTTCTTCTGTGGGCTTGGAAATTTCACATTACCTATTGCAATAAGTGGTGCAAAAGTGACTGGTATCGAAGGCTCAGCATCACTGATAGAAAGAGCAAAACAATGTCGAGATGAAAATCACTTAAATGATTTTGTGGAATATCAATGTATCAATTTATTTGAAATCCATAAGGAAATATTATTAAAATTGGGTCATGCAAATAAATGGCTGATTGATCCTCCTAGAGATGGGGCGTTTGAATTAGTTCAGCTCATTGATGAGGAAATTAATCCCTCAGTGATTGTTTATGTATCTTGTAATCCAGCTACCTTGGCTAGAGATGCTCAAATATTAGTAAATGAGAAGGGATATAAATTAGATAAAGCTGGTATTGTAAATATGTTTCCACATACCTCGCATGTAGAATCTATTGCATTATTTGTAAAAACGGCATCTTAAGAATTATTTAATTATGCATATTAAAATTTCAATCAGAGAGCAAAAACTTCATGTCTATCAAGATGATAATGTATGGGTGACATCATTTGTGATTTCTACTGCAGAAAAAGGTGTGGGTCAAAATAAAGGCAGTTTTTGTACGCCTTTAGGTCAACATATTGTGCGCGCAAAAATTGGCAAAGGTGCACCTTTGTTCGCGCAGTTTGTAGCGCGAAGACTTACAGGAAAAATATGGAATCCAACAATGTCAGGCTCTAACTCCAATGAGGATTGGATTTTAACTCGCATACTTTGGCTTTCAGGTCTCGAGGTTGGATTTAATCGTCTGGGTACCCAAGATACAATGCAGCGTTTTATTTACATCCATGGAACTAATGACCTAGCTCATTTGGGCGAGCCCAAATCACATGGATGCATTCGAATGGATAACTACGACATCATCGATTTATTTGATCAAATTAACGTCGGTGATCATGTCTTAATCAATGAAATCTAATATGAATAAAAATCAATATCGATATTACGATCTAGTCATGGCAGCATTTGTGACGGTATTGATTACATCTAATTTGATTGGACCTGCAAAAATTTCCCAAATAGATGTTCCATTCTTTGGCGTCATGACTTTTGGCGCTGGTGTTTTATTTTTTCCCATCTCGTTTATTTTCGGAGATATCTTAACTGAAGTTTATGGTTATGCGGCATCGAGAAGAGTGATATGGGCAGGATTTGCTGCACTTGCTTTCGCATCTTTTATGGCTTGGATGATTGTGGCATTGCCACCCGCCCCCTATTGGCATAATCAAGAGGCTTATGAAGTTGCTTTTGGTTCAGCTTGGCGAGTTTCTCTAGCGAGCTTAATTGCTTTTGCAGCGGGCGAGTTTGCGAATTCTTTTGTATTAGCAAAAATGAAAATCATGACGAAGGGTAAATATTTATGGAGTCGTACGATTAGCTCTACTATTGCAGGTGAGGCAATCGATTCTATTTTGTTCTATCCATTGGCCTTCTACAACAGCGGCGTGATTCCAAATGACAAATTGATTCTTGTTATTATGGCGCAATTTTTTGCTAAAACATTAACCGAAGTATTATTTACACCAGTCATTTACAAAATTATTGGTTTTCTTAAAAAGAGAGAAAATATAGATTATTTTGATACGCGCACTAATTTCAATCCTTTTATTTTTAAATAATATGAATCAGATCGATTCTATATGACGATCGGCCCGTTAATGATTGATGTGGAGGGCCTTACTTTAAAAAGTGAGGACATCAAAAGAATCGTGCATCCGTTGGTGGGTGGACTTATCTTGTTTACAAGAAATTACAAAGATACCATCCAATTAAAAACTTTAACAGATATGATTAGAAAAATAAGAGGCCATGACTTTTTAATAGCTGTAGATCATGAAGGCGGTCGTGTGCAGAGATTTAGAGAGGGCTTTACGACTATTCCTGCGATGAGAAAGTTAGGGGAAGTTTGGGATAAAGATCCTAAAAGAGCTAATCATTTAGCTTTTTTAATGGGCCAAATTATTGCTACTGAATTAAGAGTATTTGATATCGACTTTAGTTTTACACCAGTTTTAGATATTGATTACAACGAAAGCACCGTGATTCGAGATAGAGCTTTTCATCATGATATTGAAGCGATCAAGGCTTTGGCATCGAGTCTTTTGGAAGGCTTAAAAAAAGGCGGTATGCATGGGGTTGGAAAACACTTTCCAGGGCATGGGTATATTAAGGCTGACTCACATTTAAGCATTTCTGAAGACGACAGAACATTTGAGGAGATTACATCTAAAGATATGAGTATTTTTATTTCATTGATCAAGCACGGATTAAATGCAGTTATGCCATCCCACGTCCTTTATTCTTCCGCAGATAAACATCCCGCAGGATTTTCAAGTTTCTGGCTTAAAGAACAATTAAGAGAAAAATTTCATTTTAAAGGCGCTATTTTTAGCGATGATATGAGCATGAAAGGTGCCATACTTGGCGGTGAAATGAAAGATAGGATTTTAAAGGCCCTCGAAGCTGGATGCGATATGATCTTGTTATGTAACAGCCCCCAGCTGGTTGATGAGGTTTTACTTAATTTAGATTGGAAAATATCATCCGAGAGTATTTCAAGACTTCTTTCAATGAAAGGCACTAAAGATCCTGCTGAAGCCTTAAAAATGATCCAAGAAAAATGTTTCAAAGAGATGACAAGTCAAATCATGGCTATATAAAATAATGCAAATGAATATTGAAACTATTTGATAGGTTCTATAATCTATACAAAGTATTAAAAACTTTTAAGAGGAAAAAATATGGAAAATGTAAGAATTGAAAGCCAGTCGCAATCAACACTTGCGACAAATAAAGTACTAAGAAATACTTATGCTTTACTTGGTTTGTCTCTGATCCCAACAACAATTGGCGCTTACATAGGCATGAGCATGAACTTTTTATTTGCTCAACAACATCCTATTATGTTTGCCATTATGCTGATGGCTGGTATTTTTGGTTTATTTTTTGCGATTCAAGCAAATCGTAACAATAGTCTAGGTGTTGTTTTATTATTAGCGCTGACTTTGTTTTTAGGTGTGATGTTAGGTCCAATTCTTCAAGTAGCGTTTAATCTAAGCAATGGTGCTCAAATCGTTGGTCTTGCTGCAGGTGGCACAGCAGCTATATTTTTAACTTTAGCGACGATCGCAACTACTACCAAAAAAGATTTTAGCTTTATGGGAAAATTTTTGATGATTGGTATCATCCTTCTCATCTTAGCTTCTCTTGCTAATTTATTTTTCCAAGTGCCTGCCATGGCTTTAGCATTATCTGGCGTTGCAGTCTTATTATTTTCTGGATTCATTCTTTATGACGTAAGTCGAATTGTGAATGGCGGAGAAACAAACTACATCATGGCAACTTTGGCGCTTTATATGAACATCTATAATTTGTTTGTTAATTTACTTCAGTTGTTAATGGCTATTTTAGGCAACAGAGACTAATCGTTCGATTGAAATAAAAAAGCCGTAGTTTTCTACGGCTTTTTTCTTTTTGAAAGAAAGAAATCTTTTAGTATTTGACCGCATTCTTTTTCTAAGATGCCACCTATAGCTTCTGCATGATGATTAATTTCTTTAACGCTGATTAAATCAATCATACTTCCGCAAGCGCCAGTTTTTGGATCAGGAGCCCCATAGATAATTTTCTCAATACGTGCGTGTTGAATTGCCCCAACGCACATAGCGCAAGGCTCTAATGTCACGTAAATCGCGCAATCTTTTAGCCTGTAATTTTTGATAGCCTTAGCAGCTTCTCTGATAGCATTTATTTCGGCGTGTGAAGTAGGGTCATGGTCACTAATGGATGTATTCATGCCTTGACCAATTATTTCGCCATTCCAAACAATTAGAGCGCCGACAGGCACTTCATTTTTTAACTTAGCTTTTTTTGCTAACCCTAAAGCTAGTTTCATAAACTTAAGATCTTCATCTGTCATGAAGCAGTTTATTTTTTTTAGGATCAGAAATTGTTGTTTTAAAATGGATCACTAAAATATTGAGTAAGCCAATTAAAAATGCACCTCCAACCCAAATACCGACCTCTTCAAATGTTGGTGTTGAATCTTGCACAGGAAGCACAATGAGCTTTCTAAGGAAAAGTACCATCACGACTTCAATAAAGGTTTCAACTTCTAATTTACTTCCATTGAGGTAGCGCATTTTGGCAGAAATAAGGGCCGATATCGACCAAAGAAGCATTAAAGTGCCTAGTGCATGAATAAAGCCATGAATCAGATTATGGGCATTCGCTGCGGTATTGATTTCATTAAAGAAAAGCCAAGTGAACATAATAATCGACGTCGCTAAAGCAAGGCCAATAATAATATGGGCGAATCCATTTAAATAAAGCATTGCTTTAATAGCAAATCGATTAATACCTTTGAATTCGGAAGGAAGTTCAGTTTGAATCATCATGGAATCTTTATTATTTAATTTGAACGAAGTGAAAACTATCTTTATTATAGAGACAACTTTAAATATAAAGATAGCTCTCTTAATGAAAAAACCAGCCATTACTGAACAACCTATCCATTCAATTCTAAGTGATAGATGGAGCTCTAGAGCTTATGATCCTGATCAGCTAGTCTCTCAAGAATCGTTTTTATCACTTATGGAGGCTGCAAGATGGAGTCCTTCGTGTATGGGAGAGCAGCCTTGGCAATTTATTACATTCCATAAGAAAGATGCGACTGCCTGGACGCAAGCGCTTAATTGCTTATCTGTGGGCAATCAAAATTGGGCTATGGATGCATCTATTTTAATTTTAGCTTGCGCCCGTCAAAGCTTCTCGAGTAATGAAAAACCTAATCGATGGAACCAGCATGATACGGGAGCTGCTTGTGAAAATATCTGTCTTCAAGCCACAAGTATAGGGTTAGTGGCTCATCAAATGGGCGGATTTGATGTTGAAAAATCTAGACAATTATTTCAAATTCCAGGCCAGTATGATTTAATGTCTTTTATTGCGATTGGTTATCCACTCGCTATAGAAAAAATTAGTGCTGAAGCGTTAGTTAGAGAAAAAGAAGCGAGAAAGCGAAAGCCCTTAAGAGAGATTTTTTATACCAATCAATGGGGTGAGCAGTCGTTATAGTTTTTTAACCGAATAGAACTGGAATACCAAATGGCAACAGTCAAGCTTACAAAAAAGAACTTTAAAAAAACAATCGAAGAAAATGATTTTGTGATTGTTGATTTTTGGGCCCCTTGGTGTGAGCCTTGCGTTGAATTTACCCCTATATTTGAGGCAGCTTCGAATAAAAATAAAGACATTATATTTGGTATGGTAGATATCGAAGCTGATCCAGAAATTGGTGAGTATTTCCAGGTGGATAAAATTCCAGGCCTTCTAATCGTTAGAGAGCAGGCTGGTATTCATACCCAAATCGGTCAAATCGGGGCATCAGCGCTAGATGAAATTATCACGTGGGCGAGAGACCACGATATGTCAACTGTAAGGGATTATTATGAAAGAGAAGCCAAAGGGGAATTTAACGCTGCCCGAGAAAAGTAGTCGGATCGACTGATTGACCTTGTTTTCTAATTTCAAAGTGCAATTTCACTTTATCTGTTCCAGAATCTCCCATTGTTGCAATTTTTTGACCCTTTAGAATCATCTGACCTTCTTTAACGAGAAGTTCTTTGTTATGGGCATAGACAGATAAATAAGAATTATTGTGTTTAATGATCACAAGTTTTCCATACCCCTTAAGATCTTCACCACTATAAATGACTTTGCCCGGTCCAGCCGCTTTAATTTCCTGACCGAGTACTCCTAAAATATCGATTCCTTTTTGCCCTTGTGCTTCATTAAAAAGATTTTCTAATTTGCCTTTGGTAGGCCATTGCCAATCCACTTTATCTTCTAAAAAAATAGATGTACTTTCTTTTTGTGTTACGGACGAAGTATTATTAGTTGTTTGTGTTTGAGCTACAACTTCCTTTCGGTTATATGCTTCTTCTGTATATTTCTCTCTATAAGCTTTTGGATTTTCTATATGTGCAATACTCCCTGATGCTGGTTTTGTTTGAGGCTGAGCTTCTATATTTGCTATAGCTTCTTCATTATTTTTCAATGGTGAAGTGACAACCTCTTCATTTTTTTTAATTTCATTAGAAGTTATAACGGGATTATTTGTTTTAACTTGGTCAAATTTTATTTTGTCACCTACTTTGATAGCATAGGGCTCTTTAATATCATTCGCTTGAGCGACTTCTTTGTAATAGAAGCCACAATCAAGACTTAAGCTATAAAGCGTATCACCTGGTTTGACGATATAAGTATCAGGACATGGTTGACTAGAGTCTTTTTTCACTTTTGCGACAGGTTTTTTTTGCAATACTGTAGATTTCTCAGTAGCTATTCTTTTTTCAGTCACTGGCGCTGGCGCATTCGATGCACAGCTAGCAATTAAAGAAGCAAGCGCCACGTAAAAAATAAAAAAATTTAATCTCATGTAAAGTTATTCATCCATGTTTTTAAATCATTAATTTGATTATGTCTTGTAAGATCTGCATGAATAGGAGATACAGATACAAAATCATGACCCACTGAATAAAAATCAGTACCTTCCCCACCGTCGTTTGGAAGACCTGCAGCACCCACCCAATATAAAATATTGCCATCAGTATCTTCTGTTTTATTCACGGGTTCTGCTTTATGTCTTTTTCCAAGTCTTGTGATGTGTATACCTTGAATTTTTTCTAAAGGAATGTCGGGGACATTAATATTTAATAGTATCGGATCTTGAAGTTTATTTTTTTGGTAATGCATAATCAGATCAACTGTAATAGATGCAGCAGTTTCAAAATATGTTGCTTCATGCTGCGACATTGATATAGCAAAAGAAGGGATATCTAATAAATAACCTTCCATCGCTGCTGCGACTGTGCCAGAGTAGATTGTGTCGTCACCCATATTGGCACCATTATTAATACCTGAGATCACCATATCTGGCATCTTGTCTAGTAATCCTGTTAAGGCTAAATGCACGCAATCCGTGGGAGTGCCATTGATATGATAATAATCTTTTTCAACTTCTGTCACTCTAAGAGGGCGGTCAAGCGATAGGGAGTTGCTTGCGCCGCTTCTATTGCAATCAGGTGCGACAATTGTGACATGTGCAATTTTTTTTAAATAGCTTGCAAGTATTTTAATGCCTGGCGCATCATAACCATCATCATTAGATAAAAGAATATTCATATTACGGACGGTTAGCTTTCACGTAAAACGCTACACATAAAAAAAATATAATACTTAAAAAAACTTCAAGAAGCGCTATTTTAGATGATAGACCTTGATCAGAATAGGATCTCACAATGCCTTCAATAAAATAAATTAAAATCAGCATACCTGACCATTTGTAAGTATAAACTTTCCCCTTAAGGATACCCATCAGCGAAATGAGCAGCGGTATGATTTTAAGAACTAACCATGAGCTCTGATTTTTAAAGGGCGCTAAAAATAATTCCCAAGAGCATAAAAGAAAAATAAGGCAGATTAAGCTCACAGAAGCTCCTAATTGGAGATAATTTTTCATGCTGAAAGTTTGAGTGCAGTTTCGGCTAATCTTTTTCCCATCGCAAGGCATATTTTTTTTTCATCTTCAGATATAGGGGCTTTATTTGATTCTCCGGCCACATGGGATGGTCCGTATGGCGTGCCACCAGTTTTGGTGGTGCTTAGTTCTGGAACTGAATACGGAACACCGAGAATTACCATGCCTAAATGAAATAATGGAAGTTGCATGCTAAGCAGTGTCGATTCATTGCCGCCATGGTGAGAACCTGAAGATGTAAATACACAGGCAGGCTTCCCAATAAGATTTCCATTTAACCATAAAGGTATAGTGCTATCGATAAAGTATTTAAGGGGTGCTGCCATATTGCCAAATCTTGTGGGGCTTCCCAAGGCAAGACCAATACACTCCTCAAGGTCTTTGTGTTCAACATAAAGAGGACCCTCGCTAGGAATATTGTCTTCTAAAGCCTGAACGGTAGACGTGACTTTAGGGACAGTTCGAATTCTGGCTTTTACACCAGAAATAGACTCAATACCTCTCGCAATAAATGAGGCCATTTCTCCGACAGCACCTCCATGAGAGTAGTAAAGAACTAAAACTTCTTTCATTAGATTTTTTTTGCTAACTGAATGGCGTCGCCGATATATGTTGCCGGCGTTAATTGAAGCAGTCCATTTTTAGCTTCTTGGGGAATTTCAAGTTGCTGAATAAACTCTTGTATCACTTCTTTGGATATATGGTCTTTCCCACGCGTTAATTCTTTAAGTTTTTCGTATGGATTTTCGATGCCATATCTTCTCATGACCGTTTGAATAGGTTCAGCTAAAACTTCCCAAGCACGATCTAAGTCATCAGATAATTTTTTTGCATTAATTTCTAATTTATTAAGACCTTTTAAACAAGATTCAATGGCAAGCGCTGTATAACCAAAACCTAAACCAATATTTCGAATGACGGTTGAGTCTGTTAAATCTCTTTGCCATCTCGAGATCGGAAGTTTTTCTGAAAAGTGACCTAATAAGGCATTTGCAATGCCAAGGTTACCTTCTGAATTTTCAAAGTCGATAGGGTTTACCTTGTGTGGCATAGTGGATGAGCCGACTTCATTTTCTTTTAACTTTTGCTTGAAATATCCAAGTGATATATAACCCCAAATATCTCGATTAAGATCGATGAGAATCGTATTCATTCTTATCATATTTTGAAAGAGCTCTGCCATGTAATCGTGAGGCTCAATCTGCGTTGTATAGGGGTTAAAAGTTAGGCCAAATGATTGTACAAATGTTTTTGAAAAAGTTTGCCAATCAAATTCGGGATAAGTTGTCATATGTGCATTAAAGTTACCTACGGCACCATTAATTTTTCCTAGAATTTCTTGTGCTTTAAATTGGTCAATTTGTCTTTGTAATCTATAAGCCACATTGGCGATTTCTTTACCCATTGTAGTTGGACTCGCAGCTTGGCCATGCGTCCTTGCTAACATAGCGTGCCCACTTAAGTCGTGCGCGAGATCTTTTAATTTCTTATTGAGACTTTCAAAGTGAGGTGTTAAGACATTTTCTTTCGCATACTTAATCATCAGCGCATGTGACAAATTATTGATGTCTTCCGAAGTGCATGCAAAATGAATGAATTCTGAAATACTTTTTATTTCTTGGTTGTCTTTAAATTTATTTTTTAACCAATATTCAACTGCCTTCACATCATGATTTGTTGTCTCTTCAATTTTTTTGATTTCAGCGGCGTCTGCTTCACTAAAAGATTGGATGGTTTTTTGAAGCGATTCTCTGGTTGATTTGCTGAGTTCAGAAACTTCTTTAATCGCTTTTTCATCTGACAAAGAAATGAGCCAATTAATTTCAACTTCAACACGAAATTTAATGAGAGCAAACTCACTAAAGTAATGACGCAAATTATCTACTTTTTTAGCGTATCTTCCATCGAGTGGAGACAGGGCATTGAGCGTTGATAATTGCATGTAGAAATCCTATGAGATATATAGTGTTATTTTAACTCGTTTTTACTTCAATTTCATAAGAACCGTGGCCGTTAAGCCCTAATTGTTCGCTTAAGTAAGGCATGATTTCCTCTAATTGTGCTTTCAGTTTCCATGGCGGATTGATAACAAAAAGATAACTGCCAAACATACCAATATCATCAGTAGGTTTAGCAATCGAAAGGCTTACATAAAGCCATTCTTTAACATTTAATTTTTGAAGTTGTTTAAGCATAGCTTGGGGCTCGCTTCGATCGATCAAAGGGCACCAACACATATAAATACCTGTTTCAAAACGCTTCAAACTGTCTTTTAAAGACTCCACCACTTTAAGGTAATCATTTTTAATTTCATAAGAAGGGTCGGTTAAAACAAGTGCTCTTTTTGGAGGCGGGGGAATGAGCGCCTTTAATCCCTGAAAGCCATCTTCACCATAGATTTTAGTATTTTGTTTTTTGCCTAAAGCATGAAGCAATGAAGTTAAATCAGTAGGGTGCAATTCAAAGAGCCTGATTCTATCTTCATGGGATAGTATCTGGCTCGCAATCCAAGGAGAGCCAGGATATTGTTTTAATTGATCGCCACCGTTGAGATTTCGGATAATTTCAATGTATTTTGCCAAAGCTAGTGGCTTTTTTTCATCATGAAAAATCTTACTTATGCCATCTAGGTGCTCAGATGTTTTGTTAGAAAATTCACTTTCAAGCGAATACTTACCTGCACCTGCGTGCGTATCAATAAACCAATAGGGTTTATTTTTCTGTTTGAGGTAATCCAAGATCAGTGTCAGCACAATATGCTTTAGCACATCAGCATGATTACCTGCGTGAAAGCCGTGTCGATAACTAAGCATGGATAGAGGTCATGATGAACATGGGCTATTATAGAGTTTATAAATAAAATACGTGAATTCTCACGATATAAAATAATGACACAATATAAAGAAGACTGTAGAGAATGCCCTCGGCTTGCTACATTTTTAGATCAAGTTAAATTAGAGCAGCCCAGTTATTTTTGTAAGCCAGTGCCACCATTTGGGGACACATCAATTCGTTTATTGATTGTGGGTTTAGCGCCTGGCATGCATGGAGCCAATAGAACAGGCAGGCCGTTTACGGGCGATTATGCAGGGATTCTTTTATATAAAGCGTTATTTCACTTTGGGTTTTCAAATCAACAAGAGTCAACTGCAGCTGATGACGCATTAAGACTCATTGATTGCAGAATTACAAATGCTGTGAAATGTTTACCTCCGCAAAATAAACCTGAACCTAAAGAAATAAAACAATGTAATCACTATTTAAAATCTGAATTAACTTCACTGCAACCAAATACATTCATACTAGCTTTAGGAAGTATTGCGCATCAATCCGTTCTATCAGCTTTTGAATTAAAAAAATCTGATTATGTATTTTCACATGGCGCTCGCCATGACTTGCCTAATCAACTAGTTTTGTATGATAGTTATCATTGCAGTCGATACAATACCCAGACGAAAAGACTTACCGAAGAAATGTTTTTTAGTGTTTTTCAATCAATCAAAAAAGAAATGGAGAGTTAAATATGCCTTATATCAATATTAAATTAGCAGGAACATTAAACCGCGATCAAAAAGAAACAATTGCAAAAGAAATCACGACACTTATGGAAAAAGTAGCTCACAAGCCCGCGTCTTATACATACATTGTGTTTGATGAAGTTAAGGGTGAAGATTGGTCTGTAGGAGGTAGTTTGTTAGGCTAATTAAATGGATATTAAACCCTTTTTAAAAACATTACCTAGTTTACCTGGCGTATATCGGATGATTAACCAGGCAGGGGAGATAATTTATGTTGGAAAAGCTAAAGATTTAAAAAAAAGGGTTTCATCTTACTTTGTCAAAACCATTGTAAGTCCCAGAACAAAAATGATGGTAGGTCACATTGATCATATTGAAGTCACTGTGACACATTCTGAAGCTGAGGCTTTGATCCTAGAAAACAACATGATCAAGTCTTATATGCCTCGCTACAATGTTATTTTTAGAGATGATAAATCTTATCCATATATTGTATTAACAGGTGAAAAATTCCCCCGTTTAGCCTTTCATCGAGGCGCCCAAAAAAAAGGGAATCAATATTTTGGACCTTTTCCAAATACCAATGCGGTTAGAGAAAGTATCCAGCTCTTACAAAAAGTTTTTAAATTAAGAACGTGTGAAAACTCAGTTTTTAAAAATAGATCAAGACCTTGCCTTCAATATCAGATTCATCGATGCACCGCACCATGTGTTGATCTGATTAAAGAAGATGAATATAAAAATGACATTAAACACGCATCACTTTTTTTGGATGGCAAAGATAGTGAAGTTATTAGCCAGCTTACCTATCAAATGAATGAAGCAGCAAGCTCCCATGCATTTGAGCATGCAGCTTTATATCGCGATCGCATTCAAAGTTTAAGGCAGGTAAGAACTAAGCAATTTGTAAGTGACTTTAGTGCTAGCGATGCTGACATTATTGCGTGTGTTGAAGAGGCAGGTGAATACTGCCTAAATTTAGTAATGATTCGGGCAGGGAGACATTTAGGCGATAAAAGTTTCTTTCCTAAAAATACTGCTGATATTGAGACGCAAGATGTAATTGAAACCTTTGTTGCACAATATTATACAAATCAGACGATACCAAAATTAATCGTTACGCAGCAGCATGTGAATCAATCATTACTGTCTGAATTTTTTAAGTTAAATTACGACATCGAAGTTAAAGTAATTAATAAAGCGGTTGGTGATAAACGCGTTTGGCTCACCATGGCGCAAAAGAATGCGCAGATTGCTTTAAAACAAAAACTGATGCAATCAGAAAGCCAAGAAAATAGAGTAGAAGCACTAAAAGAAATTTTTAATTTATCTGAATCATTTTCAAGAATTGAATGTTTTGATATCAGCCATACCATGGGTGAAGGCACAGTTGCCTCATGTGTGGTTTTTGATAAAGGTAATCTTCAAAATAAAGAATATAGACGATTTAATATTGAGGACATTACGCCTGGAGATGATTACGGAGCTATGCGCGAAGTATTAACCCGTCGCTATAAAAAAATTGCAACGGGTGAGGGTATTAAACCCGATCTTATTTTTATAGACGGAGGTAAAGGCCAACTCAATATTGCCATAGAGGTTATTCAAGAATTGGGCCTAAGTGATATTCTACTCGTAGGTATTGCAAAAGGTGAAGGGAGAAAGCCTGGATTGGAACAACTTTTTGTGGAGGGTAAAGACGAACCTATCATTGTTAAAAAAGATAATGTTGGATTCCACCTCATACAGCAAATAAGAGATGAGGCTCACCGTTTTGCCATTTCAGGCCATAGAGCTAAGCGCGCTAAAAAAAGGATAACGTCATCCCTAGAAGATATTGAGGGCATTGGTGCACAAAAAAGAAAAAATCTACTCGTCTACTTTGGGGGTATAGAGCGTATTAAAAATGCTAGTATTGAAGAAATTATCATGGTTAATGGTATTGATAAAAAGTTAGCTGAAAAAATTTACGATTACTTTCATTAAGAAAAAAATTTATATGAAAATTAATGTCCCCAATGCGCTTACTTTTTTCAGGATAATTTTGATTCCCTGTTTTGTAGGTATTTATTATCTCCCTCACACACTTATCAACCAGTCTTTAATGAACTGGATCGGGGCTGGTATTTTCTTGTTTGCGGCAATTACCGATTGGCTCGATGGATTCTTTGCACGATATTTAAATCAAGCTTCAAAATTTGGTGCATTTTTTGATCCAGTAGCTGATAAATTGATGGTGGTTGCAGCCCTTCTTGTTTTATTAGAGCTTGATCGGGTGAATGCAATTATTTCGTTGGTTATCATTGGCCGTGAACTTTCAATCAGTTCTCTACGAGAATGGATGGCAACGATTGGCAAACCTGGTGGTATGGCAGTTATGTTTGTAGGTAAACTTAAGACCACAATCCAGATGATCGCCATTTTGATGCTTCTTTACTATGACAATCTATGGTTTATCAATATAAAGTGGATAGGTAACATATTGATTAATATAGCTGCAATACTTACTGTAATATCGATGGTTTACTACATCCGTGTGGCCTGGCCTACCTTAAGAAAGAGCATTACAATAAGGTAAGTCTCAAGAATGCGGTGGACTGTAAATTGACACTAGCCCAAAAAACGCTAAAATACTCGCTTCTTTACGCGGGAATAGCTCAGTTGGTAGAGCGCAACCTTGCCAAGGTTGAGGTCGCGAGTTCGAGACTCGTTTCCCGCTCCAAATCAAAATCGGGGAAGCATCGTCTTCCCTTTTTAATTTTGGTGATATTGATGTGGCGCGATAGCAAAATGGTTATGCAGCGGCCTGCAAAGCCGTAGACGCCAGTTCGATTCTGGCTCGCGCCTCCACTTATTAGTGCTTAAGTCTATTTAAGAATAATTAATGATAAAATTTGGTCTTAGTTTTATTTCAAAAGGCCCGGGTGGTGAAATTGGTAGACACAAGAGACTTAAAATCTCTCGGCTTCACGGCCGTGCCGGTTCGATTCCGGCCCCGGGCACCATATTTTATTATTTCCTTGTAGTTTGAATACAACCCTTCTTTGTAAATTTACTCCAAATCATCATCATCCAATATTTGATCGATTTTTGACGATTGGACAAGTTGAGTTTTTAAAATTTTCCTACGAAGAATTTATATGTCATTTGTTAGGCATAAAACCTAATTCAGATTATCCATGTGCTGCTATAGATTACCAAAAAAATCATAAACATTATTATCTCTATGCAGATCCAGTTTATTTAAGTCTTCAAAGAGATACATTTTTTTTAGAAAAAAAATTAACAGACGATTATACGAAGGATGAAATTGAAAAATTATGTCATGCTCTTAATCAGACATTTGAAGATGAAAATCGTGTATTTGTCTTAAACGATCAACAAAAGTTATTTCTTCAATTAAAAAAAGAACCTCACATTAAAACAACATCGATTGCTCATATCAAACGCCAAACGATTGATTTATTTATGCCCCAAGGTGATGAGGCTATGGTGTGGCATGCATTTATGAACGAAATTCAAATGTTTCTTTTTGATCATCCTATTAATCAAGATAGAATTCGACGAGGATTGCTTTCCCCTAACAGCATTTGGTTTTCAGGTGGCGGCGTACTGCCTCAAAGTATTCAAAATCCTTACACAACCATTTTTTCTAATGCAAGTTTTTTAAAAAAAGCACTATCGATTGATGCACAAATCTCTCCTCAAACTTTAGATAATGTTCTTCAAGACAATATTAATAACAACACATTCATTGCTTTTGAGGATGAAAAAGAGATAGACCGAATTTTAGAAGTTGTATGGAATAATTTTAAAAAACGAAAAATAAAGAATTTGGATATTTATGTAAGCTATCAAGGTAATCTCTTACATATTCATAATAGATTCATACAGCTACTTAAGGTATGGAAAAAAATTAATACAGTAAAAAATTATTTTAATGCTCATTAAATCAAAAAAAATTGATCATGTTGCTGTAGAAGCGCTCGTTAATTCTGGGGTCAACCCTCATTTGGCGAAGTTTTATTCGGCGCGCGGTATTAAACATATTGACGATGCCATACTTTCTATTGAGAAAATTATTCCGCCAGAAGCTTTAACAAATAACGCATTAATGGCGTCAATCTTAGCGGATGCTATTTTACAAAAACAAAAAATTCTTATTATTGGTGATTACGATACGGATGGAGCAACCTCCACTGCTGTCGGCGTAAGAGCGCTTAGGATGATGGGTGCCGATGTAGATTATTTGGTACCTAATCGATTTGAATTCGGCTATGGTTTAACCCCTGAAATTGTTGATTTAGCGAAAGAAAAAAATCCTAAAATTATTATTACTGTTGATAACGGCATTGCAAGTGTTGAAGGTGTAAATCAAGCCAATCAATATGGCATTGATGTCTTAGTGACAGATCATCATCTACCTAGCGAAACATTACCTCGTGCCAAATGTATTGTGAATCCTAATCAGCATGGTTGTAATTTCCCAAGTAAATATCTATGTGGTGTAGGCGTTATTTTTTATGTGATGTTAGCTTTAAGAGCCGAGCTTCGAAAAAGAGATTATTTTAAAGGCCATACAGAACCTAACTTAATGCATTTAATAGATCTTGTAGCTTTAGGGACAGTTGCAGATTTAGTCCCATTAGATCGAAATAATCGTACTTTAGTTGATTATGGTATTCGAAGAATTAGATCAGGACAGGCTAATCCTGGTATTAGAGCGCTCATGGCATTAAATAAAAAAAATCCATCACAATTTCGTACTTCTGATCTAGCTTTTAGTATTGCACCAAGACTCAATGCTGCAGGAAGGCTGGATGATATGACCTTGGGTATACAATGTCTTTTATCTGAAAGTTATGAAGATGCGCGTTTTATTGCATCATCACTTGAAAATTTAAATCTTAAAAGAAGATCAATTGAATCTCAAATGAAAGATGGTGCCTCAATTCAACTTCATGACGTGAATTGTGAAGAGAAATTTAGTATCACACTTTATGACCCCACTTGGCATCAGGGAGTGATTGGGATTATTGCATCTCGTATTAAAGATAAATATCATCGCCCTGTGATTGTGTTTGCTAAATCTGATGAAGGCATTCTTAAAGGCTCTGGTCGATCTATTCAATCACTTCATTTAAGAGATGCTCTCGATCTTGTATCAAAAAAAGATCAAAATATTCTTGTTACATTCGGCGGCCATGCTATGGCAGCAGGACTCACCATAAAAGAAGCAGATTTTGATCATTTTGCTCAATTATTTGAGGAAACTGTAAAAGGACTAATTTCAGCAGATGATCTTGAATTAACAATTGAAGTAGATGATGCGCTTAATTTTTCAGAAGTCACCTATGAAGATATAGAGCATATTAACACACAAGTATGGGGGCAAGGTTTCCCCCTTCCTATCTTTGAAAGTGAGTTTGAGGTCGTTGAGCAAAAAATCCTTGCAGATAAGCATTTGAAGTTAAATCTTCTCTTACAAAATAAAGTGTTTGAAGCTATTTATTTTAATCATAGTGAACACCTTCCTCGTAAGATAAAAGCGATCTATCAGGTTGATTCTAATGAGTTTAATGGTAATAAAAAAATTCAAATTCAATTAAGAATGCTCTCTTAGAGAGATCCTTGAATTGCCCATCATGCGCCAACAAAGTAAAATTCAATAAACTATTTAAGAGAGTGTCATGAGACGTAAAATCGTTGTTGGTAATTGGAAAATGAATGGTTCTTTGGCATCTAACGAATCACTCCTTAAAGCCTTAACAGAAAAGATACTTCAAACAATCCCAGTGGACATCGTGGTGTGCGCTCCTTATCCCTACTTATCTCAAACGCAATCCTACCTTAAAAATTCACCTATTCGTTGGGGTGCTCAGAATGTGGCTAAATTCGAATCAGGAGCTTTTACAGGTGAAGTAAGTGTTTCTATGCTCAAAGAGTTTGGTGTAAGTTATGTGATCATTGGCCATTCTGAAAGAAGTACTGCTTACTGTGAATCTGATGAAAATATCGCTACTAAATTTATGATGGTAAAAAAAGCAGGTATGACGCCGATCCTCTGTGTAGGTGAAACTTTGATTGAGCGAGAAGCTGGCATTATGGAAAAAGTTGTTTCTAAACAGCTTGATACTATTATTGAAATGTATGGTGAAGAAATATTTGATGGGGCTGTGATTGCTTATGAGCCTGTATGGGCAATTGGTACTGATTTGGCTGCATCTCCTGAGCAAGCCCAAGCAATGCATCAATTTATTCGTGAGAAATTATCGTCAAATACCAAAGTCGTAAAGAGCCTTAAAATCATCTATGGAGGGAGCGTAAACCCTCAAAATGCGTTACAATTATTCTCTATGCCAGACGTAGACGGCGGACTCGTAGGACGCGCTTCTTTAAATGCGAGTGATTTTGAGTCTATTTGTCATTCGGCTGAAATATAAATCAAAGAAAATAGGATTGTGGAAAATTTATTAACAATTATTCATGTGATTGCATGTTTAGGTCTCATTGGTTTAGTGCTTATGCAACACGGTAAGGGTGCTGATATGGGCGCAGCCTTTGGAAGTGGCTCTTCAGGAAGTTTGTTTGGCGTAAGCGGCTCATCTAATTTTTTAAGCAGAACAACAGCAATATTTGTTTTAGTCTTTTTTCTAACCAGTATTGCTTTGGCGTTTATCGCAGGTCAAAAATCAGGCACTGGAAGTGTGGTGAAAGCAACTGAGTCATCAGAAGTTCAAAAATCTTCTGAAACTAAAAGTGGTGAAGCTCAGTCCAAAACACCAAGTGGTGCTCAGAACATCCCAAAATAGAGACTGTTAAATCTATAAAGCCGTCGTGGTGGAATTGGTAGACACGCTATCTTGAGGGGGTAGTGACGAAAGTCGTGAGAGTTCGAGTCTCTCCGACGGCACCAAATTAAGAAAATCATGTAGTATTTTTTTAAGGAATCGTTGTGCTGGAAAATTATTTTCCAATTTTATTATTTATATGTGTAGGACTTGCGGTTGGTGCAGGGCCACTTCTTATCGGCAGTATTCTCTCACCTAATAAACCTGATAGCGAAAAAAATTCCCCCTACGAATGTGGTTTTGAAGCATTTGAAGATGCGCGTATGAAATTTGATGTGCGATATTATCTCGTCGCTATTCTGTTTATTTTATTTGATCTTGAAATAACATTTCTTTTTCCTTGGGCAGTAGTTATTCAAAAAATCGGTATGTTTGGATTTATTGCCATGATGATTTTTTTAGCCATTTTGGTCGTTGGCTTTATATACGAATGGATGAAGGGTGCCCTTGATTGGGAATAGAAAATGAGCATTGAAGGCATCATGGAAAAAGGGTTTGTCACTACCAATTTAGATACCCTTATCAATTACACCCGCACAGGTTCTTTATGGCCTATGACTTTTGGACTTGCATGTTGCGCAGTTGAGATGATGCATGCGGGAGCATCACGATATGACTTGGATCGATTCGGAATTGTATTTAGACCAAGCCCGAGGCAGTCAGATGTCATGATTGTAGCTGGTACATTGGTTAATAAAATGGCGCCTGCATTAAGAAAGGTTTACGATCAGATGGCAGAGCCACGTTGGGTTATTTCGATGGGTTCTTGCGCAAATGGCGGTGGTTATTATCACTACTCTTATTCAGTCGTTCGTGGTTGCGATCGTATTGTGCCTGTAGATGTCTATGTGCCTGGTTGTCCGCCAACAGCTGAAGCACTTATGTTTGGAATTATTCAGCTTCAAAATAAAATTAAACGAACCAATACGATTGCGCGTTAATCCATGAGCTCAGTCGAAATATTACATAAAGAAATAAAATCGACTTTTGGTAAAAAAGTAAGTCATGCATCCATTGAGCATAATGAGCTCACCATTGAAGTAAAAATCGATGATCTTTTATCAACTTTAAAAACTTTAAAAGAAAATAAAGCATTTCAGTTTAAACAATTGATTGATCTTTGCGGTGTTGACTATAAAGATTATGGCGAAGGTGCTTGGACTAAACCCCGTTTTGCTGTGGTTTATCATTTCTTATCTATCGAACATAACCATCGTATTCGTGTAAGAACCTTCTCTCAAGAAGAAAATTTTCCATTATTTCCATCGGTAATTGATTTATGGCCAGCTGCTAATTGGTATGAAAGAGAAGCCTTTGATTTATTTGGTTTTATGTTTACTGATCACCCCGATTTGAGACGCATTCTTACAGATTATGGATTTGTAGGTTATCCATTCCGCAAAGATTTTCCGATGATCGGTAAAGTTGAAATGCGTTATGACGATGTTCAAAAGCGTGTCATCTATCAACCCGTTTCAATTGAAGAAAGAAATAACGTGCCACGCATCATTCGTGAAGAAGGTTTTCATAATGGCTGAAATTAGAAATTACACGATGAACTTTGGCCCACAACACCCTGCAGCCCATGGTGTATTGCGTTTAGTATTAGAGCTTGATGGTGAAGTCATTCAGCGCGCAGATCCTCATATTGGACTCCTTCATCGCGGCACGGAAAAGCTAGCTGAAAATAGAACGTACTTACAAACTGTACCCTATATGGATCGTTTAGATTATGTATCTATGATGGCAAATGAACATGCCTACGTTTTAGCCATTGAAAAATTATTGAATATAGATGTTCCTATTCGTGCTCAATATATTCGTGTCATGTTTGATGAAATTACGCGCATTTTAAATCATTTGTTATGGCTTGGAGCGCATGCACTTGATGTCGGTGCTATGACTGTTTTTCTTTACGCATTCCGTGAAAGAGAAGATCTGTTTGATTGCTATGAAGCTGCATCTGGCGCCAGAATGCACGCAGCCTATTATCGTCCTGGTGGTGTCTATCGTGATCTTCCTGATCGCATGCCTCAATATGAATCAACCTTTAAAAATAAAAAAGAATTAGATGGATTAAATCAAAACCGCAGCGGCTCACTATTAGATTTTATTGAAGATTTTGCAAACCGCTTTCCAAAATATGTAGATGAATACGAAACATTATTAACAGATAATCGTATTTGGAAACAGCGTACAGTCGGTATTGGTGTTGTCGATCCTGTCCGAGCTATTGCGCTTGGTATGACAGGCCCTATGTTAAGAGGCTCAGGTGTTGCATGGGACTTAAGAAAAAAACAACCATACGAAGTTTATGATCAACTTGATTTTGATATTCCTGTGGGTGTGAATGGTGATTGTTATGATCGATACCTAGTTCGCATCGAAGAATTTAGACAATCTAATCGCATTATTAAACAGTGCATAGATTGGTTAAGAAAAAATCCAGGCCCAGTCATTAGTGATAATCACAAAGTAGCCCCGCCACCGCGTGCTGCCATGAAAGAAGATATGGAAGCGATGATTCATCACTTTAAATTATTTACAGAAGGTTTCCATATTTCACCCAGTGAAGCTTATGCAGCAGTCGAACATCCTAAAGGTGAGTTCGGTATTTATTTAATTTCAGATGGTGCAAATAAACCTTACCGCTTAAAGATACGCGCCCCAGGTTTTCCTCATCTAGCAGCTTTGGATGAAATGACGCGAGGCCATATGATTGCTGACTTGGTTGCGATTATTGGTACGCAAGATATTGTATTTGGTGAGATTGATCGATAAAAATGATGCACACTGACGATATTAAATTAATTGACAAAGAATTAAAGAAGTTTCCGGATAACCAAAAACAATCCGCAGTGATTTCTGCTTTACGTATTGTTCAAACGCGATATGGCTGGTTATCTCATGAAAATATTTCTGATGTTGCACATTATCTCGGAATGCCAGAAATTGCTGTAATGGAAGTAGCCACTTTTTATAACATGTTCAATTTAGAATCAAAAGGCAAATACCAAATTACGGTATGTACCAATATTTCATGCATGTTAAGAAATTCAGATGAAATTGCGCAGCACTTAGAAAAGAAATTAGGTATTGGTTTTGGTGAAGTCTCTAAAGATAAAAAATTCTCACTTAAAGAAGGTGAGTGCATGGGGGCTTGCGGTGGCGCACCGTTATGCCTAATTAATAACCACAGCATGCATGAACACTTAACGACCGAAAAAATTGACAAGCTTTTAGCGAGCCTTAAATAAATGGTAAAGCAAATCGACATCATTAAGCCATCAAAAATTTTTCCTAATCAAGATTTGGTTTGTTTAAGAACTATGGTTCATGATGATCCGGGTTCTATCGAGACTTATTTAAAAGTAGGTGGGTATGAACAACTTAAAAAAATACTCAAAAAGAAAATAAAGCCTGAAGCAATCTTAGCTGAATTAAAAACATCAGGACTAAGAGGTCGAGGCGGTGCGGGATTCCCAACGGCAATTAAATGGTCTTTCATGTCTCGTGATTACGATGGCATTAAATATCTTGTCTGTAATTCTGATGAAGGCGAACCCGGCACATTTAAAGATCGAGATATTCTTAGATATAACCCGCATCAACTTATCGAAGGTATGCTCATTGCGGCTTATGTCATGGGAACACGTGTGGGTTATAACTATATTCACGGCGAGATATGGCGAGAATATGAACTCTTTGAAAAAGCACTTGATGAAGCAAGAGACCACGGATTTTTAGGTGAAAATATATTAGGGTCAGATTTTAGTTTTGATTTATATGCCGTGCATGGTTATGGTGCATACATATGCGGTGAAGAGACAGCGCTCATTGAATCCATCGAAGGCAAAAAAGGACAGCCGCGTTATAAACCACCATTTCCAGCCACTTATGGTATTTACGGTAAACCTACAAATGTAAACAACACAGAAACATTTGCATCTGTGCCATGGATTCTAGAGCATGGCGGTCAAGCATTCCAAGATTTAGGTGTTGAAAATTCAGGTGGCGTTAAATTGTTTTCAGTATCAGGCCATGTGGAAAAACCAGGTAATTATGAAATTAAAATGGGCACGCCCTTTAGTGAATTATTAGATATGGCTGGCGGTATTTGGCATCGCAGAAAATTAAAGGCAGTTATTCCTGGAGGTCCTTCGACAGCTGTTGTGCCAGCAGCACTTATTGAAAATGCCACCATGGATTATGATGGACTGCAAAAAATTGGTTCGAGTTTAGGTGCCGGTTCCGTGATTATTATGGATGACTCCACTTGTATGGTAAGTGCTTTAAAACGTCTCTCTTACTTCTTCTATGAAGAATCATGTGGTCAATGCACACCTTGTCGTGAAGGTACAGGTTGGGTTTATCGAGTCATCAAAAGAATTGTAGATGGTAAAGGCACTATGGAAGATCTTGATCTTTTAACTGATGTCAGCAAAAAGATTTCTGGCAGAACTATATGCGCTTTAGGTGATGCTGCTGCCACACCCGTCTTAAGTTTCATTAAACACTTTAGGCCTGAGTTTGAATATTTTATTCAACACGGGCGCTCAATGGTTGAAGCTAAATGACAATTACAATTGAAATTGATGGCAAGAAAATCGAAGTAGAAAAAAATACAACGATTATTGCTGCTGCAGATAAAGCAGGCATTCCAATCCCTCGTTTTTGTTACCACAAAAAATTATCAATTGCTGCAAATTGCCGTATGTGTTTGGTCGATGTAGAAAAATTCAATAATCCGTTGCCTGCATGTGCTACACAAGTGGCTGATGGTATGAAAGTTTCAACCACATCTAAAATGGCTACCGAGGCACAGCAAAGTGTCATGGAATTTTTGCTTATCAATCATCCGCTAGATTGCCCAATTTGTGATCAAGGCGGTGAATGTGAATTGCAAGATACAGCAGTGGATTTCGGCAGCAGTCAAACACGTTATAAAGAAGAAAAACGAGTCGTATTTAATAAAAATATAGGCCCGCTCATTTCGACAGATATGACGCGATGTATTCAATGCACGCGATGTGTAAGATTTTTACAAGAAGTTGGTGGCATGATGGAACTTGGCATGGTGGGTCGAGGCGAGCATTCAGAAATTACAGCTTATGTTGATCGTTCTATTCAGTCCGAACTCTCAGGCAATATTATTGATTTATGTCCTGTAGGTGCGCTTACAAGTAAACCATTTAGATACAAAGCCCGCACCTGGGAGCTTATTAGAAGACCAACTTTAGCGCACCATGATAGTTTGGGTTCGCCACTTGAAGCGCACATTAAACAAAACAAAGTGATTCGAATGCTTCCTCGCGAAGATGAGACAATTAATGAATGTTGGATTTCTGATCGTGATCGTTTTTCATATGAAGGCTTGAACAGCGAAGACCGTTTACAAGTTCCTATGATTAAAGAAAAAGGACAATGGAAAGAATCGGATTGGGAAACTGCTCTAACACTTATTAGTGAAAAACTAAAACATATTGTAGATCATGATGGCCCTGAAGCATTGGGCATTCTGATATCCCCTCAAAGTACGATTGAAGAGGGCATCTTAGCCAAGAAAATAAGTAACACTTTAAATTCGCCTCATATTGACCATCGTATTCGTCAATCTGATTTTTCAATAGAGCATCAAGGTTCGCCATGGTTAGGAAGTCATATTGATGCGATCGGCCACTTTGACCAATATCTTTTGATTGGTAGCAACATAAGAAATGAACAGCCGCTTTTAACTTCAAGAATTCGCAAGTCTGTAAATCAAGGCGCAAATCTTTTTGTAGTTAATTCAGTTGATGCAGATCCTCTCATGACGGTATCTGAAAAGTTGATTCAAGCTTCTCATAAACTTCCTCACGCACTCGCAAAAGTTTTGAAATCAATGACAGAATTAAAAGGTGTATTAAGAAAAGATATTAAATTTATAAAAGCTGATATTGAAAAAATTAAAACCGACAAAGTAAGTGATGGAATAGCCCAACATCTAATGAAAAATGTTTTAGCGGGCAAAAAAAATAACACTTCTATATTGCTTGGCCAAATAGCTCAAGAACATCCAGACTACTCAACGATTTATAAGCTTGCTTTTGAAATTTCAAAATTATCTCAAGCGACTTTTGGTGTTTTACCCACATATGCTAATAGCGTAGGACTTCATGCTGTTAATGTACTTCCAGAAAAAGGCGGCTTAAATACTTACGCGATGTTGGAGAAGAAATTAAAGGCCTATATTCTTTTAAATGTTGAACCTCAATTAGATGCATCGAATGCACAATTAATGCAGGATGCAATTGCTTCTTCAGACTTTACTGTGGCATTAAGTTCTTACAATTCGAAATATCTTAAAAATGCAGATGTACTTTTACCAGTCTCACCATTTACAGAATCATCCGGTACGATTATTAACATGGAAGGTCGAGTACAAAGTTATGCCGCTGTGACTCAGCCTTTAGGTCAATCGAGACCAGCCTGGAAAGTATTAAGAGTATTAGCTAATCATCTTAACTTGAAGGGATTTGATTATGAATCGAGTTTAGATGTCAAAGAGGTGCATATGAAATCTAAAAATCAATTCATCTCAAAAGAGCTTTCTAATGTAATTGATATTACAAATGATTACAAAATACCTAACACGAAGCCTCAGCAATTCTCGCGCATTGGCGAGATGCATCAATATCGTATGGATCCTATTGTAAGAAGAGCTCCATCTCTTCAAATAGCGATTCAAAAATCAAAAGCGTTTGCGAAACTGAACCCGATAGAGATGAAGTCATTAAGACTTAAAGGAAATGACAAAATTAAAGTTACACAAGGTAAGCAATCGATCAATCTTGTCGTGCAAGAGGATGTAAGTATCCCAGAAGGATCTATTTATATACCAAGCGGTATCGATGAAACGGCGAATCTGTCTGATATTTATGGTGATGTTACCGTTAAAAAAATAACTACAAGAAGTGCATCTTAAATATGGATGTTTTGATACCATCTTTCTTTGGAGCTTGGTGGCCTGATATTGCCAAAACATTATGGATACTTTTAAAAATTGTAGCTGTCGTTTTACCTATCATGATATCGGTGGCTTATCTCACTTATTTTGAAAGAAAAGTCATTGGTTATATGCAAGTGCGTATTGGACCTAATCGTGTAGGTTATTTTGGATTACTTCAGCCAATTGCTGATGCCTTAAAACTTTTATTCAAAGAAATTATTCTCCCGACAGCATCAAATAAAGTTTTATTTTTCTTGGCACCTATTTTAGCAATTGCACCAGCTTTTGCTGCTTGGGCTGTTATCCCTTTTGATCTTAATTTAGTGATTGCAGATATTGATGCAAGTCTTTTATATATTTTAGCTATGACATCTATTACAGTTTATGGAGTGATTATTGCAGGATGGGCTTCAAATTCTAAGTATGCATTTTTGGGAAGTCTACGTTCTGCGGCGCAGATTGTGTCTTATGAAATTGCCATGGGATTTACGCTAGTAGGCGTTTTAATGTGTGCCAATAGTTTAAATTTAGGAAAAATTGTCTTGGGGCAAGAAGGAGGTTTCTGGCATTGGTATATCTGGCCTTTATTTCCTTTATTTATTATCTACTTTATTAGTGCTGTAGCAGAAACAAATCGAGCACCTTTTGACGTGGCTGAAGGCGAATCTGAAATTGTGGCTGGATTCCATGTGGAATATTCCGGTATGGCTTTCGCAGTATTTTTCTTAGCTGAATATGCGAATATGATTTTAGTTTCGATGCTTGCAGCTTTAATGTTCTTAGGTGGATGGTTATCTCCCATTCCATTTATTCCAGATAGCTTTTTATGGCTTTTAATTAAAGTTGCATTTTTACTATTTTGCTTCTTATGGTTTCGAGCCACATTCCCTCGATATCGATATGATCAAATTATGCGATTAGGCTGGAAAATTTTTATTCCAATTACAATTGCATGGATAGTATTTATTGGCGGCATGGTGCAAACCTCATGGGGATATCTATTTCACTAAATGATTAAAAAAACCAAACAATTCTTATCAAGTCTGATGCTCATTGAGCTTCTTAAAGGCATGCTTCTTACAGGCCGCTATTTCTTTGCAAGAAAGATTACTGTGCAGTATCCGGAAGAGAGAACACCACAATCTAACCGCTTTAGAGGCCTTCATGCGCTTCGTCGTTATGCAAATGGTGAAGAGCGTTGTATTGCCTGTAAATTATGTGAAGCTGTATGCCCTGCTATGGCAATTACGATTGAATCCGAAGAACGGGAGGATAAAACAAGACGTACGACCCGTTATGACATTGATCTTACTAAATGTATCTTTTGTGGTTTCTGTGAAGAATCTTGTCCTGTGGATTCTATTGTTGAAACAAGAATTTTTGATTACCACGGGGAGTCTCGGGGCGATTTAATTTATACGAAAGATATGTTGCTTGCCGTAGGTGACAAATATGAAAAACAAATTGCAGAAGACCGCGCTCAAGATGAGAGGTTTCGATAAATCATGATTGAATTTAAAGATTTCGTATTTTATGTTTTATCCCTCGTGCTTATTAGTTCAGGATTGAGCGTCATTACTTCTAGGAATCCTGTAACTGCAGCACTATCTTTAGTATTAGCATTTTTTAACGCCGCAGGCATCTGGCTTCTATTGCAAGCTGAATTTTTAGCGATTGTATTGGTACTAGTTTATGTAGGTGCTGTGATGGTCTTATTTCTATTTGTGGTAATGATGCTTGATATCAATCTAGATAAATTAAGAGAAGGTTTCTGGGATTACTTACCCATGGCAGGATTTATAGGCCTCCTTATGATGGTTGAAATGGTGATGGTTCTTAAAACCAAACCATTTAATCTGGCGCCTATTACAGAGTCAATTTCAAATACCTCGAACACAGAAATGATAGGTAATACTTTATATTCTAATTACGTGCTTCCGTTTGAACTCGCTTCTGTTGTCTTACTTATTGCTATTGTTTCAGCAATTGCTTTAACACTGCGCGATCGTAAAGATAGCAAAAAAACAAATCCTGCAGATCAGGTAGCTGTGAAGCGTCAAGATCGAGTGCGAATAGTTAGAATGAAATCAGAGGAAAAGTATATAAAATCCAAAGCGAAGAAAAGAACATGATTGGTTTACCTCATTACCTTATCCTTGCTGCAATTTTATTTACGATCAGTGTAGTAGGTATTTTTCTTAACCGAAAAAATATTATTATTTTGCTTATGTCGGTTGAGCTTATGTTGCTTGCCGTGAATATTAACTTTATTGCTTTTTCTCATTACTTAAACGATATTGCTGGACA
Source organism: Betaproteobacteria bacterium (assembly GCA_016868195.1). Lineage (GTDB taxonomy): Bacteria > Pseudomonadota > Gammaproteobacteria > Burkholderiales > Methylophilaceae > Methylopumilus. Next base: position 52,060 of record VGHQ01000001.1, on the reverse strand, counting down.
AATTTTTGTGTTCTTTATTTTAACGGTAGCAGCTGCAGAGTCAGCAATAGGCTTAGCTATTATCGTTTTAATTTTTAGAAATACTCGCTCTATTAACGTTGACGATTTAAATCGTCTTAATGGGTGATCACTTGAATTCTATTTATTCATATTTAGCAGTTCCGTTATTGCCTCTTATAGCGTCTTTCTGCGTAGGCATCTTAGGTCGAAAATTACCCGAATTTTTTGCATCAAGTATGACTATTTTGTCTGTTTTTATTGCATTTGTTCTTTCATGTTTCACGCTTAATGAAACATTAAATGGGTTAGTTTTAAATCAGACAATCTATCAGTGGCTTTTTACAGGACATTATCAATTTGAGGTTGGATTTTTAATTGATAATTTAACAGCCATGATGATGGTTGTTGTAACTTTTGTATCGCTGATGGTTCACATTTATACAATGGGTTATATGAAGGGAGATCCTGGCTATCGAAGATTCTTTAGTTATATCTCCTTATTTACTTTTTCAATGTTGATGTTAGTTATGAGTAATAATTTCATACAGCTCTTTTTTGGATGGGAAGCAGTAGGCCTTTTGTCCTATCTTCTTATTGGATTCTGGTTTGAAAGACCCACTGCAATTTATGCAAATCTCAAAGCTTTTCTGGTTAATCGTGTTGGTGATTTTGGTTTTATTTTAGGTATTGCTTTAATTCTTTATTGGACCGGCTCACTCGATTACGCGACGGTATTTAATAGCACAGGAATTATAACGGCCCACACGATGCAGTTATTTGGACACCCTGTTTCCGTCATTACAGTCATATGTATTTTGTTATTTATTGGAGCTATGGGCAAATCTGCACAAGTGCCATTGCATGTGTGGCTTCCAGATTCAATGGAAGGCCCGACACCTATATCCGCCCTGATTCATGCTGCGACGATGGTCACCGCAGGTATTTTTATGGTCTCACGAGCATCGCCTTTATTTGAATTATCTGATACTGCACTTTCTTTTGTCATGATCATTGGTGCTATTACCGCATTATTTATGGGTTTATTAGGCATTATTCAAAATGACATTAAGCGTGTTATTGCGTACTCAACACTTTCACAGTTAGGTTATATGACAGTAGCGCTCGGTGCTTCAGCTTATTCAGTGGCTATGTTTCATTTAATGACACATGCATTTTTTAAAGCTTTGCTTTTCTTAGGCGCTGGTTCAGTCATTATAGGCATGCATCATGATCAAAATATTCAACACATGGGCAATTTAAAAAAATATATGCCTATTACATGGATTACTTTTTTAATCGGTTCTTTAGCGTTAATAGGTATACCATTATTTTCAGGATTCTATTCAAAAGATAGCTTGATTGAAGCTGTGAAGTTCTCCCATATCACAGGAAGCCACTTCGCTTATTTTGCTGTATTGATAGGCGTTTTTATAACGGCTTTTTATTCGTTTAGACTTTATTTCCTAGTATTTCATGGCGAAGAGAAATGGCGTCTTCAGAAGTTGGTACATCATGATGATCACCATCATGGCTTGAGCGCAAAAGATAACCCACACGAGAGTCCTTTAAGTGTTACTTTGCCTTTGGCACTGCTTGCCATCCCTTCTTTAGTAATTGGCTATATGACAATCGAGCCTATATTGTTCGGTAACTTTTTTACAAAAAGCATTTTCTTAGATATTAAAGCGCATCCTTCGATGGAACATTTAAGCCATCATTTCCATGAAATTTATCATGGACCTTTCGGTATGGTATTACACAGCCTAGTGAGCTTACCTTTCTTATTTGCTTTAAGTGGTGTTGCCTTCGCTTATTACTGTTACCAAGTGAATTTAAATTTACCCAAAGCTATTTTCAATCGAACACAAATGATTTGCCGCATATTAGAAAATAAATATGGATTTGATACATTTAATGAAAAGTTTTTTGCTTTTGGCAGTCGTTTTTTAGGTGAAAGATTCTGGCAAATAGGTGATGTAAAAATTATTGATGGTTGGCTTGTCAATGGAACAGCAAAATCTATCAGTAAGTTTGCAGAGAAAATACGTGTGATTCAATCGGGTTATATTTATCACTATGCTTTTGCGATGGTGATAGGTGTATTTTTATTTTTAACCTTCTTTATAAAAATATAAGATGAATTTAACCCATATATTAAGTTATTCAATTTGGACGCCTATCTTTTTAGGTGGACTTTTACTTTTATTAAGTGGAAAAGTAAACGATACACAAGCTAAATGGCTTTCACTTATCAGCAGTGTGATTTCATTTTTAATCACGATCCCGCTTTACACAGCCTTTGATTTTTCTTTTGGACAGTTCCAGTTCCAGGAATTTTTTCATTGGATTCCAGCCTTTCATATTAATTATCATTTAGGTGTAGATGGATTCGCTGTACCTTTAATTATTTTAACAAGCTTTACTACATTAATTGTAGTCATCGCTTCATGGCGATCTATAGAAGACCGTGTTGCACAATACATGGCGGCTTTCTTGATCATGTCAGGCCTTATGATTGGTGTTTTTAGTGCGCTTGATGCCATGCTTTATTATATTTTTTGGGAAGCTATGCTTATCCCTATGTTCTTGGTGATTGGTATTTGGGGTGGGCCTAATCGCATTTATGCCACGATTAAATTCTTTTTATATACTGTTTTAGGTTCTTTATTAATGTTGGTAGCGTTTATTTATCTCTACTTACATACTCATTCATTTGAGATAGTGAATTTTTATAATACCGGTCTTGATCTCTATCCTCAGATTTTTATCTTCCTAGCTTTGTTTATGGCTTTTGCAGTCAAAATTCCAATGTGGCCTATACATACGTGGCTTCCTGATGCTCATGTTGAAGCACCGACAGGAGGTTCAGTAGTATTAGCAGCAGTTATGTTGAAATTAGGCGCATATAGTTTTATGCGATTTGCAATGCCAATCGCGCCTGACGCTGCGATCTATTTAAAAGGGTTTATGGTGACTCTATCACTCATTGCTATTTTATATATTGCACTGATTGCAATTGTTCAAAAAGATATGAAAAAATTAATCGCTTATTCATCGATATCACATATGGGCTTTGTCACGTTAGGCTTATTTATGTTTAATTCAATTGGCATTGAGGGCGCATATGTTCAAATGATTTCTCATGGTTTTATTTCAGCTGCGATGTTTTTATCTGTAGGTGCTTTATACGATAGATTACATACAAGACAGATTGCAGATTATGGTGGCGTCATTCACGCAATGCCAACTTTTGGAGCCTTTGCAGTATTTTTTGCGATGGCTAACTGTGGACTGCCAGGGACTTCAGGATTTGTAGGTGAATTTATGGTTATTATGGGTGCAATGCAGAATAATTTCTGGATTGCATTGATTGCTGCAAGCTCTTTAATTTTTGGTGCAGCTTATTCTTTATGGATGGTTAAGCGAGTATTTTATGGTGAAGCGCGCAATCAAAAAATCAGCGCTTTAAAAGATATCTCGTGGCGTGAATTTTTCATACTTACTGTATTGGCACTTCTTATTATTTTAATAGGCATTTATCCGAAGATAATTACGGATATGACAAATGCAACAACAGTTCAATTTTTAGAGAATATGCATTTGATAAAACCTGTCACATCATTACCGCTGGATGTTTAAATGAATTCATTCATTCAATCTGATCTTTCTTTAATCTTGCCAGAAATTTTTGTGCTTTCCATGGCAATGATTGTGCTTATGACAGATTTATTTATTAAGCCATCAATGCGCTGGATTATTTTTGCTCTATCTCAATTTGCCTTATTAGGCGGCGCTTATTTGACTGGTCAACATTTTAATCATGAAACTGAATTTGCTTTTTCTAATATGTTTGTTCGTGATGGTTTAGCAGATCTTTTAAAGATGATGAGTTATTTAGGAACGTCACTGATTTTTTTCTATAGTCGGTCTTATATGAACGATCGTAATTTATATCATGGTGAATATTTTTCACTCGTTCTATTTGCATTGCTTGGTATGATGATTATGATTTCAAGTCATAATATGCTGCTCGTTTATATGGGTCTCGAGCTTCTCTCTTTATGTTTATATTCTCTAACAGCTCTTGATCGTGACAATCAAAAAGCGACAGAGTCCGCAATTAAGTATTTTGTATTAGGCGCTCTTGCATCAGGACTTCTTCTTTATGGTATGTCGATGATTTACGGCGCGACATCAAGCTTAGATTTAAATGTGATTTCGATCGCATTGTTAAATCACCCCACAGACCATGCCATTCTTGTCTTAGGCCTTGTTTTTGTAGTTGCTGGCCTTGCTTTTAAATTAGGCGCAGTGCCATTTCAAATGTGGGTGCCGGATGTATATGAAGGCTCACCCTCATCTATCGCTATACTGATTAGTTCCGTGCCTAAATTAGCGGCTTTTGCTATTACCGTTCGTATATTAGGTGATGGTCTTCAGTCTATGATGGCGGATTGGAAGCAAATGATACTTATTATGGCGGTTCTTTCTATCGGTATCGGAAATGTTATAGCGATTGCACAAACAAATATCAAGCGTATGTATGCATATTCAACGATTTCTCATATTGGCTTTACTCTTTTCGGATTCATGAGTGGAACACTCAATGGTTACGCATCAAGTTTATTTTACGTTGTGAGCTATATGTTTATGACTTTAGTTTCTTTTGCAGTGTTAATGATGATGTCTCGGAAAAATTTTGAGTGTGAAACGCTTGAAGATTTTAAAGGTTTAAATAAGAGAAATCCTTGGTATGCATTTCTTATGTTAATCACGATGTTAAGTATGGCAGGCATACCCCCTACCATAGGTTTTTACGCAAAGTTTATGGTGCTTCAAGCAGCATTTGATGCAGGCTTTGCAAATTTTGTGGTCTATGCAGTCATGATGGCATTAGTAGGTATGTTTTATTACATGAGAATTGTAAAACTTATGTACTTTGATGAGCCAAAATTAAAAAATAAATTAGATGTGTCCATCGATATGCAATGGATCTTATCAGCTAACGCATCAGCGCTTCTAATTATTGGTTTAATGCCACATTCATTTATGGATGCTACTGCTCAAGCAATAGCTTTAAGTCTTCATTAAATGACTCAGTGGATCCTCATCTTAATTACTATCATCATGGCTAATGTGCCTTGGATGTTTAACGATTTTCTTTTTATTAAGAAATTCCCCTCTTATAAAAAACCATTTTCTTGGGCTTTACTTGAAGTTGTCATTTTGTATTTTGTGACTGGCGGTATTGCACTATTTACAGAACTTAAAGTAGTAGGACATATTCACCCGCAAGATTGGGAATTTTATACAGTGACTTTCTTTTTGTTTTTAGTTTTTTCTTTTCCTGGATTTATTCTTAAAACGCTTTGGAAATAAAATCTACTAAAGTATTAATTGTAGGCTGCGGTCAACTTGGCTTTTCGGTCGCTAAAAATATTGATTGCCATATTTTTAAACTGTATGGATTTAGTCGAAGTTTAAAAAAATCACCCTCTTCTATTGAAATGCATCAGGCGGATATTTTAAAAACTGAAACTATTGATACTATTAAATCAATAAATCCTGAAATCATTATCTATGCAGTTTCTGCAGATGCACAATCTGTTGAGAGCTATCAAGATCATTATGTGGTTGGCTTAAAAAAAACTTACAAAGCTATTTTAGATCTCGATCACTTTAAGCATCTTTTCTTTGTTTCAAGCACGAGAGTTTATGGACAAAAAACAACAAAGATCTTAAGTGAGTTTGATGTTGCTCAACCTTCTGATTACGGAGGTGAAGCGTTAATGGAAGCTGAAACGATTGCGCGTCAATTAAAAGAAAAGGCCACGATATTGCGTTTATCTGGAATATACGGCCCCACTCGAACGCGCATGATTCAATTAGCGCAAAGTAATCCTGGCAATTGGCCTGCAACCAATAATTGGTCTAATCGAATTCACGAGGAAGATGCTGCGCGCTTTATTGTTTTTCTCATGAATAAAATTGTGAGACAAGAATCTATCGAATCACTTTATCTTGTGACAGATGGCGAACCTACTAAACAATATGACGTATTAACGTGGATTAGAAAACATCTCAAATTAAGCACAGACACTATTGAGATACCGATTGTGGAAGGGGGGAAGCAACTACGATCTGTTTTATTGAATCAAACTGGATTCACATTAAAGTACCCTGATTTTACATACGGCTACAAAGCGATGATTGATTAGGGTTCTTCAATAGGATAGAATCCAAACTCCTAAATTCTTTAGGCGCGTAGCTCAGCTGGTTAGAGCACCACCTTGACATGGTGGGGGTCGTTGGTTCGATTCCAATCGCGCCTACCAATTTTTTGCTTCATGGCTCAAGCTATCAAGAATAGAGAAAAGCTTATAAAATGATGCAATTCTTGATAACTTGATTCAACTATGCCTGAAATAAGATTACCAGACGGATCTAAGCGACAATTTGAAAGTGACATTACTGTTGCAGAAGTTGCACAAAATATTGGTGCAGGATTAGCCCGTGCAGCCCTTGCTGGTCGAGTCAATGATCAGTTAGTCGATCTTTCATTTGTCATTCGTGAAGATAGTGATCTTGCAATTATCACTGACAAAAATTCTGAGGGGCTTGAAGTGATTCGTCATTCAACAGCTCATCTTTTGGCATACGCTGTTAAAGAATTATTTCCAGACGCACAAGTGACGATTGGCCCTGTGATTGAACATGGGTTTTATTATGACTTTTCGTATTCGCGTCCTTTCACACCAGAAGATTTAGAAAAAATTGAAAAGAAGATGACTGAAATTGCCAGTCGCGATTTACCGATCACAAGAAAAGTATTGCCACGTAATGACGCAGTGGAATATTTCAAATCAATCAAAGAAAATTACAAGGCTGAAATTATTGAATCGATTCCCGCCGATCAGGAAGTCTCTTTATATTCCGAAGGCGAATTTACAGATCTCTGTCGGGGTCCTCATGTGCCATCGACTGGAAAATTAAAAGTATTTAAATTGATGAAAGTAGCAGGCGCTTATTGGCGTGGTGATTCTAAAAATGAAATGCTACAGAGAATCTACGGCACAGCATGGACAACTAAAGAAGACTTACAAAATCATCTCTTCATGTTAGAAGAGGCCGAAAAAAGAGATCATCGTAAATTAGGTAAGCAGCTCGATTTATTTCATATGCAAGATGAAGCACCTGGTATGGTTTTTTGGCATCCTAAAGGATGGTCGATTTGGCAAGAAGTTGAATATTACATGCGAAAGATGTTCTTAGATTTTGGATATCAAGAAGTTAAAACACCTACGGTCATGGATAAGACTTTATGGGAAAAATCCGGACATTGGCAAAATTATCGCGACAACATGTTTACAACTTCATCTGAAAATAGAGATTATGCAGTGAAGCCTATGAACTGCCCTGGCCATATTCAAATCTTTAATAATGCTCTACATAGCTATCGTGAATTACCTTTAAGACTTGCTGAATTTGGTTCATGTCACCGCAATGAACCCTCAGGATCCCTTCATGGGTTAATGCGCGTGAGAGGGTTTACTCAAGATGATGCCCATATTTTTTGTACCGAAGAGCAAATTAAAGATGAAGTAGCTCAATTCATCGTCATGCTCTTTAAGGCTTACGAAGACTTCGGATTTAAGGATGTTTTAGTGAAATTATCCACTCGCCCTGAAAAACGCGTGGGTTCTGATGAGACTTGGGACAAGGCAGAAGCTGCCCTTAAAGCTGCTTTAGTTGAAAATAAGCTCGAATTCGACCTTCAGCCAGGCGAAGGGGCTTTTTATGGCCCTAAGATCGAATTTACCCTAAAAGACAGTTTAAGCCGTCTTTGGCAGTGCGGTACGATCCAGCTCGACTTTAATTTGCCTGAGCGTCTAGGCGCTGAATATGTCACAGAAGATAATAGCCGTAAGCATCCCGTGATGTTACATCGAGCCATTGTAGGCTCTATGGAGCGTTTTATTGGGATTCTAATTGAGCATTACTCAGGTGCCATGCCCCTCTGGCTTGCCCCTACTCAAGCGGTTATCCTCAATATTGCTGATGCCCATGCAGACTATGCCTCAAAAGTCATGGATGAACTCAAGAAAAACCACATCCGATGCGATTCTGACTTGAGAAATGAGAAAATAACCTATAAAATACGCGAACATAGCTTACAAAAGATTCCTTATCTCTTAATTGTAGGGGAAAAGGAAATGGAAGCTGGGCAAGTTGCCGTGCGAACCCGAAAAGGCGAAGACTTAGGATCTATGTCGATTAAGTCATTGATTGATCGACTAAATCAGGAAGTTCAAACTAAAGTCTAGTTATAAGGTAGCGCGGTTTTTCTTTTATATTTACAGGGGATTTGTTATCGCTCAAGAAAAAGAAGTCAGAATTAACGGGGATATTACAGCTCCAGAAATTCGATTAATTGGCGTAAATGGCGAAGCGCTTGGCATAGTGACACTAGCTGAGGCATTTGTAAAAGCAGAAGAGATAGATATTGATCTAGTGGAAATTGCTCCACAAGCCCAACCCCCCGTATGTCGATTACTCGATTACGGTAAGTTTAAATATGCAGAAAGTAAGAAGCAACACGAAACCCGCTTAAAACAAAAGCAGGTCAAGATTAAAGAAGTGAAGTTTAGACCAGGCACTGATGACGGTGATTACAACATCAAAATACGAAACCTCATCGGATTCCTTAGGGATGGCGATAAGGCGAAAATCACCTTACGTTTTAGAGGTCGAGAAATAACACATCAAGAATACGGTTTAGCAATTCTAAAACGTGTTGAGCAAGATTTAATGGAATATGCAGTCGTCGAACAATTTCCAAAAATGGAAGGTCGACAAATGGTGATGGTTTTGGCTCCGCAAAAAAAAGCCAAAGCAAAAACCATAGAAGCAAAAGTTTCTGAGTGATACGGCTTAAACGGCATGCCTAAGCACTCTTAATACTCTAAAGGAGATCAAAATGCCAAAAATGAAAACAAAAAGTGGCGCAAAAAAGCGCTTCAAGTTTTTAGGAAGTGGTATGGTAAAAAGAACGCGTTCTCATTTACGTCATATCTTGACCAAAAAAACAACGAAACAAAAACGTAATCTCAGAGGCACTGTCCTCATTTCAGCAACCGATATCAAACGCGTTCGCGCGATGATGCCAACTCAATAAGGAGAATAATATGCCTAGAGTAAAACGTGGTGTCACCGCTAGAGCAAAACATAAAAAAGTTTTAGCACTTGCTAAAGGTTATCGTGGACGTCGTAAAAATGTATACCGCATAGCTAAACAAGCAGTGATGAAGGCAGGTCAGTATGCATACCGTGACCGTCGTCAGAAAAAACGTCAATTTAGATCATTATGGATTGCGCGTATTAATGCAGCAGCTCGTGAGTGTGGTCTTACATATAGCCGTTTCATGAATGGCCTTAAGAAAGCTTCGATCGAAGTAGATCGTAAGGTATTAGCAGATATGGCAGTATTCGATAAAGCAGCTTTTGCTAAGTTTGTCGAAATCGCTAAATCTGGTTCAGGAGCAGTATAAAAAATATTAATTTTTAAAAGGAGGCTTCTAGCCTCCTTTTTTTTATTAAAATGATAGTCAATGAATAATCTCGAACATACCTTAAAAGAAGCCCGTGAAGATTTTGATCAGTGTCAGACTGTAACCGATCTTGATCAGGCTAAAGCTAAATATCTAGGTAAGAGTGGCTTCTTAACAGAAGCACTCAAATCATTAGGTAAATTATCCGCAGAAGATAGACCTAAAGTAGGCGCTGAAATTAATGTTGTTAAGCAAGGCGTTGAAGAAGCTTTAGAAAAAAGACGTGAAGCCATTCTCAATGCCTCGCAAGCAAAACAGCTTGCAGAAGAATCATTGGATGTGACTTTGCCTTCACGAAAAGAAGATCAAGGTAGCTTGCATCCAGTCACACAAACACTTCATCGCATTGAATCACTTTTTCATTCCATCGGATTCTCAGTGGCACATGGCCCACAGATTGAATCAGATTTTTATAATTTCACAGCACTTAATATTCCAGAATCACATCCAGCGCGCGCGATGCATGACACATTTTATATTGATGAATCTTATGTATTAAGAACGCACACATCCCCTGTGCAAATTCGTCATTTAGAAAAAAATAAACCACCACTCAAAATTATTTCACCAGGTCGCGTTTATCGTGTTGATTCAGACGCAACACACTCACCAATGTTTCATCAAGTTGAAGGTTTATGGGTTGATCAACAAGTAAGCTTTGCAGACCTTAAAGGTGTTATCGAAGATTTTCTTCAAAACTTTTTCGAGAATAAAGATTTAAAAGTACGTTTCAGACCTTCGTACTTTCCATTTACAGAACCTTCAGCTGAAATGGATATGAGTTGGAAGGGCGGTTGGCTCGAGATTGGCGGCTGCGGCATGGTTCATCCAGAAGTATTTAAACATGTGGATATCGATTCAAATCAATATCAAGGCTTTGCTTTCGGCTTAGGTATAGAGCGTTTAACAATGTTGCGTTATGGCGTTCAAGATTTACGCCACTTTTTTAATAACGATTTACGTTTTCTTCAGCAATTTATTTAAAGACATTTCAATATGCAATTTTCTGAAAACTGGTTAAGGTCATACCTTCATACATCACTCGACAGTGATGCACTTAACCACGTCATGATTATGGCAGGATTAGATGTTGATGATTCTCATCCTCTAGGAGCATCGTTTAGCCATGTTGTAGTCGGTGAGATTGTAGCTATTAAAAAACACCCTGATGCAGATCGACTTCAAGTGTGTGATGTCAACATTGGTGATAAGTCATTACAAATTGTTTGTGGTGCATCTAATGCGAGACAAGGCATTAAAGTAGCATGTGCTTTAGTAGGCGCTAAATTACCCTCGATTGATATCAAAGAAGCAAAAGTACGAGGCGTTGAATCGTTCGGTATGCTTTGCTCATTAAAGGAATTAGGATTAGCTGAAGAAGCTGATGGTATTCTGGAGCTCAACCATGATTTAAAAAACGGTACAGATTTAAGAGTGGCGCTTGATCTTAATGATCAAATTACAACATTAAAATTAACACCTAATCGAAGTGATTGTTTAAGTGTTTGGGGTGTAGCTCGAGAAGTGGCAGCCATTAGTGCATCTTCACTTTCTCCTATCCATTATGATGTTAATCCAATCAAGCAAAGCGAAAAGAAAAATGTAATCGTTGAAGAAAAAGCAGCATGTCCGCGTTATTGTGGTCGCATCATTAAAAATGTAGATAACACAAAATCGTTGCCTGAATGGATGACTTCAAGACTTGAGCGTTCCAATATAAAGTCAATCAGTCCTATTGTCGATATTACGAATTATGTGTTGCTTGAAATTGGACAGCCACTGCATGCATTTGACCATGAAAAATTACAAGGTGATGTCATAGTTAGATTCGCAAAGCCTGAAGAGCCGATACATCTTCTCAATGATACAAAAATTAAATTATCAAAAAAAGATCTAGTGATTGCAGATCACTCAGGCGCAATTGCATTTGCAGGGGTGATGGGTAGCATGCCTTCATCAGTCACCGATAATACTCAAACTATTTTCTTGGAAAGTGCTTTTTTTGATCCCATTGTGATTGCTGGTAAAGCTAGAGCATATAACTTATCTACAGACTCATCTTATCGTTTTGAACGCGGTGTAGATTTTTCTAATACGCGATATGCACTAGAACGTGCAACATCTCTTATTATTGAATACTGTGGTGGAGCAGCAGGGGAGATTACAGAAGTTTTAAATGCTTTACCAAAGCGCAACGAAATTCATCTAAGACTTAAAAAATTAAATGCTATCTTAGGTATTGAAGTTCCTAGCCAAGATGTTGAGCGAATATTTATACAATTAGGTTTTGAAGTGAATAAAACAATCGAAGGATTTAAAGTCACACCCCCTTCTTATCGCTTTGATATTACTATTGAAGAAGATCTAATTGAGGAAGTTGTGCGATTGTATGGCTTCGATAAAATTCCTTCACATCATCCTCTGAGCCATCAAGTGATGTTACCTACATCCGGCACTTATCATCGTGACCTTAAAGAAGCACTCACATCTCGAGGTTTTTATGAGGTAGTGACTTATAGCTTTATTGAAGATGAGGTTGAGAAATCATTACATGGAAATGCCAATCCGATTCAATTACAGAATCCAATTGCAAGCCAGATGTCGACGATGCGATCATCTTTATGGGGTAGTCACCTTGAAGTTTTAACTTACAATTTAAATCGCCAAGTATCGCGTTTAAATATTTTTGAGATCGCTCAAACCTTCCATGGTGTAAAAAAAGATTTTATTGAGACCGAAGTGATATCAGGACTCAGTTACGGTAGTTTTATGCCTGAGCAGTGGGCTGACAAAATTCGCGATATTGATTTTTATGACATAAAAGCACATGTTGAAGCTTTGACGTCTAAACAACTCACATTTAAAAGAAGTGATAAAACACCATTAGCGCTACATCCAGGACAATCAGCAGAAGTCATTTTGGACGCTCAGTCGATAGGTTGGGTGGGTAAATTACATCCAAAATGGCAGCAACACTTTTCCCTCCCTAAAGCCCCCTTTATTTTTGAATTAAAAATAGAGAAGCTTTTAGAAGACAAGGTATTTAAATACGAAGAAATCTCAAAATTCCTCCCGGTAAGGCGTGATATTGCTGTTGTGGTAGACGACTCAGTCGAGGTGGATTCGATTTTAGATGCGGTAAATAAGGCTAAAATTCCGTTCTTAAATCATATGGCTTTATTCGATCTTTACCAAGGAAAAGGCATCGCCGAAAACAAAAAAAGTGTTGCATTTCTGATACTTATGCAGGATACTTCAAAGACATTAGTTGATAGTGAAGCTGATTCTTCTGTATCAAAAATCGTTGAATTACTTGAAAAACAATTTGGCGCAACACTTCGCAACTAATCTCATATTTAATACCGATTTAAAAGTAGGCCGTTATGACATTAACTAAAGCAGATCTATCCGAAATACTATTTGACCGTGTAGGTTTAAATAAGCGTGAAGCCAAAGATATGGTGGAGGCTTTTTTTGAAGAAATTCGCAATGCACTTGAAAATGGTGACAGTATCAAATTATCTGGTTTTGGTAATTTTGAATTAAGAAAAAAATCAGAAAGACCAGGCCGCAATCCTAAAACGGGCGAAGAGATTCCTATCAAAGCAAGACGTGTAGTGACTTTTCACGCAAGTCAAAAACTAAAAAGCAATGTAGAAGAGAACTACTCTGGAAAGAAAGCTTAAATCTCCCGTCTTACCTGAAATACCTTCAAAGAGATATTTTGTAATTGGAGAGGTAAGTGAGCTTTGTCTCGTCAAGGCACATGTGCTTCGATATTGGGAGCAGGAGTTTGATCAACTCAAAGACATCAAACGACGCGGCAATCGACGTTATTATCAATTACCTGAAGTGCTTCTCATTCGTAAAATTAGAGAGCTCCTTCATGATGAAGGTTTTACGATTCAAGGCGCTAAACAGCGACTTAAAGATAAAAATTTTGTTAAGGAAGTAAAGCAAGCTGAGCCCCCCAGAGAATTTCAAGTGACCAAGCAGGGTCAAGTTGAATTACCTTTAGAAAATCTCAATCAATCCAATTCTCTTGCTGGCCTTAATATCAAATCGATTAAAGACGAATTGCTCAGTATTATCGAGCTACTTAAAAAGTAATTCATCATTGTTTTAGTTTTCGGGGCGTAGCGCAGCCTGGTAGCGTACTTGCATGGGGTGCAAGGGGTAGTGAGTTCGAATCTCACCGCTCCGACCAAATTAAAGTGATTATGAAGGGTACCTTAAATAAATGAACTAAAAATCATTCTTTCACTCAATGCATTTCAGTTTTTTGTTGGTCAATTAATTTCTTGATCTACTTTAACTTAACTCATTAATTTTATTAAGGATATTTTTATGAAGAAAACAATTATTGCTTCTGCCTTGTCCCTATGCTTCACTACTTCAGTTTTTGCGAAGGATATTGTAGATACTGCAGTTGCCAATGGCAATTTTAAAACACTAGCGACCGTTCTCAATGCGGCTGGTCTAGTTGACACATTAAAAGGTCCAGGCCCATATACTGTATTTGCCCCAACTGATGCTGCATTTGCCAAATTACCAAAAGTAGACCTTGATGCGTTAGTTAATGATAAGGAAAAATTATCTGCAGTTTTAACTTACCATGTCGTCGCAGGAAAAGTAATGGCAGCTGATATTACAGCGGGTGTAAAACCTTTATACGGATTAAAAGTTAAAACCGTAAATGGTGCTGATCTTACTGTGGCAGTGAATACTGTTAGAAAACCTTACAGTGAAGGTCTGACTACGGTTAAAGTTAATGATGCCACTGTTACAATGACTGATATTGTTGCTGACAACGGTGTTATCCACGTTATAGATTCAGTTGTAATGCCTAAATAATTTCGTGAATTTATAATTCTTTTTATATTTTTTTTAAATTAAATTAAATTTAAAGGCAACTTTGCAGTTGCCTTTTTTTTAACTATCGTAACATCTATCACCTATGGTTTAACTACACACTTTCACTTTTTGAAAAGTAGTAGTTTTTTCATTAATTTTTTCCTTTTCGCCTAAATTCCCATGGTGGGATGGAATTTGAGTCTGCCCACAATCCTTCAGTATAATTTCTTGCCCATTCTTCTGCTTCTGTATATTTTTCTCTATCCTCATCACTTAAATCTTTTTCGTATTGTTTGTAATACCAAGCTAATCCTTTTTTAAGTTGTAAGTAATTAGCATCTTTTCCATCAACAATAACTTTTCCTAGAATACGATAGTATTTATCCTTTTTATCCCAAGTAACTAACACTTCTTTATCGTAAACGAGTTCAGCTAACGATTGTGTTGATGTGTCACCGAATGCTTGTTGTGTTTCAGGGGCGTCAATACCTTTTAGGCGAATTTTATGTTTTTGGTTATTGCTATCTAGGACTGTAACGGTGTCACCATCTGATACCTTAATGACTTTTCCAACTAATTCTTCAGCAAGTGATAAAAGAGAGAAGAATAAAAAAATTAGGAATACTACCTTTTTCATTTGTTAATACTTCACATAACAAATTTCAGACAACATGTGTTCTTGGTTATTTTGGTCACAATTGTGAGCGTTAAACGCATATCTAGATTTAGCCATACAACTTTGGAATAACTTTGATTTTTGTAACAACTCGTTAGAAGAAGTTTGATTTGCCTGTTGCAAACATTTATCAACAATTTCTTGTTTACTTTTGCTGCATCCTATTAAAAGTCCAAAAGATAAAAGTAATAAAATTAAGAGGAGTAATTTTTTCATGATAGTTTATATATTTCCAATAATTATTTTTGCAAGCTAAATATCTAATAGATTTAGTTACTATACTCTTTGCATTAGTTAGAACAAACTATAGCTTATAAGTCAGTCTTATAAATGGCATATAAAACAATGAGTTACATAAATAAATAATTCTATTAAAAACAATAAGTTAGAGAGAAATACGGTCAATTTTTCGGAGTTATAAAAAAGGAGAATGAAATGAGTAATGATGATTTCAAACTAATTGAATCAACAATCCAACACTATATTGATGGAGCTAAATCAGGCAAGGGTGATGATATGAAACCTGCATTTCATCAAGATGCCACTATTTTTGGTTATATTGGAAGTGATTTATTTGCAGGACCGATTCAAAAGCTCTTTGATTGGAATGATGAAAATGGTCCTGCTACTGAAATCGTCACTAAGATTGCAGATATAGATATTGAAGGTTCTATTGCAACAGTAAGATTAGAATCAGATAACTGGACAGGTCACAAATTTACTGATTTTTTTACACTTCTTAAAGTGGATGGTGAGTGGAAAATTATGAACAAGATATTTCATCTCCATACAGATAATTAATTTAACGGAGTTATAAAAAAGACATTTTGAAAAAGTAAAAGGGTATTTATCAAGTTTCGGAGTTAATAAAAAAATTAAAGAGTTCGAATCTCTCCGCTCCGACCAATTAAAGTGATGAATTAGTTTTCAAAAATAGATTTCTTAGCCTTATAATTTTCATACATCTTTAAAATCTAGTAATTCGTACTGGGTGAGTCATTATAAAAATCAAACAACCTTATCAGAATAAAACTTCATCGAAGCATCATGGTTCGATATTAAATACGCTATGGGTGAGTTTTTTCTTTATCGCTTTGTTAGGTGCATTATGGCGATGGACTCACTTAAGCGACCTCGAAGTTTTTGCTCGCATGGTAGACAGTCTTTTTTCTATGGCGAAATTATCTGTTGAAGTCATGATATTACTTTTCGGAACGCTAACACTATGGTTAGGCTTTTTAAAAATTGCCGAGCATGCTGGTTTAGTTGAAAAAATTGCAGGTTGGCTTTCGCCATTATTTAGACGCCTTATGCCTGAGGTTCCTAAAAAGCATCCAGCAGTCGGTCTTATCACTATGAATTTTATTGCAAATGGATTAGGTCTTGATAATGCGGCGACACCTATTGGACTAAAAGCGATGCGATCCATGCAGTCACTTAATCCGACACCGAAAATTGCAAGCAATGCACAAATTTTATTTCTAGTGATGAACGCTTCTTCACTTACTTTACTACCTGTATCAATCTTTATGTATCGTGCGCAACAAGGTGCTGTAGATCCCACTCTTGTATTTTTACCTATTCTTTTAGCGACAAGTGCATCTACGATAGCTGGATTTTTTTCTGTTGCATTTACTCAACGCATTAAAATGAATGATCCTGTTGTATTGACCTGGATGCTAATAATAGCGATTTTATTAAGTGCATTTATCTTTTTCTTAAGTCATTTATCAGCTGCGGTATTAGGCGTATTCTCCTCTTTCTTAGGGAATGCAGTACTTTTTGGATTGATTATTACTTTTCTTATGATCGGTGTTTTAAAGCGTGTACCAGTTTATGAGTCATTTATTGAAGGCGCTAAAGAAGGTTTTGATGTATCAAAAAATTTACTTCCTTATTTGGTTGCAATGTTATGCGCAGTAGGTGTTCTTCGGGCATCAGGAGCGCTTGATTTCACTCTAGATATGATTCGTTTTTTAGCTTACAGCTTTGACTGGGATACACGTTTTGTTGATGCATTGCCTACTGCACTTGTAAAACCCTTTTCTGGGAGTGCCGCAAGAGCTATGTTAATTGATACTATGACAACTCATGGTGTAGATAGCTTTCCATCATTATTAGCAGCTACTGTACAAGGAAGCACCGAAACTACATTTTATGTTCTGGCTGTTTATTTTGGAGCAGTCGGTATTCAACGTACAAGACATGCTATCCCTTGTGCGTTATTTGCAGATCTCATAGGTATTTTGGCATCTATTGGAGTTTGTTACTGGTTTTTTGGGTAAGCTTAATTTATTTAAATTGAATCTTTTAACACATCTCGAAATTATTAAAAATTCATATACTCTTTTAACTAGAAGAGAGTTGCCTTTGAGTCTTGATGCTAGCCTTATTGGAGCATTTGATAAATGTCCTTTTCCTATTGCAAGCCATGATAATTCAAGTGAGCCTTTATTTAATTATGCAAATCATGCAGCATTAAATGTATTTAAAATGACATGGAATGAAATGATGGGATTGTCCTCAAAAGCTTCGGCGCTTCAGGTGGATCAAGATGAAAGGTCTCAAATATTAGAACAGGTTACTAAATATGGATTTATTGAACATTATCAGGGGAAAAGGGTAGCTTCAGACCAATCGATATTTTATATTCAAGATGCTACAGTTTGGAATTTATTGGACCATGAAAAAAAATATTATGGTCAAGCTGTCATTATATTTAAAACTTCAAATTAGATGACAGATCAAATCAATCCTTGCTTTGAATGTGGACAATGTTGTCAATATTTTAGAGTTTCATTTTATCACGCAGAGATAGAAGGCAATGGTATTGGCAAAGTGCCTTTATCTTATACAACCAAAGTCAACGATCATATGGCATGTATGAAAGGTACTGAGTTTGGCAAAGGAAAATGTGTTGCATTATCCTATTCTAATGAAGAAGGTTATCGATGTTCAATTTATGAATCAAGACCATCACCTTGTCGTGAATTTGAATTATATGAAAATGGTAAACCAAATCCAAAGTGTAATGAATTAAGAAAAAATATTGGATTAAAACTATTACCAGAAACCACTATTTAAAAAGGTATAAATAATGAATGTCTTCATGATAATTATGTATGGCGGAGTTTTATTTTTATTTGCCGCACTTTTATTTGCCGCTCTTTCTTGGAAAACTTATCAAAAAAATAAAAAAAATAAGCACTTAAAAAAATTATATTGGGCTCGAGTTATTTCAGCTTTACTTTTAACGCCTTATGTTTTTTTTCAATATATTTTTTCTGATTTAACTTATCTACCGGTCAGAATTGCTTTTGTAATCATCTCTTTCTTTATTCTTTATCTTCTAGTTAAGCGCTGGGGTAAAGAAGCAACATTAAGACGTAAATGATTACGATTAAATTAATTAAAGATTCTGATTTTGAAGTTACGGTCAAATTAAAATCAACTACACAACATAAGGTTCATATTTCAAATGATCTTTATAATTCACTAACGGATGGTAAAGTCTCGCATGAGAATTTAATCAAAGCATCGTTTGAGTTTTTATTGGAGCGAGAGTCTAACAACTCCATTCTTTCTCAATTCGACTTAGAGGTAATTTCGCATTATTTTCCAGAGTACGAAAAAGAAATAAAGAAGCGGCTGAAGACTTAGCCTTTCGTATACAATGTTCATTTATTCAACCTATTAAAGAGGCCGTATATGGGTAGTAAAGATAAGAGAAAAGAATCTAAAGGTAAAAAACCACAACCTAAGCCTGCTAAGGTGTAGTTTTTATAAGTTATTGATTTATATAGATTTTAATATAAATTTATTGTTTTATTGCCTTATCTCTCATGATTTTCATGAGACCTCATTCATGATCCTATAGGTGTTTACTTTTATAGTCCGAGTAAGATGACTTTTAAGAAATTTCTTATTAACTTTATAAAAAGGGTAAATATCATGTGGACAACTCCAGCTGCTACTGAAATGCGTTTCGGTTTCGAAGTTACAATGTATGTAATGAATAAGTAATTATTCAGATTTTAAAAAAGCCCGCTATAAGCGGGCTTTTTTGTTTTTAAAGATTTGTAAGATGAACCCAGGTTTTTGTTTTGATGGATGATTGAATGGCTTCCAATGTTTTTGTATTCCATAGTGCATCATTTAAAGAAAGTTTAGGTGCGGTATTATTGATGATGCATTGGTTAAAGTGATCAATCTCAAGCGTAAAATGATTGGCTTTTTTAATATGTTCATTTTTTGCCCCATCTGTATCTGTTGTTAAGGTTAATAAGGCTTCATCATTCTCATGTTGCCATAATGTATGGCACATTAATTTCCCTTTTGATCCAAATATTTCAAATTGAGAACGTCGAATACATTCAAAGCTGATATCAAATTGTGCGCGTCTATTATTTCCAAAATCTATTATCCCTGAGGTTGTGAGATCTGCTCGGTGTTCATTGAGATGGCTTTTTGCAACGATTGATAGAGGATTCTGTTCAAAGCATTGCCTTATCGTATGAATGGCATAAGGTCCAATATCCCAAAGTGCACCACCACCATTTTCAATTGAACGATTAATTCTGTAAAAACGTGCAGGCTGAATTGGAAAAGAAAACATAGAATGCACATATTGAACATCACCTAATAATCCTGAGCTGATGATTTCTTTTACGCGATCAAATTGCGGATGAAAGACATACATAAAACCTTCCATCACTTTGACATGATTTTTTTCGGCAGCCTTTTGAAGTGCTTTAACTTCTTTTGAATGAAGAGCGATAGGTTTTTCAATTAGCACATGTTTTTTATGATTAATCGCTTTAAGAGCTGGTTCGGTATGCTCTTCATTTGAGAGCGGAATATAAATAGCATCTATATCGGGATGAAAAATCACTTCATCCAGTGAATTAAAGGTTTCAACTTTATCTTTTAGGTTGGGTTGATATTTTTCTAAACATTCGTTTGCGGCATTTGCTCTTCGACTTCCAATGGCAAATAGATCACCAAACGGACTATTAGCAATAGCTGGAAGAAGTCGTTCATTTACGCGCGCAGCCCCCAGAATACCCCAACGTATTTTTTTCATTTTTTTTATCTTAAATTAAATGATGTTTTATTATGCTCAGCCTTCAGTGAATAGACAAGCCGTCATTTCTCATAAGTTTAAGGTTGAGAAAAGATTTATTAAATGCGATGATTTGTACCATGAAATTTTTTCTGCTTCTTTTCTTTCTCATTCCGATTTATTCCTTTGCTGATTGGTCTTTGGTGCATCAAGACGATGCCGATCATTACATAGATTATGCCCTTATGAGCAAAAGTGGACAAAAAACAAGGGCGTGGTATTTGCAAAATTACGCTGAACCACAAACCATTAAAAATCTTCAATATCGATCTATTAAAAATAGATCAGAATTTGATTGTAAGGCTCGTAAAATGAGAATTTTAGCTTACGCGCTATACGCAGAGCCTATGGGACAAGGTCGTGCTGTCTTCAATAAAGGTGAAGCATTAGATTGGCAAACAATCAAACCTAAAACGCTTAATGATTTATATTTAAAGAGTGTCTGCAGCAAAAAGAAATAGAGTTTTATTTACGTCCACGTTTAGGCAATACAACTCCAAGTCTTTGAGCGGCCATTTCATTATTACCTTCTGAGTCTGCTAAAACCCATCCATTCATAAACATACGCGTCATATATTGTCTGTTATATAAAAATGCCACAATGATTTGCCATAGCCCTAATGTGATAATTGAAAAAAGCATATGAAGCGCAGCCACACCTAATTCACCTCTAAAAAGCGGCACAAACCAACCAAAAAAAAGATAGGTCCAACTAAAACCATAGTAACCAATTTTAATCATGCCCGAATTTGGGTGTTTAATAATTACGGCTGTAGCCATTTTTTTCCTTAAGTTTATAAAATTAAATTTTAATAGAGATTATCAGAAATAAACTAATTTTAGTGGTGGGGGATGCGAGGGTCGAACTCGCGACAAACGGATTAAGAGTCCGCTGCTCTACCAACTGAGCTAATCCCCCAGAAGTGATTATTTTACTGTATTTGTGGGCTATACAGAAGGTTTGGATAGACCAAAAGTGATAGGGGTGGATTAGGGGTGTGTTACAAAATATCCGGAATCCAGAGATTTTGGATTCAAAACAATTTTTTTAAAATATGTTTTGCGTTATTGTTTCTAAAATTCATCATAGTTAATACTCAGAATTCTATTCAAAGAAAAATCATTTAAAACTCTTGTTATTTGAAGATGACTTCATATTGTCATTCAGTTTCCAAATTTTTAAATTACTACCAAACCGTTTCTTTTAACTCATTGCAGATCAATGCAAGTGCCATTATTTGGCATGAATTTTGCTCTAATTCATATATAAGTGCATTTTTCACCAAGATTGAGCGTGAAAGAGCCACTATTAAAATTTATATAAAGAAAATGCATTTTTTTAGGGCGTTAGATGGCAAAGACAAATACATTTTTTGATGAAATGACCTCAGGCAAAGATGAGATAAGAAGTATTTATTCTGCTTATAGCCAGTGGCTCAAAGATACTTCAAATACACAGCTTAAAAGTAAAAATCAGGAAGCAGAACTTCTGTTTCGAAGAGTGGGTATTACATTTAACGTTTATGGTGAGACGGATGGTGCCGAGCGATTAATCCCTTTCGATATTATTCCAAGACTTCTGTCTTCTAAAGAATGGGATTTTATTTCTAAGGGCACAATTCAGCGTGTGAAAGCATTAAATATGTTTTTGCATGATATTTATCATGATCAACTTATTATTAAAGAAGGGTTAGTCCCTCAATCTTTATTACAAAATTCTCAATACCGTCCCGAAATGTTTGGTGTTGATGTGCCTAATCAAATTTATGCGCATATTGCCGGAATTGATATTGTAAGAATAGATGAATCACAATTTTATGTCCTTGAAGATAACTTAAGAACACCTTCAGGGGTTTCTTATATGCTTGAGAACAGAAAAATGATGATGCGATTATTTCCAGAATTATTTCGTCGCTATTCAGTAGCTCCTGTAGAACACTACCCACAAGTCTTATTAAATAATTTACGCGCTGTTGCGCAAAACGGCATAGAAGATCCCACGGTAGTTCTTCTAACGCCAGGTGCATATAACAGTGCTTATTTCGAACATGCATTTATTGCACAGCAAATGGGTATTGAACTTGTAGAAGGTAAAGATCTTTTTGTAAGTAAGAATTCGGTATATATGAAAACAACCGAAGGCCCCAGACGAGTGGATGTTATTTATCGTCGTATTGATGATGATTATATTGACCCCTTAGCCTTTAATGAAATATCAATGTTAGGAGTGCCAGGACTACTTTCTGTTTATCGCGAGGGTGGTGTGACATTAGCCAATGCTATTGGAACAGGAGTTGCCGACGATAAAGCAACCTATATGTATGTGCCTAAGATGATTGAATTTTATTTAAATGAAAAACCTATTTTAGAAAATGTGCCCACTTATGACCTAAGTAAAGAAGATGATTTGCAATATACACTGTCTCATTTAAATGAACTTGTCGTAAAAGAAGTTCAGGGATCAGGGGGTTACGGCATGCTTGTAGGACCTACTTCAACTAAAAAAGAAATTGAAGTATTCCGTGAAGTTATTATAAAAAATCCAAATAACTATATAGCGCAACCTACTCTATCACTTTCTCAATGCCCTACATTAATTGATGAAAGTATTGATTCAAGACATGTAGATTTAAGGCCATTTGTCCTATCAGGTAAAGAGACGAGTGTGGTGCCAGGTGGACTATGTCGTGTCGCTCTTAAGAAAGGATCACTCGTCGTGAATTCATCTCAAGGTGGCGGCACAAAAGATACGTGGATTCTAGAAAAGAATCATCATGCTTAGTCGAACCGCAGATCATTTATATTGGATGGCACGATATATTGAACGCGCTGAAAATATGGCACGTGCACTTGATGTGACTTATAACATGTCATTGGTGCCCAATGAGGATATTACGGAAGCCATGTTCTGGTCGCCTGCGCTAGAAATATCAGGCACAACAGAAATATACGAAAAAGATATTGGTGAAGTGACTGCAGCTAATGTCATTAATTACTTAGCAATGGACCAAAGAAATCCTTCAAGCATTTATTCTGCACTTAAATCTGCACGAGAAAATGCTCATGCCGTCAGAGTTACAATGACAACAGAAACCTGGGAGAGTATTAATTCTATTTGGCTAGAGTTCAGTCAATTTCTTAAGCAAGATTTTTCTAAAAAAGGATTACGTGAATTTTGTGATTGGGTAAAAACAAGATCCCATTTATTTAGAGGCGTTTGTTTTGGAACCATGTTACGAGATGATGCTTTTAACTTTGTAAGGCTTGGAACATTTATTGAGCGTGCAGACAATACAGCAAGATTGCTTGATGTGAAATATCATTTACTTTTACCAACTGGCCAAGAAGTGGGTGGTGCTGTAGATTATTATGAGTGGAGCTCGGTATTGAGATCTGTATCAGCACTTCAAGCTTATCAAAAAATATTTAATGATACGATCGAGCCATGGCGTGTTGCAGAATTATTAACTTTAAGATGTGATATGCCAAGATCACTTCATGCATGTTTTGATGAAATTATTCTTATTTTAGAAGCACTGTCTAATTCAAAAAATAATGAAGCATTTAGACTCGCTGGTGAAATCCATGCCAAGCTTCATTACGGCAAAATCAAAGATATTTTCCAGTCTGGCTTACATGAATTTTTAAGTGACTTTATTAAGTCGAATGATTTGATTGGCCAAGAAATTCATAAACACTTTTTAAGTGCGACTTATTAATTATGCTGCTTAAAATAGAACATCATACACACTATAGTTATAGCGATTTTGTAAATTACACCATTCAGCATCTTCGCTTAACACCAAGTAGTGAATTTGGACAATATGTAAGGCGGTGGGATATTAAAGTTAAGGGAGAGTTACATCAATTCCAGGATGCTTATAAAAACATTAGCCATCGGTTAATAGTAAATGAGCCGCACCAAGCAATTGATATTGTTGCAATAGGTGAAGTGGAAACAGGATTAGATAAAAAAAATGATCAAGATCGTTTACCTCTTCCAATATTCTTGCGAGATACCAAGCTTACGGAAGCAAGTGCAAAATTAAGTCGATTTGCTCATAAGTTTAAGACTTCAGTTGAGAAGCAAAACGAATCGGTTGAAAACATGATGCATGAAATTCTAAATTTGGTTGAATATATTAAAGGTGCAACAAGAGTTACAACAACGGCTTCAGAAGCTTTTCAGTTAAAAAAGGGCGTATGCCAAGATCACGCACATATTTTTATAGCTTGTTGTCATGAGCTTAATTTGCCAGCGCGTTATGTCAGCGGATATATGTTTACTGAAGATGGTCATCTTATACAGTCTCACGCATGGGTGGATGTTTGGTTTGAAAATTTAGGCTGGCAAAGTTTTGATGTGTCTAATGGATGCCGTGTAAATGACCTTTATGTAAGGCTAGCTGTTGGACTAGATTATAAATCAGCTAGTCCTGTAGTCGGTGTCAGACTTGGCGGTGGTGCCGAAGGTATGGCGTCTATTGTTATTATTAATCAATCCAACACACCTATTGATAAAAGAAAAAAAATAGATAAATCTGAGCTTATAATTCAAGCTACTCAGCAACAACAATAATTAATGAAGGAAATCATATGACCTATTGCGTAGGCCTTTTATTAAATGAAGGCCTTGTATTTGCATCAGATACGAGAACAAACGCGGGTGTTGATCAAGTCGCTATTGTTCCTAAGATGCATATTTTTGAGGTTAAAAATAAGCGAGTAATTGTTATACTCACAGCAGGTAATTTAGCGATCACCCAGTCTGTAGTGAATGCTCTAAAAGCAAATACCTTAAAAAAAGGAAAAACAAAACATATTAACAATGTTTCAAGCATGTTTGATGTTGCAGCGCTGGTAGGTGAGGAAATGCGCTTAGCTTATGAACGTGATGCTAAACACCTTAAAAGTCAAAATATTGAATTTAATGCAACTATTTTAGTTGGCGGTCAAATTAAAGGTGAGAAGCCAAGACTGTTTAATGTCTATGCTGCAGGGAATTTTATTGAAACATGTCCTGAGACACCTTACTTTCAAATTGGTGAAACAAAATATGGAAAGCCTATTATTGATCGTGTTGTAAAACATGACTCTAAAATGATGGATGTTGTGAAGTGTTTGCTTGTATCTTTTGACTCCACCATAAGAAGTAATATTTCCGTAGCAGCTCCAATTGATTTACTTCTTTATAAAATAAATAGTTTTAGCTCAAAAAACAAAAAACGTATTACAGATAATGACCCTTACTTCATTCAGTTACGACAAGAATGGTCAGCTGGACTTAAGAAAGTATTTACAGGGTTAAAGAATCCAAACTGGTTTTAAAATTTTGACACTTTTTAAAGGGGCGCTTTGAAAGGACTTTTTAAAAATGTCGTTCGAACGACATTTTAATAATGTATGCTTTTTGACGCTTTGTGTGCTTAGGTGTGCTCGCTGATTTTAATTCCAAAAAAACTTCTACGTCTGCCACTGCTAAGGTATTTCAGGGTGAGAAGTCTTGATATTTAACTGATACTGCGAGTCCGCTGCTAGACCCTTTGAGCTAATCCCCCAGAAGTGATTATTTTACTGTATTTGTGGGCTTGCGAGAGGGTTTAGTTCAGTGAAAATCTCTTGGGTTGGATTAGGGGTGTGTAAGCAAAATTTTATTATTTATGGTGAAATCCATGTAAAAGATGGTTCACTTTTAGATTTGTAATTTAAGCTAGCTCTAAGATGCCCCTTTGCAGCCAGATATAACCAATCTATTGATATAAATAAACATTCAATAACGCAAAAATTAATATAACCACATTCACTTTGATTAAGTGTATAGCCATTCTCGAAAAATTCTCTTGGATACGAGCTACGAGGAGAATTAATTTCACTTCCTGGAGACTTTTCATATAAATAGCATTTTCTACTGAAATGATTGACTTTGTTCCAAGCACTCGAGCAAATTGAATCTTGGTAATGAATAATTGAACGTGCAGTAACTCTAAGTTGAATTTTTTCTAATTTGTCATAAAAAGTCAGATGACATTGGGGGTTTTCTTTCAAATATTTAATTTTGGGTGAACGAAAATCAGCGTTAAAAAAAATATTTTTATCATTGGAATTTGCTGACCTAAGGACTACAGTTCTTGCATTTGGTTTTCCATCCTCAATATTAGAAAAAATTGGAGTTCTAAATGGAGCATCTCTATTTACAACAGCATCATGAATGAGCGACCAAATTTTATCTTCAATTTGTTCTAAGTTTTTATAATTAATTTCTGAAAGTAAATTTTCGCGCATAAAACTTAAATAATATTACTCAGTTTCTAAAGCGTGTCCTTGAAGAAGTTTAATAGCCTGAACATATTGATAGTCATCTTTTGTTCCAATTTCAAACGATGATTTGTCCCCAAATAATTTTTTATTTTCTGCAGAAAGCTTAACAATTTTTACAGACTTATCTGATTTATTATTTACCTCCGTATTCTCTAAATGATTTTTATAAGAAGATTCGTAAATTTTTGTTGAAAATTTATCAGTTGCATCTGAAGGGTCTTCAGCAAGATAATCAGGAGTAATGCCTTTTGCTTGAATTGATTTGCCCATTGGCGTGTAGTATCTCGCAATTGTTAATTTCACAGCCGATCCATTATTAAGAGGAAATAATTGTTGGATAGTACCTTTACCAAAAGTTTGAGTACCAAGAATAGTAGCTCTTTTATGGTCTTGCAAAGCACCTGCTACAATTTCAGCAGCAGATGCAGAGCCGTTATTTACTAAAACAACAATTGGAATTTTTTTGAAATCTTCGGGAAGATCTTTCAAGTAATCATTCTTGTCTCCACCTTCAATATAATTGTAGGGATTTGCAAATAACTTCATTTTTGCATTATTCGTTTTTCCATCTGAATATACAATGAGTTTGTCTCTATCCAAAAATGCTGCCGCAACGGCTACTGCAGAAGAAACCATTCCTCCTGGATTATTTCTGAGATCTAAAACTAATCCCTTGATTGGACCTTTATTTTGCTCAGATAAAATTTTTAAATTTTTTGCTAAATCTACCCCTGTATTTTCTTGAAATTGTGTAATTCTTAAATAAGGATAGTTTTGATTTGATATTTTAAATCTGACACTGGGATTCTTGATAGTTTGACGAGTTATAATAAAAGACAGGGGTGTAAGTGCTGTTTTACGCAATACTGAGAGCTTAACAGTTGAATCTTTCGGGCCCCGGATACGAGTGATAGCCTCGTTAATAGTCATACCTTTCACATTATTTCCGTCAATTTCATAAATAAGATCCCCCGCTTTAAGACCTGCTTTGTATGCTGGCGAGTCATCTATCGGAGAAACAACTCTTACAAGACCATCTTGTGAACCCACATCAATACCGATACCAGAAAATTCTCCACTTACACCTATGTTGAAATCGTTTTTGGCTTCAATATTGAGGTAAGAGGAATGGGGATCCAAATATGTAACTAGACCACTGAGCGCACCTTCAATTATTTTTTTATCGTTAATATTATCAACATAATCAGTCTGGATTCTTTTGTATACTTCTTCTAAATTCTTAAGAAGTTCTGGTGGGATAACTGACTCATTTTTAGTAACAGCAAAAGCAAAATTGTTAAAGAAAATGAATAGTAGTAATACGAAAACATTTACTTTTTGGGTAGATAAATTCATGATAACTTTCAAGAAATTTAAAAAAAAGAGAATTGCATCTAAACTAAAATTTAAAAATTATTTACAAGCTTTAACAATGTAAGAATAGAGTTTGTGATCAGGATTTGCAATACCATTAGATATAACAATAGAATCATCCTCAGACTTCGGTTTATCCTTTAATTCATAAAATTTAGTGTCACAAGCCACGTTAATAACGAGAGGAACAATTTCTTTAGAGGTTTTATCAGTTTTTCTGAATGAGCCTGTGAAGCCATTCTCTGTTTTTGTGGTAATATCTGAGCTTTCAATCGAACTTGTATCTGAATCATTCACGACAGTCCATACCTCGGCGTAAGTGTCCGATGCAAAATTGAGTAAAAGGGATATAAAAAATACATTTAGAGCGAAATTTTTCATGGTTTTCTTTCAAATAAATTTCAAAGTAGCATGACCTTTATTGCTTAAGATTAATTCAGTATATTTTTTATAATTTAAAAAAAAACATTAAAAAGAACTAAATAAACCGTTTAAGTGTCTTAAAATAAAATTTAATCATTTTGGGGATATTATGAAAAATACGTTTGTAGTACTTTTAAGCCTATTTGCAACTTCTGTTTTTGCTGGTGAATGTGATATCAATTTAGAATCCACTGAATCTATGGCTTTCAAAACAAAAGAAATTGTTGTTAATAAGAATTGTGCAGAAGTTACACTGAACTTCAAAAACAATGGAACATTGCCAAAAGCTGTTATGGGACATAATGCGGTTATTTCAAAAAAGTCTGATATGAATGCTGTAGTAAACGATGGTATAGCTGCAGGATTAAAAAATAACTATGTTAAAACTGGGGATAAACGTGTAGTTGTTGCAACAACTGTGATTGGTGGTGGTGAATCAACATCAATCAAATTCAAACCAGATACGATTAAACCAAACGAAGATTATGTATTTTTTTGTAGTTTTCCTGGACATTCTGCAGTGATGAAAGGTATTGTGAAACTAGTCTAATTAAGAATATGTTTGTTGATAGTTGCTTGTATCCTTTTGCAATAACACTTGCTGCTCTGTTGTGGCTTTTTGTGAGCCATGTTTTATTTGATAATAAAGTTACTGCAAAATTAACTCATAATTTAACCTCTAATACCTTGCGCTTACTAACGCGTCAAAATGAGAATTTAGTTAATGTTGTTTTGTTTATACCTGCATTATGGATTTATGCCTCATTTTTAAGTACCAAAGGCGCTGGCGATTCAGGTTTAATATGGCTTGTCGCTAGTGTCTCGGATTCGTATTTCTTCTATAAAAATCCTAACCGTAAAAGATGGGGCTACATAATTTCCTTGTTAGCCCTTTTAGGTTTGTGGTGCGGAGGAGTTTATGGATTATTTTTAAATTACCAAATACATATGTAAACTTTGAGCTTAATTTGGTAAGACAATTCTTCTAATATACCAAAAATTTAAAAAATGAAAACCAAAATATTAATCACTGGTGCAACAGGTGGTTTAGCACAGTCTCTTGTTAAAAAATTAGCCGAAAATCATTGTGATTTAATTTTAGTTAGTAGAAACTCGGAAAAACTCCATGCAATCTATGGGGATAAATTTACTCACATTATTACCGATTGCTCAAACTTTCAGGGCACTAAAAAACTATTCGATGAAATCGCTGAACGTGACATAATTTTAGATAGTTTTGCACATTGTGTAGGTAATATAAAACTTAGCCCTCTTCATAGAACATCGGAGGCTGATTTCTTCGACTGTATTTCAACAAACTTGTTTAGCGCTTTCTTCACATTGGCAGCTTTTGTAGAGCATTTAAAAAAATCATCTGCTCATGGGTCAGCAGTCTTTGTATCATCTGCAGCCGCTAGTATAGGAATCCCTAATCATGAGGCGATATCATCAGCAAAAGCTGGACTCGAAGCACTGATTCGAAGCGCGGCTGCGACATACGCTTCCTTAAACATCAGAATTAACGCAGTATCACCCGGTCTTTTGGATACTCCTGCATCATCACACCTTTTGTCAAGCGATCTGTTAAGGGAAATGGCTGCGAAACAATACCCAATCAAAGGTATTGGAAACACTGAGGATGTCGCTGATTTAATGGCCTGGCTTTTATCTGAGAAAGCTCAAAGAGTTACTGGGCAAGTTTGGTCTATTGATGGAGGCTTTTCTAATATAAGACCATTAGTAAAATAGACATTTATAAAGGTATTGGTACAAGATCATTCACTAAAATGATTCGTTTAGTCGATACTATAGAAGTCAAAGGCGCTGAATATAAAGATGGCATTCTAAGAATCGGTTTAGAGAATATTATTCCTGAATCTCAAAAACCGAAAAAAATTGAAATCTCATCATTACATCAATTTAGGCAGCCTAAAATTGAAGCGAAAGAAAAAGAAGTAAATGCTGCTTAATCTAAGCATGTTTTAAAAAAGCCACTCTTTTAGTGGCTTTTTTTATTTGACCAACTCTTAAGTAACATTCCATGAGTTATCCGCTGCTCTTCCAACTGAGCTAATCCCCCAGAAAAGAACATTTTACAGTATTTGTGGGCTAGGCAGAAGGTTCAAGGCGTGGGATTTTGGTCATGTTGTGAAGTACTTTTTTGCATCTTATTAATTAGGATTATATTTGAGGTAATTTTGGTAATATAGTGGCCTATATATTTTTTTATTACCTACAAATGAAAATTGGTGTTCTTAAAGAAATAGCAGATGGTGAGAGTCGAATAGCCATCACGCCTGAAATTGTTAAAAAACTTATTCAAATGCAATGCGAGGTATTTATTGAAAAAGATGCAGGGATAAAGGCTCACATTTCAGACCAAGCATTTATAGACGAGGGCGCAATTATTGAACCCAAAAGTAAAGTCATTGAGAAAGAAATTATTCTAAAAGTTCGTGCGCCAAGTCCTGATGAAATTAAATTTCTTAAAAAGGACACTATTATTATTGGTTTGCTAGAACCTTTTAATAACTCATTAAAAGAAATCATGGCTAATCAGGGTTTAATAAGTTTTGCGCTCGAAGCACTTCCCCGAAATTCAAGAGCTCAAAGCATGGATGCCTTATCTTCACAAGCAAATATATCCGGTTATAAATCTGTACTATTGGCTACGCAATTTTATAAAAAATTTATGCCTATGCTTATGACCGCAGCTGGAACAGTGAAGGCAGCCCGAGTTTTGATTTTAGGTGCTGGTGTTGCTGGACTGCAAGCGATTGCAACTGCTAAAAGATTAGGCGCAATTGTAGAAGCATCTGATGTGAGGCCTGCAGTTAAGGAACAGATCGAATCTCTTGGCGCAAAATTTATCGATGTTCCATTCGAAACCGAAGAGGAAAAAAATATTGCGTCAGGACAAGGTGGGTATGCTCAAAAAATGCCTGCAGCATGGTTAAAAAGACAGGCAAGTGTTGTATCAGAACATGCAATGAGAGCAGATATTGTTATTACATCAGCGCTTATTCCTGGCATGTTTCCCCCAGAGCTCATTTCTAAGGATACTGTAGAGGGTATGAAACAAGGTTCCGTCATTATTGATCTTGCTGCAGGAACAGGACAAGGCGGTTGTGGTAATTGCCCATTAACTCAAGCAGATCAAGTCATTGAACATAAAGGCGTTACTATTGTGGGCTATACAAATCTTCCAAGTTTAGTGAGCCATGACGCATCAGTACTTTTTGCAAAGAATGTATATGAATTTTTGAAATTATTAATCAATTCTGATGGACAGTTAGAGATTAATTATGATGATGAATTACTGAGTGCATCGTTAATGACTCGTGAAGGTAAGCTATTTAATGAAAGAAAGGTAAACATATAATGGATTTGATGACCATCCAAAATATTTCAATTTTTGTATTAGCTATATTTGTTGGCTATCACGTTGTGTGGAATGTCACACCTGCTTTGCATACACCTCTTATGTCTGTGACCAATGCTATTTCTGGCATTGTGATTGTAGGTGCAATTTTACAAGCTATCCCTATCAATGACCATGAAATTAACTTAACGAGTGTATTAGCATTCATTGCGATATTACTGACCTCAGTCAACATCTTTGGGGGGTTTATGGTGACAAAAAGAATGTTAGATATGTTTAAAAAGAAAGAACGTATCAACAAGGATTAAATCATGGCTTCATTATTATATTTATTATCAGCAGTATTATTTATCTTTTCTCTTAAAGGGCTTTCCTCACCTCAAACATCTAGACTAGGAAATACACTCGGTATGATTGGAATGGCAGTTGCAATTTTAACTACATTTAATATTGGGCATAACTTAATTCTTCCTATGGTAGGTATTGCAATATTGATTGGCGCAGTAATTGGAATTTTTGCAGCTAAAAAAGTTGAGATGACAAGCATGCCTGAGCTTGTTGCTTTAATGCATTCCTTTGTAGGTCTAGCAGCCGTGCTCATTGCAATTGCTGCAGTATTTAATACAAGCGATGTTCATAGTGATGCTCAGAGAGTTGAATTATGTATTGGCGCTTTTATTGGTGCTATTACGTTTTCAGCTTCAGTCGTTGCATTTGGAAAGCTTTCTGGAAAATTTAGTGCAAAAATGATTCAATTTAAAGGCCAGCATCTTTTAAATCTATTTTTATTTATTGCAATGATTTCAGCAGGCATCTTTTTTTATAGTACACACAATACTTCTATATTTCTTTTAATGTGCCTTATTGCATTTGTTCTTGGAGTAACTCTTATTATTCCAATCGGTGGTGCAGATATGCCAGTTGTAGTTTCGATGCTAAATAGTTATTCAGGATGGGCTGCCGCAGGTATCGGCTTTTCTCTTAATAACTCTGTTTTAATCATTGCAGGCGCTTGTGTGGGAGCTTCAGGCGCAATTCTTTCTTATATTATGTGTAAAGCAATGAATCGTTCTATTGTTTCTGTGTTGTTAGGAGGCTTTGGTTCAGTCACTGCTGCAATAGACGATGCTTCTCAAAGTCAAAAAATATCAAAATCAGGCTCGATTGAGGATGTTGAATTTTTATTATCAAATGCAGATTCAGTAATTATTGTACCTGGGTATGGCTTAGCTGTAGCAAGAGCTCAGCATACTTTACAAGAATTAACTACAAAACTTATCAGCAAAGGTATTAAAGTAAAATATGCAATTCATCCAGTTGCAGGAAGAATGCCTGGTCATATGAATGTCCTTTTGGCCGAAGCAGATGTTCCTTACGAGATGATTGTCGAAATGGAAGATATTAACAATGAGTTTGCTGAAACAGATGTTGTCCTTGTAATTGGAGCAAACGATG
Source organism: Betaproteobacteria bacterium (assembly GCA_016868195.1). Taxonomy (GTDB): domain Bacteria; phylum Pseudomonadota; class Gammaproteobacteria; order Burkholderiales; family Methylophilaceae; genus Methylopumilus. Next base: position 18,848 of record VGHQ01000001.1, on the reverse strand, counting down.
TCGTTAATCCGCAAGCAAAAAAACCAGGCAGTCCTATTTATGGTATGCCTATTTTAGAAGCTTATAAAGCGAAGACTATTATTGTAAATAAACGTTCAATGTCACCAGGTTATGCAGGACTAGATAATGATTTGTTTTATTTAGATAAAACTATCATGGTATTTGGAGATGCAAAAAAAGTTACTGATGATATTGTCAAAATAATAGATTAAAGATTTCTGTCATTTTAAATTCATAATCGATAGGCAAGATTTAAAAAATGAGTCAGACATTTGATAGCTTAGTTAGGCTTCGTGAGCTTGTTAAACTTTTAATTATTAGTAGAGCTAATACCCCAGAAAGGAATATTTTACAGTATTTGTCTGCGTTTTAGAGGGTTCAAGGCGAGGGATTTTGGCAGGGGCGGAACAGGGGTGTATAGGTAGAAAATAGATTTTCTACTTGAATTACTTATTTTTAAAGTGCAACATTAAATATGGTTTTGAGGCATAAATCATATTCTTTTTTTATTCATTAAAGTCAATATCATGAAAAAAATTATCTTTATCTGTTTCCTTTGTTTTTCATCATTCAGTTTTGCAGAGTTAGGTAGCACTATATTCTCATTCGATGGTCATGACTTCATTCGCACCGATACCACCTTGATCGATGAAAATGGCAATCCTGCAATCAATACTAAGATGGACCGGAACTATCCAGGATATAAGGCATTGCTTAAGAAAAAATCTTATAGTGGTAGGTTAATGTTATTTGGGAAACTAGTTGATTCTAAGGTAGCACCACTTACTGATAAAGATGGAAAGTTAATAGGTGCTTTAGCTGTTTTTAAGGACGCTGAGTAAATCTTATAATTTATTTGTTTCATAAAAGCCACTCTTAGTAGTGGCTTTTTTTTATGCGTGGTATGTTGTGGTGTGCTTGCAAGAATTGCTTCCAAAAAACTTCTACCTCATTTGCGGGCTAAACAGAAGCTTCAGGCGAACTAGTTTAGTTCCTCACTAGTAAATTGGTCAATCTATTAACTTTAAAGCAAATGATATAAAGTTTGCCTATAAAAATATAGGTCAGCAATCATGTTAGATAACAATTCAAAAATAAATCAAGGAAGACTATCAGAGCGTTTAAGCAATGAGTTTCGGAATGACTCTCATCAACCATCAGGGCTAAGGGTATTATTTTTTGCAGAAATGTGGGAGCGCTTTAGTTACTATGGCATGCGCTCACTTCTTGTTTTATATCTAATTAACTCACTTTCTTTTTCAAGAGATAATGCGCTTGAATTATATGGGATTTACACAGGGCTTGTTTATCTTACCCCAATCTATGGTGGAGCAATTGCTGATAAATATTTAGGTAAAAGAAGAGCTCTTTTAATTGGCGCTTTTTTAATGGTACTCGGACATTTTTGTATGGTTTTTGAATCATTACTCTATGTAGCCTTGGGGTTACTAATTGTGGGTAATGGATTTTTTAAGCCAAATGCATCGTCACTTGTCGGCGAGCTTTATGGTCTTGGGGAAGAGGGCAAAAGATCTGCTGGGTATTCTATATTCTATATGGGAATTAATTTAGGGGCCTTTTTGGCTCCTTTAGTAGCTGGCACTTTGGGTGAGAGAGTGGGTTGGCATTATGGTTTTGCATGTGCAGGAGTCGGCATGACATTTGGGGCTATTCAATTGCTGATGGGGCAGGATAAGTTAGGTCGCATTGGGTTAAAGGAACATCAAAATCCAGTTGATTTTTCTGATACCAAATTAATTTTGATATGGGTGGGTGCTTCAGCTACTTTTGTTTTTGCAACTATTTACAGCTTTGAGTTTTTTAGCCCATGGTTGGATTCACTTTCCAAAATTCAAAAGTTGATCCTTGAGTTATCCCTGCTTGCCGGAGTCTTGGTGTATTTGCTTAATTCAAAATCAAATTCTCCTGGCGAACTTTCTTCGACTGCTCCTAAATCAAACCATTCAATGAGTAAATCAGATTGGTCTAGGGTGATTGCTATCTTAATTGTGATGCTTTTTGTGATTGTCTTTTGGACAGGGTTTGAGCAAGCTGGAGGCACCATGACCCTATTTGCAGAACAAAACACAAATCGGGAATTATTTGGTTTTTTAATTCCAACATCATCATTTCAGGCCATCAACCCTGCTTTGATTATTTTGTTGGCACCCTTATTTTCAATAATCTGGATCAAGTTAGATAGCAGTAAATACTCATTGAGCGATATCGGTAAACAATCCCTAGGAATGATTATTCTTGGTCTTGGATTTCTGGTAATGTCTCACGCTCAAAACCTATCGGATACTTTAGGGCGAGTTGGGCCTGAGTGGCTGTTTATGGTTTATGCGATACACACAGCTGGGGAATTGATGCTCTCACCTGTAGGCTTGGCCATGGTGTCAAGAGTGAGTCCGTCAAAATTAAGTGCATTACTAATGGGAGTTTGGCTTCTGTCTAGTGCTATAGCGGGTTACATGTCTGGAACACTTGAGTCAATTCTAAGAAATAGCGACTTCTCGTTATATCCTTTTCTTGCGACCATCAGCATATCAGCTGGTATAATTCTCTTTATCTTAAGCCCTTCTTTAAACAAAATGATGAGAAGTTAAAGTTCCAGACAACCCATATAGCCTAATGAGCTTCTCCATGGCATTCAATATCGGTCCAGGATCATATTCTTTCTAGGCGGGGGATTTTGGCAGAGGTGGAATAGGGGTGTGTAAGCAAATATATTTTTAAAAAGTCGTTTAAAACGACTTTTTTTAAATTCTTAAAGTCTTCAGCATTTTCTAGAATAATAAGGCGGTTTAAAGTAATATTAATGTTAAATAATAGTTGTATAGTAGTGCATGAATCCACAGCAAAAAAGGAAGTTATATGAAAATTCAATTTAGTAAAGTATTAAACCTTTTATTGGTTTTTACTATATCTCTCATTTTATCGGGCACACTATTTGCCAAAGAATTCAGTGGATCATGGGTTTTAGCAGATACAAATAAAGATCCTTTTGAGATTTTTCTTAACGAGGATGGGTCTGCATCTGGCACTCATGGTAAAGATATGAAATACGGGAATTGGGAAGAAAAAGATGGGCAAGCTATTATTAAATGGGGCACGAATTGGATAACTGTGATTACTAAAGAAGGCGATCAATACATTAAAAAAGCTTTCAAACCAGGGCTCTCTATCACTGATAAACCTACGAATACATCAAGTGCAAAAAGGAAATGATAACTAAGGTTTGATCTTATGAAAAAATTTCATACAGTAGTTATTGGAGGGGGTTGTCTCGGTGCAGCTTCTGCTATTTCATTGGCTAGACATTTAAAAAATACTGGAGGCAAACCTGAATCGGTATGTTTAATTGAAAAGAATGTTTTAGGGAGTGCCTTATCGATAAGACATTCAGGCATAGTCAGATCAGCAAATGCTGATATTGTAGCTGCTAAATTAGGACAAATTTCGACAGATATGTGGCTTAATCTCAAAGCTATCTGGGGGGTAGAAATTGAACTTGAAAAATTTGGAGCCCTATGGATAGCCAAAAAAGATAAAAATTCAACGAATGAAAAATGGGACCAGCTTGCAAAAGATTTAAAAACAATTCCCATAAATTTTAAGAAAATTACACAAGATGCTGCAAATAAAATATGCCCAGACTTTGTGAATTTATATGACGATGAAGTCTTTTATCATGAGCCAGATGCTATTCAACTCGATCCAGCATATGTGAGAAAAGGTTTATATGAGGGTATTACTCAATCTAACGTCACTTTATTTGAAAAAGAAGAAGTTCTAAGATTCAAAAAAAATTCAAATGGAAATATTACAGAAATAATAACAACTAATCATGTCATCAAAGCTGATTATGTTATCAACGCTGCAGGCCCATGGAGTGCCAATTTATTTTCAAAAGCAGGTATATCCATCCCTGTGAGCGTTGAACCTGTCTATGTTGTTAACTGGTTAAGTAGTCTTTCATCAAAAAAAGCCGTAATGCCTATCATTGCAGATTATGTGAATAGGGCTTATTTCCGAAGTTGGCGAGACGGTGAAATACATATGCATCAACCCAGAAAAAGAGGGGTGCATGAAACAAGCACTAATTTTGCTGACAATCCTATTTCTGTGATTGGTGCAGATTTTATTAATGACCCAACAAATCAGATGCAGAATTACTCTCAAATAAAATTATATGAAGAAATTGCTCACAAGCGATTTAAAAATTTAAATAACACCGTATTTTCATCAGGCTATCGATCTTATTTTGATATCACCCCCGATCTAAAATTTATATTAGGACCTGATTCAAAAATCAAAAATTTAATACACTGCTTGGGTTCGGGACAAGCATTTAAATTTGCTCCAGTTTTTGGTGAGATGATGTCTCAGTATATTTTAAAACGAGGGCTCTTATCTAAATATGGAGACTCATTCTCAATAAAGAGATTTGATGCTAAGTATATGAAAAGTTTTTGGAGTAAGGTCAATGGAAATGAATATTCACTTTATCAAGAAAATAGTTCTTTATAATTAATTACAACGATAATTTTTCACAATTATTTATTTGCTCTACCAACTGAGCTAATCCCCCAGGATTAATGCTTTAGGGCTTTCACTTTCCAAATATTCTTAGCATATTCATTTATCGTTCTGTCACTGGAAAATTTACCCATACGTGCAACATTTAGGATTGCACGACGGGTCCATTCCTCTTGGTTTTGATAAAGTGCACTGACGGCTTCTTGAGTTTCAATATAACTCGCATAGTCAGCAAGCAATAAATAATGATCGCCCTTATGGAGTAAGTTATCAAATATAGCCTGATAACGATCTGGCTCTTCTACAGAGAAGAAACCACCCGCAATCATATCCAGCACTTGTTTAAGTTCAGAATTGCCATGGTAATAGTCCCAAGGGTTGTACCCACCTGCTTTAGTAGCCGCAACTTCGTTCGTAGTTAAACCAAAGATGAAAATATTTTCAGCACCCACTTCTTCCATAATTTCAACGTTAGCGCCATCTAAAGTGCCAATGGTAAGGGCGCCATTTAAGGCCATCTTCATATTACCGGTACCTGAAGCCTCAGTACCTGCAGTTGAAATTTGCTCTGACAAATCACTACCAGGGAAAAGTAATTCGGCAGCTGAGACCTCATAGTTAGGATAAAACACTACTTTAAGTTTATCGCCAATAGCTGGATCATCGTTAACAATTGCAGCCACGTCGTTAATCAAACGAATGATTAACTTAGCCATCCAATAGCCAGGCGCAGCCTTGCCTCCAAAAATTATGGTGCGTGGTGTTACATCTTTGGCTTGCCCAAAACGAATACGATTATACAAGGTAATCACATGCAATATATTCAGCAATTGGCGCTTATACTCATGGATACGCTTAATTTGCAAATCAAACAAGCTATTTGGATTAAGTTTTACGCCAGTCAGGCCTTCAATTTTGTTAGCCAAACGTACTTTATTTTTATGTTTAACAGCACGAAAGGCTTCTCTAAATTCAGCATCTTCTGATAGCGGAGTCAGCAATTTTAATTTATCTAAATCTCTCTGGAAGCCTTTACCGATAACCTTTTCCATCAATGACGTTAACTCTTTGTTACATTGATTCAACCAGCGACGTGGCGTAATGCCATTCGTAACATTCACGAACTTATTTGGATAGATCCGATGAAAATCGGCAAATAAAGTGGCTTTTAACAACTCACTATGCAATGCCGCGACACCGTTAACTGTATGGCTACCAATAACAGCCAAATGAGCCATGCGCACGCGACGACCATGGGTTTCATCAATAATCGAAACACGACTTAACAATTCAGAGTCACCTGGGAAATGATGATTGACCATCTCTAGGAACTCGTGATTAATTCGATAGATAATCGCTAAATGACGTGGCAATAGCCTATCGAACAATTCAACAGGCCAAGTCTCAAGAGCTTCTGGCATGAGTGTGTGATTAGTATAAGCAAAAATCTTTTCAACCAAGCTCCAAGCAAGACTCCAATCTAAACGATGCACATCTACTAATTGATACATCATTTCCGAGACAGCAATTGCAGGATGAGTATCGTTTAATTGAATGGCAATTTTTTCTGGTAGTTTTTTCCAATCTTTATGCTTGAGTAAAAAACTATGAAGAATATCTTGAATAGATGCTGAAACAAAGAAATATTGTTGTTTCAGTCGCAGCTCTCGGCCAGAGGCAGAAACATCGTTTGGATAAAGAACTTTTGAGATACTTTCAGTCGTATTGCGACTTTCAACAGCAAGTTCATAATTACCATCATTAAAGTGCCGCAAATCAAATTCTTTCGCAGCCTTAGCTGACCATAAACGAAGATTGTTAACTGTTTCTGTTTCATAACCAGGAATTGGTATGTCATAGGCCATTGCAACAACTGAATCAGTATTAACCCAATGACTTTCGTTTCCGCGCTCAGTGGCAAATTCGACTAGATGACCATAAAATTTTACCGTATACGTATTTTCTGGACGTTGAAATTCCCAAATATTTGAGTAACGTAACCAATCGTCAGGATTCTCAATTTGTTGACCATTATGAATTGACTGTTTGAACATACCGTATTCATATCGAATACCATAACCAGTTCCAGGAATATCCATGGTTGCCATAGAATCCAAAAAACAAGCAGCCAATCGACCCAAACCGCCATTACCTAGCGCCGCATCTGGTTCCATTTCGACCACATTTTCCATTTTGTGACCAAGCTCATTTAGGCCCTCGCGCACTTCAGCATCCATGCCCAAATTTAGTGCGGCATTAGACAGCATCCGGCCAATTAGAAACTCAAGCGATAAATAATAAACACGCTTTGGATCTTGCTCAGCGTAAGCCTCAACTGTTTTAACCCAGCGCTCAATCACATGGTCGCGTACGGTATATGCGGTGGTTGAATACCAATCGCGAGGGGTTGCAACCTCTTCTGTCTTAAACATGGAGTAAACCATATGGTTTTGCAAAGCCTCTTTGGCAGAGGTTTTTGCGTTAGTGATACTTGAGACTATTGATTTAGTTTTGGCCATGATTTGCTTCTTTTTTAAAATGACACGCTGAAGGCGCTGGTTAATTAATTAATTGCCATTTTACCTTAGCAAGAAACAAGCCTTCCTGGAGTTTTGTATCTATTTTGTAAATTAAGGTGATTAAAAAACTAATTGTGACGGTGTCCATTCAACGCCATTACTTATTAAGAATTTCCTCATACATTTCAACATAGCGTTGAGCACTATTCGACCAATCTAAATTCTGACGCATACCATTAGTTTGGATTTTTTTCCAAGTTGTTTCATCATGAAAGCTATTAATCGCGCGCCTCGTTGCGGCAAGTAATTGATAAGTATTAATCTCAGGCATAACAAATCCTGTGGCGGTGTCGTTACCTATTGTTACTTCATTACTATCAACAATAGAGTCAGCAAGTCCACCTGTGTTAGAGACAACAGGTGGCGTGCCATAACGCAAGCCGTACATTTGATTGAGTCCGCAGGGCTCAAAGCGAGATGGCATAATAAAAATATCACTCCCTGCCATAATTTTGTGTGAGAGTTCCTCGTTATATTCAATATTAGTACTGACTTGCTCTGGGAATTTTTTGGCAAGATTTTGAAAACTTTGCTCAAAACTCTTTTCACCACTACCTAAAATTGCAAGCTGACAATGATGATGCTCGATTAACGTCTCAGCACACTCCAGCAACATATCGAGACCTTTTTGATAAGTCAATCTACTAATCACACCTAATAAGGGGGTCTTTGCATGAATTGTTAATCCCAGTTTTGCTAATAAAGCATTTTTTACTTTCGCTTTACCAGCTATTTTTTTGTCATTGTAATGATATTCTAAATATTTATCTGTCGCTGGATTCCATTCCTTTGTATCAAAGCCATTCAGGATGCCATGAATTTCATTACCGCGTTTGGTAAGTAATTCTTGCAAGCCAAAACCATATTCCTTCTTTTGAATTTCTTTACTATAGGTTGGACTGACTGTAGAGAGTCCATCTGCATAGAAAATTCCTGCTTTTAAAAAAGATAATTGCCCATAATATTCTAGCCCTTCAATCTGAAAACTTTTAGCAGGAAGATTTAATGGACCCAACCATTGAGGGGTATGACAACCCTGAAAAGCCATGTTGTGAATACTAAATAAGGATTTAGCCTGTTTTATTTTTGGATGATCATGTCGCATAAAATGCAAATAAGCAGGGACTAGTCCAGTTTGCCAATCATTACAGTGAACAAGGTCCGGTATCCAATCTTTCATTGGACTATCTTCGCGACTCAATCTAGCTGCCACAAAAGAAAGTATGCCAAAGCGTATCGCATTATCATCCCAATCTTTGCCGTTTTCATCACCATAAGGACCGCTCGGTCGGTCATAGAGTAAATCAGATTGAATCGCCATGACTGGAACTCCTGTATCTGGCATTTCTCCAATTAAGATATTTACTGCCTCGATACTTGGAATATTGTACAAAGTACACAAAAAGGACGAATTTATAATTTTTTTTAAAACAGTTGGATAACCTGGAATCAAAATTCGTATGTCATGACCGAGCCTCTTCATAGAGGCAGGAAGGGCTCCACTAACATCTGCTAAACCACCTGTTTTTATTAATGGAAAAGCTTCGGGGGTAACGAATAAAATGCGCAATGTAGTTGCTCTCGATTTAGTGGGATGACGCTCTGCATCATACTGAATGCAATGAGCCTAATCAAGGTACAATTTTGTAGCTAAGATTAGTAAAATCAACTCATTTGATTTTTAAAATTATTCCGCTTAACGGAGGAAGACTAATGGAAATAGATTGCGGGTGCCCCATCCATGCGATGAAATCAGTATTAATTTCCTTTCCGTTACTGATATTGCTACCGCCGTAATATTCAGAATCACTATTAAAAATCTCTTCATATAGTCCTACTCGAGGGACTCCTAAGCGATAATTATGACGAGGCACCGGAGTAAAATTAAATACGGCAACAATAAAACTTTCATTTCTATCCTTACGAAGATAACTTAAAACCGATTGATCTACATCTTGGCATTCTAACCATGCAAAACCCGCAGGTTGAAAATCCAACTCATAGAGTGCTGGTAAATTTTTGTACAAATGATTAAGGTCATGACTTGCGCGTTTTATACCTTGATGCCACCCTTCGTTAAGTAAATGCCAATCCAAACTTGAATTAACATTCCACTCTCTACCCTGGCCAAATTCATTTCCCATAAAATTAAGTTTTTTACCTGGGCTACATATTTGATATGTTGCTAACAAACGTAAATTAGCAAACCTCTGCCACGTGTCACCGGGCATCTTATCGAGTAGCGAATGCTTTCCGTGAACCACTTCATCGTGTGAAAAAGGCAATACAAAATTTTCACTATATGCGTAAAGCTGACCAAATGTAAGTTGGTCATTGTGATAGCGTCTATGAATCGGATCATTTTTAAAATACGATAACGTATCATGCATCCATCCCATATTCCATTTCATGGAAAAACCCAAGCCCCCTGAATAGATAGGACGGGAAATCATCGGCCACGCAGTAGATTCTTCAGCAATCGTAAAGGCACCAGGAAAGTCCTGATGCACCATTATGTTGAGCTGTTTTAGAAACTCAATGGCCTCAAGATTTTCACGGCCACCATATTTATTAGGAAGCCACTGACCTGGTTTACGAGAATAATCAAGGTAAAGCATTGAAGCCACTGCATCCACACGAAGACCATCAATATGAAATTCATTCAACCAATAATATGCATTGGAAATCAGAAAGTTTCTAACTTCATTACGGCCATAGTTAAAAATGTATGTACCCCAATCTTGATGCTCACCTAACCTAAAATCTTCATGCTCGTATAAAGCTGTGCCATCAAAGCGTGCAAGGGCCCAATCATCTTTGGGGAAATGACCTGGTACCCAATCCAAGATCACCCCAATATTTCCCTGATGACAAGCATCTATAAAATATCGAAAATCTTCAGGTGTCCCATATCGATTGGATACACCAAAGTAGCCTGTAGTTTGATAACCCCATGATTCATTCAAGGGATGTTCAGAAACAGGCATCAATTCAATGTGCGTGTAACCCATTTCCTTCACATAATGAATTAGTTGATCTGCTAACTCATAAAAATTAAGAAACTCTCCGTTGCTATTTCGTTTCCAAGAACCGAGATGTACTTCATAGCAGTTAAATGGTGCATGTAACCAGTCCACCTGACCTCGTTGATTTAGCCAAACTTGATCTTGCCATTGGTATTTATTTAGCACACTTACTTTTGCAGCAGTGCCTGGTCTGGGCTCAAATCGAAAACCATATGGATCTGTTTTAAAGAGGATATTTCCTGAGTCACGTTGACGAATTTCAAATTTATATAGCGTATCTAATAATACGTCTGGAATGAAAATTTCCCAGATACCGCTGGAGCCATGTGATCGCATTGGGTGTATTCGGCCGTCCCACTTATTAAAGTCAGCAATTACACTGACTCGCTCTGCATTTGGAGCCCAGACTGCAAATCGAACTCCAGAAACACCCTGGTGCTCACATAAGTGGGCACCCAGAGCCTTGTAGGCTTCCTTTAAATTACCTTCTCCAAAAAGATACAACTCATCGCTTGAAAGCATTGAAGTGAAGGAGTACACATCAAAGGTTTTAAAAACTTTTTCATTTTGGTGGATACGAATTTCGCATGGCACCCTAACTTCATGTGCTCCACTCCACTCAAATAAACCACTTTCATGGATTTTCTTTACCTTTCGCCATCCCCTCTTTGTTTTAAGTGATACATTTGACGCATATGGTTGAAATGTGCGAAAAATATTTAAATCACTTAAACTTTTCTCATTTTTTTCTTTGTGTAAACCAAGAAATGAAAAAGGGTTGTGATGTTTGGCATCTATAATTAGTTGGATCTGATAATTTTCTTTAGATTTTGGCAAAATAAAAATTTCATAAATATTTGTTGAAACATAAAATGTTCTTAGATTGTAATCATTTAACGTGACTATAATAAAGAAGTAAAGATTGCATAAAAATTTCAAACCACCTTTTATCTCGTGCTTTGTTCTGATTTGTGTCAATTATCAAACTATAAATTACAGGAGCGAGGATCATGCAACAAGAGATTACTTCACAAAGATTTATCAGTAACCTCACTAAAAATACCGTAGCACTTATCCTAGCTGGTGGGCGGGGAGTGCGACTGAGGGATTTGACTGAGAGCAACTCTAAACCAGCTGTTCCGTTTGGAGGTAAATTTCGTATCATTGATTTCCCTTTGTCAAATTGTATCAATTCAGGTATTAGACGAATTGGAGTAGCAACTCAATATAAATCACATAGCCTCATACAGCATATTCAACGCGGTTGGGGCTTTCTCCGCGGTGAATTTAATGAGTTTGTTGAAATCTGGCCTGCACAGCAGCGTGTGGCGGAAAACTGGTATAAAGGGACAGCAGATGCGATCTTTCAAAACTTAGATATTATTCGCAATATTGGTGCTGAATACATATTGATTTTAGCCGGCGACCAAGTATACAAAATGGATTATAGCCAAATGTTGGCATGCCACGTAAGAAATCAAGCAGATATGACTGTCGCTTGTATTAATGTACCGATTGAAGAAGCAAGTGGATTTGGTGTGATTGAGGTAGATGAAAGTGATCGGGTTATTGACTTTAAAGAGAAACCTAATCATCCCAATCCATTACCCAATGAACCAAATCAGGCATTTGCAAGTATGGGCATTTACGTATTTAATCCTACTTTTTTATACGAACAGTTATTTCGAGATGCTTACATTTCAAAATCGGAACATGACTTTGGTAAAAATATAATTCCTGAAATCATTCATAAATATCGCGTATTCGCTCATCGATTTGGAGATAGCTGTATCGCTACAAATAATGGAGTTTGCTACTGGCGTGACGTCGGGACGGTTGATGCATATTGGGAAGCCAATATAGAACTAACAAAAGTGACGCCTGAGTTAAATTTATACGATCATCAGTGGCCAATTTGGACCTATCAAGAACAACTTCCGCCTGCTAAGTTCGTCTTTAATAATGATAATAGAAGAGGCCTTGCTACCGATTCACTTGTCTCTGGAGGTTGTATTATCAGTGGCGCGCGGATCAATCAATCTGTTCTATTTTCTAATGTAAATGTGCATAGTTATTGTGAAATTGAAAATTCTGTTTTAATGCCCGACGTTAACGTTGGAAGACATGTTAAGTTGAACCGTGCGATTGTAGATACAGGTGTTTCTATTCCTGACAAGATGGAAATAGGATTAAACTCTGATGTGGATAGAAAGCGTTTTTACGTTTCAGAAAAAGGTGTCACCTTAGTGACAAAGACAATGCTGGACCAGCTATCATCTCGAGTTTGATTTTTGATAAAATAAAAAATTGAGGGGTAGTAATGCAAGCGGTTCAAAAACCTAAACTTTATTTAAATCTTTATTGGCATATGCATCAACCCGATTATCGGGATACAATCTCTGGCAAATATATTTTGCCATGGACATATCTTCACGCTATTAAAGATTACACCGATATGGCTTTCCACTTGGAGGCTAACCCTAAAGCACGAGTGACTTTCAACTTTGTGCCTGTCCTTCTTGATCAACTGGAAGACTATGAAAATCAATTTACCAGCGGACATATCCGTGACCCATTGCTGGCATTCCTAGCTCGCGAAAATCTAGAATATTTAAATACGGAGGAACGTTGTTTAATTGTCGATAGCTGTTTCAGAAGCCATCATGAAAAAATGCTTGAGCCTTTTTTACATTACCAGCGCCTATTAAATATTTACAATGCGCTTAGGGCAGAAGATTCAACTGCCTCAAATTATCTATCTGGTCAATATATGGCTGACTTATTAGTTTGGTATCACCTTGCATGGATGGGGGAAAGTATTAAACGCCATAATCAATTTGTGCAAGAGCTATTAAAAAAAGGCTCTCAATTTAAATTTGCAGAGCGTACAAAACTTTTCAAACTTATCGGCGAGTTGATTTCAGGATTAATTCCTCGATATAAAAAACTTCAACAAACAGGGCAAATTGATATTTCTAGCTCGCCTCACTACCATCCAATTTTACCTTTACTTTTAGACTTTAATTCAACGCGCGACGCCACGCCATTAGCTCCATTGCCTGCCTGCAGTAGTTACCCTGGTGGACGATTAAGAGCTATAGCCCATATTGAGTCTGCTCAAAAATCTCATCAAAAGAGATTTGGTGAAAAACCAAAAGGAATGTGGCCCTCAGAGGGTGCAGTATCTTTTGATGGACTCTCTCTCATGGCAGAACATGGTGTCACTTGGGCCGCCACCAGTGAGGGTGTCTTGACAAATAGCCTTCTTAAATCTTTTGAAAGTGGAGCAATTCCAAGTCGAAATGATTACTTGTATCGGCCATATCGTGTAAGAAACGGTATTAATGAAATTATCTGTTTTTTTAGAGATGATCAATTGTCCGATAAAATTGGTTTTGAATATTCAAAACTACATGCGAGTAATGCCGTAGCCGACTTTATTGGTTATTTAGAGAATATTTATAACGCGAATGAAAGCGGCGAACATCGCGTGGTTAGTATTATTTTAGATGGTGAAAATGCTTGGGAATACTTTCCTTATAATGCATTTTATTTCTTGAGCGAGTTATATGAAGCACTGACGAAACACTCGTTTATTGAAATGACAAAGTTCAATGACATCATTGAGCTCTTCGCGAAAGATACGAAAATCGATACCCCTACTATAGAGCAAATAGCCTCTGGCAGCTGGGTTTATGGAAACTTTAGTACTTGGATTGGATCAACTGATAAAAATTTAGGCTGGGATGTTTTATGCGATGCAAAAAAACAATACGATCAAGTGATGGAATTAGGCCAGCTGAGTGATTCTGAAATATTAGCTTGTGAACGCCAGTTATCAATATGTGAGGGTTCAGATTGGTTCTGGTGGTTCGGTGATTATAATTCCTCGATAAGCGTTGATAGCTTTGATAAATTATATCGAAGAAATTTAAGTAATTTATATCGTTTACTAAAACTCCCAATTCCTGAAAATCTAAATCGTCCGATTAGCCGGGGTATTGGAGATCCTGCTTTAGGTGGTACTATGAGACGTGGCCAAGAAAGTTCTTAGTCTTGTCTTCCATTCCTCACCAACTGGATCAAAGACGTGCGGGAGTTTTACTACATATTACCTCGCTACCTGGAGGTGACTTGGGTGAGGACGCATTTAAATTTATTGATTTTCTCGCGCGAACAGGTGCATCAGTTTGGCAAATGTTGCCAATTAATCAGCCACATGGAGATGGTTCACCTTATCAATGCTTATCAGCACATGCAGGAAATCAAGCTCTAATTAGTCTAGAAATACTAAAAAAACAAGGTTGGTTGACTGAAAGCGATCTAAGTTCAGATATCAATCGAGAAGATTTAATTCAAAAAGCATTTAACAATTTTAAGCAATCAAATATTCCCCATGCTTATGATGATTTTTTAAGCTTTTGCGAACGTGAGCGTCATTGGCTTGACGATTTTTCTTTATTTATGGTGTTTAGAGCACATTACCATCTTACTTGTTGGCATGATTGGCCCATACCAATTAGATTACGAGAAAAAGATGTCATCAGACAAGCTCATATTGATTATGCTGATAAGTCATCCTTAATAAAATTTTCTCAATACATATTCTTTCAACAATGGCACGCCCTCAAAGAATATGCAAATTACCGAAATATTATTTTATTTGGCGATATTCCAATCTTTGTTTCTTATGACAGTGCTGATGTTTGGGCTCGTCCAGAGCTATTCAAGTTGGACTATGATCTCAATATGACAGTTGTTGCAGGCGTACCTCCAGATTACTTCTCAGAGACAGGCCAGCGCTGGGGAAATCCACATTATGATTGGGATATGATGAAAATAGATGGCTTTCAGTGGTGGTTAGAGAGAATACGAACACAAAATACAATGTTTGATATGGTGCGCATCGACCACTTTAGAGGCCTTGAAGCAGCCTGGGAGATTCCTGTGACTGAAAGAACAGCAATTAAGGGCGTTTGGGTTAAAGCCCCGGGAATAGATTTATTAAAGGCAATTAAAAATTATTTACCATCATTAACTCTAATTGCTGAAGATTTAGGAATCATCACCCCAGAAGTAAATACCTTACGTGATACTTTTAATTTACCTGGAATGAAAATATTACAGTTTGCTTTTGATGGTAGCGTGGATAATCCTTATTTACCTGAGCAGATTACAGAAAATAGTGTCGTTTACATTGGAACACACGATAATGACACAACGATCGGTTGGTATATAAATTTAATTGATGCTCATAAACAAACTTTTTATAGCTATATGCAAAATCACTTGAATATTGATAGAAGTGCAATTCAAATGCCGACTGATATGATTAATCTAGCATTAGCTTCAAAAGCTCGAATAGCTATTATTATTATGCAAGATATTTTACATTTAGATAGTACAGGTAGAATGAATATCCCAGGGACGGTTGAAAACAACTGGCAATGGAAATTTGAGTGGCAACAATTAAGTGCTGAAATGGAAAATTTATTTACAAATGCCATTGAAAGGCATCATCGCAATACATCACCCAAGATTACAATATGAGCCAACAGATAGGTATAGACGTTGGTGCTACTAATCTACGAATTGGCGTGGTACAAAATTTAAAAGTTATTTATGAGCAAAGTATTCATAGTGCTTTTGACAGGAATCTTTCGCATCTTATTAATACGTTACACACTCAAGTCTTGGATGGCATCATAAGAAATACGATCAATGAATTTATTATGAGAGGCAGGGATTAAGTATTTGTTGATAACAAAGATACAGTCTTTATAGATGACTCGACCTTCACCGACACGTAATTCTTCTTCCATTCTTTTAATCGCTAATTTAGCAACATCACGAAATAGTCTAGAAGTAGGTGCTATATGGAAGCGTTCACGCATATGTGCTTTCATTAAGATCATATTGGCTGATCGAATAGCAGCGGTTATATCAAGTTCGCGAGTGGAACATCGATACCATTTATCTTTAAGTATTTGTATTGCCAGACTGAAGTTCTTTCACGCTGATAAATGAAAAGTGAATTATCAACAACGACATGAGTATTTTTTTCAATCGGCATGTGCGCAGCTAATTCTGAACGCCGAAATGGACAAGCAATTTATTTTTGAATTAAGGTCTGAGTGTCAAAAGTTTTGACGGTGGTGTGCTTCGGTGTGCTCTAATTTTTTGGAGTTGTTGAATCCGTTAGAACCATTGCAGCACATAGCAGCTAGGGTAAGACACGATAAAATTTATAATTTTTAAGAGTCCGCTGCTCTACCAACTGAGCTAATCCCCCAGAAGTGATTATTTTACTGTATTTGTGGGCTTGCGAGAGGGTTTAGTTCAGTGAAAATCTCTTGGGTTGGATTAGGGGTGTGTAATAAAAAACACCTAAGAAGGTGTTTGGATTGCTGTAAATAATACAGACAGATTAGTTAAAATGATGTACTTTTCCTTTTAGTCGCCGAATCGTATTTTCCAATCATTAAAAGAAGGGCAAATCAGAATGCACACTGATTGTTCTAGCACTCTTCTATAGTTTTATAATCTGCATTATGAAAGCAATTAAATTAACACTACGCCTAAATTTTCTGCATTTCAAGTAATTTTTAAGTGAAAAGAAAATAAAGTTAGCTGGTGACAGCGTTATACTTAAAAGTTATGAAAAGGTTAATACCTCATAAGACGACATTAGTTAGAATGCTAGCCCTATTTTTATTATTAATTGGAGCTATTGTAACTTTTGCTTTTTATCCATATAAAAATCTTTACTACGAATGTGAATATAAAAATCACTTAAACAAGAGTGATGAACCCATTTCTTTTCTTATTCTGGATAATCGTTCATTAGTCGTTCAAAAATACTTATTTAATAAGTTTGTCGTGATACTTGGTGAGCATGAAAACACAGAAAATATATTCACTAAAAAAGAATGTATGGATGATAGCGAATCTGGATTGACAATTGAATGTGATAGAAAAGAACCCAAGGTTTATCACAAGATAAGCTTCAATCAGATTAATGGAATTTTAGAAGAAGAGATGGAGTTTGATTCAGGAGGAATCTTTACACAAACACATAAATGCTTCGCTAAAAAGAATACTGTTTTAAATTAAAGAGCATTGAAAGAAGTTGAAAGGTTTATTTTGATAAACTATTTTTATTAGAATCATATTAACAAGCATAGTGCTAATATTTGTGAATAGAGATTACTAAAGGAATTTGATTATGACTATACGTATTGGTGATGAATCTCCAAACTTTACTGCAAAGACTACCGAAGGCAGCATCAATTTTCATGAATGGATTGGAAATAGCTGGGCTATTCTTTTTTCTCACCCAAAAGATTTCACCCCTGTATGCACCACTGAATTAGGTTATGTGGCTAAGTTAAAGCCAGAATTTGATAAGCGAAATACTAAAGCGATTGGATTAAGTATTGATCCTGTAAGCGATCATGAAAGATGGGTGGGCGATATTACTGAAACTCAAGGTTATGCTGTAAATTATCCATTAATTGGTGATGATGATCTGGTAATAGCAAAACTATATGACATGATTCATCCAAATGCGAGTGGAGGCTCAAGAACAGCACAAGATAATGCAACCGTTAGATCAGTGTTTATTATTGGACCAGATAAAAAGATTAAAGCTATTCTGATCTACCCAATGAGCGCAGGAAGAAATTTTGATGAAATCTTAAGGTTGCTTGATGCAATACAATTAAATGCTAAACATCAGGTTGCAACACCTGTAAATTGGAAGCATGGTGATGATGTGATTATTCCACCAACTGTGTCCAATGAAGAAGCAGTGAAGAAATATCCTGATGGGTTTAAAACAATTAAACCCTATTTAAGAATCGTTCAACAGCCAAAGTAAATTCAAATTACAAAAAGCTCTAGTAAATGAAAGCTTTTTTATTAACTTTAACATCAGAAAAATCGCCTTTAAAAATTTACGTAAAAACTCTTGAAATTTTTAAAAGTATCCCCATTTTTTCATCAAGTTCATAAAGAACTACCCTACGCCTAATGGGTAGGGTTTGTTTAACTTGCTTATTTTAAAAAGGAGAATTTTATGAAAGTTTCATTTGGTCAACTTTATCCAACCACCCTTGGATTTGAAAGAATGTTTAGAGATCTAGAAAGTATGCTGGATGGTAGCTTTGAATCGAGCAATGAGAAGTTTCCACCGCATAATATTATTAAATTAGATGAAGCCCGTTATGTGGTTGAGTTAGCTGTAGCTGGATTCAATCAGGATGAGATTGATGTGACTGTGAATGAAGGTATTTTAGAAGTCACAGGGTCCAAGAAAGATGATGATAGTGAAGTTAATTACTTATATAAAGGTATTGGCACTCGATCATTCACTAAAATGATTCGTTTAGTCGA
The DNA here is from genome assembly GCA_016868195.1 of Betaproteobacteria bacterium. GTDB lineage: Bacteria > Pseudomonadota > Gammaproteobacteria > Burkholderiales > Methylophilaceae > Methylopumilus. The sequence continues at coordinate 307 of VGHQ01000001.1, read as the reverse complement.
TACTATAGAAGTCAAAGGCGCTGAATATAAAGATGGCATTCTAAGAATCGGTTTAGAGAATATTATTCCTGAATCTCAAAAACCGAAAAAAATTGAAATCTCATCATTACATCAATTTAGGCAGCCTAAAATTGAAGCGAAAGAAAAAGAAGTAAATGCTGCTTAATCTAAGCATGTTTTAAAAAAGCCACTCTTTTAGTGGCTTTTTTTATTTGACCAACTCTTAAGTAACATTCCATGAGTTATCCGCTGCTCTTCCAACTGAGCTAATCCCCCAGAAAAGAACATTTTACAGTATTTGTGGGCT